>CAWECV010000002.1:0-1210531 GCA_963807765.1 uncultured Acidobacteriota bacterium | reverse complement strand
GGTCCGAACAGAAGTGATTGCGGGTGAGACGGAGTTCAGTTTCTCTAGACGAGCGTTAATCGATTTGGTACGATGTGACCATCGCGGAGTTGATTGAATTCTGCTGCGCGACGTGAGAAGTCGGACCCCTGTGAGCACGTTAATCTGGATGCGGAGTCGTGACAGTTCCGTAGGGGTGTCCGATGCGCAACAAACCCTCATTTATCTCTCCCCGACGTCCGGGACGAATTCATCTTAAGTGGGCACCGGATCCACTCGTTCGTACATTCGGCGAATTTTTCCGCGACGGCAGCTCGCTCGACGTTATCTGGGATGCCCAATCTAAGCAGTTGGCCCTGTTGTTCTGTGACGGAGCGAAAAAAAGAATCGGCTCACACATCGAAGCTCACGGCCACATCTATGTGCCCGCCGAGATCGATCCGTCGCTACTGCGCGCGACGGTACTGCCCCATCGGCGGGCACCGTGTGGATCGACGAACGAGCTATTCGCGGCGACTTATGATCTCTTCAGGTGCCACGGTTTTTCCGACGCAGTCGCGTTTTTGACAACCCTTTTTGGCTTCTCCACATGGTTTCCGGAGGCTTACGGAATCGCGCCGTGCCTCGCGATCACTGGGCCTCGTGCCGAAGCGTTTCTGCTGCTACAGCTACTCGAGTGCGTAGTCCGTCATCCGCTGCGTGTCGGAGAAATCGATCGCGCCGCCGTTTGCTCCATTCCGTCCGGCTGGCAACCAACGATTTTGATCGATCACGCCTCCGATAGCCGCAAGTCGCGGGATCTCTTGGTCATTTCGAGTCATCGCGGATCGCATCTCCCGTGGAAAGGAGGTTTCGCGGACGCGTTCTGCGCGAAAGCATTTTACTGCGGGGTTTCGCATGGGCTCGAAGACTTCGGAACTGCGGCGATTCGGGTTCATCTCACGCCCAGCCGAGGACGATTGTCGATTCTCGACGCAAAATCCAAGTCGCGGATTTCGGAGGAGCTTCAGCCGAAATTTCTCGACTATCGCACCGCGAATCATGTCGCCGTCGGCGAGTCGCAATTCGATCTGCCGAATCATTCGTCAGACATTCGAATTTTGGCGCGTATTCTCGGTGGCTGCATCGTCGGCGCACCAGGAATTCAGGACCGTCTGGTGCAAATGCTGGAAGCCGAAGAGGAAGCAGTCAGAGCGGGGTGCTGGCGAGATGAGCGATGCATCGCCATCGAATCGATGATTTTCGACTGCCGCACGCGAGAACAGGGGAAAGTCTACGTCGGCGAGATCAAGAAAACGGCCGAAACGATTGGGCGGTGCCGCGGGGAGAGCACTGCACTGGAGGCGAGAAAGATTGGCGACATCCTCCGATCGCTCGGACTCCACCCGAAGCGCGACGGCCAGGGATTTTCAATCACTTTAACCGAGAACGTGCGCCGCCACATCGACGCACTGGCGCGGGATTTCGACGTCGCCGCCTTGCGGGAAAGTGAGGCACCTGCAATCTCTGCCGTGAACTTTTCGTCGGACCTGAACAGGACGCAAGAGAAAATCCTGGGGACAGAATAACGGCGAGGAGAGTGATGAAGTCGGGAAGGCCGTAGCTTCGATGTACGTCGTGTATGTCGTGTATGTCATATGTATCTTTGGAGAAACGCAAGTCGGCAGTGCCGGAGTCCCGCCGATCGACACACGATCCGCAGCATTGATCCGCCGCGCTGAGGCCCGCTCGGCGAAGACTTGAACGCTTTGGCCGGGAGGAGATCAAGACATGACCCGCGTGATGCAAAAACTCAGCAAACAGGAATTGCAAATGGTATCGCAGCTTCGAAATGCAGGCATACCTCTCGACGGCGAGGTCGTCCGGAAACTCACTGCCGCAGGCAGCTCGTTGTCGATCACACAATCTGGTACCGTCGTTCAAAATGAGGTTTTTGACCTGAATAACGGTGGAACCGGTTACCTTATCAGCCTTCTGATTTCAAACGACGACGCGGACCGAACCATTTCGATTGATCATTTCCGTCTCGAAATTCCGTGGGACGAACCAACGTTTCGCTGGCTGCCGAAGCCGTTCGGCCGCCGCCCGAGCGCGCGAACATATCGTTTTCCGAGAGGGGGACCCGAGGATCTCGTTCCGGAGGTTGTGCTGAATCACCGCATTGGACGACTCGGCAGATTTTATCCAGGGGATTGGATCGATGGTTACCTTCTCGGGATCGGAGAGGCACCGATTCCCGAGAGCTACATCGACCGTCAGGGCGTCGAAATGACGCTGTCAATCTGCGAAAGTCGCGGATCTGTAATACCTCTCGATATTACTCTTTGCTGTAGAAGGATCCGAGCGTCTCGCCGCGGCCTGTCGCGAGGAGCACTCCGCGCAAACCGCTTTTTGAGTCTACGGCGATCGCGGCTGATTGAGGGCGTCAAGGAGTCACTGCAACTGTAGCCTCAAATATTTTCGGAACAGCGTTAGCTACCGGGCTCTTAGTCGCGATCGCAATGCCTTTTCCGGAACCAGAGCCACAGCGCCACGCCAGCGGACAGGCGCCACGCAGGGCAGAGGCAGGTATCTTGCCGGTTCGCGCGAGGGCGAGGTACATGGTGGAAAAGCGAAAATTACAAAACGAACTCATTGAACATGTTGAGCAAGAAGGATTTAGGATTTCGGAGCACTGGAAAATTGACCTGTTCAGGCAAATCGAATGGGGCGTCGCATCCTTATATATTGCACTCGTTCCCGCCTCTCGCCCGGCAGGCCCCGGCGCCGGCGCTCAAGATCAGAATCTCGACCAGCGGACAGGGAGGGCCCCAGGGCATGGCGTGCGACCCTTTCGTTTAACGGACACAGCGCCCGGAGGTGGTCGGCAGGCCGCAGTGAAGGCGAATTAAGCACTCTACGGCTTCGGGGATTTGAAAGGGAGCGGTGATATACTCCCCCGACAATCATGAGTTGCCCTGTCTGCGGAAGTGAAGTCCCGGGCGCAGCGCGCTTCTGCCCTTCCTGCGGCAGTGCAGTGGATTTTGGCTCCACGCCGACGCTAGGACTTGATGCCGCTCCACGAGTCTCCGGTTCGCAAGCTGCCACTCCGCGCAAGCGGGATTCATATCTCAATGCCAAGATATCCTCTTCCTCTTCCGGCTACGAAGCACGGTATGTTCCCGGGACTACCCTCGCCGATCGGTATCGCATTGTTTCGCCTCTTGGCAAAGGCGGGATGGGCGAAGTCTATCGTGCTGAAGACTTAAGACTCGGCCAAACCGTGGCGCTGAAATTTCTGCCACGGTCGCTGGCGCAGACGGAAGAGGCGCTCGAACGATTCACGCGTGAAGTTCGTCTGGCGCGTCAAGTTTCGCATCCGAACGTCTGCCGCGTGTTCGATATCGGCGAAATCCGCGAGACCTCCGACGCTGGCAAAACCACCACACACACTTTCCTCACCATGGAATTTGTGGATGGCGAAGATCTCGCTTCGCTGATGCGCCGCATTGGCAGGTTGCCGCCGGACAAAGCCGTCGAAATCGCGCGGCAATTGTGCGCGGGCCTCGCGGCGGCCCACGAGCACGGCATCATTCATCGCGATCTGAAGCCCGCGAACATCATGCTGGATGGTCGCGGCCGCGTGCGCATCACGGATTTCGGACTCGCCGGGCTGGTCGCTGAAATCGGAGGCGCCGAGGCGCGCGCCGGCACTCCCGCTTACATGTCGCCCGAACAATTCGCGGGCGGAGAAGTGACGCCGAAAAGCGATCTTTACTCGCTCGGCCTCGTCCTCTACGAGATATTCACCGGCAAGCGCCTCTTCGACGCTTCTTCCGGCGAAGAGATGGCGCGCCAGCGCGATAAAAGCGCGCCCACGCACCCCTCGCAGATCGTCAAAGACATTGATCCGCTTGGTGAGCGCGTCATCCTTCGCTGTCTGGAGAAAGACCCTGCGAAGCGCCCCGCGACCGCCCTGCAAGTGACGGCGGCGCTGCCCGGCGGCGATCCGCTCGCTGCAGCGCTGGCCGCGGGCGAAACACCCTCGCCCGAAATGGTCGCGGCGGCGGGAGACGCAGGCGCGCTAGCCCCTCGCATGGCTTGGGGCTTTCTCGCGGGGACGTTCGCGGTGATTTTTCTCGAAGTGGCTCTCGCTCCCAAGGCTTCAGACCTCGGCTTGGCCCCTCTTCCTAAGAGCGCAGATGCCCTCACCGACAGCGCACGGGAACTCATCAAGCAATTCGGTTACAGTGACCAGCCGGCCGATACCGACTCCTCGTTCTTCCGAGCCTACGATTTTCTCCGTTATCGTGCTTTGCATGAACCTTCTCCGCAGCGCGTCCGGGAACTCGCGCAGGCTGAGCTGGGACCCACGAACTTCTGGTATCGCCAGAGCCCGCGCCCGATGGTCCCCCTGGATTCAAGCGGCAACGTTTCGCAAAATGATCCGGCGATAGATGTCCCGGGCATGGTCTCCGTCGAGATCAATTCGTCGGGGAGATTGCTCAGGTTGCAGGCTCTCCCACCGCGGGTGGAACTGTTGAAAGGCCCTTGGCCGGATGCGGATTGGGGAACCTTGTTTGCCGCAGGGGGCCTGGATATGAAGCGTTTCACACTTTCTGGGCCGAAACTGCTTCCACCGATGGCTTTCGACGCACGCGCCGAATGGGACGGCAGTTTAGTGCAGGACCCAGCGACGCCGCTCCATGTGACGGCAGCGGCCTACCACGGCGAGCCGGTTTATTTCGATGTTCTCGGGCCGTGGAATCTCCCTGGGGCCGCCGAGCAGTCCACGCGAGTCCTCTCCAACGTCATCGCCGGTGTGACCTTGATCCTCATGATCGTTTCCTTGCTTGTTGCAGGTGCTGTCTTTGCGCGCCGTAACGTTCGCATGGGCCGCGGAGACCGCAAGGGATCCTTCCGGATTGCCGCATTCGCCTTCTCGATCGCCATGCTTGCATGGATTCTGGCAGGGCATCACGTATCGGACACGGGCGGCGAGTTCGGTATGTTCTTCCGCGCCTTTGGTACCGCTCTGAGCGAGGCAGTTTTCGTGTGGTTAAGCTACATGGCGCTCGAGCCTTATGTGCGGCGGCGCTGGCCGGACGTGCTGATCTCCTGGACACGACTTCTCTCCGGCAAGGTCTGGGATCCCCTGGTCGGCCGGGACGTTCTAGCCGGAGCTCTGATGGGGACGGTCGGCGCCCTTTCCGGTTATGCGTTAGATGCCTTGCCATACTGGTTCAACGTCTCCGGTCTTACTCCAGTTGTTACAGCGCCATATTCCCTGGGCGGGCCAAACCGCTTCTTGTCGGCTGGGCTTGGTGTTCTCTCGTTCGATGTGTTCCTCACATTCGTAACGCTGTCGCTGCTTTTTCTTTCGCGCGTTTTCCTCCGCAAGCAGTGGCTGGCGGTCGGTCTCACTGGCCTGATTCTCGCCATCATAAACCTGGGAGCGACGGGTGAAAACTTCTGGGTGGCATTGCCCTTCTCGATCCTTGTTGCGGCACTGTCACTGATCGTCCTGATTCGTTTTGGCCTCCTCGCACTCTTTGTCTTCAATGCATACTACTTCCTTATCTCCGTGTTGCCTGTCTCGCTGGACTTCTCCTGCTGGTACATCGGACGCTCGCTGTTTCTCCTGCTAGTCCTGATTGGCTTCGCGGTGTATGGTTTCCGCGCTGCGCTCGCCGGCCGGGCCGCCTTTAACATCGCCGGGCTCGAGGACTGAGCTTCCGTTCATCGGCCGCCCGATCGTGCGACGGCCAAAACCTTGTCCGCGTCCGCAGCGGTGGCTGACTCCTGGTTGGTCGCGAAACCGGAGATGATGTGGTAGTGAACGGAACCACGCTGCTTCGCGACACATGAGCGCGAGCAAACTAGGACTTCGGAGCACCGCCAAATTGACCTGTTCAGGCAAATCGAATGGGGCGTCGCATCCTTGTATATAGGTTCTCGGCATCGTGTTGGGCTACTTCCTGCCGAGGAAACGGATTCGCCCCGTGAACGCCCGGTGTTCGAAATCCCCGAACTCGCCAAAATTCGGAGCATTGATGTTGTTCTCTACGATCACCGGGTTCTCGCGTCCGGTGATGTTATTGAAGCCCGCCCGCAGCGCCCATTGAAGTCCGAATAGCGAAAACCGTTTTTCGACGTGCAGATTCAGCGCGGCGTAATCGGGAAAGCGCGCTTGGCCCGGGTCTCCCACAAGTTCCTGTTCGATGTTGATCACGTTGTACGGGTAGCCGGTGCGCCAGTCGAATGAGTACTCGAATTCAAGCGCATGGATTCTCGGCAGGCGTAATGGCGCGACTCCCCAGGACTGGATCCGGTTCGGCGCATCCCAGGCCAGTGGCCCCGGGAGCTGTGGACTAAAAAACGGCGTGTCGATGGTTGAGTCTAAGACCGCGCTGGACCGCGCACTCGATCGAGTGTATGCAAAGAAAAGTGGATACTTGTCGTGGAACGTGCGCCGAAAAGAAAGCGTGAGGCCGTCGTATTTGTCTCGGCGTCCATTTTGCAAAGTAAATACGCCGCTGCTCGGAAGACCGGTCGGGCTGATCACTAGCCCTTCATCGAGATAGTCAAATCCGTCGTATCCGCGCTTTTCGATGAACTCTGCCTTCAGATAAACGGCAGCTGGAAGCTTTCTTTCCAACGCAACACTCCAGTTCAAATAGCCCGGCGCGCGAAGAGCGCTGGGATCCGCTTCAAACAGCGTGGTCACCGCGAGTCCGAGTGGCGTGATTCCGTCAGGCGCGTAAAAGACGTCCCGTCGTGTTTCTCCCAATGGTCGCGTGAGCTTATCCAGATCCGTTCGGTCGTAGTAAAGCCCGGCGCCGGCCGAGATTTTGGTTTGTCCAACGTGAGTAGGCATCCAAGTGGCGGCTACGCGCGGCGATAAAATCGCCCGGCGCAGCAGATCATCCTCGTCAAAACGCAATCCGCCCTCGAAAAGCAGCGACGCGACGGGCGCCCACCGATCCTGAACGTACGCGCTTCCCGCAAACAGATCCTGCTCGAAGCTCGGACTGCCCGTGAAACTGACGGCTCGCACCAAAACGCCCGCGGAGCTTTCGATGCTGTACGCCTGCCGGCAGGCGAATTGATCGTCGCTCGTGCGCTCAAATTGTGCGCCGAGCGTAAATTCATGACGCCCGTGCCATTCAGCGGGAGGAAGGAATAAGTTCGCGAGGCCCTCGAAGCGGCGCACGGTGCTCGAGGACGTCAGGTAGTAGTTGCCGGATGCCGTGCCCGGAAGCTGCACGAACGGTTGAGTGCCGAGAGGCAGCGCTTTAGCCGTGAACTCGAGAAAACTGATCCCAGCTTCGAGCAGCGCGCCGGTGGTCCAGCTATGTTGTTCCTTTAACGTCGCAAGATCGGCTGATTTCGCCTGGCTCGTCGTCGTCGAAAGCGGCTGAATCAGCGATAAGCCGGTATGGTCTTCGTCCGAATGATTATAGAGGTAACTCGCAATCAGCCGGTCTTCTCGCGTCAAATTAATTTGTGCCCGTGTCAAATTGCTGTAGCGCCAGTAATGATCGGCGTCCTGCCCCGGAGGGAGTTCCGTATAAATGCTCAGGTCGTCTTCTCCTTCCACGGCTTCGTAAAACCAAGCCTTGCCCTTGCTCAATGGACCAGACAGCGTGAATCGCGGGGTTACGTTGGCGAAGTGAATTCCGCGTTCGTCTTGAAAGCTGGGAACAAAATCGGTCGCGAAGAATCGGACGCGGTCATCTCCCATTCCCGTTTCAAGATTCAGCACGCCGCCCGATCCCCATTCGTTCTCGACGGAATAGCGGCTCGTCAAAAATTCCGCCGAGCGAATCGCATCGGTGCTGACGCGCAGATCGAGCAGGCCGCTTACCGGCGTGCTGATGTCGAAGCCGTCGAGCGTGTACAGAGTCTGATTGCTCGCTGCGCCTGCCACGTGCACTTGACCCGGCGCGGCGTTGTCCGGCAAAATCCCGGGCAGCAGTGGCAATGCATTGCGGATATCACGCGTCGTGGGATAAGGAAGGTCGATGATCTCTTGTCCCGTCAGTTTATCCGACGCGGACTCTTGCGTCGGGTCAATCGTCGGCGGCGAATAGTTCACTTGCACGGTTTCTTTGTATTCCTGCTGGTGCGGCAGCACAATGTCGATCGAGTCGATTTGCCCGACTTGTACGCTGTTATTCGTCTCAGCGTAGTAGCCTCGCTTTTCCACCGAGACGGTGTACGTGCCGCCGGCCAGCCCGTTGAATTCGGTGCGCCCGCTGAAATTCGTGGTGGCCTGAAACGAAGTCGGCGTGCCGTTCAGCGTAAGCGTCACGCGTGCGGACGCGACGAGCACTCCGGTCTCATCTTCCACCGTGACCGTGAAGAAATGGTTTCCGTGTGACTGGCTTGGTTGCTGCGTTTGCGCGCCGCGCGCTCGCGGCGTCCACACCGCCGCCACGATCAACGCCAGCGCAGCAGCGCGGCGCTGCCTCGTTATCGCCGAAGGGCAAGACATTTGCCGCTATTCTACGACCGCTGCGGCCCTCCGCGTCTTTCGTGTAGTGCGAAATATCGATTCACGTTACCATTGCTTTTTTCATCGTCCATGGTGAATGACGGCGGATACAATTATTTGCACGGCGCAGCGATTAGCAGCCGGATCGGAAAAAAAACCAAAATTCAAAAACGAGCTTAGCGAACATTTTTAATTCCGCGAATTAGGCATTTGCACTCAGTGCTTCGAACACCGCGATGCAGACAGGTCTCTTGGCGGTTCACGCGAGGACGAACTGATAGAAGAGCGAAAATTGCAAAACGAACTCATTGAACATGTTGAGCAAAAAGGATTTAGGATTTCGGAGCACTTCAAAATTGATCTGTTCAGGCAAATCGAATGGAGCGTCGCATCCTTATATATACATACAAGTTCCCAACCTACCCGCCCGGCGAGCCCCAGCGCCGGCGCTTACGATCAGACTCCCGACCCGCGGACAGGGCGGCACGCAGGGCAGAGCATGCGAGTCTTCCGTTCACGCGGAGGCAGCGGCCGCGCTTAGCTTGAACCAAACCCGGGGTATGAACAGGAAAACTGAGAAACGGAAACTGCGTGACGAACTACGGTGAGAATACGATCTGTCTAAGCTAAAGGACAGCATTCGCGGCGAGTACACCGCCCGCTAAAATGCTGGCACCAACCTCGTGCTGCTCTCGCCGGACGTAGCTGAGCATTTCCACTGAGTCAAGCTCCGTGTGCTGTCCTGATTTGGTGGCAATTTCGTTGCTTCGACGGCACGTCAAGCATACGATGCCCGAGACCGGCGTCCGCCCGGAAAATCGCGGTTAAAACTCTTAGAAAATGAGTATCCGGTCGGTTCTGCTGATAACTTTTGGACCGATTGCAGCACCCGTCGAATGAAAAAAGTCCTTTCAATCACAGGACTGGCCGGCATTTCGATTCGCGTCCTGCTGTTTTCTCTTATGTGCCTTACCTCGCTGCACCCGAGCGCAGCGCGTGCGCAGGATAACTACGAAATTCAGGTCTATCCGTCGGAGACGATGGCGCCCAAAACGCTGCTGGTCGAACTTCATAGCAACTTTACAGTAGAGGGGAGCACGACAGCTCAGTCCGGCATACTGCCAACCGAGCACCAGGAGCATGAAACGATTGAGCTGACCGAGGGTATCAATAACTGGTTCGAGGTGGGCTTTTACATCTTTACGGCCGAGAAGAACGGCAACGGCGTCCAGTGGGTCGGGGATCACATACGCCCGAGAGTACGGGTCCCTTCCCGCTGGCACTGGCCCGTGGGAGTGAGCTTATCGAGCGAGTTCGGATATGCCAGAGCGGCATACTCGAATCCGACTTGGTCCTGGCAGATCATGCCAATTGTGGACCAGACGATTGGGCGTTGGTACTGGTCGGTGAACGGGACGATGGTCTGGGATGTCCACGTAGTCCCTCCGCCAGTGGATTCGACATTCCAGGAGAAACACTTTTACTACACCAATGTCGCGCCGAAGGGTGTGACTTTCGGTCCGGCGGCAACTCTCACCTATGCGCCGTCAAAGTATTTCAACCTTGGCGTTGAGTATTATTCGTATTACGGCCAATGGGGGAATTTCGTCCCTCTGCATTATCAGCAGCAACAAGCTTTCCCGGTCGTAAACCTATTCGTTTCGCCCAAGTGGGAGATCAATTTCGGTGCCGGCTGGGGTGCGACTGCGGGAACCGACCATCTGATCGTGAAGTGCATTGTCGGGCGCTATTTTGATTGGTCGCATCACCGTCCCGGCAGCTCTGAAAGCTCGCAATAGGCCGCAAGGAGCCTGATGAATCGACGCACATTCATCGCGGAGGGGGGAGCAGCGTTGGCCGGGGCGGCCCTCGCTTCTGTCGCGCCGGCATGGGCTCAAATCGCACCCGACGTGAAGTTGGAGATCGCGCCGCTGGCGCTCGAGATCGCACCTGGCAAGGTGGTTCACACCGTGGCCTACAATGGGCGCGTTCCAGGGCCGCTGATTCGCTGGCCCGAAGGCAAGCCCATCGTCATCGACGTATTCAATCGGACCGCGACCCCCGAGATCGTGCACTGGCACGGGCTTTGGACCCCCTCCGACGTGGATGGATCGGTGGAGGAAGGCGGGGCAATCATCGCGCCGGGTGCGCAATTCCGCTATCTCTTCACGCCGCGCCCGGCGGGTTTCCGGTGGTATCACACTCACGTTTCTGCCGGGCGAGACCTAAAGCGCGCAACTTATACCGGGCAATTCGGCTGCTTTTATATCGAACAGCGAAACGACGCCGGTGCCTACGACCAGGAAATTTTCCTCACGCTGCACGATTGGAATGCGTACATGAGCGGCAGCGGAGACTCCTCAATGGAAGCAGCGTACGAACATGGAACCATCGATGGCCGCATGCTCGGCTTTGGCGACCCTCTCAAGGTGCGCGAAGGACAACGAGTGCTGTTGCATCTTCTAAACGCTAGCGCGAGTCTGGTTCACTGGGTGGCAATGTCAGGGCACGAACTGACGGTGGTCGCGATGGATGGCAACCCCGTGCCAATGCTGGCCGCGATGGGCGCGATTCGCTTGGGCCCTGCCGAGCGCATTGATGCCGTCGTTACCCTGAATCATCCGGGGGTATGGATTCTCGGCGAAACGCGCGAGCAATTTCGCAAAATGGGTATGGGAATCGTAGTTGAGTATGCCAACCAGCAGGGCAAGCCGAAATGGATCGAGCCGCCGGAGACGCTGTGGGACTATCGGCGCTTTGCTTTGGCTGAGGCTGTTTCTGAAGAGCCGGATGAAACCATCGCCCTGCAGTTCGAGTCGAAATTTCACGGACAGGGCTCCTTCGATTCTTGGACGATTAACGGCAAGTCCTATCCGCACACGGACACGATCGTCCTACGAGAGGGAAAACGATATCGCCTGAGGATGATCAATCGCAGCACGGACGATCACCCGCTTCACCTGCATCGCCATACATTTGAAGTCACAAGTCTGGATGGGGTGCAGCTTTCTGGGCTGAGCAAGGACGTTGTTGTCGTCCCTGGAAATAAGACTGCGGAGGTTGATTTCACGGCGAACAATCCGGGTGCGACTCTTTTCCATTGCCACAACCAGACCCACATGGACTTCGGCTTCATGACACTTTTTCGATATGCCTGATTGTGGGCAACTTGTCCGGTTGGCGCGTAATCAGCTGAACGCCAACAAGGACAGTCACCAGCTTGCCGTGACGGTGTCCTGCGTGCTCAGCTTTTTCGACGCGTGCCTCAAGGGTAAAAGCGTTTCGCGGCTCAACATTTACTCTTCGCTGTACCCCGAAATCGAAGTTCTCGAGTGAAAATCCTCATCGGATCGGTAGACCCTGATGTTTCGCGTCGTTATGTAGACTTTCTCGGGAAAGGGGGATACAAAGTCTTAGTCTGGCGAGGCCAGGAGCTATCCCGATGAAAACTGCAAGCCCGATTCTTCTCGTCATCACGCTCACGCTCTCGGCATTGACAGCAGTTTCAGCGCAGCAGCCGAAAACATCGAGTCAGGTCGCTCCAACAGCGCAGAAGGTCCTGCTGTCCGCGAAGACGCTGTGCGTGTTGGTTCCTCCAGACAATGCCGATCTCAAGACGGGGATAAGCAAGAAGCTCATCCGGTCGGGCAAGTTGACGCTCGTCGCTGATCCCGTTAAAGCGGACCTCGTTTTGAAGGTTGAAGTGACGGGGCAACTAGACCCAGTGAATGGTGGAGGTAATCAGGCCGCAGCGATATTAACCCAGCGGGAATCCGGGCAGGAACTGTGGCGCGTAACGAAGGGCGGTAGTTGGGCCATGAGCGGTATTAGTTACGCATGGGTAGGGCGTGCTATCGCGAGCGACTTCATCAAGCATTACGATTCCGCTGCCAAGATGGCGAAGAAATAGGAGTGCGACGCCAAAGCCGATACTCAAGTTCGATCCCCACTCTCGGACTAGCCTTGCCGTCGCCGCTATGCGCGGGCTCTCGAACCGGAAGAGCGGGCGTGTCGAATGAGAGACCAGAAACTACAAAACGACCTCATCGAACATGGTGAGCAGAAAGGATTTGGCCATTTCGGAGCACTGCAAAATTGACCTGTTCAGGCAAATCGAATGGTGCGTCGCATCCTTAATATATGGACCCGTTCCCAATCCACCGGCCCGGCAAGCCCTAGCGCCGGCGCTTGCGATCAGAACTCGACCTGTGGACAGGGCGGCGGGTAGGGCGGTGCATGCGAGCTGCGGGTCGAGGTTTCCGCTGCGCGCGTCTCGCGATAGAACCGCACCAGGCAGTGCGATCGGTCGCCATGTGGACAGAGAAATTTCCCGGTTCGAGCATTGTGCCCGGGTAAGGTCAGGTGTAGTTTTAGCGATGCTCGTCGTCGTGAGGCACGCTTGAGTGACACAGGTCAGCCACCCAAAGACATCCCTCCTGTTCCTTTGTCGAACGCGAATGGCGCTGTAGCACCTGCACCCGACCCCGACGCCACGCTAGACATCTCCGCTTCTTCTGCCTCTCGCACAGCCGCTGCAACTGCCGAGCCAAAATCGATTGGGCCCTATCGACTCTTGCAGAAACTGGGCGAAGGCGGCATGGGACAAGTGTGGCTCGCCGAGCAAACTGCGCCGGTGCGCCGGCAAGTGGCCTTGAAACTCATCAAGGTCGGCATGTATGACGAGGGAGTGCTGAAGCGCTTCCAGTCCGAGCGGCAATCACTCGCCATCATGGACCATCCGTCGATTGCCAAGGTGTTTGACGCCGGTACAACCCCCGATGGCCAGCCCTACTTCGTGATGGAGTATGTGCCCGGCGTCGCCATCACCGAATACTGCGATGAGAAGCGGCTGAGGATTCGGGAACGGTTGGAACTCTTCATCAAGGTTTGCGAGGGGGTGCAGCACGCGCACCAGAAAGCCATCATTCATCGGGACCTGAAGCCCGCGAACATTTTGGTGGTGGAAGTGGATGGCAAGCCGATGCCGCGCATCATTGATTTCGGTTTGGCCAAAGCCACCGGACCACAACTGACGGGCGAAAGTATGTTCACTCAGGTGGGGAGTTTCGTGGGCACGCCGGGATACATGAGTCCGGAGCAGGCGGGATCAACTAGCGGCGATGTAGACACGCGGACCGATGTGTACTCGCTGGGGGTAGTCTTGTACGTCCTGCTGGCCGGATCGCCGCCGTTTGACCCCAAGCAGTGGCAGAAGAAGCCGTTCTATGAAGTGATGCGGCAGTTGCGGGAAGAAGACGCGCCGCGGCCGAGCACAAAAATTGAAATGGAGAAGGAATCTTCGGTGGCGACGGCGGAGTGTCGCGGACTGCAACCCAAGCAGCTGGTGAATCTGCTTCATGGCGACCTGGATTGGCTGGTCATGAAGGCGATGGAGAAGGAGCCCGACCGGCGTTACGGCACACCATCGGAACTGGCTGCGGATATCCAGCGATATCTACACAACGAACCGCTGGTCGCGCGTCCTGCGAGCGCGGGCTATCGATTGCAGAAATATGTGCGGCGTCACCGCATCGGCGTGGCATTTGCCGGAGTGTTGCTGTTGTTGCTAGTGAGTGTTGCGGTGATGCAAGCCGTGCAGGTTCGCCGCGTTACGCGTGAACGCGACCGCGCCACGCGCATCACGGATTTCATGAAGGGCATGTTTAAAGTTTCGGACCCGAGCGAAGCGCGAGGCAACAGCATCACCGCCCGCGAAATCCTGGACAACGGGTCGAAACAAATCGAGACGGGGCTGGCCTCCGACCCGGAGACACAGGCGCAACTGATGGACGTCATGGGAGAAGTATACGAAAGTCTGGGGTTGTATCCCCGCGCGCAGCCACTATATGAACATGCCCTGGACATCGAGCGCCGTGTTCATGGGCCGAGGAATCCAGAAACGTTGCAGTTGGCGGACGACCTAGCTTGGCTCTTGACAGACCAAGGACACTATGCCGAAGCCGAGAAACTGAACCGGGAGACGCTGAATACACGCCGCCAAGTCCTGGGTCCGGAGCATCCAGACACCTTGATATCGATGCGCCACTTGGCCGAGGCTCTCGACCAGGAAGGCCACTATGCCGACGCAGAGAAGTTGCTGCGCGAGGCGCTCGACATTCAACGCCGTGTGCTCGGCCCGGACCACAGGGACACACTGATGACAATCAACAACTTGGCCAATACTCTTACGGGTGAAGGGCGCTACGCCGAGGCCGAGAAGATGGAGCGTGAGCTGCTCGATATTCGACGCCGTGTGCTCGGCCCGGAGCACCCGGACACACTGCTGGCAATCGGACTCCTGGCCACGACTCTCGGATCCGAAGGGCGCAGCGCCGAAGAGGAGAAGCTCGAGCGAGAGCTGCTTGACATTCAACGTCGTGTGCTCGGGCCGGAGCATCCGAGAACATTGACGACAATCAGCAACCTGGCCACGACTCTTGGATCCGAAGGGCGCAGCGCCGAAGAGGAGAAGCTCGAGCGAGAGCTGCTTGACATTCAACGTCGTGTGCTCGGGCCGGAGCACCCGGGAACATTGACGACAATCAGCAGCCTGGCATTTATTCTTACGGACGAAGGGCGCTACGCCGAAGCGGAAAAGATGGAGCGCGAGCTGCTCGACATTCAACGTCGCGTGCTCGGCCCGGAGCACCCGGAGTACACTGGCGACAATCAACACCCTGGCCTTGACCCTTAAGGACGAAGGGCGCAGCGCCGAAGCGGAGAAGTTGGAGCGCGAGGCGCTCGACGTTCAACGTCGTGTGCTTGGCCCGGACCATCCGGAGCACACTGGCGACAATCAACAACCTGGCCATGACTCTTAGGGACGAAGGCCACTACGCTGAGGCCGAGAAAATGTTCCGCGAAGAGCTAGACATTGACCGTCGTGCGCGAGGCCCGGACCACCCGAACACACTCATCGATATCAACAACTTGGGAGCTATTCTTACGGACGAAGGCCAGTACGCCGAAGCGGAGAAGCTGGATCGGGAAATACTCGACATCCGCCGCCGTGTCCTCGGGCCGGAACATCCGGACACACTGTCGTCGATGAACAACTTGGCGTATGTTCTGGGGAGCGAAGGTCACGACGCCGAAGCGGAGAAGTTGGATCGGGAAACGCTCGACATCCGGCGCCGCGTCCTTGGGCCGGAACATCCGGACACACTAAAGTCGATGGGCAACTTGGCGCTTGTTCTGTGGAACGAAGGTCACTACGCCGAAGCGGAGAAGTTGGATCGGGAAACGCTCGACATCCGGCGCCGTACCATTGGGCCGGAACATCCGGACACACTGTCGTCGATGAACAACTTGGCGCTTGTTCTGTGGAACGAAGGTCACTACGCCGAAGCGGAGAAGTTGGATCGGGAAACGCTCGACATCCGGCGCCGTGTCCTCGGGCCGGAGCATCCGGACACACTGTGGTCGATGAACAACTTGGCGCTTGTTCTGCAGGACGAAGGCCACTACGCCGAAGCGGAGAAGTTGGATCGGGAAACGCTCGACATCCGCCGCCGTGTCCTCGGGCCGGAGCACCCGAACACACTAAAGTCGATGGGCAACTTGGCGCATGTCCTGCGGAGCGAAGGCCACGACGCCGAAGCGGAGAAGTTGGATCGGGAAACACTCGACATTGAGCGCCGTGTCCTCGGGCCGGAACATCCGGACACACTGTTGGCCCAAGAGACTCTCGGAATCACCCTCAGCTACGAGAAACGGTACGGCGAGGCGGAGAGACTTTTCCGTGAAGCGATTCGGAAAGCTAGCCAATTACTGGAAAAGAACGCACTTTCACTGGCGTGGTACAACTTCGCATGTGCCGCAGCGGTCGCAGGGCATCGCGATGCGGCGTTCCAATACCTTCGCATGGCTATAGACCTAGGGTGGAGCGGCGGGGCCGAGTGGATGGCCACCGATGATGACTTGAAATCCCTCCACGGCGACACACGCTTCGACACTCTTGTTGCCTACGCCAAGGAACGCGCCGCCGCAGCCCAAAAGCCCCAATAGACCCTTGCAAATCAAAGGAGCTGCCAAGCGAATGCCACCATTCATTGGAAAATGGCTTACGTAGAGACGATTGATTCTAAAACCTTGTAACCGAACCTCGGCTCGGACCGCTGAGGTTAGCTCATTGTAGCTTCGCGTACTCCGCCTTGGCTTGCTGAAGGATGGGTATGTCCGGGTCGGCGTCTTTCCAGAGCGTGAAGAAATCATTGTAGGCGGTCTTCGCTTTGGCGGTGTCGCCGGAGAGAGCATAAGCGCGTGCGAGGCCGAGATGCGCGAGTGCACCGAGTGGGAAGTTTAGCGTGATTCCTCGATGGTCGAGAAACTTCTGAAACTCGATGGCAGCCGCAGCCCCATTGTGGGCCATTAGCTGCGCTTCGCCGCGAATGTAGACGGGATACATCGTTCCCAACTGCAATGGGGGCGGGGCACCCAGTTCGTAGGGTGCAGCAGGTTCGAGAGACACCACAGCTTGCGCGGGATTGTTGGCTTCTAGTTCCATCGCCGCCTTGATGGTCGGCAGCCAGTAGACCTTCAGCATCGTGTCCGATGGATAGTTCTTCTCCAGCTCGTCTGCGAGTGCTTTTGCGCGAGCTGTGTCTCCAACCCGAGCCGAGGCAAGGGCAGAAAACAGTTTGATGTCCTGGCCAGGAGCGAGCGCCAACGCTGCATTAACATCCTGCTTTGCGATTGTGGCATCACCAAACTCCGCTTCCCGCAAAGCGGCGTTCGCTTCCCACAGGCCAGCCGTTTCCTTTGAGTCGTTACGGACGGCAGAATCCACGGCGCGGCGGGAGTAGTCGCGTGCCTCCGATAGTCGCCCGTAATAGGCCTCAGTGTCGGACTGAAATGAGAGCACGAGGTCCTCGTCTCCCGGCTTGCCCGCAGCCCAAGCAACTTGCTGAGCCATTTCGGCTGTGTCACCTTTGAAAAAGGCCAATTGATAAATGCCCAAATGCAGGTTGGACCCATCGAGATTTCGCTGTTGAGCTTCGTCAATCAACTTCTTGGCGTCATTTGGTCGGTTGAGGTTCAGATAAGTTCCGGCGAGGTTTCCATAAATAACTACGTTGTTCGAGTCCAGTCGGAGGCTTTCTTGCATCATATTCAGGGCCTTCTCGTACTGTCCGAACTCCGCATAAATGTTCCCCAGGTTGACCGGGGGCACCATATCTTGTGGATAGCTTCTCGCCCAGAGCTCATACGTCTGCATGGCTTGGTCCAACTCTCCCGTGACGTATGTGTAGTACAGGGCAGCGATACGATATTTTTCGTGCTCACTAACCCGGTCGCGGAGGGCGTACGCCTTCTTGATGTTCTCCGCTCCAAGACTGGCTTGTCCCAGATTAGAGTATTCGAGCCCTAAGCCCGCATAGGCCATGGCAAAGTTCGGGTCAAGCTCGAGCGCGCGCTTCATGAACGGAATCGCTGCGGCGTCGCCCTTTGTGCGGCCGGTCGTAATGCCCATGCTGTAGGCTTTGAGCGCCTCAAGAGACTGCGTCGTGGCCTCCACCGGTACGTCAAACTTCTGAACGGAGGCAAGCGATTCGCCAAGTTTGCCCCGCAGGCTGGCGGATGCCTTGCTCAGTGCTTTCAGGACGTCTTCTTTACTGGAAGCCTCCTCTTGCTCGCTTGCGAGCGCCTCCCCGCCGGTGCAACCGACCGCATCGATGCCGACGATATATTGGCTACCCAATTTTGAAATCGACCCTAGCAGGATCGCCTTGCTACCGGTGCGCACGCAAAGCTCTCTGGCCACGTCGCGCGTGATGCGCTCATTCGACGGACGCCCCATCAGCCGCAGCGTTTCCTCTATCTTGCGCTCGGGGAGAATGTTGAGATACGGAGACTGACCCAGTTGTACGGTGAGCGCCTGCTTCAATGCACCATCGAAGACAGGGTCGCCAGTCGAGTTATCGAAATCGGCCAGAACGATGGTGTCTTTCTCGGTCAACGGCGCTGCTGGACGCGAACGGAAGAAGAAAATTCCAGCGACCAATGCGGCAACCACAACAACGGCCGCAGGAACGATGATCTTCCAGAGTTTCTTACCCCCGGCGACCGGCACTTCGGCAACGTTTACGGCAGACGACGATGGCGGCGTTGGAGCAACTGCCAACACCGAACTCGACGGGGACGCGGGCCGTTGTGCAACCGTCTGCAAGCCGCTGTCCTGTGCGACCGCGACCGGCCCTGAAGATGTTGGGACACCGTGCCGCGATTCCGTTTCCCGTTTCAGTCGTTTCAGGTCGGCCCGCATTTCTGCCGCGCCCTGATAACGAAGTTCCCGATCTTTCTCCAGTGCCTTGTTGATGATGTCTTCCAGCTTGGGCGGAAGGTCAGGGTTCAGCCGCACCGCTGGAATCGGGTCGCGCTCCACAATCCCGATGAAGATGTCTGCTGAACTCTCGCCGCGGAACGGCAACTGCCCGGTGGCCATCTCATACAGAACGGCTCCAAACGAGAACAAATCGCTCCGCGCATCTAGTTCTTTCGCCCGCGCCTGCTCGGGCGACATGTACGCGACCGTGCCGAGCGTACTGCCCGGGCTTGTGAGGTGTTCAGGAGACACCGCGTCGGCGGTATCCTCCGTCGCCGACATCGAAAGTGCCGACGCGGACGGCAACGTCTTTGCCAGTCCGAAATCAAGAATTTTGGCGTGGCCTCGCTCGGTGACGAAGATATTGGCAGGCTTGATGTCGCGGTGAACAATGCCTTTCGCGTGAGCGGCATCCAGAGCGTCGGCAATCTCAATCGCCAAACCGAGCAGAACGTCCGTCTCGACGGGCTTTCCGCCGATACGATGTTTCAGCGTCACGCCGTCCAGATACTCCATGACAATGAATGGCTGGCCATCTTGCTGCCCAATCTCGTGGATTGTGCAGATATTAGGATGGTTCAGGGCAGACGCCGCTTGAGCCTCTCGTTGGAAGCGGGCGAGAGCTTGTGCATCCTTGGCAATCTCGTCGGGGAGGAACTTGACCGCGACAAAACGGTGGAGAGTTACGTCCTCGGCCTTATAGACCACACCCATCCCGCCGCCGCCCAGCTTCTCGATGATGCGGAAGTGGGAAATCGTGCGCCCGGAGAGTGGAGAAGAATCGGGCATTGCGGCGAATTCTATGCCGTGCCCTCAGACAAGTCAACGCGTCGCCCCTCGCAGGACAAAACAGCGCGGTAGTAAATTCCGGCCAGATGCAGCACATCTATGAACTTCAGGGATGCGAATGGGCGGGGTCAATCGGCAAGTCGAATGGGGCCTCGCATCCTTATATATGTGTACTCTTTCCCAGTCCACCCGCCCGGCAAGCCCAAACGCGCAGGTGCTTACGATCAGAATCCCGGCAAGCGGACAGGTCGGCAGGAAGGGCATGCGAGGAGAGAGCATCCGCGTTCGATTAAACCAAATCTTCGCTCAACCAACCAACTGGCGGCAAGGGCGGTTCTTGCGATCGCCACCCTTGCCGCAGGGCTCGCGAAAGCCCGATTAGTCGCCGGTGCCCCACAGCGAAATCGACCGCGGGCTATTCCGAGTGTTATCGGTAATCTTCACGCTGCCGGTCATCCATCCCTTCGGCGAATGCGGCGCAAAGTCCACGTAGCGTTTCGTAGCCTCAGCTAGCATGCGCCTCACCGATGCCTACGAAGCGCGTTCACATTCCCATTGACGATACTGAATGCTCCATTTCCCGCGCCAAACGTAAGTGTTCCTTCAGCGTCGGTAATGTCTGTCGCGCGAAGTCCTTTACCTCTTCATCCTTCCCATCGTTTACTTGTTTCTCAAACGCCGCTATGTCTTTTTCATGATCTCTGACCATCAGCCGGGCGTATTCCTTATCGAATTCCGCTCCCTGCAACTTTGATAGCCGATCGTATTCCGCCTGATCCGTCTTCGACAAACCGGAAGGCAGCGTGATTCCTTGTTTTGCAGCGATCGTTTTCAGCTCATCATCGACCTTGCTGTGATCGGTCACCATCCGCTCGCCGAAGTTCTTCACCGCGTTGGCATTTCCTTTTTCCTTCGCGAGATTTCCGAGCTGGACTTCTGCCATGCCTCCCGAAGCGGCTTCATCCACAAATCTCGAATCGATTGATTCCGACCTGGATGTCATTTGGGCCATGACGCCGGCACCCGCCGAGGTCGCAAGGCCAAGGCAAAGCACTACCGCCGCGCCTAAAATGGATGAATTAACACACTTGCGCGAAATCATTTTGCACCTCCCGCCCGATCTTTAGCGCGGTGCTCGAAGGCGCGCCATCAAGTATGTACCGTACGTGACAAAAAATGATCCTGTAGGATAGAAATACTATTTCTTTTATGTGCTTGGTCGATTGGGTGGATGGCTTGAAGGTAAAGGAGGTGGTCCACCACGCGCCGCCGCAGCTCGAAGGCGTGCTACGATAGCCACGTTCTTCCACGGCTTACCTGATCAAGTCGAAGGTGGTCGCGAGGTGCCGGGCGGCAAGCCAAGAATCAAGCGGCCTGTTCAGATGACGCTTCGGATTGTCGCGGTGGAAGTGATCTCGCGCGCCGCCAACTCGGTATGCACGCTTCCCACGGCGCGAGCCGTAATCAGTGTTCCGATCGCATTAATTCACGCTCGCGCATGCGTGTCGCTGATTCTGTGCGCTCGCACGACGAATCGATACGGAGCGGATCCGATGTAATCAAATGGAAAGCAAGTGACGAGAGTTAGATTTGGCGCGCGCGTTGGGTCCAGCACGTCAATCTGGTTTGGGGGCACGATTTCGATTGAATCGACGATATACGATACTCTCTCGAAGCTTGTCTTGATTACTACCAAATCTCCAATACGAACATTTCTAAGCGGGCGAAAAAAGCGGTCGCGATGTGCGGCGATTCCAATATTTCCCGGCTCGCCGGGAAGGGCGGTTCCCGCTATGTGAACGGCCGCGAGATCCATATCTTGCGAGGTATCATTCTTAACGACAACTGTGTCCAGGCCAATGCGCGGAATCGCGATATCAGCAATGACTTCGCTTGGCGGATCTCGCCGAGCGCCCCAGAGCAGAGCACCCGGCGGTGCGCCGCGGGTCGGGGCGACGTGCCGCAGTACCAACTTGTCCCGCGTTTGTGTGGGATGCGCCAGGTCATGACGGCCGCGCGCCTGAAACACGGCTGAATCCGCAAGTACGTATCCGACATAGAGCAGCAAGGCCGCGCCGAGAATCATCGTCACGGATCGGAAGAATCTAAGAACATTCCCCAGTATCAAAGACATGGTGAAGTCCCGACTTTCGCTTATATTCACTGAGCGCCTTGTGGTTTTTTGATCTGCGAATTCTCAGGTGAGGGCATCATGTAACCAGCACGCGTTCGCACGCACAACTTTCCCCGCTTTGGGCTCGAAGCCATCACGCGAATTGATCGCCAGGAGGAACCCGGACCAGTTGGAGCAGGCTCGTATGTCAACATGTACTGCTCCCTGAGATTTCGAGCGACTAACTCGCAAATCGAACTAACTTCGGCAGTTGACTTCGGAAAATACGACTTGCCGCCGCTGACCGTCGCCAGTTGCTTCAGCACTCTCGGATTCCAATCTTCGTCGTAAGGATTAGTCAACCCAACCGCATATATCTCCGCCTTCGACTTACTTACGAGATCGAGCACTTCGCCAAATCGGTGCCGGCTTGCGTTGTCGCCCCCATCGGTGACGATAATCAGCGCCTGTTTTTGATCCGGCGACAATTTTAGATGATCAAGCGCGTCTACGATCGCGTCGTAAAGCGCGGTCTCGCCACCGGTCGAAACTCCCGACACAGCCATCTCCAGTGCTTTCGGATCGCTCGTGAAAGAAACATTCGCCGGCAGCTTAAGAGACACGATCTCGTTGAAATCGACGACGAAAAGATTATCGTTGGGATTGCTCGTGCGTGCAAAGGCGACTGCTGCCGCAGAGATCTGCGGCAGTTTTTCTCGCATGCTCCCGCTGTGGTCGATCAGCAGGCCGACCGTTACAGGCACGTCCTCCTGGCTAAAGTTTGTAATGTTTTCCCGCTGGCCGTTTTCAAAAACTTGAAAGCTGTCAGCCCGAAGCCCGGCGACAAAGTGTCCGTGCTTGTCCAGAACCGTAACTGGAAGTGCCACACGTTCCGTTTTGACTGAGATTTGCGCCGTTGCCCCGGCGGGCCACGGCAACATGCCAGCCGGCCCCAGGGTCGCGGCGAGCGCAAAGAGGCCGGTGATCGAGAGGGCCGTCTCGAAACTCGTGCCCCCTCGACCTGCGTGTCTCCGAAATGCGGTTCGACACAGCATTTTCGATCAGCCTCGGTTTGAACTTGCGCGCACGGACAGGTTTATAAACCGTGCGGCGAGCTCCTGCCGATTGAGAAGCGCTTCGCGATGAGTCCAATTCCGAATGAGGAGCCCAGTAGCAATAGTCCGATTAGAGCGAGAAACGGCAACCCGCTCGCGGTCTTCGGCAGTGACTTGGCCGGCATGGCTTCGGCCACAGAAGTTTCTGTGTTCTCCGGCGTCGCCACGGTTACCGGTGATTTTTCGAGAGCTTGAACTTCGGGTGCGGACTTGGAACTGATCGGCAGATTGGATGCCGCTGTGCCTGTTGTCTCGGGTACGTTCACTTTGTTGGTGGAAGCCAATTGCATCGCGCGAACGTGCGGGTATACGAATTCGTTGCCGTAGAGATCGCCTGGATAGAACCACGCTCGTACGGCTTCCGGTAAGTCTTGGGCGCGCTCCGAAAACGTAATGACTGTTTTGCCGGTCGGAGTCATTCGATAATCGGGGATGGCCATGATGGTGGCGTAGAGGTGAGTGCCATCCGAGTTAAAGATCTGAACGATGTTCCGGTCGGATGGCGAATCGAAGAGTTTAAACATGTAAGTTCCGGCCGGCAGCACCTGTCCGGGAACTTCAACCGGCGCACTGAATGTAAAGATGGTTTTCTTGTTCCATTCATCAGCATGCGCATTTGGCGCGAATACTGATGCGACGAGGGATACACAAACCGCGAGCCCGATTTTGGATAGAGAACGCATGGAGTAATCCTCCTCACGCGATAAAAATCACATCCGACAATTAGGATGCACGCTTTCGAGACACCCGTTGGCCAGAAATCTGAGCATGCCATTACGATTGCGGGGAAATACTTGAATTGCTGTAGATCCGACGCCAAGTTACGGTCCCGTTGCGATTTATTTCGACTGGACGCGGTCACGTCCGTAGAATGTTGTCGAGTCGTCAGCCGAATCGATAGGCAACACCGCCGGCACGGGCGACTTGGGGTACGGAGCTGCAATGCGCGAGAGTAAGCAAACCAGAGATTGCGGCACCCGAGCCTGACCGATGTTTTCCCCGAAATGACAGAATATTGCGCACAATTCGAGGGCGAAAAGGGGTACAGTTAGCGGCACTCTTTGGGCCGTGCTTCCATCGCAGCTGGGCAGTGAAGCCGAGAGCGCTTCAATATATCGTGATGCGATACTCTTGTGTAGCGTTGCCTACACGTCATATCGTAACCCGAGATATCCAGTCGGCGTGTGCCAGCTGCCGGCCGCTCGATTCCTCAATGAACTTTTTTGCGTCGCGTGTTCCTCGCGGCGCGCGAAGTCCTCGTCAACGCAACGAGCTTGGCGGGGAGAATTCACCTCAGGTAGGTATGAACGATCTCGATGAGGTCCTCGACAGCTTCTTCTGAATTCTTATTCTTCCGAGGCATGTGATTACGAATGTGGTCTTCCATGAGTTCTGCCATGAGGCTATTTATGGCACCTCGTGCCGCTGCAAGGCGCTGGAGCACGTCTGCACATTGTTCGTCGTCGTTCAGGCCGCGTAGAACACTTTCTAGCTGTCCGATAATCTTCTTTGTTCGGTTGAGCAAGTCGAGTTTTTCCCGCGATAGATGTGACATTTTCCCTTGACTACCCTATAGGGGTATGGTATTGGATTTTTCGCGCGCACGAAGGACCGGAAGCAGCATATAAAAAGTTAGGGTGGAAAACTAGGGCCTCCGGGCACCGGATCCCCTAGTTTGTAATGCTGCCGTAATGTCCCGACTCAATACTGCTCACTTTCTTGTCCTCGTTGTTTTGCACCTGATGCAACGGGCGAATGGATTTGGTGCCTAAGCGTCGGAATACCCACATCGGCGCCGCATCGTTGAATTTGCTGGCTTGCAGTTGATTCGGATCGTCCGGTACCAAAGTTGAGGAGGCTTCATGCGGTTCGCTCAACGTCTCGGCTTTGCGATGTTTTTGGCTTCTATTCTCAGTGGGGCATGTCTTGCACAAAAGGCCCTCACCTGGCAAGACATACGGGATCGGTTTGAGACGGCAAATCCAACGCTGCAAGCGGGACAAATTGGCGTGAGTGAGTCTCGCGCGGAAGAGATCACCGCAAATTTGCGTCCGAATCCGAATCTGACTTTGGGCGCAGACCAGATCGATCCATTTCCAGGAGGTCGCTCGCACGGTCCTTTTGCCTATTTCTTTCCATCGGCGGTGGTCACCTACCTGCATGAGCGCGACCACAAGAGGGAACTTCGACTCGAGAGTGCGCAGGACTCAACCAAGATCGCCGTGTCCGAGCAAGCCGATTTGGAGCGGACCCTGCTGTTCACATTGCGCACGGCATTCATCCAAACGCTCCAGGAGAAGGCCATTCGCGACTTGGCCAGCGAAAATCTTTCGTATTACGACCACGTGCTTGACGTCAACCGCGACCGCTATCGGACGGGCGCCATTGCTCAGGTGGACCTCGACCGACTCGAGCTTCAACGAGTTCAATACGAGTCAGACCTCCAAACCGCGGAAGTGAATCTTCGAACGGCGAAGATTCAGCTTCTGGCTCTCTTGGATGACCGAACGCCAGTTAATCAGTTCGACGTCACCGGTGCCTTCGATTTCTCGACGCAGATGGCCGCACTCGATGAGATTCGGCAAGCTGCCTTGGACGCGCGTCCCGATCTGAAAGCTGCGCTGCAATCGGTAGACAAGGCCAAGACTGACCATCGGCTCGCGGTTTCTATGGGCTCCACAGACCCGACGATTGGCGTCGACGTCGCTCGCAACCCGCCCATTGACCAATACTTTGGCGTCAGCTTGAGTATTCCGCTGCGCATTTTCGATCGTAACCAAGGTGAAAAACTGAGGACGCAACTCGATATCGATCGAAACGAGAAATTGCTCGAGGCCTCGCGAGCGCAGGTATTTAGCGACGTTGATTCCGCTTATGCGGCTGTGACAAGTTCAGTGATTCTTCTCCAACCGTACAGGGATCGCTATCTGCAACAGGCGACTCGAGTGCGAGACACCATCGAATTCTCTTACCAGCGCGGCGCAGCATCCCTTCTGGATTTCCTCGACGCGCAAGCGGACTACCGCAGCGTGCAGGTCAACTATCTGAATCTCGTCGCGTCGTATCTGGATGCGGCAGCTCAATTGAATCTCGCCGTGGGACGTGAGGTCATCCAATGAGAGGACTCAGCTTTGAAACGCGAACGTTCGCTCTCGGGGCCGCGTTATTCCTTGCAGGTTGCGGCAACGCCCAGAACGATTCAAACGCGGGAGCCCCGCCGGAATTGAGGGTCGAACACACGGAACCGGGCGTATTCCAGGTAGAGCATCCCGAGCAATTCCCGTTGACTACGGCGGTCGAGCATCTGAGCACGTCGCAACTGAAGGCCACCGCAACGATTAACCCGGACATCTCCAAAAGTGTGCCCGTCATTTCAGTGGCGACCGGTCGCGTCGTTGAGATTAAAGCCCGTCTCGGCGATGTGGTTAAAACAGGACAGGTCTTGCTACGTGTCGAGAGCGCGGATCTTGCGGGAGCTTTTTCGGATTACCGTAAAGCTGTCGCCGACGAACAACTCGCTCGCACGCAGTTGGATCGTTCGAAGGAACTCTACGGCCGGGGAGCGATTTCGCTAAATGATTTGCAGGTCACACAAGACACCGAGGACAAAGCGAAAGTTGACCTCGAAAACACGATCGAACACATCCATGTTCTGGGCGGTGACCTGAATAATCCGAGCGCCATCGTGGATATCCGCGCGCCGATATCAGGAGTCATCACCGACCAAGAAGTCACCAACGCGGCTGGAGTTGTCGGTCTGAGCGGGCCTAATCCCTTTACCATATCGGATCTCTCAACAGTCTGGGTTCTCTGCGATGTATACGAAAACGACCTCCCAGCGGTGCGCGTCGGTGACACGGCTGAGGTCCGTTTGAATGCGTACCCAGACCGAGTTGTTACGGGACGCATCAGCAATATCGGACCAGTTCTCGACCCGAGCATTCGCGCCGCGAAGGTTCGAATCGAGGTCGGCAATCCCGGGCTGATGCGCGTCGGCATGTTTGCGACCGCCACTTTCCATGGGCAAAAACAGGAAAAGTTCGCCGTTGTCCCAGCGAAGGCAATTCTGCATTTGCACGATCGAGATTGGGTGTACGTGCCGGTGGGCGGCAAACAATTTCGTCGCGTTGAAGTGCGCGCCGGCGACATGTTCCCCGGAAACATGCAAACGATCCTGGAGGGAATTGCGTCGGGCCAGCAGGTTGTTATGAATGCGCTGGAGTTTCAGAACTCGGTGGAACAGTAATGATTCGCCCCTTTGTCGATTTCGCCCTCAACAATCGCTTCGTCGTTCTCAGCTTGGCCCTGATTCTTTTCATCGGCGGAATCATCTCCTTCAAGAGATTGCCGGTCGAAGCTTATCCCGACGTCGCCAATACCTGGGTTCAGGTTATTACGCAATGGCCCGGCCGAGCGGCGGAGGAAGTCGAACAGCAAATCACCATCCCCATTGAAATTCAGATGAACGGAATCCCCTACCTGCTGCACGTACGCTCGGCCTCATTAGCTGGCTTGTCGGTCGTGAATCTTATTTTCGACGACGACTCGAATAACGACTGGGATCGACAGAAGGTTTTGGAGCGCCTTTCGCAGGTGACGCTGCCACCGAATGTTTCCGCGCAGATCGGTCCCGATTTCAGTCCAATCGGCTCGGTCTACTGGTATACGGTCAAGAGCACGAATCCCAATTACGACCTCATGGAGCTCAAGTCGCTTCAGGATTGGGTCATCACCAAGTACATCAAGGCTGCGCCGGATGTCGTTGATGACTCCTCTTTTGGAGGCATTACTCGGGAATATCAAGTCCGCGTCGACCCTGACAAGCTGGTGTCCTACGGATTGGCCCTTGCGCAGCTCGAGCAGCAACTGACAAACGCGAACGCGAACGGAGGAGGCAGCTTCGTCGAACAGGGGTCGCAACAGATCAATGTTCGCGAAGTTGGTCTGGTTCGGGACGTCCAAGATATCGAAAAAACCGTCCTCAAGACGCAAAACGGCACGGCCATACGCATTAAGGATATCGGGGTCGTGACTCAAGGACCGAAGATTCGCCTCGGTCAGATCGGCTGGGCGATCCATCGCTCGGATGGCGTGGTAGTGGATGATAACGATGTCGTCGAGGGCATCGTGTTCATGCGCAAGGGGGCGGACACGGCCTCAACGATGGATGGCATCCATGCAGCCGTGCAAAAGCTCAATGAACATATTCTTCCGCCGGGTGTGAAGATCGTCCCTTACCTCGACCGCGACGACTTGGTGCATTTCACGACGCACACCGTGCTGCACAATCTCGCGGAAGGAATGATCCTCGTAGTAATCATTCTCTTCATTTTCCTTGGCAACGTTCGCGGTGCGATCATCGTCTCCTTCACGATACCCTTTGCTTTGCTGTTTGCCGCAATTTGCCTCGACGCTCGACATATCTCTGCCAATTTGCTGTCTTTAGGGGCCCTCGATTTCGGGATGGTCGTCGACGGGGCTGTGGTGATGATCGAGAACATCTCTCGGCATCTCAACCGCCCGAACGAGGATCACCGCACTCCTATGGAGCGTATCCGCGAAGCCGCCCATGAGGTTCAACGGCCCGTCTTCTACGCCATTGCAATCATCATTACGGCCTACATGCCGATCTTCACGCTGCAGCGCGTTGAAGGGAAATTGTTCAGGCCGATGGCTTGGACAGTGGCGTTCGCACTGCTTGGAGCTTTGATCTTTTCCATGATGGTCGCTCCTGCGTTGGCAAGCCTTCTTTTCCGCTCAGGCGTCAAGGAATGGAAGAATCCGGTGATGACTTATTTGACCGACCGCTACAGGAAGGCCGTGACTTGGACGATTCACCATCGTCGACTGACGATTGCAGGGGCCCTTATCTTATTTCTGCTGGCGGTTTACTTGGCCTTCGGGGGTGTGATCGGCTCCGAGTTTCTGCCACATTTGGACGAAGGCGCTCTTTGGGTTCGCGGCACATTGGCAATGAGTGTTGGTCCAACCGATAGCGCACGCGTGGCGGAAAGAACTCGCGAAGTGCTTTGTTCCTTTCCCGAAGTTCCTCGGGTCGTGAACCAGATCGGGCGTCCAGACGACGGCACGGATACGACCGGATTCTTCGACATGGAATTCTTCGTTGATCTCCTGCCGAAAGAACAATGGCGACCGGTCTTCCATCAGAACAAAGATTTACTGATTGCGGCGATGAATCGCGAATTGGAGAAAATACCGGGGGTGTTTTGGGGGTTCTCGCAGCCAATCTCAGACAATCTGGAAGAAGCCGTAAGTGGCGTCAAGGGTGCACTTGCTGTGAAGATTTACGGAGACGATTTGAAGAAACTGGAGAACACCGGAGATCAGATTGTCGACGTAATGCGCGACATCCGAGGCGTAGAGGATTTGGGGATGTTTCGGGTCCTGGGCCAGCCGAACCTTAATTTCGAAGTCGATCGAGATCAAGCGGCGCGGTTCGGCATCAACGTTTCCGACGTGCAAGATGCGATCCAAACTGCCGTAGGGGGTAATGCACTGAATCAAGTGCTGGTAGGAGAGCAGCGGTACGACTTGGTTTTGCGATATCTGGCCGAGTATCGGGACACAAAGGAGGCCATCGAGAAAATTCGACTTCTCGCGCCGAGTGGTGAGCGTGTCTCTCTGGCGCAGCTAACGAAGGTGACTGAGACAGATGGAGGGTCGGAGATATATCGCGAGGCCAATTCCCGCTACGTCGCGGTTAAATTCAGCGTCCGCGGCAGAGATTTAGGAAGCACAGTCGAGGAAGCGATTCGAAAGGTAATCTCGCGGGTTAAACTGCCGACGGGTTATACGATTGACTGGGCGGGTGAATATGAAAGTCAGCAGCGCTCGCAGCGCCGGCTATTGATAGTGCTTCCAGCCACGATTCTAGCGATCTTCATTATTTTGTACGTGATGTTCCGGTCAGTCAAATGGGCGCTTCTTATTTTGACGAACGTGGCGATGGCACGTCTCGGAGGACTGCTAGCATTGCTGATCACGCATACCAATTTCAGCGTTTCCTCAGGCGTGGGCTTTCTCGCGCTTTTCGGTGTATCGGTACAAACCGGCGTCATCATGGTTGAGTATATCAATCAGCTTCGCGCCAGAGGATATACAACCGAAAGATCTGCAATTGAAGGAGCCGTTCTCAGGCTCCGTCCGATTATGATGACAATGCTGGTCGCGACCCTGGGTTTACTCCCGGCCGCTCTTTCGCACAACATTGGATCGGATTCCCAGCGTCCTTTTGCTATTGTAATCGTCGGAGGTCTTATCTCCGACCTTCTTATGAGCATCTTCCTCCTTCCGACGCTCTACACTTGGTTTGCGCGCAAAGGCGATGTGCTCCCCGAGCCGGATACCGAGGGGGCCGTGTAGCACAGCACGCGGAATCGTCGCTCACCGCGTCACGTGAAGCGCGATGAAGGATTCCTAAGATGACAAAAGCTGAAGTCTGTGAGTTGATTCAGGATATCGGCGTAATCCCGGCCGTGCGAGTCTCCTCTGCCGAAGATGCTCACTTTGCAGCTGAATCGGTGGAAAGCGGCGGCATCCCCATCGTCGAAATCACAATGACCGTGCCCGAAGCCGTGAAGCTAATTTCACACCTTGTACGCTATCACCCGAAGATGGTAGTCGGTGCCGGCACCGTACTGAACATGGAGATGGCGGCTAAATGCGTTGACGCCGGCGCGAGTTTCCTCACGAGTCCTGGACTCAATGCAAAGATTGTCGAATTTGCAGTCCAAAAACAAACTGCCGTTCTGCCAGGAGCCCTAACACCTACCGAGGTGATCGCGGCCTGGGCGGAAGGATCGGACTTCGTCAAAGTCTTCCCTTGTGCACAGGTTGGAGGCGACAAATACATCAAGGCCCTCAAGACCGCCTTGCCGCAAATCCCTCTCATTGCGGCGGGTGGGATCACCCAACACACAGCAGAGAATTTCATCGTGGCGGGAGCTACGGCAATAGGCGTGGGCACGGAGTTGATTCCTCCCGACGCGATTGAACGCCGGGAGGAGGAGCGAATTCACGAATTGGCTCGACGATTCTTGGGTTTCGTAAGAGACGCCCGTCAAAGGTTTACGCCGGTGAAAGAAGTAACGAAAGCGGCGAGGACCGATTTCTTGAAGCTCCACAAACATGCGCCGGACCACCCGCGGGAGAGCGGCAAGTGATTAAGTACCGCGTTGCATTTATGTTGTTCCTCACCGCTGCATTGTAGCCGCCTGCCCAGAGATACGGACCCGCCGATGCGCTCCAAAATTACACGCGCGGAGGACCGCGAAGGCGGTCCTTGCGATCGCCACCCTTGCCGCCGGGCACGCGTTGCCGCGCGTCACACGGTAACTTGAAGCATTCGTTTGCTTCGAGCAGCGCGAGTGGCTTTAGTCCTGCGGCAAATCCTTGCAGATCAGTGGTCAAACTGCAGTTGAATATGGCATGACGTTGTTCCGCGCGGCTTCACGCGCACGCGATCAGCAAATTGCCGCACCATGAAGCCGGAAAGGGCGGAGATGCCCGCGTCGGTCAGCAACTCTTCCGCCGTCGGCAGACGATCGGCCAGCAAGGGGCACGCGCCGTTGTAATCGATGTTCGCCGTCAGCCGCAGTTCGTCGAATTCCAGCAGGAATTCGATTGCGCGCAGCGCGGGATTGAGAGAAAGAATGCTCGCCACCACCTCGTGAATCGAACGGCTGGCGCGCTGCTCGACTTCAGGCCGCATGCCCCAGGTCGCGCATTGCTCCTCGAGAAAATTGTGAATGGCGTCGAATTTCTCGGTCCCTGGATGAAAAACGAATTCGCGCTGCTTCGATACGCCCATGCGGAAAAAAAGGCTGAGCAGCACGACCAGGACGGTGGCCAGCGCCGTCGAGGATGAAAAAATCGGGCGCACGGCTTCCGGCGCGAACCGATAAACGTCCGGCGAAATTTCCACGCTCAAGCCAAAAATCAACGAAACGCCCACGACGAACACGCGGCGCGAATCGAGCATCCGCGAAGTCAGCAATTGAATCCCGCCAAAAACGATGAAGCACGCAGAATAAATCAGCATCGCGCCCATCACCGGCATCGGCATCGTCGCGAAAACGGCCGCGAGCCGCGGAAAAAAGGCCAGCGCGATCACCAACAGCCCGGTCGGCAATGCGATCGCACGGCTGGTTGTGCCGCTGGCCAGCGAAAGTCCCACGCTGCTCGATACTGTGTTCTGCGCCGCGCCGCCGAACATTCCGGATAGAAATGTCCCCACGCCATTGGCCAAAAGGCCGCCGCTTACGGATTGCATATCGGTACGCTTCCACTCGGCATCGTTGATTTTCTGGCAAAGCGTGACGTCGCCGACGGTCTTGAGGCTCGCCGTGAGACTCGCGATCAAGAATGGCAGCAAGAGTGACCACTGGAACGCGAAGCCGCTCGCAAAACGGCGCGGGATGGCCAGCCACGGCTCGTTGAACCGCAGCGCAAACCCGTGCCAGCTAAGTACGCCAAGCGCAATTGAAAGGGAATAACCCGTCACGAGGCCGATAAGAATCGGCAGCACGTGCAGTTTGCCGCGATTCCACACCGTTGCCGCCATCATCGCGAAAAGCGTGGCCGCACCGACCAGGACGCTGCGCCCGTCGGGCTCGATTCCAACGCCGGAAGCTCCAACAAACCGCGGAAGCGCGACCGCGATGAGTTGCAGCCCGGACATCGCCACCATCAACCCGGTGACTTCGGGCGGGAACAGCACGCGCAACCGCCGCACCACACGCGAAATCAGAGATGTGAAAGCTCCCGCGCACGCCACCATGCCGAAGAGCAGCGAAGCGCCTCCCGTTCGCGCCGCCATGATCGAAGGCTGTAAAAACGTGAGGCTGGCTGATAACGGACAGAGATAACCGCTGCCGATGAATTTCCGGTTGGCCTGCAGTATGGTCGCGATGCCGCCGGCAATCATCGACATGCGAATCAGCGATTCCGTCTCCGATTGCCCGCCGCCAACCGCGTTCACGATTACGGCGACGTACAACCAGCCGAACGACATCAGAAAAACGTGCTGGAGCGACACGCCGAGCCGCACGAGGAGCGGCGGAACTTCGTCTACGTCATAGACCAGGTTGGCAGGCTTTTTTCTGGCGTGGAATTCGGAATCAAACTCGGGCGCGGGAGCGAAAATCGCGGCCACGCGCTGGCGCAACGACATCGGCGCGGGATTCGGCAAGCCGTTCGTGGCCATACATTCTGCCCTCGGCGCTCCCCTCTGCGGTCCGCATCATCGCGGCACGTCCGTTCGCTAGAAAGCGCCGGGAGTATACGTGAAAGGGGTGTTTCAATCGTGTGAAAAACCGAGCATGGGATGTTACGAGAGCGTGAACGCTGAAGAGAACACGCGTTCTTGCCTGTCTCGATCGTGAGTCTGGGCCAAGGAACGTGGCAAATGGGGAACTCGCAGGCGCGACTGTCCCACTAAGTCGTTATTTCGTCGGCCAGGGTAGGATTCCGATTGCCCAAGCGCCTACGATTAGGGAAATAAAGCAAATCGCCACTCGCGTCGCCCATTCCGCCCGAACCCAAAAGCGATCGAATGGAATAGCGGCCGACGAACTTGCCACTCAGGTCCTGGCAGGCCGCGAATGCAGCCGTGTTCCCGGGCTCTGAATCGGGGGTCATCAGAAGAAACGGGGGGCGCCATGGCCGAACCCGGCAGCATCGAATGAAAGACTGGCAAGTTTGGGCTGGTTCGCACGACCTTCCTTCAAAGCCCTCGATAGAGAGCCACCGCACGGTCTTCGGGCTATGGACGCGCTTCGTATATCAAGTTGAATGGCGTTTCGGTGGCGCGACGGAAGCTCGTGAAACCCGCGGAAGTTACAACGTCGCGAATGCGTTTCTCGCCAGCCTGCGCGCCGAGGCATAGGCCGACTTCCTGCGATCGCGAGCATGGCGTGCACAGCAGGGTCGAAAAGGAATAGTAGACGCGGCCAACGGGGTTCAAATTGTCCTTCAGATCATCGTTGGCGAAGGGCTCGACGATCATCCAAGTTCCGTCGGGCTTGAGGGCATTTCGAACGCGCCCAGCCGCGCCCGCCGGGTCGCCCATGTCGTGAAGGCAATCGAACATGGCGATGAAATCGTAGTCGCCGCCGGGCATATCCTTTCCTCTGGCAACTTCGAACGTGATGCGGTCTGCGACTCCAGCGCGCTCGGCTGACTCGCGCGCGGCCGCAATCGAGCCTTCGTGATAATCAAAGCCAAAGAACTTCGATTTCGGAAATGATTGCGCCATCAGAATTGTGGAAGCGCCGTGGCCGCATCCGGCGTCCGCAACGCGAGCGCCCGATTCCAGTTTTTGTTTCACGCCGTCAAGCGCCGGAATCCAGTTGCTGACGAGATTCGCAGCATAGCCCGAACGGAAGAATTTTTCGCAGCCGTGAAAGACGCGCTCGTCGTGCTCGTGCCAGCCCATGCCGGCGCCGGTGCGAAACGCATCCGTGATGCGCGGCACGGCGGCAAGCGAACCCAAGGCCAACTCAAATGCGCCGGCAATGTTGGCCGGACATGCATCCGAAGTCAGCGCGAAGGCTTGTTCGTCGTTGAGGCTGAATTTATTGCCATTCGCGTCATAGGTTATATAGCCGGCCGCCGCCTGCGAGGCCAACCATTCGCCGACGTAGCGCTCGTCCGTGCCCGTGTTCTTGGCGAGCTCAGCCGATGTCACCGGCCCGTTAGCGAGGGCTTTGTAAAGACCAAGCTTATCGCCGATGACGACCATTCCGGCGGTCCCGGCGGCGCCCAAGTCGCCGACGAATTTCATCAAGAAGTCATGAAGCCTATCCATATTGACGGCCATGAGTCATCTCCCGGTGAGCAAAGTCGGTCGAGTCGAGCCGAGTTGATCTTGAGGATCTCCGCGCAAGGCTCTACGCACTTCTGCGAAGAGCGAGAGAAGAGATCCGTTACGCGCTCGAACACATCTTCTGACGCGCCCCAAGGACTCGTGCCGGATTTTTAGCTCAGCCGTGAACTGCTGTCAAGTGCGTCATTGCGTGGAAGCATGATTTTTTCGCCGTACACGTTGCGGCTTTACGATGAGTGGATGCCTCCCGCCACGGAAACAGTCGACGGGGCGTCGCATCCTCGTATATATGTACTCGTTCCCAATCCACCCGCGCGGCAAGCCCCGGCGCCGGCGCTTACGATCAGAATCTCGGCCAGCGGATAGGGCGGCACGCAGGGCAGAGCATGCGAGTCATCCGTTCACGCGGAGTCGGTGACTTCAAGCGCGAAAGCGGGGCAGCCAGCGGCGAACATGGCGGCGGTAGTCGTCGTAGTCGGGTCCGAACTTGCCCCCCAAAGTAGGCTCCTCGTAGGCAATCACGAAAAGATGAGTGGTAACGAGGAAAACGCAGCTATGCGCAAGAAGTGTCACTGACTTGTAGAAAAGCGCCGCTCCTGCCAGCGCCAGCGCCGCGCCGATGTACATCGGGTTGCGCACGAATCGGTATGGTCCGCGAACTACCAGCCGGCGGGGTGGATCGAAGGGAGCGGGTGTTCCTCGTCCGATAACGATGAAGGCGGAGATGCACCACAAGGCGATCGCAGCGCCCAGCGTGCCGATGAGCAAGCCGCCGAGCTGCGGCGCCGCAAAAGTCGCCGGACGCGTGATGCCGGACCAAGAGAGAACGCGGACGGGAAGATAAAGAAGCAAGAAGCCGATAAAGAACGCCGAGTAAGTGAGGGCGCGGATGGCTACGGACGTGTGCTTGCCTTCGGTTGGAACGAAGAATAGCGACGCGCTGTCTGCCTGTCAAACCTCGGCGCCGGAAGGGAACGGTTTTATTTGAGTTGTCAGCAAGGATCGAGGGCCTCAACTCCACCGGTCTTGGTCACGGGCGCCGTGATAGACGTCACTGCCGGTTGTGGCGCGCCCTTCTGTCCGCGATAGTCTAGGGGGACAACGGCAGTCTCCTGCTATTGACTTGCGAGGGATGTGCCCGCAGGCTCGGGCAGTTGCTGATGAACCCCCTCACCTCGGCATGGCCGGTCGAGTGCTGACCGCGCGGAGTGAATTAATTCATCAGGTGGATTCTTGCGAATATGCCGCAATCCAAGCACAATTCGCAGTGAAAGGTTCGTTCGTTGCGCGTGCCGTCCGCCGCAAGTGCTAGTGTGACGTGGTAACCAATGAAAAACCGCGACGTTGAAGCGACTGGGCAGTACCACGACGGTACGAAGCACTCCTACTGGAGTATTCGTGAGAATCCCCACGTCCTGGACTGGGCGAATCGGCCGCTGCCCTTCAAAATCTATCCGAACATCGAGCCGTTCCCACTGCCGCGGGACGTACCGCAAACAGGGGTGGCCGCGCTCTCCGCGATCTCGGAGCCTGTGCCTTCGTCGCGAGACGATGCCGTCCCTAACCTTCAGGATCTGGCGCGCATCCTTTATTTCTCCGCGGGGATCACCAAAAAGCGCGTATTTCCGGATCGCGAAATCTACTTTCGCGCCGCAGCCTGCACCGGAGCTCTCTACGAGATCGAGCTGTACGTCGTAACTGACAACATTCCGGGCCTGGAAGCCGGCGTGTATCACTTCAATCCGGCGGATGTCTCGCTCCAGCTTTTGCGAAAAGGTGATTTTCGCGGAAATCTCGTGCGGGCGACGGCGATGGAACCCGCTGTGGCTCATGCGCCCGCGACGATGATCTGCACCGGAACGTACTGGCGGAACGCCTGGAAGTACCAAGCACGCACTTATCGTCATTTCGGTTGGGACAATGGCACGCTTCTGGCGAATATGCTAGCCATTTCCGCAGCCTCGGGGCTGCCCGCCGAAATCGTCCTCGGTTTCGTGGACGCCGACGTGAACCGCCTGCTGGATCTCGATACGCGGCGTGAGGTTTCTTTGTGCCTGGTACCGATCGGGCGCACATCGGATGGCTCGCTGCCGGCCCCGAAAGAGATTCCGGTGCTTGGCTTGGAAACGATCCCGCTTTCGCGGCAAGAGGTTGAATATCCCGCCATGCTCCAGATGCACGAAGCCTCCGTTCTTGAGTCCGAAGAGGAAGTGCGTCAGTGGCGCGGGATACAATCGGTGCTTTCATCTTCCGCTCCGGCGGGCGGGGCAGTTCGCCTCCAGCGCTTGCCGGAAGACGAACAACCGAAAGACACGATCGAGCAGGTGATCCTGCGCCGCGGCTCTACCCGAACATTCGATAACACGGCATCCATCGCATCGGCACAACTCTCAACCATTCTCGATCGCGCCGCGCGGGGTCTGCCGGCCGATTTCCTTGAGCCGCACGGAGGGCAACTCAATGATCTTTACCTGCTCGTGCATTCGGTGCAGGGGCTCAAACCAGGCGCTTACTTCTTTCAGCGTGAGCAGAACACTTTGGAGTTTTTGAAAGAGGGCGAATTCCGCGCCAAGGCCGGCTATTTGGGATTGCAGCAGGAACTGGCGGCGGACGCCTGCGTGGACATCTTCTTTCTCGCCGATTTGAAACGCATCCTGGAGCGATACGGGAATCGCGGCTATCGGGCTGTGCAGCTGGAGGCGGGCGCCATTGGCGGCAGGATATACCTGGCTGCTTATGCCCAGCGCCTGGGAGCGACCGGACTGACCTACTTCGACGATGACGTGACTAGCTTCTTTTCACCGCACGCGAAAGGCAAGAGCGCCATCTTTCTGCTCGCGATTGGCAAGCCGCTGAAGCGCAACTCACAGTAGGGCCTCTGGAGAAGTTCGCGAAATCACAGAGAGATCGTCGCCGATGCCAGCCGCGAGAGTGATTTTGCCGAGTCGGTACGAGGCTCTCGAGAAGCTCACTTTCGCAAACGTTTCTCAGCTTCGATTGACATCAGCATTGGCATTGCGTGAGTTACAGCCTGCCTCTTCGGGCTCGGGGCGAAGTTAGATTCAATCCTTGGGTTTCTGTTTCTGATTCCTTCGAGTAGGTCCGCGCGCGTCTTTTCGTCGGAGGCAACCCGCGCCCAACAATCGTATCGATAGCCTTTTCCATCTGGCGCTCGACGCCGTGGCTACTTGCGATAAACGACGCCGGCCTTCATAACGAATGTGACTCTCTGCAGTGCGCTGATGTCGTCGAGCGGATTTCCAGGAACGGCTACAACATCCGCAGCATAGCCCGCCTTCAACTCACCAATCTCATTATCCCAGCCCAATAGTTTTGCGCCGTTAATCGTGCCGGCCTGAATCGCGGCCAGCGGCGACATTCCGAATTTCACCATCAGCGCGAATTCCCGCGCCTGCGTTCCGTGCGGGAACGGGCCAACATCGGAGCCCATTGCGATCGGCACGCCCGCAGCGAGCTGTTTCTTGAATTCTCGAGCGTGAAGTTCCAGCATCGCGTGCTCGCGCGCCGCAGCCTCGGGCGTGGCCGCGTGATCGGCGAAATATTCTGCGATCGTGAATGTGGGAACCGCAAAGATCTGCTTTTCGTGCATGATGCGCATCGTTTCATCACTCAGCTGATAAGCATGATCGTTTGATTCCACGCCCGCTTGCGCGGCGTACAGCGTGCCGGGTTCGCCCGTCGCATGCACGGCGACGCGATGCCCTGTCCGCGCAGCTTCCTTCACCGCTGCGGCAAGCTCTTCCTCCGTGTACTGATAGGGAGTCGAGAGCCTGCCATCGACGAGCGAGTCCGCGCCAGTTTCGTAGATCTTAATGAAGTCCACGCCTTCCTTAATCTGTTCGCGAATTACTGTGACGAGCTCGGTAGCGTTGTTCGCATACGTCGCATTCGGAAGAACGTGCTGCGCCGGGTTATAGCCGATGGCATCTTCGTGTCCGCCGAGTATATTTACGGCATTGCCGCTGATGCGCAGCCGCGGGCCGGGAATTTGACCCTGGTTGATCGCGTCGCGAACGGCAGTGTCAGCCGACCCCGCGCCTTCGGTGCCCATGTCGCGCTCGGCTGTGAATCCAGCCATCAGATCGTCGCGCGCCGCGAGCGTCGCCATGATCGTGCGCTGTGGAACGGACTCTTCGATGGTTTGCAAATCTTCCGCGCCAGGATGCAGGAAGAGATGCACGTGCGCGTCGATCAGGCCTGGCAAAAGAGTCGTGTCGCCGAGGTCGACGATGTCAGCGCCCGCCGGACGCGCTACTTTCTCGCCGACTTCGGAAATTGTCTCGCTGGTGATCAATACTTCGCCAGGCGCAATGATCTTGCCGGATTCGACATCCAGTAGCCGCGCCGCGTGAAGAACGATTGCATGGCCTGCGGCTGCGGATTTCGGCGAAGACGATTGCGCCCACAGTGGCGCAGCGAGAAGAATCGCGACAGCAACGCATGTGACGCAACGCGAGAAGTTCATAATGGCCGTGATACTAGCACGCGCCGCGCAATTCGTGCGAGCACCGGCCCGACTGGCTTAGTTGGTCATCGAATGCTTGCCGCGAAACTCGCAGCGCTGATCCGCTTGGCCTGTGCTTGAATACGGAAGATGCTATCGCGCAAGACATTTCTGACCGCGGCTGCGCTGGGGTTCCGATTCATCGTGACGCTTTCGATCTGTTTCGTCCTCGCGTCGCCGCCGGCGCCAGCGCAGAAAAAGCGAAGTTCCGTCGAACAGGCGCCAGCTCGTGCCTGGGTCAAACAGCAATGCTCGCAAGGAGTCGAGCTTCGTCTGACTTCTGTCGATCCGCGGCAGGGCAGCCTGCAATTGGTTGAAGTAACGAGTGCAGTTCCGCTCGGTGATGTCACCGGCCAGTGGGACGACAACGAAGTTCCGTTCTGGAAGCACGAAACTACCGCGAACAAAGACCTCGATACACGGCGCGCGCTGCTTGGAATCGATCTCGATCACGCCACCGGCCCCGGAAATTTCACCATTTCCCTAAAGACCACCGGCGGAGAATCCTCCACCTGCACCGTGAATCTCACCGTCAAACCCGGTCATTTTGCAATCGAAGCTTTGAAAGTTGCCCCGCAATTTGTCGAACCCAATCCCGAGCAGCTGGCGCGTGCGCAAGCGGAACAAAAGCATTTGCGCCAGATTTACGCCACGTTGACGCCCGAAAAATTATGGAGCGGCAAATTCTGCATCCCGATTCGTGGCGCAACCACCGGCGGAAATTTCGGTAAGCGGCGGGTGCTGAACGGCGAGCCTTCCTCGCCACATTCCGGTGTTGATATCGCGGCTCCCGCGGGAACGGCCATCCATGCCGCGCAGCGGGGCCGCGTAGTGCTGGCCGAGCCGCTCTACTTCTCAGGAAATACTGTGGTCGTCGATCACGGACTCGGCGTCTACACGCTCTACGCGCACCTCAGCGCCTTCGACACAAAGGTGGGCGATACGCTCGAAGCCGGTCAGATTCTCGGAAAAGTTGGCGACACCGGCCGCGTCACCGGCCCGCATTTGCATTGGGGACTGACCGTCAATCGCGCGCGGGTGAATGCGCCAGACATCTTGAAGCTTTTGAATTGATCTTTCTCTTTGCGCTACGAATGATTGCACCGAAAACTTCCCCAGACAGTTGCCTTTCACTGAGATGGAACTCCAGGAGGAGCAGGAAGAAGAGCAATTCTTGAACAGCGAAGTTCGGGCGAGTTAGAGGTGAATGCCGAATGAATCGAGCACATCGTACAACTTCATCGCAACAGCGGCCAGCACGGGTTCAATCAGACCATGCCAGCAATGCCTGAAAACATAATATAATTCGCTCATCGACTTCTCCCCATGGACCACGTACGGCTTTCTTTTCCCTTTCCTCGAACGCGAGGGGCATTTCGCACCTCTTTCGTTGTTCTGACATCTCAAATAATTCGCGGTATGCAGTTCTGGACTTCAAAATAAGCAACGGGGCGGGCAATCACCCGCCCCATTTTCAATTGACGTTACTTCTGTCCCTCAGAAGCCTGTCCCGAATCGATCTTTACGGCTTCGGTCCTCCCAGAGAAGTGAACTTCCTCGACGCTGTTGCTATTCGTAATCAATTCTGAGTCCTGCGACTTCTTGTCGAGTTGGATCCAACGGCACGGCACCGTTGCCACAACGCCTCCATTTCTCAGAACCTCGAGTTGGTTGGCGCCTTCGTCCGCCCGGATTTGATAATCCCCGGCGGGAAGCGTGTTCGATCCGATTGTGGCTGTATCGGTGACAGTCCACGTGATCGTGTCTCTGTGAGCCGCCCAGGAAGGTACGGCCAGCGTTGCAACTGCTAACACACTGAAAATACAACTGCGCACACCTCTGCCCATATGGAAAATTCCTCCTTTGGATTGTTCCGGCCCGCGGTGGGATTCTGGATTGCTGCTACAGCGAGCCAAGCGCGCGATGTTTACTGCGCTCTTTTAGAAGGACGCTCTGGCATTGAGTCGGGTTACGAGAAACTGTGGTTTTGCGAAAGATTAATCTATCTCGAGGGGCAAGCTTCGCTGCGTCGGAGCCTTCAAACCGACTCGCCTCTTCGAATGTGCGTACGTTATCCTCCCGCATGCTTGGCCGCTCGGACGAGAAGCTAGTACCCCGGAGGCGCTGTGCGCGATGCCGAACAAAGCGGGAGCTCCGCCCCACTGTTCAAGTTTATCGTTTGATCGCGTAGTAGATGACGTAGAGCCAGCTCAGGATTCCGTGGATGATCATCCAAAGAATGGAGTGCTTCAGGCTCCACGAAATGGTGATGGCGAGCATGCTTCCGAAGCCCCAAAAACCGATGCCCGCAGACCCACCTCTGTTTTCCATGTTATCTCCAGAATTGCGCTCCCGCGCTCAGAGCAGGAGACATTGTACACGTGGCGTCGTTCGTTTAGATTGTGCCGGGCAGCCGGATATCATTTGAAAATCAGATGTTCTGTTTGCGTGTTAATCAGGTACGTGAAGAACAAAATTCGAGACGTTCGAATTCTCATTTTGCGCGCACGAGGTCGATATGCGCGTGGCTGGGCTTATTCTCCGGTGACATATAAGTCCAGTCCTCGGTGTGATGATCAGCATCGATGATCGTGAATACTGCCGCGTGCATATGTCCGTACGTTGTACCGCCGGAGACGTCGAGAAAGTTGAATTCCACAGCCTTGCCGTCTGCCGACAACTGGCCTGCCATCCGCGGCCGGTTCTTTCCGCTGTCGCAATAATGCGTGAGGATCAGTCGATCGCCATCCATGTAGAACATCGTGACTGGGTCATCATCGCCATTCTTGGGGTCATCGGATCTTCCTTCCGGTACCATTTCGTGCATAAGCGCATCGCCGCCAGAGGTGACTCGCAACGACACGCGTACCGGCGCGCTCATTCCCGGTCCCATCGCCGCGTGGCCTTTCCAATTTCCGGCAAGAGTTTTTAGCCGAGCAAACGCCTTTTGAGCGGACTCCTCTTGCGCGTCAGACTTTTCACCAGCCGGCTTTTGCGTCTCCGATCGCGAGAAAGCGATCGCTGACGCGCACAGCACCAGGGCGCACGCTACAAAGGAAACGGCCTTCATATGCCTCCTGTCAGAGTTCTCAGGGATCAGTCTTGAGGAGTCTACCACCAGCGCGGAGCTCCTAACTCCTGAATTCCTTGATGCTTAAAGGCGCGTGCCTTTGCACCTACTTTTGCTAATCTATTTCACCACAACACCAGAATTCTCGGAGGCAACGTGCGATTCTTATCTCTCCCGACGAAGATCTTTGTCCTGGCCGCCGCGCTTGCCGCGACAGTGGGAAGTTCGCTGGCGCAAAATTCATCGTCGTCACGATCGCAAACGCAGTCGGCGCCAGCGAACTCAGCGGACTTCGTTGCAAAGCTCGCCGCGCGCAACGAAGCCATCACTGACGATCGCATGAGGATTCACGTCTTTCGCCTGCGGCCCGGCGATGATTTGCTCGAATCGATTCGCACCTACGCGCAAGCACAACATCTTCGCGCAGCGGTCGTTCTCACCGCCGTCGGCAGCCTGACGCAGGCTTCAATTCGCTACGCGAATCAGCCCAACGCATCGCAGAGCAGCGGACACTTCGAGATTGTGGCGCTCGTTGGAACCGTCGAAGACGGCGGCGAACACTTGCACTTGTCGCTCGGGGCGGGAAACGGCTCGATGATTGGCGGACACCTCATGTCTGGCTGCAAGATCTATACGACCGGTGAAATTGTACTGGGCGAGTTGCAGGACGTTCGGTTCACGCGAGAACTCGACAAGGAAGGAAGCGGCTGGGAAGAGTTGAAAGTGTATCCCGCGCCACGCTAGAAAAATTGTGGAATTCCCGCCCGCCGCGGATCGCCGAGGTGCGGACACGGAGGAACAAACATGAATCGAACGCGCCGACTCGCCTATGTGTTGATGACAGTGTGCTGTGGCGCAATCGCCGTGGGGCTCGCTGCGGCGAGCGATGCGCTCCCGAGCGCCTATAAAATTGTCATGCGCTACGATGAAGCGTTGGGCGGGCAGCACGCGATCCTCCGTCACGTATCCAGCACGTCGCGAGGCACGATGGAGATTCACGAGCTTGGCAAAACCGAGAAATTGCCGTTCGTTTACTTTGCGGCTGCGCTTTACCGGCGGCTGGAGAAAGTCACGCTGCCGAACAACATGGGAGAGGTGTTAAACGGCTTTGACGGCGAAACGGCTTGGAGCTTTGACCCTCGGCCTGGAGCTGGCGCACAAGTGTACGAGGGCGCCGAGCGCGAATCGATGAAGCGCGATGCGGATTTCTTCTACTCGATTGATGAGCTGCGATGGTTCAAAACCATGGAGACGGTTGGAATCGAAGATTTTGAAGGGCGCGCCTCCTACCGGTTGCACGGAATCAATAACTGGGGCAAGTCGAACGACCATTTCTACGATCGGGAGACGAGGCTGCTCGCGGGTTACGAATTCAACTCCGAACTCGGCGCAACGCGCGAAATCTTCATGGACTACAAGAAGGTGGACAGCGTTTTGGTTCCGATGAAGCAGATTGTGAAAGTTAAATCAAAAGACGGCGGCTGGGAAGTTCGAGAAGTTTTGTTTTTTGAGTCCGTTACTTTCAATGATGTTGATTCGGCGGTGTTTGCGCCGCCAGCGGCTGTGCGGGAACTTTTGAAGAGCGGCAAGCCAGCCACAACGCCACAACAATAAGAGATCGTGTTCGAAAATGTTTGGAGTTCGAACTGATCCGGGACCAAAAGCTTCCCGAGTCATTTCTCCAAGGCCTTTGCTTCGGCGCGAGGTGTTTTACTTATCAGTAGCCTCGATCGCGGCACGTTGACTTGCCGATGCACGCGGCCTAGGATTCGCGTCAATGCCCGATTCTTGTCCACTCTCCGGGCGCACGATTTCCTACTTCCGCATCATCGAGAAGTTGGGCGGCGGCGGGATGGGAGTTGTGTATAAGGCTGAGGGCATAAACCTGCACCGCTTTGTCGCCTTGAAGTTCCTCGCTGACGAGATTGCCAAGAACGCACAAGCTCTAGCCCGCTTCGAACGCGAAGCGCAGGCCGCTTCCGCGTTGAATCATCCGAACATCTGCACGATTTAAGAATGGCCATAAGCTCCTTGCCAGGATGGAACAGCCGCAAACTAGTTCCGCCTGCCTCCTCCACCCGAGTGTGAAGCGGAAGAGGTCTGTCGCTGTTGCAATTGCTGCACCTGCTGCATGTGTCTTTGCTGTAATTGCTGCGTCTGCTGCTGGTGTTTCTGCTCCACTTGTTGCGTTTTCGTGGAATTAGCCTTCTGTTTCGCCAACTGCTGATGTTCCTTGTCCTGTTGCTGCTGGAGTTTCTGCCGTTCTTGTTGTTGTTTCGCGACTAGGTTGTCCTGTTGCTGCTGGTATTTCTTATCCTGCTTTGCGTTCCCGGTGTTGGGAGCAGCCGGGCGCTGGACAGCGGGCAGGTCATTCGGATGGACTGCTGGTCGAGCGCCGGCGTTGCCTGCACCGCCGCCCGCTCCTCCGCCTCTCACGACGCCATTGCCCTTAAAATCTCCGGGTCTAGCAGTTGCAACGACTCCCGGCTGGCCATGGTTCACGGATGCCCGCTGCTGTGGATCAGAACGCGCAGCCTGCGCATGTTCGGTTTGTGCGGCTACCGGCCCGACATGCCTGTCATGAGCGGCGGCCTCTTCCTGGGCAGTCGGACGCGCGTCGATCCCGCCATGGCCATTGTAGCTGACGCGATTTTCGTTACTTATGTCTACCCTCTCGTTGTAAACGTTGTGAATCTCGTTGACGTTCACATGATTGATCGACGTGTTGTAGAAAAAATGCCCGCCTTCCCAGCGTCCGCCCAAATAGCCACTACCGAAGTACCCGAAGCCGTAGTTGATGCCGCCATAAAATCCTACAACTGGGCCCCAATAGCCATCATAGAACAGAAACCCGGAGCCGCCCCAACCCCAGTAGGGTGGGGTCCACAGGAAGCCCACTTCCGGAGCCACTATCCATGTGCCCGGCACCCAAAAGTAGTCGCTCGCATCGTAGTCATAATCCCAGTATCCAGGCGTCCAGATATAACCGTCGCCGGGGCAAATAGGCTGCTCGTAAACCGGCAGCACGGGCGGTGCGATGGCGATCGCTACGCGGACTTGTGCAGACGCCGTCCCCGAAACGACCATTAATAGGATTACCAACAACACCGTACGAACGACGAACGCTAAACGCATTGTGCACCCTCCCGGCCGATCATCCTGCGGCTTGTCCCATGTTGCCTGGCTTCTGCGGGTCGCGCGGATTGAAAGGCAATGCGGCACGCTTAAGATGGCTCATCCACATTTCTAAAGATGTCTCATATGGCACACTTCCTGCGAACCCGTGAATAGGCATGAGTGGGCGGGAACCCCAAAGGCAGTTGTCGGATCACCAATTTGCGCTCACGATTGGCTCACACAACCCTCTGCGACAGTGTCCAGAAGCGGATAGTTCCGCGATTGAATGTCACCCATGATGCGCGGATCGAGATTTACGATTTCAACCAACACAAGTCCAGAAGAATCAGTGCCAGTGCTCGCCAAACTGCAAGAACATGGCCTACTACTCCAGACCGACGCGAACCTGCCGAACGTCTGCGCGTTGGTAGCAGGAGCACCGGTGCGCGGATCGTGGTGGGGGCATCCGCGCAGTCACGACATTTTTCGGGTGAATTGCGAGTTGGCAGCGCATCCGGATGTGCTCGTGACCAAGCTGATTTCCGGCAAGATTACATACCTTCACCGTGCCCTCTGGCCGGCTTTTGTTGCCATCGGTCGCGCCCGGCAGTCCTGGCAGATCGAGTGCCTGTCGCAGGACGCTCGCAATCTACTGTCTGAAGTGAAACGGAAGCCAATCCAGACCGATCGTCGCGTGAGCAAGCCCGCGTCAGAACTAGAAGCCAAGCTCCTGGTTTACAGTGAACAATTCCACACCGACGCCGGGGCACATGCGAGGCGCCTGGAATCATGGGATCACTGGTCAATCCGGACCGGCTATATTGGAGAACAAATCACCCTCATCAGCGCCAGGCTCAAGCCGGAAGAAGTTGTGGCATCGCTCAACCGGAAGTTCAAGGGCCGTGGCTGTCTGCCCTGGAAATAGTAAGTCAATCTCAAGGTGTCTTGGGCACATCGGGTTCGGCCCTTTTGTCGCTAAATCTGTGAATTGAATCCTGTGGGAGCCGCTGTTACCATGGCTCGATGCCGGATGAAAAACTGCGTGCGCACTTTGGCAGCTATCTCACTAAGGCCGAAGTTACAATCTATACCGTCCTAGCCGTACTCCTCTTCATCACCGCGCTCACGACGTCGGTCAGTGCGGCTCAAACCCTTTGGGACGGCATCCGGCACTGGGCGCGTGGGGCCGAAACGCTCCGCGTTCTCGACGAACTCCTTGTCGTACTGATGCTCGTCGAAATTCTGCACACGGTGAACATCTCGATCCGCTCGCACGTTCTAGTTACTGAGCCGTTCCTTGTCGTGGGATTGATTGCGTCGATCCGGCGCATCCTGGTCATAACACTGCAAGCGGCTTCGCTGACGCAAAGTGGCGCGTGGACTCCTGCGAACGAGGCTATCTTCCGCGAAAGCATGCTCGAGCTGCTGCTCCTCGGCTTGCTAGTCCTGATTCTCGTGGTGTGTATCACCATGCTACGGAAATACGAAGGAGCTGAGGAACGGTCGAGCGCGGGCAATAACTGAAGAGTATCGTTCAACTGCGTTGAAAGCCGGATAGAGACCGGCTCTCAGATATGACCACCACACAAAACCAAAGCCGATGGTAATCCTGCGAACCACAAGCGCTGGGAACCCTGCGTTTCAGTGGTTGAAATGGTGGAACAGGCCTATGACACAGAACGTCGCGAAGCCAAGGAGGACAAGGCCGAGGATGGCATTGACGAGACGAAAGAAGATCGGGCCGATCCGGTCGGGGATGAAACGAACGACGATGACGAGCGCAGCGAACCAGACCAACAGGCCGGCGGCGGACATCAGGATTCCCAACTCGGGTGCGGTGACGCCCAGGACTGTATGGGCGAAGGGGAGCCAATTCGCGGTGACACCGACCCAGTAAGTTATGGTTAAGGGGTTGAAGATGGTCAGTGCGGCAGCTTCGCCGACTTCGGCGACGAGATGCGCGGGGACGGTGGTTTCGTTCCAGCGTTTGCGGGCGATGGCGAAGGCGCACAGAGGATTCTTGACGGCGCGGAAAAGAAAGTAGATCCCCAGTGGGAGCAGCACGACGACGCCGACGGCCTCGAGGTAGCTCTGGAGTGTCGAGTTGGACAGGTCGGAAAAGAAGTAGTGACCCCCGAGGAGGACCAAAGAGAAAAGGATGAGATCGGCGGTGACCGAGCCAATTCCGCAGGCGAGAGTATGGCGCCAACCGCCGATTACCCCGCGGCGGATGGCTAGCATGTTGACAGGGCCCATCGGCGCTGCCGCCGCCAATCCCATCAAAAATGCGGCCGAAAGCACGTGGATGTAGGAGAGCACCATGTTGCTGCAGATAGGTACGATATCATTCGGGACAGAATTTCACTTCAAGGGACCGCACGGCAGGTCAATCTAGTCACTGTGTCTCGCCGGATCTTCGGCTTGAATCAGGGGTCGATTATTCTAAGGACAGGGACTTACAGACAGTTTTTACGAACTCCAGTGAACAGATCGAGCATTTCCCGAAATCATCAGAGGCACAGCATCTCGGCGCGATCTCCTAAGGGCCGCGAGGATTGCCGGCCTGTCCAGCTGTAAGAGAGTTTTCGGGCCCAGTTAACTGAAAGGGCCTCGCTGCGCTCCTTCGCGGTGCCACGGACGCGTTCGAACGGATCATTGCCCACATCCGTCGGCGGTTTGATGGGACGCGGCCCTCCTCCAGCCACTGGATAAATGAAATATTCTCCTCCCCGATTCCGAGTTGCGCTTCAGTTGGCACCAGCATTGTCCCCAGATATCGACGGGTGTACTTTAGCCTCAGCATACTCAGTTACACGAGGCACACATGAGCGGGGATGGCCGGCCACAGAAAGAGATTCCTGCAGTTCCTTCACCAGTTCTAGACGGCGACGCAAGACCGGACATATCCGCTTCGCCTGCTGCACTCGACCCCGACGCCACGCAAGACATCTCCGCTTCTTCTGCCTCCCCCACAGCCGCTGCAGCTGCCGAGCCAAAATCGATCGGGCCCTATCGACTGGTTCAGAAACTCGGCGAAGGTGGCATGGGACAAGTGTGGCTCGCCGAGCAGACTGCGCCGGTGCGCCGGCAAGTCGCTCTGAAACTCATCAAGGTCGGGATGTATGACGACTCCGTGCTGAAGCGCTTCCAGTCCGAACGTCAATCTCTCGCCATCATGGACCATCCAGCTATCGCCAAGGTCTTTGACGCTGGTGCGACGCCGGATGGCCAGCCTTATTTTGTGATGGAGTATGTTCCCGGCGTTCCCATCACTGAATACTGCGATGACGAGAAGCTGAAGATTCGGGAGCGTTTGGAGCTGTTCATCAAAGTGTGCGAAGGAGTGCAGCACGCGCACCAGAAAGCCATCATTCATCGGGACCTGAAGCCCGCGAACATTTTGGTGGTGGAAGTGGATGGCAAGCCGATGCCCCGCATCATCGATTTTGGTTTAGCGAAAGCCACGGGGCCACAAATCAGTGGTGAAAGCTTATTTACGCAAGTGGGGAGCTTCGTAGGCACGCCGGGATATATGAGTCCCGAGCAAGCAGGCGCGGCGAGCGGAGACGTGGACACGCGCACTGACGTGTACTCGCTCGGCGTGGTGCTCTACGTCCTGCTGAGCGGGGCACTGCCATTTGACCCGAATCAGTGGCAAAAGAAACCGTTCTATGAAGTGGTGCGGCAGTTGCGGGAGGAAGAACCTCCGCGACCGAGCACGAAGGTGGGTCTGGAAAAGGAATCGTCGGTGGCAACAGCGGAGTGTCGCGGAGTGCAGCTAAGCCAGTTGGTGAGTCTGCTCCGTGGAGACCTCGATTGGATTGTGATGAGGGCGATGGAGAAGGACCGTGCAAGGCGCTATGGCACACCATCGGAGCTGGCGGCGGACATTGAGCGGTATTTGAGCTATGAGCCGGTCGTAGCTCGGCCAGCGAGCGCTGGCTATCGTATGCGAAAGTATGTGCGTCGTCATCGGATCGGTGTGGCGTTTGCCGGAGCCTTATTTCTCGTGTTGGTGGGTTTCGCCGTGATGCAAGCGATTCAAGTACGTCGCATCACGCGAGAGCGCGACCGTGCGAATCGCATCACCGACTTTATGAAGAGCATGTTTAAGGTGTCGGACCCGAGCGAAGCGCGAGGCAACAGCATCACCGCCCGCGAAATCCTGGACAAGGCGTCTCAGCAAATCGATACCGGACTGGCCAAGGACCCGGAGACACAAGCGGAGTTGATGGATGTCATGGGGAATGTTTACCAGAGTCTGGGATTATATCCGCGCGCGCAGCCGCTGTTGGAGCGAGCAGCGGAGATCGACCGACACGCTCTCGGACCGAAAAATCCTCAAACATTGAGCTCTGTCGGCGACTTGGCCTGGACTCTCCAGAAGGAAGGGCGCTACGCGGAGGCAGAAAAGTCGGAGCGCGAAGTTCTGGACGTTCAACGTCGCGTGCTCGGCCCAGAGGACCCGAACACACTAACGACAATTGACAACCTAGCCTGGACAATACAGCAGGAAGGGCGCTACCCGGAGGCGGAGAAGTTTGAACGGGACGTGATCGAGATTAAACGTCGGGTACTCGGGCCGGAGCATCTTGAAACACTGACGACGTTAAACAATCTGGCGATAATCCTTATGAACGAAGGGCACGATGCCGAGGCAGAGAAGATAGATCGCGAGCTGCTTGAAGTTCGAGGTCGGGTACTCGGGCCAGAGCACCCGGACACACTAAAAACAATCAACAACCTGGCGATAATTCTTATGGACGAAGGGCGCTATGCCGAGGCAGAGAAGTTCGAACGCCAGTTGCTCGACGTCAGGCGTCGGGTACTTGGCCCGGAGCACCCAAACACACTCTCGACCATCAACAACCTGGCGGCAATTCTTATGGACGAAGGGCGCTATACCGAGGCGGAGAAGTTCGAACGCGAGGTACTCGACATTGAACGTCGTGTGTTCGGACCGGAGCATCCGATTACACTGCACATAATGAACGGCCTGGCCGCGACTCTTGAGTACGAAGGACACTATGCGGAGGCAGAGAAGCTCGAACGCGAGGTGCTTGAGGTTCGACGTCGGGTGCTCGGTCCGGAGCACCCGGACACGGCTGTGTCCATCTACAATCTTGGTTCGTTTGCTGCGCGCGAGGGGCGTAGGGATCAGGCGCTCTCGCTCATACGCGAGGCCGTCGATCACGGACTTCGTCCATCCGAAGACCTCAGCATTGATAAGGACGACGATCTCAAATCACTTCGCGGCGATCCGCGCTTCGCCGCGCTGCTTGAGTACGCCAAAGAAAAGGCCGCTGCGCAGCAAAAGACGCAATAAGCCGCTAAATTCCAGCAAGATGAAATGTGCTCAGCTCACCGTCGTACGTCGAATTGCAGGGAACAGACGCGCCAGACGGTCGACAGGGAGACAACCATAAATGAAAAAATCACGGACGCTGGCAATATTCGCGAGTCTCGCGTTTTTGGCGCCGATAATGCTCGTGCTCGCCGGCGCGCGAAGCACAACGAGCGACGCGGCCGTGATTTGGCCGACAAGAGCTTGGCCTAAGGGAACGCCGGCGAGTGTCGGGCTCGACGAAAAAGCCCTGTCGGCCTTCGATGCGGATTTAGCGAACGGGAAATACAAGCTCGTGGATAGCTTCAACGTGTTCCGCTGCGGAGAAGAAGTGTTCGACCGAAAGTACAGCCACGACTACGGTCTAATCTACGGAAAAGAGGCGAAGACCAAGGGGCCGCTGAACGCTCGTCTGACTGGGCCGTACAATTATTTCGATCCCTCCTGGCATCCCTACTACCACGGCACGGATATGCACAGCATGCAATCGGTGAGCAAAACGGTGACGTCGGTAATTCTCGGCATTGCGATGACTCGCGGTGATTTCAAAGCCGGCCTGAATACGCCCGTGCTGAGCTTCTTCGACGTGACAAAAGTGAAAAACGTGGACGCGCGCAAGCGGCGAATGACGCTCAAGGACGTTCTCACGATGACGACCGGACTGGATTGGAAAGAGGAGGACGTGGCCTACGACGATCCGCGAAGCGATTCGAGCCTGATGGAAGCGACTGACGATTGGGTGCAATACGTGATCGACAAACCCATGGCTACGGAACCCGCAACAGTATTCAATTACAGCAGCGGTGCAACCGAATTGCTGGCCTACATTTTTCAGAAGGAGACAGGACAGGATATTGATGCCTATGGAGAGAAATATCTTTTCGTGCCGCTCGGGATCAAGCATTTCTGGAAGCGTACCTACATGGGAGTAGTCGATACGGAGGGTGGTCTGTATCTCACCGGTCCAGATCTCGCTAAAATCGGCTATCTCTATCTGCACGAGGGGATATGGGACGGCAAGCAGATCGTGTCGAAGGAATGGGTGAAGGAATCTCTCACGCCTTACGTTGACGCCGTCGGTGGCTTCAAATACGGATTCAAATGGTGGCTATATCCGATAAACGGGAACTACGCGTGGATGGCCCGAGGATTTGGAGGCCAGCGACTGATGGTGTTTCCCGAAGACGATTTAATTGTGGTATTCACGGGATGGGAAATTCTTGGAGACCCGGCGCCAACCAAGGATTTAGTCGACCGGATTCTGCCGGCGGTGACGGCGCAGCTTTGCAGTAGCGGGAACCGTTAGCGCATATATGCGGTTCCGTTTTTGCGTCGTCCAGTGCCAGCAGTTCAATCCTTGCGCCTGCGCCTTGACAACCCCGATGTAAGCCGTAGACGCATCGCCGCGGGTGCTTGTTGGACCGATGAGCGAATGATATCTTGCCTATCGCGCGCGGGTGCCGTATCGCCTGGTCCTGCACGTCTGGTAAACACTCCTCGCATTCGCTAGATTTTGGTGTCGCGCTCAGACCAGTAGGGTTCGCGCAAAACGCGCTTCAACGTCTTGCCTGCAGTGCTGCGAGGGAACTCCTCCATGATCACTACGGCATGCACCCGCTGATACTTCGCTGCCACGCGCTCATTGATCCAATCCCGCAATTCCTCAGGGGTGATCGTCTGCGCCCCAGACAGAATCACTGCCGCGAACGGAGTTTCTCCCCATTTCGAATGAGGAATACCAAATACCGCTGCCTCACGCACCGCCGGATGCTGCACGATGATTTCCTCGATGTCCTTCGGGAAAACATTCGTGCCACCGCTGATGATCATGTCCTTCTTCCTATCCACCAGGTATAGAAACCCATCTTCATCGGTATAGCCCAGATCGCCCGTATGCAGCCAACCATCGACAATCGCCTGTGAAGTTAAGTCCGGCCGCTTGTAGTAGCCAGGCATGAGAGCGGGGCCGCGCCCGACGATCTCCCCGATTTCACCCGGAGCAAGGTCCTTGCCTTTCTCATTCATAATCCGCATTTCAAAAAAAGGCTGTGGCAGGCCAACAGAGTTTGGCTTTGCCGCGAAATGGTTCTTGTCCAGAACCGTGATGAATCCCTCCGTCAGTCCGTACAATTCATAAAATCTGCCTGGCAAGCTGCGATTGAGCTTCTCTTTGTGCTCCAGGTGCAGCGGGGCGCCGACGCTGCCGATCATTTCGAGCGACTTGAGAGCGTCGGCCGAGAAGTAGGGCGAGTCGAGGAGAGCGACAATCTGCGAGGGCACCATCATCGTATGGGTGACGCGCTCTTTCTCCACGGTTTCCACGAACCTTTGCGGATCGAAGCTCTTGAGCAATACGTACGTACTTCCGAGATACATCGCGGGCATCAGCGTGACAAAAGCTCCGTTGAACACAATCGACCCCGAATGAAGCACCACGCTCTCGGGACTCATGCGAAAAGTCGAAGCAAAAAGCATGCAGTAGATGCTCCGTATGTAGTGCGTGTGCACAATTCCTTTGGGCATCCCCGTCGTGCCGCTACTGTAAATGATGTTATAGAGGTCGCTGTCTGCAATTTCTGTCCTGGGAGGCTCTGCTTCGCTCGCTTGACCCGTCAGCTCGTCATAGCTCTGAAACCGCGGCACACGAGACGCCCCGGTAAGAATAGTGCGAGCGTCCGTCATGTGAGAAAGTTCCTTTTTAACCGCTGTGAGCGACGCGGCAAAATCCTCGCTCGCGATGACTGTCCCCGTATACGAATCCCGAAGCAGAGCGAGCAGGGGCTTCTCCCGCAGAAGAGGACTGAGCGGTACGACGACAGCACCCAGCTTCGCTACAGCCCAATAAGTATCGAGCAGGCTCAAACAATTCGGCAGGATCGTCGCGACTTTGTCCCCCTTTTTAATTCCCAGGCCGGAGAGCGCGTTTGCGAGCCGGTTGACGCGCGCATTGAATTCCTGAAAACTCAACCGGCAATCCTCAAATACCACGGCGATATGATCCGCCCGCTGGAGGGCGTGCCGTGGAAGAAGAGTTCCGATGTTCATCTGATCGTCTCAGTCGATCATTGTTGCGACAATCTGGAAGGGCCGGTGGAAGTTCTTGCGCTCGAGCCAGCTTCGCGGAAAAAGCGCCAGATCTCCTCGCTGGCATTTGGACCCTTCGGGTCGCCGTACTTGTGGGGAGTAAGGGTGCCCGACCAGGCATGGCCCAATCCCTCGACCATCCATTTTTCCATCAATAAGCCGCCAGTCTGATCGAAATACATGTGCCTTCGAAACACGTAACCCCCCGGCACTTCGCCAGCAATCACTTCTTCTGACAACGCAAATCCGCTCTCTCCCTGTTCCGCGGCGAGGCACGCATTTGTTTTGCTCCATTGGACGATGATCTGATCGGCGTTGATGGGGAATACGCGAGTATCTGCCGTACCGTGAAACACGATGACGGGCATGCGCCGCCTCGCCTTGCGCACAAGGCCAATCTTCATCGCTTCGAAAGCGGCCTGCCCTTGTTGGACCGGGTCAGGTCCGCCGTGTTTCATAATGGCGAGTCCACTCGCAACGTTCGTCGCGGCCTTGAATTCCCCGCCGGAAGCAACTGCTATGCCAGCGAAGAGGTCGGGGTAGGTTGCTCCCAGAATGACGGCCATCGCGCCCCCTGCGGAAACGCCCGCAATGTAAATGCGGTCCGAATCAATGTCGTAAAGGGAGCGAACCTGCTCGACGACCGCGGCCAGGATCGAAGGTTCACCGGCAGCGCGTGACTGATGTTTCGGATCAAACCAGTTCCAGCATTTCAACAGATTGGCAAGACGCGCTTGCTCGGGGTACACGACCAGGAATTGGTTTGCATCCGCGACTTCGTTCATGTGGGAAATCTCGGCCATGTCTTCGGCATCGTGTGTGCAACCGTGAAGAAGCATTAAAAGCGGAGAAGCTTTTCCCGTTTCCAAAGTCTTGGGCACCCAAAGCTTGTAATTGCGTGAGCCGCCTGCAGCACGGGCGCTACCGATGATCCATCCTTGTTTAACCATCTCGTTGGAACTGCCTCCGATGGCTCGGTTCAGGCCATATCTACGTCGTCGTCCGGGAACGAACGCGATTGTCCAGTTCACATATGAGATCAGCGATCTTCGCTGCTCCGCGCTCACCGAGCGCAATGGTGTAGTGAGTCGTGCCGGTAAATTTGTGGTCCTCAATGTGAGGCACGTAGGTTTGAATTTCCGCCGCAAGCACGTCCGGAAACAGAGGTGGTTGATCCGGAGTGAGACCTCGCTCCGCACGGACCAACATCGTCGGGACGCGAATGGATTTCAACCGCTCTACGATGACTTCACGCCGAGAAGACTCTCCGAGATCTGCGCGAACGGCGGCCTCCGATGCTTTGGGCTGCACGGGTGATTCGCCGCCGACTTCATAGTCAAGAAAAGCCTCTACCCAGCGACTCCATTCTCCGGCAGGAAAATGCGGCTGAGTTTGCCAGAACTCCCGATAATCCTTGCGCGAGGGATACGTTCGATGGAGTTGCTCAATGCGCTGCACGAGCGCGGCATTAATTCCTTGGCTGGATGCGGGGCCGGCGGGTAGATCCGGCACATAGCCGCCATCAATCAGAACAAGGCCGGATACGAGATTAGGTTCCTGCGCGGCGAGGGCCGTTGCGACAAAAGCGCCCATCGAGTGGCCGATGACGATGCTCGGGCCTAAGTCCAGAGCGCGCATTGCGGCGGCGATGTCGCGCGCGTGTTGCGCCATGCCGTATGGACCTTCGGGTTTATCGGAATCGCCCCTGCCTCTGAGATCGAAACCTATGAGTGGTCGTTTGCCCCCCAGGCATTCGGCAATGCCGATGAAGTTGACATAAGACGCGGTTAATCCGTGAAGCGCGACAACGGGTTTGCCGCGCCCCGGCCAGTAACCGAACGCGAGCTGGACGCCCTCTCCAGAGACGCGGCCCCGCGCTTCCCTAATAATCTGGATGGTGCTGCCGGTTTGGTCTACGGGGTTCAATTTGTCTTCCTTGAAGTTCTGCGTTTTTGATGAAGGATCACTGTCGAGGCCCGGAGGTTGCAGCTTGCCAAATCTTCACTCAAGTTCCAAGCACCATCCCGCCATCTACCGAAATAACCGCTCCCGTGATAAAGGACGCCGCGTCAGAGGCCAGAAATGCATAAACTTCGGCGACTTCTTCGGGCTTTCCCATTCGTCCGAGAGGCGTGTGAGCGACCACATTTTGCAAAACTTTTTCGAGAATCGTGCGAACCATTTCGGTCGCGATAAAACCCGGCGCAACGGCGTTCACGCGGATATTGTGCTTACCGAGTTCGCGCGACCACGTTCGCGTAAGCGCGATCACTCCCGCCTTCGCCGCCGCGTAGTTCGTCTGCCCGAAATTCCCGTATAGACCGACGATCGAAGAGGCGTTCAGAATGACGCCGCCGCCCGAACTAATCATGCGCGGGACGACGGATCGTGCGCATTGAAAGACTCCCTTCAGATTGACGGAGATGACCGCATCGAAGGTTTCGTCGCTCATGACTCGCGTTGCTTCGCCGCCTTGCCATTTCACCAGCAGATCGTCGCGCACGATGCCGGCGTTGTTGACGAGCACGTCGATGCGGCCCCACCGGCCCATGACATCTGAAACCGCCGCGTCCACGTCCTCGACGTCCGCCACGTTCGTCTTGCGGAACAATCCCCTATTTTCTTCCTCCCGTACTTCGCGGCCGATTTGCACTTGATGAGCGGCGTTCAGATCCCAAGCGGCGACGCGGCACCCTTCTTCCGCAAACCGCTGCGCGGTCGCGCGACCGATCCCGGCGGCCGCGCCCGTCACGACTACCACTTTGTCTCCGCCGGAGGACCTTCTCAGGCCCCAAGGGCCGCGTGAACCTCGAGCCTTTAAGTTCCTCCTCCTAGAAATTAAACTTCAGTGCAAACTGGATCACTCTGGGCCCAGTGGTGGTTGACACGACCTGCCCAAAGTCGACCGAAGGATAAATTATGTTGACGGGGTTGGCCCAATTCACATTGTTGAACAGATTGAAGAACTCAGCGCGGAACTCCACCTGTTGATTTTCTTTCACCGGAATGAACTTCACGATTGCGAAGTCCGTGTTGATCTGTTTCGGTCCCCGTATGATATTCCTTCCTAACAGTCCGAACCCGGGGTCGCCGATCTCCGCGGGTTGTACGAAGGCAGTCGGGTCGAAGTAGGCGGTCAAGCGGTCAGCCACGTTACCGCTCTTGATCGCCGATGCCAGCGTTCGGCCAGTCGCCAAGTCGGCTCGGGTCGCCTCAAATGCAGAATCCTGACCAAAGATGGAGAATGGAGTGCCGGATTGCAGCGTGACGATTCCCGATAAGCTCCAGTCGTTCAACGCCTTCTTTCCAAAAGCCGAATCACCTCGATAAGCGTTCGGAAGGTTGTATTCATAGCTCGCAACAAAGCGCTGCCGCCGATCGAAATCCGAAGAGGCATAGTTCTGTTCGTTGACCATGTTGCCCGGGATCAGCGAGATATCGCTTACGTCGGATCCCGAGTAGTCATCCAGGGAGTGTGAGTAAGTGTAGCTGAGCAGCATTTGCAGGCCCTTGGAGATGCGCTTGTTGAGAGTTATCTGGAGGGAGTTGTAGTTAGAGTTAGAGTTGCTTTCCATCAGGAAGGCTCCCAATCCGGGTGCCGTCAGATTTCCGAAGCCGGGGAAGAATGGTCCGCCCTGACTTCCCGCCGCGTACGTCTCAAGGACCGTCCCTGGAGTGGCCGCTTGATTGAACGAGAACAAGCGAGGGAATCTCCGTCCGAACGAACCGACGTAGCCCACGTCGAGCAACCAGTTATGGGAGAAGCTCCATTGCGTCCCGAGGTTCGCAGTTTGAACATACGGGATGCTCCAATCCTGCAGATCCGGGTAGATCCCAGTGGCCGGAACTGGCGTTTCTGTGGCGAGTGGGCCAGTCGGCGTCAGCAGCGTCACTGGCAGGATGGCTGGGTATCCGCCAAATGGGAAGATCGTCGTATTGCTGAGACTCAGCGGAAACGCGCTAGGTTGTGGAACTTGCACAAATGGATTTTCGTTCGGAGTCGCGAGTGCGGTGGCCAGCATTTCGTAGGGCATGTTGAACAATTGGCTGTTATACAGTCGCATGTTCGGCCGGTCGTAATAGATACCGTAACCGCCGCGCAACACAAGATTGCCTGTGTTCGTCAATTGGTAGGCAAAGCCCACCCGCGGACCGAAATTCTTATAGTCGGCGTTCACCAAGCCGTTGCTGACTTTTGGAAATCCCGGCAAATTGCCATTGCCCGCCTGCACGAAGCCACCGGTGACGACCGAGCCGCAGGTACTCAACATCGTTGGGCAATTCGAACCAAGCCCCGGTATAGCCAGGGGAACAGTGGTGGCCGCAGATGGGTTGAAGCCAATAAAATGGCCGTTGGTCTCAGTGGTAGGACCGAAATAATCGTAGCGCAACCCTAGATTTAGGGTCAGGCGGGGACTGACCTTCCAATCATCCTGGATGAAGGCCGAGAAATCGTTGGCTCGGTTGTGAAGACTATTGGTGCCCGAGCCAATGACGGACAAGCCGGAAAGACCGGACAGGAAATCTTCGAATACGTTACCTGTGAAGCCCAGGTAAAAGATTTCTCCGTTCGGAAAAACATCGAAGTAGGGAGCGTCCACCTCCTGCCTCTTGTATTCACCACCGAATCGGATGGTGTGCCGGCCGCTGATCCACGTCACCATATCGCTGGGACCGTAGGTATGTGTCTGTGCATAGTTGATGGCAAGGGGAGATGGCCCTAAAGTGAACATGTTCAAGAAGGACAACGTCGGCATTCCGGGAAACTCGCTGCTCAGTGGCGATTGAATTCCTAACTGAGAAGACGAGATAGGTTGAGATGGACTGCCAGGACCGTAAATCGTGCTCCATCCGAATCTGACTTCATTAATCAAGTGACTCGAGATAACCGAAGATACTCCTACAGAAAGCAGCTCTTGAACGATGTTTTCTTGGGTCGGCCAGCCGGGCGCTTGTAGCGGGTTGCCATCGCCAAAAGTGTCGTAGAGAGCTTCACTGGTCCGGTTATTGGCATAGAAGAATTTGCCGAAGAGGCGGTTTGCATCATTCAGTTTTACATCCAAATTCGTGTTGAACTGGTCTTCTTTGAAGGTCGAGTCGGACGGGATCGTCTGAAGGACGGGGTTGCCTGGCTGCCCCGGCGTGCAACCGGCGCCAGTGGTGACGCCGGGCACCGAAGGAATCATGTATTGTCCGTTGGGGAGCTGCGCTTGCAGAGCCGCAAAAGCCACAGGATCGACGTATCCACCCAAGCCATAACATACCGAAAGGGCAGCCAGAGATGCGGGATCGCGTTGTGACCCCAAATAAGCCGGTAAAAAAACCGTGGAGAGTGAGTTGGTCAGTGAGGTGCCATTGGTTTCACGCGTACCCTGATAAGAGAGAAAAAACCAGGCGCGCTCTTTGACGACCGGTCCGCCCACAGTCGCGCCGAACTGGTTGCGATTGTAGGTAGGCCGCGGCGCGCCTTCTTCATTCAGGAAGAAATTGTTGCCATCCAAGCTGGTATTTCTGAAGAACTCGTAAACATCGCCATGAAAGTTGTCGGTGCCAGATTTGGTAACCGCGGCCACGACGCCACCCGCGTTGCGGCCTTGGGAAGCATCGTAGAGGCTGGTCTGAACGATGAATTCCTGTATCGAGTCGATGGCGGGGACGGCAAGATTCGGCATCGAGCCAGTTCCGATGGAGTTCGCGTCGACGCCATTGATGACCACGTTATTGGAGAGTGCGCGTTGGCCGTTGACGTATATCGCGGCGTCGCCGCGCCCCAGGTCCGAGGAGTTCTGGAGAGAGCCCGACGTTCCCGTAGTCAGCGCCAGCAATTGCTGGAAATTTCGCGTTGGCAATGGCAGTTGGCGGATCTCGGTCTGCCCGATAACCGTGCCCCGAGTGGCGCTATCGGTTTGCACCAGCGGCGGCGTTGCTTGAACGATCACCGCTTTCTCCTGTTGAGTTGCCAACTTCAGCGGCACTTCGATCGTCGTAGTTTCGGTAATCTTTACGATAATCCCGTCTAGTTTGGCTACCGCGAATCCCGAAGCGCTGACTTCGAGGGCATAGCTGCCCGGTGGCAAGAGCGGAAAAATGTAGCGTCCGCTATCATCCGTCGAAGTCTCGCGCTGTATTCCAGCAGAACTCGTTACGGTGACTTTTGCTCTTTTGATGATCGCGCCGCTCGGATCCGTAACCACTCCCATGATCTGGCCGCTCGTCGGGGACTGCGCTTCCGCGATCGCGGCGTATAAGAACAGTCCCATCAACAGGAAACATGCGATCATCATCCTCTTTTGCATATCTTCCTCCCTCGCTCGCAAAGTGAATCTCACTGTTCCGTCTCTGTTCGTCCCCCGGTATAGAGAAGGACGAGTTGATCGATGGCTTCTTCATCGCTCATGCCCAGATGCCGTTTGGCCCCGAATAGCTCCTCGGCCAGGAAATACGTGAAGAACTGCAAGTAAATGGCGGTGTAGACAAGAGAGGGATCCACTCCGGCGGGAAATTTGACCTTGGACTTCTGGATAACCGCATTCGAATACATCCGGAGGCCCCCGGCAATTTCCCGAAAGCTGTGGATAAAGTGTTTATGCCTGAACTCAACCACATCGATGTACATTAGCCGCCAGTAGTCGAGGTTTTCACGCACAACTCGCCCAATCGCAGTCGCTAACTTTTTCAGCGAATCGGGATCGAGCGTCTCCATCAGAGGGATGAGTTCTTTTTGGCGGATGACTTCCATCTTGCGGCCCAGGTTATGGACGAGAGTTATGAAGATGTCTTCTTTGGTGGGGTAATAGATGTAGAGCTTCCCCATCGACACGCCTGCCTTTTTGGCAATCTCACGGACGGTAGTGCCGTGGAATCCCTTGCGCGTGAAGAGCTGGAGCGCCGCGCGCTCGATCTTGAGCTGGTTTTTTTCGATGGTCGGCCCAAGAAGCTTTGGCATCAGGCTTTCTCTCTCATGCCAAAACGAGCGCCTGCTCTAGGTGAGCGAGTGCTCGTTTTAAGTGAAACGCTTATTACACGGGCCTCGGGACCTTGTCAAGAACAATTTCCGGTGGGCCCAATGGTGGGGGAATCTCGCTCCGTGGATGGCCAGCCGCCGCGGTCGAAGAAACAAGCAGCGATTCTTAGTGCTCCTCGAATCGATTCACGGCGTCGTCGCCCAACACATGGCGGATGTTTCAAGCGTTGCGGCGCGTAAGCCTCTCGCGAATCGCTGTTTGTTGCGCCAGATCAATTGCAGTCCACGCCATCGCTAGCGAGCCATCGAGGACGGCTTGGTCGGCCGTTTCGGTGACGCAATGTGCCGCGAATTCCGGCTGATGATTTGCCGCGGGTAGGGAGTTGATTCCGATCATAGGATGGATCGACGGAATCACTTGCGAGACGTTGCCCATATCCGTCGAGGCCGCGAGCCGCGCCATCATCGCGCTCAGCGGCGGAAACTCGCGGCCCAGCGCCTCCGCGTTGCGTTTGTAAATCCCGCTGATTTCGTGATCGAACCGAACGTCGGCGTACGGCTTGTCGCCGCCAAGAATTTGAAGCTTCGAGCCCGTGGCGACCGCCCCGGCCTCGAAACAGCGATAAACCTTCGCGCGGACATCTTTCAGCTCCTCAATATTTTCGGCTCGCACGATATATCGGGCCGAAGTGTGCGCGGGAATCACGTTCGGGGCTTCGCCGCCATGGGTGGTGAAGCCGTGAACGCGATCTGTCTGGCGAAGATGCTGACGCAGCAAGCCGATCGAAGTTTGAGCGACGGTGAGCGCATCCGCCGCGTTGATGCCCATTTCTGGAAACGCAGAGGCGTGCGCCTCCTTGCCCGTGTATTGCACGTCGAACATTGACGCGGCGATCAGGTGCGCTTCGATCATTTCTACGGGCGCGGGATGCACCATCATCGCAGCATGGATTCCGATAAACGCGTCGCGTTCGAGCATGAGTACTTTGCCGCTTGCGTTGCCGACTTCCTCGGCCGGCGTGCCCAGCACGTGGACGGTCAACCCGATGTCATCGGCTACTTTTGCGGCCGCGATTCCCGCACCGATGGCCATCGCTGCGATCATGTTGTGCCCGCAGGCATGGCCGATTCCGGGCAGGGCATCATATTCGGCGCAGATCGCCACGTGAAGCGGACCGCGTCCCGCGCGAGCGGAAAATGCCGTAGGCAAATCGCAGATGCCCGGCTCCACTTCAAAGCCCGCTTCGGCCAGAGCGTCCGCGAGCCAGCGGCTGGCATTGACCTCTTCGAACCCCAGTTCGGGAAGCGCATGAATCCGATGGCTCAGATCGAGAACGGTATTCTGAATCTCGCGAAATCGCTCTTTTGCCCCAGCTTTTGCGTCCACGGCTGCTGACCTCCGTCGGCATTCTATCTTAAGGCTGTGACGTCAGTGTTGGCGCTGCCGGGAAATATTTCATCGGCTACGACTCAAAGGCCTCGTCCTTGCCAAATAGTTTTATCCGATATTCTCGATAGAGCTCTCGAATGAGTCGCGCCCGAGGGAGGGCCCCGAGAAGTCGAGACACACGCAACTGTTCATAAAAAATTGAGGTACAGTGCCTGAACGATGTCTCACCTGAGCCGGCACGATTCCGTTCCTTCGACGAGCCCATGGCGCCCTCTCCGCATTCCCATTTTCCGCAACCTCTTAATCGCCGACCTGGTATCGGATATTGGGACGTTTATGCAAACCGTCGGGGCGGCTTGGCTCATGACCACGTTGACCAGCAGTCCGATCTATATCGCGCTGATCCAGACTGCTTCGGCGTTGCCCTTTTTCCTCTTGGCACTCCCTGCCGGTTCGATCGGAGACATCATCGATCGCCGCAAACTGATCCTCGGAACAGAGACGTGGATGCTCGCAATCGCCTCGATACTCACGGTTGTCACCTTCTCCGGAAAGATGACGCCGTGGATTTTGCTCCTTTTGACCTTGGCACTCTCGCTCGGAGACGCCATCGAAGCTCCGACTTGGCGCGCGATATTTCCCGAGTTGGTCACCAAGGACGATCTCACCCCCGCTCTCGCGCTCAACGGAATCGAGTTCAACCTGGCTCGAGCGACGGGGCCTGGACTTGCCGGACTAATTATCGCGGTGGCAGGTGTTGCGACGGCCTTCCTCCTCGACGCGATTTCGTTTCTTGGGGTGATCCTGGTCATTTTCACGTGGAAGCGTCCGGCCCGAAAGAGCAAATTGCCGGTTGAGACGCTTGGTGGGGCCAGTTCGGCGGCGATTCGATACGTGCGTTATTCACCCGAAATTCGCACGCTGTTGGTGCGATCAGGAGCCGTCATCTTCTTCGCAAGCTCTTTTTGGGCACTACTGCCGACCGTCGCCAAGGAATTGAGCAAAAGCCCGCTCGGATACGGTTTTCTGCTTGGCTTCTTCGGCGTCGGTGCGGTGATCGGAGCCGTTGTGCTTCAGCGCGCCAAATCAAGATTTTCGACGGAGATCGTACTTTCTGCGGCAACGGCGCTGTTCGGCGCGATTCTGGTGAGCACAGCCCTGCTGCATAATCTTGTGCTGCTGTGCGTCCTGATGCTCTTCGGAGGCGCCGCCTGGACAATTTTCATGTCGCTGTTCAATACGATAATCCAGAAACTGGCCCCCGATTGGGTTCGCGCCCGGGTGCTCGCGGCTTATCTTTTTGTCTTTCAGGGCAGCGTGGCAATTGGCAGCACGCTTTGGGGCTTGGCCGCAGAACATTCGAATGTCCACCTGGCTCTTCTCGGCTCCGGTATTGGAATGGGCGCAGTACTTCTTCTGCAGTTTCCTTTTCGTCTTCCGAGCACGGCGGTGGACCTTAGCCCCTGGAGCCATTGGGGCAAGCCGGAGATGTTCGAGGATGTTGCCGCCGACCTTGGGCCGGTTTTGGTTACAGTTAAATATGTCATTGATCCCGTGAACGCGCCGGAATTCCTCAATGAGATTAATCGCTACCAACGAATTCGCCGGCGCGACGGTGCGACTCGGTGGGGAATCTTCTATGAGGCGCAAGCCCCGAATGTCTATCTCGAGAGCTTTCTAGTGGACTCGTGGGCGGAGCATGAAAGGCAGCATAACCGATTCACGATGGCGGATCGGGAGCTCGAAAAGCGAGTGCTCAGCTACACGCTTGAACCGACAACGGTAAAACATTACATCTACGCTAAGAAGACGAAACATCCATGACGGTATTTAGGGACCGCCTACGCTCCCGGATGCGAGCAGACCCCTCCGTTCCCCTCGCTCGCGGCACTCTATTCCCGTATGGGTAATTTAGAAATTCGTGGTCAGCCGCAGTGAGTAGCTCCGAGAAGGCCCAATGGCATTGCCGGAAAACAGGCCGCCGAAGTCAATAACGTTAAGAACGTTGTTAAGGTTCTGCCCGTCGATCTGAAACCGGACATTCATTCGTTCCGATTTGTAAACATCCGCGCCCGCCGAGGCATTCACCTGAAATGCAGGATCGATCCGCCCGCGAGCGAAGTTGATTCGATCAATTACCTGTTGACCATATTCGGCAAGGGCTTGCTGTTCGGTGCTGTTGATATCGAAAGGCAGCCCGGCATCGTATTGAATTCCGGCGGCAACCCAGAAACGCGGATGGATCTGGTAGCGAAGGCGACCGCGAACGCTGTGCCGCTGGTCCTGCGAGTCGGGGAAATGTCCGGTGAGCGTGGTGGCGCCGACGGTGTTTTCCTGGCCGAGCAAAAGACCTCCGGTTACGGGAAACCACGCGTTGCCAACAATGTAGGATTCGCTGACAAACCCGGAGAAGCCCTTCCAGTTAGGGAGTTCGATCTTGCCCTCCGCGCCGTAGAGAATCGCTTTTGCGAATGCGATGGGGAAGCTGATGCTGGTGTTGAGAATTTGGTCGTCGTCGGCGTCGTTGTTGACGGCGCGGCGGAAAATGTTGGCGTCGAAGCGGATTTGGCCGAAAAAGCTTTTGCTCGCGCCCCATTCGAAATAGTTGCCGTGCGAAGGTTGCACGGGCAGGCGCAGAACGGTCGGTTCAAAGGATTGCACCTGATCGGAGCTGGCGAGCAGGATGTTCTCAAATGATGGCGTTTGGAAGACTCGGTCGTAAGAGAAGTGAACCATCAAATTGGCCTTGGGGAAATAATGCGCAATTGCGAAACGCGGGCTGAGAGCGTTTTGATTGAGAAGCAATTGGTAGTGGTCCCAGCGCAGGCCGGCGTTGACGGTCCAATTGCCAAAGTGGATGAGATCCTGGATGTACGCGGCCTGTTCGAGGTCTGGACGACTGCCGGCGAAGGCAAAATTGGTTACTGTGCCCGGATCGAAAGGATCGCTGTTGGGATAATTCGGATTCGCGGTGATGGTGTCCCTGTAGTTTTCGTGGAGGAAGATGTTGTCCGATTCGATGCCGACTTTCCATTCGTGGTGGCTGTGATGAACCGAAATGGAGCTGTTGAAATACCCTTCGTTAAAGTAGTTGTGCTGGATCACGATAATGGGCCACGAGTAGGCGTTGGAATAGAAATCGTTCGAGTTGTCGCGGACCATGCCTCGGACATCGAAGACCGCGTTGGACGAGAAAATGTGCTGGTAGGAAGCGATACCCATCGTCTCGAGGTTATCGGCGTTCTGAAGCTGGGATGGTGTTCCCGGCGGAGGCGCGGGTTGGCAGGTACCGGGCGGAGACCCGGCCGGGCAGACCTCCGGCAGAAGTTGCGGATCTTCCTGCACTAGCTCATTGGGGATTTCGTAACGGGCGAGCTCATGTCGCACAATCAGCCGGATACGATCTTTCGGCGTCAAATCGCGCTCGTAGTTGACTGAAAAATCGCCAAGTGTGCCCTGATTTGTGAAGTTTTGCGGAACTACGGGATTCAGATAGTGATCCGTCATGCTGCCGCTGGCGCTGACGCCGAAGGTATTCTTGTCCCAGACGTATTGCACCTGCGCTGCGGCGGCGGCTGAGTCAAAGCTCCCGCCGGAGAGTACAACTTGGCCGTGCCAGCCCGCCTGCGAATCCTCAAGCGTGTTCACCTCGACCACACCTCCCATTTTCCGGCCATATTCCGCCGGAATGCCTCCGGTGTAGATGCTCAGCGACTGTATTGCGTCGGCGTCAATCGGCGGTCCGAAGCTGGGCGAGCGATTGTCGGTCAGCGGGGTGCCATCGACTACAATCTGGGTCTGATACTCTGAACCGCGCGGATGCAGCACGGCATTGCCTTCGTAGAGCCAGCCGGGCTGTGAATTCACCAAGTCCTGCAAGGAACGGCCTGGGATTGAGCCTAGCCGGTTTTGGATATCGTCTGAGCCTAGCTGATTGACAGCGCCAGCTTGATCGGGGTCGATCAATGTGTTGGCCGCACTCACGGTCACCGACTGACTGACCGCACTGAGTTGTAACTGAATGGCATAGTCCGCCGGGATCGCAGAATGGATTTCAAGAGTTTTGGACGCTGCGGCGAAGCCCGGTTGGTCGATTTCGAGCTGGTAGATGCCGTAGGGCAAGCGCTGCACGTCGAGGCTGCCCCGGTCATCGGTCGCGAGAATATTACGATACTGATTGGCCTCGCTCACCATTCGCACTATCGTTTTCACGCCAAGGCCGGATGGATCGGTAACTTTCAAACGCAATTCGCCGCTATTGGATTGGCAAAATAGCGGGACGGCGGCGAAGAAGAATAGAACTGCAACTCCCTTCATCAAAACTTTGGCTCCAGTGTTGTTGCGATGATTTCTGAGGTGAGGTCAGACGTCTCCTGCGAGACCGACGTTTTTAGCTGCATTGTTCCCTGGTCGGCGTCCGTGTATCCCGTGTTTCGCCGCACAACACCCAACGAAAGACTACCAGTCCGTCCGGCGGGCCAACAATGCCACCGATGCCGACTCCAATCTTACAGCCGGCGTCGCTTGCAAGAATTAAACATGGCGTATGAAGTTCAGGACCGCGAAGTTACCGCTGAAGAAAAATGTCTTTCCTCTTGACCGCGCAACGGGTCCCGGCGTTAGACTTGCGGCGTCTGACGCTTGATTGGAATTCTTCCAATAGAGGAAGGAAGCCACGTAGCCGCCGGATTTCGGCCATGTTTCTTCCACGACGATCGCGCCAAGGGGATTCATCTCGCGACGAAATTCTACGCTCAGGAGGAAGGGGCCGGTAATCCGATGTCCCGAAACAAACTCTCATGACTCGACGCTTAACTGTAGGACAAGCCGTAGTCGCGTTTTTGCAGCAGCAATACGTCAGCCGTGACGGCAACGAGCAGCAGTTTTTTGCGGGCTGCTTTGGCATCTTTGGGCACGGCAACGTTGCCGGTCTGGGTCAGGCGCTCCACCAGACGCCAAGCTTCCGTTACATCTTAGTGCGGAACGAGCAGGCCATGGTGCACACCGCAGTCGCCTATGCGAAACAAAGCAATCGGTTGCGCACCTTTGCTTGCACCACCTCTATCGGCCCGGGCGCTACAAACATGATCACCGGCGCAGCGGAGGCCACCGTGAGCCGGCTTCCAGTCTTTTTGTTGCCGGGGGACATCTTCGCGCGCCGGCTGGTAGCCCCGGTCCTGCAGCAACTCGAGTCGGAGACGACGCAGGATATCTCTGTCAACGATTGTTTCAAGCCGGTGTCGCGCTACTGGGATCGCATTCAGCGCCCGGAACAACTCATAACCAGTTTGCCCGAGGTAATGCGAGTCCTAACGTCGCCGTCCGAGACCGGGGCCGTGACTCTGGCGCTGCCGCAGGACGTTCAGGCAGACGCCTTCGATTTCCCTGAAGAGTTGTTCGCCAAGCGGGTCTGGCAGATCCCACGGCCGCGCGGCGATGCCGAAAGTTTTCGTCAAGCAGTGGCGTTACTTCGCCAGGCCCGGCAGCCGTTGTTGATCGCAGGCGGAGGAGTGCTTTATTCCGAGGCTAGCGAAGCGCTGAGACGCTTCGTGGAGAAGTCAGGTATCCCGGTAGCTGAAACTCAGGCGGGTAAAGGCAGTTTGCCATACAACCACCCGTCGTCGCTCGGGGCCATGGGAGTGACCGGGACACCGGGCGCAAATATTCTCGCGCGCGAAGCCGACGTGGTGATCGGCGTTGGTACGCGTTACTCCGACTTCACCACCCAATCCAAAACCGTTTTTCAGAATCCGCAAGTACGTTTCATCAATATCAACGTGGCGTCTTTCGATGCTCACAAGCACTCGGCCATTCCTCTGGTGGCCGATGCCCGGGTCGCAATTTCGGAGCTTGCGGCGGCGCTTCCAGATTTTGCGGTTGCGCCTGAGTACCGCGCACGCGTTGCGCGCTACCAAGCCGACTGGGATCGCGAGGTGGACCGGTGGTACGGACAGCACATCGGGCCGCCGCTAAGCCAGAGTGAAGTTGTCGGGCTGGTGAACACCACCTCTCAACCCAAGGACGTGGTGGTCTGCGCCGCGGGTAGTCTGCCGGGCGATCTGCACAAGCTATGGCGCACGCGCGATCCAAAGGGCTATCACCTCGAGTATGGCTACTCCTGCATGGGCTATGAAATCGCCGGTGGACTCGGCGCGAAATTGGCCGCGCCGGAGCGAGAGGTCTACGTGCTGGTCGGGGACGGCTCGTATCTGATGATGGCGCAAGAGCTCGTCACTGCCGTGCAAGAGGGGATCAAAGTCATCGTAGTGCTCATTGATAACCACGGCCACGCCAGCATCAACGGATTGAGTCAGGCGACTGGTGTCGACGGTTTTGGCACGCTCTACCGCAAGCGCGATGGTGACCTCCTCACTGGCGGCCTTCTTCCGGTTGATTTTGTCGCCAACGCCGCCAGCCTCGGAGCCCACAGTGTACGGGCGCGCACGCTCGATGAATTGCGGCGAGCATTGGAGGAAGCCAGGGCGCAGCAGGGTCCATCCGTTGTGGTGGTTGAGACCGCCCTAGACGCCAGAGTGGGATCCTACGAATCCTGGTGGGATGTGCCCGTGGCGGAAGTGGCGGAAACGGCGAGCGCGCAGGAAGCTTATCCCAAGTACGTGGCCAACCGGGCGAATGAGCGTTTTCTGGGGAACACGACTAGCCCGGAATCCTCAGAACAAAAACCTGATCGCGATAAAGAGATTGTTCCGCAGGGGAGGAAAAAGCAGTGACTGAAGCGATTGGGAAAAATCAGTCTGTGAATAGCGCGCTCTTCCACGCGTCCGCGCTTCCAGCCGGGTCCCCTGGCGTGCTCCTGAACGTAACGCGCGAGCAGGCGGGTTGGAAAACCATCAACTTTGCCGTCCGAAGATTGGCGGCGGGCGAAATCTGGAAGTCCAACACGGCCGGTGAGGAAGCGGCGCTCGTGGTGTTGGGTGGACGCATGACGATTGATTTTGGGCGCGGGCCGCAGACACTAGGAGAACGCGAGAACGTCTTTGCGGGTTATCCCTACGCGGTGTATCTGCCTCATGGCACTGCTTTCGAGGTCACGGCGCTTACGATTTGTGAAATCGCCGACTGCCGCGTGTCCTCCACTGCGAATCTTGAGCCGCGCCTGATTACGCCTGAGCATGTCGTGAGCGTGACGCGCGGGAACGGCAATTCGACGCGGCAAGTCGTCGATCTGATTCGCCCCGATTTTCCTGCTGAGAAGCTGATGATCTGCGAGGTCTACACGCCGGGTGGCAACTGGTCGAGCTACCCTCCCCATAAGCATGACGTGCATAACCCACCGGTCGAAGTGGATCTTGACGAAACCTACTATTTCCGCTTGGACGCTCCCGATGGCTACGCGTTCCAGCGCCTTTACGACTCCGCCGGTCAACGCGACGAAACGCTGGCGGTTCGCGATGGTGATTTGGTCGTGGTCCGCAACGGCTATCACACTGTAGTTACGGCTCCTGGGTACAACTGTTATTACCTGAACGTGCTCGCCGGATCCGCGCGCTCCATGGCCGCCAGCGACGATCCGCGCTACGCCTACCTGCGCAAGAATGGCCCGCAGCTCGATCCTCGTGTGCCTATGGTGCACAACATCAGCGGCGATGCGCGGGCGCGCGAGTCAGCGCATTCCGGCGCAAAGCCCCAAGGATAAGGGTCACCTAGATGCCTGGTATCAAGTTGGGTTTAATCGGCTGCGGAACGCGGGGCATTTCCCATCTGCTCTCGCTCCAGGGCTCGCGGCGTGCGCAGGTGGTTGCCTTTGCCGATCTCTACGACGGCCATTTACAGCGTGCGCGTGAGATTTGCGCTGCGAACTCAGGCGCCACAGCCGATCTGTTCACCCGTGATTACCATCAAGTGCTAGGTCGCGGCGATCTCGACGCGGTGATCCTTGCAGTTCCGGATTTCTGGCAGGAGAAAATCTTCACCGCCGCCGTGGCGGCCGGCAAACCTGTCTATTGTGAAGCTCCTTTTGGGCAGACGATCGCAGCCGGGGAGGCGATGCTGGCGGCCGCGAAAAAATCCGGAGTGGTGGTTCAAGTCGGCTCGGGGGCGCCCAGTTCGGTGGCTTGCCAGCGGGCCCGTGAAATCGTCGAAAGCGGGCGCCTGGGTGACATCTATTTGATTGATATCGTGCGCGACATCTCCACGTCGTTAGGCTCGTGGCGCGCTCCGTATCCTCCCGACGCGTCTCCCGAGTCCATCGACTGGGATGCCTACCAGCAGGGAACGCACCACACCCAAGCATTCGACCTTCCACGCTTCTTCGACTGGCGCTGCTACTGGGATTATGGCTCGGGCGTGGCAGGCGACGCGCTAATCGACCCTCTCACTGCAGTGCAATGGATAATGAACAGCCCCGACCCCACTTCGATAACGGCGAGCGGCGGTAACTATCGATGGCACGACGGTCGCGAAACTCCAGACATTTTCCGCGCTGAATTAGCTTATCCATCCTTCGCGCTGCATCTAAGCTGCGCCATGACCACCTCCAGCCGTGGGCACAAATTAAGCATTAGCGGCAGTAGCGCGACGCTGGTATTGGAGGATTCACGAGGCACCGGGTTCGATTCCCTGCGTGTGCTCTCCGAGCCGGAAACCGAGCCGTACGTATCTGCAGTCGCGGCCTGGGCGGAGCAACCGCGCCAGTGGTTCTACATGATGCATGGCCTCGACGCCGCCGGCCGTCCAAGCTCAGGGCTTCCGCCAACCTTAGCCGAGGAAAATTGGAATGTTGCGGACCGCGACGGATCCGGAAATGCCGACGAGGATTCTCTATTGAGCCAGCACTTCGGCGTCTTTCTCGCGGCGGTGCACGGGCGGCAGCAGGTCAACGAGCCGGCAACTCTGGGATTTGAAGCAGCGAGGCTCGCGCACCTTGCGGATGACGCCTATCGTCATGCGTCGGGTAAAGCCGCGAGTGCCAGCTGAACGATGACCGCGGACTTCTCAATGCGGGATCACGCAACGCCGAGTATTCGCGAAAGGATTCGTAAAATCGCCGACGCGAGACGATTGATCGCGCCCAACCATGCCGTGATTAGCCGGTCTCTGAATTCGGAGCTTAAGCGTGTATACGCGGCGTGAATTTCTGGCTAGGGCATCAGTCGCTTTGGCCGCCGCTGCCGCGCCGGAAGCTTTGCGTGCCCAGCTTGGACGTGATAGCTCCGCGCCGCCGCAGCTTTTTCGGGTCGGCTACCAGATCTACAGCTGGGGACGGTACTACCCGCTTGAATGGTGGGAAGGCTGCCGTGACTGCTCTGCAGCCGGCTACCCTGGTATCGAGGGCGAGTACACCATCGCGACGCTCTACTCCGGTCGAGAATCCGAATTCACTGCACGGATGCGACAAGAACACGAGGAGTTGGCGGCCCTCTACAGCACCACGGACCTGGATCAGCCGAATCAGTTCTATGTCAATCGCTACAAAAACGTTCAGGCCGCCAAGTTTGCTCAGCCGCAAGGGACGCGCGTGATCGTTATCGGCGGTACAGATGCAACGGAAAAGACCCCAGCGCAGTTTGCTGAATATGCCCGGCAGGCTAATGCGATCGGCAAAGAGATCTTGGAAACCACCGGTCTGCGAATCGGTGTACATCCCCACGTCGGTTCGTTTGTGGAACATCGCGACGAGATTGATCGAGTGATGGAATCCACCGACCCTCGGTACTTCAATCTCTGCCCAGATGTGGCTCATCTGGCAGCTGGCGGAATGGATCCGGTCGAAGTGATCCGCACCTACGCGCAGCGCATCATCCACGTGCATTTGAAGGACTACAAGCCCGCGTTCGGAAAAGATTTCGGCGCATTTGTCGAGCTGGGCAAAGGAACCGTGGACATTGCCGGCATTGTGCGGGAACTCCGCGTGATTGGATTCAAGGGTTGGGCCGACGTCGAGTTGGATGGCGCCGCTGACCCCGCTGGTTCGGCGGTTCGCAACCGCGATTATCTGACCAACGTGCTCCACCTGCGCGTTGGCGCCGGCTAGGAAGGGATCTTGGATGATTCGCTCATCCAACTCGAGTGAAGGCACCGTCGGACTCGTTGAAGGCAAGAGTCGCGACCGAAAAATGATGATCGCCGCTTGCATGGCGATTTTCGTCTGGGGCTCGATTGATTCACTGCTGGGAGCGATCTTGCCCGATTTGGTGCGGAGAGCCAGTCTCACGGACTCGCTTGCGGCGAACGTATCAGTGGTGAACGGGCTCGGCCTGGTGATCGCCAGTCTCTCTGTGGGCCCTGTCCTCGACCGTTGGGGAAAGAAATCAGTGTTCTTGCCGGCGCTGCTCCTTATCGCCGCTGCGCTATTCGGCCTGCACTGGGCCGATACTTTCGTCACCATTGCTGCGTTGGCATTCGCCCTTGGGTTGGGTGGCAGCGCATTGGTCACCGCAGCGCAAGCGCTGGTCTCGGATCTTCACGACGCCGGGCGCGCGGCTGCGCTCAACTTGCTCAATTTCTTTTTCGGGCTTGGCGCGTTCGTCACGCCGTTGGCGCGCGGCCCGCTCGATCGCCTCGGTGGCGGCATGAGCGGCATCTTGTGGAGCCTCTCTGCGATATGTGTACTCGTGGCGATCTTCGACTCGCGTCTTAAATTTCCTGCGCCCGCTCCCATCCACGCGGCTGCGGCGCGACCATCATTGTTGAAGGAGCCATTGTTCTGGCTTCCCGTCGCCATCTTGTTCCTTTATGTCGGCGTCGAGACGTCCCTCTGGTTTTGGCAGGTGGTGTACTGGACGCGCGGCTTCGGCGCTTCTGCCGCTTGGGCGCGCTTCGGCGTATCGCTCTTCGCCGTCGCGATCATGGCAGGCCGCTTGATCTCGCGTCCTGTCTTGCGGTTCCTATCGCCTGGCGGACTTCTAGTATCTGGCACAACTGGAACGCTCATTGGCTTGTTCGGCATGCGGCTCGCCCCGAACTTCATCAGTTCGCTTGTCTGCCTGGCCGTGGCCGGATTGTTTATGGCCGTCGTTTTTCCGACGGCACTGGGGACAGTGGGAACGCGGTTCGCGGCGGCCTCCGGCACGCCGATAGGCTTGGCCGTAACTGCCGGATGGCTTGGAGCAATGACGATTCGGCCCATGGTGGGCTACGTCGCTGGGCGCAGCACGCTCGCGGGAGGTTATTGGGCGCTGATTGCAGCCGCCGTTGTGATGGCGTTCTGCGGGCTAGCTCTCTTTGTCGTCGCTGGTTTGTCGAGCACCGCGGAAATCAAGAATGAACCGCTTCTCGATCGGCCGGTCTAGAAAATCGAAGGGGGATTTAATGAGTTTTCCGGGGCCCGTAATTGCAGTGGCGGTTTTCGCGATCGCCGCTTCGGCGCAACCCGCTCGTGGCCAAGCGCAAGGCCAAGCGCAAGGCCAAGCCCAAGCGCCATCGGAGGCCGAGCTGCGCGATCAAGCCTACAATCCAGGTCCGCCGCCGGATCCCGCGGCTGTCGAGCGCGGACAAAAGATCTTCCTCCCGACCTGCGCCGGCTGCCATGGTGCCGGAGCTACCGGCGGCACTGGACCGAATCTGCTTGATGTTCCTGTGGTGCTGAAAGACGAGAATGGGAACACATTAGCGCCGTTCCTTCATGATGGCCGCCCGGCCCAGGGAATGCCGGCTTTCCCTTCGCTGACGGCCGCCCAGGTAGCTGATATCTCCGCATTCCTCCACGCCCGCGAGCGCATCGCGGCCGATCGTTTCAACCAGGAATTCCCGGAAATCGTGACCGGCGACCCGAAAGCAGGGAAAGTTTACTTTGAAGGTCCTGGGAAGTGTTCGACGTGCCACTCGCCCACAGGGGATTTGGCAAATGTCGCAAAGACCTATAAGCCGGCCATGTTGATGTCGCGGATTTGTTACCCGGGAGCCAAAACTTATCGAGCGATGCCACCCGGCACCATGGTCACCGTAACTCTCCCTTCTGGCAAAGTCGTAAGCGGGCCGCTCGTTCATCGCGACGAATATTACGTTGAACTCACCGTCGCCGACGGTTCGCTGCAGATATACCCCGTCACAGGGGCAAAGGTGGAAGTCAAAGACCCCTTGGCAGCGCATGTGGAATTGTCGCGGCACTATACCGACGCCAACTTGCACGATCTCGTCGCCTATTTGGAGACATTCAAGTGAAGGCACGATACGTCGTTTTCACTCTCGCTTTTTTACTCATGCTTTTGGCCAGCGCGCCTCCAGGCGTGGACGTGAACTCAACCCTGACTCAACCGTTGGGTAAATCCTGGCCTACTTACAACGGCGATTATTCGGGGCGCCGCTATAGCGAGCTCAAGCAGATTAACGCCTCCAATGTGAGCTCACTGTCTTTCGCATGGATCTGGCGCTCCGACTACAACGAAAGGACCGCCGGTGGTCCGACCCTGGAGACATTGACGCTAAAAGCGACGCCTTTGATGGTGAACGGCATCCTCTATTTCTCCGAACCAGATAACGCATGGGCCGTAGATGCCCGGACGGGGCGTCAGCTCTGGCACTATCGATATCCTCCGAACCAGGGATTTCATATTGCTAGTCGCGGGATGGGCATGTACAACGACTGGCTTTATTTCGAAACGCCCGATGACTATCTGGTTTCGCTCGACGCTCGCACAGGCAAAGAACGCTGGCGCGTTCAACTGGCTGATGTTGCCTTGGATTACTACTCGACCATGGCGCCGGTGATCATCAAGAACCACGTCATCGTAAGCGTCGGCGGCGACACATTGGACAATCCTTGCTTCTTGGAAGCGCGCGACCCAGAGACGGGGGCGCTGCAGTGGAGATGGTTCACAGAGGCCCGGCCAGGCGATCCGGAAGCCAGTACATGGCCCAACGAAACTGCAATGAAGCACGGCGGCGGCGCCCCGTGGATGCCGGGCACATACGACCCCGAGATGAACCTGATGTTTTGGACCACTGGAAATCCTAACCCAGTTTATGACGGCGAAGGCCGGATGGGCGATGACCTGTGGACCGATTCGATCGTTGCGCTCAACCCTGATACCGGAAAATTGGTCTGGTATTTTCAGACCACCAAGCATGACACGCATGACTGGGACGCAACCCAGACGCCCATACTGTTTGACGCCCCATTCCAAGGTCATCCACGCCAATTGCTCGCTCAAGCGAACCGGAACGGTTATTACTTCCTGTTGGATCGCACCACCGGCAAGAACCTCGTGACCGCTCCATTTGTCTACACGAATTGGACTTTGGGCATCAATTCAGCCGGCCAGCCCATCCCTAATCCCGAAAAGGATCCGACCTTGGCTGGGGTTCTCGTCTGTCCAGGGTCCGCAGCGAACTGGCCAGCTCCGTCTTTCGACCCGCAGACGAATTTATTCTACGTGCGTGCCACGCAAGGCTGCGGTCTGTTCTTTCAAACGGTCGAAGGTAAGGGCGAGGGCTTCGCAGGTGACGCTCTTCGCGGCAGCTCGTCGCAAAGTTGGATCCTGGCCATTGATTATCAGACCGGGAAAACCATGTGGAGACATTCCGTTGGCGGAGAATGGGGCGGCATACTCACCACGGCAGGTGGGCTCCTGTTTAGCGCCGACGCTGAGTCAGGAGCGCTCTTGGCTCTGGACCCGAAGACAGGTGCAACGCTGTGGCACGTCTTCGTGAATGATCTGTCGAATAATCCTCCCACTACCTTTGAATTGGACGGGCGCCAGTACGTTTTATTCGGTGTTGGCAATTCGCTATGGGCGTTCCGGCTTCCGGATAAGGAATTGAGCGCAGGCGCAGCCAGCGCGAAGTGACGTTCAGGCGTTTTGACGCGCCAATAGAGAACTCGAAGACATGAAAACCGAGCCGCCCAGAAAAAAACGCCAAACGACGAACGGGGCGGACAAGAACATCATTCCCGTCCTCGCAAAGGCTTTGGACCTGCTGGATTCCATCGATCCCGAAGGAGAACCGACGAATCTCGCCCGGATTGTGCAAAGGACCGGAATTTCGCAAACCACCGCTTACCGAATCCTCTGCACCCTGTCCTCCCGCGGGTATCTTCATCGCACGGGCACCGAGTACCGGCTCAATCGGCGTAGACGGAGGCCCATCATTGGTTTTGCGAATTGCTCACCGCAAATCGCATTGGCGGTGGACATTCAAGAGAGCCTCGAGGCAGCAGCTCGCGCCATGGGTGTCAGTCTTCTCGTTTGGGACAATGCTCGCAACGCAGAGATTGCGCTCAAGAATGCCAGAGAGATGGTCCGGCAAAAGGTCGACATCGCCATCGAGTTTCAACTTTACGAGCAGATCGCTCCGGTTATCCTCGACATTTTTACTCGTGCCGGCATTCCTCTGATCGCGGTGATCAATCCGATCTATGGGACTCAGTATTTCGGCGTGAATAACTACCGCGCAGGCTTATCCGCCGGAGTCGCCTTAAGCGAGTACGCGAAACGCCACTGGCAGTCTCCGCCGTCTTCCGTCGTGCTGATCGAGTCGCCGCGAGCCGGGCGCATGGTTCAGAGCCGGCTCGTTGGCGCGATACAAGCGCTGGAGGACCGGCTCGGAACTTTGAAAGGCATACCAATTCAACATATCGACGGCGGGGGCGAAAGAGCGCCGTCCCGGGTAGCGATGGCAAACTATTTGCGAGGGCGATCGCTAAAGCGAGTCATGATCATCGCCATCAATGATGAAAGTGCGATTGGCGCTGCCGAGGCGGCCAGGCATTTGCGCACGCACGGAGAAATCGCCATCGTCGGCTATGGCGGAAGCGCCGAGATTCTGGAATTGATCGATGCACAAACCAGCCCTTGTATTGGAACCGTTTCCTTTCACGCTGAAAGTTACGGGCCGGCTCTGATTAATTTTGCTCTGCCTTCTTCCCAGCACCGCGCCACCGCGCCCGCATGTTATGTCCCTCATGAGTATCTGGATAAAGAGTCCTTGGTCAGATCGCAGCCCGTTTCTGTGCTGGGGAGGGATCAATGCGTAAGGGCGGCGACAAAAGGCACTTGAGGTGTCATGGCGATAGTCGCGGTGTGCGACGGGATGTGCGTCCCCCACTCATTCGCTAGGTGGTGCGGCGCTAGTGCCCGGTGGCCTGCATCTCGCCGAAGTCACGCGGCACGCTTTGTGTTGGCGGCGGACGGATGGGGTGACTGCAACGTCTTAACTGTGGAGAAACAATTCTGAGCGTAGATTAAAATGGTCTTAAGCTGAAGGGGACACTTTTATGTCGATTCCTAACGTTTCCTCAATTGATGAAAAGGCCGCGGCTTCACCGACTCGCGTCATATCGCATTTCATTGGCGGCCAGGACGTGAAGGGCGCGTCCGGCCGTTTTGGAGATGTATATAATCCGGCGCTAGGAAAACTTAGCGCCCGCGTCTCCTTCGCCAGCAAGGCTGAAGTCGATCGAGCAGTGGAGGTGGCTGCCGCAGCGTTTCCGAAATGGGCCGAGCTGCCGCCTTTGCGCCGCGCGCGCATATTGAACCGCTTCCGCGAACTGCTCGAACAGAATCAGGACCGCCTCGCTGCCATTATCACTTCCGAACACGGCAAGGTTCTCTCGGACGCGAAGGGTGAAGTTCAGCGCGGCTTGGAAGTCGTCGAGTTTGCGACAGGAATTCCTCAGTTGTTGAAGGGCGAGTTCACCGAGCAAGTGGGAACGAATGTAGATTCCTATTCCATTCGGCAGCCGCTCGGCGTGGTTGCAGGCATTACCCCGTTTAATTTTCCCGCCATGGTTCCACTCTGGATGTTCCCGGTGGCTTTGGCGTGCGGCAATACATTCATCTTGAAGCCAAGCGAAAAAGATCCTTCACTGGGAATCGAAATGGCGCATCTGCTGCAACAGGCAGGTCTCCCGGACGGTGTGTTCAACGTTGTCAACGGGGACAAGGAGGCCGTTGACGCGCTGCTCGATAACCCCACAATCCAGGCGATCAGTTTCGTTGGCTCGACTCCAATAGCGTCTTACGTCTACACGCGCGGAACGGCGACCGGCAAGCGCGTCCAGGCGCTTGGCGGAGCCAAGAATCACATGGTAATTCTGCCCGACGCGGATCTCGACCAGGCCGTTGACGCCTTGCTGGGCGCAGCCTACGGATCAGCAGGCGAGCGCTGCATGGCCATATCGGTGGCCGTTGCCGTTGGTGACAAGCTTGCCGACGCGCTCGTCGAGCGCCTTAAGGCAAGAATAAAAGACTTGAAAATCGCTCCTGGAGAAGATCCAAGCGCGGAAATGGGGCCGCTGGTCACCGCGGACCATCTGAAGAAAGTTCGCTCTTACATCGATCTGGGCGTGCAGGAAGGCGCGGATCTTGTCGTCGATGGCCGCCATGCTCCACTGGAATCCGACGGCTTTTTCCTGGGCGCGAGTCTCTTCGATAATGTGAAGCCTTCGATGCGGATCTACCGCGAAGAGATTTTCGGCCCCGTATTGTCGCTTGTGAGAGTGAACGATTTTGATTCCGCCCTGGACTTGGTGAACAAGAACGAATATGGCAATGGAACCGCGATCTTCACGCGTGACGGCGATGCCGCTCGCACTTTCAGCAGCGGAGTCAAAGCAGGCATGGTCGGCGTGAACGTGCCAATCCCCGTGCCGATGGCCTTCCATTCATTTGGGGGCTGGAAGCGATCGATCTTTGGAGACCACTATGTGCACGGGCCGGAGGGCGTGCGCTTTTACACTCGCCTGAAAACCATCACGGTTCGCTGGCCTACCGGAATCCGCAAGGGAGCTGATTTCAAGATGCCGCTCCTGGGCTGAGGCTCCAGCTTCACTATAGTCAAACGACGAATTCCGAAAGAACAACTCAATAACATGACAAAGTCAGTCGCGAAACGATTCGCGCGCTCCAGAGCTTCTGTGAAGGTTGAAAGTTTCTCTACGGATCCGGCACCGCGAGCGATCGTGCTCGGTCGGATTGGATATGATCTCTATTCGGAAGAGATCGGAGTGGCGTTGGACCGCGTGCGCCATTTTCGCGCCGGCTTGGGCGGCTCGAGCGCAAATATCGCGGTTGGCCTCGCTCGCTTGGAATGGCGGGTGACCATGCTCGGCGCCGTTTCGGATGACGCTGTCGGGCGATTCGTCGTATCCGAGCTTTCTGCCGAAGGTGTGAATGTTGACGCCGTGCAGGTCGTCCGTGGCCTCAACACTTCGCTCGCTCTCAATCAAGTCGCCCCTCCCTTTGGTGTAGAGCAAGTTTTTTATCGGAGCCAACCCGCCGATGCCGCGTTAGTCTGGGATCGGCGCATCGCGGCAAAATTAAGTAGGCGGAAAATGACGAGCGCTGGTCCTACCATTTTCTTGACGAACGGCACAAGCCTCTGTTCCGAAAGCAGCCGGGCGGTCACCAGGCGAGCGCTTCAAACCGCCCGCGCGGCAGGCATGACCACGGTTCTCGATGTGGACTACCGCGCCGCCTCTTGGAGTTCACCCGCCAGTGCTGGCGCCGCCTGCCGCGCTCTGTGGCCTTGGATTGATATCCTGATCTCCAATGGCGACGAGATGCGCCTATTAGCGCCTGGTGCTGGACGCGGAGGAGTCGAGGAACGAGTCGCGGCTAGCGCGCTGCGACGGGGGGTCGAGATTGTGGTCTGGAAGCGGGGCGCTGAAGGCTCGGTTGCCTTCACCGCAGCAGGGCGGAGTGCTGTCCCTGCGATCCCGGTAGAGGTGGTCAGCACGAATGGGGCTGGCGATGGATTCGCGGCCGGATTTCTCACCGCGTACAGCCGCGGTTTGGGGGTTACCGACTGTTTGCGCTATGGCAACGCTGCCGCTGGTTGGGTCGTGGCCCACGCCGGTTGCGCCGAAGCGATGCCTCGACCGGCTGAGTTAAAGCAAGCTTTGGGCGCGTCCGAATCTAACCCCTCAGCAAGAAGTCGCTAGGCGCGACCTGCGCCTGCTTAAAAACCGCTCGGTTCCCGCCGCAACAAGAAGAATAATCCGTATTAGGCAGCCCTGAACTCGACTGAGCCAGGCAGCACCGGGCTTCCCGCGTAAAGCTATGGAGGATTTGATGAAGCCTTTGATTTTTTCACTTTGCGTAGTGTTTGCGTCCGGCGGTCTGTGCGCGCAGGCGACTGACTGGCAGCCATCGCCGGGACATACGCAAATACCGATATGGCCGGGGATGGCGCCTGATCCGCAAACTGTCGCGGGACCGGAGGTTTCTTCCGACGGCGGAGTGAGCAACGTGACGCGGCCCACGATAACGGTCTATTCGCCAAACGGAAAGAATACGGGCGTAGCGGTTCTCGTGTTCCCCGGCGGCGGCTATCAAACTCTGGCCATCGATCTCGAAGGCACGGAAGTCTGTGATTGGCTCACTCCCAAAGGAATTACGTGTGTGTTGTTGAAATACCGCGTGACGAATGTGGGGCCGTATCCGAAATCAGGACCGTACCCGGAATCACCGATGGCGTTGGAAGATGCGCAGAGGGCAGTGGGACTGGTGCGTTTTCACGCGGCGGAGTGGCACATCGATCCTCACAAAATTGGCGTGCTTGGGTTTTCGGCAGGCGGACATCTCTCGGCAGCGATTAGCACGCATTTTGAGAAGCGTTTGTACCAGGCCGTAGACGCCGTCGACAAAGAGAGCTGCCGCCCGGATTTTGCGGTGGCTCTCTATCCGGGACATCTGTCGTTATCCGCGGCGGAATGGGATGCCCAGCAAGGCGCCAAAAAGTTTGTGGTTCGTCATCCGCCGAACGCGGATAAGGAGCTTGGATTGAATCCCGAGGTTCCGGTCACGCGCCAGACGCCGTCGACATTTTTGCTGCAGGCGGAGGATGACCACGTGGACAAGGTGGACGATTCGCTGGCTTACTACATTGCGCTGAAGAACGCTGGCGTTCCGGTGGAGATGCATTTGTACGCGGAGGGCGGGCACGCGTTTGGGCTGCGGCGCACGAAGTTTCCGATAACTGCATGGCCTCAGTTGGTGGAGACGTGGCTGGGGACGATCGGGATGATGTCGGAGTAGGCGCGCTCAGATAGTACAGAGCACACGGCCGATGCCGCGAAAGGGCTCGGCGATATCGACCGTGTCTATCGCTTGGAAAGATCGTAAGTGCAGTCAATGTAGTCATCTACATGGATTAATGGATGGCGGTTGCGTCGTAGGCGTACGTACACTACTGATGCCCAGCGAGCCACGCGCGTGTGATCCAGAAGGTTGTTTCGCTTTCCGGAATGAGGAATCTCAATGCGGGGAATTAGCGAAACCTCGAGTCTTTCACGCGTTCTCGCCGTGTCCGGAAAGATCTGGGACCAGATTCAGGCGGATGACTGCTGGGATCTGGCCGCGCAAATGTCCTTCTTCTTCGTACTAGCTCTTTTTCCATTCTGTTTGGTTCTTGCCGTAGTCGTAGGATGGTTGCCGTCAACCACGCTTTGGAGCTCGTTCGCAACGTGGATGGTCGCATACTTACCACCCGATTCCCGCAATCTTGTCTTTTCGACCGTGTTGAGTCTGGCCAACGGCTCGACTGGATTCTTGTCGTTGGGCGTAGTAGGCAGCTTATGGAGCACGTCGTCCGGCTTCGTGACTTTGATGGAAGCGCTGAGCGTTGCGTACGGCACCAAGGATTCGCGTTCGTTCTTGCACAAGCACGCGCTCGCTGTCGTTGCCACGATCTTGGCCGCCGCGTTTGCGCTGGTTAGTTTCGGGGCCATGGCGGTTGGACACAGAGAATTGGAGTCCACATTTTCATCAGTAAGGACTTGGGATCCACCGCCATTCGTTTGGGCAATCGGCCGCTGGACGGCTGTCCTCGTGATCATGTGCCTGGCCGTCGATCTGATCAATTTTGTTTTCCCAAACAGCAAACGGACGTGGCATTGGCTGACACCAGGCACGGCGTTTGTTGTGCTGATGACGGTGATTTCGTCGTTCGGACTCAACATTTACGTCCGGCATTTTTCGTCGTATCCCCGGATCTACGGAACGCTGGCAGGATTCATCGTGCTAATGCTGTGGATTTATATCATCAGCGTCATCCTCCTTGTCGGCGCGGAAACGGACCGCGAACTGGAAAAGCTCTGCCGAGAGCCTGGGGCCTCGTGAAATCTCGCGCCGTTCGGTTTGTCTTGGCGGATTTGCCTCGCAGGGCCAGGTGTTCGGGCGCTTGTCTCCTCGTGTTGCTCATTTGCTTTTCAGCGATACAGCTGAAAGCGCAGCAGACGCAGCCGGATACGAATGCCGGGTTCGAGGGACAGCCCGTATCGAGCGTCGTCATTGCCGCGGCATCGAGCGTGGACCTCGACGCCATGCGCCAAGTCATCAAGCTACAATCCGGCCAGCCTTTTTCGAGTGACGCGATTCGCGAAAGCGTTCAGGCTCTGCAGCAAACGCAAAAGTTTTCGCAGGTTCAGGTGAGCATCGATCCGGAACAAAACGGAATTCGCGTGTTGTTCATTCTTCAGCCGGCGGATTACGTGGGTGCAATCGAATTTCCGGGCACCGGAACGAGGCTTCCTTACACACAGCTGTTGCAATCCGTGAGCATTCCGCAGCAGACGGCGTATTTCCCGGAACTTTTGGAGGCAGGAAAAACCGGGTTGCTGAATTATCTGCATAAGAACGGATACTTCGCGGCGGAGGTTCAGCCGGAAATCCAACGCGACGAGCCGCATCGAGTGGTGAATGTGATCTTCCGCTGCACTCTCAAGAAACAAGCCAAGATTCGCGACATCAAGTTCAACGGAATATCGGAACAGGAGAGCGCAGATCTGCAAAAGGCGCTAAAGGGAATTTGGACAAGGCTGAAGGCTGAATCCCTGAGGCCAGGCCAAAAATATTCGCAACAACGCGTGGACAAGTCGATCAACTTCATGCGTGCTCACCTCCGGTCCAGCACACGACTGGCCCCGGGGATAAAGTTGAGCGCCACGAATTACGATGCGTCCACCAACCGGGTGGACATCGTCCTTGACGTTACGCCGGGATTGCGCGTTTCCGTTCGCGTTTCGGGCGCACACGTATCCACGCGAATGCTGCGGAAGCTCGTTCCCGTTTACGAAGAAGATGCCGCCGACCAGGATCTGATTGAAGAAGGCAAAAGAAACCTCGCGGCCTATTTCCAAACGAAGGGCTACTTCGACGTGACCGTCGATTCGCACACGGATAATCAGGGCGGCACGATCAACATCGCGTATGAAGTCAGCCGCGGGTCCAAGCATCGCCTGAGCGGCGTTTATTTTGATGGAAATGAATATTTCTCCGACAGACAACTCAGAGCACACGTCTCGGTCGAGAAGGGCCTATTTTTCCTTCACGGAAGTTACAGCGAACAACTGCTCAGCAAGAGTGTCGCCGCTCTGAACGGATTATACAAAGACGAGGGATTCGAAAACGTTTCGATCGTGCCCAAAGTGGAGGACTTCAACCCCGAAGGCGATGTCACCTTCGAAATCAAGGAAGGCCCGCGGGACACTGTCGCAGCGTTGGATGTGACCGGGAACAAAACTCAACCGCTGTCCGCGCTCGAGCACAAAAATGCATTACGGCTGAAGCCCGGGAAGCCTTTTTCGCCGAAATTTCAGGAACTGGACCGCGCTGATTTGCTGGCGGCATACCTCGATCGTGGATATCTGAACGCCGTGGTCCGATCGTCAGCTGCTCCGACGCCGGAAGATCCCCACAAGATCAACGTGACCTTCGCCGTGGATGAAGGCCCGCACACGAATATTTCCGATGTGGTTTTCCTGGGGGAGAAACACACTAGACCGAAGTTAATCGAAAAAGTCGCGGAAAACTCGGTGAAACCAGGACAATCGCTCAGCGAAGGGAAGTCCTTGCAGGCGGAGAGCGATCTCTACAACCTGGGAATTTTTGATTGGGTAAACGTAAACGCCCTGCGTCCCATCGTAGATCAATCCACGGAAGAGCTCCTTATCAAGGTGCACGAATCGGCCCTCAACACGATGGATATCGGACTCGGGCTCGAAATCATTCCGCGCGATGGCAACGTGCCGGCAAATTCCGTCGTTGTGCCGGGTATCCCACCGATCAGCCTCGGCAACAAATTCACAGTCAGCCAGAAGAGTTACGTTGGCCCGCGAGTCGAATTTGATTTTTCGCGGCACAATGTGTGGGGCTCGGCCCAAACGGCCACGATCGGTACGATAGTGTCACGGCTCGAACAGCGCATTTTCACTACTTACACCGATCCTCGCTTCATCGGTTCTTCCTGGAGTTCGTTGCTCAGTGTGTCCGCGGAACGGACGACGGAAAACCCGATCTACACGGCAGAGGAAGGGCTCGCGTCCTTTCAGTTTCAGAAGGCGCTGAACAAGAAACGCACGAAAAATCTTATCCTGCGCTATAGCTTTCAGCGCATCGATCTTTACAACATCATTATTCCAAATCTCGTTCTGCCGTCGGACCAGCACGTCCGCCTCTCGACGTTCGATGTCGAATATACCCGCGACACGCGAGATAAGCCGCTCGACGCGCATCACGGCGTGTACCAGACGTTTGACTTTGGGGTGACGTCAAAAGCGCTCGGTGCGAGCGACGACTTCCTGCGGTTTCTCGGACAGACCGCATTCTATTTTCCGGTCAGGCCGTGGCTGGTGTGGGCCAATAATTTTCGACTGGGTTTGGCCGAGCCTTTCAACGGCAGCGAAGTCCCGCTCGCGGAGCGATTCTTTTCCGGCGGCGCTGATTCTCTTCGCGGATTCCCAATCAATGGAGCAGGGCCGCAGCGGCCCGTGCCGGTCTGCAGCAATCCGTCTGATCAGTCGACCTGCACTCTGATCAGCGTTCCGGTCGGAGGCGATCTGCTGTTCATTTTCAATTCCGAGGCGCGCTTTCCGCTGCCCATTTACCACGGGCTCGGGGGCGTGGTTTTCTACGACGGAGGAAACGTATATAGCAGTATTAATTTGCGTCAGTTTGCAGACCAATTCACGCATTCAGTGGGAATCGGTCTCCGCTATCAGACTCCAGTCGGCCCCATTCGTTTTGATGTTGGATACAGGATCACATCGGTCCCCGGCGTGAACGCCGCGCAATACTTTGTAACGGTGGGGCAATCGTTCTAGTGACCGAAAGCAACTAAGAATTAAAAGGGCAGGTGCTGCGCTTGAGCGGTCAGAAAATAATACGACGATTGTTGATCGGCGTCCCGGCGTGTGTGCTGTTGCTGGTGCTCGGATGCCTGATTGTGATCAACACGTCTGCATTTCGAAATTATCTGCGGTCGGAAATCACGGCGAATGCATTGAAGCACGCCGGAGTGCGGGTTGAAATTGGCGCGCTCAAAATGAGTTGGACAAGATTGCATCTCGAACTGGACAACGTATTGGTTCATGGGGCTGAAAGTCTCGCCGCCGGCCTGCCGCCTCTCGCAAGCGCGAAAGAGATCGAAGTTGGCGTTCGATTTTTTCCTCTGCTGCACGGCAAGGTTGAACTCAGCGATCTAATTCTCGAACAGCCGGTCGTTCATCTGAGAATTGACGCTCGGGGCAACAGCAATTTACCGGTCGTGCCGCCATCAAAGAACAGTAAAGGTCCCGGCGCCATCTTTGATCTGGAAATTGGAAACTGCGTGATTCAGTCAGGAGAGATTTTTTACAACGACGCGCAGATTCCGCTCGATGCCGAGCTGCACGGCTTGAAGTTCGATGCGGGTTACGGCCGTTTGACAGGCGACTACACAGGGACTCTTTCGTATGACCATGGCCGCTTCGTAACGCCGCAAATTGAACCGATCGCGCACGCCGCGCAAATGCACTTTACCGCGAGCCGCACCGCACTATCGATCGATCGACTCGTGATAACGAGCGAAAAATCCAGTATCAGTTTGAATGCGCGCCTGACGAACTATGCGGAGCCGATGATAGATGGCTCCTACGAAGGGGCATTCTTCACCGCCGAAATCGCAAAAACTCTTCGCCTCAAATCGCTGCCTCTGGGGGAGGTAGCGATCAACGGTGATCTCCACTGTCGTCCGAGCGCTCGGCTTCCATTTCTTGCGTCAATTATCGTGACGGGAGAGGCACGCAGCGAGAGACTCGCCATCCCAACGAACCAGAATGCGCTCGACGCGACCGGCATCCACGCCAGCTTCGAACTGAAGGATGCAAATCTGCGCGTTCAGAATGCTGTCGCGAATATTCTTGGAGGCCAAGCGCACGCGAATTGGGAGATGCTCCACCTGGGTGCACAGATGTCGCCGTCGAGGCTGCAGGCAACTGTGCAAGGGGTGTCGCTTGCTAACGCGAGCGACGCGTTCGCTCCAGCCGACGTGCGAAGGATTCACTTCGTTGGAGTGACGAACGCTGACGTGAGTGCGTCCTGGTCTGGATCAATTAACAATGCGGTGGCGCATCTGCGGCTGGCGATCGCGAGCCCCGCATCAACGACAAGCAGCGATTCGAGCATTCCAGTAACCGGCCTGCTTCAAGCTGACTTTGACGGGCCTCGGAATACACTGTCGTTTGCGCAATCATATCTACAGACTGCCCGTACCACACTTCGCATTTCGGGGACTCTCGATTCGCGACGCAATGCGAATTCGAATCTAGCCGTGGTGGCGACGACGGCTGATCTGCGCGAAGTTTCTTCCTTGGCGACGATCATCCAAAATGCCATGCAGGCGCTCAACCAGCCCTCGGCCGCGATTCCCGAATTGCGCGGCAGCGCGACGTTCAACGCGGTTCTAAGTGGCGCCGCGAGAGATCCGCGAATTCGCGGGCAACTCACTGCAGAACACTTTGTGATCGACAGAAGTTCCTGGCGTTCGCTTTCGCTTAACGTGCACGCGAGTTCTTCGGAAGTGCAGATTCAAAATGGCATGCTGAACGGCGAATCGGGTGGTGAGATTGGATTTGGCGGACAGGCAGCCTTGCAGAACTGGTCGATTATGCCGGAAAGTAAGGTTTCGCTGCACGCGAGCGCATCGGGCCTACGCATCGAGGATGCAGAGAACATCGCCAATCTGAAATACCCGGTAAGCGGCATCCTGACAGCGAAAGTATCCGTGAGTGGAACACGTGCGACGCCCGAAGGCCAGGCGCTGCTCACTCTCAGTCACGGATCGGCGTGGGGCGAACAAATTGAAAACCTCGCGATCAATGCAAATTTTCACCAGGGCGAAATCCACTCGACTTTGAATGTCCAGCTTCCGGCCGGGACACTGTCGGGTGATGGGAATTACAAGGTTGCGGCGCAAGAATTTCAAGCACAACTTCACGGCGCGGGCATCAAGCTTGAGAACTTCTCAGCGATCGAAAAAGCCGGCGCGGTTCAAGGCACACTGGACTTTAACGCGGCTGCCAGCGGCACAATTCCAAATCCTCAACTTGAGGCGAATCTGACGGCCGCGAATCTGATAGTTAACGGTCAAGCGATCTCGAATCTGACGGCACAGGTGACCGTCGCACATCAGCATGCGAGCCTCGTGCTGCACTCGACCCTCAACCAAGCCGGCGTCGAAGGAAAAGCCGACGTGGATTTAACCGGCAACCGAAACTTGACCGCCTCGGTCGATGTGCCCGCGCTCCCGATCGCTGTGGTCGCTGCAAATTTTCTTCCCGAACGAGGCTCGAAGATCAGCGGACAGACGGAACTTCATTTGAAAATAAATGGCCCGCTCAGTGCTCCCGCACAAATCGAAGCGCATCTCGATGTCCCGACGTTCACCGCTGCTTATGGCGACGCGAATATAGCACTCCTGGCGCCGCTGAAGGCCGATTATCGAGCCGGCACGATAACCGTGGCGCGCACGCGACTCCAAGGCCCCGGCACAGATCTGACCTTTAGCGGCATGATTCCCGTAAAGAGCGGCGGCACTCTTGCCATGTCGGTAGACGGAAGCGCAGATTTGTCTGCTCTCCAAAAATTTGTTCCGGGCGTGCAATCATCCGGGAAACTGAATATCCACATAGCCAGCGAAGGAGCTTCCCCTGCGGGCATGCACGGACAAGTGCAAATTCAGAACGCGGTTCTGTCGGCCGATTCTGTCCCCGTGGGAATCGAAGGGCTGAATGCGCAAATCAATCTTTCCGGGACTCGCGCCGACATCGCAAACCTGAAAGGCACGGCGGGAGGCGGAACGATTTCGGCCACAGGATTCGTCACTTACGGCCACGAACCTAGTTTCAATCTCGCTTTCAATGCGCAATCCGTGCGCGTGCGTTATCCCGAAGGACTTCGCTCCATTTTGAGCGGGCAGGTCAATCTTCGCGGTGATTCTGCCAATTCCGCGCTCACCGGACACGTGTTCGTGGACCGGCTTTCGTTTACGCAGGCATTCGATCTGGCAGGCTTCGCCGGCCGGTTCTCGGAAGAATCATCGGGCGCGGCTCCATCGAGTTTCGCAAGCAATATGAAGTTGGGCGTCTCGCTCCAGTCCGCGCAGGATATCAATCTGACGAGCAGCAAGCTCAGTCTGGGGGGCTCGGCTAGCCTCAACCTCACCGGCACGCTTGCGAATCCGGTCGTGCTGGGAAGAATCGCGCTGACGAGCGGTGAAGGGTTTTTCCTGGGCAAGCGGTTTGAAGTCCAGAACGGCACGATCGAGTTTGTGAATCCAGCACGAACGGATCCTGTACTAAATCTCAATATCAAAACTACGATTGAGCAGTACGACGTCACCTTGACCCTGCTCGGAACGCTCGATCGCTTGCGCACGAATTACACTTCCGAGCCGGCGTTGCCGACCGCTGACATCATCCATCTTCTGGCGTTCGGCAACACGGCGGAGGAGGCGGCGTCCGCGCCTTCGCAATCTGCGGGTATGGGCGCTGAATCCGTTTTGGCATCGGGCGTGAGCAGCCAGGTATCTGGGAAACTTGAAAATCTCGCAGGAATTTCCCAGCTCACAATCGATCCGCTGGCCGCCAACAGCCAAGGAAATCCGGGCGCGCAAGTCGCGATTCAGCAGCGCGTCACCGGGAATCTTCTTCTGACGTTCAGCACTGATGTGACGTCAACGCAGAGCCAGACTGTCGAATTGCAATACCAGTTCAGCAAACGGACTTCAATCGCGGTGCTTCGCGATCAAAACGGCGGGTACGGAATCGACCTTCGGTTGCACAGAGCGTTTTAGCGCAGAGCGACGAAGCACACCCGGATGGCAATTTTCGGCACGAAAGCTCGTTCGCCTATATAGCGCGGGACAACTGCGTACTGGCGGCAGCGCAAGAACGCCACGACGACTATCTCGGTGAATAGACCGAAAAACCTAGAAATGCGAGCGACGCAGCAATCATGGTAATCGTGGCGATCCACCCGAGAATTCGCAAATACCGCGGCAAGCTAAATTGTCCGACGATCTTCGGATTATTCGACATTTTCATCAGCGCAAACATGAGTGGACCAGCGGCTACGCCGTTCAACACCGCGGCCCAATAGAGGGCGCGGATCGGATTCATGCCAACCAGGGTCAGGGCCGTCCCAATTAGAGTGGCGACTGAAATCACCAGGTAGAATTGCGGAGCTTTTTGGAGCTTCGCTTCCAGGCTCGCTCGCCAGCGGAAGGCATCGGATACGGCGTACGCAGCGGAACCAGCTAGAACCGGAACGGCCAGCAAGCCGGTGCCGAGAATGCCGATCGCAAACAAGTGGTAAGCGAACTCGCCTGCAAGTGGCTTTAAAGCGGCCGCTGCCTGGGCGGCGCTTTGAATATCGGTTGATCCGCCGGAGGCGTGAATCGTTACTGCGGAGGTCAAAATGATTGCAAATGCGATGATGTTGGAAAGCGCCATCCCGCTCACTGTGTCCGTGCCGATTCTGCGGAACTGATCCGGCGCCTGGGATGGTTTTTTCTTCAGCGGCTCGTCATAAAAATTCGAACGAATTTCTTCGACTTCCTCAGAGCTCTGCCAAAAGAAGAGATACGGACTGATGGTCGTTCCTAGAACGCCAACGAATGCCATCCAATACGGCTGGTTCCATTCGAATGAAGGCACAAACGCGCTCTTCAGGACGGATAACCAGGAAATGTGCAGGACGAAGAGCGCGCCGACATACACGAAGAGTACGAGCGTCAACCATTTGAGATAGTGCACGTATCGCCGGTAGGGAACAAACACTTGGAGCAATAATGAGAGAACGCCGAACGCGATGGCATAAAGGGACGCTTTGCCGCCGATCACAAGACTCGCAACCGAGCCCATGGCCGCGATATCCGCCCCAAGATTAAAGACATTCGCGGCGCACAGCACTGACACGAGGCCGTAGACCAGAGGCTTTGGATATTGCTTGTTTAGGCTTGCTGCAACGCCCGCGCCCGTGATTCGTCCGAGCCGTGCGCAGATCTCCTGAATCGCAGCCATCAACGGCAAGGAAAAAAGCATCGTCCAAAGCATGCCCAACCCGAATTGGGCGCCGACCTGGGAATAGGTTGCGATGCCGCTTGGGTCGTCGTCCGCGGCTCCGGTTACGAGCCCCGGGCCAAGCTGTCTCCAGAAGCTCACGTCGGACGTGCTCATTTTGCCGGCCACGCGGGCGCGGGTTTTTGTTTCGTCTTTTGACATACGATCTCTGGTTCGGCGATCGAAAGTGCCAGGGAATCTGACGCTCGATGCAGGGAGTTGGTGTCTGAAACTTCGCCAGGAATTGAAGGTTCTTCGCAGTCATTTGAGATTTTCGACCATGGAGAGCGACAAGCGCAGGATCCAGCAACGCGCGGTTCGTCGTTGCTCGCTGCTGTGCTGGATGGTGCTTCTCGTATAGATCGAGGATCGTATTGACGAGCTCGATCTTCTAAAACGTTTGTCATATTTTCTTTCGGGGCGAGCCGCCGCAGCTGTTCCGCCGGCGCGGTACACGGAAGAAATGCATTCTGGCAAGCGAGTCCTCCTGCAAATGCGGGGACTCGCGCGGAATTTATCTTGAGTCTGCGTTGGCTATACGACGGGCGAAGAGTATTGTAAAATTCGCGGCTTATTCGAAGTGCACGACCCGAAAAGAGGATTAATCATGAGTTCTGAGGCGGATAAAGCGAAAGAGGAAAAGCCGTCAGTGACGCTTCCGGGCACGGTCGAAAAAATCATACCGGCCTTTCCTCCGGTCGAGCCCGAGAAGGCGCAAATTGCCATCGAGGGCGCGGACGAGCTGTACAAGGAGATCCGGGTCGAAAACGTGCTGGAGGATGAGAATGGCAACCCCGTCGCGCTGAAAGAGGGCGCTGTCGTCGAAGTCACGATCGAGGCCGATAAAGTCGCGACCACTCCCAAGGATCCCCCCGAGGCGCCTTCCTCGAAGAAGTGATCTTCGCCTGACCGGAACAGGAAGTCGGGATTCCTCTGTCGCAATCTCAGTTGGAGAGCTCAATTAACGTTGAAGTTTGCGTCCCGAATACTCAAAATCGAATAGTCGGTCCGAACGTCACCCTTAAATTGTTGTGGGCGCCGCTATTGAAAAATACTTGGTCGCCGACATCCGCGCGGAGACCAAACGGTCCCCAGAAGGCTTCCGCGCCGCCGCCGGGATACACCACCCCGTAGATATTCGATCCGCTCGACCCAAAGCTACTGACGTATGTTCCGACTGTGGCAGGTGCCGAGCCCACAAGAAAATTTGTGAAGCCTCCCTTCACCGTCAGGAAAATCCGAACAGGTCCCCGATTCGTCTCGACCTTTGGCCCCACCAGAACATCCACCGATCGCAGATTGCTTGTCACGTATGACACCGTACCGCCTGAGCTGGTGAGCTGGTTGCTAAAAGCCCGGGCGAAGTTGTACCCGCTCTCACCTTCGAGTTGCACAGTCGGGGCTACATGGAAGGATAACCGGGCGCCTACTCCGAGGAGATTCACGTCACCCGATCCGGCCCGAAGCCAGTTGCCATAAACTCCAATATTTACGTTATCGTTGTTCTGCGCTAGCGCCCCGGGCGCGCATATGAAAAACGTGATGATTGCGAAGAATAGGAATCGCTTCACCTGGAATATCTCCTATTTGAGTGTGTTCGTCCATAGGCAACGAATTTGAGCAAATGAGCCGTACCTGTTCAGTGCGGGATCACCGTTGCTCGGGCGGATTAGAACAAACTCGCCCAATAACGGCCATCCAACCAGCGCGGTAAAATCGAACGGAGGTTGCTGTATCTCGAGCGGGAGGAGTTGCACTCAATTCAGTGTTTCTCTGTATTGTTATTTGCAACTCGCTCTGGCTATTTCTTTATATATCTTCCGAGGGTTCGGGTCAGCCGTAGTGGCCGCCTTGAGGGAACGTACAGAAGGTCCTCGTCGGCTGTACGGGGTGGCCAGTATTTCTGATTGGCGCACAAGAGACTATAAGAGGATGATTCATTCGGAACACATTTGGAGATTGTTTCAAAATCTGGTCCGGGACGTGTTGCGGAGGGTTTATGAAGACGCCGGTATTGATCGGAATTATCCTGATTGTCCTCGGCATAGTCTCCCTTGCATATCAGGGAATTGGCTATACGACGCGCAAGAAGGTGGTGGACGTCGGTCCATTGCAAGCGACGACAAAACAGCACCACGAAATCCCGCTGCCTCCAATTCTGGGGAGCATCGCGCTCGTTGGTGGAATCGTGCTGTTGATCGCGGGCAGGAGAGAAGCCTAGCAACTTGGGCGGGCAGGAGAACGCATGAGATTCGGACCGTTCCTTATCATCGCGATTTTGTTGCTGTTCGTGTGGCTCGGAGCGTTTGTGATGTTTCATGTGGCAGGATTTTTGATCCATCTAATGCTGCTGCTCGCCATAGTCGCATTCATCGTGCACCTGGTCTCCGGCTCAAAATCTTGAAGTTAAGTAACGGCCTGGGGCACACGAGCCTTCCAGCCACCACGGTCCGGCCACGGCCGCGTCCGCAATAAGTTTCCAAATGAATCGTCTTGACATTTAGGTAGTCGCTATTTTGTTATAGTCACTCTCACTTTCGACGGACTGGTTCATGGACGAGCCCGCCGATCGCCAATTTAGGAGATAGCCGAAATGCCAGGCGTTAGCACGTCGAGGACTCCCATCCGCCAGGGACGGCCGGTGAAGCGCGAGACAACCGGTCTGCGCGAACGCAAGAAAGCAAGGTTGCGGCAACAGATCATCGATACTTCCGTTCGGTTATTCCGCAAGCGCGGCTACGAGAATACTCGCGTGGACGACATCGTTCAGATTCTCGAAATCAGCCAGCCAACTTTCTTCCGCTATTTTCCAAGCAAAGATGCGGTTCTACGCGAGGTGGGCCGCCGGGGCTTCGCCTGCATCAAGGAGCATCTCGAAACACAACTATCGAGTGACGCCTCCACCGCCGAACGGCTGCGGCGGATGTACAAGGGCATGGCGCACGAAGTGGAATCGGATCGGCCGCTCTGGCGCGCCGTCGTGCTTTCGGGCGCAATGGACCCTGTGCGTTCGCCCGAAATGCGCCGGCCCGAGGAGATCGCGGTGAGTTTGTTGCGCGAGATTCTCGTGGAAGGCCAGAGGCGCGGTGAAATCGCGCGAACGTTCCCCGTCGCTCACCTCGCCGAATTCATGGAAGGTCTCTACACAACGGTCGTGCGCCGATGGGCGGTTGATCTGACGGGGCCGCACGATCTGAGCGAGCGGGTGCGCAGCGCTGTTGAGTTCTTCCTGCGCGGCGCGCAACCCTGACGAACGGAAAATCCCTGACTTTTCCCCAAAATTCACGCGAGTCGTCATGAAGGCTGCCGTTCTGCATGAGTTCAAAAAGCCGCTTCTCCTCGAGGAAGTCGAGCGGCCACGGCTCAAGCCGGACGAAGTCTTGATCGAGGTTGAAGCTTGCGGTGTCTGCCATTCCGACCTGCACGTGGCCGATGGCGATTGGATCCAGTTGATCCCAATTGTCAAGAAGCCTGTAATCCTCGGCCATGAAATTGCCGGCCGCGTGTCGGAACGGGGCGACGACGTGCAGGAGCTCCGAGTCGGCGACCGTGTGGGCGTTCCATGGATCTACCGCAGCTGCGGTGAATGTGAATTCTGCCGCGACGGCAACGAAAACCTCTGCGTAAATCAACAGATCACCGGTGTCACCGTCGATGGTGGGTACGCAGAGTACGTCAAGGCGCCCGCGCGGCACGCCATCGCCATTCCGGATACCCTCTCGCCAGTTGAGTCCGCACCCCTTTTCTGCGCCGGCGTTACAGTCTATCGCGCGCTAAAGCAGGTCAGCCTTGGACGTGGCCAGCGCCTGGCCGTTTTCGGTGTCGGCGGTTTAGGACACATTGCCGTGCAGATCGGCCATGCTTTGGGCGCGGAAGTCACGGCGGTTGATATCGTGGACGAAAAGCTTGCGCTGGCGAAATCGCTCGGAGCTTCCACAACTTTGAATGCGCGCTCGGGAGAGGTCGTGAAGTCGTTGCGACGTGCGGGCGGCGTGCACGTCGCGATCGTGACGTCGGCCGCGAAGGCTGCGTACGACACGGCTTTTTATTGCATTCGGCCGACGGGGACGCTCCTCGTCGTCGGCTTGCCTGCCGAAAACATCTGCTTCCCGCCGATCTTGATGGCCGCAGGCGAAGTTCGCATTCGCGCGACCGCGGTTGGAACGCGCCAGGACCTCCGCGAGGTTCTGGCAATGGCCGCCGCCGGCCAGCTACGCTGCGAAACGACCAAGCATCCCCTCGAAGACGTGAACGCCGTGCTCAATAACATGCGGCGCGGCGAGATCTTCGGCCGTGCAGTTCTAGCGCTTCGCTGAATTTTCCCCGGGGACGTCCAAGCAGCGATTTCTTAATCCTCAAGTCCAGGGCCTTGACGTTAGTCGCTCTAATGTGATACTGACTCTCACAATTTGAGAGGTGTGGACCAGCCTGATTGCGATTCAAGGAGTGCCGGACTTATCCATGCCTTCGTTAATGTCGCGCGGAAAATCACACTTCGAGAAGGAGACTGTATGAAGCCCATCTACTTGCTGGCCTGCACAGTCATGTGTCTGCTATTGGCCCCCACTGGTGCCCGCGCGCAGGGCGTCGGCACGTCCGGCACGATCACCGGAACGGTGACCGATCCTTCGGGCGGAGTTGTCCCAAAGGTCAGCATCGTTGCCGAAGAACCAGCGCGAGGGCTCCGATTCACTGGCGTGAGCGAAAGTAACGGGCAGTACCAGCTGACGGGACTTCCGCCGGCCACGTATACACTCTCCGCTCGGCTCTCGGGTTTTCAGACAGAAATCTTGAAAGGCGTGGTCGTCAATGTCGGCGAAACGACGATTGCGGATATCCATCTCACGCTCGCCGCTGCGGCGACGCAGGTCGAGGTAAACGCGGAACCGCCCGTTGTGGAAACGGAACGCGGAAGCCAGGCAAACACTCTCACCGAGCAGTACATCGAGGATCTGCCGATCGACCGCCGCGATTATTTGACGTTTACGCTGCTCTTGCCTGGTGTGTCTGATTCCACTCGATTGGCCGATGACCAGGATTTTCGCGTGAAACAGACTCCGCAAAGTGGCCTGTCTTTCTACGGCAGCAATGGCAGAGGAAACAGCGTAACCGTGGACGGCGGAGAGGCACAGGACGACGCCGGCGGCGTGCGTCCGACAGTCAGTCAGGATGCCGTACAGGAGTTCCAGGTAAATCGAAGCAACTACACGGCCGAACTTGGTGGAGCGAGCGGAGCATCGATCAACATAGTCACGAAGTCGGGTACGAATGAAGTGCATGGAAGTCTCTTCAGTTTCTTCCGCAACGATGCACTGGACGCACGTGATCCGTTCGCATTCAGCTCGGCGTTGGCCCCGGGCGCCACGTTCAATACCACTGCCGTCGGTCTGCCGATCAAGAATTCACTGCAACGCTACCAGTTCGGCGGCAATGTCGGTTTCCCCATTCAGAAAGACAAGACATTTCTATTCGCTTCGTTCGAGGGTCTGCTGCAGGACGCGCAAAATTCGGTCCCGTTGCTGACCAACGCCAATATCTTCGAGCCCTCTGCGAGCCAGCAGGCTGCGATTGGTACCGTAGCCGCCGCGGGCAGTTCCACCGTACCTTGTTTGAGCGGGCCCGTTGGCGCGGCAATAGCCGGTCAGCTCGGTTTACCCGCCCCCAATCCGACCACGAATCTGCCTGGAATGCTTTGCGCTCAGATTCTCACCGGAGCACTGAGCGTGAGTCCCGCAACTCCGATCGGCGCCTTCCTCGTGAATCAGTTCGAAGACAATGGGGGTGTGTTTCCTTACTCCACGCGCGAGTATCTCGGATCGGTTCGCTTGGACCACCGGTTTAGCGAGACCGATCAGCTCTTTTTGACCTACCGCTACGCGCATGACCTCGAAGAAAATCCCGACGTGCAGTCATTGACCGGATACTCCGCGGGCAGTTCAACCCACAACTACGACAACAACATTCAAGCTGCCTGGTTCCATCAATTCAGCCCGACCACCCAGAACGAATTTCGCGCGCAATATGACTACGATAGCTTCAACGTGATTCCCAATGAGCCGGGCGAGATTGGACTCCAGATTTCCGGATTCGCGAACAATCTCGGAACGAACATATTTCTTCCCAACCTTACAATTCTCCGCCGGACGGAAATCGCCGACAATGTGACGTTCATTCGCGGGCGCCACACCATGAAGTTCGGCGCTTCCGAGCTCTTGCGCGGCAACCACTCCGAATCGCACACTTTCATGCCCGGCCGCCTCGTATTTGGTACGCTGCCCGGAGACCTGCTCACTCCTGTCCCTGGGATTTCGGCGCTGAACTCGCTGCAGTCCGCTGCGTTTGGCCTGCCGCAGGTGTACCAGCAAAGTTTTGGAGACCCTGATTACCCCGCCTACACGCGCCCGCTTACTGGACTCTACTGGCAGGATTCATGGAAGATCGCGTCGAATTTCACGCTCAACTACGGCCTCCGGTATGAGATCGACTCGCAATTTCAGCCGTTAAACACCTATTACGGCGACGTCGGCCCGCGAGTTTCGTTCGCCTGGGACCCATTTAAAGACCACAAGACTGTCGTTCGCGGCGGGTACGGAATATTTTATGGCCCGATCGACTCGCAAATTCCGCAGGTGGATTTGAGTCTGGGCGTTTTGAACAAGAATCACAGCACGGTCGAGAACCAGCACAACACCAGTCAGGTTCCAGACCAAGTCAACAACGCAGTGAACACTTGCGGGATATCGTTTGCAACCGCTGTGATTTACCCTGGAACTGGGACTAGCCCCTGCACGCGGTACATCTCGATTTATGTTGATCCGATCAATCCGTCTGGGCTTCCGATAGCGACCGCGCCCACCCTTTTTCAAACCCTGTTCGCAGAGGGACCGAACGGAGGTCTGATCGGTTGCACGACGCCACCACCCGGCAGCCTGGCCTGTGTCACGCCGGCGGCAGTGGCGCCACTCGGCATTCTTCAGGCCAATAGCGGCCCACTGGCTCCCTTGACCGTCCTCTTCAGTAATCCGCCGGACTACAAGCCACCTTATTCGCAACAGGCTTCCATTGCGATTGAACGCGAAATCACACCGGGCTTCTCGATTTCCTTGAGCGGAATCTACTCCCACACGCTTCGGTTGCCGGTTGCGATCGACACGAATCTTCTACCATCGACGCCGATGAGCACAATCACCCTGGCAAACGGGAAAACGGTGACCTTCCGGAACTGGAATGAGGCCGCGTCGACCGATCCGTACGCCGGATTCGAGTCGGCCGGCCCCGGTGCGGGCGGCGTCTATCCTTGCGCGGTCACGCTCAACGGATATGGCCAGCCTGTGTCATCCTGCTTCGTCAATCCGCTGATCGTGCAGAATAATCAGTACACATCTGCTGCGTCAGCGCTCTACGAGGGCGGCATCATCGAAGTGAAGAAGAGGTTCAGCGATCACTTCACTCTCTTCGGAAATTACACCTACAGCAAAGCCTTCGACACATCCACCGACTTCAACACGGACTACGGCCCGCAGGACCCGACGGATTTGGGTTTGGATCGAGGTCTCTCCGAATTTGACGAGAGGCACAAAGCCGTGATTGCAGGCATATTCGACAGCCCGTGGAAACAACCTGCCCTATCAGGCTTCCAGCTTTCTCCGATTTTCTCCTATCACAGCGGCCATCCGTTCAACTTGCTCGCTGGCGGAGAGGTGAACGGCGACAATCACATCACCAACGAGCGGCCCGTTGGCGCGCCACGCGATAGTGGCATCGGTCCGAACTACATCGACTTCGACATGCGATTGAGCTGGCAGCACAAACTCAGGGAGAACCTCAGCCTGCAACTCACCGGCGAAGGATTCAACCTCTTCGACCGGACGAATTATGCGAGTGTAAACAACGAAGTTGGTCCGTACTTCGGCCTTACGCCTGGCTTTACGACGTTCAACGTGCATGGGAGCTCGGCACTTTCGCCGAGCACGCCGCTTGGATTCACTTCGGCATTCCCCATGCGCGAATTTCAGCTCGGGGCACGATTTATTTTCTAGCCCATCACTTCATCCGGATGTGCCGCGTCCCGAACGGGCGCGGCGCCTCCGATGCAGCAGATTTACGCAGCGGGCTGCGCAGGATATCCGCGATTTCAAAAAATGACGCCGCACGAATTGTCGACTTGCGATTTTCGTGCGGAGGCCATACGAACCGATGAACGTCAAACAAATGTCCGATCTTACCGGCCGCGTGGCCATCGTTACCGGTGGCGGAGCTGGGCTGGGCCGCCAGATGGCGGAGGGTCTGGCCGAGATGGGCGCCAATCTCGTTCTGTGCGGCCGCAAGAAGGAGCGCTGTGATCAAGCGGCGCAGGCCCTCGCCGGACTCGGCGTGAAGACTCTGCCACTCGCTTGCGATGTCAGAAACCCCGCCAGCATTAAAGAGGTGGTCGATCGTTCCGTCGCCGAATTCGGCCAAATCGACATTCTCATCAACAACGCCGGCGCTTCCTGGGGCGCGCCAGTGGAAGACATGACTCTCGAAGCGTGGAACAAAATCATCGAGACCAATCTCACCGGAACATTTCTCTTCTCTCAAGCGGCCGGGAAAATCATGCTCCGCCAGCAGCGCGGTAAAATCATTAATATCGCCTCGGTCGCAGGACTTCGCGGCGGGCCTCCCGATCTGCCCGCCATCGGCTATCACGCAAGCAAAGGCGGCGTGATCACGTTCACAAAAGACCTCGCCTGCAAATGGGCCATGCACAATATCCACGTGAATGCGATCGCGCCCGGATGGTTTCCGACGAACATGTCGAACGTGGTAATCGAGCGCAACAAGGAAGCACTTCGAAAGAGGATTCCTCTCGGCCGATTTGGGAACGACGAGGACTTGAAGGGAGCGGCCGTTTTCCTCGCGTCCGCTGCCTCCGATTTCGTCACCGGGCACGTGCTGGTGGTGGATGGAGGACAAACGGCATGGTAAGGCCCATATCAAAATGAACCTCCCACTCACACCAATTCGTTTTTTGCGGTACGCCGAGCAGCAATATCCCAAGAGTGAAGCGATCGTGTGCGGCAATCTTCGCTTCACATATGCACAGTTCGCCGGCCGCGTCGCCAGGCTCGCGGGCGCCCTGCGACAGGCTGGCGTTCAACCCGGCGACCGCATCGCTTTCCTCAGCGGAAACTGCCACCGCTTACTCGAGGCCTACTACGGGGTCCTCGAGGCTGGCGCTGTGTTGTTGCCGCTCAATATCCGTCTTGCGCCGCAGGAGCTCGCTTACATTTTGAACGACTCCGGTGCAAAGATACTTTTCCTCCAGAACCAATTCCTTGGACTGGCCGAGTCCTTCCACGACGACTTACGATCCGTGGAATCCTTCCACCTTCTCGACGCGGCGCCGCAGGCATCCTGGCTCTCGCCCGATAACTACGAAGCACTGCTTTCCCGCGCGGAGCCATTTCGCGCTCAAATTACTGACTTTGACGAAGATTCGCTGGCGGAACTCTTTTACACCAGCGGAACCAGCGCGACTCCCAAGGGCGTCATGCTCACGCACCGCAACATTTATCTCCATGCCGTTCATGCCTCGCTTTCGTTGCATACGGATATCGGCTCCATCGAATTGCACACCATTCCTCTGTTTCACGCCAACGGCTGGGGCGTAGCACATTTCCTTACGCTGCTCGGTGGCAAACACGTCATGGTGCCGCGGTTTGATCCGCCGGAAGTTTTTCGTTTGATCCAGCAGGAGAGTGTGCAGTTCTGCAGTCTGGTACCAACGATGGCGACGGTGCTGTTGAATTGCCCCGAGCGCGTGAACTATGACTTGAGCAGTCTGCAGCGCATCACGATCGGAGGCGCTGCTTCCTCTCCCACTCTCGTGCGCGAAGTCGAAGAAAAGCTGGGCTGCACATGCCTGTCAGGCTACGGACTCACGGAAACATCGCCCGTGCTCACGATTTCTCCACTGAAGCCCGGACTTTCTGGTGAAGGAGACGAGGGCTTTGCGACTCGTGCCAAGACTGGCTACGCCATCCCCGGCGTCGAGATCCGCGTGGTGGATGCGAACGACAACGATGTGCCGCACGACGGTAAAGCGATCGGTGAAATCGTCGCGCGAAGCGACGGTGTCATGCAAGGTTACTGGAACCAGCCGGAAGCGACCGCCGAGGCCATGCGCGGCGGCTGGTTCCACACCGGCGACATGGCCTCGATTGATGAACGAGGCTACGTCCTGATCGTCGACCGTCAAAAAGACATCATTGTCAGCGGCGGAGAGAATATTTCTTCACTCGAAGTCGAAAAGATTCTTGCCGCGCATCCTGACGTTTACGAGCTGGCTGTGATTCCGGTTCCGGACGCAACATGGGGCGAGGTTCCGAAAGCCCTGGTGGTATTGAAGCCGGGGGCGAAAGCCACCGAAGCCGAACTGCTTGAATTTTGCCGCTCGCGCCTTACGCATTACAAATGTCCGAGCTCGGTTGAATTTCTGGACGCTTTGCCCAAGACCGGCACGGGAAAGATTCTGAAACGAGACCTGCGCAAAAAATATTCGCAGGGCAAGGATACGATCCGGTCGGGATCCGCTGAAGCGAACAGGATCGATCGCGTAGCACCATGATCGGGAGTTGATGAATGGATCTGAATCTGAGCGCCGAGGAACGTCAATTTTGCAACGAATTCCGCACGTGGCTCGAAGCCAGCGTCCCCAGAGACTGGCCCGAATGGCGCGAAAAGCCTCTCGAAGAATCTTTTCCATACCTGCGATCGTGGCAGCGGAAACTCTACGAAGGCGGCTGGGCTGCTGTTTCGTGGCCGAAAGAGTACGGCGGCCGCGGCGCAACCCTGATGCAACAGGCGCTCTTTTGGGAAGAGATGGCGCGTCTCGAAGCTCCGCCCATGGTCAACAGTCTTGGACTCGGCCTCATCGGCCCGACCATCATCGCCTACGGCACTGAATCTCAAAAGAAGCGCTTCGTTCCCAAGATTCTCAGCGCCGAAGAAATCTGGTGCCAGGGATTTTCCGAGCCGAACGCCGGGTCCGATCTCGCAAGCTTGCAGACCGAAGCGCGCCTCGATGAAAATCACTACGTCGTCAACGGCCAGAAGGTTTGGACCAGTTACGGCTGGATCGGCGATTGGTGTGAGCTTGTCGTCCGCACTGACGCGAGCGTGCCGAAGCACAAGGGCCTCACCGTTCTGCTCGTTGATATGAAATCTCCGGGTGTTGAGGTGCGCCCGCTGCGTCAGATGACCGGTGAGAGCGAATTCAACGAGCTTTTCTTCCGCGACGTACGCGTGCCCGTGGACAATGTGCTCGGCAAAGTAAACGATGGATGGAATGTCGCCGTCAGTACATTGTTGCACGAACGCGGCTCTTATGGGGCGCGGCTGCATCTGCTCTTCAAGCGCAATATCAACCGGCTGATCGAGCTCGCGCGCAGTTTCGAGCGCAACGGGCATCCCGCATCGCAGGACCCGCTCGTGCGTCAGAAGCTCGCGCAGTGCTACGCCGAAATCGAAATCATGCGCCTCAATCAGTTGCGTGCGTTCAGCCGCATCACGGCGACCGGCATTCCCGGGCCGGAAGGCTCGATCCAGAAAATCTTCTGGAGCGAGCTCAATCAACGTGTTCAGCAGCTTGCTCAGGAATTGCTGGGTCCATACGGCCAACTGCTCAAGGACGATCCTCACGTGGTGGACGGCGGCCTATGGTCTTACGGCTATTTGCGCTGCCGCGGCAATACCATCGAGGCCGGCACTTCCGAAGTCCAGCGCAACATCATCGGCCACTTCGTACTCGGCCTGCCCCGAAGCTACTGACGGAGACACCATGCAATTCGGACTGAACGAAAGCCAGCGAATGCTGCAAGAAAACGCCCGCAAATTTTTTGCCGGCGAGTGCCCGATGTCGGAAGTTCGGCGGCTGATGGAGACTAATACCGCTCATGACGCGGCGCTGTGGGCAAAGATGGTCGAGCAAGGGTATACGGGCATCATCTTCCCGGAAGCGTTCGATGGGGTTGGCCTCGGCAAAGTGGAATTGATCCTCCTGATGGAGGAGGCGGGCCGCGCGCTTTTGCCCGGCCCCTTCTTCTCGACCGTTGCGCTCGCTGGCGCTGTGTTGAACGAAGTCGCGACTCCGGAGCAGAAGAAAAAGCTCCTGGCGCCGATGTGTCGCGGGGAGGCGCGTTCCACGGTGGCCATTTTGGAGGCCAACGCGAGCTGGAATCTGGCGGATGTGCGGATGGCGTCCGCACGCGGAAAAATCAGCGGCGAAAAGCTGTTTGTACCTGACGCCGCCGTCGCGGACTTCATCATCGTCATCGCCCGGGATGCCGTCTTCGTAGTTGATGCGAGGGCGCCGGGAATCAGCATTGAGCCAATGACGGCGATGGACCTTACCCGCAAACTCTACTCCGTGCGCTTCAAGAGCACGCCCGCGGAAAAACTCGGCAATTTCGCCGGCCTCTCGCGTGGGCTCGACATTGCCGCCGCTGCTCTCGCAGCCGAAATGGTCGGAGGCATGCAGCGCACTCTCGATCTCACAGTCGAGTACGCAAAAATGCGAAAGCAATTCGGCAAACCTATCGGCATGTTCCAGGCCGTGCAGCATCAGTGCGCCGATATGTATCTAGAAACGGAGAGCTCGCGGTCCGCGGCGTACTACGCCGCCTGGGCGCTCGAAGAGAACGCCCCGGACGCAACCGTCGCCGTCTCCGTCGCGAAGATGTATGCGAGTGACGCCGCCCGCACCGTCGGCAATCGCGGAATCCAGGTGCACGGCGGCATGGGCTTTACCTGGGAAAATGATCTTCATCTGTATTACCGGCGCGCGAAGGGTTCAGAAACAGCTTTTGGCGACGCCACTTTTCACCGCGAGCGTATCGCGAGCCTCGTGATCGACTCCGATCCCACGCTCGCGAAAATCGCCTGAGATTCCACACAAAAAGAGAAATCCATGAGCGATCTAGTCCAACTCACGAAAGACAACGGCATCGCCGTCATCACGGTCAATAATCCGCCGGTCAACGCCTTGAGCCCGGGCGTGCCCGAAGGCATCGCTGAGGCGATCGAACAGATCCAGAACGACGACACGGTCGGAGCCGCGGTATTACTGGGCGCGGGGCGAACCTTTGTCTCCGGCGCCGACATCAAGGAATTTGCGAAGATGCGAGCCGGCGGAGCTCGCGGCACCATGAATTTTCCCGACCTGTTGCCGCACATTGAAAATAGCCGCGTACCAGTCGTCATGGCTATTCATGGAAATGCTCTGGGCGGAGGTCTCGAGTTGGCGATGGCCGGCCATTACCGCGTCGCCGCGCCAAGCGCGCAAGTCGGCCAGCCCGAAGTGAAGCTTGGCATCATTCCCGGCGCGCATGGAACGCAGCGCTTGCCCCGCTTGGCCGGCGTGGCTAAAGCTGTCTCGATGTCCGCCGAGGGTAATTCCATCTCCGCAGCGGACGCTCTGAAATTCGGAATTGTGGATCGCTTGATCGAAGGCGACTTGCTCACCGGGGCCGTTGCTTTCGCGCGCGAGGTTGTGGGGAAGCCGGCGCCGAAAACCCGCGACCGAAATGAAAAACTCGGCACGTCCGAGGAAAATGCGGCCATCTTCGCCGCGGCCCGCGAAACGGCGCGCAAGAAGCAGCGTGGCGCCGTGGCGCCCTTCGCGGCTATCGACGCGATCGAAGCCGCAACGAAGCTGCCGTTCGACGAGGGCTGCCGGCTGGAACGCAAGCTCTTCACGGAATGTCTGCAATCGGATCAATCGAAGGCGCTGATTCATGTTTTCTTCGGTGAGCGCGAAGTCGCCAAAATCCCGGACATTCCGAAGGAGACGCCCACGATTCCCGTGAAAAAGGCCGCGGTTGTAGGCGCAGGCACCATGGGAGGCGGGATCGCCATGGTGCTGGCGAACGCGGGAATCCCGGTTCTGCTCAAAGAAATGGACCAGCCGGCCCTCACTCGCGGCCTGGCCAACATCCAGAAGAATTACGCGAGTTCGGTCGCTCGCGGCCGCTTCACGCAACAATTCGTTGACGAACGATTGAAGCTCATTCAACCAACCCTGACGTTCGAGGGTTTCGCGGATGCGGACATGGTGATCGAAGCCGTCTTCGAAGGCATGGATCTCAAGAAGCAAATCTTTGGCGAGCTCGACCGCGTCTGCAAGCCCGGAACCATACTCGCCAGCAACACCTCCACGCTCAATATCGACGAAATCGCATCCGCTACCTCTCGGCCCGAGTTCGTCCTCGGCACTCATTTCTTCAGCCCTGCGAATGTGATGCGCCTGCTCGAAATCGTTCGCGGGAAGAAAACAGGCAAGGAAGTAATCGCCACGGTCATGCAGCTGTCCAAAAAACTCGGGAAAATTGGCGTTCTTGTCGGCAATTGCCGCGGCTTCGTCGGCAATCGCATGTTTCATCCCTACGTGCGTGAGTCCGTCTTCCTGGTCGAGGAAGGCGCGAGCGTCGAGGCCGTGGACAAAGCGCTCTACGATTTCGGCATGGCCATGGGACCGTTGGCCGTCGGAGACCTTGCCGGGCTCGATGTCGGGTGGCGCATTCGCAAGGAGTACCGCCATCTCGAGAAACCGGGCATCCGCCAGCCGATGGCCGGCGATCGTCTTTGTGAAATGGGACGCTTCGGGCAAAAGACCGGCGCGGGATGGTACAAATACGACGACAACCGCCAGGCAATCACGGATCCCGAGGTCGCATCGCTGGTGCGTACGTGGGCCGCAGAAACCGGCATCCCGCAGCGAGAGATCTCAGCCGAAGAAATCGTGGATCGGTGCATTTACGCGCTTGTCAACGAAGGCGCGCGCATCCTCGAGGGAGGTTTCGCGCTGCGCTCTGTGGACATCGACATCATCTATATCAACGGTTATGGTTTTCCAGCTCATCGCGGTGGCCCGATGTGGTATGCCGATACAGTCGGCTTGCAAAAAGTCTATGAGCGCATCCGCGAGTTTGAGCAACTGCACGGTGAAATCTGGCAGCCGGCACCTTTGCTAAAGTACCTCGCCGAACAGCAAAAGACATTTGCGGATTTCACTCGGGGACAAGGCGCGATTGCATAGCATCAAGGGGCGCGGGTGAGCCGCCTGTTGCTTGTGCGGCACGGACAGGCTTCCTTCCTGGAGCAGGATTACGACAAGCTCTCCCCACTCGGAGAAGTGCAAGCGCGGCTCCTCGGCGAATACTGGGCGCAACGAAATCTCCGGTTCGATCGAGTGTGCGCCGGTCCGCGCGCACGGCAGCGGGACACTGCAGGCATCGTCGCAGATGCGTATCAGCGTGCCGCCGTGCCATTCCCGGAATTCTTCGTGATGCCTGAATTCGACGAACACGACGGCGAATATATTCTCAAACGCTCGCTCCCCGGGCTACTTGAAAGCAGTCAGGAAGTTCGCGGTCTCTATCGGTCATTCCAAAACTCGTCCGCCCTTGCCGATCGCTCGAAAAACTTCCAGCGACTCTTGGAGTTCGTTGCCACCAGATGGATGAATGCGGGGCTTGTCATTCCCGGCGTCGAATCGTGGCCGGAATTCTGCGCCCGCGTCAACCGCGGAATTTCTCAATTCATCTCTCAATGTGGACATGGCGTGACAGCCGCAGTCTTCTGCTCGGGCGGGCCGATTGCGGTCGCCGTCGAGCGCGCTCTGCATCTCACTCCGCCCAACACGTTCCGCGTGATGTGGATGTCGCGAAATGCCTCTTACAGCGAGTTCCTGTTCTCCGACGATCGATTTACGCTTAGCGCGTTCAACGCATTTCCACATCTCGACGACCCATCGCTGCTCACATACCGCTAAAGGAGAGTTCTCAGGATCGAAATGCCTGATTTTGTGGATCATCCGCGAACCGTACGGCCCGGAGAGGAACTCGACCTTGCCCGGCTCGAACCGTTCTTGCTGCACCACTTTCCGGGCAGTGCCGGCCCCATCAGCGTCGAGCAATTTCCCGGCGGGCACTCCAATCTCACCTATCTCGTCCGCCGCGGCGATCGCGAATTTGTGCTCCGCAGGCCGCCCTTCGGCAGCAAGGTAAAAACCGCGCACGACATGGGCCGCGAGTACCGCGTTCTCTCAAAGTTGCACTCTGCCTATGCCCCCGCCCCGAACGCGCTTCTCTATTGCGACGATGAGTCTGTTTTGGGCGCGCCTTTTTACCTGATGGAGCCCATCCGCGGCGTTATCATCCGCAGAGATCCCCCACCCGGCCTGCCCTTTCCGCCTGAAAGTGCGCGCCGCTTGAGCGAATCATTCATCGATAATCTCGCCCGTCTGCATTCGCTCGACTACGAAGCCATCGGTCTCGGTGATCTGGGCCGGCCCGACGGCTACCTCGAGCGCCAGGTGCGCGGCTGGATTGAGCGGTATCACGGCTCAAAAACCGACGAACTGCCGGAAGTCGGGCGCCTTTCGGAATGGATAAGGGAACGGATGCCTTCCACCGGCGGCGCCGCTCTGATCCACAACGACTATAAATATGACAACGCCGTGCTCGATCCAACGGACCTTGCGAGAATTATTGGCGTCCTCGACTGGGAGATGTGTACGCTCGGTGACCCGCTCAGCGATCTCGGCACGACGCTGGCCTATTGGATAGATCCGCAGGATGCTGAGGAATTGCAGACTATTCGCTGGTGCCCGTCAACGTATCCGGGCAGTCTGACGCGCGTCGAACTTGCCGAGCGTTACGCTCGTGCTTCCGGCCGTGACGTCTCTGGCCTGACTTTCTATCTCGTCTTCGCCCGCTTCAAGGTCGCCGTAATTGTCCAACAGATTTATTACCGCTATCGGCTGGGCCTGACGAAGGACCCACGTTTCGCCGCCATGGGCGACGCAGTAAAGATCCTCTTGCGCGCGGCGCTCCACTCCGCCGAAACCAACTCGATCTGAGTGCAGCGAGCTCCACGCACCTCACTTAGGCATAGAATCGAACAACCCACTCCGCCACACAGCACGGTTTTTCGGAACCTTCCCACTCCACCGTGAATGAAAATACCGCTTCGCCCCCGTCCGGGAAATCCTTCAAAGAGTCCAACGCCACGCGAGCACGAATCCTCGCTCCGGCGCGAACTGGCGCAGGAAAGCGCACGCGATTCAATCCGTAGTTGACGCCCATTCGAACTCCTCGAACGTCAATCGTCTGCTTCATAAAGTGGCTTAACAGCGAGAGCGTCAGGAATCCATGCGCAATTGTTGTGCCGTAGGGAGACTCACGTGCCGCCCGCTCGCGGTCCACATGAATCCACTGCCGATCTTCGGTGGCTTCTGCAAACTGTTCGATGAGGACCTGCGTGATGGTGAGCCAATCCGTCACGCCGATCTCGCGGCCCACAAGGTCCTTCAGTCCTTGGATCGATTCCACCACGCGTGCTGGCATGGCCTATTCGAGCAGATCGGGTTCTTCGCGGATGATACGCGTGAATAGCGGCTGGCTTTGGAACCAACCTGCGAGATGCGTGCCCAGCTGTTGTTGTGTTGCCGCTGCGTGCGCGGGATCGATTTTCACCGGTTCGCCCGCCGCTTCCGCGAGAAGCTGCGCCTGGCAGCTCCGGTCCATCGTGACGAACCACCAAACCGCCTCGTCCACCGTCTCTCCGACCGTGAGAAGTCCATGATTGCGGAGAATCACCGCTTTCTTCTTGCCGAGCGCCTGGGTAATGCGCTCGCCCTCAGATGTCTCGTAAACCACTCCGGTGAAATCCGCAAAGACTGCGTGATCCTCGTAAAAAGCGCAGGCATCCTGCGTGATCGGATCGAGCACTCTTCCGAGCGACGACCACGCCTTTCCATACATCGAATGTGAGTGCGCCGCAGCGACGATGTCCGGCCGGGCCGCGTGCACTTGCGAGTGAATCGCAAACGCCGCAGCGTTCACCGGATATTTTCCTTCCATTACTTCGCCGCGATGGTTCACAAGAATTAAATCTGATGCGCGAATCTCCCCGAAGTGCATTCCAAACGGATTCACCCAAAACTGATTTGGCCGTTCGGGATCGCGGGCTGTGATATGCCCTGCGACGCCTTCGTCAAATCCGAAACGAGCGAAAAGCCGGAAGCCGGCCGCCAACCGCTGCTTGCGGTGTCGGCGCTCCTCCTCGAGGGAGGCAAACGTCGGCGGCCTCGGTATGTTGAATACATTTGCAGGTGCTTGAGCCATACGCCCTTCTCCGCTGCGAAATCAGCCGCCTATCGCGCCGCGGGCCGCACGCACGCTTTCTCCCACTTCCGCAGTTCCGCTTTGGCGACGGCTTCCAGGTGAACTTCATCCGGCCCATCCGCCAATCGCAGCGTGCGAATGCCCGCCCAGGCCGCCGCAAGAAACGTGTCCTGCGATACGCCGGCCCCTCCGTGCGCCTGGATCGCGCGATCGAGCACACGCAGCGTCACATTCGGCGCCACAATCTTAATCATCGCAATTTCGGCGCGCGCCGCCTTGTTTCCAAACTTATCCATCATATCCGCTGCTTTAAATGTGAGCAGTCTCGCTTGATTGATCTCCAGGCGGGACTTTGCGATGTCCGCGCGGATTGTGCCCTGCTCGGCAAGCGGCTTCCCGAATGCCACACGCGATTGCACGCGTTTGCACATCGTTTCGAGCGCTCGCTCGGCCGCTCCGATGCATCTCATGCAATGATGGATGCGGCCCGGGCCCAGGCGTCCCTGCGCAATCTCGAAGCCGCGACCTTCGCCGAGCAATATATTCGACGCGGGAACACGCACATCCTTGAACGTGACTTCGCCGTGCCCGTGCGGCGCGTGATCGTAGCCGAAGACGGACAGCATTCGCTCGACTTTCACTCCCTTCGCGTCCATCGGCACCAGAATCATTGATTGCTGCTTGTGAGCTGGCGCCGAAGTATCTGTTTTGCCCATAAAGATGGCCAGCTTGCAGCGCGGATCGCCCGCGCCGGAGGTCCACCATTTCCGGCCGTTGATCACATACTCGTTTCCGTCTCGAACGATGCTCGCCTCGATGTTCGTGGCGTCTGATGACGCCACCGCCGGCTCGGTCATCGCGAAGCACGATCGAATCTCGCCCGCTAGCAGTGGTCGCAGCCAGCGCTCCTTCTGTTCCGAAGTGCCGTACCGCGCGAGCACTTCCATGTTGCCGGTGTCCGGCGCCGAGCAGTTGAATACCTCCGGCGCCATCTCGCTGCGGCCCATTATTTCGCAGAGCGGAGCGTACTCGAGGTTCGTAAGTCCCGCGCCATTCTCGTCATCCGGCAGGAATAAGTTCCAGAGCCCAGCCGCGCGCGCTTTCGGCTTCAGTTCTTCAATCGTGGGCGAAGGCGCCCACCGTTTGCGCTCGATTTCATCTTGGACGCGGCGCTCGTTCGGATAGATGTGTTCGTCCATGAAGGCCTGCAACCGCTGCTGCAAGTCCCTCATTTTGTCGCTGAGTTCAAAGTCCACGTGAATGACCTGTCTGTTGCGCTTACTTGCCGGTGAATGCGGGGTCCCGCTTCTCAAGAAAATGCGCGACGCCCTCCTTGAAATCCTGGCTCTGCAAACTGGCCAACATTTCGCGCTCAGACACCTCGAACGCTTCCGCGAGCGTTTGAAACATTGCGTCGTACACTTGCCCCTTGATCACCCGCGTAGATCGCGGACTTACACTCGACGCTAGATTACGTGTATACTTATCTACTTTGTCGGTAAATACGTCCTGCGGGAATACCTGGTTCACGAGTCCCATCCGCAGCGCTTCGCTCGCCTCGATCATGCGTGCCGAAAATAGAAGATCGAGCGCGTTTGAAATTCCCACCAGCCGCGGCAGCATCCATGCCATTCCGTATTCGGCCACCAAACCGCGCCGCGAGAAAGCCGTGCTGAACCGCGACGCATCCGACGCGAACCTCAGGTCGCAATACAGTGCGATCACCAGTCCGAGCCCGACCACCGGGCCATTGATCGCGGCAATCACCGGCTTGCTGACGGCCGGAAAATACGAATATTTCTTCCGAAAGTCGGCACGCACTTCGTCGCCTGCGCTGCCACCGGCTAGCACGGCCTGCGCGCGAACTCTCTCATCAACGCCTTGTACTGCAACGGAGCGCAACAGAGACATGTCTGCGCCGGCGCAAAATCCTCTTCCGGCGCCCGTTATGACGATCACGCGAACGTTCTCGTCCCGCTCGGCTTCCTCGATGGCCGCGCGTACCTCACGTTCCATCACGGCGGTCCACGCGTTCAGCTTGTCCGGCCGGTTTAGCGTGATCGTCGCGACCCGATCGACTACGTCGTAGATCGTCTCCTGATTTGGCATCGTGCGCGCGATTATATACAATGCCCGCGGCGTTAGTCACTTTCATCTGTGTGTGACTCTCGGTAACGGACCTGGCCAGCGCCGTCTCAGCCTCCGGCGCGGCGCGATTCAAGTTCCTGACACTTTTGGAGAATCGTCGTGAATACTCTCAATCATAAGTTCGAGCTCGCCGCTCGCCCCGTCGGCCTGCCCAAGCGTACAGACTGGAACTACAAAGAAGAACCAGTCCGCGATCCCGGCGAAGGCGAGGTTCTCGTCAGGATCATCTACATTTCTCTCGACCCGGCCATGCGCGGCTGGATGAATGAAGGACGCTCCTACATTCCGGGCGTCGCCATTGGCGAAGTGATGCGGGCCCTGGCATTGGGCCGGGTCATCGCGTCAAAGAACTCCAAATTCGCCGTTGGCGACTACGTCTACGGTCCGTTGGGCGTTCAGGAATTCGCACTATCGAACGCGAATAACCTCTCGAAAGTGGACCCGGGGGCGGTCCCTTTGCCCGTGTATCTCGGCACACTCGGAATGCCCGGCATGACGGCGTATTTCGGCCTTCTCGAGATCGGCCAGCCAAAACCGGGCGATACCGTTGTCGTCTCGGGTGCTGCTGGTGCGGTGGGCTCTGTCGCCGGACAGATCGCCAGGATCAAAGGGTGTCACGTGGTCGGCATTGCTGGCGGCGCGAAAAAGTGCAACTACATTGTGAGCGAGCTCGGTTTCAGCGCCGCCATTGATTACAAGTCGGAGGACGTGCGCAAAGCCCTCCAGAAACATTGCCCAAAGGGCGTTGACGTTTACTTCGATAACGTGGGCGGCGATATCCTCGATGCTGGGCTCACTCAGCTTGCCCGCGGCGCGCGCATCGTCATCTGCGGAGCCATCTCCCAGTACAACAACACGACTCCAATCAAAGGGCCTTCCAACTATCTCTCGCTGCTCGTCAATCGCGCGAGTATGAAAGGCATGGTGGTGTTTGACTTCGCCGATCGCTATCGCGAAGCCGCGCGCGAAATGGCCGGCTGGATGGCTGCCGGCAAACTCAAATCGCATGAGGATATCGTCGAGGGCCTCGAAACATTTCCAGACGCACTGCTGAAGCTGTTCAAAGGTGAGAACACAGGGAAGCTCATCTTAAAGGTCGCAGACGCGTAGACACGTTTCGTCTACGGCTTCGAGATCTCTCACTTCAGGGGCTCTTGGGCAGCGCCAGCGACGATTGGCCGAAGACATATCGCCATCCCGCGGGAGTCCGGACGTACGTGTCGCTAAACCAAAACGTATGATCGAATGGCTTCCCGTTGTCCGTTCCTTTTTCCCACAACTTGGCCGTGACAACCGCCGTGTCGCCCCAGACGCGCACTTTCTGCTCGAGCTCCTCGTTGTGTTCGTAGACCGACTGCCCGCTGCGCGCGTCTTCAATGAAATCAGCCTTGCTATGAGTTTTACCCGATCCGGTCACCAAAACCATATCGTCCGCCAAAATGCGGTCCATCGTATTCACGTCGTTTATCTTCACAGCTGCCTGATACTGCGTATCGAGTGCTGCGACCGCCTTGGCGTCATCGGCGGAAGACGCGTTCGCGCGAATCATTGCCGTCACTCCTAGGATTCCAGGCACCACGCTTAGAATAAATATCGTCAGTGAGCGCATCGTTATCCTCATTGCGAATTGCCATCCGCACTTCGATCAAATTCGTGCTCGACACGAAGTTTGTCCTTCATCGTCCATTCGTGTCAACCTACCAGAAGTTCACAGCGCTGACACTGAGCGTATAAACTGAAGTTGCGCTTTGACCTTCCGGATGAATATCACAAGCGAGGGATGGCCAGGTTAGGAGGGCATTGAGATGACGACGGACACTTTTCTTCCACCCATCGAAAAACCCAAGGGACTGTTCATGAAGATCGCGTACCACTTTACGCGCCGGCAATTTGGCAAAGTGCTTACGCCGCTGAAAGTGCATTCCGCCCGCTTGCCCTCCGCATTCGGTCTGTTCTACGCGAAAGTCGGTAAGCTGGATAAAAAGCTGGTCTTGCCGCCGGAGACTGCGCTGCTCATTCGCGAACAAGTGGCTCGCATCAACGTCTGTCTTTTCTGCATGGATATTGGACGGTCGATTACGATCAGATCCTCGATGAATGAGGCCAAATTCGATGCGTTGGAGCAATATGGCACTAGCCCTCTATTCAACGAAGCAGAACGCGCGATGCTGGACTACGTGACGCAATTGACAAAGGACAAAGAGGTTCGCCCTGCGAGCTTCAAGCGCATGTCCGAATTTTATTCTGAACGCGAAATCTGCGAAATTGTCTGGCTCGTTGCCAGCGAACATTTATACAACATGACCAACATCGGTCTGAACATTCACTCGGACATGCTCTGTGACATCAGCAGGAAACACACGTAGCGTCTCCTATCTAACCTCACGCCTCACCAGCGGAGCCTCGGCGACGCCACTTCCTTGATGCCGTTGCAGCGCAAAGCTATAATTCCCGAGCTTCTTGCGATCGTTGTGGAGTTTCGCTCGTTGCGCAAGGAGCCATAGCATCATGTCAATTACCTTCTCGGCCGCCGCGAATTCTCAAGATTCCGATCGACGTTCCTATCCGCGCGAACGCGCGTTGTATTCCTGCATGCAAATGGAAGATGGTAATGGCGGCATCATTCTCAACATCAGCGAACGCGGATTAGCGGTGCAGGTCGTTCGCCGTTTGACAAACGATACATTGCCGAAGATGCTTTTTCGATTTTCGCAATCCGAAGTTTGGGTCAAAGCCCGGGGACGGATTGCGTGGGTCGACGAATCCCGGAAAAAGGCCGGTATCGAATTCGTTGAGCTGCCTTATGACGGACGCATTCAAATAAAACAATGGATCTCCTCAATCGTTCATCCGAGCGCAGCCACTGCCGGGAATTCGCCAGGCAAAGAAATTCCGCCGGTCACGCTCGCGTCCATCGCCTGGGAATCTGCATGCGCAGATTCCGATTCCTCATCAGAGTCTACGGTAAAGGTTGTTGACAACCCGGCGCCCAAACCAGATGGCAGCGCCCCAATCGCGATTCCATCCGATGCGGCGGAAACCCGGGCGTCAGTCTCGCAAAGTCCCCGGTTCATGCCTGTGGAATCATCCGTCTCGCAGAGTCTCCAGCTCGTGCCTGCGAAACCATCGGCTATTGAGAATGCTCAGCCCATGGCGGGACCGCCAAACTATCTTTCTTACGAACACGCGGCAATTGCGCGCGAACCGTCGAATGTCCCCAGGAAAACGCGTTTAGGGATTGGAATTTTTGTTGTCGCTCTCCTGCTGGTTTCGGTGTTTTTATACTTGGGACCTCGTCTTCGAAACGGTGCTCATAGCGTTCGCGGGGCGGAAATCGCAGCTCCAGCGACGGCTCCTGAGCTTCCCTCGGACAGTTCAGGAAATCCGGGCGGCCCAGCGGCCGTTCCCATTGCGCCGATCGACCGTCCTGGTTTCATGCTTCAAGCGGGAGCGATGAAATATAAGGCGAATGCGGAGGTTCTCGCGGAGTCGTTGCGCGAAAATAATTTCCCAGCATTTGTGTGGCGGCGCGAAACCGATCATTTCTACTGGGTAGTAGTCGGACCGTACGCCGGCGCCGATTCCGCGCTCAAAGTCCAACTTGAACTAAAGAAGCAGGGCTTCGACGTCATACGTGTGCCGTGGAATCCAACGAACTCGAAGACGTCACCCTGAGATTCATTTAGACATCATCGCGAGCAAATCCTCGATACCAACGCTGGGCCGCTTAGGTCCCAACCCGGAGGTTGGAGACGTAGTGAAAGAGCCCAAAGATGTTCAGCAGCCACAGCACCACGCAGATCACCACCACCGCGTTCAAGATGGATTTGATCGTTCCCTGCATGGGAATGAATCGATTCACCAGCCAAAGCAGAACTCCCACTACGATCAGAGCTAACACCACCTGAAGCAAGGGCATGATGTTTCATCTCCCTTCTTTCCAGATTCTCGTAGAAAGCAATCGCCGTCCTCAGCGCTTGTCAATTCTCCTTGCCAAGTCTATCGCCGCCGTTCGCCTCTTCCATCCGGGCGAAACTGTACCTTGCCAGGCGAATTCCTTGTAGGTTCTCGCGGGGCTGCAGCTCAGGCAGATTGAGAGTTCATCGCGTCCAGCATCGCTCGATAGTACGGCATCAATATTTCCGAAAGAGCCTTCGGCTCAGGCTGATCTTGGCGGATTTCCGCTTGAAGCTGTGGGTGGTGATCGAGAAGCGTTTGCACCAGGATTGCGGCCGCTAATTCGTCTAGTCGTTGCATCGTTGAACTCCCTCGTCGTGGATTAGGGCGGGCATTCCGTATGGTCCGGTGTGAAGTGCTGGTGATGAAGTCAAACGCCCCGTCGCCTCTTCTATCGCTAAATTCAATGTGTTTGGCCGCGTCTGGCCCGAGATCACTATCGTGAAGTGTGGTAAAGCCGGCCGCAACTCGTGCGAGAAGCGTTGGAATCAATGCGAGGCAAGGGTTGACGCGGTGCATCATGAACCTAGTAGTACCGTAACCGCAGTACTATGTCAGAATGAATCTTTCCCGTAAGCTGCCTCAAATCTAGGATGCCGGCGCGGGTTGGGCCTGCGTTGAGGACATCGACCTCGAGAGAAGTCGAGACGCGCGTTCAACCCGTCCGAATCTACTCAGTCAGTGTACGCACCTCCGTCTTGATCCCTGCCATCATTTCGGCACTGTTCCATTATCGAGAGCACGAAACAGTCCGGCCTGAATTCGGCAGAGCCATCAACGTTCCTTCAGATTGATTCAAATTTGAGCTCGACGCGTATAGCGATGGCCAGATGTGGAAAACCTGTGAATTGCCGGTGCAAATCGCTGCCTGAATCGCTACTTCTTCCTTGACCGCTCGGCGCTTCGAGTCCAACAATATTGCACCGATGGTGCAGTCGGCCTGAACGCGCACGATACCCTCCCTGGCGCATACTGGTGCGGGGCTCCGCACCCAGAGGCTGTCAGAATGAGACCGTCATATAGTCGGAATGATCTAGGTGAGAGAGCACTCCTCGTCTTGCTTCTAATTCTTGTTGCCGTGGCTGTGTTGGTCCATGTGAAGCTCTGATCCTGGCGCGCGCCCGCCCTCTTGTCTGAACGATCCCTGCAGGTGTGAAATCAATCAGTCTCGACAAAGGATGCTGCCAATTGAATTAACTAGTGTGAAAACGCCGCTGTCGGTGTTTCTCGACGCTGGTAATTCGAGGTGATAGCGTTTGATTGGGGCGGAAATGACATGCATTTGGCAAGACCGGCTTCGTTTGAGCGACAATTCGCCGCCTGAAACGACGAGGTCTCTGCGGTCTGCATTGGAATTCTTGAACTAGGGCTCACGAAATGGACTTTGGAGCGCGCAGCGACACGGGGCAGGTTCGTAAGAATAACGAGGACAGCCTCGCAGTGGCGCCGGAGTTGAACCTCTTCGTCGTTTCAGACGGGATGGGAGGCCAGGTATCGGGCGAAACAGCGAGCCTCCTTGCCGTGGAAACTGTCGTAGCCCATTGTTCTGAAAGCGACTCCAACTCCGCACGCCCTCTCGTCGGTAAACGCATCGAAGGCGTCTCTCAGACTACAAATCGCTTGGCCAGCGCCGTCCGCTTAGCCAATCAGGTTATCCAGCAGACATCGCAGCGGAATGCGGCGCATCGCGGAATGGGCGCAACCATTGTGGCCGTTCGCTGCGAGGGCGAGCGCCTGAGCGTCGCACATGTTGGAGACAGCAGGGCTTACCGGCTCCGCGACAATCGCCTCGAACAACTGACGCAAGATCATTCCTTCATCGCCGAGCAGGTCCGCCACGGTGACCTGACCGAACAGGAAGGTGCTGAAAGCGATCTACAAAATGTTCTGGTCCGCGCATTGGGCGTCGACGACGAAGTTGAAGTGGACGTCACTGAAGAGCTCTTGATGGAAGGCGACGCGATTCTTCTATGCACGGACGGCCTGACGCGCGAACTCTCGGATCTTCAGATCGCGGCCGTTTTGCAAGAAACGCACAACGCGCGGAAAGCCGCTGACCAGTTGGTGGCGCTTGCGAACGAGGCTGGAGGCCGCGACAACATTACCGCCGTCGTTTTTCGCCCCTTTTCACGGGGGACGGCGCCTTTTGTCGGGATGGGGCGTCTGGGAAAGTGGCTGCGAAGTCTTGGAGATCAGTCGTAACAGGAAGGGCATTATGCCAAAGCTGGTGCTGAAATTCGGAGACTCAGTTTTAAGGGAACTGCAAGTGGGCCGGAAGGAAGTGAGCATCGGCCGTTCGCCAAATAATGGTCTGGTGATCGACAATCCGGCCGTGTCGAATCGACATGCTCGCGTCTTTCACAAAGACGAGCGGCTCATGCTGGAAGATTTCGGAAGTCTGAATGGGACGTTTGTAAACGGACAACGGGTGAAAAGCGTCACGCTGAGCCCCGGCGACGCGGTCACGATCGGAAAGCACACGATCGTCGTCGCAGATTCGTCGGAGCTTGACGGCTTCGCAGTATGGAGCGGTCATCCGAAGCCTGCCGCCCCGCAAATCAACGAAACGATCATGCTCGACACAAAAGAGAGACGCGAGTTTGTCCAGAAACTCGCCGCCGAAGGAGAGCGATCGCAACTGGCGCCGGGACGACATAAATTGGCAACGCTCGTGGTGCTCAAGGGCAAGACGGACCAAAAGGAATATACGCTGACCGACAAACTTACTGTGATCGGGAAATCCGCAATGGCCACCGTGAAGCTGAAAGGGTGGTTTGTGCCGAAGGCAGCTGCTCAGATCAACCGCCGCGAGGACAACTCGTATTACATTGGCGCCGCTGGGAAAATTCCCAAGGTCAATGGCCGTTTCATCGGCCGGCCGGTCAAACTTGCTTCGGGCGACCTCATCGAAGTCGCCGGGATCCGGCTGGAATTCCACTATCGCGATTGAGGGTTCGGACCGTCGTCCTCAACTGACGGCAGACAATCCAGCTTACTTCACAACGTGCGACTTGAACCCGTGCGCGGCAAGATTCTGTCGAGCAGCGTCGATATCTTTTGGATCCGTGTAGGGGCCCACCTCAACGTGGTAGGCCTGAACCCACAAATGCGCCTTGCGCTTGCTGACTGCATGGAAGCCCAGCTCCGAGAGCTTTTCTACAGCGCTGTCCGCCCAGGCTGCATCTTTCGACGAACCAACCTCGAGGTATTCGAGTGACGCTGCGGGCGCGTCGACGGCAGGCTTCGTCGCATTCGTTGTCTCCACAGGCGTTGCTTCAGGAGCGACGATTGAAGTGTCCAGTTTGACCTCTGCGGTCTGTAAGTCGTTCGTCGCTGTAACTGTTGTGATGTTTACCACCGGCGACGCGACTGCCAGCCGCGATTGACGCACATTTGCACTTCGAGACCGTGGCGCAGCGCCTTGCGCGGGATTCACTCGAACCGAAGATGCTTTCGCCGAGGGTGGTCCCGAGCTGCGATTCAAATCACCTGCGGACGCCGTCGTCGCGGAAGGCGCACCATCCGTATTCGTTTCCTGCAGTGAAGAACTCGGCAGCGAGCTCGGCCCATAAGTTTGAACCGCGAGCGCAGATGACGTCTGGTCCAAAGCAGCGCTGTTTTTGTTGCTATTTCCGCTACGACCGAGAGCAAAGGTAATCGCGCAGCCCAACACAAGCACCAGACCGAGTCCTGCGAGCGCCTGTTGCGGTCGGGTCGCTACGATCGCCAGCCAGTCTTGCTGTTCGAGGTAGGTTTTGGTCCTTCGGGCCGCGTCGCGTGCAAGCAGCAGCAATTCGACGCTGGTTTGCCGCGACTTCGATGCATACCGGTCAAGAACTGGCTTTGCTTGCTGCATCCTGAGTTGCAGAGCTTGCGCGAATTCGGAACTCATTCTCTGAAGCTCGGGACGCACGGAAGCCCACCACTCGGCGGAAGGTTTGGTTTCTGCCTGTTTCTTTAGAGCCAGCTCGAGTTCATCCACGGACTGAGGCCGTTTGTCCGGATCTTTTTCCAGGCACTTTAGGATGATGGCTTCCATGTGGGCCGCGAGCTCGGGCACGATTTCGCGGGGAGGCGTCGGACGCTCGCGGAGCTGCTTCACTGCCACAGCGATCGGATTGTCGCCGGCAAATGCTGGACTGCCGGTGAACATTTCGTATAGCAAAAGTCCCACGGCATAGATGTCGGTGCGCGCATCAACGTGTTTCAGCGACACTTGCTCAGGGGCCATGTAGGCTGGCGTTCCCGCCATCGTACCTGTCATCTGAGATTCGTCTTGAACCCGGCGCGCAATCCCGAAATCCATGATCCGGACGTTTCCATTTCGGTCCACGATGATGTTCGCCGGCTTTAGATCCCGGTGGATGATTCCTTGCGCGTGCGCCTCGCGAAGCCCGTCGCAAATCTGCCGCGTAATCTCGAGCGCTTCGTGCGCAGGAAGTCGCCCGCTGCGACGCAATCTGCACGAAAGGCTCTCGCCCTCGATAAATTCCATAGAGATGAAAGCGGTCCCATTCGAGCGATTAAATTCGTGGATTCGGCAAACGTTCTTGTGCGTCACTTTCCGCGCGAGACACACTTCTCTCCTGAGGCTTTCTTGCATCGCCGGATCTGAGTCCATGCCCGGTTTCAAAACCTTCAGCGCCACGATTTCGTTGGTTTGCTGGTCCCGGACTTTGTAGACCATGCCCATGCCGCCCGTGCCGATGTGCGACAGAACCTCATATCGTGCGGGAATATTGGCAGGCGCTTCCGCCCAGCTCACTTCGTAAATTTCTTCCGCTTCCGATCGGCCATCAATAGGTGAATTGCCGAGCCATCGGCAATGCATATCGGATTCTTGCGAGACGGTTTCGTACACCGAACGCGAGATGAGGATTTGACCGGCGGCCGCCCGCTTCGTGATGCCCGCCGCGCCGTTTACGACCTCCCCGAACGCATCAATCCCTTGGGACGTTCCCGCACTGGCGTGAATGCCGATTCTCAGCTCGAGCTGCTGGTCCTGAGGAAATGTCGCGTTCAATGGCTGCAACAGGCGCTCAATTTCGATTCCAGCCCGCACCGCGAGCACAGGGCCGGAAAACTCGACCATCAACGAATTGCCAATCGTCCTAACCACTGTCCCCTGGTGTCTCAGAATGAGACGATTGATTTCTTCGAATTGGCGATGGTCCTTCACCCCCGCTTCAGCATTGCGATCCGCCGCCGCGCTGATAGCGTCGACGAACAAAACCGTCAAAGTGTCCTTGGCTCGCCCCGCGAGCTCGCCGATATCGGCTCTTACCGTCGGCGGTCCATCGATAGTAGTGATAGCCATGATTTAGGTTCTCCCCCTGCTCACTCGGAGAGAATAGAAGGGAAGATCACCGGCACCAATAGAGGCTTCGTCATGTCGCACCAGTACCAATGTACCGCCGGTTCTTCCACAATGGCCTGGGTGCCCCATGCCCCAAAGCAATCTTGATCAAATTGAATGCGGTTTAATATTCGCGGCAATCGTAGAAACGGGCTTTCGCGGGGTGTGCGTTCCGGCCTGGCCGGAAAGCCCGGCAGTCTTTTCTTTACGGTTTGCAGGTCGTGGATTTCGCTAAGAAAGCGGGGTGACTGGGAGTCTGAAGCGATGTGTCAAGCTGAGGTCTCGATCAATCAATCCACGGCGTCGGCACGCCGTTCCGTCTCGTTTCCGGCCCAAAATCAGTTCATGACTCGTTCCCGGTCCAGGACGTCTCGCACTTTGCCGATCAGGCTGGCCCGGGTGAACGGTTTTTCAAGAATCGGTGCGCCCGATCGGATCAGCGCGCTCTGCGGCCCGTTGAAATCCGCGTAACCCGACATGTAAAGCACCTTGGATTCCGGGCGTACAACGCTCAACGCTTCGGCCAGTTTCGGGCCGGTCATTACGGGCATCATTACGTCAGTAAGCACCAGATGGATTGGTCCCCGGTGCTGTTTCGCGATCTCCAAGCCCTCGGCTCCGTGGTTCGCCTGCAAAACAGAAAATCCGTTCTGCAGCAGCAGGTCATGAATCAACCCGCGGAGCGATTCCTCATCTTCCACAAGCAATATCGTCTCTCCGGCTTCCCATGATTGGGGCGGGCGCTCGGTGAGACTTGGCGCTTCAATCGCCCCCTCGAATCGCGGGAGATAAACCCGGAACGTCGTCCCTTTCGCCAGCTCGCTGTCAACCCAGACGTACCCGTGGCTCTGCTTCACGACTCCGTAGACCGTCGCGAGCCCCAGTCCCGTGCCTCTGCCAAGCTCCTTCGTCGTGAAGAATGGCTCGAAAATGCGTGCCTGAGTCTCCACGCTCATGCCGCTTCCCGTATCGCTCACCGCCAGTTGCACGTACGCTCCGGGTCGGACCTCCGGCGCATGCAAGGCGAAAGACTCATCGAGTTCCACATTGGCGGTTTCGATCATAAATTTGCCGCCGTCAGGCATCGCATCCCTGGAATTTGCGGCGAGGTTCATGATGACCTGTTCGATCTGTCCCTGATCTGCTTTCACCCTCCCCAGCTTGGGGTCGCGCGTGCAAACGAGCTCAATATTCGAGCCGATCAGCCGGCGCAGCATTACCTCCATGTCTCCGACGATGGAATTCAAATCGAGCAGCTTGGGTTCCAGCATCTGCTGGCGGCTGAAGGCCAGCAGCTGTCGCGTCAATGCGGCGGAGCGTTCACCCGCCTTCTTGACTTGCTTGACGCTCTTCCGCAGTGGATCGTTCACTCCGATCCCTTCCTCCAGGATCTCGCAATAGCCAATGATGATGCCCAGCAGGTTATTGAAGTCGTGCGCGATGCCGCTCGACAATCGTCCGACCGCTTCCATTTTCTGAGATTGATGACGCTGATTCTCGCGCAGCATCTTTTCGGCTTGCTTGCGCTCGCTGATGTCCCGGTTCACGATCACCAATTTTTCAGGTTCGCCTCTCGAATTGCGGATTACGCTGGCGGTCGATTCCAGAATGCGCCAGGTGCCATCCTTATGCCGGAAGCGATACTCGATTTTCCGTCCCACTCCGGTCCGTCGCGCTTCCTCGGCAGCCTCCTTGACGAAGGGCCGGTCAGCAGGGTGCACCTGCTCGAGCGATTCAGTGCTTTCCAGTTCCTCGACGGAGTAACCAAGCACTCTCTGATAGGAGGGGCTGTTGAACAGCCGCTTCCCGTTCATGTCCACGACCGCAATCATGTCCGCCGCATTCTCGCCGATAAGGCGAAAGAGCTCTTGCTGGTCGGTCAATAGCGCCTGCACCCGATGAATCTGCAATTGCTGGTAAATCACATACACATCGAACAGCAGGATTAAACCCAGCAACCCCATTACAGTTTGGCGTAGCTCAAAGAGGTGAAATGCATTCTCCTGCGCGTGAAGTATCGGAAGCGTGAACGAAGCCACCCCCAGCGTCAGCAGCAGGCTGATGAATATCGCCGAGGCCCACAGCCACCACTGCCTGCGTGCAACTCGACGGAAGTGCTTTATCGCCATCCTCTCGGAGGCGTCAGACGTTTCGCTGGATGGGTAAATGTCGGAGTGCTTCATGGGCCCTTGAGCTGGCAGAATTTCGCTCGCTCTATTTAATCGCGTAAACGGGCCCGGACGGCTGGTTATCTCATTTTGGTGTGCTCAATTCGAAATTCCCGGCCTTAATATCGTTAGCGCAAGGTCCTGCCCATGTGGGGTCGGTCGTCATGTTTCGTATCCCCTCGCCGCGTGACTTTGCCGTCGGCACTGATTTGTTCTGCCGCGCTTATTGAGACGGACCATTTTCGGTTTTGCCCGTGGCGTTTTTCGCCGCGGGACCTCGAACCTCCGTGGCCTCTTGGTTGCGCGAACAGAGGGGCGCTACAGGGGCTTTTCAGTGACTTGGTGTGCCTTGACCCAGTCGGACGGCGTTCTCGATCGACTCGGCAAAGCCGTGTTCCGGATAACCAGCGGCTTTGTAGACAACTTTGCCATCCCGATCGAGCACAAAAACGGTCGGCAGCGCATCGATGCCAAAAAATCTCGCGAGCCCATCGGAAAATACGACATTCAGATCCCATTTTTCGCGCGCAAGATAATCCGGGACCAGCGACTCATCTTCGTCGGCATTGACGGCGAGGAACACGACGTCCGGCTGGCCGGCGTGGCGTTTTGCGATTTGTGCGAGCTGCGGCTCGAGCTCGCGGCAAGGCGCGCACCACGTGGCCCAGAAACTGAGCACGAGAGTCTTGCCTTTCAGTGGAGCGAGCGGAAACGGCGAATTGTCGAGCCGGCGAAGAACAAAATCGTAAACATTTTTCGCATCCGCGTTGCGCTCTTTCGATGCGGACCCGGAATCCGCAGGCGCCGTGCGATCGTACGCCGCGAGAATTTCTTCGCCCAGGCCCTTCTGAGTGCCATGTACCTGCTGCCATACGTTACCGAGTTTCACGCGGACTTCGCGGCGGTCAACTATTCTCGGCCCGACGTCCGGCAGCACGAACGCCAATAGATATTGCTGGATGGCGCCGGAAAGATCGGAGTGCATCTCGTCAACGTCGGCGAGACCCTCGGCGGCGGAAGGGTTGGCGCGGGCGGCGTAGCTCGACTGGTAATCGTGCGAGGCGTCGTCGTAGCGGCGGAGCATCTTGTCGATGTCACCGCGCACGAGATAGAGCCCCATCAGAAACACAGCGTGCTGGTCCTGCCATTCGGCGAGCGAGAGGCGCTCGGGACGCTGGGAGGAGCCCATGCTTTCGGTGTGGTCAATCACGCGGGTAACGAAAGTGCGTGCTTCATTGAGGCTCGCGGCGTCGCTTTTTTTCTCGAGCAGATCGACGGCGGTCATCAGCGCCGAAGAATCGTCGGGAACAATCGCGATCAGTTGCTCGGCGGCGTCAAGCGTGCAAGCGTCGTCGCGAATCTGCTGGCAGGACTCGATTAAAGCCCGATAAACATTCACTTTTTGCGAGGTCTCCGGAAAGCGGCGAAGATAATCGTGAAGATTGCGCACCAGCGCGGCGGAATCATTCCCCGCGGCATTGATGGCCTTCCTCAATTCGAGATCGGCTTCCTGATTGGCGGCGGGAACCGGCGCCTGCGGAGAATTTTGCGCCGCGGCGATCTGCGGCAGAATTGCAGCGGCGCATACGAAAGCGACGATGAGCGTGCGCATCGAAATTCATCTTATCGCGAGAAGCCTGGTTTGTGGGATCGACGATTGAGGCGCTGCTATGAACGGGCGCGAGTGGGCGTGAAATAGAGTGCTGCGAGCATGACGATGCCCGTTGATAACAAGATTAGCGTCGCCATGGGTGCCGTCCCTAGGCGCTTGCGGGCTGCTCTTGCCTCAGAGCCCGAACGAGCGCGATGACCCATCCGACGAGCGTCCAGCCGAGGAGGAGATTCAGCGTGAAGACCTTCCCGGCACCCTGCTTCTTAATGCAGAACGCCAAGAGGCTAGGGAAGAAGTAGAGGAACAGCCCCGAGCCCGCGACGAAAAGCATGACGCCGCCATCTTGCGAACTGTTCTGGAGTAAGGCCCGGAGCGTAGGCATAGAAACCTCTGAGAACTATTGGTGCAATCCCGTCGCCAAACTGTAAGCCGTTGATATCCTTGCCCTTCCAGATTGAGGGTGCAGCGGGTTGCACACAAGCGGAAAATCGATGCGAACTTCGGCGTGGGACCAGAGAGACTCGTGTCTAGGAGTTCCCAGGGCGACGCTACACCGAAAGGCGACTTGCTGGCTTGTCGTGGCTGATCGGCGATACTCTTCCGCACCGGTCGTTTCGGGCGGAGTCTGGTAGGAGCGCGCGATGAAAAGAGACTGGAAGTCGTATCGCTGGTTGCAAATTAGCTTGGCGTTATACGTTCTTGCCTGCTGCTTTCCCGCGTTGGAGTTCACGACCACGAGCACGGGAAATCTTACTCCGGTGACGCATAACAGTATGTGGGGTTTCCAACTACTCATGCGAGGCTATATGGGAATCTTCATACGTAACATCGGCTGGTTTGCGAATCCACTCTGGGTGGTAGCACTGGTGCTGGTATTTTTCGAACGAGTGAAAGCGGCTTTGGCTGTGAGCTTGGTATCTCTCGTGATCGCATTAACCAGTATCCTGGTCATTGGGAAAGATCTGGCAGTGTGGGAGACAGACCTGTATCACCAGCGTGTTAGCGCTTTTCTGCCGGGCTTCTACTTATGGATGGCCAGTCTGGCCGTCGTCCCTTTGGCCTGCTGGCTGAAAATAAACGGTGAAAAACGGGAAGGTCGGTCAAAAAGCAATTGACGCCAGGCCTCTTTGTTCGCTGTCCTTCACACATAAGTCCAAAATGACTGGATTGATTTCAGAAGTTACAGATGAAAAGCCCAGCGCCTGACGGGTCAAACCTGTCGAACCTGCAACCCAAACGCAAAATTGTAAGCTGTAATTTTGACTCAGCGCATAGCCATCAAGTCCGCGTGATTTCCACCAGAGCGGCGCTCGCGCAGCTCGGTGCGGCCGCCACCTCGGCGGCCGCCACATGCCGAGCGTCAAAAGTCTCCGTTGGGCACCAGCCGCGATACCGTGAGATCCGCCGCGATGGTAGTAAAGACCTGATTCATCGTGGTGATTGACACTGCGCCGGTACACACCGTCCCGCCCGCCGTCGCCGAATCGGGGATCGAAAAGAAATACTGCGTCAATGGCAACGAGGACATCCCTTGCATCGTCAGGCACGGCGTCGTAGTCGGACTCGTGTCCGTGGTGCAGCCCGAAGTTTCAGAACCGTAAGAAATGGAGTAAATCAAGACTCCGTTGCTTTTTATCCAGTTCGCGGTAGAAACCGCGTTTGCGCATTCCTGCGTGGATGGATAGATCTCTGCCGACCACGGTCCGTCAATCTGCGCCACGTTGCCCGACATATCGGACGCGGTTGCCGTTGCATCGCCGTCGCTCAGGATAATAATTATGTTCTGGATACCCGGAATGTTGTTTAGATTCAGGTAATCGTAAGCCGCTTGCAGCGCGCCCGCATAGAACGTTCCCTTGCCTCCTGGCGTGCCCACACCGCAGTTGTTGGTCCCGACACCGACGGCCTCGAAGATGTTTGAGCTGGTGTTCAAGCCTGAGTTGTCCGAGAAGCGATAATTGCTCTGAAAGCCGAGGAGTAAGTACTCCGGGTCGTTATTGTAGCTTGCGATTGGGGGCGCAACAGTGGGACACGCATAATCTTTTGGCGCATAGGTTGTATTCGCGTCGGTATTCGTCAATGTCGAGCCTGATGCCAGCGTGGGGCAATTCGCCGTCGTCACTCCGGCAGCGGTGGAACTGCACAGCCCGGGGAACACCATGAGCGCGACCTGATCGTCTGCATCTACAGAGACTCCCGGCGTGCTGCTCGCCGTGCAAGTCGCCTGCGTTACCGCGCAGGGATCGAGCTGCTGCAGCAGAGTCTGGACACCATATTGCGCGCACTGTTCCGGTGTTACCGATGTCCCGTTTTGCGTGCAGCCGCTGTCTGTACCCATGCCCATCGACCCGGTTGTATCGATGACCATCACGATGTGGTATGGCGGTACCAATCCGCCTTTGGCACTTGCAACCGCCGTTGCCGACATGGGGATTGATTTGATTCCGAATATGCGCGCGAAGAACGTGGACACAGTCGCTGACTGTGTTACTTGGATCATGTTGCATCCTGACGCGCAACTTGGATAGTCAGCACACGGCGGGAGATTCAAGGTTGGATACGTCGACGGACTTACGCACGTTAGATTTATCGAGAGAGACACGTTCTGCAAATTGGCATGATAGTTCAAGTCGTTCGTCAAGGCGCTGAACTTCAGCGCCGCAGCGGTCGCGGTCGGCGCGGAGGGGTTCGGTATTGCGGCACCTCCGGCTAGCGCCGATGCTTTTGTCGCGGACACAAGTTCTTGATAGGAAGCGTAAGCGTAGCCCAGGTCGATTACGAGCGCGGCCACGGCGATGAGTACCGGGAGCAGCGCCGCCACGAAGACAATTGACTGCCCGCGCTGGCCCTTCCGCACCGCGCTTACACACTCTCTGCTCTGGTCTTTCATTGGACGCTCTCCGCAGTTTTCGCCGTCATGACGCACGTGCTCGGCGCAAAGTTCACTCCGAAGACATTTAGATTGCATGGATACGTCACCGTCACTGTGGCCGTTGCACCCTGCGTCAGATCCGATGCCGGCGCCGCCGTTGTGCTGCTGGCCGAGCACGTGGGGCTCGCAGTGTTGGTCGCGAGTGTATAAACGGTTCCCGAAGTGGATGTGATCGTGATTGTGAAAAGCGATTTCGACGTAATTAGGTTCGGGGTTGCCGCGAAGTACGGGGCAGTCACCGTAGTGCACGGATTCGTGGTCTGTCCACGGCTGATCGCCAGCGCCTGTGCGCCCGACGTCACGCCGTTCGTCATCTCCAGATAGTTGTACATGGAGAACCCAAACGTAATCATCCCAAGGATCAGGAAGCAGAGAAGGGGGACTATGGCGGCGAACTCAACCATCGCTTGGCCGCGCTCGTGGCGAACGCGAGCACGGATCCGTTTATCTCCTGAAGTTCGGCTCTCTGAATGCGCGTACATATGTTTATAGCCCTCCGTGTTGTTACTGACGGATCCAATTCGTTTGATTCCAAGTGCGCGATCTCCCTGCTGCGGGGTACTTGCGGGGGGACTTCATATACCCGGGTCGCAGGCTCTGGCCAACCAGCTATGTCCCAATCTCCTAGGCGTCACACCCCTTGCTATCGCAAGAGATGATTGCACTTGCAAGATGTTGCGCACTTAGCGCAATTGCCTTCTGTATAATGCGCAACTCTTTGCTCTTTCTTCTCTGCGCGTCACATCCCGCCGCCGTTAAAACCCAAGCGCCGCCGCTTGCTGAACTACAGCAAGTCTATGTTTTTTAATAACTTACGCGCTGTCTCGGCGCTCACCGGTCCTATAGCTTTCGGGTACTGCTCATCACGAAGAGCGCTCAGAAAGATCCTGTACTACGAATCTAGCAATCCGGCTTCCAATCAACCATTAGAGGCAGCCACCAGATGCGCTCAGAACTCGCCACAGACCTTTTTTGGCTGAAGAGCACGAGGGACTTCCGGCCGTCGTTATTGCGACTCAGAGGTGCAAGCAAGCCTCGGGCTGATTCCACAGATGCATCGGAATGCTCAAGGCAACTCAATCGCATTCCGCTCATGCTCGAGTGTTGGGAATTCCAGTCTTGTCCCGTTGTCTTTTTGTACCGAGTTTGTCTCTGCGCCCTTGGAGTCCTCAGTCGAAGTAGTTCAAAATCTCTTAGCGATACTGGATTCGTAATCGATCAATGCCTCGCACAACTTCAATCCGGCGCGACGACACGTCGCCTCCCGAAAATAGCGCGGCGGCTTTGCCTCAGCCCGGCGCGCTGGCGGACTCAAAGCGGTTTTGGCTCTGCGCGGCCATCGCCCTGATCGTCGTTTTCGCCGCATACGCGAATCATTTCCACAACAGTTTTCATTTCGACGATGGTCATACCGTTCAGAACAACGTCTTCATCCGCGATTTGCACAACATCCCCAGATTCTTCACCGATGCGACCACGTTTAGTTCGCTGCCGGCCAACCAGACTTGGCGGCCGATCGTCTCGCTTTCACTGGCGATCGACTACAAGCTCGGGCACGGACTCAATCCCTTGTGGTTTCACATCTCCACGTTCTTTTGGTTCCTGGTGCTGTTGGCACTGACGTTCGTGCTGTACCGCGACGTTTTCGATCTCGCCGAACCGCGCGCTGCCAACCCGTTCATTGCCTTGTTTGCGGTTCTCTGGTTCGCGGTGCATCCGGCCGTTGCAGAAACGGTGAACTACATAATTCAGCGGGCCGATCTTTACGCCACTCTAGGCGTCGTCGCCGGGCTGGTGGTTTACATTCGATTCCCGCATCTTCGAAGATTCGGAATTTACCTGATTCCAGTGGCGCTCGGAGCGATGTCGAAAGCAACCGCCGTTGTTTTCGGTGGAATTCTCCTCGTCTACATTTTCCTTTTCGAAGAGGACGCCAGGTGGAATCGATTCTGGAACGCGTTGATGGCGGCGCTCCCGGCCCTCGTCGTTTCAGGTGTGTTCGCCGTCTTGGACGTGAAAATGACGTCGAAGAGCTACGTCCCGGCCACGATGCCTTCATGGATGTATTGGGCGACGCAGCCGTACGTCTTGATGCGGTACGTTCGCTCGCTTTTCTTGCCATTCTGGCTGAGCGCCGATACGGATCTGAATCCGTTCACGAGTTTCGCTGACCCTCGCGCGTTGGCGGGCGATCTGTTTTGCCTTGCGCTCCTCGCGGTCGGATTCTGGGCCATCAAACGCCGCGAGCATCGGCCAATTGCCTTCGGAATATTCTGGTATTTTGGCGCCTCAGCGCCGACTTCGCTTTTTGTGCTCGCGGAAGTAGAGAACGATCATCGGATGTTCTTTCCGTTTGTGGGCCTTATCCTCAGCGTCACCTGGGCTCTTGCGCTGGTCGTCTTTCAATGGATGCAACGCGCGCCGGCATCCCGGAAAACGATCCTGCGCGGCGTTCAAGTAACGACGGCCCTTCTGATCCTCGCGTATTCCTACGGAACGTGGAAGCGCAACGAAGTCTGGCGCACAGAGGAATCGCTTTTCTACGACGTGACGATCAAAAGTCCCGAGAACGGTCGCGGCCTGATGAATTACGGCCTGACGCAGATGGAAAAAGGCGATACGCAAAGGGCGCTCGACTATTTCAATCGCGCAACCGTTTTTACTCCTTACTACCCGATTCTTGAAATCAACCTGGGAATCGCCTACGGCGTGCTGAACCGGCCGCAGGACGCCGAAGCTCACTTCCGCCGCGCTGTGTCGCTCGCGCCGCCGGATGCTCAGCCGTATTTCTATTACGGACGCTGGCTCGTCTCACAGCGCCGCTATCCGGAAGCGATCGAAAACCTCAAAGCGTCCATCGGCCGAAATCCGGCGTGGATGGATCCGCGCGATCTGCTGATGCAGGTTTATTACGATCAGGGGCAAGGTCCGGAACTAAAGGCTCTCGCGGAAGACACGCTGAAGCTCGCGCCAGGTGATCCCGGGGCGCAACGCTATCTCGCTCTGAGTGCCACGGTTCGCGATCCGCTTTCCGCCGCGGAAGTTCTTGCCGCAACGCAACCGACTCCGGCGAATTATCTGAACCTCTCGCTCCTCTATCACCAGGACAAGCGCTACCAGGATTCCATCAATGCCGCGCACAAAGCCATCCAGCTGAAGCCGGATTATCCCGAGGCCTACAACAACATCGCCGCCGATTACGAAGACCTGCACCAGTGGGATGCAGCGATCGCCGCCGCCAGGCAAGCGCTGAAGTTTCGTCCTGATTTCCAGCTCGCGAAGAATAATCTTGCTTGGGCGGAATCACAGAAGAAGGCAAACGTCCGCTAGATCTCAGGCGGATGGCTGTTCTTGCGTTTGAGCTTCGGAATGCGCCGGCCCCTCGTGCGCGGCGTTTGAGTAACGAGCGTCGCGCGCTAGGGCTCGGAGCGTCGATCCCCGGCTGCACGCATAGCCGCTGAGTCGTCTCTCGATGTGCGCTGGAAAGACCCGCTGCCGGTTGCGCAGGACTTGCGAGCGGCGCGCGCCAACGCACGCCGCTCGGATTGATTCGTCTCGTTAGTAACCCACGCAGATGAAGTTCACTGAGTCCGAGTTACTGGCGTTCGCCGTGATCGTAAATTCCTGGTTCGTATCGTTGGTCACGAAGAACGTCCGCCCGGTTGTAGTCGTGTCGGTGACCGTGCAGACGAAAGTTCCCGAATTCGTATAGGGTTGCGGGAGACTCACGAGGGCGGTCGTGCTGGCCGACCCACCGTTCAACGAGGCGAAATTGACGCTCCCTTCGGTCATGAAGGGATTGCTCAACAGGGTGCTGCTCGCACTCAAAGAGGCCGCAGTCGTGGAGGTTCCTGTGTCATGGGTCGAGCCAGTTGTCTGCGCTACTTCAAGCTCAATGTCCTGACCCGCCGTTACGGCCCAGGTTCCAAAGCCGTTGCAGGAGGTCGATCCTCCGCTGACAGTGCAGCTCCCACCGGAGGCCGTCCCGTTTATCAACAGACTGACGGTGTAAACGTTGTTTGTTGCCACGGCAGACGAGAACGTAAACGTGAAGCCCGTTACGTTGCCGGTTGCTGAAACCGCCGTGACGTCACAATTTGAAACCACCTGGCTTTCGCACGAGGTCGACAACGAGACGTATATCGGCGTACTCGTCCAACCGCCGCTCGGCTCAACCGACGAACCCGAAACGTTGATGCTGCCGAGTGTGTAAACCGGCATGCCCTGGCCCGTCGCTCCGGTCGCGCCCGCCGGCCCGGTCGGCCCGGCCGATCCTTGTGGTCCGACTGACCCGGTTGGCCCCTGCGGCACGGTGAAGTTGAACACCGCTGCCGAGGATGTCCCAGAGTTGGTGACCGACGCTGAAGTGCCCGGATTTCCGGTCGTCGTTGTTCCGACTCCGATCGTGGCGGCCGCACCGCTCGGACCCGTCGGGCCTGACGGGCCTGTCGAACCGGTCGAACCGGTTACGCCCGTCGGTCCAGTGGGTCCGGTAACTCCTTGCGGAATCCCAAAGTTGAAGACCGCATTGGTGGTGTTGCCGGTATTCGTGACCGTTGCGGAGCTGCCAGGAGACAGAGTTGTAGTGGATCCGACCGCGACCGTCGCAGCCGCCGGCCCGGTGGCGCCCGTCGCGCCCATCAAAGCGAGCACCTGCCAGTTCGACCCGTTGTCCGTGGACGGATTGTTACCCACGTTTGGCGAGCTGACTGACAAGTATGTTGACCCGTTCAGCGTGACCACATCGGTCAAATAGTAGGTCGTGCTGCTGCTCCACGCTCCCGTAAAGTGGAACCCGTCCGCCAGATAATTCCAATACGTTGGGCTGGTCTCCGGCGGCTGATTCGTGTTGGGTGTATTTCCTGGGACATCCAGGATCGATATCCACGAGGAGCCGTTGTAGGACACAATCTGGTTCACCGCGTACTCCGTCGTGCTAACCCACGCATTCGCCCATGTGAATCCGTTTCCGGCCACGCCCGTTGCGCCGGTTGCACCCGTTCCGCCAGTCGGACCGGTCGGTCCGGGAACAGTCGAAGCGGCGCCAGTCGGGCCCGTCGGACCCTGTGGCACTGAGAAGTTGAACACCGCCGCAGAGGAAGTGCCGGAGTTCGTGACCGCAGCTGTTCCTCCGGGCGCGCCCGTCGTCGTCGTGCCCACTGCAACTGTCGCAGCGGTTCCAGTCGCGCCGGTTGCACCTGTGGGACCCGTCGCACCTGTAGTTCCTGCTCCGGTTGGGCCCGTCGCGCCGGTTCCGCCGGTGGCCCCAGTCGCGCCAGTAGCACCAGTCGGTCCTACGGGGATTCCCATTGGACCTTGGATGCTCCATGCGCCGGTGTAGGTGAAGCTGGTTCCGGTTCGAACCATGCGGATGTTGATGATGTCGCCCGCGTTGAACGTCTGGGTGTCTACGTTGTCGCTGCACGATGAGGCGCCGGCGCCGATCGTGCAAGTTACTGCGGTTGCGGCTTGCGTTCCGCTCACGCCGTTCGTGACGGGCGTCCTCATGATTGTGAAAACTTCTGTAGTTCCGGTAGGCACCGTTCCGCCGTTCAGTGCAACGTAGAGGTTCTGTATGACCCCGCCCGACGGCACAATCGTGTTTCCATTCGTAGCGGTCGTACTCGGAGTAGCCGCACCGTACACGGTTCCGTAGCAAGATGTGCCGCTCGTCGAGCAATTGACCTCGCTGCCGTTGCTGTTGCCCCAGAACTCAGGTTCTGTCTGTTCCAATCCAGTCGAGCCGGTCGCGCCAGTTGGACCTGCGACTCCCTGTGTACCTGTCGATCCCGTTCCACCGGTAGCGCCAGTCGCTCCGGTCGGACCGGTGACGCCTTGCGGAATTGTGAAGTTCAACACGGCCGCCGAGGAATTACCCGAGTTGGTAACGGACGCAGAGGATCCCGGAGTACCGGTCGTAGTTGTTCCGACGCTGACCGTGAATCCCGCTGGTCCAGTCGCGCCTTCAACGCCACCCGCGCTGACCGCGGATCCGCTCGGAATGGATGTGCCGGACGATGCGTTGCCCAAGTCTCCGGTATTGGCCAGAACAACAGTCGTGCCGTTCGTGATGGAACTCACTGTGTAGAAGCCGCCGGTGGGGATATAGAGCGTTTCGCCTACGGCCATCCAGGCGGTGTTCCCGACGCTCACACTGCCAGTCGCTCCAGCCGCCGGTTGCGTGAATGAGGCAGAGGTGGTCGTGTACGCGTTGACGCCGTTTGTCCCGTTGGTCCCCGCCGTTCCTGTCGCTCCGGTGGCGCCCGTCGCACCTGTTGAGCCGGTTCCGCCCGTCGCACCAGTGGCGCCCGTGGCACCCGTTGCACCTGTGACGCCCGCAACGAAGCTCGATGGACCCACCATTGACCATGTTCCGGTGGCCGTGCTGTTGAAGTTTGAAGTGATGCGCATCGCGACGTAGTCGTTAAGCGGGATGGAAACTGCGGTGCCCAACACTTCGCCGCACCCGGTCGGTGAAGCGATGAAATTCCCTGATATTGAGCAAGTGAGGGACGTTGCTGCCAATGACGTCGGCGTAGTCCCTAACATCAACGTGAAGGTGACTGTATCGCCGTTACCCACACCGGCAGACGTGGAAGCGTTAAGGTTGTTGAGCGTTCCGGCCGTGGTCACCAGCTGCGCGCACGTCGCCTCAGAAGTTGAGGGCGTGCATGGCCCGTCAACAGACCCATACTCTGTGTTGTTGCTTTCCACTGTGGTGCTGTTGCTCGTTGCGACCAGGCCCAACGTGATTCCCGCGCCCTGCACTCCAGCTCCGGTGATCGTTGCTCCGCTCGTGATTGTCGAGTTGGCGGCTGCGTTCGTCGAGTAGCCGAGGTTGTTGAGAACGGCCACCGTGCCGCTCGTGATCGAGCTGACGGTGTAATAGCCGCCAGTCGTGACTGCCACAACTTCTCCGGTTGCCATCCAAGCAGTGCTTCCCATTGTCACGGAGACGGTGTTGCCGGCAGTCGGCTGTGTGAAGTTGGCTGATGTGGTGGTGTAATTGTTCGCGCCGGTCGAACCAGTAGCTCCGGTCGCACCTGTCGCGCCCGTCAGTCCGGTGCCCGTTGCACCAGTGGCACCCGTCGCTCCAGTTCCGCCCGTCAGACCCGTGTTGCCTGTTGCGCCAGTGGAGCCCGTCGCCCCAGTTGAACCAGTCACTCCGGTCGGGCCAGTAACACCGGTTGCGCCAGTCGAGCCCGTCGTCCCAGTTGCACCAGTCACTCCGGTCGGGCCGGTAACGCCGGTTGCGCCAGTTGTTCCGTTGGTGCCAGTTGCCCCGGTCGCCCCCGCTGCTGCGAGCAGAGACCAATCCGTGGTGTCGACAGAGGGATCACCGGTGTTGTTGCCGGTTGTGTTGATGTAGCTGCTGCCGTTGGCGTCGAGAACCGCATCGCTGATCGCGTAGGTCGTGCCCGTGCCAGCGTAAGCACCCATCCAGATGACGCCAGTTGGGCCAGTCGCGCCGGTTGCACCCGTTGCGCCTGTCCGCACCAGTAACGCCATTGATACCATTCGTGCCGGGTGCACCAGTCGCACCGGTTGCACCATTCGTTCCGTTCGTGCCAGGTGCACCATTCGCACCAGTTGCACCTGCAGCGGCGAGCAGAGACCAATCCGTAGTATCGACAGACGGATCACCGGTGTTGTTGCCGGTCGTGTTGATGTAGCTGCTGCCGTTGGCATCGAGAACCGCATCGCTGATCGCGTAGGTCGTGCCTGTGCCTGCGTAAGCGCCCATCCAGATGACGCCAGTTGGGCCAGTCGCGCCGGTTGCACCTGTTGCGCCTGTCCCACCGGTAACGCCATTGATACCATTCGTGCCAGGTGCACCAGTCGCACCGGTTGCACCATTCGTTCCGTTCGTGCCAGGTGCACCATTCGCACCAGTTGCACCTGCAGCGGCGAGCAGAGACCAATCCGTAGTATCGACAGACGGATCGCCGGTGTTATTGCCGGTCGTGTTGATGTAGCTGCTGCCGTTGGCATCGAGAACCGCATCGCTGATCGCGTAGGTCGTGTCGGTGCCAGTGTAAGCACCCATCCAGATGACTCCGGTTGGGCCAGTCGCGCCGGTTGCACCCGTTGCGCCTGTCCCACCGGTAACGCCATTGATACCATTCGTGCCGGGTGCACCAGTCGCACCGGTTGCACCATTCGTTCCGTTCGTGCCAGGTGCACCATTCGCACCGGTTGCACCAGCAGCGGCGAGCAGAGACCAATCCGTGGTATCGACAGAGGGATCACCGTTGTTGTTGCCGGTTGTGTTGATGTAGCTGCTGCCGTTGGCATCGAGAACCGCATCGCTGATCGCGTAGGTCGTGCCCGTGCCTGCGTAAGCGCCCATCCAGATGACGCCAGTTGGGCCAGTCGCGCCGGTTGCACCTGTTGCGCCTGTCCCACCGGTAACGCCATTGATACCATTCGTGCCAGGTGCACCAGTCGCGCCGGTTGCACCATTCGTTCCGTTCGTGCCAGGTGCACCATTCGCACCTGTTGCACCTGCAGCGGCGAGCAGAGACCAATCCGTAGTATCAACAGAGGGATCACCGGTGTTGTTGCCGGTCGTGTTGATGTAGCTGCTGCCGTTGGCATCGAGAACGGCATCGCTGATCGCGTAGGTCGTGCCTGTGCCAGCGTAAGCGCCCATCCAGATGACGCCAGTTGGGCCAGTCGCGCCGGTTGCACCCGTTGCGCCTGTCCCACCGGTAACGCCATTGATACCATTCGTGCCAGGTGCACCAGTCGCACCGGTTGCACCATTCGTTCCGTTCGTGCCAGGTGCGCCATTCGCACCGGTTGCACCTGCAGCGGCGAGCAGAGACCAATCCGTAGTATCGACAGACGGATCACCGGTGTTATTGCCGGTCGTGTTGATGTAGCTGCTGCCGTTGGCATCGAGAACCGCATCGCTGATCGCGTAGGTCGTGCCCGTGCCAGCGTAAGCACCCATCCAGATGACGCCAGTTGGGCCAGTCGCGCCGGTTGCACCTGTGGAGCCGTTGCTGCCATTCAAGCCAGCGGTTCCGGTCGCACCTGTCGCACCGGTGGCGCCATTGCTGCCACTGCTGCCCGTCGCGCCCGTCGCACCCGTTGCACCGTTGGAGCCGGCTGCGCCCGTCGCGCCAGTTGCACCGGCTTGCGCCATGAGTTGCCAATAATTCCCTGGGTCGCTGGCTGGATCCACCGCCGTCGTGGACGTGCCATTGGTCTGCATCGCCACGTATGTATTTCCGTTTTCGGTGACTACATCGTACGGATTGTACGCAGGCGTTGACGGATTGTAGGGGCCGGTGAAGTTAAAGCCCTGTCCCGTTGATCCCGTTGGGCCCGTCGGACCCGTTGCACCCGTCGCGCCGTTCGCACCATTGGTTCCAGCAGCGCCGGTGGCACCGGTGGCGCCATTCGCGCCGTTGCTGCCTGCTGGTCCTTGTGTTCCAGTCGCGCCTGTCGATCCTGTCGCACCAGTTGATCCTGTTGCTCCGGTCGAGCCTGTTGCACCAGTGGCGCCTGTAGCTCCCGTCGCGCCATTGCCGCCCGTTGCGCCCGTGCTGCCCGTCGCACCGGTCGAACCAGTGGTGCCGGTAGAGCCCGTCGATCCCGTTGCGCCCGTGCTGCCGGAAGAGCCGGTAGCTCCATTCGCGCCTGCTGCGGCGATCAGCGACATGTTGCCCGAGTCGAACATGCTGCCCGAAGTAAATTGATTGACGACGATCCAAGTCTGGCCTTCGTATGTTACTACATCGTCAACGTTGTATTGAGTATCTGGTTGCCATGCGCCGCTGAAGATAAAGCCGCTCCCGGTCGCACCCGTGGCTCCCGTCGGTCCAGTCGCACCGGTCGCGCCATTCAATCCTGCGGAACCTGCAGGTCCCTGCGGGCCGGCCGGACCCGTAGCGCCAGCCGGACCTTGCGAGCCCGCCGGACCTGTCGCACCATCGTTTCCATTCGCGCCCGTCGCGCCGGTTGCGCCCGTCGAGCCTGTAGATCCTGTTGGGCCTGTTGAACCTGTCGATCCGGTAGGACCAGTCGCACCAGCCGCGCCCTTCGAACCTGCGGCTCCGGTCGCACCGGTGGCACCAGTGGCGCCATTCGTACCGTTGGACCCCGTCGCGCCGGTCGAGCCCGTTGCACCCGTCGCTCCGGTTAATCCGTTAGCGCCGGTCGCGCCCGTTGATCCAGTCGCGCCCGTCGCGCCCGTTGAACCAGTCGCGCCGGTCGAACCCGTAGCGCCAGCAGCGCCCTTGCTGCCGGTGGCACCTGTTGAGCCAGTCGGTCCTTGTGGACCCGTTGCACCGGTCGAGCCCGTGGCTCCAACCGGTCCTGTTGAACCTTGCGCACCCGTCGAGCCTGTCGCACCCGTGGATCCGGTTGCGCCGGCAGCGCCGGTCGTGCCGGTCGCGCCCGTTGAACCAGTCGCGCCTGTCGAACCAGTCGCACCTGCGGCGCCCTTGGCGCCAGTCGCGCCGGCTGCACCAGTTGCACCCGCAGCACCGGTTGCGCCCGTCGGACCTTCGACTCCCGTTGCCCCTGCTGCGCCGGCAGGACCTGCTGCACCCGTTGCCCCTGCGGCAGCCAACATCGTCCAATCCGCGTTGTCAACATCAGGAGTGGCTGGGCCATTGTTATTTTGCATCGCGAAGTATGTCGAACCGTTGTAGGTGACCACGTCATCCGCGGTGTAACTTGTGCCCAGATTGAATGCGCCGGCATAGATAACGCCAGTGGTTCCGGTAGCACCTGTTGCACCCGTCGCGCCTGTCGCACCGGAAGGACCAACGGCCCCTGGCACACCTGCTGAACCCGTAGCGCCGGTTGCACCCGCCGGACCAATCGGCCCTTGCGAACCCGTTGCACCTGCTGCGCCAGCGGCGCCCGTGGCTCCGGTCGCACCGGCTGGACCCGCTACACCAGTCGCGCCTGTCGCGCCGGCCGAACCTGTTGCGCCTTGGGCACCGGTCGCGCCAGTTGAGCCCTCGGCGCCTGTTGCTCCGGCAGCGCCGGTCACACCGGTTGCTCCCACTTCAGTCAAGAGTTGCCAAACGCCCGAAGCGCCAGGGACATCCGTGCCCGCGGCGCCACTCGGCGCTACATAGGAAGATCCGTCGTAGTACACGACCGAGTTGGCGGCGTAGTTCTGCGCCGTCCAATTACCCGCCCAAGCCAGCCCTGTTGCTCCCGTTGCTCCAGTCGCACCATTGGCACCAGCAGCGCCTTCTGGACCTACAGGGCCTTGTGCGCCGGTAGCTCCGTTCGCGCCTGCTGGTCCCGCAGGACCGGTGGCGCCGTTAGCTCCCGCCGTGCCTGCCAAGCCCGTTGCGCCTGTGGCACCCGCCGGACCTTGCACGCCAGTTGCGCCCGTCGCGCCTGCAGGACCTGCGGCTCCCGTCGAACCGGTTGCGCCATTGGTTCCGTTCGTGCCACTAGCGCCTGTAGCTCCGACTGCTCCCGTTGCGCCTGTCACGCCCGCTGGGCCCTGTGTACCAGTTGGACCCGCAACGCCCGTGGCACCTGTCGATCCTGTTGCTCCCGTAGATCCCGTCGCACCGGTAGATCCCGTTGCACCAGTCGAACCTGTCGCTCCGAATCCAGTAGCACCCGTCGCACCAGTTGCACCGGTTGCTCCGGTCGAGCCGGTTGAACCCGTAGCACCCGTTGCGCCAGTAGCGCCTGTTGCGCCTGTGGCGCCGTTCGGTCGCACCCGTTGCCGCAGGATCAGATCCAGTTCCCGCAAGAGTTGACCAATCTGTTGTGTCTCCGTCAGGAGTCTCGGCTCCACTATTCGCGTGGGTCGCGATGTAAGAAGACGCGCCGTAGTAGACAGCGTCATCCACGTTGTAGCTGGTTCCAGAGACAAACGTTCCGCGCCAGTTCACACCGGTTGCGCCGGTTGGACCAGTCGGACCCGTTACGCCCGTCGCACCCGCAGATCCCGCGGGACCTTGCGCTCCAGCGACGCCCGCAGGGCCGGTTGCGCCCGTCGCGCCGTTGGTTCCGTTCGTTCCGTTCGGCCTTCGCCCCTGCAACGCCGGTTGCGCCAGTGGCACCTGCCGGTCCTGTCGCGCCAGTCGCTCCATTAGTTCCATTTGTTCCGTTCGTGCCATTCGCACCCGTAGCGCCGGTCGAACCCGTTGCGCCTGTGGCACCCGTTGAACCTGTTGCGCCCTTCGCGCCAGCGGCTCCTGCCGCACCTGCGGCGCCGGTTGCGCCCGTCGCGCCGTTGGTTCCGTTCGTTCCGTTCGTGCCGTTCGCCCCTGCAACGCCGGTTGCGCCAGTGGCACCTGCCGGTCCTGTCGCGCCAGTCGCTCCATTAGTTCCATTTGTTCCGTTCGTGCCATTCGCACCCGTAGCGCCGGTCGAACCCGTTGCGCCTGTGGCACCCGTTGAACCTGTTGCGCCCTTCGCGCCAGCGGCTCCTGCCGCACCTGCGGCGCCGGTTGCGCCAGTGGCACCTGCAGGTCCTGCCGCGCCCGTCGGTCCTGTGGCTCCGGTCGTTCCTGCACCGGTTGCTCCGGTGCTCCGGTCGCTCCCGTCGCGCCCTTGGCCCCAGCGGCTCCTGCTGCGCCCGTCGGTCCTGTGGCTCCGGTCGTTCCTGCACCCGTTGCACCGGTGGCTCCGGTCGCGCCAGTCGCACCCTTAGCTCCAGCGGCTCCTGCCGCGCCCGTCGGTCCTGTGGCTCCGGTCGTTCCTGCACCGGTCGCTCCGGTGGCTCCGGTCGCTCCCGTTGCGCCCTTGGCTCCAGCAGCTCCTGCCGCGCCCGTCGGTCCTGTGGCTCCGGTCGTTCCGGCGCCGGTTGCACCGGTGGCTCCGGTCGCTCCCGTTGCGCCCTTGGCTCCGGCAGCTCCGGCTGCGCCTGTCGCCCCGGTGGGGCCAGTCGGGCCAGTCGGACCCGTGGGGCCTGTCGGCCCGGTCGCGCCCGTCGCGCCAGCTTGCGACGACACTGCATTCGAAGTCGTTGTCGCTGAGCTTGCCGGGGTGAGCACGATGTCCAGCTGCGCGTCATGGCCGGTGTTCGGGCCTTCCTTCGAATTGAACGAAACCCAAACATCACTGCTCATGCTCGTGCTGGGATTCGAAGACCACAATCCAATGCCGTTGTTCGTGCCAGGATTTGCATACCAATACTGCACAATCGGCGTTACGTCGATGACGACGTAATTCAAAATCATGCCCTTGTTCATCACCACGGCGATGGGTTCGGTGCTGGAATCGCAACTCGGCTCCACGCCACTGACCAGAATTTTTTCATCCCACTGCTGATTGGCGGCGAGGCGGCAAATGTACATGGTGCCGGCGCTCTGCACGCTATTCACAAATAGTTTCAGCGTGGCCTTTTCGATATCGCTGCTCTGGAGATTTTGCGGATAGACGGAGAGATTGAAGCGCAGATAGCCATTGGTCTCGGGGCTCTGCACCAGGACGATGGGCGATGAGCCGTTATTCCACTCGCGGCCGTGCTGCGAGAAGGTGTCGTCCGTCACGGGCGCTTGCGCGTGCGCCACGCTCGGCGCGATCAGCGACGCGACTCCGATTGCCATCATCAATGCGATCTTCTTTGTGAACTTCATCGAAATTCTCCCGGCTTTGAACTGAAATTTGTGACGGCCGCTTGCGGCCTCGTGAGCGTCGGCGCACTTCATGGTCTTGCCTGGCACTTCAAAAAAATTCGGCGTTACCTTGGGTTTCAATTTGCAATCCTTGTGGCGCGGCGCTTTTCGTCGCCCGCGAAGTTGTTCGCGCGTTCGGCCCGGTTTCTTGCGATTTCGCGGTCGAGTTCGTCACGCAGAATCGCGAGTTGCTGCGTGAGAACCCGGCTGCGCTCGTTCAACTTGGACACCCAAGTGAAAAGCTGAATCACCAGCAACGTCAGGCCGAAAATCGCGATGAGAAAAAGAGCAGATGGCGCGTAGGGAATCCCGAAGAAATGCGCGATGCGGAAAAGATATTTGTAGCCCAGCGACGACGCCAGCATCAGCGCCAACGCAATTCCCATCCACAGAATCGCGAATCGCTCCGTGATTTTTCGCTTGAGCACCAGGCCCATCACCATTCCGAAAATCACCAGCGTCACAAGAAACGCCAGTGATTGCCCGTGCTCCGGCATTCCGTCCGCAGATGCCGGAAGTTGTAGCAGCGCGAAACTCGTCAGCGGGGAGTACATCGCTAGAAATTGACCTCCGGCTTGCGCAGCAAATTCATGAAGATCGCGAGCGGCACCTTCAGCATGTAAACAAGCGATTTCAGCGCTCCAATGCTCGAGCGTCCCGCGCTGCGTTCCGCCATCACCACCGGAACCTCCAGAATGCGCAGGCCCGCGCGATGAGCCACCACCAGCGCTTCGACTTCGGGAAAATCCTCGGAATAGCGCGCGGCCAGCAGGCGAATCGCCCGCCGGCTCAATATGCGGAATCCCGACGTCGGGTCCGTGACGCGCGTGCGGCAAATGGCCGAAAGCATCAGCGCGAAAAAGCGGATGCCCACGCGCCGTGCCGCCGTGGACTTGAATCCGCCTTCGGTGCGGAAGCGCGAGCCGACGATCAGGTCCGCGTGCGATTCGCGCATCGCCGCAATCAGGCGGGCAATTTCCTGGGGAGGATGCTGGCCGTCGCCATCCACCTGCATGGCGAAGTCGTAGTCTTCGCGCAGCGCGATCTGCCAGCCGGTCTGCACCGCGCCGCCGATTCCCAGATTGCAGGGCAAGGAAACGGCGCGCCCGAGTCCCTTCATCACTTCGCGAGTGTTGTCGCTTGATCCGTCGTCAATCACCACGACGTCGCAGCCAGGGCATTCCTCGGCGAGCGAGCGCACGAGTCGCGGCAACGATTTCGCTTCGTTGTAAGCGGGCACGACGATCAATACGCGTTCCGTTCGAGCCGCTTGCGCCGTTTTTTCTTCGTTCCTACCGGTCATCGGTGTTGCCCTCGCGATGGGAACACGCACCTCTTACCGCCGCCTGCGCGATTACTGGAAACGCCGGCAACGCAGCGAACATGGCTGACTGAAAAATTCGGTTTGAAGAAAAATTGATTGCAGGCTTCTGCACAAAAATTCGGGAGCTGCGCGGAGACGCACGGAAGGCGCGGCGATCGGAATTTGAATTTTGCCGGGCCGTTGCGACAGTTTCACTGCTCATCAATTCGTTTCCTCAATTTTCGACACACCAATAGCTACTGCGATCCGCAGCCGGGACCGCTAGGCGCGGGCGTCCAACAGGATAGGGACGTTGGCAAGAGCTATAGCAATCAGCGAACCAACAAATGGAATTCGAACGCTGCTGTATCTTGGTGCAATCCTTGGGGCTTAGTGAAGTTGGGGAACGGCAGACAAAAAATGGCGGAGAAAGTGATGCGGAGTAAAGGAAAAATCATGCGCTCGAGAGAAAACACGGTGCCACCTGGTGTGTCTCGCTGTTGAGACAAAGATCTGCGCAATTCCGGTCGCGTGCTTCGTCCAAATACGAGATGTGCGAACATGTTCGAGAGCCGCAATCTAAAGGCGATCCAGGCGATCTCAAATTGCGAGTTCTCGCGAATGCGCAACGCACCCGCTCACCGCCGCAAATTGCGATCCGATTTGGGTTTCGTTTTTGTTCCCGATCGAAGGATGGAGAATGGCGGGCCCGCTTTCGCGAACCCGCCCATTTCAAACTTTCAATCCCGCCCGCGTTGGGTGTTCTGAGCTGCGGATTAATAGCGCTGCTGCTCTGTTTTCTCTAAGTCCCACGCTGTAGTACTGGCTTGTCTATCGCTTTGAAACGGCGGGCCCGAAGGCCCGCCATCCCCGGATTGCATTACTGCGAGCAGATCGCATAGCCAGTGACGGTGCCTCCGTCGCTCGCATCCGAAAAATACCAGCCGGTCGGCGTGTAAGTTCCGGTAGCCCCGGTTGGAGGAGTGCTCTGGACGGTTCTGGTTGTGTCGTTTACTGATGCTCCGACCGCATAGTTTGCGTTCGCGGTGAAGCTCGTCACGGTGATTGTCGTTGCACCCGAGTTAGCGGTAGCACTGACGGTCACCACCTGCGTCGTCTGACCAACGCCGATTGTGAGGCTGTCCCCGCTATCGATCGCCGCGGGTATCGCCGTGACGTGCAGTGTGGTGTTGCCGGTCGATCCGCTAACCAGCGCAGTGGTGAGGGTTGGCGAGAACGTCGGTCCTGAGACATTGTAATGGTCGCTGCCGGTCGCGACGGAGCCGCCGCCGCCAAGCGCGACATAGCCACCCGGACAAGAAACGGTTACCACTCCGGTACCCGTCGTGTATTTCGCCGTGATCGTAGTTGCCACATCTGAACCATTCGCGCCGGTGGCTCCCGCCGGGCCGGTCGCTCCCTGCGGCACGGTGAAGTTGAACACCGCGGCCGAAGAGGAGCCGGAATTGGTGACCGAAGCCGTACTGCCCGGAGCACCGGTAGTGGTTGTGCCAACGGCAATCGTAGCTGCTGCGCCGGTGACACCCGTGTTACCGATCGATCCTGTCGCACCTTGCGGAATGGTGAAGTTGAGGATCGCAGCCGTGTTCGAGCCGCTATTGGTGACGGAGGCCGTGGTTCCCGCCGCACCCGTCGTGGTCGTTCCCACGGAGACGGTTGCCGTGCTGACGCCGGTCGCACCGGTCGGACCGGTCACGCCTTGCGGGATGGTGAAGTTGAACACCGCCGCCGAAGTCGAGCCGGAGTTGGTGACCGAAGCAGTGCTGCCAGCAGCGCCGGTCGTCGTGGTACCGACTGAGACTGTGGCCGCAGTGCCCGTTGCACCGGTAGCGCCGGTCCCGCCGGTCGCACCCGTCGGACCGACTGGGATCCCGACCGGGCCCTGAACGCTCCACGACGCGGTCTGGGCCAAACTATTGGAACTTCGAACCAAGCGTATGTTGATGGCATCGCCGACCGCGAACGCTTGTGTGTCAGTCGGGTCAGTGCACGACGAGTTGCCCGCCGCGACCGTGCAGGTCACCGCCGTCGCTGCCTGCGACCCGCCGAAAGGCGTCCGCATAATCGTGAACGCGATGGTCTGCCCGGTGGTCAGCGCAGAGCTCAGCGCTACGTTTAAGTTTTGGATGACCCCCGCCGTGGTTACGAAGAACTGACCGTTTGTTGTTGTGGTTGATGGCGTGACGGCACCGAACATCGTACCGTAGCAGGTTGTACTTCCGCCTGAGCAAGTCGCGGACTGATTGCTGCTGCCCCAGAACACGGGCTCGTCCTGCTGCGCTCCGGTTGCGCCAGTTGCGCCGGTCGCACCAGATGCTCCGTTAGTGCCATTCGTTCCCGCAGGACCCTGAATACCCTGAGAGCCCGTTGGACCTGTGGGGCCAGTTGCACCCGATGTTCCCGTTCCGCCGTTCGATCCCGCCGCGCCCGTTGCGCCCGCCGCGGCCAGCAGACTCCAATCCGTGCTATCCGTGGATGGATCGGCGTTGTTGCTCCCGGTGATGTTGATGTAGCTGCTGCCGTTGGCATCGTTAACCGCATCGTTCACCGCGTACGTCGTTCCCGTGCCTGCGTACGCGCCGCGCCAGTTGATCGTGCCCGGTCCCGTCGAGCCAGTCGCACCGGTTGCGCCCGTCGGGCCAGTGAAGCCCTGCGGACCTTGCGATCCGACTGATCCCGTCGCGCCGGTCGGCCCTAGATTGCCCTGCGGGCCCTGCGGACCTTGTGCGCCGACCGCGCCGGCTGCACCAGCAACTCCGACTTGCGCCATGAGCTGCCAGTAGCTGCCGTTGTCATTGGCCGGATCGACTGCAGCTGTGGACGTGCCGTTCGCCTGAACCGCGACGTAGGTGTTGCCGTTTTCAGTGACTACGTCGTAGGGGTTGTAGGCAGCGGTGGATGCATTGTAGGGGCCGGTGAAGTTGAAGCCCTGGCCGGTTGCACCGGTCGCGCCCGCCGGACCTGCTGCGCCCGTCGCGCCCGGTGCTCCGTTCATACCGTCAGCGCCGTTCGCGCCAGCAGGACCTTGCGGACCTTGTACTCCGACCGCACCGGCTGCACCAGTAGCTCCGACTTGCGCCATGAGCTGCCAGTAGCTGCCGTTGTCATTGGCCGGATCGACTGCAGCTGTGGACGTGCCGTTGGCCTGAACCGCAACGTAGGTATTGCCGTTTTCAGTGACTACGTCGTAGGGATTGTAGGCAGCGGTGGATGCGTTGTAGGCGCCGGTGAAGTTGAAGCCCTGGCCGGTTGCACCAGTGGCGCCGTTCGAGCCCGTGGCTCCGACTGCGCCGGCAGCGCCCATCGGGCCCTGCGCGCCGTCTGCTCCGGTCGCGCCAACTGGACCTTGCGGACCTTGTGCGCCGACCGCACCGGCTGCACCAGCAGCTCCGACTTGCGCCATGAGCTGCCAGTAGCTGCCGTTGTCATTGGCCGGATCGACTGCAGCTGTGGACGTGCCGTTGGCCTGAACCGCGACGTAGGTGTTGCCGTTTTCAGTGACTACGTCGTAGGGATTGTAGGCAGCGGTGGATGCATTGTAGGGGCCGGTGAAGTTGAAGCCCTGGCCGGTTGCACCGGTCGCGCCGTTCGCGCCTGTGGCTCCATTGGCACCCGTTGCGCCCACTGCACCCGGAGCGCCGTCTGTGCCGTTCGTGCCCGCAGGACCTTGCGGACCTTGTACGCCGGGCGCACCAGCTGCACCAGTAGCTCCGACTTGCGCCATGAGCTGCCAGTAGCTGCCGTTGTCATTGGCCGGATCGACTGCAGCTGTGGATGTGCCGTTCTCCTGCACCGCGACGTAGGTATTGCCGTTTTCAGTGACTACGTCGTAGGGATTGTAGGCAGCGGTGGATGCGTTATAGGCGCCGGTGAAGTTGAAGCCCTGGCCAGTTGCACCAGTGGCGCCGTTCGCGCCCGTGGCTCCGGCTGGGCCCTGTGCACCGTCGACGCCATTGGCTCCGGTCGGGCCGACTTGACCTTGCGGACCTTGTGCGCCGGTAGCGCCGATTGCACCGTTGGCACCAGCTGCACCAGCAGCTCCGACTTGCGCCATGAGCTGCCAGTAGCTGCCGTTGTCATTGGCCGGATCGACAGCAGCTGTGGACGTGCCGTTGGCCTGCACCGCGACGTAGGTATTGCCGTTTTCAGTGACTACGTCGTAGGGATTGTAGGCAGCGGTGGATGCATTGTAGGGGCCGGTGAAGTTGAAGCCCTGGCCGGTTGCACCAGTGGCGCCGTTCGCGCCCGTGGCTCCGGCTGGGCCCTGTGCACCGTCGACGCCATTGGCTCCGGTCGGGCCGACTTGACCTTGCGGACCTTGTGCGCCGGTAGCGCCGATTGCACCGTTGGCACCAGCTGCACCCGTAGCTCCGACTTGCGCCATGAGCTGCCAGTAGCTGCCGTTGTCATTGGCCGGATCGACAGCAGCTGTGGACGTGCCGTTGGCCTGCACCGCGACGTAAGTATTGCCGTTTTCAGTGACTACGTCGTAGGGATTGTAGGCAGCGGTGGATGCATTGTACGGGCCAGTGAAGTTGAAGCCCTGGCCAGTCGCACCGGTTGCGCCGGTGGCGCCGTTCGCGCCCGTGCCGCCAGTGACGCCTTGAATACCTTGAATGCCCTGGACACCCTGATTGCCTTGAATGCCTTGCTCGCCTTGCGAACCCTGGATACCTTGCGGACCTTGTGCACCTTGTGCACCTGTTGCACCGGTCGTACCGGCCAGAGCAAAGAGCACCCATTGACCGTCATTGGCGAGGACCGAAGCAGCCGGATCCTCGGTAGTTGTCATGGTGGCTTCGTACGTCGAGCCGTTCTCGGTGACGACGGAGTAAGCGGCATACTGCGAGCCGCTGTTGACCGGTCCGAGGAAAGTGAATCCCTGGCCGGTTGCACCAGTAGCGCCGTTCGCGCCCGTGGCTCCAACTGGACCCTGTGCGCCGTCGACGCCATTCGCGCCAGTCGGGCCGACTTGGCCTTGCGGACCTTGTGCGCCGACCGCGCCCGTTGCACCGACAGCACCTGTTGCGCCATTGGCTCCGGTTGCACCTTGTGCACCGGTTGGGCCTTGTGCACCCGTTGGACCTACTGCTCCTGTTGCGCCGACCGCGCCCTGTGCGCCGGTTGCGCCCACTGCGCCAGCCTGCGCGAAGAGCACCCACTGCCCGTCAGCGTTCTGCACCGACGTAGCTGGATCTTCACTGGTGGTCGTGGTGGCTTCGTACGTTGAGCCGTTTTCGGTGACTACTGAGTAAGCAACGTAGGGATCACCATTCGCGTAGGGGCCGATGAACGTGAAGCCTTGGCCAGTTGCGCCGGTGGCTCCGGTCGAACCTGTTGCACCGGTGAAGCCCTGAACGCCCTGGAGGCCCTGAGGACCTTGGACGCCCTGGTCGCCTTGAGGACCCTGAATACCTTGCGAGCCTTGCGCGCCCGTTGCGCCAACAGCGCCCGTGGCGCCAGCAATACCTTGCTGTCCTTGCGGGCCAGTCGCGCCGGTTATTCCCTGAATTCCGGTTGCACCAGTCGAGCCGGTGGCACCGGTGATACCTTGTTGGCCTTGCGGACCTGTCGCGCCGGTTACGCCCTGTGATCCGGTTGCACCGGTCGGGCCTGATGGGCCAGCAAGACCAGTTGAACCGCTCGCGCCCGTCGAACCAGTCGAGCCGGTCGGACCGGTTGCACCTGTTGAGCCGGTCGGGCCAGTCGCGCCCGTGGAACCCGTGGTGCCGGCCGTGCCCTTAGCGCCCGTTGCACCAGTTGCGCCGGTGGCGCCCGTCGCGCCATTCGTTCCATTTGAGCCCGTCGCACCTGTCGCGCCGGTCGAACCCGTTGCACCAGTGATTCCGCTTGCGCCCGTCGCACCCGTCGCGCCGGTTGAACCAGTGGCGCCTGTCGCGCCCGTTGCGCCAGTGTCGCCCGTGGCTCCCGCCGCGCCTTTTGCGCCTGTACCGCCGGTGGCGCCCGTCGGACCTTGAGGACCCGTTGCGCCCGTCGCGCCCGTATTCCCGATGGGACCGGTCGTGCCTGTCGCACCCGTTGAACCAGATGCTCCAGTTGAACCTGTCGGACCCGTTGCTCCAGTTGAGCCAGTGGCACCGGTCGCGCCTGTCGCACCGGTCGAGCCTGCCGTTCCAGCGGCGCCCTTCGCTCCCGTTGCACCGGTTGCGCCGGTTGCACCCGCGGCACCTGCTGCGCCAGTCGCGCCGGTTGCACCTGCGGCACCCGCTGCACCTGTTGCGCCTGCCGAACCTGTTGCGCCGACTGCACCCGTGGCACCCGTTGCGCCTGCGGTTCCCGCGGATCCTGCAGGGCCAGCCGCGCCCGTCGCGCCAGTCATGCCGGCGGCGGCGAGCATCGTCCAGTCCGTGTTGTCAACATCGGGAGTGGCTGCCCCGTTGTTGTTCTGCATCGCGTAGTACGTCGAGCCGTTGTACGTCACGATATCGTTCGCGGAGTAGCTTGTGTTCAGATTGAATGGGCCGGCATAGATCACGCCGGTCGCGCCAGTCGGACCGGTAGCGCCAGTGGCTCCACTGAGGCCAGCGGCACCAGCAGCGCCTGCGGCACCTGTTGCTCCAGCCGGACCAGCGGGGCCTTCCGAGCCAGTTGCGCCAGCAGCGCCTGCGGCACCTGCCGCGCCGGCCGGACCGGCCTGCGCCAACATATTCCAATCCGCGCCGTCCGTAGATGGATCGCCGTTGTTGCTGCCCGTTGTATTGATGTAGCTGCTGCCGTTGCCATCACTGACAGCGTCGCCGACGTTGTAAACGCCGCTCGGCGCATAAGTGCCTCGCCAGTTCACACCTGTCGCGCCAGTCGGACCGGTTGCGCCTGTTGCTCCATTCGCGCCAGCAGAACCAGCAACGCCCGCGGCACCCGTTGCTCCCGTCGGACCAGCGGGACCTTCCGAGCCAGTTGCGCCAGCAGCACCTGCCGTTCCCGTCGGACCAGTAGGACCTTCGGAACCGGTTGCTCCTGCGGCACCCGCTGCGCCGGCCGGACCGGCCTGCGCCAACATATTCCAATCCGCGCCGTCCGTGGACGGATCGCCATTATTGCTGCCCGTTGTGTTGATATAGCTGCTGCCGTTGCCATCACTGACAGCGTCGCCGACGTCGTAAACACCAGTACCGGCGTAAGCGCCGCGCCAGTTCACTCCTGTCGCGCCAGTCGGACCGGTTGCGCCTGTTGCGCCGTTTAGTCCTGCTGCGCCAGCAACGCCTGCGACACCTGTGGCACCCGTTGCTCCTGCCGGACCCTCGGGACCTTGCGAGCCCGTTGCGCCAGCAGCACCTGCCGTTCCCGTCGGACCAGCAGGACCTTCGGAACCGGTTGCTCCTGCGGCACCTGCTGCGCCAGCCGGACCGGCCTGCGCCAACATATTCCAATCCGCGCCGTCCGTGGACGGATCGCCGTTGTTGCTGCCCGTTGTGTTGATATAGCTGCTGCCGTTGCCATCACTGACAGCGTCGCCGACGTTGTAAACACCAGTACCGGCGTAAGCGCCGCGCCAGTTCACTCCTGTCGCGCCAGTCGGACCGGTTGCGCCTGTTGCGCCGTTTAGTCCTGCTGCGCCAGCAACGCCTGCGACACCTGTGGCACCCGTTGCTCCTGCCGGACCCTCGGGACCTTGCGAGCCCGTTGCGCCAGCAGCACCTGCCGTTCCCGTCGGACCAGCAGGACCTTCGGAACCGGTTGCTCCCGCGGCACCTGCCGCGCCAGCCGGACCGGCCTGCGCCAACATATTCCAATCCGCGCCGTCCGTGGACGGATCGCCGATGTTGCTGCCCGTTGTGTTGATATAGCTGCTGCCGTTGCCATCACTGACAGCGTCGCCGACGTTGTAAACGCCGCTCGGCGCATAAGTGCCTCGCCAGTTCACACCTGTCGCGCCAGTCGGACCGGCTGCGCCAGTTGCACCATTTGATCCTGCAGGGCCAGCAACCCCTGCGACACCCGTTGCTCCCGCCGGACCTTGCGGACCTGCTGGACCTGCGGGACCTTGTGTACCCTGAGCGCCTGCCGCACCCGCAGTTCCCGTTGCGCCAGTCGCGCCCGCCGGACCCGCCGGACCTTGTGTACCCTGAGCGCCGACTGCGCCCGCAGTTCCCGTAGCACCTATCGCGCCTGCCGGTCCTGTCGGGCCCGTCGCTCCAATTCCCGTTGCACCAGTCGCGCCTGCAGTTCCCGTCGCACCTGCCGGTCCTGTCGGGCCGGTCGCTCCAACTCCCGTAGCACCAGTCGCTCCTGTCGCGCCTGTCGATCCGGTTGCGCCTTTGGCTCCAGCGGCTCCTGCTGCGCCTGCGGCACCCGTTGCGCCGGTGGCGCCAGTTGCCCCCGCCGTTCCGACGCCCGTTGCGCCCGTCGCACCTGTTGCCCCTGTCGCACCCGTCGATCCAGTTGCGCCCTTGGCTCCGGCGGCTCCTGCCGCGCCGGTTGCTCCTGTGGGCCCTGTCGTTCCGACGCCCGTTGCGCCGGTGGCGCCAGTTGCTCCGGCCGTTCCGACGCCCGTTGCGCCAGTGGCACCGGTTGCTCCTGTCGCACCCGTCGATCCGGTTGCGCCCTTAGCTCCAGCGGCTCCTGCTGCGCCGGTCGGTCCAGTGGCTCCGGTCGTTCCAGCGCCCGTCGCGCGGCGGTTGCTCCTGTCGCACCCGTCGATCCGGTAGCGCCCTTAGCTCCGGCGGCTCCTGCCGCGCCGGTCGGTCCAGTTGCTCCGGTCGCTCCAGCGCCCGTCGCACCGGTTGCTCCTGTCGCACCTGTCGATCCGGTAGCGCCCTTAGCTCCGGCGGCTCCTGCCGCGCCGGTCGGTCCAGTGGCTCCGGTCGCTCCAGCGCCCGTCGCACCTGTTGCGCCCGTTGCACCCTTGGCTCCAGCGGTTCCCGCTGCGCCAGTCGCGCCAGTGGGGCCAGTCGGACCGGTCGGTCCAGTTGGACCCGTGGGCCCAGTCGGGCCCGTCGCACCAAATTGCTGCGCTGAAAGTGCACTTGTGGGATTCGCGCTCGAGGAGAGAACGAGTTCGAGCTGCGCGTCATGTCCGGTGTTCGGGCCTTCCTTCGAATTGAACGAAACCCAAACGTCACTGCTCATGCTCGTGCTGGGATTCGAAGACCACAAACCGATACCGTTGTTCGTGCCAGGATTGGCATACCAAAACTGGACGATCGGCGTTACGTCGATGACGACGTAATTCAGAATCATGCCCTTGTTCATCACCACGGCGATGGGCTCGGTGCTGGAATCGCAACTCGGCTCAACGCCACTCACCAGAATTTTTTCGTCCCACTGCTGATTGGCGGCGAGGCGGCAGACGTAAAGAGTGCCGGCGTTCTGGACGCTGTTCACAAATAATTTCAGCGTGGCTTTTTCGATATCGCTGCTCTGGAGATTTGGCGGATAGACGGAGAGATTGAAGCGCAAATAACCGTTCGTGTCCGGGCTCTGGACGACGATGAGAGGCGACGCACCATTATTCCACTCGCGGCCGTGCTGCGAGAAGGTGTCGTCAGTCACGGGCGCCTGCGCGCGCGCGATTCCTGGGAACGCAAGCAGCGCGGCGAAAAATGCGAACTGGAAAACTCGCTTGGAAGAAAAATTCATGGCGATCCTCTCTGCAAGAGAAATTCGGGAGTCGTGCGAACACGCACGGATGGCGCGGCGATTGGAATTTGAGTTTTGCCGAACCTTTGCAGCGCTTTCACTACTCATCAATTCGTTTCCCCAATTTTCGACACACCAATAGCTACTGCGATCCGCAGCCGGGACCGCTGGGCGCGGGCGTCCAACAGGATGGGGACGTTGGCGAAAGCTAGTGCAATCAGCGAACCAACGAAAGGGATTCGGGCGCTGCTGTATCTTGGTGCAATGCTTGGGAGTTAGTGAAGTTGAGAAACGGCGGACAAAAAATGACGGCGAAAGTCATGCGGAGTAGAGGAAAAATCATGCGCGCGAGAGAAACAGTCTGCCACTACACCGTTTCTCGAATCGCTGCGGCGCGAATCTCCGAAATTCGATCAGCGCAGATTAAATCGCGAATCTTTGCTCAAAAATATTTAGACGCGTGAGATGGAGTAAGAGTTGGCACTCGAAATCGAACGTGCGAAATTCGCGGACACCGGCGCGACCCGAAACACGTTTTTAAATTGCGAATGCACGGTTGCACAGCTGTCCGCCGTTGGTTGCAGCGCCCTGTAACCGTGATGATTTCAGGCAAGATGTGCCGCTGCTGTAAAGCCTGCATGCGATATCTGTTTCTTGGTGTGGAAAAGAGAGCGGCCTAAGAAAACGATTAACGATGAATCTCGCAACGTATGCAGTTCACGTTCAGGTAAGCGCTAAGGGTCGTTGCCCGGCGAATTGCCCGCCGCGCGCTATACTTCTTTTATGCGAGGAGTTCTCGCGCTCTTATTGGCCATCTTCCTTATGGGCGCCGCGGTCGCGACTCGTGCGCACGCTCCGGATTCGGAGCCAACCTATGTGGCGCGCGGACACCAGGCGGAAGCTCACAGGCAAGCGCTCACGGAACGGCTCGACCGCTTCTGCGCCAGGCTTTCAGACCAGTTGCAGCGCCACGCGCCGGATCTACTGCCCGCGCTCGAACCACCGCCGCCCACTGTTTACGGTTACCAGATCCTGCCGCGCATCGTCCCGGAGGCGCCGCCCGCGCCACCCGGAAAGCCGCAGGTTGTAAGTTTCAGCTGGCCGTGGAGCGAGACCCTGATCTCGCGTGAAATGGCGACCCTCGATGGACTGGAGTCGGACCTCGCGGCGGTTTCTCGAATGCCCGCGAAAGGAAAGCGCTCAGGGTACGAGGCGATCGTTGCAGGCTACAAGAAAGCCATTGATCGCCTTCGCCAGATCAACGCGGACATCGATTACAACTGGTTGTGGCAGCGCCAAATTGCGAACGATCGGCCGCTCTTCGATCGGCTCACCGCGCGCCTGAACGCTGCCGCCGGCAAACTGGGGCAGTCCCCGTCGTCCGCGCCGGGGTCCGAGGCGACAATGATTGGCATAAGCGCTCCTGATTTCGTGCTGGTTGATCCGCCCGACGGGCACGAGACGACCGTTACGGTGCCGTTCTATACGGACATCCTTGATACGACCGTAGTCGAGTCGTTCCAGCGCGCGGTCGAGGCATATTGGCGCGTGCGTGATGTCGAGAACGAATACCGCGTCCGCCTGACGATCACGACGATTTCGCCCGATCAACTGTATTGCGGAACGACCGGCGATGGAAAAGTGCGGGCCTCGAACTGTGCTCCCCCGGCCAAGGGTGAGCACATCAATCTCGAGGGGCACGTGACCCGGTTTCCCGCCGGCGCAGCCGTCCTTACGACGGGCGCCGCGTCGCTGCAAGTGACCGCTGGGAGGGCGATCGTGCTGGGGCCGCACGACGTCGCGCCGCGCACGCTGGCACATGAGTTCGGACACATCCTTGGATTCCCGGATGGTTACCTGCGCGGATATAAAGATCTGGGTGCCGATGGATTCCAGATTTTGGAGTTGGTCCCCGACTTTACGGACATCATGGCAAGTCCCGGCCTCGGTTCGGTTCTCCCGCGGCATTTTACAGAACTGATAGCAGCGAAGGAGACCCAGACGCTGATGGCGGAGGGATTGGATGCGCTGTATAAACGAGCAGACCCGGCTGCGGCCGTCGCGCGGTTCCAGGAGGTCCTGGCTCTGAATCCGGATCATTACGGGGCGACGCTGCAACTCGCGAAAGCCCTCGACCGGGCTGGGAGGCCCGAGGAAGCGTTGCCGGTATGGCGGAAAATGCTCGGTATGGCGGAAAGCGCTGGTGATGCCGAGACACTGCACACGGTCCGCACGCGGCTCGCAGACGCGCGCCAGTGACTGTCGCGACTTGAGAAGTTCTGATATACCCTCAAGCCTCGCTCATCCCGTAGCAAGCAATTTGGCATGACTGACGTCCAGACAAAGATTGTCATCGGCGTGGATATCGGCGGCACGAAGGTCGCCGCGGGCTTGGTGGATTCTCAAGGTCAAATCCTGGCGCGGAATGTAACGCCGATGGTTGCGAATGATGACGCGTCGAAGGGATTCGCAGCGATCACCGCCGCTGTATCCGGGCTCTTATCCGGCGCTGGTGCGCAACGGTCCATCGCGGCGATCGGCGTGTGCGCTCCCGGTCCTCTCGATCCAAACACCGGCGTAATCATCAATCCGCCGAACGTGCCGTGCTGGCGGAATTTCCCTCTGGCGAATGAAATGAGAAAGGTCTATAGCGTCCCGGTCACCGTGGACAATGATGCGAACGCAGCTGCGCTGGCCGAGGCGAGGTGGGGAGCTGGGCGCGGCTATCGAAATGTCTTTTACACCTGCATCGGCACCGGGATTGGGACGGGAATTGTCATGGATGGCCGCATCTACCACGGCAGAACCGGCGCCGCGGGCGAAGGAGGGCACGTCGGCATTGACCCGAAGGGTCCCCTGTGCAATTGCGGAAAGCGTGGCTGCATTGAGGTGCTGGCTTCGGGGAACGCGATTGCGTCGCGCGCCCGCGCAAAGCTGAGACAAAATCCCAAGTCTCTGCTTCTTGAGATGGCGGGCGGGGAATTGGAAGCGGTTAGCAGCGGGATGGTCGGGGCGGCCTGCGCGGCAGGTGACGGCGTGGCGCGCGAGGTCATCGAAGAGACGCTCGACCTGATCGTCTATTGGCTCGCAAATATCATTGACTTGCTCGAACCGGACATCATCGTGATCGGTGGCGGCGTTTCTACGCTACTTGCGCCGTTCCTGGACGAAATTCGCCGGCGCCTGAAAGGCGCATGCGTGAATCCTTCGGCGCAGGATATTCCGCTGGTGATTGCTCGCTATGGTGAAGATGCAGGAATCGCCGGCGCCGCGGCCCTTTGCGACCTGAACTAAGTTTCGGCCTCGTCGAAGCTCATTTTCCCCCGAGCATTTCGTCCCATCTTCGCTAGTTGTCACCGCTCTGGCGATTCGGTTCATTTCGACACACAATCCAGTTCTATCGTGTGAAACGCTGTGGAAAATCCGTCGAACCCATTGACCAGTTGGCCTCACAGCTCAAATTTACAGAGAATACTTGATTGCCGGGAGTCGCGCATTTCAGTAGAAGAAAGTTCTGCGAGGAGGCTCCGGACGATGATTTCTCCGTTTGAGATAGTCGTAGTTTCAGCCGATTTGGTGCGCCGTGGAGATCTGGCGCGGATCCTGGCCGCACAGGGTTTCGAACCAATCTGCGTGCCAACTTTGCGCGAGTGCAAGGAGATATTCGGCGAAGGAAGAGTGGGGCTCGTTTTCTGCGATCCTCATGTATCCGATGGCGATTACGAAGAGCTTCTGAGCGCCTATCGTCTGAAGGAACGCAAACCGAGAGTAGTGGTCACTTCAACGGATGGGGATTGGGACGATTTCAAGAACGCCCTGCGCCTGGGCGCATTTGACGTGATTTCAGTCCCATGCCGCGCCACCGACGTCGAATGGATCATCATCCAGGCGAAGCGGGAAGAGCGAAACCGGATCAAGCATTCTCAGACTGCGAATATCCTGGAGCCAGCTCGCGCGGCCGCGGCGCATTCCGGCGGCTTGAACTAGCGGGCCTGGACCGATTCAGCGTATGTGTCGGGCTGGCGATCGAAGGTTTGCTTGCAGCCGGCGCAGCAGAAGTAGATCGTGTTCCCCTGATGCTCCGATTTGTATTTTGCGACAGCCGCGTTTACGGACATTCCACAAACTGGGTCTTTAGCCTCTTTTATTGCGTCCGCCTGAACCGGTCGCTTTGCATCTGCCGCTGATTTCGAGCGCGTCCCCCGGAACTGGATAATCTCCGCGAGAATGCTGACGGCGATCTCTTCGGGCGAGGCCGCGCCGATATCGAGCCCGGCCGGGGCGCGAACGTGGCGAACGCGTTCGGAGGGCACCCCAGCTTCGCGCAACTGCTCGAGAACCTTCTGCGCCTTTATTTTGCTCGCGACGAAAGACACGTACGTGGCATCAGTCTTTGCGGCTTGTTCCACCGCTTCTTCGTCGCTTTCTCCCTGCGTCGAAACGACGATGAAGGTGTCGGGGGCGATTTTCAGTCCGCGCAGGTCGAGTTCCTGCTGCAGCAGATCCACGTCCGGGAATTGCGCGGTATCGGCTCCGGGCGCGACGACAGAGACTCGATAGTGAATCGCCTTCGCAAGCCGGGCCAGAGTCTGGGCCACAGGCGACCGGCCAAGTATCAAAATGACAGGCTTCGGCAGGACAGGCTCGATGTAGATGTCCAAGGTTCCTCCACTGTGGCATGTCATCGTGTATTCGATGATGCCGTTTTCGGGTTCGGCGGTGGGACTGATGCGGACGAGGCGAGGCTTTCCGTCGGCAAGCGCCTTGAGGGCTTCCTTGATCACCACTGGCTGCGTGCATCCGCCGCCAATCCAGCCCCACATCCGGCCGTCCGCAAAGATGATGGCCTTGTCGCCGGGTTTGCCGGAGATCGGCGCTTCGAAGCGGACGACGGACGCAGTGACGAACGGCTCACCAGCCTTGAGCAGCTCGGCTGCCTTATTCAGGAACTGGTCAAACATCATGGCAAGCTCCGATGGTTCACAGATGCTTCTCGAGCGCGAGCAGGCTCTCCAGGTTATGCGCCGGCGCGAAAACATCAAGGTGTGGCAGCGCTGCGGCCATGCCGCGCGTCAACGGCTGATAGTCCGATAGCCCGAGCAACGGATTCAGCCAGATGATCTTGCGAACCCGGCGTTTCACGGCCGCCAGCTCCGCGGCCAGTTCCTCCGGCTCTCCCGTATCCCAGCCGTCGCTTAGAATCATGAACAGCGTATCGCCCGAATGCAACTTCCGCGCGTGTAGGCGATTGAAGTCTTGGAGAGATGCGCCAATCTTCGTTCCGCCGGACCAGCCGGTGGCGAGCTGCGATAAACCGTACAGCGCGTCCGGCAGGCGCCGCGCGCGCAGGATATCCGTGATTTCAACCAAGTCCGTGCTGAACAAGAAAGTGTCCACGCGCTTGAAGTGTTTCTCGAGAGCATAGACGAAACGCACGAGGAACAGGCTGTACGAGCTCATCGAACCGCTGATGTCGAGAAGAATCACGAGGCGGCTCGGGCGCGGCTTGCGATCGTGGTGGCGAAGATCGACCGGATCGCCGCCGCGGCTGATGCTGGCGCGAATCGTCCGGCGCAGATCGATCCTGCCGCGTGAACCTGCGATGCGCCGCCTGCGCGAAAGCCTCAGGCTCATGCGCTTGAGCAGGCGCTGAGAGATTTGTTCCAGCGCGGGCAGATCATCTCGCCGGAGAGTCGAGAAATCGGCTTTGCGCAGGCGTTCGCGTTCGCTCGCTCCCGTGACGGCCTGACTTCCTTCTTCTTCCGAAGCGTCATCGCCGGCAGTGGCGCCGGACATCAGCGCGCCGCCGCTTTGATTTTGGCGCTCCATCGGAGGGAGCTTGCGGCGCTCGGCCACGCGCTTCGAGCGAGAAGCTCCGCGCGCGGCTTCATTCCAGTAGGCATCGAAGAGCTCGTCGAAGAGCTCCCATTCTTCTTTTGACGAACAAAGCACCGCGCGCAAACCGGACTTCAAATCCTCTCGATCGGCAACGCCCAAAGCCGCCGCTGCGCGCAACGCGCCCAAAGTTTCCTGCACGCCTCCGGAAAGCCCTTCTTTGCGCGTGAACCGGCAAAAGCCGACGATTGTTCCGGCAGGGTCATTCGGATGTTCAGCGAGCACGTTGGTTTCTCGAGATTTCGAATTCCGCGTCTAGGAAAGCGTACGGTCCGCGCCCGCCGCCCTGATTTTGGCCGTGTCTTCGGCCGATTTGGAGATGCAGCCCAGCGTCTCTTCGACGGACTCGGAATCCAGGCGATGTTTTCCCAGCGCGAGCAATGCCTGCGCGCAATCGAGCGTTTCGGCAACTCCCGGCGGCTTGCTCAAGTGGAGCTGCCTCACGCGCTGGACGTAACGAACCACCTGATCCGCCAGTTGCTCTTCGATGCCCGGCAATCGCGTGCGGACGATTTTCATTTCTTTTTCGAGGCTCGGATAATCAATCCATTGATAGAGGCAGCGCCTGCGGAGCGCGTCGCTCAGCTCGCGGCTGCGATTCGACGTGAGGACCACAAAGGGCACATGCATCGCGCGGATCGTGCCGAGTTCGGGAATGCTGATCTGAAAATCGGAGAGCAACTCGAGCAAAAATGCTTCGAAGGCTTCATCCGCGCGATCGATCTCGTCGATCAACAGCACGGGCGAAGCCTCGGCAACCAGAATCGATTGCAGCAGTGGCCGCTCCAGCAAAAATTCGCGGCTGAAGATGTGCCGTTCTTTTTCTTCGACCGTCTGTTCCGATTGCTCCTCGATTTTTATGGCTAGCAGTTGCTTCTGATAATTCCACTCGTAGACGGCAGAATTCACGTCCAGGCCTTCGTAGCACTGCAAACGGATTAGCTGCGTGCCGAGAAATGCCGCAAGCACTTTGGCCACTTCCGTTTTGCCGAGTCCCGCGTGGCCTTCCACCAAAATCGGCTTGTGGAGGCGCGTGACCAGATAAATTGCGGTGGCCAGGGAACGGTCGGTGACATATCCCAAACGCTCGAAGCCCGAAACTATGGCATCGACGCTTGTGTCACGGGGACCGGAAGGATCGGTTGTCGGTGCGTCCATGAAATTGAATTCGATCGCGCTCGAACCGGGCTGGCGGCGGATCAGGAATTTCCGCGAAACAATCCCTTCGCAGCCTTCCAGGCGACCGACGTCGCGTTGATGGGCTTGGGTTCGTCAGCTCCGCCCGGCGGCGCGTCGGGCGCGTCAAGAGGCTGCTTCAATCGCGCCTGAAAATTCTTGGTGAACTCATCGAACATGATGTTCGAGACTTCGGTGATGACGCGCGAGCCCATCTGGGCGAGGATGCCGACAACGTTGACTTCCGAAACGCTGGTGACCTCGGTGCCGCCGTCGGGGAGCGCGCGCAACTGGCCCGTCATTTTCATTGACGCGCTGCCGCGCCCACGCACGTCCTGCCCTTTGCCGAGAATTTCGATTGCGTGCTGCTGCGGGTCGAGCCGAACGATCTGCACTTCGCCTTTGTAGTTCGTGACGCTCGGGCCAACCTTCACGGTGATCGCGCCCTGATAGGTTTTGTCGTCGATTTGACCGGTGATTTGCGCGCCGGGGACGCACGTGGCCACCTTGCGAGGATCGCTTAGGATCGCCCACACTTTGTCGATGGGTTCGGCCACCTGAAACGTTTTTTCGATCTTCATTCCCATCGCGCTAGCTCGTGACGCCCTTTTCCTTCAAGATATTCCACACTTTCCACGGCGCGATCGGCATATCGATATGCTTCACGCCGAGATGCGCGAGCGCGTCCACGACCGCGTTGACGAAAGCCGCAGGCGAGCCGACATTGGGCGATTCGCCCACGCCCTTCGCGCCGAATGGATGATGCGGCGAAGGCGTGCAGGTTTTGCCGGTTTCCCAGTGCGGCGTCTCGACGGCCGTCGGCAACAAATAATCCTGGAAGCTGCCGCCCTGCACGTTGCCGCTCTCGTCGTAATCAATTTGCTGCATGAAGGCGATGGCCAGGCCTTCGGTAAGGCCGCCGTGAATCTGGCCTTCGACGATCATCGGATTGATGATGTTGCCGCAATCATCAACGGCGATGAAGCGGCGGACTTTCACTTCGCCAGTGCCCTTGTCAATGTCCACCACGCACACGTAAGTGCCGAACGGGAACGTGAGATTCGGCGGATCGTAATAGTCCACGGCTTCGAGGCCGGCTTCGATGCTGGTCGGAAAATTTGTATAGGCGGCGAATGCGATTTCTTGAATCGTCTTCGCCTTGCTCGGCGCGCCTTTGACGAAAAATTTCCCGGTTTCCCATTCGAGATCGTTTTCGCTGCATTCGAGCAGGTGCGCCGCGATTTTTTTCGCTTTGTCGCGGATTTTGCGCGCGGCCAAAGCGGTGGCGGCGCCGGAAGTGGGCGTGCTGCGGCTCGCGTACGTGCCGAGGCCGTAAGGCGCGGTATCCGTGTCGCCTTCTTCGATGGTGACGTCAGCGGCCGGAATTCCCAATTCCTGCGCGACGATTTGCGCGTAAGTGGTTTCGTGTCCCTGCCCCTGGCTCTTTGTCCCCATGCGCGCGATCGCTTTGCCCGTGGGATGAATCCGAATTTCGCAGCTATCGAACATCTTGATGCCCAGGATGTCGAACGTGTGCGCGGGCCCGGCGCCGACGATTTCGGTGAAGCTCGAAATGCCGATGCCCATCAGCTCGCCCTTTTTCCGTTTCTCGGCCTGCTCCTTGCGAAGCGCGTCGTAGCCGATCGTGTCGAGCGCCAACTTCATCGCGCCTTCATAATTTCCGCTGTCATACGTCCAGCCCAGCGGGCATTTGTAGGGAAATTTGTCTGCGGGGATGAAATTCTTGCGGCGCAGTTCGGCGGGATCCATCTTCAATTCCTGCGCAAGAACGTCGACCGCTCGCTCGATCAAATACGCCGCTTCGGTCACTCGGAACGAGCAGCGATACGCGATGCCCCCCGGCGCTTTATTCGTATAAACGCCGTCAACTTCGCAGAATGCGTTGGGAAAATCGTACGATCCAGTGCAGATGCTGAAGAGACCGGCAGGGAATTTGGTCGGCTGCGCGGCGGCGTTGAAGGCGCCATGATCGGCCAGCGTTTTCACGCGCAGCGCCTGCATCTTTCCGCTGCTGTCTGCCGCGATTTCGGCGGTCATGTGATAGTCGCGGGCGAAGCCGGTGGATTGCAGATTTTCGGAGCGCGTTTCGATCCACTTCACCGGCACGCCGAGCGTGAGCGAAGCGACGATCGCGCAAACATACCCCGGGTAGACGGGCACCTTGTTGCCGAAGCCGCCGCCGATGTCCGGCGAAATGACGCGAATGTTGTTTTCAGGAATGCCGCCAACCAGCGCAAACACCGTGCGATGCGCGTGCGGCGCCTGCGAAGTCATGTAAACCGTCAGCCGGTTCGTCGCACGACTGAAATCGGCGACGCAGCCGCAAGTCTCGAGCGGCGCGGGATGGCAGCGCGGAAAGAACGCGTGGACTTTCGCTTTCACCTGCGATTTTTGAAACACTTGCTCGGTCGATTGACGGTCTCCGACTTCCCAGTGAAAAATATGATTGGATTTCTCTTCGCGATCTTCCCGCAGGATGGGCGCGTCCTTGTCCATCGCCTTGTGCGGATCAACGAGCACCGGCAATTCTTCGTATTCCACTTCGACCAACTCGGCAGCGTCGGCCGCGGTGTATCGATCTTCGGCTACCACGAACGCGACTTCCTGGGATTGAAACAGGACTTTGCCGGTCGCCAGAACCATCTGCTTGTCGTAGGAAAGCGTGGGCATCCACGCCAAACCCGCTTTGGCGAGGTCTTCTCCGGTGATCACGGCGAGCACGCCCGGCAGCTTTGTGGCCTTCGACGTATCCACACTCTTGATTCGCGCGTGAGCATAGGGGCTGCGCACGAGTTGGCCGTAAACCATTCCGGGCAGCCGCACGTCGTCCACATAATTGCCTTTGCCCTGGATGAAGCGCAGATCCTCCTTGCGCTTGAGGGAGTGACCCATCCCGCCGACTTCGGGAGAAGTTTTGTGAATCATTTCGCCACCTCTTCCAGCACTCTTTCCGACATTTTCTGCGCCGCAAACTGTACGGCCTTGACGATATTTTGATATCCCGTGCACCGGCACAGATTTCCGGAAATGCCCCAACGGATTTCTTCCTCGCTGGGATTGGGATTGTGTCGCAGAAGCACGTATGACGACATCAGCATTCCCGGCGTGCAGAATCCGCACTGCAATCCGTGCTCTTCTTTGAAGCCTTGCTGCAGCGGGTGCAGGTCGGCGCCCTTCATCAGTCCTTCCACCGTCATGATCTCGCCGCCGTCGGCCTGTACGGCAAACATGGTGCACGACTTTATCGTCTTGCCGTTCAGGATCACGGTGCACGCGCCGCAATGGCTCGTGTCGCAACCGATGTGCGTGCCGGTCAGCTCGAGGCTTTCGCGGATGTAGTGAATCAGGAGCAGCCGCGGCTCGACCTCCGCTTGGCGGTCCCGCCCATTCACTTTCACGCGTACCGTCTGCTTCTTTGCCATGGCCAGCTCCTTGGCTGCGATTCCGAGCTACTTCGTTGCGCGTTCCCAAGCGCGCGTCAGGGCGCGCTTGGCGAGCTCCTTCACCAATCCCTTCTTGTATTCGGCCGGACCGCGAAGATCGGCGCTGGGCTGCGACTCGTCCGCGGCGAACTGCGCGGCTTGCGCGATGGTGGCCGCATCCACTTTCTTACCGCGCAGAAAATCCTCAGCTATTTTGGCCTTGATCGGCTTGGGGCCGACGTTCGTAAGTCCGATGCCCACTTTTTGCGCTACGCCGTTCGCGTCCACGGTCAGTTGCGCCGCCACGGCCGCTGTTGCGAAATCTCCCACCTTGCGCTCGAGCTTGAAGTAGCCGCCTCCGCTGCGCGCCGGAGCCGCGGGAATGCGGATCTCCGTCAGAATTTCGTCCGGCTTCAGAGCGGTGCTGAAGAGAGACACAAAAAACTCCTCAATCGGTACGATTCGCTCGCCGCGCGGCCCCGTTGCCACAACTTGTGCGCCCAGGGCCAGCATCGTTGCCGGATGATCGTTCGCGGGATCTCCGTGCGCGAGATTTCCGCCCACGGTCGCGAGATTGCGGACTTGCGGATCGGCGATCACGTGCGTGGTATCCACGATGATGGGATATTTCGCGTGAATTATGGGAGCAGCTTCGAGCTCCGCTTCGCGCGTCAGGCCGCCGATCTTGAGGAAGCCGCCTTCTTCCTTCACGTACGACAACCCCGGAATGCGATTGATGTCGATCAGATAGCCGGGGCGTGCGAGCCGCAGCTTCATCATCGGAATCAGGCTCTGCCCGCCGCTCAGAATTTTGGCTTCGTCGCCATATTGGGTGAGCAGCGCGATCGCCTCGGGAATTGTCCTCGGCCTGAGATATTCAAAGGATGGCGGAATCATCGTCTACCTCTCTGTTCTCCGGGGGTTCCGCAATGTCTGCGGAAGGCGGGAATTGAATGGACCGGAGGCGCGTGGGTAAGGTAACACACGACGGGCGCTTGATGGAACTCGCAAAGGGCGGTTGATTTATCGTCGCGCCGCCTCGTCCCAAGGCGCGAAGGGCTTGCCCTGAGTGCCTGCTCCACCGCACCCGCGAGATTCACGGGTGCTTGAGAAGACCACATGTAATGACCATGATATATTAGAGTGGTCAGATGGAGGAATCAGCATGCCGCGCCGACAAAGGCCGTCAATCCATAAGATTGCAGTTTCCGAGTTCAAGGCGAAGTGCCTCTCGCTCTTGGAAGAGGTACGCAAGACCAAAATTCCGATTCGAGTGACCCGGCGTGGGAAGCCCCTGGCCGACGTCGTCCCCGCGTTTCCAGATGTTGAAGACAGGGGCTGGCTTGGGTCGATGTCGGACGTCATGAAGATCAGCGGAGATATCGTATCCCCCGTGATCGATATTCGCGATATTGAGGTCCTGAAGAAGTGAGATTGCTTTTAGACACCCATATCTGGTTATGGAGCTTGTCAGAACCAGAGCGTCTCTCGCGACGCGTTCAGCGAGAACTACAAGACCGGGGCAACCAGCTTTGGTTATCGCCCGTTAGCACATGGGAGGCGCTGCTGCTCTTTGCGAAAGGCAAGATTCAGCTCCAAGTCCAATGTACGAGAGTGGGTGGCGAACTCGTCAGCTCGCTTTCGCGAAGCTCCGCTGACTCACGAAATCGTTCTTGCGGCTCACGAACTGCCCCTTCCGCATCAGGATCCCGCCGATCGTTTCCTGGCGGCCACGGCCTGCTTGCTGGACTTGGTTCTCGTGACTGCAGACGAGCGTCTCTTAGGTTTGGGAGAAATTGCCACGCTGGCGAACCGCTAAATGAACGCGTAGTCCCGGTGCTCCGCCCTCTTGCAGTTTCGGCGCACCTTCATTTCGGAGCGGTTTCTCGTGTTCTCCAGTCCTCAATCGCTTTGCGAATCGCCTCTGGCGCAAGATTGCTGCAGCGCATCTTATATTCGGGGATGCCGTCGAGCGAATCCGCCACTGCCTTCTCCGAGATTTGTGCCGCTTCCTCGACTTTCTTTCCCAGCACCATCTCCGTCGCAATCGAAGAGCACGCAATCGCCACAGCGCATCCCATGCATTTGAATTTCACATCCCGAATCACACCATTTTCGATTCGCAGCGTAATCAGAACGGTGTCGCTATCCACCGGACTTTTGACGATGGCTTTGCCCGAAGGCTCGGCGATCGCGCCGGCGTTGCGCGGCTTGGCGTAATGGTCGCGGATTTTTTCGCTGTACAAGGGCCGCCCCGCCTCGATTGTATTCTCGTTCCTGATGGCACTATCATAGCGTAACGCCATGTCCTCGGAACTTTATGCCAAGGCCGCCAAACTCGCCGCTCAAGGAGTGTCCTTTGCCGTGGCCACCGTCGTTCGCGTGGAGGGCTCGTCATCGGCTGGGCGCGGCTCCAAAGCAATCATCGACGCGCAGGGAAGGCTGCTGCTGGGCTGGGTTGGCGGAGGATGCGCGGAAAGCGCCGTACGCAGCGAAGCCATGCGCTGCATTAAGCTGGGTCTGCCCGTGTCCATCACTCTGGACATGACCGACGAGCTTCTCGGTGTGGGAATGCCGTGCGGAGGCAAAATGGACGTCTACATCGAGCCGGTTCTGCCGAAGCCTGAACTTTTGATTGTGGGCCACGGACGGATCGCGGAAACATTGGCCACGTTGGGAGATTTGCTCGGCTTCCGCGTCATCGTGAATGATCCCGGCGCCGACCCCGCATCTTTTCCTCGTGCAGAGAAGGTGATCGCCGAAGATTTCGATCGCAGCGAGACGCCGATTGGCCCGAATACTTCCGTCGTCATTGCCACGCAACACAAGAACGATCATCTGTGGCTGCAAAAAGCGCTTGCGGGAGAAGCGGCGTACGTGGCGCTGATCGCCAGCCACCATCGCGCCAGGCTCGTGCTGGATTACCTTGCGGCGGAAGACGTCATGGAAGATAAGCTGGCGAAAATTTGCGCGCCCGCTGGCATCGATCTGGGCGCGACGACTCCTGAAGAAATCGCGCTCAGCATCATCAGTCAAATCGTGGCGCTGCGGTGCGGCGGGACGATCAAGCCGCTCGATCGCCGCGACACCGATCCTTCACTGGCTCGGGACGTCTTCGACAAAGTGATTTCGCAGTGCGACACGGCCCCAGCGAGTGATTGAAGTACGTTTCGGTCCTTAGTCGAACTCAACGCGGCGACGATCGCTGTATCTAAGCCCGGTTTGCCGAACTGCGCGGCGCGCTTGACCGTTTTTTGCGTTCGGCAACAATCTCCGCCATGATGCTGAGAGCGATTTCTCTGGGGCCTTCGGCACCGATTTCGAGGCCCGCGGGAACTCTCACGCTCTCCAATTTTTCCCGAGGCACGCCTTTCGTCCGCAGACCCCGAAGCACTTCTTCCCCTCGTTTTCGATTGGCGACCAGCCCGACGTAGGCGCTATTTGCAGCCAGGGCCTGCTCGACCGCCTCCTCGTCGCAGGCGCCACGGCTTGCCACAACAACGTGACGATCCATATTCGGCGCGAGCCGCGAAAAATCCAAAACGTGAAGCACACGATCCGCCGGAGGCAAATCTGCTGCGCCGAGCAACGGATCGACGAACGTAATGCTGAACCCCAGGAGCCGCGCAAAGCCCGCCAGCGTCAGCGCCATTTCGTCTTTGCCGACGATGATTAATTCCGGCTGTGCGGATGCATCCTCCGCGCTCTCGCGGAGCTGTCTGCCTTCCAGATCCGCAGATTGTAAAAGCGATTGCTCCCGCTCCGCGCGACTCCGTGCGCTGCGCAGTTTTTCGTAATCGCTTTGCTGGTCGATATCGAGAAGGATGCCCACGTCTTCCACAGGCAGCTTCACGATTCCATTCGGATGATCTCCGAAAATGGCGCGGCAGCCTGTGTCGCCCTTGAGGCCCATCACTTCCGGGAAGACCGAGCGATCCAGAAGCACCGGATTGCCACGAAACCCTCGATACGTGGGAATCACAATTTGAGCGTGAGTGCGCGCGTGCTCCGCAATCAATTGATCGAGCGTCGCCGCGCGGACGAACGGTTGATCCGCGAGAAGGATGATGGCTGCCTCGACATGTGCGCTGATTGCCGAAAGGCCCGCCTTCAACGACGTGCCCATGCCCTGCGAATAGTCTTCATTCAACACCACGCGGACACTCTGCAAATCCAGCACGGCCTGGATGGCGTCGGCGGAGTGGCCCAGAACCAGAATGATTTCGCTGGCTCCGGAGGCGCGAGCGCTCTCAATCACGTGCTGGAGCAGCGGGCGGCCATCGATCGGCAGCAATTGCTTCGCCGTGCCCATCCGCGAAGAAGTTCCTGCGGCCAGCACTACTGCTGATGCGTGCGAGGCTTCGTTCACTCTCTCCGCTCCTTCAAATCCGTGCCCAGTGCGATTCGAATGCCAAGGATAGAGGAACCACTCAGGCCGAGCAACCCGGGGGATTGCGGCGGGGAACTGGCTTGCGCGGCCGGCTTCACGTGGAACATCACGGGCAAAAAAGCGAGGCGGCTGGCAGATGAGTAGTGGATGGAAGGAACGGGCGAGTCAGGCTAAAAAATTGGCGGGAGAAGTGGTCAACCGCGTTCCCCAGCCCTCTATAAAGTAAAAGCGCTACGCGGCTGACCTAACTTCTCCCGGGGCACATTCTGGGATAGAGGCATCGGGCAGACAATACGGCGACTCATGTATCCGTTCGGGGGAGTGAATGTAAGGGACGAGAAAGACATCACCTGCAAACAGGGAATCCAAAACGATGCGGGCGAAGACTTTAAGTCGAGTGGCGATGCAAACCCGGGCCGAAAGCATGCGCTGATTGCGATTTGGCCGCGTGGAAGCGCCTCTGCGAAGGTCCTGGCGGTGTACCATAAAAAGTGCGCCCCTCCAGGAGAGCATCAATTGCGACAACGAGATTGCGGGTGACTTCGGATTTTAGGACGTAACCGTGCGCGCCGACTCGTGAAACTTCGCCGGCAATCCCGTCGAACTCGTGTCCAGTGAATATGAGCAGGCGGCAGGGAAGCCCAAGTTTTCTGACGTGTGTGGCAACCTCGAATCCACTCAGGCCTGGCATGGTGATGTCGAGCACAGCAACGTCCGGTTTCAAATCGCGGATTGCCCGGAGAGCATGGATGCCGTCGGCTGCCTCTTCACAGACCATCCAGTCCGGTCGCGAGGCCGCGAAGAGTTTCGTCACGCCCTCGCGCACTACTTCGTGATCGTCCGCCAGTACGATTCGCACGCCCACAGGGACTCCAGCTTCGCAAATCTGATGCACGCGCGCGCCGGCGGGTAATGCCTAATTTTATGCAGGGTTTGCTATATGGCACACTTGCTCGGGGACGATCGCATTCACGACCGTACCAGTAGATGTAGCACGTATATCGAGCCGGCCGCCAAGCTGGCGCATGCGTTCATTCATTCCGCGCAAGCCCACGCCCAGGGGGACTTCAGAGATTCCATCCAAACCGGCCAATAGGCTCGGACGGATGCCACGCCCGTAGTCAATGACCTGCAAAACCACTTCGCTGTTTTTGCGGAACAGGCGCACGTCCGCGGTGGAGCTTCCAGAATGCTTGTGAATGTTCGTCAAGCTTTCCTGCAGAATTCGAAAGAGCGCCAGCTCGATTTCGCCGGGCAGCCGGCCGAAATCGGCAGAAATATCAAAAGTGGTCTTGATGTCGCTGCGTTTTGTGAACCCCTCCAAATACCATGGCACGGCCGCTTTCAAACCAATTTCTTCCAACAACGGCGGATGCAACAAGTACGAAATCGTTCGCACTTCCCGGATGCTTTCCTCAGCCAACTTACTGCATTCCCGCAGCTCTTCCTGGATTGCCGATGCGCCATTCGAACCGGCCGGAGCCGCCAGCAAGTCGAGTTTCATCATGAGCATCGAGAGATACTGGCCCACGCTATCGTGCATGTCACGGCCGATGCGGCGGCGCTCTTCATCCTGAGAGCGGAGAAGATGGCGCGAAAGCTCGCGCAGCGATCGCTCGGATTCCTGCAGGCAGCGCTGGGCCTCCGCGGTTCTGGTGGCTTCTTTCGCCAATTGCTCGTTGGACTGGCGAAGGTCGGCGAGCGCCTTCGATCTGCTCTCCTCCGCGCGGCGCCGAGCGGAGATATCGAAGTAGAGACCCGTGCCCGAGGCGCCCAGAAGTAAAAACGCGGAAAGGCAACCGATCAGGATCAGCGCGTTCGACTCATGATTGGAGCGCTCGGTTGAATCCCTCCTTAGCTGCAGGAGCCGCGACTCTTCCTGTTCCATCCTGGTCAGCGTCGCACTCACGTCAGCGTGGGATTTCCGAACAGAGTTTTGGAGCGAGATCGCTTGTTCCTTTTCGAGAGTTCCGAACGTCCGCGCATTGGCTTCGTTCTGTAGATCGCGAATACTGTCGTCGATCAGCGGCGCCAGACTATCGAGGTCGCGTTGTTGATCGGCATTGTCGATAGTTAGATTGCGCAATTTCTGGATTTCTTCCGTGAAATCGGCGCTGTTCTTTGCGAAAGCCTGGAGGTAGCTGGCCTCTCCGGTGATGACGAAGCTTTCGGCGTTGGCGGTTGCGCGGTTCTGGCGATCGCGCGTGATTGCCAATTCTCGAAGCACGTCCTCAGTGTGCGTGACCCATTGATTTTCGAGAGCGAGCCTGCGAGAGGCACGGTACTGCGATGCGCCCAGCGCGATGATGATCGCCAGGGCCAGGGCGAACGCGATGCCGACATCTCTCTGGAGTGAAGGGGTCACGAACTTCCTTGAGCCCTTCTCACGCAACTGCTGCCCAATTGTTCCAGGAGCTCGTTAAGCGAGAGTGACTTCATAGAGGCTACCCGATGCATTCTCCGGAGGCCGCATCCCGAGAACGCTAATCTCTTCCTGCGACGCCCGTCCCACTGAGCGCAATCGAGTGAGGGCTGCCACTCGCATCATCCTCGATGACCACCTGAGCGCTCTTGGATCCGGCCGTCGTCGGCGCGAAGACGACACCAATTCCACATTTTCCCCTCGGCGGGATCTGGCCGGAGTCGTAGGGACATCCGTTGACAATCCGTTGCAGGTGAAAGTCGGCCGCGGACGGCCCGCTGATTTGAATCGGGGAACTGATATTGAGCATCGCGCTTCCCGCGTTCGTCAGGGTTGCAACCAGCACGCCGCTCGACGATCCAGAGGGCTGGTTTTCAAACGCCAGAGTTTCCGGCGTCAGAACCGCGACCGCGGCGGGAGCGGTCGCGCTGCCCGTGAGGCTGATGCTCTGGGGACTTCCGGAAGCGTTGTCGGCGATCGCCAGCGAGGCGGTCAAACCTCCGATGGACCTCGGTCGAAATACAACCTGGATCGTGCAACTCGCGCCAGCCGCGAGAGTCAGGGGCGAAACCGGACAGTTATTGGTTTGCCGAAATTCATTGCTGTTTTGCCCGCTGAATGTGAACGACGTAATCGTCAACTCGCCATCGCCGTTATTGGTAAGGGCTACAGGTTGCGGTGTGCTGTTGGTCCCTTGAATTTGAGTACCGAAGTTAATCCGGTTGGTGGAGAGCAAGACGATCGGCTCGCTGGAGTGAGCTGCCGCCGCAAATCCGAATAAACATATCCCCGCCGCAGTCAGCTTCCAGGTCACTCCCAACATGCGTGTCGCCACGAGTTGCGCCTCGCAGTCGAAGTCAACGGCAAATTGGCTCGCCACCCTCCGGCCAGGATGACGGCTGTCCGTCATCCTGACACCAGAGAGTGAAATGTGCAAAGCACTTTTCCTCGGTCACCGCCTTCGTGCGGGCGATCTCTATACCACGACGATGATCGCCAGCTGTACGCCCGGATAATTCGGATCGCACAGGTAGTAGGCTCCGTCGACGAAAATAATATAGAACTGGTCGGTATAGGCCCATCCGGATGGCCAGGGTTGAGAGAACTCGAACCAATAGCCGCCGTACTGAAAGCGCTGAGCGCCATTCACGACCGTCGGATGTCCAATCCGGAATCTATGATTCTGGCCGAAGTGCGCCTTGAATTTGTCGTCAGGAATACGGCCACCGCCGTTGGCCTGCGCCGGGTGGGATTGAGCAGGCGCCGCGGCCTTTTTATTGTCCTGCTTCGGAGGATTGGCTTGCTTCTCGTCCTTCGCCGGTTTGGTCTCGTCCTGAGTTTTTGACGGCTTCGCGTCCTTCGGAGGGTTGGCGTCCTTTGGGGGTTTGGCGTCTTCTGGCGGTTTGGCGTCCTTTGGTTTGGCGTCGTCCTGCTGATGGTCAGGCTTGTCAGCGGGTTGGTCCTGCGCATAGACCTGCGCCGCGGTTCCAAAAATCAAAAGCAATGCTGCTGTGCCGATTGCCGATCGAAATTTCACGTATGCCTCCATGAAGATCAAAATCGCCTGCGGGAATTGGTATCGTTCTTACCCGCGGATTCACAGCGCGCTGCAAATCACAACGCGCTGTGAATCTTCCGCGAGCTGAAATCGCAATCTGCCTTTCACCTGCCTTTCGGAAACTGGGACGGTTCGTTCAATTACGAGTGATGGTGCTTGGGCGTCTTCGCGTCCAAAGTTGAAATGAGCTGCGCCGCCTCGGGAGGCGCGGTTACTGTGCCCGTGAGCACGATTTCCCTCGCGGGGAGCTTTCTTCCGTAGATTCGTTCGTTGGCATCGTTATCGGGACGAATCGTCGAGCCCTCGAGCGAAACGCCCGCGAATACGCCGCGCGCTCGTGAGTAGCTGAGAATCTCGGCTCGCAGCGAGGCGTCGGTTTCAGCGGAAGCGTCGCGGCCGATTGGTCCGGCGGCCACCGAGGCATCGCCGCCCAGTTTGACTTTGCTCTCGAGGATTCCGTTCGCGCCGCGATCATTCATGACCAGAAGAACGAAGTCGGTCGCTTCCGCGCCGAGTTGCAGGCCGAAGCTGCCGCCCTCGAGCGCCATCATTGTGGGTGCGCCCCACTGGCCTTCGTAATTAGGACCTTGCCGGCAGCTCATTACGCCTCGGCCATAGCTCGCGCCGACGACGAATGCGGCTTTCAGCACCGATGGGAATACCACCACACAATCGGCTCTGTCGAGAAGATCCTGAGGAATGTCATCGGGAACATTCAGGATCTCCGTCAGGGTTACACCCGCGGATCGTATCCGGTCCTGGTCTTTCTGCTCGTCGTTCGCACGAGCCGGCGTGATCGGCAAACCGATCAGAAGTCCCACCAGAAGAGCGCCTATCGCACCCGTTAAAACTTTCTTCATCCTTTTTCTCCTCTCTGAAAGTTGCTGCAAGAATTTCGTTTCGACTCGCGCCAGGCGTTGGCGCGCCGGCATGGTTCAACGGTCAGGCCTGAGAGGCTTCGTGGACTTAAGGTGCACGAAGCCCACCAGCACGGCGTAATTAACACAAACCTTTTTACGCCAAAGATTTACGGCATTTCGTCGCAACGATGCGGTCCCCGCTCGCCCGTACTGGTACTGGAAGAATCTTCTCGGCTCCGTCCTTTTAGAATCAGCGGCGTCATAGTCCATCTCGTGTGCCGTTCGCTCCCGCGTTTCCACTTACCTGCGACGCCGAGACGACGTAGCGATCCGGCGCTGAGCCGATGTAACGGAATGGATAGCAAGTGACCAGCGTCAACACGCTGGAATTGGATGGCTTGAGGACATCAACGTCGTCTTGAGCGACAACAGCGGCAAGCGCCACCCGATAGCGCTGGGTGCCACGCGCATCTTTCAGAACGATCAAATCGCCGGTGTGGAGCTTACCGAGGCCGCGAAAAAATGAATCCCGGTGTGCCGCGAGGACAACGTTGCCCGAATCGCCCGGGAGCGCCGTGCCGGGAATGTGTCCGACGGCGCGCCGCAACGACAAATCATCGTCGCCTTGCACCACAACGGCGGAGAGCCGAAGATGCGGAATTTCGATGCGCCCAAGAGGGGTGCCCGCAGGCACATCCTGAATCCCCAGCGCCGCCGGTTTCGAATTGGCGTGAAGAAGCGCGTCGAGTTTGCGAGCCGCGTTTGCCTGAAAGACAAAACTATCGGCGTGAACGAAACAAAACCAACCGAGAGCAAGGACGGCAATGCCCCAGCATATTCCTTCCAAGGCTGCGGCCGTCTTTCCGTGCCGCCACGTCGCGGCACGCGCTCCCGCGTGTCTTGGAGGAATCTCGGAACCTGGAAGTTGTGATGTCAATTTTGACTCTCCTCACTGTCAACGCACGACCCGAGCGCTTTCGTGAGGGGCGAACGTCTGGCGCCCGATCGGTGATTGTCCGCGGGCGCCAGAGTTCGGGCTTTCAAACGCTAGGACAGCTGGCGTCGCGAGAGGCGGCGCAGCGTCAGTGCTCCACCAAGGCTGATAAGCCCTACGAGTCCGACAAGCGGGACGTCGCTGGCAGTCTTGGGAAGCTGTTTATCGGTTGTTTGGGGCTGCGATGAAGTATCCGAAGCCGTATCACTCGGTGACTGCGTTTGCGGTGTTTGATCCTGAGCGCTCATTGGCGCTGGCGCTGGCTGCTCAGCTGTGGGAGTGGCTGCGGGTTCGGGTTTCGCGGACGGACCGGAGTTGCTCACGGCCGGTTCATCGGACACTGGCGCCGGGCTCGGCGGCTGCGTTTCAGCGGTCGCATCCTGATCAGACAGCGAAGGCACGTTCACTCCATTGGCCTGCGACAATTGAGTCGCTTCATCTTTCGGATAGACGAATTCCTGTCCGAAATTGTCGCCGGGATAGAACCAGGCTTCGAGAGCTACCGGTTGCCCTGTGGGCCGCTCGGCAAATTCAAGAATCGTTTTGCCGGCGGGCTGCAGTTGGTAGTTCGGAATGGCCATGACGGTGGCGATGAGTTGCGTCCGGTCTTGATTGAAGACCTGAACGACATGACGGTTGGATTGGCTATCGAAAAGCGTGAATGTATAGGTGCCGGGCTGCAGAACCGTTCCTGGAATCTGCACCGGCTCGTTCACGGTGACAGTCGTGGCTTTGTCCCACGTGTCCGCATTGACGCGGCTCAGCGAAAGCGCGCCGAATAACGCCACCAGCGCAGTGAGCGCCAGTATTTTGAATGACTTCATCTCTGATCCTCCTTCGGCAGATTGCTGGGCGTGGCATTGAGCGCGATGACCCGCGTTGGGTGTCATCCGCGATGATGCGCACCCGCTAAGTGCAACACGGCGCAGCGAATCCGAACATACGCTTGAGCGCGTAGGCGGGACGCGGGAGACGCTGTAGGCATTTTCCGGGGTAAGAATTGTCCGGCAATGTTTAAATCACGAGCGCACAGGGATTTAGGCGCGGGCGAAGAACGACCGAAGCGCGGAGACACGCAGGCCCGAGCTTGACGCGGCACGGGCCTGCCCGGAATTCACATCGATGCACAGGAAGTGTGCTGCCGATGTCCAACCCATGCGACAGATGACGAATCGGAATTGCTCTCCCACGTGCGCCGTAGGAGCTTGCGCAGTTGAAGCCGCGCGCGCCGCAGCCGGGTTTTCACGACGCCGATCGAGACGCCCAGCGCTTCCGCGGTTTCGGTGGTTGAGAGTTCCTTCAAGGCGCGCAAGACAAAAACGTCGCGACTCAACGGGCTCAGCTTGGCCAACGCGTCGGATACGATCGCGCCAAGTTCCTTCCGCAGATAGTCTTCCTCGGCGCTCTCGAGCGTGGAGTTCCATTCGATCGTCGAGGGCGCATCCTTGCTCTTGCTTTGAGAAAGATAATCCTCGAATTGGATCTGGATCACATTGCGATGCTTGCGCCGGAACATCAGCGCTTCGTTGATGGCGATGCTGGAAAGCCAGGTGGTGAATCGCGAACGCCCCTGGAACTGATCGAGATTGCGATAGGCTTTCAGAAGCGCTTCCTGCTGAGCATCCTCGGCGTCTTCTTGGTTTCGCGTGATGCGCAGCGCAAGCCGATAGACGAGTTGCTGCGCGTTGGCGAGACTCACAGGGAATACGTCGTCATTCTTTTTCTCAAGCGTAAGAATATTTCTATTTCGCCGCGGACCGGATCCGGCACGCCGTGACGTTATCGTTTCAGCTGGCCGTACACCAAAAGAACTCCTGGCAAGAGTCATTGACTGGCTCACGTATCACCTCGTGTGTTTGAATGCGTGCTCGTATTTTTTCGATGGAGCTTGAATTGTGATTCTTCTTTCACCTGCTCGAAAGTTGAGGCGATTGATCGCCGCAGTTCGAGCGCCGAGCAGGTTCGATCCAATCAAGGCGGACGCGAAGGGCGCTCGAAAGCCCGGCGTGCCGTTATCCGCCATCAACCGTTGCGATGGGCGGCGCGGCTGCTGCGTTTTTCGGCGGCCACTTCGGCGGTCTGTTCGGCCGCCAGCTGATTCACGAACTCATCAACCTGTTTTTGAGCTGCTTCTCTCACGATTCCGTAACGTTCCTGGATTCGTCCGATAAGCTGGTCGCGCTTTCCGTGGATGACTTCGATGTCGCTGTCGGTGAGCTTGCCCCACTTCTCTCTCACCTTTCCCGCGTACTGCTTCCATTTGCCTTCGAATTGATCCCAGTTCATCGTGGCCTCTTTCCTTGATGTCTCCGGAGCGAGTCCGGAATTTAATGGCAGTGCGAGTCGCCGGGCTGAAGCGGCTGCGTCTCGAAGGAAACCACGAACGCGCGTTGCAGGAACATACCGTAAATCATTGAGTTCCCGAGGGGATGACACGTAGGCGAGAAGGCTCGACGGGAGTACCCACATTCGCATTTTGCGACGCGAGGCAACACCGCGGAAGCATGGGGCGAGAGCTGGCCGGCGCTTCAGATTTGGAGAGTAGTGGCTGAACATGAACGTCTCCGAAGCTGCGGATACACTCGCGCAACGAAATGACTGCTCGAGGAAAGAGTTTTTGGATAGTGATTAGGGCTGCACGATTTCGTTACGGATCGCGTAGCGCACCAGCTCGCTCACGGAGTGGCAGTCCAGGCGCCGCATGATATTCGCGCGATGAGTTTCAGCCGTCTTCACGCTGAGACCCAGTGCGACCGCGACTTCCTTGCTGCTCTTTCCTTCGGCGATGAGCTGAACGATCTCGCGTTGCCGCGCGGTCAAGAGAGCTTTCCGCGGGCCGCCTTCTTTGGGCGCAGAGCCCTTGCGCAAGTAACCGTCGAGGACCATGCGTGCGACTTTTGAAGTGAAAAAGGTCTTGTTTCTTTGAAGCGCGTCGATGGCGGCGACAAGGTCGCGGCCGGTATCATTTTTGAGAATGTAACCCTGGGCGCCTGCATCGAGCACTTCTCGAATCAATGGTTCGGACTCGTGCATGGTGAGAATCAGGACTTTCGTGTCGCCCGCGTCTTTCACGATCTGGCGGGTGGCTTCGAGGCCATTGAGAGAGGGCATCGAAATGTCGAGCACCGCGATATCCGGCTTGAGCTCTTTCACCTTCGCAACGGCGTCACGCCCGTCTACAGCCTCGGCCTGGACTTTCCAGCCCGGCTGTTTCTCGAGCAATGACCGGACGCCCGTACGCACGATTTCGTGATCGTCTGCGACTAAGAGACGTAGCTCGGCCATCCCCCACCTCCCTATGCGCTTGGACTCTTTCGCTGGCATCCTGGTTTCAGTAACGTTCGTGAGATTCATGGCTTGAACAGGCCTCCAAACCTCTGGAAGTTAGCAGCTTATGGTTCGCGCTCGGGCAGTGCAATACTGCGTCTCTGGTACAAAACGATTTTTGGCTCTGGTTAGTGCTCAGTTCGTTACGGGGAGATGCAAGTTGCGAGCCACACGAACCGGCGGCTTGAAATTGGCGCTAACCATTTGGCATTGAATGGCTTAGTCAACAGAGTAGAATGCGATGCGCCTGGCCGCGCACGAAGTCCGTCTGGAACTTCTTACACGCAGAGCCGGAAAGTTGGGCGGATGGCGTGGAATGCTGTCGGCAAATGCACCATAGCGGATCATTCGCCGATCTGTTGGCCAGCGCACCGCGACAACGCGATTTGCATCTAATTGGCGCGTAAGGGGGTCCGCCCGGCCTGCCTGCTCCAAGCGGTACAATCGGGAGTTTAGATGCTCGAAAGTTTGTTCCGCGGAAATTGATGATGCGCACTGAGTCCTGTTTCCCGCAGGCCGCGCAGTCGAAATTTGTGCGAATCACTGCGGGACTTCTCGCGTTCGCGATGTCAGCGGCGCTTTTTATCGGTGTGCCGTACGAGATGTTCGCGGCTCAACCCGACGGAGGGACATTACTTCAATTCCTGGATCAAACGGTCAACTGGTATCACGGGGCCATCGTTGAGCAACAAGTGGCGTCCGGGCCAAGCGACTTGCTGCTTGTCAGCGGAAATCATCAGATAGCGGACCAGATTATTCAGCAGGCATTTGAGTTTGCAAGAGCTGAAGCCTCCTCGATTCCCAATCCAACCGGCGCGGAGCAGGCATCGAGCCAGAACCCCAACGCGCCGCAATCCGTCTCGCTTACACAGCTATCGCAGCAACTCGGCCAGGAAGTGCAGCAATTGCAGGGGAAAATCGGATCCGAGCGACAGGCCATGCAATCTGCGACGGGACGAAAGCGCCAACAATTGGAGGCGACGATCGCCGAGACGCAAAGCGCGCTGGATCTGGCCAACGCCCGCAAAGAGGCCGTGGATAACATGGTCGAATTCGCCGCCGAAGCCGGCACAGCGGGTGAAGGTAAGGCCAACGTGCGGGCGCAGATCGAAGCGCTCGCGCGCGGGATACCAGCGGCCTCGGCGACCCCGGCAACCGCGAAGAGCGGCAACACCGCAGCGACCACGGAGACGAATTCAACGTCTCACGCTGCGTCGCAGAACCCTCAGCCCACCGGTCTCTGGGGCCTGGTATCGCAATTGCTTGTCCTCCAGCGAAATGTAGACACGCTTCGAGATCGAATTCGAGCCACCGATGCTCTCAATCAGAGCGCGGATCAATTTCGAACGCCGCTGATAAACGCCCTGAGAGATCTCTCGAAGCAGGGCGATTCTCTGGACGCGCAAGGATCTTCGACAGATGCGAAAGTTCTCGCGCAGCACAAGATCGAACTCGACAACCTGACCGCGCAATTCAAGCAGACGTCGGCCCGCGTGCTGCCGTTGAGCAAAATGCGAATCCTGCTCAATGTGTATCGCAGCAATATTGTTGACTGGCAGCGCGGAGTGAAGGCCGAGTATTCGACGGCGCTCAAGAATTTGTTTGTGAGGCTGATCTTTTTCGGGGTGATCCTCGGAATTATTTTCGGGCTGGGAGAAATCTGGCGCCGCGGGATAATTCGATACGTGCGCGATTACCGGCGGAGATACCAACTCCTGCTTCTTCGCCGGATCGCATTGTCGTTCATGTTGATCGTGGTAATCGGGTTCGCATTTGCGAGTGAACTGACCGCACTTGCGACGTTTGCGGGCCTTTTGACCGCCGGCGTGGCCGTCGCGCTGCAGAACGTGATTCTCTCCATCGCCGGATATTTCTTCCTGATCGGGAAATACGGAGTCCGCGTCGGCGATCGAGTGCAGATTGCAGGTGTTAACGGCGAGGTTGTGGAAGTCGGGTTCGTACGGCTGCATATGCTCGAAATCGGTAGCGGTGGATCGAGTTCTCCGAGCGGGCGCGTCGTGGCGTTCGCGAATTCGGTGGTCTTCCAGTCGGGCTTGGGCCTCTTCAAGCAGATCCCTGGAACCGACTTTGATTGGCATGAACTGGCGCTGACGCTTCCGGCGGGAAGCGATTGGAACGCGATCGAGAAACGTGTGCGAGATGCAGTGGATAAGGTCTTTTCCGTGTACCGCGACGAGTTGGAACGGCAGCGTTTGCAGATGGAGACCGTGCTCTCGGCCACATCGGTGAGCCCGCTTCAGCCGACAACTCGCCTGCATTACACGCCGACGGGCCTCGAAGTCGTCGTGCGTTACCCGGTAGACCTGGTGCATGCAGGCGAGATCGATGAACGGATGACGCGAGAGTTGTTGGACGCCATTCACAAAGAAACGAAAGTCCAGGCGCCGGGCTCGCCGCCGCCGAGTGTGAAGCTGACGACCAATCTGGCACCGACCGGGACGCCTTCGAAATAGACAAGAAGCACCGGTGGTATTCCTCACACTTGGCGGCTGCGTTCGATTTCCGTGAGCTTGAATTCGGTCTGGGAAAGAAAGACGCGGGCTGGAAGCCCGCGCCACGCAAGACGACAGGCGCCGCAGACGAAGCGCAGCGCTCGCATCGCGCCCGCCATTCTTCCATTTGTAACATCCTCGGATTACACTCTGGCTCCATTTTTGACAGGCCTACTTCTTTAGCTCGACCAGGGGGAGCCGCATGAATGTTGTGGACGTCATTCTCGGGAAGCGCCTGGCGACTTCCGATGAGCGCGGCGAGCAAATCGGAGCGACTACCGGGATTCCAATTTTCGGCCTCGACGCGCTGAGCTCTGCCGCGTACGGCCCAGAAGCTGCGCTGACGCTGTTGATCCCGCTGGGCGCCGCCGGGGTCGCCTACATCGTGCCGGTCAGCCTCAGCATCATCGTGCTGCTTACCATTGTGTATTTTTCTTATCGCCAGACGATCGCGGCCTATCCGGGCGGAGGGGGCTCGTACACGGTTGCATCGGAGAACCTCGGCAGACACATGGGCCTGCTCGCTGCCGCAGCGCTGATGCTCGATTACGTGCTAGTGGTGGCCGTGGGGATTTCGGCGGGAGTCGGCGCGCTGGTCTCCGCAGCGCCGCGGCTGCAGCCACACACGCTCATCATCTGCCTGGGCATTCTTGCGATCATCACGGTCGTGAATCTTCGGGGCGTGCGCGAAGCCGGCATCGTCTTCATGGTTCCCACGTATGCGTTTCTCGGTTCGCTGCTGGTGGCCATTATCATCGGAGTATCGAAGTCCGTTCTGGCGTCCGGGCATCCAGTTGCGGTGGTTGCGCCGCCGGTTTTTGCCCTTCCGGTCACGGCGTCGGTCAGTTTGTGGCTCTTGCTGCAGGTTTTTGCGAACGGCTGCACAGCGATGACGGGCGTCGAAGCCGTCAGCAACGGCGTCCGCGCTTTCCGGGAGCCGACGGTGCGAAACGCCCAGCGGACGCTCACGGTGATCATCGGGCTCCTGATCATTCTGCTCGCCGGCATCGCGTATCTCGTCCGAGCCTATGGCATTCAGGCCACTGACCCCGGCATGCCCGGCTATCAGAGCGTTCTTTCCATTCTCGTGGCTGCGGTCTCCGGCCGCGGCTGGTTTTACTACTTCACGATCGGCTCCGTTCTCATCATCCTTTCGCTTTCGGCTAACACGGCGTTTGCCGATTTTCCGCGGCTGTGCAAGGCCGTGGCGCAAAACGGATTTCTGCCGCACTCCCTGGGATTCCGCGGCCGGCGGCTGGTCTATTCTCAGGGAATTCTTGTGCTCGCGATTCTCTCGGCGATTTTGCTGGTGATGTTTCGCGGCGTCACCGACAACCTGATACCGCTATTCGCCATCGGCGCGTTTCTGGCGTTCACGCTCTCGCAGGCGGGGATGGTCGGCCACTGGCGCAAGACCGGTGGACGCGGCGCAGTTCAAAGCATGCTGATTAACGGCCTGGGCGCAGTGGCAACGGGCGTGACGCTTATCGTCGTGGTTTTGGCGAAATTCACCGCCGGCGCGTGGGTCAGCATTCTGCTCATTGCGGGCATGATGGCCACCATGCTGTGGGTTCACCGTCATTATGCTGCGGTGGCCGAGGAAACGGAGCTGACCGCGCCGCTGTTCGTCGATAATCTGGGCGCGCCGATCGTCATCGTTCCCATCCAGTCCTGGTCCACGATATCGCAACGGGCGCTGCAGTTTGCAATCACGTTTTCTCCGGATATCCACGCGGTGCACGTGGGGATGGAGGACGATACCAACGAGCTGCGAGATAACTGGAAGCGGCTTGTTGACGACCCGGTGGTCAAAGCGGGCGGCCAGCCGCCGGCGCTGGTCACGCTGCCGTCGCCGTACCGGCTGGTCCTGAAACCGATTCTGGAGTATGTGCTCGAAACTGAGGCGCAAAATCCCGGACGGCAAATCGCGGTGATCGTGCCGGAACTCGTCGAGCGGCACTGGTATCACTACCCGCTGCACAATCAGCGCGCGGAGCTGCTGAAGGCGTTCCTTCTGCTCAAGGGAAGCCGGAACATCGTGCTGATCAATGTGCCCTGGTATATCGAAGCGTGAGGCCAGGAAGGGGGAGCCGGTCGCTGGGGAAATCGCCAGTTGAACGCCGCCGCTGCGCGCTTACTTTTTCTTCTTCCGGTGGTGGGTGCCCGCGACGCCCCAGCGGTAGACGACTCCGACCGTAGCGCGCTCGCTTCCGGACGGAGACCCGTTGTACCAGGTGTCCAGATAATCGACCTCTATCAGTCGCAAGGCCCAATGATCTTTGAGCCTGTAGTCGACTCCGAACCCGCCCTCCCAGGCGAACCCGGTGCTCGTCAGTACGGCGGACGGAAACGGCGGCAATGCAGGCGCGCTGAGGCGTTCATACGAGCCACCGACAAGAATTTGACCGAAAAGCGTCAGCCTGCGGTGGCCAAGCGGATAGAAGCGCGGGCCGACGAGAAAAGGATAAACCTGCGTTGTAGCGTTCCCGACGTTGGGGCTGCTGGAGACCTGCCGGTTGTAAATTCCGCTGACATCGAACGCGACGCCAAAAAGCTTGCGCAAGTTATACACGCCGTTCACGTTCCATCCGAACATTTGGAGCTGATATGTGGAAGTCGTCGAGGTCAGCAACTGCGGACCGAGTCGTGTGTAATCGAATCCGGCTCCGCCTTCGTATTTCGGAGTAATCTGCGCGCTCGCGGGGATTGAAGAGATGGCGAGCAGTCCTGCGAGCACGAGCAAACGGCGCATGCATCCTCCTGATGGGTCGCGCACACTAGAGATTCAACCGGAACGGCAACAGTTGCTCCAAACGGTGCCAGTCGAATCGGACATATTTACACGGAACTCTGCCCTTCGGGAAGCGCCATCTCTCCGGCGCAGCCGGCGCGCGGATTTCAACAGCTCGTTTCCGGTTCGACGGCGGTAACGCGTTGACTTCGATGTCCGCTTGGGGCTAGGATTTCGCTTGCTTAGAGTTCCTCAGATGCCAAGCGAGACCATCTCCCATTACCGGCTTCTCGACAGGCTTGGCGGCGGCGGAATGGGTGTGGTTTACAAGGCCGAGGATCTGCGCCTGGGCCGCCAGGTGGCTCTGAAATTCCTGCCGGACGAGCTCTCAAGAGATCCCCGCGCGCTCGAGCGATTTCAGCGCGAGGCTCGTGCAGCCTCCGCACTGAACCATCCGAATATTTGCACCATCCATGACATTGACGAGCAGGATGGCCGTTCATTTATCGTCATGGAATTGCTCGAGGGTGAGACGCTGCGCCAAAGGATCGGAGGCCGTCCGATGCCTCTCGATGACCTTCTCGATATTGCCGTGCAAATCGCGGACGCGCTGGATGCCGCGCACGCCAAGGGGATTGTTCATCGCGACATCAAGCCCGCCAACATTTTCATCACGCAGGGACGGCCGAAGATTCTGGATTTTGGATTGGCCAAGCCCGCAGGCTGGCAGCCGGGAATGGGAGAGACGCTCAGCGCTTCCTCGGCGCCGACCGCTGGAATCGGCGCGGAAAGCCTCACGAGCCCGGGGACGACGATGGGCACGGTGGCGTACATGTCTCCCGAGCAGGCGCGCGGCGAAGACATTGACGGACGCAGCGATCTGTTTTCATTTGGCGTTGTGCTCTACGAAATGGCCACGGGCCGCTCGGCTTTCAATGGAAACACTCCGGCAGTAATTTTTGAAGCCATTCTGAACCGGGCTCCGGTCGCGCCAGCGCGGTTCAATCCTTCGATTGCACCGGAGCTTGACCGAATCATCACCCGCGCGCTTGAAAAAGAGCGCCGGACGCGTTACCAAACCGCAGCCGAAATGCGCGCGGATTTGAAGCGCCTCAAGCGCGAATCGGAATCAGGGCGCAGCGCGGCCGTTGCCGTTCCGCGAACCGACAAATCGCTGGCCGTGCTTTATTTCGAGAATATGAGCGGCGCGAAGGACGACGAATATTTCCGCGACGGTATGTCCGAAGACATCATCACCGAACTCCTCAAGATCAAAGGTCTGCACGTCTTCCCGCGCAACACCGTGGTGCCGTTCCGCGATACGCAACTCACCGCGCCTGAAATCGGCCAGCGGCTGGGCGCGGATTTCGTTTTGGCCGGAAGCGTTCGCCGCGCGGGCAATCGCCTGCGGATCAACGCGCAACTTGTGGATACGGGTCGCGACTATCCGGTGTGGGCGGAGCGCTTTGACCGGGAATTGAAGGACGTGTTCGAGGTGCAGGAAGAAATCGCACGCAGCATCGCGCAGGCGCTGCGCATCAAGCTATCGCCGCAGGAAGAACAGGTCATCGCGCGCAAGCCGACCGAGAATCCCGAAGCGTACGACTATTTGCTGCGCGGCCGGAAGTACGCGCGCATGGCGAATCTCGAATTCGCGATGCAGATGTACCAGCATGCGATCCGCCTCGACCCCGACTTTGCAATGGCCTATGCAGGAATCGCGCACGTTTGCGGCGCGATGGCCGAATATCAGGGCGGCGATCCGATGTGGATGGAGAGAGGACTGAGAGCGGTCGAGCGCGCGCTTACGCTGCAGCCGGATCTCCCGGAGGCGCTCTCCGCGCGTGCGCGGCTGTATTGCGTACAGAAGAATTACATCGAGGCGGCAAACTTGGCACGCAAGGCGATTGAGCTGAAGCCGGATTGCGAGGAAGGCTACGGCGTCCTGGGCCGCGCGCTCTTCGAATCGGATCGCTGGAAGGAAGCGGCCGAACTGATCGACCGCGCGCTGGCGGTGAGCGGAGACGACTACAACGTTTACATTCCGTACGCGAACGTGCTGCGAGCGCTGGGCGAAAACGACGCCGCGACAAAGCTCGAACAGCGGCTCATCACGGTCCTCGAGCGACAGCTCCAAATGGTGCCGGAGGATGTTCGCGCGCTCAGCCTGCTCGCGGCGAATTACAGTCGCGCCGGGAAGTCGCGCGAAGCGGTTGCGGCCGCGGAGAAGGCCGTGGCCTTGCGGCCTAAGGATTCGTTGTCGCTCTACAACGCTGCTTGCACGTATGGCGTGCTGAATATGAAGCCCGAGGCCCTGGCGATGTTCCGTCGCGCGATCGAGGCGGGATATCGAAATCGGGATTACGCCGCTCGCGACGACGATCTTGCCTGCCTGCGCGAAGACCCTGAATTTCAGAAACTCGTCAAGTCAGCCGTGCAGAAGTCCTGAATCCCGCGGTGCTTGATTCCGGCGTCCGTCTGGCCACCCCTGAATCATGACGACAAATGCGCAGAGCCGATGCCGCGCTGGTGTGGACGTCGGCGGAACATTTACCGACGTCATCATTTTCGACGACGAGACCTGCGAATTCGCTGTCGAAAAATCGCTGACGACTCCCGCCAATCCCGCCGAAGCCATCGAAACGGCTCTTTTGCAGGCCCTTAAGGCCGCGGGGAAATCCGTCGCGGAGATTGATACGTGCGTTCATGGGACGACGTTGGTAACGAACGCGCTGATCGAGCGCAAGGGCGATCGCACGGCGCTGCTGGCGTCGAAGGGATTTCGCGATGCGATTGAGATTGGGCGCGAGAGCCGGTACGACCTTTACGACCTGAACATTGAGTTGCCGCGGCCATTGGTCCCGCGATATCTGCGATTCGATGTACCGCAGCGGACGCTGGCGGATGGTTCGCCGCTTGAGGCGCTCGACGCCGGACACGTTGAGGATCTCGCGCGCGAGCTGGCCGCGAACGGCGTTGAAGCCATAGCCATCTGTTTCCTCAATAGCTTTGCGAATCCGGCTGATGAAAACGCGGCGCGAGAGGCCGTGCAGCGCGTTGCGCCGCAGATGCGCGTTTCAATTTCTTCCGAAGTTTCTCCGGAGATCCGCGAGTACGAGCGGACCAGCACGACAATCGCGAATGTGTATGTCCAGGCGCGTGTGGACCGCTATTTGAACGATTTGCATGCGCGTCTCGTCCGGCTGAAATTCCGCGGGAAGCTCTTGCTCATGCTTTCGAACGGCGGACTGGCAACGCCGGAGACCGCCGCGCGATTTCCTATCCGCTTGCTCGAGTCCGGGCCGGCCGCGGGCGCGTTGGCCGCCGCGCATTACGGAATCGCGTGCGGCCGTCCCGATCTGGTTTCGTTCGATATGGGCGGCACGACGGCGAAGTTTTGCGTGATGGACCATGGCGATCCGCCCATCGCGCATGAATTCGAATTCGACCGTGTGCACCGATTCAAGAAAGGCTCCGGATTGCCGGCGCGAATCTCCGCGATCGAGATGGTCGAAATCGGCGCGGGCGGCGGATCGATCGCTCACGTGGATTCGCTGGGTCTGTTGAAAGTGGGGCCGGATTCTGCCGGCGCTGAGCCGGGACCCGCGTGCTATGGCCGCGGGGGCAAAGAGCCGACGGTCACCGACGCCGATCTGGTGCTCGGTTACCTCGATCCGAATTTTTTCCTCGGCGGACGGATGAAGCTCGACGTGGAAGCAGCGCGGCGCGCCATTCACGACGGCGTCGCGCGCAAGATCGGATTCTCGGTTGAAAAAGCCGCGTGGGGAATCCATCAGGTGGTGAACGAGAGCATGGCGAATGCGGCGCGAGTGCACGTACTCGAGCGCGGCAAAGATCCGAGGCGATATCCGCTGTTTGCATTTGGCGGCGCGGGGCCGGTCCATGGAATGCGGATCGCGCAGGCGCTGGGTTCGCCGGCGTTCATCGCGCCGCTCGGAGCCGGTGTGATGAGCACGATTGGATTTCTGGCCGCGCCACTGGCATTCGATTTTGCGCGCTCGTGGCGCACGCCGCTCGCGGGACTCGATTGGGATCGTGCCAATGGGCTGCTTGGTGAAATGGAAGCCGAGGGACGAGCGCTGCTCGAAGCTTCGGGCGCCGCTGCGGATCATTTGCGATTCAGGCGGGAAGCGGAGATGCGCTACGTCGGGCAGGGCCACGAAATTTCCGTGCGATTGCCGGATGTGCGCCTGAGCGCGAAGAGCGAATCCGAAATCCGTGCGGCTTTTGCCGAATCGTATCGGCGCGTCTACGGGCGGCTCGGACCACCGGTTCCCATGGAAATCACCAGCTGGCGCGTGCACTGCAGCGGCCCGAACCCGAACTTGCAACTTCGATTCACGCAGCAGGGCGGCAAGGAAGGCGACGCGAGGAAGGGCGCGCGCAAAGCGTACTTTCCCGAAAGCGATGGCTACGTCGAGACGCCCGTGTTCGATCGCTATCGTCTTGCGCCGGGAAAGGCGCTCGAAGGCCCCGCGATTGTCGAGGAGCGCGAATCGACGGTGATCGTCGGCCCGCGCGCTCGCGCCAGCGTGGACGAGCACTGGAATTTAATTGTGGAGCTTCAATGAGCGGCACACTCGATGCGGTGGCGCTCGAGATTTTGTGGAATCGCCTGCTGGCCGTATGCAACGAGCAGCAAGTGACGCTGATGCGGACTGCGTTCAGCACGGTCGTCCGCGAGTCGCAGGATCTCGCCTGCGGCGCCTTCGATACCCGCGGGTTCATGATCGCGCAATCGCTCACCGGAACGCCCGGGCACATCAACGCCATGGCCACCGGTGTGCGGCATTTTCTCGAGGCGTATCCGCCGGAGAAGCTTCGCCCGGGCGATGTGCTGGTGACGAACGATCCGTGGCAGACAGCCGGACAGATCAACGATTTGACCGTGCTGACTCCGGCGTTTCGGGAGAGCCGGATCGTCGGGTATTTTGCGAGTACGTGCCACTCGCCCGATTTCGGCGGGCACATTCTCTCGGCGGAAGCCCATGAAATTTACGAAGAAGGTTTGCGCGTGCCGATCACCAAGCTTTTCGACGCCGGCGAGCCGAACCACGAGCTTCTCAAAATGATTCGAGCAAACGTGCGCACGCCCGAGGAAACTCTTGGCGATCTCTACGCGCAAGCGTCGTCCAATGCCGTGGGCGTACGCAGCCTCCTTGAATTCATGCGCGAATTCGGACTCGACACGATCGACCCGCTGGCCGATCAAATCATTTCAAGGTCGGAGCGGGCGATGCGCGACGCCATTCGCGCGATTCCGAACGGCCGATACGAGAACGAAACGTGGAGCGACGGCTTCGAAGAGCCGATTCGCATTCGTGTTGCCGTCATCGTAGAAGATGAAGACATCACGATCGACTTCACGGGATCCTCGGCGCAGAGCGCGCGCGGCATCAACGTAGTCATGAACTACACGCATGCGTACGCGTCTTTCGCGATCAAAGCTGCCATCAGCCCAGAGGTGCCGCACAACGAGGGCGCTTTTCGTCCAGTGCACGTCACCGCGCCGCGCGGTTCGATTCTGAATTGCACGGAGCCCGCGGCGGTCGCCTCGCGGCATTTGATCGGCCACTTTCTGCCCGGCGTGATTTTCGGCGCGCTGGCGAAAGCGATGCCGGGACGGCTGATGGCCGGAGGCGCGGACGCTCTGTGGATCACGATGTGGCGCGGAGAATCGCGCGCGCGGCCGGAGCCGTTTCTTTTCACGCTATTTCAATTGGGCGGAGCCGGAGCGCGGGCCACGAAGGACGGCCTCAGCGCGACGGGGTTTCCGAGCGGGGTTGGCGGCGTTCCCGCCGAGGTGGTGGAATCGCTCGCGCCGTTGGTGGTGCATCATCGCGAACTGCGCAGCGACTCCGGAGGCGCGGGAAAATTCCGCGGCGGACTCGGACAACGCACGGAAATCGGCCGCCTCGGCGACGGCTCGTGGAGTCTGGCGGCGATGATCGATCGCCTCCGATTCCCCGGCGAGGGATTGGAAGGCGGGAAGCCCGGCGCGACGGGAGAATTTTTGGTGGACGAAAGCGCGCGCCCGCAGCCGAAAGTGCTGGTGCCGCTTTCAACCGAGTCGCGAGTGCAGTTGAATCTGCCCGGAGGCGGCGGCTACGGAATTCCATTCGAGCGCGAGCCGACGGCTGTGCTTGAAGATGTGGCGAAGGGTTACGTCTCAGTTGAATCGGCAGAACGCGATTACGGAGTGGTGATCCGGTATCTTGGAAATGCGGACCAACTGGTGCGCTTGCCTGAACATTTCGCGATTGACGAAGCTGCGACGCGGCAATTGCGAGCGCGTTCGCCGAAGCCTTAGCCCGATTTCGCGAACCCGCGCCGCCTGGCTAGTCTCCTGTGCCAGCGAGCGGAATGTCCTGCGGGCTGTTAACCGCGTTGTCCGTGATCGTGATCTGTCCGCTCATCTGATGCTTGGACGACGGCGTGAACGTCACGTTCATCGTGCAAGCGGCTCCGGGCGCGAGCGATGTGCTGCTTGTGCAGGTCGTCCCTTGCGCGAACGCGAAGTTCCCGCTGATGCTCAAGCCGGAAAGGATGAGCGGCGTTGTCCCCACGTTCTTCAGCGCCACAGATTTCGCCGCGCTCGTCGTTCCCGTCTTCTGATTCCCGAAATTGAGGCTCGACGGATTCACGGACGCCTGCGGATTGATCACCGTCGCCGACATCGGAATCACTTGCGGGCTGCCGGTGGCGTTATCGGCAATCAGGAGATTGGCCGCGTGGGTTTTAGTCACGTTGGAATCGGCGGTGAAGCTCATGATGACGACGCAGCTTTTGCCGGCGTTCAGCGTGTTCGGGCAAAGCGCTACACCGAGATAGCCCGTCGAATCGTCGCCTGAAATTCCGGCGATGCTGAAGTTGGTAAACGTCACCATCGACTTGCCTGTATTCGTTATCGTCAGTGTGCGCAGAACGAAATTGCCGCTGTTGACGCTGCCGAAATTCAGGCTCGACGGCGAGAACGTCAGCGATGAAGCCGCCGAAGGATTCACCGTGAGCGTGAAACTCTGAGTAGCATTGGAGCCCACGCCGTTGCTGGCCGTGAACGTAATCGGGAAATTGCCCGATGCAGTGGGCGTTCCGGCAAGAACTCCGGTCGATGCGTTGAACGTAACTCCGCCCGGGAGCGTTCCGGATTCGCTGAGAGTTGGCTTCGGGAATCCTGTTGCGGTCACAGTGAAAGTTCCTGCCGTGCCGACCGTGAATGTCGCGCTCGCCGCGCTCGTAATCGCCGGGGCCTGATTCACGGTCAGCGTGAACGATTGCGCCGCATTCGAGCCGATGCCGTTGCTGGCTCCGAAGCTCACGGCGTATGTGCCGCCTGTACCCGAAGCCGGCGTTCCACTCAGAACTCCGGTCGCTGTATTGAACGTAACTCCGCCTGGGAGCGTTCCGGATTCGCTGAGAGTTGGCTTCGGGAATCCTGTCGCAGTCACCGTAAATGTTCCCGCCGAGCCCACCGTGAAAGTCGTCGCCGCAGCGCTTGTGATCGCCGGACCCTGATCGATGGTAATCGTGTAGTTCAGCGTGGCGCTGGAGACGCTGTTCGTCGCGGTGAAGCTGATCGGGAAGCTGCCGGTGACGCCCGAAGCCGGCGTGCCGCCAAGAATGCCGGTCAGCGAATTAAACGTCAGTCCGCTCGGCAGCGTTCCGCTCTCGCTCAGCGTCGGCGCGGGATAGCCCGTCGGTGTCACAAGAAATGCGCCGCCCGCGGTGTTGATGAAGGTAATCGCATTGCTCGCGGTTGTGCAGTTGGATGTGACGCACGCGCCGGAAATCGACGGCGCCAACGGCGTCGGCGGCGTCGCGATCGGATTCGTTCCCGTGTTCGTCGGCGGGAAAGCCACGACGACGTCGTTGAACTGTTTCGTCGATCCGCCGATTCCGGAATCCACCGGCTTCGTCGGATCGTAGAACGTGGTGATATTGAAATCGAACTGGCAATAAATTGCCGGATTCGTCGTCGGCGATCCGTTGATGAGCATCGGCGATGTGCAGCTGGTGCCGTATGGCGCCGTCGAATTCACCTCGTAATCCGGATCGTCGAAAAGCTGCGGCGTGCTTCCGGCCCAATACGATGTGGGCGTGTAGGTGTCGTTATTCCACGAAATCACCCAATAGACGCCGCCGCTATAGTCCGCCACCGGCGGTTCCACTCCCGGCGTTCCGGAGTAAACGAGATAGTGGACGCAGTTTCCGTTCGCATAGGGATAGCACAGCGGCACAATCGCGCTGCCTGCGGGGTTCGCGCCGAAATTGAAGAAGCTGAAGAACCGGCAATCGAAATCCGCCGTTACTGCCGCGCTCGAAGCGCTATTCGCTTCGCAAAGTCCGTCCTCCATCGAAGGCGGCACTTCCGTCGCAAGTACGGTGATCGTGAAGCTCGTGGTGACGCTTGGCACCGTCAGTTGCAACGCGTGCGCATTGGGTCCTTGCGTGGCCGTGCACGGATTGCTGGCCGACACGCTCGAATTGCCGGGGCAATCGAATGACGCAATGCCGCTCGAATTGGTGCCCGCCGGTAGCGTGATGTTCATCGTCGTCGCGGAAGGAATGAAGTTTGCCGTCGCCGTCACGCTGGCCGTCAGATCAATCGTGCACGATGAATCGGTCGGGGTGCCGGCGCAGGCGTTGCTCCAACCCGCAAATGTTGATGGTGAAGTCGGCGTAGCCGTCAGAATCACGTTGCCGGATGTGAAGCTCGCGGAACACGTGCCAGACATGCCCTGGCCGGTTGATTCTGTGCAATCAATGCCGGCGGGGCTCGAAGTGACTGTTCCGGTGCCCGTTCCGAGTTCGGTGACGCTCAACTCGTAAGTATTCGAAATCGCAGTCACGCCCAGGATGAAGTTCTGCGCGCTACTGCCGATGCCGTTATTCGCCGTGATCATGATTGGATACGAGCCGTTGGTTCCCGCGGCGGGCGTTCCGCTCAGCACGCCGGCGGTGCTCAATGTCACGCTGCTCGGCAGCGGGCCCGTTTCGGTGAACGTCGAAGCCGGGTATCCGGACGCGGTCACGTCGAACGTTCCGTTCACGCCCACGTTGAATGTTGTGCTCGATGCGCTCGTGATTGTCGGCGGCTCGTCCACGGTCAACGTAAAGCTCTGCGTGGCGTTCGGGATTACGCCGTTGCTTGCCGTCAACATCAGCGGATAGACTCCGCCGGATCCGACCGCTGGCGTCCCTGACAGAATTCCCGTTTCCGTGTTCAGCGTGACGCCACTCGGCAGCGTGCCGCTGACGGCGAGCGTCGGGGCCGGATATCCCGTCGTCGTGACGATGAAGATTGCCGGAGTTCCGACTGTCATCGTTGTGCTCGGCGCGCTCAGGATCGCGGGAGCCGCGTTCGCCGGAATCTCCGTAGTCGGCGGGAAGGCCACCACCACGTCATTGAATTGTTTCGTCGAACCGCCGATTCCCGAGTCAACTTGCTTGGTCGGATTGAAGAACGTGGTGATATCGAATTCGAACTGGCAATCGTAGCTTTGCGGAACGCCGTTGATGGTCATCGGCGAGTTGCAATTCGTGCCGATGGCATCGGTTGTGTCCGAAGCCGGCAAGGCGTCCGGATCGTCGTAGAGCCGCGGCGTGCTGCCGGTCCAATAGGGCGCCGGCGGAGTGAAGGTGTCGTTGTTCCAGGTAATCTGCCAATAAACCGGGCCCGTATAGTCGCTCGGATCCGGCTCGGTTCCCGGACCACCTGCTGTTGAGTAAATCAGATAGTGCACGCAGTTCCCGTTCGCGTAGGGATAGCAGAGCGGCACGACAACACCACTCGCGACAGTGCTGCCGGGGAAGAACTGCACGAACCGGCAATCGAAATCGTTCAGCACGGTATTTCCCGTTTCGCAGATGCCGTCTGCTTCGCTCGGCGGAACTTCGGTGGCCACTACCGTCACGCCAAAGCTCGTGCTCACGTTCGGAATCGTCAACTGCAACGCGTGCGCATTTGGCTCGGTACAAGGATTGGCCGGGGTCGGGTTCGGATTCGACGGGCAATCGAACGTGGCCATCTGCATCGGAGCCGTTCCGACAGGGAACGTGAGATTCACCATTGTTGGAGCCGAGACGAAATTCGCGGTCACGGGCTCGGCGCCATTCATCGTCACCATGCAGTTCGGTGATGTGCCCGCGCTGGCGCAAGCCCCGCCCCAACCCGCAAATGTCGAGCCGTCTGTTCCCTCAGTCGCGGTCAACGTCACCGTCGTGCCGGTCAAGTAGCTTCCGGAGCAGGATCCAGTCGTCGCGCCGCTCATCTCGCTGCAATGGATCGCGTCGAAATCGTCCGTGACGCTGCCCGTGCCAGCGCCCAGCAACGTCACTGACAACGTTTGGCCGGAAATTGGTTCTGCTTCCGCCGTGACCACAACGGACGCGGGATTGGACGAAGTGTTGTAAGTGACCTGCCACGTGATGCCGGAGATCGCGACGGAGTCCACCGCGCTGAAAGTGCCGGAGATCGAGGAAGCGGTCAGTACGGTGAATTGGTTTCCGGCCGAAGGTGTGAATCCGGGCAGAGTTCCAATATTCAGCGCCCCGGTCAGCGTCGCCGCGCCGGAGACATTAATTTGCGAGTAGGCGCCGGCCCCCGTGCCACCGAGGATCGCGCCTAACGCGCCTGAAGTTTCCTGCGTGAGCGTGCTGTTGATCGGGATCGTTCCCGCATTCGGGCTATTCGCCGGGACAATCACGCCATAATTGATGACGGGCGTGGAGATGCTGAGCGCGCCGGTCCCGGTCGATTCGATGACGCCCTGGTTCGTAAATGTCCCAGGGACATTAATTGAAATTACGCCTCCGGGTGAGTTGGCGTTGATGATTGCCCCGGTTCCATTCGTGTACGACCAGCCGCTGTTGTTTCCGCCGATATTGCCCGTGCCTTGAATCAAATTGTTGACGTTTGTCAGCGCGCCATAGCCATAGTTTTCGAGAGTCGGCACGCCGGCGCCTGTTTCCGTTAGAGTGATGGTCCCGCCGCCCGACAACGTGACCGCGTGATCGATCTGCACGTTCACATTGTCCGGTCCCGCAGCCAGCGTGAAGTTGCCGGTGTTGTTGATCGTGCCGTCGAGGATCGTGGTGCTGTTGTCTTGTGCTGTGTAGTTCCCAACGAGCGTCACGGCTCCGTACGTGCTGCCGTCCAGGCGAATTGTATTGGTGGCCCAAGTCGCCATCGTCCCGCCGGAGTTCGTTAGAGTCCCGCCTTCGATATCCGCACTGGTCAGGAATTCCACCGTCGCACCCGTTCCAACAGCGCGGATGATGCCTCCGGCGTTGTCGACTGTCTCATTCACAGTCAGAACGCCGGTCGTTGCTTCCAGAACTCCCTGGTTGATGAATGTGCCGGGAACATCAATCGAGATCACGCCTGCATTGGCGTTGATCGTCGCGGCAGGCGAGTTCGTGTACGACCAGCCGCTATTGGTTCCACCGATATCGCCCGCGCCCTGAATCAGGTTGTTGACGTTCGTCAAAGCGCCATACCCATAGTTTTCGAGAGTCGGAACGCCGGCGCCCATTTTCAATAGTGTGATGGCTCCGCCCCCCGTCCACGTGACCCCATGATCGATCTGCAAATTCACGTTGTCCGCGCCGGCGGAGAGCACGAACGTGCCCGTGTTGTTGATGGTTCCGTCTACGACGGTCGTACTGTTGTCCTGCGCCACATAACTCCCAGCGATCGTCAACGTGCCGTAGGTGCTGCCGTCCAGCCGGATGTTGTCGGACGGAGCTGTCTCCATCGTCGCGCCGGCGCTCGCGGTAAGCGTCCCGCCTTGAATATCGGCGCCCGTCGTGAATTCAACGGTCGAGGAGCCGAGTGCCTCGATGTTGGCGGATTGATTGTCAATGGTGACGTTAATCGCCAAAGCGCCCGAGCCGCTGGCTTCCATTACGTTTTGATTGACCACAGTGCCCGGGACATCAATGGTGATGAGTCCCGTATTGGCGTTGACGGTGCCGGCAGGACCATTCGTGTAAGACCAGCCGCCGTTCGTTCCACCAATATCGCCCGTGCCTTGAATCACGTTGTTGACGTTTGTCAGCGCGCCATAGCCGTAATTTTCCAGGGTCGGGGTTCCGCTGCTCGATTTGACGAATGTGATGGTCCCGCCGCCCGTCAGCGTCACGGCATGATCGATCTGCAGATTTGCATTGTTGGTTGCGGGCGCCAGGGTGATCGTGCCGGTGTTATTGAGCGTCCCATCAACGATGGTGGTCGAGTTGTCCTGCGCTGTGTAATTCCCAACGATCGTCACAGTTCCATACGTGCTGCCGTCCAGCCGAATGGTGCTGCCGGCTAATGTCACCATCGTCCCGCCGGTATTATTCGTCAGCGTTCCACCCTGAATATCCGCATTGCCCGTGAATTCCACCGTCGCCGCGCTTCCGGCGGCCTTGATATTGGCCGATTGGTTGTCGATCGTAATCGAGTCTTCCAGGACTCCTGAGCCTGACGCTTCCATCACGCCTTGGTTGACGAAAGTGCCGGGTACGTCAATGGTGATGAGTCCTGTGTTGGCGTTGATCGTCGCGCCGGATCCGTTCGTGTAAGACCAGCCACCGCTAGTTCCACCGATATCGCCCGCGCCTTGTATCAGGTTATTGAGGTTTGTCAGCGCGCCATAGCCGTAGTTCTCGAGCGTCGGCGTGCCGGTGCCCGATTTCATCAACGTGACGGTCCCGTTCCCCGTCAGAGTCACGGCATGGTCAAACTGTAGATTCACGTTGTCCGCAACGGCTGCCAGCACGATCGTTCCGGTGTTGTCGAGCGTGCCGTCCACGACGGTCGTACTGTTGTCTTGTGCCGTGTAGGTTCCGACGATGGTCACAGGGGATGTGCCGCCGTCAAGCCGGACCGTGGCGCTCCCGGCGGTTTCCATTGTTGCGCCGGCGTTGGCCGTGAGCGTGCCGCCTTCAATATCGGCGCCGCTCAACAGTTCAACGGTTGCAGATCCGAGCGCCTCAATATTCGCGGATTGGTTGTTGATCGCTTCGCTGATCGCGAGCGTGCCCGCGCCAGAAGCTTCCATGACTCCCTGATTGGTCACGGCGCCGGGGAGATCAATGGTGATGGGGCCGGTGGAGGCGTTGACGGTTGCGGCAGATCCGTTTGTGTAAGACCAGCCGCCACTATTTCCACCGATATCGCCGGCGCCTTGAATCACGTTGTTGACGTTCGTCAAAGCGCCATAGCCATAGTTTTCGAGAGTCGCAACACCGGCGGCCGTTTTGGATAATGTTACCGTCCCGCCCCCGGCCAACGTCACCGTGTGATTGATTTGGAGCGTCGAGTTGTCGGCGGCCGCGCTCAGAATAATCCGGCCTGAATTTGAAACGTAGCCGCTCAACACCAAAGTTTGACCGTCCGCGATTGTCAGGCTGCTGCCGGGATCAATGAAAAGGTTGCCGACAGTAAAGCTCTGATCGACCGTGACGGCGGAGGCCGGCGAAGCTCCGTCGTTGATGCAAACGTTCACGCTTGGACTGTTCGGAACAACGCCGCCGCTCCAGTTCGAGGCGAGGCTCCAATTCCCGGACGCGCCGCCGATCCAGTTCACCGTCGATCCCGTGCAATTGGTTGTCGCGGGCGTACCCGTCGTGATGAAGGTCGCCGTGACGGATTCGGCCGAACTCATCGTGACCACACACGTTCCCGTGCCCGAACAGGCGCCATTCCAGCCGAAAAATGTCGAGCTTGCGGATGGCGTCGCTGTCAGCGTCACCACAGCGCCCTGCCCGTAGGTCGAGGAGCACGTCGAAGGACAATTAATCTGCAACGACGTGTCCGTCACGCTGCCGGTCCCCGCGCCAGCGAGCGAGACCGTCAGTGTCTCCGGATTGCTCGCGGACGTCAGACCAATTAAGTTCACCACCTGCTGCGAATTCGGTACGCCGCCCGTGTTGTCGGTGATGATGAGCTCGGCGTTTTCATCGTTCGGTGTCGAGGGCGTGAAATCAATGTCAATCGTGCAGGCGGACTTGGGCGGAAGCGCGCCGCTCAGCGCGGTGCAGCTGTCGGATGTTTCGGCGAAATCCGCCGCGTACATTCCGCTGAACGAGATCGCAAAATTCAGAGTGGCGCCGCCATCGTTGCTGATTACCGTGAAATCCGTGCCGCTGGTAACGCCCTCCGGAGTTGGACCCACCACCAGCTCGAGATTGGGAATGCTCTGGTCGAGAGTGAACGCGACTGGCGGATCCACCAGGAACCCATACGCGGCCATCTTTCCGATGAGCGGGTTGGTTTGCGCGGCCATGAACGTAGTCGCGGCCTGGTCGCCGTCAGTGGCGTAGGCGTAGAGGATGTGGAAGCCGGGCAATAGCAACGCCGTAGTGCCCGAGAACGTTCCTGGGCCAGGGCCGGGCGTCGCGGCGGTCCAGGCGCCCTGCCAGGTGTCCACCTGAAAGTAAAGCGCCTTTGGGGTTGCGCTGGCGATGCTGCTGGTCGCTGCGAAGCTGAAAGTGGGCGTCGGCGATGTCGTCTGGTCTCCCGGCAGCGCAGTGATGGTCGTTTGTAAGTCGCCCGAATGGACCACCTGCTCGTTTATGACCGTGTTGGTCGAGCTCAAATTGTTTGGTACGAAGATTCCGCCGGTAACCGGATTAACTGCAACCGCGTACGGGTCGTTGGCCGCGGGATCTGTGACGGTCGTTGCCGTGTTCGTCGCGCCGTCAATGACGGTCACGCTTCCCAGATTCGTTTCACCGCTGCCGCCGTTGGCGACGTAGATCTTGTTGGTCGCCGGGTTCACTGCGATGGCGTTCGGCGAGATGCCAACCGGGATTGTCGTGACGACGTCGAGTTGCGATCCGTCGACCACGGAGACGTTGTTGCTGCCTTGATTTGCGACGTAAACCAGGTTCGTGATCGGATTCACCGCAATCGCGGAGGGGTTCGTCGCCAGCGGATCCGTGATGGTTGTCGTGTTGTTCGTGTAGCCCGCGATGGCGGTAACGTTGTTGCTCGCGAAGTTCGCCACGAAAACAGTGTTCGTTGGAGCATCCACATCCATGGCGACGGGCTTTTTGGCGTTTGGATCAGTGGCTGTTGAGGGCGAGAAGTTGTTGAAATCGTCGAATATCGAAATCGTGCTTCCGCCCTGATACGCCGCATATACCTGGCCCGTCGCAGGATTCGCGACGACCGCGATAGGAGTCGTTCCCGAGTTGCTTGAAGAGACGGTGTTAATGAAGCTGTTCGTCGAGCCGTCAATCACGGCGATGTTGTTTCCCGCATAGTTCGCAACGTAGATGTGATCGATGACCGGATTGAAGCCGAGTGCGCGCGGATTCGTTCCGCCGGTGCTGAGCGAAGCGACCAAATTGTAGTTGTTGTTGCCATCGAATACGGACAGGTTGTTGCTGTTGTAGTTCGCAACGTAAATCTGGTTGGTCACCGGATTCACGAGAATTGCTTCGGGAGTCATTGCATTCGGATCGCTGATGGTTTGCTGGTAAGTGTCGTTCGATCCGTTGATGACGGTCACGTTGCTGCTGCCTGAGTCGGCCACATAGATCAGGTTGGTCACGGGATTCACAGCAACGCTGACCGGATAGCTTGCGCCGGTAGAGTCGGTCACTGACTTGAATGCATTCGTCGCGCCGTCCAGCACCTGCACGGTGCCGCTGGATGTGCTGTTTGCGGCGTAAATCTTGCCGGTCACAGGATTGACCGCGATTGCCTGCGTCGTGGAACCAGCAGCTAAGGGCGTCGCGCTCGTCAAGCTGTCGCCGAAGACGACGGTCACGGTGCCATCCGTGACGTCCGCCACATAGGCGATATTTGCAACGGAATCCACGGCGACTGCGTTCGGACCGTTTCCAGCGCTCACCGTATTGGCGAGGGATGCCGCCGATAAGTTGGTCGCGCCGTTGAAAATGGAGACGTTCATGCTTCCCGAGTTCGCGACATACACCTGGTTCGTGAAGGGATTCACAGCGATGTTGTATGGATTGTTCGCGCTGGGATCGGAAATCGAGGTGGCGGCATTTGTCGCGCCGTTGATCACCGAAATATTTCCCGCGCTGGGACATGCCACATAAACGAAGTTCGACACCGGGTTCACCGCGATGGCTTGCGGCGGGGAACTGACGGAGATCGTGTCGTTCACAGCCAGCGGCATTCCCGCGCCATTGATCACGCTGACCGTGGAATTGCCGTTGTTCGCGACGTAAATTTCATTCGAGATCGCGTTCACGGCGATGGCGATCGGGTTTGCTCCAGCCCCGATCGAAACGGTCGCCGAAACGGAAGGAGGGTTCGTCGATTCCGTGATGACGGTGATGTTTCCGCTCGTCTGGTTCGCGACGTATACCGTGCCGGTGATCGCGTTGACCGCGATCGCGCTGGGGCCTTGTGCGCCCGGGCCGTAAATGGTGGTGAGAATGCTTCCAGTAGAGTTGACTACGGAGACGTTGTTGCTGCCGTAATTTGCCACGTAAACGAGGTTTGTAACCGGATCGACGGCGACGGCATAGGGTTCCGTCGCATTCGGGTCAGTAACAGTGGTGGTGGCGTTTGTCGCGCCATTGATCACCGTGACGCCGCCGGATTCGTTGGCGACGTAGATCGTATTGCTGACGGGATTGACGGCCAGCGCGTTGGGATTGCCGCCGACGGCGACGCTTGTGGTGACGTATTGCGCCGATGCGGGCAGAACGAAAAGGAGGAGCGCGGCAAGAGTTGCGAATAGGAAGCGCGTGCCGGGAGCGAACGCGCGCTCGTGGCGACGCGCGAAAGGTGACGTTTCCGAAGCCATCCCGGCGGCTATCGAATGAGCCGTCGACGGGACTCGCGTGGTGTTCGGTAGCCTCATCGATCTCTCCCCAGCAACGTGGACATGAGCGGAGGCCGTCAATAGGGCGATGAGGCCTCGGAATAGTCCTTTGCTTTCCAGCCGGCAGGCAGCGTCGGTGACAGAAAGATGGCGATATGCGCTGTTACTTCGGCGCTGCTTCCTTGACGTGCATCCGCCCCCTGTAAAGGCAAGGTATCGGCCGATACCACAGTGCAGTTGCTCTTCCATCCGGAACACATTGAAAAAATAGAGACTTAAAGAAACTGGCCGCTTTCGGAGAGCATAGCATTGCTTAAACCCGGCAGTGTCGTTCTCAGATTCTCGGGCACCCTAAGGAGGGTTTTGAGCGGCGTGGTCAGTTGAGACGCACGTGGGGATGCAGTAGAGTGGAAGACATCGATGGCCAGTTCCACTACAGCCGTTGTTCCTTTTCTCGATCTCAAGGCCGAATACGTCGCGCTTCGCGAGGAAATCCTCGCCGCGCTCGACCGTGTTTGCCGGAACACGAGTTTCGTCCTCGGCCCGGAGGTCGAAGCGTTTGAATCGCAGTTCGCAGCGTTCTGCGAAACGAAGCATTGCGTGGCGCTGAATTCGGGAACGAGCGCACTGCATCTCGGGCTGCTTGCGCTTGGAGTACAGCCCGGCGACGAAGTCATCACGACTCCCAACACGTTTCTGGCTACGGCGGAAGCTATCACCTATTGCGGCGCGAGCCCAGTTTTCGTGGATATTGACCCGGCCACGGCGAACCTCGATCCGAAATTGCTCGAACGGGCGATCACTGCCAAAACGAAAGCGATTTTGCCCGTGCATTTATATGGCCGCCCCGCTGATATGACGGCCATCCTCGAGATCGCCTCGCGCCACCGCTTGAGCGTTCTGGAGGATGCGTGCCAGGCGCACGGCGCGAGGCTTCGAGGCCGCCGCGTGGGGAGTCTCGGTAAGGCCGCCGCCTTCAGCTTTTACCCGACGAAAAACTTGAGCGCCTACGGCGAAGGTGGCGCAATCACTACGAATGACGATCGAATCGCGCAATTCGCGCGCGCCGCACGCACACACGGGCAAACCAGCCGCTACGAGCACGAATTCGTCGGCTACAACTATCGAATGGACGGGTTTCAAGGCGCTGTTTTGCAAATCAAACTGAAACACTTTGCGGAACTCGACGCGCGGCACAAGGAGATCGCGCGGGAGTATCGCCAGTTGCTTGCGGGCGCCCGCCTCGATATTCCCCATGACGATCCGCGCGACGAGTGCTCCTATCACCTGTTTGTCGTTTATGTTGACCGCCGGGATGACGTCCGCACGGAACTCGCCGCTCGGGGAATTGAAACCGCGGTTCACTATCCGCGCCCGCTGCATCTGCAGCCCGCCTACGCCGCTTGCGGAATTCCGCGCGGCACGCTGCCTCACGCCGAACGCGCGTGCGATCGCGTTCTCGGCTTGCCCATCTATCCGAGCCTCGACTCCGGCCAGATTCAGTACGTCGCCAAGACTCTCCGCGAAATCGCCGGCACGAAGTAGCTTTCGCTGATCGCCGGCGCCAACAAAAAAGGGCAGGCATGGGTGCCTGCCCCTTCGAACGCCTCTTGGAAATTTTCCTATGCGCCTGCGCGGCTCTCTCTCGGTCCCGAAGGATTCACCAACGTCGGCCGCGGAGGATTGCCGCCGGATGCCCCCGACTGATCGGCGACGCTTTGACGAACCGTGTCGGTGAGCTCCTCCAGAACTTTCAGCAGGGAATTGCGCAGAGCTTGCTCGCCCGTTCTCGAAAGTGACGCCAGAGTTGTCTGGCCGCTTTCGTTCAGCTTGTTCACCGCGACGTTGACCCACAGCTCGGTGGCGTTTTGCAGCTGGTCTTCGTATTTCTGCAACGACTCGTCGTTGGCTTGTTTCAGCCGCTCGTGCCAATCGCGCGCCTGCGAATCGCGCTCGATTCGGGCCGCCTCCACCGACGCGGCAAGCTCGCGCGAATGAAAGTCGCGGGCTTCCGCGAGCTTTTGGTCGCCGTAGGCATTCATTTCCGTGCGATGGTGCTCGAGAAGAGAGCCCAGCGCCTGTTCGAATCTCATTCGAATCGAATCAGCCGTCCGCTCGATTTCAATTTGTTTCTCGGCGAGCGACGCATCGTTCGATGCATTGAATTTTTCCATCGCGATTTCCGACGTCCGATCCACTCGTTCCGCGAACACTCCCGCCGCTGCCGCGGCCGCACCATCGAGATGGCCTCCCGCTTTCTCGATCACGGCGGCTGATGCACGTTCGAGTTGGTGCTTTGCCTCTATAAGGTGCTCTTCGAGCCGCTGGGTCAGCTTGACCGCCAGACGCTCTTGCGCGGCCTGCGAATGCGCGTCAAACACGGTGTTCGTTCTGGCCAGCGCATCCTGCGTGAGCGTTTCAATATATTGCTGCGCGTGCTTCTGGTGCCACTCGACGTTTTTGACCAGACCTTCGACCGCGGAATGCGTTGCGCGCGCGCCGATGGCGTCCATCTCCTCGTTCCAACGAGCAAGTGCGTCGTTTCGCGCCTTCTCGAACTCACCTCGCAAATCGGTCAGTGAAGCGGCCATTTGGGAAGCGGCGTCGCGCCGGCTGCTTTCCGCCGCCTGGCGCAGCCGCTCGCGGTGAATTCGCAAACTTTCTTCGGCTTGCACTTCATGCGCCGTGAGCTCGCGCACCAGCTCGGGCACGCGCTCGAGGTGTGGCAGGAGGCGGCCGTCCAAATCAGCCAGAGTTTTGGCGACGAGTTGTTCCCCCGCGGCGTCGAGCGCCGGCTGAATTCGCAGCGGCAGATCGGTGGTCAGCGCGTCGGCATGGCGCTGTAGCTCATTCACCTGCGACTGCACAGCCGAATCCAGCCGCCGATGCAGTTGATTCACCGCATCGTGGCTCGCCGCGTCGATCTGCGCCGAGAATTCGCGCATCCGTTCCGCAGCGTTTTCGATGTCCACCAGCGATGTCCGCGCGCGTTGCAATTCGCCATCGAGCGCGGCTCGAATTCCCGTGAGCGCCTGTTGCGCTTCGGAGACGGCAGCGGCCACCGGCTGCGAGAGCGACGCGAGGCGTTCCGCGAGGCGTCCCTCGGCGCTCTGCAGTTCCGATTGCGTGCTTTCCGCTAAACGATTCGCCATCCGATGCGCCGCGCCGTCCAGCGAGGATTGCAGCAGTTCATCCCACTCCCCGCGCGCCTGGCCCATCTGCTCTTCGAGTTTCTGCCGCCAGGCTTTGCTGAGATCGTCCAACGCGACGGTCTCCTGCGCGGCTTCCTTCAGCCGCCGCATTCGTTGGTCCACAGCCGCTTCCGCTGCTTCAAGCGCGATTTTAATTTGCGCCAGGCGGTCACCCGAAGCCACCGCGGCCTCAGCTTCCTTCCGCACGGCTTCGGCGCCCTGTTCGAGATTCGCGACCAGCGCGCGCATCTGGTCTATATACGATCCGAATTCCTGTTTCATGTCGGAGCGCAGCTCTTCGCGCACCCACGACATCTGGCCGGTCACACGCCCTGCAATTTCATCCTGAACGTGCGCCATCTGCTCGACCGCGCGATGCGTCACTTCGTCGCGCGCCGAATCCCGGTCGCGATCGAAGTCTTCGCGCCACTTGAGGAAGAACGACTCTGCTGCGGCGATATGCTCGCGCTCCAGAGTTTCCGCGTTCTTTTTCAGTGTTTCGCTGGCGCGGGAGATTGCGTCCTCGGCGGCTTTCGTCACCTGAGATTCAAGTTGGGCGCGGAGCTCGCGCACGAGCGGGCTATCCATCAATCCCGCTTCCGCGGCTTCCGGCACGACGGTGCCGGCGAATCCAAACGCTGCCGCGCCCTCGGCCGGGGCGGGATTGCCGCCTTTCGCTTCCATATTCTTATCCGTGACGTTATCCAGTGGATTCTCCGTTTCGGGCGCCATGTTTTCGGTCCTCTCGCGCTCGGTGCGGCCGGCTGCTTCCGCGCGCAGCCAGGCCGAAATTGCCTCTGCTGCGCCGCGCTGAGGAGCCGCGCTGGTCGTCGTGCTTGGGGCCGGTAGTTCCCAATCAGCTGCGGGCGGCTCGACGCCCCAGATATTTCCAGAGGCTTCCAACTCAACGGCGATCTGGAACATTTCGCGCACCGATCGTGGCCGCTGAATCCACACGACGCGCGCGCGCACGCGGTTGGGTCCTTCTGATCCCTCGGACGCCGCGACTTCCAGCGTCACCCAGGTATTTTTCGGCAGATGATGCTTCGAGGGATACTTACAACCGTGGACATTGAATGCCAGCGTTGCAGTGCGTTCTTCGAAGGGTTGGCTGAGGAGGTCAACTCCGCGGACCGTCAGCGGAAGTGAGCGAGCGATTCGGGTGCTACGCCGTCTTTGGGTTACGGGTTCGCTGCCTGCTGCTTCTCCCAATATAATCCCCCAAGCCGAAGGCAGAGCATAACACTCTCAAAGTTTCAGGTCGAGAGCGCTTTGTGTGAAAAATTTCGGGCGAATGCATGGAAGATATGCGGGCTGCATGTCTTCTCTCGCGGGCTCCGAGCCAACGGCGCCGACGAAGATTTCGTAAGCGGCATTAGTTCCCGGTGCCCTTCTTCTTCCGCTTTCCGACGGTGGTATCCACGCCCTGATCGAGTTGCGACAGGCCATCCATTGCCGCCTTGGCTTGCGCGGCGTAGGGCCCAGCCGGTTTCGCGTCGATACATTTCTGGTACGCATCGAGCGTGCCGGGCGGAATGATGTAAATCATCTTCTCGCCCTCCTGTTTTGTATCGATCGTTGCCGCAAGAGCATTCCCGAGCAGGAACCAGCCCTGATCGTCCTTGGGGTCCGCCTGCGTCGCTTTCTGCAGCGGAACGATGGCTTCCTTCATTTTTCCCGCGTTGGAAAGCACGATGCCGAGGTTCTTGTAACACATCGTGGCGACGGTCGCATCGAGCGCAATGGCCTTCTCGCAGGCGGCCGGCGCGTCGTCGTATTTCCCGGCCTTAGCGAGGTCTGTCGCTTCCGCCACGTAGTAGTTTGCAGCGGGCTTCAAATCGATCGCGTGCTGGAACGAGTCCGCAGCCTCCGGATACTGGTTCAAGCCTTCTTGCGCGGAGCCCAGGTTCGCCCATGACAATGCGTGGTTCGCCACATCTTTCGCTCCCGCCGCTTGTTCCGCCGCCTTGAATTCGGTCGCAGCCGTGGTGTAGTCCGCGTTCAGTTTGTCTTTTAACGTCTGATCGGCTGGCGTGGCCTGCAACTGCGTCTTCACGGTCTTCGCGTCAGCCATTGCCGCGACACCCGCCATGAAATGCGTTTTCAAGCTTTCATATTTGGCCTGATCTTCCTCTTTTTTCTTTTCTTCATCAGGATGCGAGGCTGCCTGTTTCGCCATCACGTCTTTCAAATTCAGCTTATAATTGTTGTCTTCGCCTTCCTGTACTTTCACCTGGTCCTGAAAATTCAGGTGATCCTTATCGTTCGTCAAGACCACGTTGTAAACGCCCGAACGCAAGCCGAGAACCGTAAACTTGCCGCTCTTGTCGGTCTTCGACGTCGAAGTAAATCCGGTGTCCGGATTCTTGATCGTCACGCTGACGTCCGGATACGGATTCCCGCTGCCGTCGCGGATTTCGCCGTCGAGGCGTCCCGAACCCTGTGCGGCCGCGATGATGGCTGCAATCGCCACCAGCGCCATTGCGATTCCCATGCGAACCAGTGTCTTTTTCATGCTGCTGCCTCCCTAGTCTCGAAACCTCGGCGTGGTCCGGCCCGGCTGCCACATTATGACGCAATTCCGGCCCGGTAGGCGATGGGGTCGGCGCGCCCGGCCTCTTCGAACGCGCGCAGCCGCAGCCGGCAACTGTCGCATACGCCGCAAGCCTCATCGTCGAAGCTCACGCGGCTCGAGCCCGGGCCACGCTCCCGCAGGGTCCCGAAACACGGGGGAGAATATCACTTCGTGGACGCGCTCGGAAAGCCGATGCTGCGCCGCAAAGTCGCGGGCGAATTCGTAGTCCCGGCGCGAGGAAATCACGAATTTCACTTCGTCGTTGGCGCTCAGCGCGTCGAGATTTTTCGCGTTGAACGTATCCGGCTCGCCCGAGTCCGGGCATTTGACGATCATGGCTTGCGGAGAAATGCTAGCGCTGATCCGCAGCCGCTTTTCTTCGGCGAAGATAAATCACGGCGCCGATTGCGGCGGCCACTTCCGCCAGAGTCACTGGAACAGCTACACGCAATCCCCAGCCGACCGCCAGATACATAAATGACGTGATGACTGCGGGGATGCCGATGATGTAGAACGCGCGGTTCACTGTGTTGCTCGGAATATCGTCGTTGGTTTGAATGCATTCCCTTACGGCCGGTAGGTCGCCGCTGTCACATCCGTCTCCCACACCGTGATGCTCGAAATTCCCGCGCCGTTCGGCGCCTGCTTCATCTGCTTCGACGCTTCATCATAAATATAGCGCGCAATATTTTCAGCCGAAGGATTGATCGAGTCGAAAGGTGGAAATTCGTTCAAAAAGCGATGATCGAGCGAGTGGATGACGCCTTGAATCACTTGCTTCAAATGCACGAAATCGTAGAGCAGCCCGACGCTATCGAGTTCCTTACCCGCGAGCGTCACGCGCACCTTGTAATTGTGTCCGTGAACGTTTTCGCACTTGCCCTTATATCCCCGGAGCGCGTGCCCCGCGGCAAATGTTTCGTCCACGCTGACTTCGTACATGAAATGTCTCCGGCCCGTTTTTCGCGGAGGCGGCGCGCCCGCCTCTCAAGATTTCTCCATAAAACGTGTGACTTCGGCGAGATCCTGCGTGGTCGTGTACTCGGGCAACGACTCCAGGAAAATCTTACCATAGCGCATCCGCTGAATCCGGCCGTCCAAAATGGCCAGCACGCCGCGGTCGGTCTTCGATCGAATCAGCCGCCCGAATCCCTGCTTGAGCGCGAGTACGGCCTCCGGCACCTGGTATTCCGCGAACGCATCGCGCCCGTCCTCTTTCAGCGCGCGCACACGCGCCGCCACAATCGGGTCCGTGGGCACCGCGAACGGCAGCCGGTCAATGATCACGCACGAAAGCTGTTCGCCCGGCACATCCACGCCCTGCCAGAAACTTGCCGTTGCAAACAGCACGGCGTGCGGCGTGGTCTTGAATCGCTCGAGCAGAATGGAGCGGGGCGCCGTCCCTTGCAGGAGCAGCGGATAATTCGTCTTCGCCTGCACGCGTTCGAAGATGTCGCGCATCTGCGCGTAACTCGTGAACAGGCAGAACGCGTGTCCCTCGGTGATCTCGAGCAGCCGCACGATTTCTTCCGCCGCGTTCACCTGAAACGACGGATGTTTCACATCGGGCAAATCCTTCGGAAGATAGAGAATCGCTTGCTGCCGAAAATCGAATTCGTGCGGCAGCACTCGCTCCGTCACCGCTTGCAGCCCCAGCCTCTGCTTCAAGAAATCGAAATGTTCCGCGACCGCCAGCGTCGCGGACGTCAGCACTACCGTGTCGAATTGATCGAAGAGCTTCTCGCGAAGGATTTCGCTCACGTCAATCGGCGTCGCTGCCAGAAAAACGCCTTTGCCACGCCGCTCGTACCAGTAAACGTAATTGCGTTCCTGCCCTTCGATCAGAAACGCGAGTTCGCGCCGAACCTCGGTCGCGCGCCGCGCGACGTTTACCACCTCATCCGGTTTCTTCGGCAACGCAGCCAATTCCGTTTCGAGCCGCTTCAGCCCCTCCGCCAGGCCGTCGTAGACCTCGCGATGGCGTTCGAGAAAACTCGCGCGTTCCGGCGGCTCGAAGGGATATCGCCCTTCGCGCACGGGAAACGCTTCGAAAAATGCGTGGGCGCGTTCGCGCAATCGCGTCACGCTCTTTCGCGCCGTCGGCGTCGCCACTTGCAGCGTCCGCAGAGTCTGCTCCGCGTCCCGCGCGAGATCTTCCAGTTTGTGGCTGGAAACCGACCGTCCGAAATAGTCGCTCGCGACATCTTCGATCTCGTGCGCCTCATCCAGTATCACCGCGGCGTACTCCGGGAGGATCGAGCCGAAATCGTCCTGCCGAATCGCCAGGTCCGCAAAAAACAAATGATGGTTGACGATGATTAAGTCGGCGTCCTGCGCGCGCTGGTGCATCGCCGTGAGAAAACAGTTCTGGTATTCGGGGCACTTTTGTCCCGTGCAGGTGTCGCGTCGCGCGTCGATCCGGTTCCAGAGATCGGCATCGTCCGGAAGGAACGTCAACTCGGACCGGTCGCCGGTCTGCGTCAATTTCTCCCAGTCGCGGATCTGCGAAAACCAGTCAACCTCGTCCATTCCTTTCAGCGACGGCTGGCTCTCCATCAGATGGACCTTGTGGCGGCAAAGAAAATTGTTCCGGCCTTTCATCAGCGCCACTTTCAGCTCGGGCGCAAAATATCGTTGAAGGAAAGGGACGTCTTTGTTGAAGAGTTGCTCCTGGAGGGATTTCGTTGCGGTGGAAATCACGACGCGCCGCCCGCTCTGGATCGCCGGGATCAGGTACGCCAGCGTTTTTCCCGTGCCCGTTCCGGCTTCGATCAACGCGTGCTGATGTTTGTCGAACGCTTCCGAAACGATTTCGGCCATTTCGAGCTGCGATCGCCGGAATTCGTACGCCGGGTGCCGCTTTGCGAGCAGCCCCTCCGGGCCGAAAATCTCGGCCATCGTGAGACTCTTCGCCTCTTCTTCCTTCGCTCGTTTCGGCACAGGTGTCACGGAGTGTTCGATGCGTCGCCCGGAGAAACTCCACGATAGCATGATGCTGGTGCGATAGTAACCTCGTCCCGGGGCAGTGCCTTAGTTTGGAGGGACACGGAGGGAAGCATGAGCGAACCAGATCGAAGCTGTGTGATTCATTTTGCCGAGGCTCAAAAGGGTATCCCTGGCCCCGCGGGCGAGCGCGCCGCCAGGGTCCTGCGGCGTGGCACTCTTGACGTGGCCCTTGGTCTTCCTTTGCGCGCGAGCCCACAGACGCCGCACGCTCAGGACGAGATTTATTTCATCATTCGCGGCCGAGGAGTGCTCATTCACGATAGCAAGCGAGACGCTTTCGATTCGGGCGACCTCCTCTTCGTAGGCGCGGGCATTGAGCACCAGTTCGAGGACATTACCGATGATCTCGCCCTGTGGCGTGTATTTTACGGCCCCGAGGGTGGCGAAGTCCCGGCATGAACCGTGCGCCGGCCGAGTAAACTTGCTTTAGGCAGGAGTGTTTGTCGCGAAAGCCGCGTGCTTGCGTTGACTTGTATTCTCCGGCGAGCCTAATATGTGCGCAACATGCCCGATTCCCAGCCGATTCTCGGCCGTACAATCTCACACTACCGCGTGATCGAACGCCTCGGCGGCGGCGGAATGGGCGTCGTCTACAAGGCCGAAGACACCAAGCTCCATCGCTTCGTCGCGCTGAAATTTCTTCCCGACGCGCTCGTTCAGGATCATCAGGCTCTCGAACGATTCCGCCGCGAAGCGCAAGCGGCCTCAGCGCTGAATCATCCGAATATCTGCACGATTTACGATATTGACGAAGACGCCGGCGTGCCCTTCATCGCCATGGAATTGCTCAATGGCCAGACGCTGAAGCATCGCATCAATGGTGCGCCGCTCGCGCTCGATGCGATTCTCGAAATCGGAATCGAAGTGGCCGATGCGCTTGACGCCGCCCACTCTGAAGGCATCGTCCACCGCGACGTCAAACCCGCGAACATTTTCGTCACTGTGCGCGGCCATGCCAAAATTCTCGACTTCGGACTGGCCAAACTCACTCCGTCCGGCTCGCGCGGCTCGACCGTTGACGTGAACGGTGCCACCGCCGCGCTCACCGCTGCCGGAGTCACGGCCGAACATCTCACCAGCCCCGGAACCGCCCTCGGCACGGTCGCCTATATGTCTCCCGAGCAGGCGCGCGGCAAGGAAGTGGACGCGCGCAGCGATCTTTTTTCTTTTGGCGCTGTGCTCTACGAAATGGCCACCGGGGTGGTTCCGTTCCGAGGCGATACATCCGCGGTGATTTTCGACGCGATTCTCAATCGCGCGCCCGCGCCGCCGGTGCGATTGAATCCCGACGTGCCCACGAAGCTCGAAGAAATCATTGACAAGGCGCTCGAGAAAGATCCGAAGCTCCGGTATCAGAGCGCCGCGGAGATCCGGACCGATCTCATGCGGCTGAAGCTTTATTCCGAATCTTCGAGCCGCGCCATTCGAATGGAGAGCGCGGCTCCGGTGGCCGGCGATTCGGGCGCGACGCGTGATTCCGGATCGCAGCCGACGCCGCTCAGCACGCCTTCCGCTTCATCCGCAACGACTCCGGTGTCTGCCGTGACGCCGGCATCTGGTTCGGCGGTGCCGCCGAGCGCCAGCGCTGTCGGAAGTGGAAGCAGCGCAAGCGCCGTCAGTAGCGGCAGCACCGTCAGCGCCGCCGCCGCGAGCACTGTTTCGACCCCGGCCGCCGCTTCTTCAAGTGGCGTCGCTCCTGCCGCCGCGATGCCACCGAGCGGCGCCGTTCCCGCCGCAGCAGAGAAAAATCGCTTGCCGCTGATTGCCGGCGCCATGGCACTGATTGCTGTCGTCGCAATCGGCGCCTACTTCTTCACTCATCGCGCGCCGAAGCTCACCGAAAAGGATTCCATCGTTCTGGCTGATTTCACGAACACCACCGGCGATCCCGTGTTTGACGGCACGCTGCGCCAGGGGCTCTCGGCTCAACTCGCCCAGTCGCCATTCCTCAATATTCTCTCGGACCAGCAGATTCAACAGACGCTCCGCTACATGAGCCAGCCGCCGACGTCACGGCTCACAGACGATCTCGCGCGGCAGGTTTGCCAGCGCACGCAAAGCGCCGCCGTTCTCGACGGTTCTATCGCTCAGATTGGCAGCACCTACAGCTTGGACCTCACCGCCGTGAATTGCGCCACCGGCGAAACCCTCGCCACGGCTCATTCCGAGGCTTCCGACAAGAATCAAGTCCTCGCCTCCTTGGGCAAAGTTGCTTCGGACATCCGCAGCAAACTTGGCGAATCCCTCACATCCATCCAAAAATTCAACACGCCGATCGAGCAAGCGACCACTTCTTCGCTCGAAGCTCTGAAAGCCTACAGCGCGGGCATGCAGGCCCGCCGGGACAAGGGCGACGCCGTCGCCGCTCCTTATTTCAAGCAGGCGTTCACCCTCGATCCGAATTTCGCCATGGCCTACGCCTATTACGGACAGATCAATGCGAATATGGGCGAGACCGCCGTTGCCGCCGACTACACACAAAAAGCCTACGATCTTCGCGATCGCGCCAGCGAGTTGGAAAGGTTCTACATCGACTCTCACTACTACGAAAACGTCCTGGGCGACGAAGAGAAGGCGGACCAGGTGTACGAGTTGTGGGAGCAGACGTATCCCCGCGATTCGATTCCTTCGAACAATTTGGCCGTTAGCTACGAGATTCTTGGTCAGTTTGAGAAGTCCCTGCCCAAGGCCCTCGAAACGCTGCGTTTGGATTCGGGAAATTACATTTCGTTCGGCTCCGTCGCTCGGGACTATATATTGCTCGATCGGTACGATGAAGCCCGGGCCACCCTGAACCAGGCATTCGACAAAAAACTGGACGCCCCGGGTCTTCACACTATGTCCTACGACGTAGCGTTTCTTCAGAATGACCCGGCGACGATGGCCCGCGAACTTGATTTCCTTTCGAAGAACTCGCCCGCTGTGGCGGCAGGCGCGCTTTCTCTTCAGGCGGAAACGGCTGCTTACTCGGGTCACATGGAAAAGGCCCAGGAGCTATACCTTCGCTCTGCTCAGGAGTTTGAAGCGATCGGCAGCAAACAGCCGGCGGCCACAAGATTCCTCGATCTCGCCAGACGTATGGCCGAGGTGGGTGACGCGAACGGCGCCCGCAAGGAAGCTGCGGCGGGGCTCGAAATATCCCAGGATAAGTTCGATAAGAGTTCGGCGGCCTTGGCGTTCGCGCGCGCCGGCGATTCGGCGCGGGCCGAATCCCTGGCCAACGAACTCGCAAAGGAGAATCCGTCCAACACGCGGATAAACGCCTTGCTTCTACCGGTAATCCGTGCCGCCGTCGCATTGGACCGAAACGATCCCGCCAAAGCGATCGAGATTCTCCAGCCGGCCACACCTTACGATCTTTCGCCGCTCTCGCGCCTTGCCAATCCCTATGAGCGCGGCCAGGCCTTCCTGCTGGAGCATAAGGGCAATGAAGCGGCCGCCGAATTTCAGAAGCTACTGGACCATCGCGGCGTCGTGGTCAATTCGATTTACGGCGCGCTCGCGCATTTGCAGTTGGGCCGCGCCTACGCGGTCGCCGGAGACAACGCCAAATCCCGCACGGCCTATCAGGATTTCTTCGCCCTCTGGAAAGATGCCGATCCCAACATCCCAATCCTCGTCGCTGCCAAGGCCGAATACGCCAAGCTGAAATAAGCGCGCCTTTGCAACGCGCGAATGTCGCTCTACCGCAATTTTTACACTAGGGCAAACGTAGCGGCGGGCTTGCGCGGTGTGTGCGTCCCGCGCTTCGCGGGGAGCCCGGCATCTTAATTTGATCGTGGCAACGATCTGCGGCCACCTTCGTTACGGCGCCCAGGTCTAAACCATCGCTGTTCGCCAAGAGCCCTTGACAACATTCAATCCTTGGTGCGACCCTTGCCGCCTCTCTGCGGTTTACAAAGGAGTTCACATGGCTACTCGCAGCAAGTCCAAACCCAAAAAGAAGACTTCGAACGTGGAGCGTCTCGAATCGGCCGGCGTTTTAGTCTCCGAGCAATACACCGACGAAGATAAGAAGGCCGTCGAGAAACTCAGCGCCGTCGAAGTCTCAGCCTTGATCAAAATGCGCAAGAAAAGGGGATCAGCGCCGGAAGGGAAGCATCATCTTCGGCCCAATATCTTTGTATAGGCCGGTGATCTCTCCGAGTCACAGCAAACAGTTGCTCTTGAAAATCCGCCTGGCGGAGCCCTGCCTGCTCGAAGTCTCCGATCGATTCTGGCGGCACGCGCAGCTCGCGCAGTTGTTTCCCGAATTCCTCTTCATGATGCATTCCATCATTCGCAGCAGCGTTCCGTTGATCAGCGCCGCAGCGGAATCCGCCGAACGCCGCGCGGGTTCGGATCCGGTGGCCCGCGCGATCGCTCCTTATTTTCGAACTCATGCGCGCGAAGAGGCGCACCATGACGATTGGCTCCTCGACGACATGCTCGCCATCGGCTTGGATCGCTCGGGCGTTCTCGCGCGGTTGCCGTCGCCGGCCGTGGCATCTCTCGTCGGCGCGCAGTATTACTGGGCGCTCCACGTTCATCCCGTTTCGCTCCTGGGCTATCTCGCCGTGCTCGAAGGAAATCCGTCGTCGGTCAAGCAGCTCGACGCGATCCGCGCAAAGCACGGGCTTCGGGCGGAAGGATTTCGCACCATGATCAAACACGCGCGCCTGGACCCGCACCATCGCGACGAAATTTACGATTTGTTGGATGAACTGCCGCTGACGGAAAATCTTGCGGAGCTGCTCGCCCTCAGCGCGTTCCACGCTATCGAACACATCAGCATGGCGCTTCAGGAAATTCTGGATTATCAGCGCGATCGAAGAGTGCCGGAGCAGATGTTCGCCCGCGCGATCTAGGAAAGCCGCGAACCTTACGCCAATTTAGTGCGCTGATTTCGCCTTCCCGCCTTCGAGCGCTTCCAGCAATCGGTCCGTCAACGGCGAACCCAGTCCCGTGCAGGCATTCCAGCCGGGGCCTGCATGATAGACGCCGTTATCCCCCTGCGTAATCGGCCGGAACGTGTCATTTTCTTTCGATCGTTTCGCCAGCGTATAGAGCAGCGGATTCAGGTAGCCCGACGGCGTCCCAATAGCGTGATTGATCCGGGCAATCAGCGCGGCCCACAGCGGCGCCACGGCGCTGGTCCCGGCCGAGACGCTATTCACTCCTCCCACTAAAATGCGACATCCGGTGTGCGGGTCAGCAACCCCGGAAACGTCCGGCACGCCGCGCCCTCCAGTTTTCGACGGAGAATGCGGAACCGCGAAATCCTGCTGCCAGAAAGGGCGCTCGAACATCCGGCTCACGCCGCCGCCGGTGGCGCCGTGCATTCCGTCGAAGAAGCAGTTCCACACCACCTCCGCCTCGATCTTGCTTCCGGAAACTTTCAGCGTCGTTCCGCCGCAGCCCAATGCGTACGGGCTGCTCGCCGGAAAATTTACGGACGGTTTGCCGTCCGGCGAGCGGTTATCCGCACCGAAGTCGCCGGACGAAACGCATACCGTCACGCCCACGTTCGCGAGATCTTTCAGGACGCCGTTGATCAATTCGGCGTACTTGCGCGAAACGCCGGGCTCCGGCTCGCCCCAGCTCAACGAAAGAACGGACGGCCGGTTCTTCTTGTCTGCCAGAGCCGTGGTCAGCGCGTGATAGATGCCCTGCTCGCTGTTCGGAGCGAAATACACAACGATATGAGCGCCGGGGGCGAATGCGCCCACGAGTTCGATATCCATCGTTGTTTCGGCCGTGGACTGCGCGATGCCGGAAACGCGGCGCAGTTCTGCGCTCGAGATTTTCTCGCCATTCAGTGCCTTCATCAGTGTTGCGAGGCTCGCGCGATCGCCCGGCGCGTTCTTCGCGCCATCCACGTGCACGTCCGTAATCTTCGGCACCGGCATTTTCAGCGAAGAAAAAAAAGCTTCGAGATCGCCTTTGTAATAGCCGCCGTCGAGTTCAATCACTCCGATGCACTGCCCCGCGCCATTGGCGTGCCGCGGGAAGCGGTAAAGCTCCGCAACGTCGCTCGGCGAGAAAGGAGCGCGCGGCGCCCTTTTGACGCCCGTCGCCGGCAAATGCCGCTGGGCGCTCGGCCGGTCATGCAGCCCCAGGACGGTTTCGACTACGCTCGCAATTTCCTTCGGAACATGAATCGAGCCTTTGATCCCGCGGTGCTTCCCGCGCTCGTGCTGGTATTGCACCATTTCAACGCGAAACACCTTGCTGAAATCGCCGGCCGCGCCTCGGAGCACGACGCAATGCCGTGTCGCGGAACTCTCGACGATTTCGAATCCATGCGCCCGGGCAAATTTTTCGACTTGAGCCAATTCTTCGGGGTCCGCGCCGTGATGCGTCTCGAAATCTTCGCGCGAAAGATATTGGCGTTCCCGTGGAAGGCGGCCTGCCAGGTCGCGGTTCGCGTGTAAATCGGGTGCCGGACGCCGAGGCCGAACAACGATCGTGACGCTGATTTGTTCGTCTGGGTCAGCCGGGGCGATAACCTTGGCGCCTGCTAGGGGAATGTACTGGCTTCCTTCGATGCGGACGTGAGTGTCGCGAGAGGCCATGGGAGTTACTCCTTCTCGCCGGGGCAGGGCAAACGCAATACTAACACCGGAAGGCATTTGCCCCGGTTGACATTCTGTGCCGTTCGTCGCCGCGTTGACTTGCACGGATGCGCGCCCTAAGATTCTCGCCAGTGCCCGACTCCCGCCCAATTTCTGGCGAGATTTTTTCACACTATCGTGTGCTGGAAGTGCTTGGCGGTGGTGGTATGGGCGTCGTGTATAAGGCGGAGGACACGCGTCTTCGCCGATCCGTTGCCTTGAAGTTCCTTCCTGACGACATGGCGCAGGATGAGCGCGCTCTCGAGCGCTTCCGCCGCGAGGCGGAGGCCGCGTCGGCTCTGAATCATCCGAACATTTGCACCATTTACGATATTGGCGAAGAAAAAGGCCGCGCCTTCATCGCCATGGAGTTTCTCGAGGGCTCGACTTTGAAGCATTTGATTCAAGGTCGCCCGCTTGAGTTGGAAATGCTCCTCGATTTGGCGACGGAGATTGCCGACGCGCTCGAGGCGGCGCACGCCAAGGGCATCGTTCACCGCGATATCAAGCCCGCAAACATTTTTGTCACCGAGCGCGGCCACGCCAAAGTTCTCGACTTCGGCTTGGCGAAACAATTGCCGCGTCCCACCGACCCCGGAAACTCTTCGGCGCGCGGCGACGAACCGACTATGAACGCAAAGCAGTTGACGCAACCTGGTGTCGCCATCGGCACGCTTTCTTACATGTCGCCCGAGCAGGCTCTCGGCAGGGAACTCGACGCGCGCACCGACTTGTTTTCATTCGGAGTGGTGCTCTACGAAATGGCTACCGGCAAACAGCCATTCTTCGGCGAGACCACCGCCGCGCTCCTCGATTCAATTCTTCACAAAGTCCCGGTCGCGCCCGTGCGCCTGAACCACGACGTGCCCGCCAAACTCGAAGACGTCATCAACAAGGCTCTCGAGCGCGACGTTCGCTTGCGCTATCAGCATGCCGCGGATATGCGTTCGGACCTGCGCCGCCTCAAGCGCGACTCGCTGGCCATGAGCATTTCCGCCACGACCGCAGCCGCCGCTGGGCTTCCCGCAACCCCCAGCGCGCCTTCCGTGTTCGCTGCGAAACGCTCGAAGTGGATTCTCTTCGGGGCAGCGGCGATCGTGCTCGTAGCGCTCGTTCTGGCGGGCATTTATCTGTTCCGCGCGCGGGCCGGCGGCGCGATCGATTCGCTCGCCATCATGCCGTTTGAAAATGACAGCGATAACAAAGACACCGAATATCTCAGCGATGGGCTCACCGAAAGCCTCATCAACAGCGCCTCCGAGCTCCCGAATCTCAAGGTTATCGCGCACAGCACCGTCTTTCGCTATAAGGGCCGCGCCATCGATCCGCATTCCGTCAGCCGCGAATTGAACGCTCGCGCAATTCTCACGGGACGCGTGCTCGAGCGAGGCGACACCCTTTCGGTCAGCGCCGAGCTGATGGACGCGCAGAATGACCGCCATATCTGGGGCGAGCAGTACAACGAGAAAATTTCCGATCTGCTTTCGATCCAGCAAAACATTTCGCAGGAGATTGTCGCCAATCTTCGCTCGCATCTCGCGGGAGAAGAGGAGAAGCGCGTCTCCAAGCACTACACCGATAATTCCGAAGCCTATCAGCTCTACCTGAAAGGACGTTACAACACCGAACAGTTCACTCAGGAAAGCGTGAACAAAGGCATCGACTATTTTCAACAAGCCATCGCCAAGGACCCCAACTACGCCCTGGCTTATGCCGGAATCGCCGAAGCCTATTTCGAAATGTCCAGCCAGTTTCTGCCGCCGCGCGACGCCATGCCCAAGTTAAAGGACGCTGCGTCGAAGGCTTTGAGCCTGGACGATTCTCTTGCCGAAGCCCACACGCTGTTGGGCATGGTCGAAGCGGTGTACGACCACGACTACATGGGCGCCGAACGCGAATTCAAGCGCGGCATCGAACTCAATCCCGGCTCGCCTTTCGTCCACGAGTGGTACGCCTACTATCTGACGGCCATGGGAAGCAACACCGGCGCTCTCGCCGAACTAAAACGCGCCCGAGACCTCGATCCGCTCTCCGACACCGTGGATGTGGTTTACGGGTTGAACCTGGTGTTCTCGGACAAGTTCGATCGCGCCATCGAGCAATCGCGCAAAATGATCCAGGCGGATCCGAATTTCTGGTTCGGCCATTTCTTCCTCGGATGGGCGTTGGCGCGCGAAGGAAAATACGACGATGCGATCCGCTCGCTCAACGAGGCCATTCGCCTCGGCGCGAGTCCCTACGCTCAAGGTTATCTCGGATATGCCTACGCCTTGTCCGGACAGGCCGCCAAGGCGCGCGAGGTCGTCAAGCAAATGGAAGATCGTTCCAAGCAATCTTATGTGCCGGTCTATCAAATCGCCATCGTCTACGTGGGGCTCGGCGATAAGAACAAAGTCATGGATCTGCTTCAGAAATCATTCGACGATCGCGAGGAAATTATGTCGTTCCTCAAGGTTGATTCCACCTGGGAGACCCTTCGTCCGGATCCCCGATTCCAGGACCTCCTGCACCGCGCCTCGCTGCAATAGTTCTCGGCCATTTTCGCGGCAGCTTTCGATTCAGCAATGGATTTCGTGCCCAAAATGTTTGGCAGCCACGTTTCTGTTTCGGTGCATTCTCCTTTTCAGGAACTCTGTATTCCACGCTCGCGTGGCGCGGGCATCGTGCCCGCGTCTCAGTTATCGTCGCGCTGGCTTCCAGCCGGCGTTTTTGAATTTTTCTTCCGGAGGCGCTGCTTGCTGCGCCCCATGCCGCTCACCCTCTTCCTGTCTTTCTCCTCCGCCGATGAATTCGCATTTCTCCCCAAACCCTGTTAGGGTTATCCCCGGCGTTGCGTCTCCGCGCTTTGCGATTTTAGATTTGTGCCGCGGCTCGGCGTTCTGATCCAATCTGCGGCGATTTTTCGCCATTTCTAATCGCCACAAAGTTTCGGATGGTGACGGGGTCAAATGACTGAATCTACGCCATTTACAATTTTCTAATCGCCACACAATTTGGGCTTTGGCGATCAAGAAATACCGTTTCGTTTGCCGCCATTTGAATGATTAAAAAACTTCCATCCATCGTGATCGTTGGCCGCCCGAACGTCGGCAAATCCACGCTCTTCAATCGTCTCACCGGCACGCGCCGCTCGATCGTCACCGACGAACCCGGAATCACGCGCGACCGCATCTACGGCACGACGACCTGGGACGGCAAGCCGTTCGAAGTCGTGGACACTGGCGGCATCCTGCCGGACGAGCAAGCCGGCATTCCCGGCGAGATTTTACGCCAGGCAAAACTCGCGATTGAAAACGCAGCATGCGTCGTGCAAGTCGTCGACGCGCGCATGGGTCCTGTTCCCCTCGATCTCGAACTCGCACAATTGCTCCGCCGCGCGGGCAAGCCGCCCATCATCGCCGCAAACAAAGTGGACACGCCGCAGCAGGCGTCGCTCGCTGCGCCATTCTATGAATTGAGCGATCGCGTCTATCCGATTTCCGCCGAGCACGGTTTCGGGATCGACGAATTGCTCGACGATCTGACGGCTGCTTTTGCCAAGGGCGAAGCCGCCGAGCCGGTTCCTGAAATCAACATCGCCATCATCGGCCGGCCGAACGTCGGCAAGTCAACGCTGCTGAATCGTCTCGTCGGCGAAGAGCGCGCCATCGTTTCGCCCGAGCCCGGAACCACGCGCGACGCCGTAGACACGGTCGCCATGCGCAACGGCCGCGCCTATCGCTTTCTCGATACGGCCGGAATCCGCCGCAAAGGAAAAACCACGCTCGTCGCCGAAAAATTGAGCGTGATCATGGCCAAGCGGCATCTCGAACGCGCCGATGTCGCGCTGCTCGTCGTGGACGCTTCGATGGGCGTGACCTCGCACGACGCAACCATTGCCAGCTACGCCGAGCAGTCGGGCCGTTCCGTGATCATCGTGATGAACAAGTGGGACCTCGCGATCGGCCTCGCGCGCCGGAAATCCTCGACGCCGCCAAAGCGCGAACCAAAAGATCCGGAAAAGCGCCCGCGCGCTTTCGATTCCGGAGATCTCGCAAAAGATTACGAAACAATCGTCCGCGCGAAATTGAAGTTTCTCGATTACGCGCCCATCGTTTTTCTCTCGGCGCTCACCGGCCAGCGCGCGGAGAAAATTTATCCGCTGATTGATCAGGTCTACGAAGCGCGCCGCCGCCGCGTCTCCACCGGCGAATTGAATCGCTGGCTCGCCGAGGTTGATCTCGATCGCGGCACTTCTCCGGCCAGCCGCAAAATGAAAATCTATTACGTCACGCAGGCCTCCACCGCGCCGCCGACGTTCGTTCTCTTCACCAATCAATTGCGCCCGCTTCATTTCAGTTTTCGGCGCTTCCTCGAAAATCAGCTTCGCGAGCGTTTCCATTTCATCGGGACGCCGATTCGGTTCATTCAGCGCCTGAAGAAGCGCGATCCCGGCCGCGGCAGAGCCCCACGCGAACGAGGCGCGACCGAAGGCCGCCGATGACGCGAGCCGAAAAACGGCTCGGCCTGATTTTTCTCCTCTCGCTGATTTTTCTGAATCCATCCGTGCGCGGCGATGGCGTCGGATATTACGCGCTCATTCGCGCGCCGCTCATCGAGCATTCTTTCCATTTTGAAAAAGACTGGGCGCTCGGCTATCCGGCCATTCATCCCGGAGCTCCGAACGGAACCGACAGCAAGGATTTTCTCGGCTACACGCGGACCAATCATCTCGGCAATTTTTATGCCGCAGGTCCTGCGATTCTTTGGGCGCCGTTTTTGATCGTTGCGCATCTCGGCGTGCTCGCTGCCAATGCCCTCGGAGCGCACATCGCTGCCGACGGATTTTCGCGGCCCTATCTTCTGGCAATGTCTCTCGGCACGAGCGTGTATGCATTCTTCGCGTTGATTTTTGCCTTCCGTCTGGCCGGCCGGTATTTCGCTGAAAACTGGGCGCTCCTCGCGACCGTCGGGATGTGGCTCGCCACATCCTTTCCCGCGTACCTTTACGTTTTTCCTTCGTGGTCGCACGTGCAGTCGGCATTCGCCGTCGGCCTTTTTGTCTTGTATTGGGATGGAAGCCGAGGCGATCTCACATGGAGCCGCTGGGCCTGGCTCGGGCTGGCCGCCGCGCTGATGATCAACATGTACTACATCAACGCGTTGTTTATGCTGCTGCCGTTTTTCGAAGATTGTTCGAGCGCGTGGCGCATGCGCAATCACGCGAGCCCGCAGCGTGCGAATTTTGCCAGGCTCATCGGCGCGAATTTTGTATTCGCGGCTGCGTGCGTCGCGGGCTTGTTGCCGACGCTCATTACCAAGCTCATCATTTTCGGCAATCCGTTTCGCAGCGGCTACACCAACGTCTCGCAGTGGCACTGGACGTCGCCGCATCTCGCCGGCGTGCTTTTCTCTTCCAATCACGGGCTTTTGATCTGGACGCCCATCGCGATTCTGTCGATCGCCGGGCTAATCCTTGGCGTGAAGCAAATTGGCGGCCTCGCGAAATATTCGCTCGTGATTCTGGTCATCTTCACCTACGTGGTCGCTTCGCACGTGTATTGGAACGGCATCGCGTCGTTCGGCAGTCGTTTCTTTATATCCTTCACGCCCATTTTCACGGTTGGGCTTGCTGCCGCGCTCGAATCATTCACGCGCGTGTGGCGGAATGAACGAGGCGCGTTCCTCCGCGCCGGCATAATCGTTGCTCTGCTCGCGATCTGGAATCTTGGATTTCTCTATCAATGTGCCACGGGCCTTGCGCCGCTGTACGGTCCGGCTCCGTGGGACGAAGTGCTCTACAACCAGTTTCGCGTGGTGCCGCAGGACGCGGCGCGCGATCTCTTGCATCGCCTCACGGGTTGGACGCGCGGTTCGGTGCAGCAATAATCTTCCACAGCGGAAGCCGTTGACACTGGCGGAAATCGTCCTACGATACGTATAGAGAACATGGCTGCGCCCGCTCCATCGATGCCGGTTGTTCCGCAGAAAAGCCTGTTTCGCATCGGCGAAGTCAGCCGGCTGACGGGCACGAAGGCGTTTGTCCTTCGTTATTGGGAAACCGAATTTCCCACGTTGCAGCCGGTAAAAAGCCCGAGCGGCCATCGGCTGTATCGCCGCCAGGACATTGAAACGGTTTTCGAAATCAAGCGGCTGCTCTACGAAGAAGGCTTCACCATCGCCGGCGCGCGCAAGCATCTCGCCGATCTCGCCGCGGGCGTCGCCAGAGCGACGCAGCCCGGCTTCGTTGCCGAGCCTTCCGCTCCCGAGCGCGCCACGCACGCGGCTCCTGAGCGCGCCGCTCACGCCGCGCCTTCGCGCGCGCAGCAAAAAGTGTTGCTCGATCTTCGCGAAGAACTCGCCGCCATCTTGACCCTTCTCGAACGCGAGTGATAATCTGAATTGCAGTTGTTCCGGTCGGGACGTGGCGCAGCCTGGTAGCGCGCACGCTTGGGGTGCGTGAGGTCGCTGGTTCGAATCCAGTCGTCCCGACCACCTCCCACGCTCGGGCTGTTTCATTTCCCCTGGCGCGAATCTGCACTCGGGAACGCTGCCGTATTCATGCCGCACATCGTAATCACAAATGACGATGGAATCTCCGCGCCGGGTTTGCGGGCGCTGGTCGCCGGGCTCGAAGGCCTGGGCACGATCAGCGTCGTAGCGCCCAGCCAGGAGCGCAGCGCCGCCGCGCAATCGCTCACGTTGCGGCAGCCGATCTATTGCGATCAAATCGCGGAGCGCGAATGGGCCGTGGAGGGCACGCCGGCGGACTCGATGATCATCGCGCTGCACACGCTTTTTCCGGAACGGCCCGATCTCGTTATTTCGGGAATCAATCGCGGAGGCAACCTCGGCGAAAATATTTATTATTCGGGAACCGTGGGCGCGGCGATGGAGGCGGCCATCAATCATGTTCCCGCCGTGGCGATCTCGCTCGCGGGCCGCGGCAGGCAATTTGACTTCGGACCGGCCGCGCAATTCGCACGGCGGCTCGCGCCGCTGGTGTTGAAGGAAGGAATGCCTGCCGGCGTTCTTCTGAACGTGAACGTGCCGAAAAATTGGACGGGCGAAGTCCGCTTCACGCGGCAATCTTCGAAAATCACGCGCAATCTACTCAAGCCCGGCGAAGATCCGCGCGGCCGGAAATATTACTGGCTCCACGAACACGAAGTGAAGGACGAAGTCGGGCCGGAGACGGATTACGCCGCGATTTTCGATGGCGCGATTTCGATCACGCCGCTTGAACTCGACCACACGCACGCGCCATCACTCAATCATCTATCCCACTGGGTCCAGCAGCTCTCCGGAAAAGTGTGAAATAAAACTGGCTCCGGTTTGAATGTCTCGCACTTTTCAAATACTTGACACAGTCAACTAAATAATTGACAATGCCCCATGGCTCGTTCCGCGAACAATGCCGCCATGGGCGCCGCGCGCGATTTGGAACAGCGAGTCGAAGCGGTCCGGCAATTCAATCGCTTCTATACTCAGAAAATCGGCGTTCTCGGCGAACGCCTGCTGCAGAGCCCATTCTCGCTCGCCGAGGCGCGCGTTCTCTACGAGCTGGCCCACCTCGAAAGACCAACGGCAACCGATCTATGCTCCGACCTGGGGCTCGACGCCGGATATCTCAGCCGCATTCTCCGCAAATTCGAAAAGCGCGGCCTTCTTTCGCGCGAGACGTCGAATACCGATGCGCGACGCAGTCATCTCTCACTCACCGCCAAAGGCCGAAAGGCATTTGCGCCGCTCAATGCCCGGTCCCGCGCCGAAATCGGCGCGCTACTCCGACGCCTCTCCAACGCAGATCAGGCACGCTTGATCGAGGCGATGCGCTCCATTGAAAAGACTCTCGTGCCCGCGCCTGGCCGCAGCCCGGCAATTCTGCTGCGCGGGCATCAACCCGGTGACATGGGATGGGCCGTTCATCGCCACGGCGTTCTCTACGCGCAGGAATATGGATGGGACGAGCATTTCGAAGCGCTGACTGCGGACATCGCTTCCCGATTCATTCGGAATTACGATGCGAAGCGGGAGCGTTGCTGGATCGCGGAAATCGACGGCGCAATCGCCGGTTGTGTTTTCCTGGTGAAGAAATCAGAAAAGGTCGCGCAGTTGCGAATGCTTCTCGTCGAGCCGGCGGCGCGAGGACTCGGGCTCGGCGGTCGGCTTGTCGACGAATGCATTCGATTCGCGCGGCAGGCAGGCTACCGGAAAATCATGCTTTGGACGAACGATGTGCTGCACGCGGCGCGGCATATTTACGAGCAGCGCGGATTTCGGCTGGTCAGCCAGGAGCGGCACCACAGCTTCGGCCACGACCTCACAGGCCAAACATGGGAACTCGCGCTATAAGTCGCTCAACAACATTTCGCGGTTACGATGGATTCGCACGGTAAATCCACTGCAACGGCGATTCGATCGGAAGCGGCTCGACCGCGTTCGCCTTTTCGAGAATTTCGGTCACGATTCCGTGCGCCGGTGCAAGGGAGCACACCGGATCTGTAACCGACGCATTGCCAGCCAGCATGAACGCCTGGCAGCGGCAGCCACCGAAATCCAGAGTGCGGCGATCGCAGCTCCGGCACGGCTCCGGCATCCAATCTTCGCTGCGGAATTTTCTGAACGACGGCGATTCATTCCAAATCCATTCCAGCGGCCGCTCCGTGATTTTTTCGAATTGCATTCCCGGAATCACTCCAGCCGCGTGGCAGGGAAGCGCGTGCCCGGACGGCTGAATCAGCATCAGCTTGCGTCCCCAGCCGCCCATGCATGCCTTCGGAAATTTCGCGTAGTAATCGGGCACCACGTATTCAATGCGCAGCCGTCCGCGCAGGCGCTCCTCGGCGGCGCGAATGATTTCGAGCGAGCGTTCGACTTGCGCGCGTGAGGGCAGCAGCGCCGCGCGATTTTGGACCGCCCAGCCGTAATACTGAACGTGTGCGATCTCCAGGCGATGCGCGCCGAGTTGCTCGGCCAGCGCAATCATTTCTTCCAGGCGCTCCAAATTGTTCCGATGAACCACGATGTTCATCGTGAACGCCATGCGGTGCTTCGCGATTTCCGCGGCGGCCGCGAGTTTGCGTTCGTGCGCGGCCGCGCCCGCAAATTCATTCGCAGCGTGCTCGCGCGAATCCTGAAAGCTCAGCTGAATGTGATCGAGGCCCGCAAGTGCCAGCGAATCGAGCCGTTCGGCGGTAAGCCCGATACCGGACGTGATGAGATTTGTATAGAGCTTCGCCGCGCGCGCGGCCGCGATCAATTCGGCCAAATCAGCCCGCGCGAGCGGTTCGCCGCCGGTCAAGTCGAGTTGCAGAGCGCCGAGCTTCGCGGCCTGCTCGAACGCATCGATCCACGCCGCCGCCGGCAATTCATCCGCGCGCGAGCTCATTTCCAGCGGATTCGAGCAGTAGACGCAGTGCAGCGGGCAACGATGAGTGATTTCGGCGATCAGCGCGAGCGGCCCGGACATTTTAGGAATCCATTGCGATCATTCGCATCAGCGAATTGCGTCAGTCAATCATTTCAATAATCAATGGCGCGGCGATTCCGCAGATGCTCGAGAAATCCGGCTACATCGTCCTCGATTTTCTTTGGATCAGCCGTTCCGAATTGCTTTTGCAGCGCGCCGATAATCTCTTCAAACGTGTGCTCGCCGTTGCAACTGCGGACGATTTGCAGTCCCGGGCCTTTCAATTTCAGCGCGCCTTCGGGCATCAGCAGCGTCGCTTCCTGATTGGGCGCGTCAGAGAGCCGGCATCCGGGAGCAAGCCGCGGCTTCGAATCTCGCGCGGGCCGCGCCATCACTGCTCCTCGATGCGAAATGCGCCGGGCGCGGGCCAGCCGGGCTCGACGTAGGCGAAATAGAGCGCGTCGAGCTGCGCCCAGAGAATGTCGCATTTCGCGCGCAAGGCGTCGCACGCAAGATTCTGCTCCTCCGGTGTGCGCGCGTTTTTTAAAATCCAATCGAGCGCGAAGTTGGCATCCTCCGGCGCTTGCGTGACGCGCGCTTCAAAATAACTCAGCCCATTCACGAGCCGCGGATAATGCTTGCGCAGCGCGTCGAGGCGCAATGCGATGAGCGATCCTGCAAACATTTCCGTGAGAGACGACGCGACGGCTTCGAGCAGCGTTCGCTCCGATACGAGGCGGACGTAAGCATCCACGGCGAATCGCGTCGCCGGAAGAATGCCCTCGCCGCAGAGCGCCTGCTCGCGGGTAAGGCCCGTGGCTTCGACGAGCCGCAGCCATTTTTCGATGCCGCCGGGCTTGCCGGGCTCGCCTTCATGGTCGACGATTCGCTTTCGCCAGGCGCGCCGCAATTCCGGATCGTCGCAGCGTGCAATCAGCGCGGCATCCTTGATCGGAATATGGCTCTGGTAATAAAAGCGATTGAGCGCCCAGGCCTGCAACTGGCCGCGCGAAAGTTTTCCTTCATGCATCCGGAGATGAAACGGATGGCGATGGTGGTAGCGTTCTTCGCCGATGGTTTGCAGCCGCGCGACCAAATCATTTCCGGTTGCAGCGGCGGCGGATTGTGACGGCCGGTTCATAATTTTATTTCCATGCCATCGTACGCGATTTCCCATCCCGCCGCCCTCGCTTGTGCGTGTTCCGGGCTGTCCTCGTCCAGAATGGGATTTGTGTTGTTGATGTGGTAGAAGATTTTTCGCGTGCGCTTCAATTTTGCCAGAGCTTCGAGCGATCCGCCCGCGCCTGAAATCGGCAGGTGGCCCATTTCGCGCGCCGTTTTTCCTCCACCACGTGTGCGAATCAGTTCATCGTCGGACCAGAATGTCCCGTCGATCAGGATCGCATCGCAGCCATCCAATTCCGCCAGCCAGTCTTCTTGGATGCGCGGGAGCGCGGGCGCGACAAAAATCTCGCGTCCCTGCGATCGAATGAACAGGCCCGCGGCCATTTCATTCGAACTTTGGCTCACCCGAGCGAATTTCCGGGAGTAACCGGGAGCTTTGCCGCCGAGCGCAATGGGCGTGACCGAAAAATTGAGAGTCACGCCATCGCGCGATTGCAATTCTTCAGGATTTCCGCCGCTGACCGCTCTCCAGGCGGCCTGGTCTTCCATCTGTTCCAGCGCGCGGAAGATGGAATTTTCTTCGCGCAAAATTTGCAGAACGGCGAGCGGGGCGTAGATGCGCAGCGGCTGAAATTCGCGCAAATGAAGCAGGCCCATCACTTGATCCACGTCCGCGCTGGTCAAAAATACGGCAGCGATGGGCGAGCTACGCGGTGATTTTTGCGGCGCGAAATCGGAATCGGCAAGAATTTGTGTGCGCAGATCGGGCGAAGCGTTGATCAGGCACCACGGACGATCAGCCATGCGGATGGCGAGTTGCGCTTGCGTGCGCGCGCGTCCATGCAGCGTGCCTTCGCGCAATCGGGCGCAATTCAAGCACGCGCAATTCCACTGCGGAAATCCACCCCCGGCGGCGGAGCCGAGGACTTTGACCTGCATTTAGGAATTAAAGCTCAGCGTTGGCGTAGGAACTGACTTCGCAGTTGAGGCTGACTTCTTCGAAGCTTGGTGCGGTCCATTCCATGGGAGCCCTCCCGGCAATTTCGACTCGACAATGATACCGTTCGGGCCTCGGCGCCGCAACCGGATTCTCGATCTCGCCGCGCGCCCGGCATCCCAGCCCGCGAGCACACTTCAGGAGCGCCGGCGATTGCGACGAACGAATTGTGTTAGGCTTCCGGTCGCATCAAAGAAATATTTTGCATTCTGAGCGAACGGGCAACGATCAACTTATGGCAGCTTCGATCGCGCCTGCGCAGCGGGCCATCAGCATTTCGATAATCGCCGCGGTAATAATTGGCGCGACGCTTCGCGCGGCACTCGGCGCCCCGCACATTCGCGCGCGCAGCGCCACAATGAGCGACGCGCCGGTCACTTCTCAGGTCGGCGTTCGCATCGCGAAATCGTGGATACCGATGCCGGATGGCGTGCGCCTCGCCGTCACTCTGTATTCGCCCGAATCCGCCAAGCCCGGCGAAAAATTCCCCGCGATTCTCGAATATCTCCCGTATCGCAAGGACGATTACCAGGAGCTTTGGGATTTCGAGCTTCATTCTTTCTACGTCCTGCGCGGCTACGTCAGCGCGCGCGTCGATATCCGCGGCACGGGAACGAGCGAAGGCGCTCCTCCCGAGCGCGAATATTCGAAACAGGAGCAGGACGATTGCATGGAAGTGATCGCGTGGCTCGCGCGGCAGCCGTGGTCGAATGGGAATGTTGGCATGACGGGAATTTCGTGGGGCGGATTCAACGCGCTGCAGATGGCGTCGCGCCGCCCGCCCGCGCTCAAGGCCATCATCGCCGTGCATGCGACCGAGCAGCTCTTTCACGACGACATTCATTACATTGACGGCATCATGCACGCCGACGAATTCGAGCTCGGCATGGATCAGGAATTGCAAATGACCGAGCCGCCGGATTTTCCGGTGGACGAAAAGCACGTCGCGCCGCGCTTCGATTCGCCGCCCTGGTTCCCGCTCTATCTTCATCATCAGCGTGACGCCGAATTCTGGCGCTCGCCTTTCGCGCAGCCGGTCTACGACTCGATTCAGATTCCGGTCTATCTCATTGGCGGATATTACGACGGCTATCGCGACACGATTCCACGCATGATGGTGCGTCTGAAGTCTCCGGTGAAAGCGCTGCTAGGTCCGTGGAATCACACCTATCCAAACGACGCTTCGCCCGGACCGGAATTCGAATGGCGCGAATCCGCCGTGCGCTGGTGGGACCGCTGGCTCAAAGGCATCCACAACGGAATCGAAAACGAGCCGCGCCTCACCGTCTACATGCGCCACTGGTATCCGCCCGATCCGAACCTGGAGCAAATTCCCGGTGAGTGGCGATCCGAAAATTCCTGGCCGCCGGCGGACATGCAGGATAAGTCGCTGTATCTGGCGGCGAATCACGCACTCGAATCGGACGCGCCTGCCGGCACGGCCATCTCTGACCAACTCAAATACGTTCCCACTGCAGGAGTCGAAGCCGGCTTTTGGTGGGGCGAGTTGACGAACGATCAGCGTCCCACGGACGCCTACAGTCTTGTTTACGATTCGCCGCCGCTCGACCAGGAGATCGCGATTCTCGGTCTCCCACGCGTCGTGCTGAACGCATCGGCGAGCGCGCCGCTGGCCGATTTCGTTGCGCGTCTCTCCGATGTCGCGCCGGACGGCACCACCACACTCATCACCGGAGCCGGTATCAATGCCGCGCAACGCGAGTCCGGCAGCGACCCGAAAGATCTCGAGCCCGGGCGAATTTATCCGCTGCAAATCGAGATGCACGTCACATCATGGGTTTTTCCGCGCGGTCATCGCATCCGAATCGCAATCTCAAATGCGCTCTGGCCGATGCTCTGGCCCACCCCGCACGCCATGACTACGTCGCTCTCGCTCGGAGGAGAAAACGCATCGCGGCTTGTGCTGCCGGTCGTTCCTTTGCACGGCCTCGCGCCCGCGCCGTTTCCGCCGTCCGCGAAAGACCCGGAGCTGCCGGGATTTGCGCACAAGGGCGGAACTTGGCCGGGGTTTTATCAGCTCGTGCGGGACGAAGTTCGCCAGACTTCGCGCGTGAGCTGGCACAGCGATAGCCAGGCAGTTTTCCCGTGGGGCAAAGAGGATTACCACGAAGAGCTTGCATACGCCGCCGCTGACGATCACCCCGAAGTGAGCGCATTCACCGGCGCGGCGGAAACAAAGGTCACTCTGAAAAATCGCGTCGTGTCCTTCAAATCAAATCTCGCGCTCCGCAGTGACGCCAGGAATTTCTATTACTTTTACGAGCGCGATTTGCTTGAAAATGGACGCGTGATTCGCACCAAAAACTGGAAGGAAACGATTCCTCGCGACCACCAATGATCCTTAGCGCTTCACCCCTGAGTCATTCCGAATCGTTCGCAGCTCAATTTCCGCGCCCTTATTGATTCGCAGCCACGGCGGCGCGCGTGCCCTTCAGGTCCGCCGCAAGCAGGCGATGAAAGAGATGCTCGCCCGCCTCGCGGCGCACCGAGAGGCGTCCTGCAACGTAGGCCTGCGAATTCAATCCGCGCTGCACGGCTTCGCAGAGCCAGATGTCTTCTTCCTGAACGCGGTGGCTGACGGAGATGCTCTGCCGGTTGTATTCGTTCGCGTCGCCGCCCGTTTTTTCGAAATAGAAATCAAAAATCACAAGGCAGCGATCCTGCGCGAGCGGCAGAACCAGATTTGTGTCCAGATAACCTTCATACCAGTTCAGCATGAAATTTGGATAGAGCCAGAAATAGTGGCCCATGTCGCCGCGGCGCGTGGCCGCGACGTCCGCATCTTCGCTCGATTGCTTCAGCGGCGTGGATTGCACGCAAAATCGGCCTTCATTTTCGATCGTGTACTTGGTGATCTGAATCCCGCTGTTCAGTCCTTTGTGCGCGTGCGGGACGTGGTAGCCGCCGTCGAGAAAATTATCCACGTAAACTTTCCAATTGCAGCCCAGCTCGTAGCTGCGGCGCTCCACAAATTGCAGTTTTTCCAGATGCAGAGGCTTCACGCGACCCGCGAGGGCGCCCAGAAAATCCAGGAGCGGCTCCGCGTTGGGATCGAGATTGACGAATATCAGATTTTCCCAAATCTCGACGCGGATTGGGACAAGGCCGTTCTGCGAGCGCTCGAAATGGCATACGCCTTCGAATTCCGTCATGCCTTTCAGCGCGCCGTCCAGCGCGTACGTCCAGCCGTGATACGGGCAGCGCAAATGCTCGGCGCGGCCTTCCGGTTCGATCACCACGGCGGCAGCATGATGGCGGCAAACGTTGAAAAATGCGCGAAGCACATGGTCCCCGCCGCGCACCACGACGATCGGCTCGCCCGCGATTTCCGAGGTGATGAATTGGCCGGGCTCGGCGACTTGCGGCGCGCGGCCCACGGCCTGCCACGTCCTGCTGAACACGCGCCTCCGCTCGAGATCTGCAATGCGCGGATCGAAATACCATGGCGCGGGAATCGTGTGGGCCTCGGCGAGCGGCGCCTTGTCGTCGTACATCGCCAGAATTTCCTGAACTGTCTGCTCCATGGCCGCAGCCTCTTCGATGTTCTCCGTTTCGCGGCGAACGGCTAGCGTTCGGATCGCGCGCCGATGGCCCCGCGGAGAATTGTCAGAAATTGTTGAATCCGCACTTTGGCTTTTTCCGGATCGCCGGGATGCGGAAACAGTCCGGGATCGAGTTCTTCGGTGAGCAGTGCGTCCTGGAATCGCTCCATCGTCCATTCCAGGATGGAGGAGATCATGGCGCTGTCAACGTCGGAGCGAACTTCTCCGCGACCGATTGCGAAGCGAACCACCGCCGCGCTGCCGTAAGGATCGTCGGCAATGAGAAACCGGTTAATCTCGCGCTTCACCGAAAGTTCGACGCCGTAATTGCCGATCAGCACCACGCGATAGGGAATCCAATCCTCGTGAAGCATGTGCTCGGTGCGCACCAGCCAGTAGCGCAGAACTTCAAAGAAACCCTTGTCGCGGATATTCGCCGGACAATCGAGGTACTTCGGCAGGGAACGCGCCGCTTTCTTGTAGCACTCGAGGAACAATCCGGCCTTGCTGCCGAAATATTGAAAGATGGAACCTTTGGCGACGCTGAGTTCGACCGCGAGATCTTCGATTCGCGCGTCGTGATAGCCGCGCTCGGCGAAATGGCGCATGGCCGCATCAATAATGCGAAGCTTCTTCGCCTCGAATTTCGGCCGAGGTTCGGGCGAGGGCGCCGGAAAAGCAGGGGGTGGAATTGGGGCGCGCTGGGCTTTTGTGGACATAATGAACCCCCGGTCATAAAGTTGAAATCGAGCTAAGTGCCGCACTGTATTATGATGAGGCACCAATCGCAAGCGTTTTTATGACCCTCGGTCAGGAGATATCTGGACTTGGGTCCTCGCAAGAAATACGACGCTATCGTTGTCGGCGCAGGCCATAACGGCCTGACCGCCGCCGCCTATCTCGCGCGCGCGGGTTTTTCGACGCTCGTTCTCGAGCGCCGGGAAATCGTGGGCGGAAGCTGCGTGACCGAGGAAATCGCGCCGGGCTGCCGCGCTTCCACGACTTCTTATATCGCCAGCATGTTGCGGCCAATGGTGATTCGCGATCTGAATTTGGCCGCGCACGGGCTGCGCATGGTGCCGTGCGATCCAGTGATCGTCGTGGCGTTCGGAGACGGCGGGGTGTTGCCGTGGTGGGCCGATCGCGATCGCGCCGTCGAAGAATTTCGAAAAGTTTCGGAGCGCGACGCGGCCACGTTCGTCCGCGTGGACGACAAGCTCAAAAAAATCGCGCGCTACTTCCAGCCTTTTTTCCTTGAGCCGCCTCCCGATGTGCGAGTGAGTGGGGTTGCCGGATTCCTCGAACTCTTCCATGCCGGAAAGCGGTTCCGCGGCATCAACGGCGAAGAAATCGCAGACATCGTGTCATTGTTTACTGGCAGCCTCGGACATTTTCTCGATCGAACGTACGAATCCGAAAAGATCAAAACGCTCATGGCCGCCAACAATGTTTACGGAATGCATGGCGGCCCGTACGACAACGGGTCGGCCATTGGCTTGCTTTTCCACATGCTGAGCGGGGGCGAGGCCGAGATTCAAGGATTTTACGGGCATGTGATCGGCGGGATGGGCTCAATCACGCAGGCGCTGGCTGCCGCGGCGCGCGGCCACGGCGCCGAAATCGTGACTTCGGCGCCGGTCGCGAAGATTGATTCCAGCGATGGCCGGGCGCGCGGCGTGATTTTCGAAGACGGCACGGAAATCGAAGCGCGAGTTGTGCTCTCGAACGCGGATCCGAAAAGGACGTTTCTCCAGCTTGTGCACGCGGGCGAATTGCCGGCGGAATTTCGTCACGCGATTGACAGCATCAAGATGGCCGGGCCGTGCGCAAAGGTGAATTTCGTTTTGAGCGAAGAACCGAACTTCGCGGGCATGCCGCCCGAATGGGAGAAATCGCAGCGGTCGTTCTGCACGCTTCTGCCCTCGCTCGAATTTGCGCAGCGCTGTTACGATGCTTCGAGATTTGGCGAAATTCCCGAGGAATTGTGGGTGGATTGCGTCGTCGCGTCGAACGTGGACGATACGCTCGCGCCCGCCGGAAAACACATCATGACCTGCTTCGTTCAGTACGTTCCCTACAAGTTGCGGGAGGGCACGTGGGACGAGAAGCGGGAATTGTTCGGTGACCGCGTGGTGAGCACCATCAAAAAGTTTGCGCCGTGTTTCTCGAATTCGATCCTGGCGCGGCAGGTTCTGACGCCCCTCGACCTCGAGCGCACCTACGGCCTGACCGAGGGAAACATCTTTCACGGCGACCTTTCGCTCGATCAGCTTTTTTTCATGCGGCCGGTTCCGGGATGGTCGCAGTATCGTACGCCGATACGCGGGCTCTATCTTTGCGGCGCGGGCGCGCATCCCGGCGGCGGGGTTACGGGCGCGCCGGGCTACAACGCGGCACATCAGGTGTTGCGCGATTTGAAACGCGGCGCGGCCTAATCGCCGCCGGGGTTTGTATTCGTCATCCGATGTCCTGGAGCAGCGTATGAAGAAGGGAATTCTGGAACGCCTGAATGAAGGAATTGTACTCGGTGATGGCGGCTATTTGTTGGAACTCGAAAAGCGCGGTTGGGTCCGCGCCGGTCCGTTCACGCCGGAAGTCGCGCTGACGAATCCCGATGCGCTGCGCGAATTGCATCTCGAATTTCGCGCGGCGGGTTCGGATGTGCTCCAGGCGCTGACGTTCTATGCCAGCCGCGACAAACTCGCGACCGTCGGCTTCGACTCGCGCATCGAGGAGCTCAATCGCGCCGCCGTTCGCATCGCCCAAGAGGCCGCCGGAGATCAGTGCCTGGTCGCCGGTAATCTTAGCCTCACGTGGATGTACGACCCCAAAGACAAAAAATCGCACGATCGCGTGCGGAAACTTTTTGATGAGCAGCTGGAATGGCAGACGAGCGAAGGCATTGACTTTATTATTGGCGAAACATTTTCGTATCTGGGCGAAGCGCTGATCTGCGTGGAGCGCGCGAAAAAAACGGGATTGCCGGCGATGGTCACGATGTGTTTTGAAAACCAGGATGTATCGATTGAGGCCGATTCGCCGGGGGATTGCGCTCGCGCGCTCGTGGATGCCGGCGCGGATATCGTCGGAATAAATTGCCTGCGCGGCCCACAGCACATGCTGCCGCTTGTCGCCGAAATGCGAAAAGCCACAAAGGCCTATATTGCAGCGCAGCCCGTGGCCTATCGCACGACGGACGAGAACCGGGATTTCACGAGTCTTCCGGCGTTTCCGACCGAGCTCGATCCCTATCAACTCTCCCGCAGCGAAATGGCCGAGTACACCCGGCAGGCGCGGGAGCTCGGCGTGAATTACATCGGCGCATGCTGCGGCGCGGTGGCATCGCACATCCGCGAGATGGCCCGGGTGCTCGGAAAAGTGCCGCCCGACACGCGCGAATGGAAAAAAGGCGGAGAGAAACCGATGTCCGCGTATGAGTATTACGGCCACGATAGAAAGTGATCCGAGCGAAGGCCTTCAGGGGCGATTTGGACGTCGACTTGGGTCAATGAGATTGACCAACTTACAGCGACACTTTTTGTCACTTCGGCAGTTCTGTCAGGGAATAGCTCGCGTCGTGAAATCTCCTGAGGCATGATGTCCCGCATCCCGCCTTAACGAGAGCGAGCGAGAGTGGCGACCAACGAGGTTTCAAGCCGGCCGGGCCGCGCGATGGGTTTTCGCGACCTCGTTCTGTTTTACGTGGTCACCGGCATCAGCCTGCGCTGGATCGCGACGGCGGCGACAGCGGGCGCAAGCGCGGTCACGATCTGGTTCATCGCCTGGCTGGTGTTTTACATTCCTTTCGTTCTCTCCGTGATGGAACTCTCCTCGCGTTATCCGCAAGAAGGCGGGCTATATGTCTGGACGAAGCACGCATTCGGCGATTTCGCGGGCTTCATGAACGGCTGGCTGTACTGGAGCAGCAATCTTCCATACTTCCCCGCGCTGCTTTATTTCTCGGCAAGCACGGCGTTGTATTTTGGCCCCGACAGCTGGCACCGGTTCGCAGGAAGCAAAACTTACTTCATTCTTTTTTCGCTTGGAGGCCTGGCGCTGGCGACGACGCTCAATATCGTGGGGCTTTCGGTGGGGAAGTGGCTGCACAATCTCGGCGCGATTGGAACGTGGCTTCCGATTGGAATTCTGTATGGCGTCGCGATGGCGTGCTGGTGGAAATTCGGATCCGCAACGTCGTTTCGCGGGGCGAATTTAATTCCGCACACACAGTTTCGCGATTTGCTCTTCTGGGCCAGCATTATTTTCGCGCTGAGCGGCGCGGAATCCGCTTCCTTTCTCGGGGATGAAGTGAAAGATCCGCGGCGAAATATTCCGCGCGCGCTGCTGATTGCGGGAGCGGTGGTGACGACGGGTTACATTCTCGGGACGGTGGCGATGCTCGTCGCGTTGCCGGCCAGCGAAGTGAGCGGGCTTGAAGGAATTATGCAGGCGATTTCGACGGCCGGGCACAGAGCGGGCGTGGGCGGCTTAGGGCCGATCGCCGCGGTGCTGATCGTAGTGAGCAATCTGGGCGCGCTTGGCGCGTGGCTTGCGGCATCGGCGCGGCTTCCGTTCGTTGCGGGAATCGACCGTTATCTCCCTCCCGCATTCGGCAAGGTGCATCCGAAATGGCATACCCCGTACGTCGCGTTGTTGACGCAATCCGGGGTCGCGGCGGTGGTGATTTTTCTCGGGCAGGCGGGCACGAGCATTTATGGCGCGTACGAAGTGTTGGTGGGAATGGGAATCATTTCGAGCTTCATTCCGTATCTGATGATCTTCGCGTCGCTTCTTCGATTGCAGCGCGAGCCTGCGGGCAGCGGCGTGGTGCGCATTCCCGGCGGGAAGAAAATCGCGATGGTGGCCGGATCAATTGGAGTCGTCACGTCAATCGTGACGATCGTGCTTTCAACCGTGCCCGGCCCGGATGAGCGGCACCCGGTCCTTGCCGTCACGAAAATAATCGGACTGACTTTCGTGCTGATATTCGCGGGTGCAGGCGTCTTCCGTTGGGGCCAGCGATGGCATCGGCAGGCTCCGGCGCCGGAAGGTCGCGAGTGAGCGCGGTCAAAGCTGGGGGGGCGTCTTAATGCCACGTCACATTCGAATTCGATGCGACACCGTTCCCATCCCCGCACCATACGCACGAAACATGACGACGGACCCTACATGAGGAAGCAGAGGAACGCGGGCAAGATGCCCGCGCCACGATCGATTATGTAGGGTACGTCGTCATGGATCGCGCATGTGTTTGGCGATGCGGCGACGATGGCATCGATTTGAAATCCGGGGACCGCGTGAGACGGACAAGACGATGGACATGATTGCGGCAGAACGTGCGGCGAGGCGAATTGGCGCGACGCGAAGAGCCGGCCCTTCGAAGCTCAGGATCTGCGACGGGACGCCGGCGGTACAGGAGGCCGCGCACCGGATGCCGATGCCCGCTACGCTGATTGCTTCGCTGGCGCGAGCGCGATTAGCGCAACGCCAACAATAATGAGGGCAGGTACGTCGCCGAGCAGATGTCCGCGTTCGCTCGCATTCTGGAATGCCTGCACCGCCATAATGGCAGCGTGAACGAGGCTCGACCATGCGGTGAAGGCGATCAGGCTGCGATTCGCCGACGGGTTGCGCGCTGCGAGCAGCAGGAAAATACCGAGTGTGGCATACAGGCCAAGGATCATCTGCTCGTATTCCGGCTGATTAGGCTGCCATCGCCACCCGCTCGGCCATAGCAACATCATCAGCGGGTAGACACCAACCAAAAAGATCAAACCCACCAACACCAACACAACCTTCAGTGCCCGTTCTCGATTCATCGCGCCCTCCTGTCATGCCAAGAAACTGAAATGGTGGAAAGTGCCGTACACGACCCCGTTGTGGGAGGCGATTTAGGGGGAATCTTAGGTCGGACAGGAAGCAAAGGTCAATTGCACTTGGCAGAAGCCGTCGCGTCTATTGCAACTTTGCGTACTCCGCCTTGGCCTGCTTTCAGGATGGGAATGTCGGGGTCGGCGTCTTTCCAGAGCGTGAGGAAATCTTTGTAGGCGGCGAGCGCCCGGACGCGGGCGGCGTCAGCATCCGCACCCTGCGAGGTTCTCGCCTGCAAGGCGTTGGCGCGAGCCACTCCCAGATGCGCCAATGCTCCCGTCCAGCAGTTCCAGACGATGCCGCTGTGGTCGAGAATCTTCTGAAACTCGGCGGCGGCAGCACTGCCTTGTCCGGCGGCCAAGTATGCCTCGCCGCGCACATACACCGGATAGAGGCAGGAAAGATTGTTGACGAACACAATCTGCCCCAACTCCATGGGGGAAGCGGCTTGCAGGGACGCTCAGGGCGGCAGCCGGGTTCTTTCTGTCCAGCGCCAATTGCGCCTGAATCGCAGGCAGCCAAAGCGACTGCATCTGCGTGTCCAGCGGGTAGCGTTTCCCTAGGTCTTGAGCTAAGGACTCGGCTCGTGCCGTATCGCCCGCCATGGCAAACGCAAGCGCGGCTTCGACCTCGACGCCCTGACTCGTCGGAGCCAGCTTCAAAGCCTCTGCCGCTGACTGCCGGGCTTCCGCGGTATTGCCGTAAGCGGCTTGTTCGCAGAGCAGCATTCGCCTGCCATATGGCCCCATTTTCCTTGCTGTCAGCCCGGATGGCGGAGTCCACAGCCCGCTTGGTCAGTTCCCGCGCTTTGCCAACATGACCAGCATACGCCTCGGTGTCGGATGCGAGCGCCAGTCCAGCGTTTTCATATCGGGCTTGCCCGCAAACCACTGTTGCTGTTCCGCCATCGCGGCGGAGTCCGCCCCGAGAAAGGCAAGAGCATAGAGAGCATTGTGGAGTATGAAATCATCCAGTTTTCGCGCCTGCGCCTCGTGAATGATCTGCCGCGCCTCGTCGAACCGCTGCAAGGCAAGGGCGTAGTTGGCGAGATTGGCGTAGAAACTACTGATCCGGTGCAAGGCGCACGCCTTGCCTCGTGACCTCCGCAGCTTTTTCATACTGCCCCTGTGCGCGCGTACACGATGCCCAAATTGTTGTACGCTCCGGCTGACCGCGGGTAGCTCTCAATCGCCTCCTGATACGTCTGGGCCGCTTTATCCAGTTCCCCGGTGACATTCCTATAGTAGTTGGCGGCAATCACCAGCTTTTCCCGTTCGCTGGCATGTTCCCGCAACTGGAATGCCTTGGTGAAGTACTCGCTGGCCCGCCCTAGTTCGCCGAGACTGAAGTAGTCGCTGCCCACTGCCGCGTAGCCCATGGCAAAATTCGGGTCAAGCTCGATGGCACGTTGATGGTAAGGCAGAGCTGCGGCGGAGCCTTTCTCGTTACAGGCCTTCTGTGCCAAGGCTGAACGCTTTCAGAGCTTCGAGCGAAGTCGTGGTGGCCTCTGCGAGCGGAACATCTAACTTTTGCACCGTAGCCAGCGATTCGCCCAGTTCGCCGCGCAGCTTCGATGCCGCCTCGCCCAGCGCACCCAGCACCTTCTCCTTGGACGCCGCCGTAACCTGCTCCTCGGCCAGCGTGTCTCCGCTCTGGCAATTCACCGCCTTCAACCCCAGCACGTATTCGCTGCCCAGACTGGCAATCGACCCGGCAATATAAGCCTTGCTGCCCGCCCGCTGGCAAAGCTCGTGGGCGACTTCGGGCGTGAGTTTCGTGCCCGCCGGACGGGTCATCAATTTCAAGGTCGCCGCAACCCTGCTGTCGGGGAGCACATTCAGGAACGGCGACTGGCGCAGTGAAACGCTGAGCGCCGTCTTGAGGGTGTCGTCGAACACCGCATCGCCCGTGCTGTTGGCGAAATCGGCGAGGACGATGGTGTCCTTCTCGGTGAGCGGCGCTGCTGTGACGCGGACGGAAGTAGAAAACTCCAGCGACCACCGCGGCAACCACAACGACGAGCAGCGGGAACCAGAATCTTCCAGAGTTTTTCCTTCCGGCTGACCGGAACTTCAGCGACGCTGACGGCAGCCGACGACGCAGCAGCGGAACAGAAACCGATGACGGGCATGGCCTGCTGGACGACGCGCTGAGAGCCTGTGTCCTGCGCCGCTGCCACCGTCCCCGAATGCGCTGCCGATACATTTGGCCTGAACTCCGTGTCCCGCTTCAGACGCATCAACTCGGCACGCATTTCCGCCGCGCCCTGATAACGCAGTTCCCGGTCTTTCTCCAGCGCCCGGTAGATAACGCGCTCTAGGTCCGGCGGTACGTCGGGATTCAATCGCACCGGTGGAACCGGGGCATGGTGGAGGATAGCGTCCGAGATCAGAGCGGAACTGTCTCCACGGAAGGGCAACGTGCCGGTGGACATCTCGTACAGGACGGCACCGAATGAAAATAAATCCGTACGCGCATCCAACTCTTTGGCACCCAATTGCTCGGGAGACATGTAAGCGATCGTTCCGACGGCAGTCCCCGGACTGGTTAGGTGCTCCACGCTCACTCCCTGAACCGCATCGGCGGTCTGTGTGGCTTGCGAAGCCCCCGCATCACTCTTCGGAGTCAGCTTCGCCAAACCAAAATCGAGAATCTTCGCGTGACCTCGTTTCGTCACAAAGATATTGGCAGGCTTGATGTCGCGGTGGACGATGCCTGCGGCGTGGGCAGCATCCAGAGCATCGGCGACCTCAATCGCCAAACTGAGCAGAACATCCGTCTCAACCGGCTTTCCCGCGATGCGTTGCTTCAGAGTGACGCCGTCCAAGAATTCCATGACGATATAAGCGCGGCCGTTCTCTTCGCCGATATCGTGAATGGTGCAGATGTTGGGATGGTTGAGTGCCGACGCCGCCTCGGCCTCGCGCCGAAAGCGTTCAAGTGCCTGAGGGTCGCGTGCCATTTCGTCAGGAAGGAATTTGAGGCCGACGGCGCGATGAAGTCGGGTGTCCTCGGCCTTGTAGACCACACCCATCCCACCGCCGCCAAGTTTTTCAAGGATGCGGTAGTGGGAAATCGTTCGCCCGGAGAGTGGAGAAGAGTCGGGCATTGGCGCGAATATTATTCCGCGCCCAACGGCAAGTCAACGTGAGCGGCGTCAGGCGGCGAAACGCGAAGGCATGAAAGGAGAAAGCGGGGCCGCCTGGGTCAAGACGGCCCCGCCTTTTACTGCCCGGGGGTTTGGGGGACGGTAAAAAATCGTTTAGTGCTTGTCGCTGCGTTCAAGAACCGAGCCGAGATCGGAGCCGACCGGCTTATTGCTCGGATCGACTTCGATGTGGCCTTTGAAAAATGCGCCTTCCTCGATGGAGATGCGGCCGGTGGTCAAATCGCCGGTGAAGGTACCGCCTTTTTTAATTTCCATGCGATCGTGAGCTTTCACATCGCCGTCGAGCTTGCCGTAGAGAATCGCTTCGCGTGCGACGACGTCGCCCTGGACGTCGGAGCTGCGGCCGATGGTCACGCGGTGGCCGCCGAAATTGACCGGGCCTTCGAATTTGCAATCGAGAAAGACGTCTTCGTGTCCGGTCAGCTCGCCTTTCAGAGTCAAACCCGGGCCGAGCGAGGCGACGTCGCGCGAGACGCGCGCATCGACGGGCTGGGGCGAATCGTACGGAGAATTGCTACGAGGGGCCGGTGGTTGAGTTCCCGGTGCATTATTCCACATGATCTTTCCTCTCTGCGTTTACCGTCTGAAGCGGTTGAAACACGTGCCAGAAATTTCCTTCGGGGCGGACGAACTCGAGCCCCACTTTCCACTTGGCGCGCCGCGTCGCTTGAACATCCGCGACACGACATTCCTTCTCCTCTTCGGTGATGCCATGAACGAGAAGAACGGTCTGCCCCTTGGCAACGGCAACGGAAAGTCCAATTTGCGCCCCGTACGCGTTGACGCCCAATGTCTCCGTCAACTCACGAAAGGGCTGGTCTTTCTCGGTGCGCCCATAAATCCGAACGGGAACGCGCAGGCTCAAGCGCCTGCTACGTCGCCGGCCTACGCGACGATGAGCCATCTGAGTTACAGGCTAGCTCGGAAAATGGAAACGCGAAATAGTACCGAAGGACAGTGTCCGAAAAGGCAGCCCAGTTCAGGCGACGAAGCGGTAGCCGACTCCGCGGACGGTTAGCAGATGCTGGGTTTGGAGGGATTTTCCTCGATGTAGCGGCGCAGGCGGACGATGAAATTGTCGATGGCGCGCGTGTCGGTGTCTTCGCGCAGCCCCCAGACATCTTCCAGGATGGATTTGCGCGAAACCGTTTGGCCGTTGTTGCGGATCAGGTGGCGCAGGAGCTTGGCTTCCATCAGAGTCAGGTGGATCGTGTTTCCGTTGGCGCGCAGTTCGAGGTCGGCGAAATCGATTGTTTTGCCGCTGAAGGAAAATGACTTCGTCATTCGCCGCGCTTGGGGCGGCTTGCGTCAGCGTGTTCTTCCGGAATGCTGCTCGCCGCGGCTTGGGCAGCTTCGCAGCCACTCGCTGCGGCGCAAAAGCCCTGCAAGCGCGCCAGGAAAATGGGCAGCTCGAATGGTTTCGGCAGATAGTCGTCGGCGCCCGCAGCGAATCCTTGCAGCACGTCTTCCGGGCGGCCGCGGGCCGTCAGCATCAGCACCGGAACGTAATTCTTGGCTTTGCGCAATGCGGCGACCACCGCGAAGCCATCCTTTCCGGGCAGCATCACGTCCAGCACGACGGCATCGAAATGCTGCTGCTTGCCGAGCAGCCGCTCGAGCGCGGCTTCGCCGTCGCCGACCACTTCCACGGAATGCCCTTCCGCCTTCGAGATTGAATCGCAAACCATCGGCCAGATGGGCTTCGTCCTCGACGACCAGAACGCGGCTCATGCCGGCGCTCCGGGGCAATTCGAGGGTCACGGTGGTGCCGTGGCCCTCGCCCGCGCTTTCGGCGAAGACTTTGCCGCCGTGCGCCCGCGCGATCGAGCGAACGATGAAAAGGCCCAGTCCTGTGCCCTTCACCTGGGACCGCGAGCGGCCGCGGCACGCGGTAGAAGCGCTTGAATATGCGCTTGAGTTCGTCCGCGGGAATCCCCACGCCGCGATCGCGGACGCGCAGAACGACGCGCTTGTCGTCGGGGGATTCGATTTGAACAGACACATCCACGTTGTCCGCCCGAATACTTGATGGCATTGTCGAGGAGATTGGAGACGGCGGTGCGGAGCTCTTCGGGATCGCCCTGCACCTTGAACCGATGGCCATTGCGCGGCCCCATGGTAATGAAGAGCGGCGGGCTGCAAGTGATGCCGCGTGCGGGCCAATTCCATGCATTCGCGGACCAGTTTGCCGAAATCCATTTCGGTACGATTGCGCGCGCTGCCGCGCTTGTAGCCCGCCTCGCCGGCCTTCAACACCTGCTCCACCGTTCCTAGCAAACGGTCCGTATCTTCCAGCATGAGCCGGTAAAACTGCTGCCGCTGGGCGTCGTCCACTTCGCGGCGCTGCAGCGTTTCGAGATAAAGGCGGATGGAGGTGATCGGCGTTTTCAATTCGTGGGTGACGGCGTTGATGAAACTGTCGTGCTGCTCGTTGCGGCGTATTTCGCGCACCAGGAAAGCTGGTGTTCAGGATCAGCCCGACAATGATGGCGATGAAGAAAATCACGCCGAAGAAGAAGAAAAACGCCTTCGCGCCAGTTGAGGATGATCCAACCGACGTTCAGCGCGACAGCCAGCGCGACCAGGCACACGCCCAGAACCATGAAAAACACGATCGTTCTTGCGGCGGCTTGCGATCCGCATAGTATGCGTGGATTATTGTACCGCGAGGGTTGGAACAATCGGCGGGGCAGACTACAGCTGGATTGGATTACTTCGCGGGGTAGTCGGCAAGGCCTCGATCGAGCACGACGATGTGCGCGGACTACGTTAGGCGATCCGGGCTGCAGGCTGAACCTGTCGACTCCGCGGTCGAGGCGCCGCTGCGGACGCGGCGCGGATCTCGGCGGCGCTTCGCCGGATTCGGCTTCAGATCGGCAGACGTGCTCTTCGCCAGATCCGAGCTTCTTGAGCACCCAGATGCCATACCAGTTGAAATCAATTTCGTACCACTTCAGGCCGTGGCGGGCCGAAACCGGATGCGCGTGGTGGTTGTTGTGCCAGCCTTCGCCCCAGGTGAGCATGCGCGACCCACCAGCTATTCGTGGATTGATCGCGCGTGGCGAAGCGCCGGGAACCCCAGGAGTGCGTCGCCGAATTCACCAGCCAGGTGGAATGCAGCACAACGACCGTGCGCAGGAAAATGCCCCAGAGCACGAACGGGAAATCCGCCAATCGCCAGCAGCACGACGCCGAGCACGATCATCGGAACGTAATGATACTTGGTGATCCAGACGTGAAACTTGTCCTTGGCGAGATCGGGAACGTAGCGGGCGAGCGTTGCCGTGTCGTGATGCATGGACTTGCCGACCAGGATCCAGCCCATGTGCGCCCACCACTTGCCGTCAATCGGCGAATGCGGGTCGCCTTCTTGATCGGAGTGCTGGTGATGAATGCGGTGCGTCGCTACCCAGAAAATCGGGCCGCCCTCGAGCGCCAGCGTGGCGCAAGACGGTGAGGCAGTACTCGACCCATTTGGGGGTCTTTATAGCCGCGGTGCGTCAGCAGCCGGTGATAGCCCATGCCGATGCCCACGCTGGCCGAAACCCACCAAAGGAAAAGCGAGATGAAGAAGCCTTCCAGGTGAAGAAGAACAATGCCACGACGGCCAGGATATGAAAAATCACCATGACGGAAGCCGTCACCCAATTAATTGAATTGTCTTCTTCTGTCTTTGAAGCGCGCAAATCACCGAGGTCCATTTCGTGGCCCTTCTATGAAAAAGTGGTCAAAACGTGCACTCTGAAGCCGACTCCAGAATAACAGGGTGCGCCGTAACGTTCTGTAATACTTGTGTAATAGAGGCTTTCCGGCAGGCGAATCGGTAACCGTAAAGCGCCGCTGAATATCGCCGCCTAAACGCCCGTTGCGAGCCGACGAGATTGGAATACACTCTCAGCTTTCCCGCGCGCCAGTCGGCGCGCAAGGGATGGGATTTTCGGGCGGATGGTGTAAATGAGCAAGCAAATTTGCGGAGCGCCGCGGAGATGAAGGCTCCACGCTGCCTGAAAATTTATGACGCAGTGATGCGGCGCGTGGGCGCATCGGGCTTGCCCGCGGGGGCGAAAGTCCTGGACGCGCCGTGCGGCGACGGCGAAATCTCGATGGCGCTGGCAAAGGCCGGATTCGAGGTTTCTGGCGTGGACATTGTTGACGAGCTCACGCCGGAAGCGCGAGCGGCGCTCGGCGGACGATTCAGGATCAGCGATCTGACCGGGAAGCTGCCGTGGCCGGATGCAAGCTTCGATCTCGTGGTGTCAATCGAAGGGATCGAGCATCTCGAGAATGCATTTGCGTTTGCGCGCGAGGCGAATCGCGTATGCCGGCCGGGCGGGATCTTCATCGTCACGACGCCGAATACGATTTCGATTCGATCGCGTGTGCGATTTTTCGGCAGCGGCCTTTACCTTTCCGATCCGCGGCCGCTGAACGAGGCGAGCCGGCATCCGTTGCACCATGTTGGGCTGAAGACTTTTTCGGAGCTGAGATACATCCTGCAGACTTCCGGATTCGATATTTTTGACGTGCAGCCCACGCACGTGAAGCCCATCAGCTACGCCTATGGATTTCTTGCGCCGTGGATGTGGCTTTACACGCTGATTGCGTTTCGCAAAGAGCGGGATGAGGGCCAGCGCGAGCGGAACCGCGAGATACGCCGCGCACAGTCGTCACGAGCGGTGCTATTTGGCGAGAACATTTTGATAGCGGCGCGGAAGATTGAGCAGCTGAATCCAGTTGCCTGAGGAATGAGATTTCGCTCCCGCCGTTTCGCTGAGCGAGTGCAGCGTTTCAAGAACTCAAACGGCTCGCCCCGACGCGAAGGACGGGACGAGCCGTTGGCCGTTCTATTCGAAAGAATTACACTTCCTGCTTTTTCTACGCAACCAGCTCAAAACAGATACGTGTTTGGATATGGGTTTCCCGTTGTAGGGTTCAGGATCAACCTCTGCGCGCGGCGTCCGCTCTCGAAATCGAACAACCCGTTGAGACGGCCAGCTTTCACGTCCGTCGAGTTGCCGCCAATCGTTCCGAGACTCCAGTTTTCCTCGATGAAGCGGAGAACCGACGATTGGTCCGCTACCCGGTGGTCGACGTAGTTCTGCCTGGCATAAGACGAAACGACCAGCAGAGGAAGGCGTGGGCCGTAACCGCACTGGCCCTGTGTTCCCGTGGTCGAGGCGCCGCAGTTTCCTGCGCCCGCGAGTGCGTCATTCGAGACTGCGGACTGGTTGACGACCGGACCGAGAACGTGATCGTACCAACCGTCGGAATCGTCGTAGGTGATGAAGATCGCGGTGTCGTTCCAATAGCGGCTCGAGGCAATTGCGTTCACCACAGCCACCACCCAGTGCTGCTCGTCGATTGGATCGGAATAGCCCGGATGCGCGTCTTGATATGCAGCGGCCTTGAGATAAGTCACGGATGGGAGCCTGCCCTCGTTTAGCGCTGTCCAGAACGCGGACAAGTCGTACTGGTGGTTGGCGCCGTCGGATGAAGTCCCGATCAACGAGGGGTTGCTCGGCTGAACGTGATGGAGGTTTTGCGTGCTCGCGAAATATTGGAAAGGCTCATGGTGGGGAATGTAATCTCCGACCGTGGTGACTGCGTCGTTGCCGGCGAGCCCGGTGTGGTTCGAGGCACAAATTGCCTGGCCCTTCGAGTTGTAGCCGGTCGGCGCGAATCCACCCTGAAACCAACCCCAAGTGAGATTCTTGGCGTTCAGCAAATCGCCCACGTTCGTCCCAGCGATCGAGACCGTGTTGACGCTCTGAAGGCCCGGATTCGTCAGGACACATTCATCGCCTGCCGGCCGCGGATCGCCGATGACTGGGCCCGTTGTGGAGCCGTTGGCGATTTCGCCCGACGCGCTGGCAGGGTTGCCATTCGGCTGAGTGGGGAACAGTGTCGCATTCGCCGTGGTGCCGGCGATCAGATTGATTGCGCCGACCGAGGAAGGCCCGAACATCGAACCGTAGAAATTGTCGCTCAAAGCGAAATGCTGCGCGTAATTCCACATTGCCGTGACCGTATTGCCGTCGAAATAGCCCATCACGACGCCGTTGCCCTTGCCGTAGTCATTGCAGGGAGAAGACGGCGTCGAGCCCGATCCTGTAGATTCCGGGTATTTGTCCACCAGTCCCATGTCGACTGCCTGCTGCTCCGGCGTGTAATCGTGGTTCTGGTCGCAGGTGACGGAAAGGACTCCCGTATCCATCCGGAAGGGCATAGTGGAGTTGGGATTTTGATCCAGCAGGCCGCCGCTGAGCAGATTGTTGGCGCGCGGCGTGTTCGGGAGCGGCTGAAATTGGGGTTCACCGCTTGGATTCGTGGCATGGGGATACGTCGCAAAGTAGTGGTCGAAGGAGATGTTCTCGTTAAAAATCACGATTACGTGCTTGATGGGTGTGGTTGTCTGCGCGTCGTCCGCAGGGTTATTGCCATGCCCGGCGTAAAGGCCCGCCGGAGCGGTTACGACCAACGCCGCAGCCGTGAAGAGACTGGCGAGACGGCGAAGACGTTCATGGATCATGGTTGCTCCTCGGATGCAGTTTGTCGGCATAGGTACGTCGACTCCCCCGCGGAGACCAGCCGCAGAGCCAGCGATGGATTCGGGAGCTTCCAGGACCAAGCCGAGAGACACGTGAATACTCGTTGCTTGTTAATACGGGATGACTCCCAGATTAAAACTTCGAGGATGACCATGCAGCGAGCGGCCCGGCGCGAAATATTCACGCGTAGCGCAGTGAGTTCATTTCGAACTTGATTCTTGCGCTGAAATTCTCGCGAGAAAACGGCGGGCGGATTCAAACAGCCGCGGCTGAGATGCGTTAATGCGCGTGGCTGGTAGTTCCAGCCCTTCCGGTCGAAGGGCTCCGAGGAACAACACGAATCGTTCCCATCATTCCGCCATCTTCATGCTCGAGCAGGTGACAGTGGTAGACGAACGTTCCGACGATATTCGGATCGCGGAAATCCATTCGCAGCTTCACGCTCGGATATTGCGGGCTCCTGCCATCCCAATAGGCGACGTTGATTGTGTCGCGAAGAAATGGCTCATCGAGCGGCACGCCATTCCACTCCGTCAGGATGAAGTGAGTTTGATGAATGTGAAATGCGTGCAACTCCCGCGTGCGATTCTCGATGACCCAGTCTTCGACGTCGCCCTGCTGAACGGTAATGTTGGGGACACGCGAATTCATGTCGTAGGGAACTTCCGGCTGGCCTTCGACCGTGAGCATGAATATCGTCGGGCTCTTGGGATCAGCCGGATCACGAGGCCGTTCGGAAAAATAGAGCTTTCGCGTGCGCACGGGAGCCACATCGCCGAGCCAAGCGGACGCCGGCGGCGAGCGAGCTTCCGGTGTCGCGCTCAATCGCGAGGCCGGTTCGGGCGCGGAAGCTGACGAGGTGATCACAGCGAGTGGGCGAGTCGGATCGTTCTCTCCTGCCGGGCCCGTATCGACCGCGCGCGTGACGAAGCTCGCGAGTGTGCCCTGGGGCACGCCTTCGAAGATGAATTCGGCGCGCCCGGCCGGCGGCAAAAGAATGTGGCTCTGCCAAAGGATGCCGGTTCCGGTTGCTCCGTTTTCGTTCATCGGAATTCCGTCAAGCGAAACTACGCCGACAAGCTGCGGCACATCGCCGAAGAGAACCTGAAGATCGAGATAGGTGATGGCCGAGGCGTTTAGAACGCGCCAGAGCTCACGCTCCGAAGGCCGAACGCGAATCTGGCCGGGTGGATATTGAGGGAAAGGCACTGGAACAAAGTTGATGGAGAGATCCTTTGCGGGCTTGCCGCCGCCGGTGCCGGTGTTGAGGATGTCGCCCTCGGAATCGCGCAGGACGATGGGGGCAGGCACGTTGCCTGATTGGACCGACTGGGCATTGGGGTTCGCGAGGTCCTGGTCACGGATGACAAAGACTCGCTCCGGGAGGCCCGCAAGCTGGTGATTTTGCCGTTCGCTGCCCTCGATGATGAGCGCACCGGATGCCCCGCCGAGGAGTTGGGGATTCGTGTAGCCGTGAACGTGGGGGTGATACCAGTAAAGTCCGTAAGGCGTGTCCGCGGGAATTCGAAATCGGTACTCAAACGCCGCCGAGCCGGGCTCGATCATCGTGTTGAGAACATCGTCTTCATGGCACGCCGGCGGGACAGTGAGACCGTGGAAATGGAGATTGGTCGAAAGCGACGTCATTGAGTCGCTAGCGCAGGGATTTGTCAGATGCCTTGCGGCGGTGGTCGCGCCGCCGGCCGCCGGAGCAGCGTTTCCGCTAGATGGGCCGTGAGCCGGGGAAATGTGAGCGGAAGAGCCGGGCATGTCCATCGACGCGGATGGCCCCGTCAGTTCATTCTTTAGCCGCAAAACCAGTAGATCGCCGGGCTTGAGTCGAAGAGTCGGAGCTTGTGCGCCGGTGCTGGAGACGTAGCAGTATTCTTCGCGGCCATCTGGAAGCGGGAAATTGCGATACGCCAACTCGACTTTGAGAACTCCATCGCGGCTGCGAAGGTCTTCAGGCTCGTTGACGATGCTTCCGGCGGCAGGGCGGGCACATTCGTTTGCTGCCGTGTGAGGCGCGGCCTGCTGGGCGAACGTGAAAGCCGGCCAGAAGGCTAGCGCTGCGACGAGGATTGTCGCGGCCTTACCTAAGATGTCGCGAAGCGCAAGGCCGCGCTTTTGCGGAAGAAGCGGCGCGAAGCTTAGGTCGCGACGAATAATCAAGCTCACCTGTGATCCTGCGGAGGATGTCCGGGCATGAGATTCTGACGTCGAAGTGTTACAAGCGCATAAACGCGGGAGAGCTATAGACGAGGTCAGAATCCGTGGGAAGAAGCTGGAGGGCCGCGATCGATGCACGGCGTCGCACAAATGCGACGGGTCTTGACTCAACTCAGGCGCGGGCGCGTGCTATCATCCCCGCGTCGCTTCCGCGCGGTTTTCCCAATTCGCAAAAAAGGAGAAAGCAATGCCCTGGTATCACTACCTCGCTTACTTCTTCGGCGGAGCTTTCCTCGTCAACGCCGTCCCACACTTCGTCAGTGGCGTGTGCGGGCGTTCATTTCCCAGTCCATTCTCTTCGCCGCCGGGCAGGGGGAAGTCTTCGCCACTCGTGAACGTGCTCTGGGGCTCGCTGAATGTTGCGGTCGGATATTTTCTCGTGTGCTATGTCGGGGAATTCCACGTCCGCTACTTAGCCGACGCGCTCGCCTTTGCAGCCGGAGGCCTGGTGATGGCGATCATGCTCGCCATGACGTTCGGGAAGCTCTATGCCAATCAGTAGTTGTAATCGAAATAGCCGGAGCGCGCCCAGAATTGGCACGACGAGGGAAATGGCGATTCTGAAGGTCCGTCATTCCGAATCAGATATTGGAAGTGGGTTTTGAAGCGGGCAATGGCGCCCTTTGGACCAACCGCCCAGCCGTCGCTCGCCTCGAAACTGACCGCATTCAGGTTCAAAGGGTCGGTGTGCCGCCAGTGGACGCCTTTGTCGTGGCTCACATCAGTCCCATTCGGACCGACGGCGGCGAAATCCCCGTTGGAGAACGATCCGACCGCCGAGCGGTAACCGCCGGGCTGCGTTGCGGCGAGATGCCAAGTTGCTCCGGCATCATCTGAAAAAGCCGCTACTCGATCGGCGCGATTCGGGTCTTTGTAGTCGCCGCCCACCGCGACAAGATCGTAGAAACCATAACAGGCGAGACTGAACACCCCGCTCGACGGGCTACCGCTGACGAGAGGAATTTCCGCAACCGTCCAGGAACGGCCTCGGTCGCTCGAGCGAAAAATGCGCGCCGCCGGACCACCCGTGCCGAAGAAAATCTTTCCGTCCTCGCACAGAGCGATCGCAGTGCCACTTGCGGCGAAGGCTCCTTCTTTTGGAAGAGCCGCGGGCATGTTATCGCGCGGCAATTCACTCCAGCGTTCTCCGTCGTCGGTGACCAGCACCAAGAACTTGCCGTCCACTGGATCACTCAGCGCGAAACAGTGAGTCTTCGAATCGCACGCCAAAGAATCAAGAAAGAAGCCGGGCCGCTTGTCGGAATACTGCAGCTTCCAATTTTTACCGCCGTCCGTGGTTTTGTAGATCCGCGATTTATCGCCGTCGCCGCTGGACATCACATACGCGACGTCGTCGTCGAAGGCTTGAATGCCCCGAAAATCCAGATCAGCACCGCCTGCCACGTTCAACTGTTTCCACGAATTTCCCTCGTCGGTCGAACGCAGAATCACCCCGTTCGAGCCGGAAGCCCAGACGATGTGGACCAGTCTGCCTTTACTGTTTTCGCCTAACTGGACGCTGACACCGCGCAAATTGGAATCGACACCGCTCGCCTGCACTGTCCACCACGGCGACGAATCACCAAGATTGAGGAGGAGCAACACCAAGAACAGATACACGGAGGGATTATAGATGACCGACAATCTGGGAGCTATCCCGCGGGGGTGAGCTGATCGAGATCGAAGGCGCGTCCGCTTCTGCAAATGGCACGATTGCGACGCAATGGAACAAGAGAGCAGGCGGAACGAGAGCAAATCGCCAGAGACAAATCGGCAAGTACTCTATTCTTCTCGAAGCGCCTTCAGCGGATCGATTTGAGTCGACTTGCGCGCCGGCAGGTAACAGGCAAGCATGGCCACCGCCGCCAAAAGCAGTGGCGCGCCGAAGAGCAAGCGCGGGTCGTTGGTGCCGAATGTCAGCGCGTCGACAAACATGTTCGCCAGCGCCGAAAGTATTTTTGCCACGGCGATCGCGCCCAAAAATCCCAGAACCGTGCCGATGGCGACCAGAGCCGCGCCTTCGCGCATCACCAGCCGCAGCACTTGCCCCGTGCTTGCGCCGACGGCCATGCGGATGGCGATCTCTTTGCGCCTCTGCGCAACCGCGTAGGCCGTGACTCCGGCGAGCCCGATGGCGGCCAGCACCAACCCGAAAATTCCAATTCCGCTATAGGTTTGGATTGAGAACTGAAGAGCCGCCCGGCTGCGATCCAGGTAAGAGCCAAGAGTTTGCACATCGAAAATGTTCAGATTGGGATCGATGAAAGCGATCTCGTTTCGAATGGCGCTCAAGCCATCCGTTCCCGCATCCGACCGGACCATAACAGTGATGCCGCCGGACGGCGGCCGCGCAAAGTCATGCTGCGTCAGCGGCAAATAAATTACGGATTGGTGGATACCATCCACGCTCGGCAGATCGCGGACAATTCCGACCACTTCATACGATTGCTTGTAATCCCTAACGCGCTTTCCGATGGCATTCTGATTTCCGAAAAGCGTGTGTTCCGCCCGCTCGTTCAGCACGGCGGGCAAAGAAAACGCCTGGGATCCGCCGGACTGGATCCGTTCATCGCGCTGCTCGAACTCCCGGCCAGCCAGCACCGGCTCGTCGAGCGCGGCGAAATAACCCGCGCCCACGGTTTCCTCGGCCGCATCGTGCTGCACTTTCGGAGTTCCCGGCGCCTCTTCCGCCGTCAGTTGCACGCCCATCATGTCGAGCGCGTACGGCGCCTGCGCGGCCAGGACGACGCTGCGCACGCTGCTGCCGGCCTTGAGCCGTTCCGGAAGTTTCTCGAACAGCGCCTGCGCCCTTTCAGGCGTGTAGCCTTCACGCACTGGATCGAGAGAGAAGAGATACATCGTGTTTGGGTCAAACTTGGTTTGGATGCTGCTCGATTTGCTGAGGCCCAAGACCAGGAAGCCGGTGACGAGGAGCAGCATAAGCGACGCCGAAACCTGGGCGACCATCAGCAAGTTGCGCAGACTTAAGCGCCGATAACCCGGCAATTGCAACGCCGAACTCTCTTTGAGCGCCGGGGTCAGGTCCGCCTTCGTCGCTTGCAGCGCGGGCACAAGGCTGAATCCGATGCCGCACACAATCGCGACTCCGAACGCGAAAACCGCCGCGCGCCAATCCAGGCTGAAATCGGATTCGATGGGAACCGCCATTGGCGGGGCGAAATGCGAGTTCAACACTGAGAGTCCATACGCGAGTGCGAATCCTGCCAGGCCGCCCAGCAGCGATAGCAAAATTCCTTCGCTCATCATCTGCCGAACCAGGCGGAAACGGCTCGCTCCAACCGAGAGACGAATCGCCAGCTCCTTGCGGCGATTGGCGCCGCGCGCCATCAGCATGTTTGCCAAATTCGTGCACGCAAGCGCAATCACCAGGCCCATCAGCACGATAAAGAATCCCATCAGAACGGGCTTCATTTCCCGCGGGATCGGCACGTTGGTGCTCGCTGAAAGCAATTTAACGCGGACGCCTTTGTCCGTACGCACAAGTGAGGACGTATCCTGCTCGTCGAGATTCCGTGTGATCGTGTCGAGGCCCGCTTCCGCGGATTCAACCGTGACGCCGGGCGCCAGACACATGATTGCGAGGAACTCCTTGGCATTGCGCTGATGCAGAACGTCGTTCCCGAGCTCCGGCGCGAGCGCGGCCGGCGCCGTGATCGGGACGAACAGCTCAGATGGATAGGCCGCCAAGACGCCATTGAATTTCGCGGGCGTGATTCCCACGATGGTGGCGATTTGCCCGTTCAGGTGAAGAACCTGCCCCACCGCGTTGGGAGAGGAATTGAGGCGATTGCGCCAGAAGCGATCGCTAATCACAACAACGGGCGCGTCGCCCGGCTTGTCGTCCGTTACGCTGAGTACTCTGCCGCGCTGCGGTGGGACGCCGAGTACGGAAAAATAATCCGGCGACACGAGTTGCCCGAACACGCGCTCAGGTTTCGCATTCAGATTGCCTTGGAACGTAACGTTGAACGGGACCCGGGTTTGAACTGCGGCGACGCCGGCGAAGAGATTCTTTTGCTCCCGGAACTGCTCTATGTAGTAATACGACTCCGGGGCGGGATCACCATCCGCCGAACCTTGAGGGATCACCAAGCGCTTGGCATTCGCCGCTGCAGGGAGATCTCGAAATAGGATTGCCCATTTCGAGCTGTACACGTCCGTCGTCAGCCCGATTCCCAGACCCATTGAAATGATGCCGACCAACGCAAACCCGGGCGACTTCATGAGCGCTCGCCATGCGTAACGCAGATCGCGGCGCATTTCGCTGAGGTATTCGAGCGGCACGCGAATCGCAATGTCTGCGACGAGCGGGATGAGCCCGGCGGCTCCATGGCGCTTGGAAATGTCTTGAATCATGTCCTCGCCGACTTGGGTTACCTCGGTGCCGTACGCCAATTTGAATTCCTGGGGAAACGCTTGCGCCAACCGCCGGTAAATCCGCCATGCGATATTCATTCCGTCACCAGGTCTTGCTTCACTTGAATAGTGCGAACCAATTCCCGCAGGCGCTCGCATTCGGCATCGAATACGCGGCGGCCGAGGGCCGTCAGACGGTAATAGCGGCGTCGCGCGTCGTCCGATTCCGGCGCGGGCCGTTGTTCGGATTCCTCGATCAGCCCCGCTTCGACGAGTCTCTTGATCGAGCCATAGAGCGTCGCCGGCCAGAGATGGACCTTGCCCATGGTGCGATTCAGGACGTCCTGCATGATTCCGTAGCCGTGTTGTTCACCGCTGGCAAGAGAAAGCATGATATGGAACCAGTTTGTTTTCAGCGGAATAAGGCTTTGGATGTCGGTCTCAGTCATGTCGATATCTATATAACATGATATCTATATCTGTCAATAGTTTTTATTCCAGTTATTAGAACTGACCGATTTTGATGATGCTCGCGATAGAGAGATGGTAGGAGTCCGGGCTCCGGCTTTGTCCGAGCCCCGGTTGTCGCGGGCTACCGGCCGGGGTCGACCACGGCGGCGCTAGGACAAGATCTGGAGTCCGAGAGATTCGCCGCGGTGCCAGCAGATTCGGCTATCCTAAACGCAGAGAACGAGACCAGCGGTCTTCCGGTCTTATAAGGGCGCTCGCGCCAGGCGATGTGGAAGAGATGTGAAGTAATGGTCGGGGCGAGTGGATTTGAACCACCGACCTCCTGGTCCCGAACCAGGCGCTCTAGCCAGGCTGAGCCACGCCCCGAACCTTGACGAACGGTCCATTCAGTCTACGATGGATCGAAACGCCCCGCAACATCGGTTCGCGCGCATCTGCATCAAATAAACTCGAGGCGGCGCTGATGTTATAATCCGGTTTTCCGACCGCGAGCCGCACTTCAATTCCAATGGATAGGGACAAGATCATGCACGACGAGGCATCTCCAACTTTCGCCGAAAATTCCGCACTCGAATGGGCGCATCCGCTCGTTCGCGAGTGGTTCATCGGCCGCTTCGGCACGCCGACTGAGCCACAGGAACAGGGCTGGCCGCACATTCTTGCGCGCGAGAACACGCTGATTTGCGCGCCGACGGGCTCCGGCAAAACGCTTGCCGCATTTCTCGCCTGCGTTGATGGACTCGTGCGCAAGGCGTGCGCGGGCGATTTGCTGGATCAGACGGAGGTTCTATACATTTCGCCGCTTAAAGCGCTCGGAAATGACGTTCAGAAAAATCTCGAGATTCCGCTCGGCGAGATTTTCGAACTTTCGCGCCAACGGGGTTACTTGATGCCCGAAATTCGCACGGCGGTGCGGACGGGCGACACGTTGATGCACGAGCGGCGCGCGATGCAGAAGAGGCCGCCGCACATTCTGGTTACGACGCCGGAATCACTTTACATTTTGCTGACGGCGGCAAAAAGCAGGGAGCTCTTGCGCACGGTTACGACCGTGATCGTCGATGAAATCCACGCTGTCGCCGATGACAAGCGGGGTTCGCATCTCGCGGTATCGCTCGAACGCCTTGAAGCATTGACGCCGCAACCGCCGATACGGATTGGCCTTTCGGCCACGCAGAAGCCGATTGAGCTGATTGGAGAATTTTTGGCAGGGGGCGGGCGGCCGAAACCCGTCATCGTCGAGATTTCGCAGCGCCGCGAAATCGATCTTGCCGTCGAAGTGCCCTCGAGCGAGATCGGTCCGATCGCCTCGAACGAGATGTGGGAAGAGATTTACCGGCGAATTTCCGGACTGGTCGAGCAGCATCGCTCGACATTGATTTTCGTCAACACGCGGCGACTGGCGGAGCGCGTGGCCCATCACCTTGGTGGAATCTTGGGCAACGACGTGGTCGCGTCGCATCACGGAAGCCTTTCGCGGTTGCGACGGTTGGCCGTCGAAGGCCAGCTCAAGGCCGGCCAATTGCGCGCGCTCGTTGCGACGGCCTCGCTAGAATTGGGAATCGATATCGGCACGGTCGATCTTGTCTGCCAGATCGGATCGCCGCGCTCGATAGCGGTTTCTTTGCAGCGCGCGGGACGCGCGGGGCACTGGCGCGGTGCGATTCCGAAGTGCCGGTTTTTCGCAACAACTCGCGACGAGTTGATTGAGTGCGGCGCACTGGTTCGCGCGATTCGCCGCGGCGAACTGGATCGCATCCGGATTCCCGGAGCTCCGCTCGACGTCCTGGCGCAGCAAGTGGTGGCCGCATGCTCCGCGGACGACTGGCAAGAGGATGAACTTTTCGCTCTGGTCCGCCGCGCGTATCCCTATCGTAATCTCGAACGTAAAGAGTTCGACGAAATAGTCGCGATGCTCGCGGACGGCATCGCTGCACGGCGCGGACGATATGGCGCATACCTGCATCACGATCAGGTGAATCGGCGACTGCGCGGACGGCGTGGAAGCCGGCTCGCGGCAATCACAAGCGGCGGAGCGATTCCCGATAACGCGCTCTATACGGTCGTGGCCGAACCGGAGGGCCTCGTCGTCGGCACAGTGGATGAAGATTTCGCCGTGGAAAGTTTGAGCGGCGACGTGATTCTCCTCGGCAACCGTTCGTGGAAGATTCGGCGCGTGCATTCGGGAAGAGTTTCCGTTGAAGACGCGCAGGGCGCGCCGCCGAGCGTGCCCTTCTGGTTGGGCGAAGCGCCTGCACGCACGATGGAGCTGTCAGAAGAAGTTGCGGAAGTCCGCGAGCGCGTCAACCGGCTCACGGATGGCGTCGCGCCCGGAAAAGCGAACGCAGACTCACCCGAAACTCGCGCCGCCGTCGAATGGCTCAAAACAGAATGCGGAATGGATCGAGCCGGAGCTGAGCAGACGGTGGAATACATCGTCGCCGGCCGCGCCATCTTGCGCGCGGTTCCGACGCAGCAGACGATCGTGGCCGAGCGTTTCTTCGATGAAAGCGGCGGCATGCAACTGGTGATCCACGCGCCGTTCGGCGGGCGAATCAACAAGGCGTGGGGACTCGCTCTGCGCAAACGCTTCTGCCGCTCATTCAATTTCGAGCTGCAGGCTGCGGCGACCGACAACGGGCTGAATATTTCTCTCAGCGAGCAACACAGCTTTCCGCTCGCGGACGTTTTTCATTTCGTTCAGAGCGCGACGGCCGGCGAACTCGTCGAGCAGGCAGTGCTGGCGTCGCCGATTTTCACGGCGCGCTGGCGCTGGACGGCCGGCAGGTCTCTCGCGCTTCTGCGTTTCATGGGCGGCAAGAAAGTGCCGCCACAAATCCAGCGGATGCGTTCGGATGATTTACTTGCCGCCGTTTTTCCGGAAGCGCTCGCCTGCCTTGAAAATATTTCCGGCGACATCACAATTCCCGATCATCCGCTCGCGCGCGAAACGATGAAAGACGCGCTCACCGAAGCGATGGATGTCGACGGGCTCAAGCGGCTACTCGAAGACATCGCTGCCGGCAAAATCAGATGCGTGTCCGTGGATACTCCGGTGCCGTCGCAATTTTCGCACGAAATTCTGAATGCGAATCCGTATGCGTATCTCGATGATGCACCGCTCGAAGAGCGCCGCGCCCGCGCCGTGGAGATGCGCCGCATGCTGCCCGAAGCGGTGCTTTCGGAAATCGGGCGGCTTGATCCGGCGGCGATCGCCGAAGTGCGCGCGGAAGTTTGGCCGGATGTGCGCGATGCGGACGAGCTACACGACGCGCTACTGAGCGTCGTCGCCATGCCCCAAGCGATTGAGTCGAAGCTGCTCCCGGCTGAAAAAGAAACCACTGCGGCGTGGCCGGGCTTTTTCGACAAACTGGTCACGAGCGGGCGCGCTTCGACAGCCGTAGCGGGCGAAAGACATTATTGGGTGGCTGCCGAAAAAGCTGCGGCTTTCGTGACGATTTTTCCTGAAGCGCGATTTGAGTCCACACTTCCGACAATCGAAGCGCAGCCAGCCTCGCGCGAGGACGTGTTGCTCGCGTGCGTCACTGGATGGCTCGCGCATCTTGGCCCGCTTACGACTGCGGCGCTGGCAAATTTTCTTGGTGCAAGCGCCTCAGACATCGAGAGAACGTTTCTGAGGCTCGAAGCCAGCGGAGCTGTGCTGCGCGGGAATTTTACAGGCGATGCGGCCGGCGAGATCGAATGGTGCGAGCGCCGAGTCCTTGCGCGAATTCACCGCATGACGCTCGGCGGATTGCGCAAGCAGATTCAGCCGGTGAGCGCGGCGCAATTCATGCGCTGGCTGCTACGCTGGCAGCACGTCACGCCGGAGACGCGCGTGCTCGGCGAACATGGCACGCTCGAAGTGCTTCAGCAACTTCAGGGATTCGAAGCGCCAGCCAATGCCTGGGAGCGCCAAATTCTCGCGCGGCGAATCGCAAACTACGATCCGAAGTGTCTGGACAATCTTTGCCTCACCGGCGCCGTGGGTTGGGGGCGCCTCTCCCCGCATCCCGCAAGCCTGGGCGATCCAACGGAGTCAATTCGCCGCGTGATCCCCACGAGCGTCGCGCCGCTCGCATTTTTCATCCGTGAAGATGCTGAATGGATGATTCCGCGCCATGCGCACGCGGCCGACGAATCGCCGGCGGGACTCAGCCACGGCGCGCAAGAGATTCTGAATTATCTCCGGCAGCGCGGCGCTTCGTTCTTCGCGGACATTGTTCGTGGAACGGGCAAAATCAAGGCGGAAGTCGAATCCGGGTTGTGGGAACTCGTGACGGCCGGGATTATCACGGCCGATGGATTCGATAATATTCGCGCGTTGATCGATCCCAAGCGGCGAGCAGGCCAAGGCCGAGGCCATAGCGCGCGACCCCGGCACAGTGTTGGCCGCTGGTCGCTGCTGTTCAACGGCGAGGATCCCGAGCGAACGCGCGTCGTGGATTCAATCTGCTGGATGCTGTTGCGGCGATATGGCATTGTTTTCCGCGAAATGACTCAGCGAGAAACGATCGTGCCGCGCTGGCGGGAAATGCTGATCGCGTTTCGGCGTCTCGAAGATCAGGGAGAAATTCGCGGCGGCCGGTTCGTGAGCGGCTTTCTGGGTGAGCAATTCGCGCTGCCCGTGGCTGTGGAATCGCTGCGCGCGATGAACCAGCGTCCTGCCTCCGGCGAAGTCGTCACGCTTTCTGCAGCGGATCCGCTGAATCTCGTCGGCATCGTGGTGCCCGGTGAACGGGTCTCGGCGGTCTCTGGGAAGACCATCTCGCTCGTTGATGGAGTGCCTGTCGAAGCTGAGGAATCTCTCGCGAGATATTCGAACGTCGCAGTGTGACGCGGACCCGAACTCTTAGCGAACCGGGGCGTCGAGACGTATGATGCGCGCTTCGGTGATCGAGGGAATTTCGCGGATGCGCGCGGCGACGGCATCGGGCACTTCGCCGTCCAGCCGCACCAGCGCAATTGCTTCCGCATCGCGCGTCGGGGCGCGGCGGCCGAGCGCGAACGTTGCGATATTGATGCCCATGGATCCCAGCGCGGTTCCGATGTGGCCGATCACGCCGGGAACGTCCCGGTTGCGGGTAAGAAGCAGAGTGCCTTCCAGCGGGGCTTCGAGATCAATTGCATCAAAACGCAGAATGCGCGGGCCGGTGTCCTGAAGCACCGTGCCTTCGGCCGCAAGTTCGTGTTCGCCGGAAAGAGTCACCTCAATGGTGTTCGGGAATCCGCGCTCCCGGCGCCGCGTGGATTCTTCGAGAGAGATTCCACGCGCGGTCGCGGCGGCCTTCGCGTTCACGAGATTCACTTTCTGCGCAAGGACGCGATTGAGGACGCCAACGAGAACCGCGTTGCCGAGCACACGCGTTCCCACCTCCGAGGCTTCCCCCGCGTACCGGATTCGCACGCGATCGGTCCGGCCGTCGATCGCCTGAGCCACGAGCGAGCCAAGCCGCTCGGCCAGTTCGAGATATGGCCGAATACGGCGATATTGTTCGCCCGAAAGCGACGGCAGATTCACGGAATTGCGAATCACGCCCTCCGCGAGAAAGTCGCGCACCTGCTGCGCGATCTGAATTCCGACTTCTTCCTGCGCCTCCGACGTGGAGCCGGCGATGTGGGGCGTGGCGACGACGTTGGGCAGCGCGATCAGCGGTGAATTCTTGGGCGGCTCTTGCGCGAAAGTGTCCAGTGCAGCCCCCGCCACCTGACCGGAGCGAAGTGCTTCCGCGAGCGCCACTTCGTCGATCAACTCGCCACGGGCGCAATTGATGATCCGGACGCCGCGCTGCATCTGCGCGATCGACGCGGCGCCGATCATTTTTTCGGTCGAGGAGCTGAGCGACGTATGCAGCGAGATGTAGTCGCAGCGCCTCCATAGGTCGGCGAGCGGCAACAATTCGACTTCGAGCTCGCGAGCAATTTCCGGCCCGACGTAGGGATCGTGCGCGAGAATTTTCATTTCGAGCGCCGCCGCGCGGCGCGCTACTTCGGTTCCGACGCGGCCAAGACCGATCAGTCCAAGCGTTTTGCCGCGGACTTCTGTTCCCATCGCGCTCGATTTTTCCCAGCGGCCGCTGTGAACCGCGGCGTTGAATTGCGGCACGGAGCGCGCGAGTGACAGCATCAGGGCGATGGTGTGCTCAGCGACGCTGACCGCATTTCCGCCCGGGGTATTCATCACCAGAACGCCGCGATTGGTCGCGGCATCGACGTCTACATTGTCCACACCGACGCCGGCGCGGCCGATGACGCGAAGCCGAGGAGCCTTCTCCAGGAGCTCGGCTGTTACTTTCGTTGCGCTGCGAACAATGAGCCCGTCGGCGTCCGCAAGCGCGGCGACGAGCTCCGCGGCTGCGGGAGTTGCAATCGTCCAGCCGGATGCGCGCAGAATCTCGATTCCACGCTCGCTAATCTTGTCCGCGACCACGATTTTCATGCGTTAGAGCGTACGGAGCGCGCGCGCATCTGTCAAATGCCATCGCGGATGCGGCGTGTGCTATTCTGCAATTTCAATTTGAGAACTTACACGGAGGCGCACGCATGGCGCTGGCGGATCAGATTCAAAAAGACATCGTGACCGCAATGAAGGCGAAGGACGAGCTGCGCTTGAGCACGCTGCGCATGGTGAAATCCGCGCTGCAGCTCAAGGCTGTGGAGAAAATGCGGCCACTTGAAGACGCCGAGACGCTGCAGACGCTGCAAACGCTCATGAAGCAGAGGCGCGAGTCCGTGGAACAATTCACGAAGGGCGGCCGCATGGATCTGGCCGACAAAGAAACGAAGGAGATTGCGATCATCGAAGCGTACCTTCCGGCCGGAGCAACCGACGCCGAAATGACGAAGGCGATCGAGGACGCTATCGCTGAGACAGGGGCGAACTCGATGAAGCAAATGGGCGCGGTGGTGAAATCGGCGAAGGCGCGTCTCGAAGGCAAGACGGTGGACGGAAAAATTCTGAGCGATCGCGTGCGCGAGCGGCTGTCGAAAGCCGGATAAGCGCCCTCGCCGGCGCCGCGCACTGCATTTCACATTTCACTTTTCTGCATGGCCTTCCCTGAAACCATCGCCGTCCGCTATACAGAAGACGAAGCCGAATATGTCAGCTTGCGGCCCATTGTTCGCCAGACTTTTCAGATCCGCGAACTCGTGGACATGATCCTCGGCGTGACGGGCAAGGACGCCGCCCGAATCGTGCAAATCCTGAAATCCGGCGCTGTGTCGTATCACGGCTATCGCTACTGGTGGAAGGGATTCGACCCGACGGCCAGCGAAATCGCTTTGCTGCTTGCCACGTATCCGGACGCCAACGCAACGCGCGCGTTCGATTTAGCGTCATGTTCCGCCGTGGTGATCGAATCGGAGGAAACCCCGCCGAGGCATTCGCTCGAGATTTCCGAGGACGCCGCAACGCAGAAACGATTTCTGAGAGTGCAATCGTTCTGGGACGAGTTGGAAACGATTGCCCGCGAAACGCCACCAGCGTATCGCGAGTACTCGTACGCGCGCCGCGCCGACGTGTACGTCTCAGGAATCGCGCCTGGCCAGGCGGCGCGTCTCGCGGCGGCAGCGAAAGGCCGCCTGCCGCGCTCGATGCACGCGGCGGCAAGTTTCTTCTCGCAGGCGGCGCGGATTCTTTGGATCCTGCCGCGCACTCGCGAGAAAAAAGTCAGTCGCTGAATTTCAAGAGATCGGATCGACTAGGGCGACCGGCGTAGAACGGCGCTGGCGCGCTCGTCGGTCGAGATTCTTCCGAAGAACTCGCGCAGATCCGGAAGCTGCGTTGTCGGTATGTAAACGCTGTTGATCTGATACACGCGCTGGTAGTGCAAGGAATTACCATTGACCTCGAGCTTGCTCTTGTAGGAGCCGTAGTTGGACTTCACGTCGGCCGGCAGTGGCAGGTCGTCCGCAACGTATCCCGGGGGAATGGAAATTTTGAAGTCATCGGACTCGACACTCGCGTCCTCAAATTGAAACGGATACTTGCGGGGCTTGCCGGGATCGACAAGAAGCGTTTTCACTCCCAGAACGCGGGGACGCACGAGTAGCAGGTTGCCCGCGATTCTCGCGTAGTCGTCGACCACAAATTTATAATGCAGAACGAGTGTCTGATCGACGTCGTCGAGGTTACCTACGGTCGCGCTCGTGAGATGGAAATTGCCCAGTTGCCAGCCGAGAAAGTTCTCAATCAGGTGGGGCCGATCTGCGGGCGCACTTTCCAGAAGCCTGGACCGTGCGTCTACCGCAGGCGCGCCCCAGCGAATCTCATTCACTTCGCCAATCAAACTGCCGTTCGAAGTGAGAGTGAACTCACCGGTGCGCAGGAGTCGATTCGTTGAGGGCGGCAAAAGCGGCAAAGAGATCAATTCGCCGCCGGTAGGCGTCACCAACAGGCCGTAATTGCTTTGCTCGTAGGTCGGGATGTAACCAAGCGGCGTGTACGGATTCGTTGGATCGAAAATGAGCAGGCGGCCATACTTCGGATGGTCGATGATCGACCAGAGTCCCCCGGAAGGCACGTCGTCCGGCAAGTGAATGGCGATGATCATGTGGTTAAAACTGTTCGTTGCGGGCAAATCGGGCATCACGATTCCGCGCGTCGTTTGCGCGACGACGTAGTAGGACTGAACGCCAATCTCCTGCAACATCGTGCCGAGCAAGGTGGCCTTGTCTTTGCAGTCTCCGTAACGGTAGTGAAAAACGGCGCTAGCAGGATGCGGCTGGAATCCGCCAATTCCGATCTCAATCGCGACGTAACGAATATCGCGCTGCATGAACGACGTGAGCGCCTTGATTTTGTCGAGCGTGGTCTTGGAGTTGGCTGTCAGTTCGCTGACTTTTTGTTTTATCTCCGGCGTCGAATCGCGGCTCGAACTCGTCAATCCGGCATACCACAATGCGATGTCGTTCCACGAACCCGCGGCCTTGGTGCGGAGCGCAAGATCGCGAGGGAAGAATTTGACAGCCATCCGGCCAGCGATCGCCTGGAACGGGGGCATATCAGGCTCGTCGCTAATCGCGGGGATGTTTTCGAGTTCCCAGGAAAAAGAATTCGTGCCCGAGGGCGTCTCCTTTAACTCAGGATAATTTGCCCACTCCGTTTTCACTTCCCAACCGGGAGGCAGTTGGAGTTGATAGCGCGCCCGGCGGACCGGAATGAAGTTTTGGAACGACCATTTATCCGCGAAGAGGTAGGGGCGATCCTTTTGAGTGTATTCATACCCAACAAAATTACCCGGGTCCATTGCAGGGAGGAGGAGATCTTTGAATCGAAGGTTGCTATAGAGATCGTCGGAGGTTTCTCCGGTTTCGGCCGCGTCCTTTTCTTTAATTTCAATTTCCTTACCGTTCGCAGGCATGCCCCAAGCCTTGAGCGACGTGATCCGGGTATCGTCATTGAAAGAAATTTGGAGAGCACCGAATTTTTGACGAGCTTCGGGACGGAGAATTTTATAGACGCGGCGATACGTTGTCTCCATATCGCCATTCTCTTTGACGATAGTCACGGTCTCGTCAAGGAGGATGACGGCGACGGCATCTTTTTCCGCCGGAGGCAAGGAATCGCGCGCGGCGGCTCGCATCCATTCGGGCACGCTGTCGGCGTAGACACGCGTCCCGCGAGGTCCGAGCACGACGGCGAGGAGCCCCAGGGCCGTCAGAAGCGCCGTACTAACGAGCCTGACTGATTTGAGCCGGCTGCAAAACGATTTGAGAGTCATCGCCTGTCTTCACCGCGTTAAAAAATGCACGAAGCGCCGCGTATTGCGCCACCGGGAAAATGGTCGCGCCGACAGAAAACTGCCGTGTCGTCGTGACCGCTGCACCGGACTGTGCGGCCTTGATGTCATAGGTCATACCGGCGCCGGGATTTCGTTTCACTTCCGAGGGAACGGACTCAACTTTCAGCCCATCCGGCAATTTAAATGAGAGCGAATCTTCGATCGTGTAAGGAAAGTGGAAGAAAATTGCGTTGACGCGATGCTCGTGGGTGAATGCGTTTGGCTCGGAGGCTCCAAAAAATGTGAGCGGGATCAGGATCCGCCGGCCCGCATCCATCGCAAATCCGCCGATCTTGATGTTGCCCTCGACGTGAAGAGGCTTCGTCGTGTCTTCCCAGGCGGATATGGAGGTCACCTCGAACTCGGCGCTGGCCGGCAGGGACTCCTTGATGTGATCCGTTAGGTCCTTCTTGCGGCCAGCCTCGTCCGCGTCGCGATGCTCCTCGCGCAACGCGCACGCAATCGTGCCGGAATAGTCGATTTGGATCGTGCCCGCGACAGTCCCATCCGGTTCCAGGTGGACGTCCGCGTGGCGCTTAACACCGGCATCAGCCGGGTCTGGATCGGGAACATCAATGAACTCGACATTGTTCTTCGTGGCCCGGATCCCGTTGACGCCTTTCTCATACCAGGGCACCAAACCATAGGGGTAAAACTTCGACGCGGGATCGAGGTACAAATCCTTTCCGTTCAGTTTCGCCCAAACCATGTCGGCCGGGAGTTGATTGGTATCTTCCTGGTTGACTATGAACGGCATTTGTTGACGCGAAGCAACGCGAACGATGGCCGACTCAAATCCCGCCGCGCGAGCCAATCCCATCATCAGGCAATTGATCTGGGAGCCGGTGGCATACCCATGCTTGAGAACGTCTTCGACGTTGTTGTTTTCCTTCAGCTTTTCGAGCTTTTCTTCTTTCAGCGTTTTTTCGCTGTCATACCCAGTGTTGTGGATCTGCTGAGCGCGAGCGTAGAGCTTCTGAAGCTTGACTTCCGGGGAATCGTTCGCGGCGACGGTTTGAGACACCACCGATTCAAGCGCGCCCTTCTTGTCAACAAAATGATCGTCGCGCTCCGCCCAATTTTTGCCGATGCGACGCCAGTATTGTTCGGGGGTTTCGTTCGATGGCTCGTCGCGATCCCGATAGAAGAATGAAATCGTGCCGCGCAGGGTATCCTCGGGCGGCATCAGATCTTCTTCTTCAATGCCTTGTAGATCGTGAAGCTCCAGCGCCAGCGTGCCGTTCTTCTGTGGAATTGGTTTTGTGTCGGCCGCGACGTGATACCCTCGCCAGTAAAGAGGCGGCGTGCCGTCACGCATGGATGGCTTGATCGAAAAGCGGGCCAATCGCGTGTAAAGCTCCGACTGCAGGCCCCACCTGATGCTCCAAAGGTAGTTGGTGTCGTGCTGATCGCGATACTTGTACTCGATGATGCAGCCGGGCTGAACGTCGGGCAAGGTCAAGGTCTTTGCCGAGAACTTGATCCCACTTCCTTTGACAATTTCCTTGTCGTAAACCTCGCCGTCGAAATTCGCGATGCTGCCGTCCGGCCGAATCGTACGGGCGCGAACGTCCATAATGTGTGACTGACCGTTGAAGTAGGGAATGTCTACGTCGCCTTTGTCGTGGGCGCCCTTTGCCGTGAAGATTTTGATTCGGACGTATTCGGTTTCGAACGCGCCTTGCGCATCAATATAAGCCTCTCTATAAAGAATCATGGCGTCAGTACCGGGGCTGGCGGGATTGTCCTTGAGAGCAAGGTCTTCGGGAGGAACTGGCAGCCAATCGTCGGCAGCCGGAGAGCTGTGGCTGAGTGAGATGAAAGCCGCACAAAGGAGAAGAAGGCAGCCAGTTGCTGTAATTGTCCGGGTCATCGAAGTCACTTTTCCGGCGATGCGGGAACGCCGGATCCTATCGTTTGTGAAATCGGACACCCATTTGCCGGGGAAGGCGAAATTAAGGAATCAGTAAATACCCCAGCTCTTGATTGGACTAACGGTAAATGGACGGCAGGTATTTGTCAATATGGCCAATAGAGGATCGAAGTACTGGAACGAGTTAAGGGCGCCTCGAATGTTTATCCCCTCGAAATGCCGGCGGGGGAGCCAAGGGCGTGAGAAGCAAGCATTTGACTACGATAAAGCGGCTTGCGTCGCGCCGGGGGCAGTGCTACCGTCGCCGTCTTTCTGGGCGAAAAAGCTAAGGCATGGTCGACAAAACCGAAGCGTCAGGCAGGCAGGAATGCGTCTCCTGCCTGGCGAGCCAACGGAGGTGAGGATTGGCGAGTAAACCGTGGAGTTCAACCGCACCGCCGGGCGAATTCCGGCCGTATGTGGATGCGTCGCAAAGCCCGAAAGAATTCACCGTACGCGCAATCCTGCTGGGCGCGTTTTTCGGAATCATGTTCGGCGCGGTTTCGGTGTACGTCGGATTGCGCGCCGGGTTGACGGTTTCGGCTTCGATCCCGATTGCGGTTCTTTCCGTGAGCATCCTTCGGGCGTTCGGGCGCTCGACGATCCTCGAAAACAACATCGTGCAGACGACCGGCTCGGCGGGTGAATCCGTGGCCGCGGGCGTCATCTTCTCGATTCCCGCCCTGATTTTTCTCGGCTATTCGCTGAACGCGGAGTATTGGCGGATTTTCTTTCTTGCGCTGATCGGCGGATGGCTCGGCGTTCTTTTCATGATTCCGTTACGGCGTCAACTGATCGTGAAGGAGCACGGCAATCTTCTGTATCCGGAAGGAACGGCGTGCGCGGACGTGCTGGTGGCGGGCGAGCGCGGCGGATCGTTCGCAGGCCGCGTGTTCTGGGGACTCGGCATCGGCGGTATTTACACGTTCTGCATGAACACTCTGCAAGGCTGGCCGGGCCAGCCTGATTACCAGCCGAAGTGGTTTCCCGGATCATCGTTCCGGGCGGCGATTACGTCGGAATATCTCGGGGTCGGCTACATCATCGGGCCGCGGGTGGCCGGAACGCTTTTTGCAGGCGGTGTGTTTTCGTGGCTGGTCATTATGCCGGCGATCAAATTTTTCGGATCGCTCAGCCCGACGCTGGCCCTGTATCCGAGCACAGTGCCGATTCCGCAGATGACTCCGGACCAGCTTTGGGCCAGCTATATCCGGCCGATGGGCGCGGGAGCGGTGGCCGCGGCTGGATTGATCACGCTGCTGAAGACAACGCCAACGATTGTTTCGGCGCTGGCCGCCGGATTGAAGGATGTCCGCGCGAAGCAAGGCGCGCTAGCGGAAACGAGCCGGACCGAGCGCGATCTTTCCATTCGCGTCGTACTGATTGGCTCGCTCGTGCTGGTCGCAATGATGTGGGCGCTGTTGACGTTCAAGCCGATCCCCGGCGCGCAGACGGGACTGTTCTCCAATCTGATTGCGGCAATATTTGTGATTATTTTCGGATTTCTCTTTGTGACCGTGGCGTCGCGGATCAGCGGTCTGATCGGAAATTCGTCGAACCCGATCAGCGGAATGACCATCGCGACGTTGATGGCGACGTGCGCCGTATTTTTGGTCATCGGGTGGACGGCAGGGCCTTACACAGTTCTGGCGCTGACGATCGGCGGCGTGGTTTGCATCGCTTCGGCAATCGCGGGCGCAACTTCGCAGGATTTAAAGACGGGCTATCTGGTGGGCGCGACGCCGGTCTGGCAGCAGATTGGATTGGTGATTGGCGTGATGGTGTCGTCATTCGCGATCGGCGGGACGCTGATACTGATGAATCTGGGCCTCGCGCAATACAAGCCGATTCAGATCGCGATCAATCTGCAACAATTGCCTACCGGCGTACACGTCGAGGCCGAACATCATGATTATCATGGCAAGGATTACATCCTGCTGAACGCGCTCGGCTCGCACGAAGTCGCCGACGGAAAATATCTCTACGACGCGGGCACGAAGGAAATCGAAATCCAGTGGGTGCAGGGAATCGGCAGCGCGCAGGCAGCGGCGCCGCAAGCGCGGCTGATGGCCACGGTGATCAACGGCATATTGAACCAGCAACTGCCGTGGAGGCTCGTCTTGCTCGGCGTGTTTCTTGTATTCGCGGTTGAGCTGCTCGGAATCCGATCTCTGGCATTTGCCGTCGGTTCGTATCTCTCGATCGCAACGACGCTGGCCATGTTTGCCGGAGGCGTGGTGCGTTGGGCAGCGGAACTCGGACAACAAAAGAAAAGCGACGCTGAGACCGAAGTGAGCCCGGGCTCGCTGTACGCGAGCGGGCTGATCGCGGCAGGAGGCGTGTTCGGGCTTCTCGCGATCATCATCAATTTGATGCAGGACTCGGAGCTGGCCCGAAGTCTGCCGCACTGGTTGGCGTTCCTGCACCTGCCACTGCGCGCCGATCTTTTTGCGTGGGGGCCAAAAATCCTGCCGAAGCTGAGCCAGGCGCCCGAGCTCGGAGTGGTGATGTTTGTGGCGCTAGCCGCATCGCTCTTTGTAAGCGCCAAGAAAAAGTTAAATTAAGCTCAATCGTAGCGCTTTTCGCAGCGCTCGCGCCGTCCGAATCTCTCTGCGCCGTAGCCCGTTTCTTTAAGCGTTTCAGTCTCCGGTAATGCTCGCGATGGCGGCATCGCACTCGTGCTTTGACAGCGGCATCGCGGGCTCGCTAAACTGACTGGCACGATGGGTTCCTTCCGCAGCTACGGGAATCGCCTCAATCTGAGTGGCGCGATTCCTCCGGCTATCAAAACGCTGATCATCGCCTGCGCCGCGGTGTTTCTCGGACAGACGCTGCTTGGCATGTTCGCCGGTCCATCGGCGGTCAAATGGCTTTGGGATACGTTTGGGCTGCGTCCTGTCGCCGTAACGCACGTCTTTTTCATCTGGCAGCTGTTCACCTATTTGTTCCTTCACGGCAGCATCTGGCATGTCCTGATCAACATGTTGTTCCTCTGGATGTTCGGCGCGGATCTCGAGCGCTTTTGGGGGACGCGGCGTTTCTATACTTATTATTTCACGTGCGGCATCGGCGCCGGCGTCGTGAACGTCGTCGTGAAGACGATTCTAGACCCGCACGGCCACGGAACGGCCGGCGTCCCAACGATTGGCGCTTCGGGCGCGATTTACGGAGTTCTTCTCGCAGCGGCGATCGTATTTCCGGATCGCCAGGTGTGGATCATCCCGTTTCCTATAACGCTGCCGATGCGCATCTATGCGCTCATCATGGGCGCGTTGGAGTTTTATCTCGGTCTGACGGCTGGGAGTGGCGATAACGTCAGCCATGTGTGCCATCTCGGCGGAATGCTTGTCGGATATTTATACTTGCGGCGAAGTTCGTTCTTCTACGATTTCCGCAATAAATACTCGGATTGGCAGCGCCGGCGTTTGCGTAAGAAGTTCGAGCTTTACGTCCGCGAGCATCGGGACAAGCCGCCATCAAGCCCCGACAATTGGGTGAATTGAACCGCGTCCTGCAGTTACCTCCGCCTTGCGATTCGCAATTCCGAAGCATCCGAGATTTTTCATTCCGGAGTTTCGGCAGCCAGAAAGCTGCGCGTCATCCACTGACGCGATGCAGCCGCATCATATTCGTGGTGCCCTTGGCGCCGAGCGGAGTGCCGGCGATGATGCCGATGATGTCGCCGCGTCGAACGATCTTCTCCTCGATCAGCCGTCTTTCTGCATCTTCCGCGAGCTGGTCCGCGTCTGAAATCCTGCCGATGGTATAGGGGCGGACGCCCCAGAAAAGGCTGATTCGCCGGCGCGTTTCCTGCACCGGCGAAAAGGCCACGATAGGCGGGCGCGGCCGGTACTTCGACACGATTCGCGCGGAATAACCGGTTTCGGTGAACACGGCGATCACTTTCATATGTAGGTCTTCCGCCGCATGGCAGATGGCCTCCGCGATGGCTTCATTAATGTGCTGTTCGGTGTAACGCACCGGCCGCAACTGCACCGTCATGCTCGATTCCGCTTCGCGGATGATGCGATCCATCATTTCGACCGACTCGATCGGATAACGCCCTACAGCCGTTTCGCCCGACAGCATGAGCGCGTCGCTTCCGTCGAAAATGGCATTTGCAACGTCGGACGCCTCGGCGCGAGTGGGGCGCGGGTTTTGTGTCATGGAATCGAGCATCTGGGTTGCCGTGATGACGGGCACGAGCGCGTTGCGGGCGCCGGCGATGATCTGCTTTTGCACCACCGGAACTTTCTCGAGGCTCATCTCGACCCCGAGATCGCCGCGCGCAACCATAACGCCGTCTGCGGCGCGAAGAATCTCGTCGAGATTGTCGATCGCTTCGGGCTTCTCAAGCTTGGCGATGAGCGGCGTATCTTTGCCAGCGCGGGCGATGGCAGACTTGGCGGCGCGCACGTCGGCGGCGGAACGCACGAAGCTGAGGGCGATATAATCCGCTCCGAGCGACAGCGCAACTTTCAGATCGTGGCGATCCTTCGGCGTGAGCGACGGAATCTTAAGCTTAACGCCCGGCAAATTGATGCCTTGGTGTTCGCCCAGTTCGCCGCCGCTCTCGACCCGGCAGACCACCTCGCGCGATCCCGTCGATTCCACACGCAGCTCGATTTCGCCGTCGCTGAGCAGGATTCGGTCGCCCTTGCGGACAACGCGCGGCAACTGCTGAAAAGTAGTCGCTACACCTTGAGCGTTACCCAGAACTTTCTTCGTGGTGATGGTGAATTTTTGTCCGACTCGCAATTGCGCCGCGCGCCCACCTTCCAGATTTCCGGTGCGAATTTTCGGCCCTTGCAGATCGGCGAGGATTGCTATCGGCCGTTCGTAGAGTTGTGAGGCGCGCCGCACGGCGGCGACACGCTGCGCATGTTCTTCCGGCGTGCCGTGCGAAAAATTGAGACGAGCGACATCCATGCCTGCGCCGACCAGCTTCTCGATCATTTTCTGCGGCGTGGTGGCCGGGCCAATCGTGCAGACAATCTTGGCTCTGCGAGTCAACTTCAAGGTGGGCAGCCCTCGCTTTTTGTATCAGATGATTTTATTGCTCGACCGCGAAGCTCGTCACGATGTGATAAAGAAACACGACGCCCTGGTGAAACGACTCGATCGGAACACGCTCGTCGTCAGCGTGCATTTTCTTCAGGTCCTCGTCCGACAGCGGGAAGGGAACGATCCCGTAGGCCTCCACGCTGCGCAGCCGCAACGACGTTGAATCGGTGGCCCACGTGGACATCATGGGGATGGTCTCCGCTCCAGGAAAATCCTGCGAGACTGCCTTGGCGATGGACTTGTACAGATTGGAGTCGAGCGACGATGCCGGCGCAGTCTCGGCCCCGTTCGGCTCGACTTCGATCTTCACTTCCGGGTCGTTCACAATCTCTCTCAATTTCGCGAGAAGCGGATCGAGCAGATTCCCGGGAAGAAGACGGATGTTCAACTTGCCCTGCGCGGTCGGCGGAATTACGTTCACGCGGATTCCTGCCTGAAGCATCGTCGGTGAAATCGTGTCGCGCAGCATGGCATTCCAGAAGGGAGTCTGCGACAGAACTCGTTCGGCGTGCTCCTGCCGGTCCGAACTTTCAATCGCGCGCATCCACTTTGCGGTCTCCTCGTCCTGCAACTTGGCCAGCTCTTCGAAATAGGCCCGCGTGATCGTGTTCAGTTGCACGGGCGCCTGGTACGCGGCGATTTTTTCAATCGCGGCCGCAAGGTGCACGACCGGGTTATCGGGCAGGGGAATGGAGGCGTGACCCGAGGTGCCGGTTGCGGTCACGTCCACGTTGGCCGAAACTTTTTCAGAGGCCTGAACGCCGACGTATTGCACTTTGCCATTTTTCATGAAGACGTTGCCGCCTTCGTTTAAAGCAAAGCCGCACGCGATTTTGTCCCAGTGTTTTTCGACGGCGAACTTCATGCCGGTCGCGCCGCCCGCTTCTTCGTCGCCCTCGGCGAGAAAGATGATGTCGCGATTCACGTGCGCGTTGGCCCGCTTGAGCGCGATGAAAGCCGCCATGTTTGCCGCCAGCATTCCCTTATCGTCGATCGCGCCACGGCCATACAGGTAATCGTTCTTGATGACGCCACCGAAGGGGTCCACGGTCCATTTAGACTTGTCCACGCCAACGACATCGAGATGCGCCATCAGAAGCAAGGCGTGCGCCGGATCGGGAAACGGCCCGGCGGGTATTCGGGCGACGACAATTCCCCGCCCGGGCGTGCTCTCGAAGATTTCGTACGGGATTCCTTCTTTGTCGAAAACGCCCGCGATATATTTCGCGGCAACCAGCTCGTTTCCGGGAGGATTGCTCGTGTTGATGCGGATGAGATCCTGCAGCCAGATCACGGCTTCATCGGCAATTTTATGGATGTCGGTTTGAGGCGCAGCGACTGCGGCCGGCGGCGCTTGAGCTTGTGTGCGAGATTGGCCAAAACTTGCGGGCGCAACAACAGAACTTGCGATAGCGATGCAGAACAGGATCGCGAGTAAACGAATTCGGAGCATTCCCACCCCCAGGGAACGACGAGCCGGATTGATATCCGGCTTCGACTCATACTAGCATCGGTGTGAAGACGCTCAAACGTTGCGCCGCGATGCCGTGCTCTGCCGGGCAATTGACCATCCCGGAGGAATCTGGCAGCATCCAAGCCAGACGAGGATCCCCATGAACAGAAATTTCTGGATACGTGCGACGGTTGCCGCCGTCCTTATGGTCTTGGTCGCGGTGCCTCCGCGCGGCTGGCGAGCATTCGCTCAGCAGGATCAAGGGCCGATCAAGCCTCCGCCGGACCAGTCCACGCCGCCTCCGCAGGCCCCCGCGCAGCCGGCGCCGGGACAACAACAGCGGGGCCAGCAGAAGCCGCCGGAATACTCGATTGCGGTGGAATCGAACCTTGTCCAGGTGGATGCCGTCGTCACCGATCAGGACGGAAACATCCTCACCGGGCTGAACAAGTCGAATTTCCGGGTCCTCGATGACGGCCAGCAACAGCAAATCACGTTCTTTTCTCCGTCCGAGGCGCCCATCACGATCGTGATTTTGATGGAGTTCAGCAGCATCTCCTACTGGTTCGCGCGCGATTCAAAGGTTTGGGCTTACGAATTTCTGAGCCACCTGAACAAAAAGGATTGGGTCGCACTGATCACTTACGATCTCAAGAGCACGATTCAGGTGGATTTTACGCAGAATAAAGAAGAGGTCGAGCAGTCCATCGTCAGTTTGTTCTTCCCTGACTTCCACGAAGCAGACACGTTTGACGCCGTGATCGAGACGCTCGATCGAATGCAAGATGTGAAGGGAAAGAAAGCTATCTTGCTGCTGGCGTCGGGATACGACACGTTCAGCAAACATACACTCGATCAAACATTGAAGAGGCTGAAGAACACCGACGTGTCGATCTACTCGGTTGGAGTGGCTGAAGAACAGATGATCCGCTCGCTCCGCGATGGTGGAATCGGCTACCTGCAGGCGAAGAACCAGCTGGGCACGTTCTCGCGGATGACGGGCGGCTACGCATGGTTCCCGCGCTTTGATGGCGAACTGCCGAGCATATTTGATACGGTGACGGCATTCCTGAGGAACCAGGTGACGCTCGGTTTCGTGCCGACAAATCCGGCGCGCGACGGCAAGTATCACAAGCTCAAGGTCGAGGCGATTGACGCGAATGGCAATCCGCTCACGGTGGAAGGCAAGAAGGGCAAGCAGCGAAAGACGATCGTCTACGCGCGCGAAGGATACACGGCGCCAACCGGTACTGTGGGAGATTGATCGGCTCGTAACTGCTTTCTAATAGCCGCGTTTCAGGTCAACCACGTTCACCAATTCTCGTCCGTCAAACCAGCGCTCGAGATTTTCAATCAGCAATTCCGTTTGCCGCTCCCACAGATGATCGCTTGCACCCGCCAGGTGTGGCGTGATGAAGAGATTTGGGCAATGCCAGAGCGGGCTCTCCGGCGGCAGCGGCTCTCGTGCGGTGACATCGAGCGCGGCGCCAGCGATCTTTCGATCTTGAAGCGCCGCAACCAGCGCAGCTTCGTCGACGAGTGAGCCGCGCGCGACGTTGATGAAATAGCTGCCCGGCTTCATCGCTGCGAATTGGCGGGCCGCGAACATTTTCTGCGTTTCCGGTGTTTCAGGCGCGGCGAGGACAACGTAGTCAGCCTCGGCGAGCGCGGCATCCAGATTCGATGAGGCATAAATTGTCTCCGCAAGCGTGCCGTCTCCACGGCCCGAGCGCGTGACGGCGATTGTCCGCATCCCGATCGCGCGAGCCAGCCCCGCGACCGCTTTTCCCACCGCGCCCAGGCCAATCAGCAAAAGCATCGCGCCACGTAATTCCTGTGGCGGGGGCGTCGCTTTCCAGATTTCCTGTTGCGCCCAACGTGATTCCAGCTGGCTGCGAACGGCATCGGGAAAGCGGCGCGCGAGCGCGAGCAGCATTCCGAGAACGTGCTCGGCGATGGTGATGCTGTGGACGCCGCTCGCGTTGGTCACAAGAATTCCGCTCTGCTGCAACTCGGGAGAGATCAGCTCAGAAATTCCAGCCGCAGTCGAATGGATCCATTTCAATCGCTTCGCGAGCGGAAGTTGGTTCGCACGGATAAAATAGCCCGCGAAAATATCGGTGTCTGGAAGTTCGGCGTCGAGGCCGCTGCAATCCGGCAAGTGGATTACGCGCATCTGCGGGAAGCGCCGCTTCACCGCCAGACTCATTTGCAGCGGCGGGCGCCACAAATCGAATGGGTGGCCGACACAAATGACGAGCTTGGACGCAGCGGGCGTGGTTCGATTCATCGCTTGGCGAGAATGCGCAGATCGTGGCCGGTCATTTCAATCGGTTCCTGCACACCGAGGACGCCAAGCATCGTCGGTGCGACGTCGCGAAGCGAACCGTCAGCCCGAAGACCGGCGATACCCTCTTCGGCCGCAAGCAGGAACGGAACGGGATTGGTGGTGTGATAGGTGTGCGGCCCGCCAGTCACAGGATCGATCATCGTTTCCGCGTTCCCGTGATCGGCAGTAATAATCCAGGCGCCGCCGGGGCGCGCTCGCATCGTTTGATGAATTCGTCCGAGGCCTTCATCCACGGCTTCAACCGCTTTGATCGCTGCTTCGAGCTTTCCCGAATGCCCCACCATGTCCGCATTCGCAAAATTCATGATGATGGCGTCGAAGCCGCCTTTCTCAATCGCTTTCACTACGGCATCGGTGATTCCCGACGCGGACATTTCGGGCTTCAGATCGTACGTAGCAACTTTTGGCGACGGAACCAGCAGACGCTCTTCGCCGGGGAAAGGTTTCTCGATGCCGCCGTTAAAAAAATAGGTCACGTGGGCGTATTTCTCGGTTTCGGCGACGCGGAGGTTCTTGTAGTTCAACTCGCCGAATACTTGCGCCAGAATGTGCTCGAGTTTTTCAGCTCCCTGCACGTATTGCAGCCACGGCCACGTCTTTTCATACTGAGTCATCGCGACGTAGCAAAGATTCTTCGGGCGATTAGGATCCGAAAACTTGTCAAATCCTGGCTCGGCAATCGCCCGTGTCATCTGCCGGGCGCGATCGGCGCGGAAGTTGAAAAAAATCACCGCATCGTCCTCGTGGATTGCGCCGCGCGCCACAGGCTCTTGCCCCGCCGCTGCCGCTTCAACGATGGGAGCCGGAATCATGAATTCGTCGGTGACGCCCTTCTCATAACTGGCGCGCGCGGCGGCGATGGGATCGCTGTAGGCGACTTCGCCCTGTCCATGAACCACGGTGCGATAAGCTTTTTCGATGCGTTCCCAGCGATTGTCGCGATCCATTGCGTAATAGCGTCCACTAACGGAAGCGATTTTCCCTACGTGGTATTCGCGCATTTGCTTCTCAAGCTGTTGCAAGAACCCCATACCACTCTCGGGAGGGGTGTCGCGCCCATCCATGAAGCAGTGCACGAAGACGCGCTCGACGTGGTTTTCTCGAGCCATTCGCAGCAGGGCGAAAAGATGATTCATGTGTGAATGGACGCCACCGTTACTGACGAGGCCCAATAGATGGAGCTGGCGCTCGCTGCCGCGCTTCATTGCCTTCAGCAGCAGCGGCTGGCGGAAGAATTCTCCGCTCGAAATCATCGCGTCGATGCGCGTGATGTCCATCTGCACGATTCGTCCTGCGCCCATATTCATGTGCCCGACTTCGCTGTTGCCCATCTGGCCCTCCGGCAGGCCGACGAAGGGACCGGAAGTGTGAATCAGAGTATTTGGAAATTTCTTGAGGAGATCGTCATAGTTCGGCTTGCGCGCGAGCGCGATGGCATTGCCCTTTGTCTGCGCGGAGTAGCCCCATCCGTCGAGGACGGTAAGGACGATCGGCTTCGGACGATTTGCCATGGCCATTCAGGATACACGGAAAACCAGCGACTTCGAAGGGGAGGGATGCTCAGTCGAAAAATTCCTGCGCGCGAATTACTTCGCGGCGGTCGCGAACGCGAGAGCGAGCAGCGCTTTTTGCTCCATCTCGTGCGCGCCAGCGGAGCCGGTCGCAGGGCTGGCGCTCGCCGACCGCTTCACCGAGCGCACGGGATGGCCATGCGCGATTCTCTCGAGTCGTGGAAGCAGGAACGCGAGCGCGCCCATGTTGGCCGGCTCTTCCTGAACCCAAACGATCTCGCGCGCGGACGGGTGCCGCTCGAATTCGGCGCTCAATTCAGCCTCTGGAAATGGATAGAGCTGCTCCAGGAAGACGATCGCGGTCGAAGTATTCTTCAGGCGTTTGCGTTCGGCTTCGAGCTCTTGCCCGATCTTTCCCGTGCAGACGAGGATTCGGCTCGCGTTGCTGACCGACGTGTCCGGAATGACCGTCTGAAAGCGCTCGGCGCTCAGATCCGCCAGCGGCGATGATGCGGCTGGATTTCTCAACATGCTTTTGGGCGTAAACACGACGAGCGGCTTCCTCCACGCGCGCAATGCTTGCCGGCGAAGAAGGTGAAAGTATTGCGCCGCGGTCGACGGCTGGCAAATCTGAACGTTATCGCGCGCCGCCAATTGCAAATACCGTTCTATGCGCGCGCTCGAATGCTCCGGGCCCTGGCCTTCGTAGCCGTGCGGCAACAGCATTGTGACGCCCGACAAAAGATTCCATTTGTCCTCGCCCGCCGCGATGAACTGGTCAATGATAATTTGCGCGCCGTTGGCGAAGTCTCCGAATTGCGCTTCCCAAAGAACCAGAGCTTCCGGATAGTCGCGGCTGAAGCCATATTCGAAGCCGAGGATCGCGGCTTCTGAAAGCGGCGAATTATAAGCCTCGAATCGCGCCTGGCCGGCGCTCACGTGCTCGAGCGGGATATAGACCTGCTCGTTTTCGATATCAATGAGAGCCGCGTGCCGCTGATTGAATGTACCGCGCCGCGAATCCTGGCCGCTCAATCGCACGAGCGTTTCCTCACGCAGCAGCGAGCCGAATGCCAGCGCCTCGGCCATTCCAAAATCGAGCGGCCGCTTGCCCTCGCCCATCTCGGCGCGCTGTTCCAGCAGCTTTTTCACTTTCGGATGGATGTGAAATCCGCGCGGATAGGAAGTCAGTGCTGCGGCGATTTCCGCCAACTCTTCCGGCGGGACTCCCGTATTCACCTCGTACGACGTGTTGTAGCGCCCGCCGCGATACGCGTTCCAATACTCCGGCAACTGCCGCATCGGCGGATTTTTTTCTAGCTCTTCGGCGGCCTTCTGCGCCGCGTCCAGTTCCAGCCGGACGCGCTCGACGCCCGAGGCTGGGTCCACGCCAATTTTCCCGGCATAAATTTGATATAGCGGGGGGTGAGCTTGGATTTTGCGGTAGCGCAGCGGCTGCGTAATTGTCGGATCGTCCACTTCGCTGTGGCCGTGCCGGCGGTAACCGATGAGGTCGACGACGACGGGGCTCTCGAACGCATAGCGATAATCCATGGCGATGCGCCCGGCGCGAACGACGGCGTCTGGATCTTCGGCGTTCACGTGCAAAATTGGAACTGGGATGCGCTTGGCGAGAGCCGAAGAAAATTTCGAAGAGTGCGACTCGTTCGGAACGGTCGTGAATCCAATCAAATTATTCACGATGACGTGAACCGATCCGCCGACGGAATAGCCGTCGAGGCCGGCGAAATTCAACGTCTCCGCCCAAATACCCTGGCCCGCGAATGCAGCGTCGCCGTGCAGAAGGATCGGCACCACGCGCTGCTTGCCCCCAGCGCCGATGCGCTCCTGCTTCGCGCGCGTCCGCCCCATCGCCACGGGATCGACTGCCTCGAGATGGCTCGGATTTGAAACGAGATGCATTGCGATGTGTGCGCCACTCGCTGTGATCATCTCGCCGGTTGCTCCGAGGTGGTACTTCACATCCCCGCTGCCGAGAACGCTGCGCGGGTCCACGTCTTCGAATCGCGCGAAAACCTCCGCTGCGGCGCGCCCGATAATATGGACCATTACGTTCAGGCGCCCGCGATGACTCATGGCCACGACGCCTTGCACCGCGCCGTTGGCGCCCGCGGCATCCAGCATTTCGTCAAGGAGCGGAATCAGTGCCGCGTCCCCTTCGAGCGAATAGCGTTTCGTTCCCAGATATCGCGTTTGAAGAACCTGCTCGAAGATTTCCGCGCGAATCAGGCGCTCGAGAATGCGGGCGCGATCCGGAACCGGCGCTTCAGACTCGATCCGATGCGCGATCCAGTTGCGGCGCTCGGGATCCGGAATGTGCATGAACTCGACGCCGATGCTGCCGCAGTAAAGCGCACGCGCCTCGGCTGCGTCTTTCCCGTCGTGATCGAGTTCGGGCATCGCCACCGGCGCGAGATCGCCCAGCGGGTCGAGGCTGGCCTGCAGGTATCCCCAGCGTCGAAACGCGTCGAAGATCGCTTCGCGCTTTTCGGATGCCGTCGCTTCTATCGTTGCGTGCCCACGCGCCATCGCGTCTCCCTGGAATTCAGCAACTATTATAAACGCAGGAACGCTTCCGCGGCTTCGCGGCGCGGCTGTAAATCTGAGTTATTCGACGGGCCATGCGCCAAGAAGGCGCCGGATCAGGACGAACTGTCCGATGTGGTATGCGTTGTGGTCCGCAACCAGCATAGCTTCGCGCAGGATCGTCTGGCCTGTGCCGTGCTTGATTTTGGCGAACAAGTCCGTCTTCGGATCGAGGACGAGCTCCTTCATTTCATTGAGGTCGCGCCCGAACTCACGCAAACTTTTTTGCCAATCCTTGTCGCTCGCAGGCGCGTCAGCCGCCGGCCAATAGCCGGAAGGCCACTCGGGCGAAACGTGCTTCGGATCGCGGCTGAATTCGAGGATGTCCGATGCCGCGAGCCGCAGGTGTTCCAGGAGTTGCCAGAGACCGTGCGGCGAGCCGGCCGGCTTGATGCCGCGGATGTGCTCCGGAACGCCGTCCAGCGCCTTTTTCCACGATACGAAGGCGTGCTCCGAGTCGATAAGTTCCACAATCTGCCGGCGCAGCGCCGCGTCCGTGCTCTTGCTGGCTGCGCCCGGCGCTGCTTTCTTCTTTGCGCTCGGATGGGCTCTCTTACTTCGACTCTTTTTTGCAGCCATACATCACCTCGCAAATCCGAATCCTAGCATATCGTGACACTTGCCACGCGAGGACGCGCGGCGGATAATTCGCTCGAAATCCAACGGAGAGAATCTGATGCCCACACAATCCGTAACACGCCGCCAATTTGCCGCAAGCCTGGGCGCAGCTTTCGCCCTGGCAACAACGCGCAATTCGTTTGTTCCCGGGGCTGCCCAGCATGAACGGCCCCAGAACGCCCCCGCCGGCGCGATTCAGCTGGACTTCAACGAGAATCCTTACGGCCCGTCGCCGAAGGCCTGCGCGGCGATCACGGATTCCGAAGCGCATGCGATGCGGTATCCGGACCGGGCGCAAACAGTGATGGAGCAGGACATCGCGCGCTTGCACGGCGTCGATGTCGAGAACGTGCTTCTAGGTTGCGGCTCGTCGGAAGTCTTGCGCGCAGCGGACATGGCATTCCTCGGCGCGGACAAGAACATCGTGGCAGCCGAGCCGACTTTCGAGGCTGTTCTCGCGTACGCGCGAATCACGCGCGCCGAGCCGATCAAAGTTCCACTGACGGCGGACGGCCGGCACGATCTCGAGCGAATGGCCGCGCAGTGCACCTCTCGCACCGGCGTGGTCTATCTGTGCAATCCGAATAATCCAACCGCAACGATCGTAACGCGCGACGATATGGCGCGATTCTGCGCGGCCGTCCCCAAGACGACGATGATTCTGGTCGACGAGGCCTATCATCATTTTGTCGACGATTCCCGGTACGTGAGCGCCACGGAATGGCTGGGCAAGATGCCGAATCTCATTGTCGCGCGAACATTCTCCAAGGTGTACGCACTCGCCGGCATGCGCCTGGGCTACGCCGTCGCTTCCACCGAGGCGATCAAGTTGATGCGCCCGCAAGTTATGGCCGCGAGCGCCAATGCTGCCGTTCTCGCCGCGGGCCACGCTGCTCTGCAGGATACAGACCACGTGAGCCGCTGCCGGGAGCGAATTTTGGCCACGCGCACGGCTGCGGTTTCGCGGCTCCAAGCGCATGGATTCCATGTTTTCGATTCGCAAGCGAATTTCTTTATGGTCGATACGCGCGCTGACGTGCGCCCCGCGATCGAAGAATTCAAGAAGCGCGGCGTGCTGGTGGGCCGGAAATTCCCGTCCCTGCCAAACTGCCTGCGCGTCACGGTCGGGACGGACGACGAAATGCGTGTATTCGCTTCGGCGTTCGAGGAAATCTATTGCGGGGCGAATACGTGCGCTATGGCGAGCTGATTGCGCTCGGCCAGTGGGACTCGAATCGGAGTCAATCGAGGATCACACTCGAACCAACTACAGCGAATGTAGTCGTGGGGTACGACAGTGGGAATCGGGTCAAACTGTATACTATGAGCAGCGTTTCGTGGGTGCACAAACTTCCGAACACTCCGCAAGAGACCTCGCTCAGCCGCCTACGGTTATCGCGAGCCGCGCCCGTGCGCGGATCACGCTTCCAGTCTACCCTGCCGCTGATGCTGCTCCCATCGCTCGCCGCTGCTGAAAGCATTCGCGGCAATAGACGGGTCGTCCTTGCGTCGGCTTAAACGGGACGGTGGTTTCCTTCCCGCATTGTGAACAGACGGTCTTCGTCTCAACACGTTGAACGTTGTTGTTGATGGCACTTGAAGACCCGTTCTGCGCCCGTGCCGACTTGCATGCTTTGCACCGCTTGGGCTCGTTCTTGAATCCCTTGTCGGCGAAAAACATCTGTTCGCCGGCAGTGAACACGAACTCGCCTCCGCAGTCCGCACACTTCAGGACCTTGTCGTGGTATTCCATGGCCGCTCCCTGGACTGTTTAGGGAGGACAGGAGGTACTTCGGACGATGCCAGGCGGCGCGAATCGATCCGCCCGAACCATTCGCGCAAGACCGTCCGGCACTTGACCGCCCGATAACCTAATTGACTCCGCGCCTAATCCTGTTCCCGCCGCTGCTTCTTACGAAGGCGTTTACGCGAGAGAGCCTCCTTGGCGCGACGCCGTTCTCCGGGCTTCATGAAATAGCTGTGCTTCTTGATCTCTTTAATGATGTCTTCCGACTGCACTTTTCTCTTGAAGCGCCGGAGGGCGTTTTCCAAAGACTCGCCCTCTTGAATTACAACTTCAGCCACGCGTACTCACCCCCGTTCACACCTTGTCGCAAATTGTTCGGGTTAAGCTTCCAGTGTACCTGTTTTCCGCTAATCCGACAATTTGGGTGAGTTTCTATAATCGCTTGCCTGTGAAGTCAAGCAATAATTCATCAGAGAGGCAATTAATCGGATTTACTCATCTTGTAATCGACAATAGAGCGCTGATTACTGTCGACAGCCGGACGCGAGGCAACGCCGGGAGAACCTCTATTGGCGCTCGCGACGATACTGATAGAATGAAGTTCCCGGACCTCTGAACTCTCGAACCTTAGGTGGCCTATGTCGGCGATGCGCAACGCACTCGGAGTTCTGCTCGCGGGGGGCCAAGGCGAGCGTCTATGGCCGTTGACGCGCGACCGTGCCAAGCCCGCGGTGCCTTTCGGCGGGGTTTACCGGATCATTGACATCACGCTGTCGAACTGTTTGAACAGCGACCTGCGCCGCGTTTTCGTTCTGACGCAATACAAAGCCCTCAGCCTGAACCGCCATGTGCGCCGAGGCTGGTCCGTCCTGATGGGCCACGGCGACTTCATGGAAGTTCTCCCTCCGCAGATGCGAGTCTCTACCCACTGGTATCAAGGGACAGCCGACGCGGTGTATCAAAACATTTATTCAATCGGCAGCGAGCCCTCGACCTACGTCTTCATCTTGTCCGGCGATCACATCTACAAGATGAATTACCAAGCCATGCTCGATCAGCACATCGCGTCTGGGGCGGAAGTCACGGTGGCTACTCTCGAAGTGGATGCCGCCGAAGCGGCGAAGCGGTTCGGAGTGATCGAAGTCGACAACGACTGGCGCATTCTCGGCTTCGAAGAAAAGCCGTCGAATCCCAAACCGTCGCGCGTTCATTCCGACAAAGTGAACGCGTCGATGGGCGTTTATATTTTTAATACCCACATGCTTGTGCCGGTTCTGATCGCGGATGCCGAAGATCCGAACTCCAAACACGATTTCGGCAAGGACATCATCCCCAGGATCATCGATAAGCGCCGCGTCTTCGCTTACAACTTTCGCGACGAAAACAAGAAGGAAACCTCCTACTGGCGCGACGTCGGGACGATCGACGCCTATTACGACGCCAATATCGAGCTCGTTGCGGTCTCCCCGGTCTTCAACTTCTACGACAAGAGCTGGCCTCTCCACACCTGGCAGCAGCAATATCCGCCGGCGAAGTTCGTGTTCGGCGACCCTGAACGCACCGGAACTGCGATTGATTCCATCGTGTCTGGCGGCTCGATTATTTCGGGAGGACGAGTGCAGGGATCCGTGGTGGGGTACGATGTGCGGGTCAACAGCTATTGCGAAATCGAAGATTCGATTATCTTCAACCACGTGAATATTGGCCGCCATTCGCGCATTCGCCGGGCCATCATCGACCGTCACGTGCAACTCCCGGAAGGAACCGTCATCGGTTACGATCTTGAGGCGGACCGGAAACGTTATCAAGTAACGGAAAACGGCGTGGTCGTCGTCGTTCGCCAGGAATCCATGCTCGAGGAACCTGAATAAAGTTTGCGGCGCGCGAGCGGTTCACGACCGCCCGCCGGATTGAGCACTACAAATCTATTGGGCTTCGGGAACAGGGAATGTCCACGAAAATTCAAGCGGTGCACGGTCGCGAGATTCTCGATTCGCGCGGAAATCCGACGGTCGAAGCGGACGTGATTCTCGAAGGCGGCGTTCGCGGCCGCGCAGCCGTGCCGTCCGGAGCCTCAACCGGCGAGCTCGAAGCGCTCGAGTTGCGCGACGGCGAAAAATCTCGCTTCGCCGGCAAGGGAGTGCGGAAGGCAGTCACAAATGTGAACGACGCGATCGCCAAGGCCGTCGCCGGAATGGACGCGGCGGATCAGAAATCGCTCGACCGGCGCATGCGCGATCTCGACGGCACGCCCAATAAAGGCAAGCTCGGCGCCAACGCGATCCTCGCCGTTTCGATGGCGGCCGCGCGCGCCGCCGCAAACGCCAAGGGTGTGCCTCTCTATAAATATCTCGCGGGATATTCGACTGCCGGCGCCGCGAATACGCTCCCCGTGCCCATGATGAATATTCTGAATGGCGGAGCGCATGCTGATAATTCCGTTGATGTGCAGGAATTCATGGTGATGCCGGTTGGCGCGCCCAGCTTTCACGAGGCGCTCCGCTGGGGTGTCGAAGTCTTCCACAATCTCAAAGCCGTGCTGAAGAAAAATGGCTACTCCACATCGGTGGGCGATGAAGGCGGCTTTGCGCCGAATCTGAAATCGAACGAAGAAGCGCTCGAGCGCGTGCTCGAAGCAATCACCGGCGCGGGATACAAGCCCGGCGAACAGGTGGCGATCGCGCTCGATCCTGCCGCCAGCGAATTCTACGATCGCGCGAGCGGGAAATACGTGTTCAAGAAATCGGATAAATCCGCGCGAAACTCAGAACAGATAATTCAATTTTGGGAGAGTTGGGTTCGCCAGTATCCCATCGTCTCGATTGAAGACGGCCTCGCGGAGGACGATTGGGACGGATGGAAAATGATCACGCGGGATCTCGGCGGAAAGCTGCAGCTTGTCGCCGACGACATCTTCGTCACCAATCCTGAAATCTTCGCGCGCGGGATTCGCGAAAAAGTCGCCAACGCGATTCTCATCAAGCTGAATCAGATCGGCACTGTGACGGAAACAATAGAAGCGATCGAGATGGCGCGCGCGGCCGGCTACGCATCGGTCGTCTCTCACCGTTCGGGTGAAACCGAGGACACGTTTATCGCCGATCTCGCCGTTGGGCTCGGCACGGGTCAGATCAAGACTGGCTCAGCCTCGCGCACGGACCGGATCTCGAAATACAATCAACTCCTGCGCATCGAAGAGGAACTCGGAGCGGCGGCTCGGTTTCCAGGCCGCTCGGCGCTAAGCCGTAGTTAACGCGGCGTTGTCGTCGCTTGTTGCGGCGAAGCGATATCGCCTTGCGCCGGGCGCGGCGTTTATGGCTACTTCATCTCGTTCTTGTAGACAACGCCGCCCTTCATTACGAATTCGACGTGATCGAGCGCCGTAATATCTTTCAGCGGATCGCTGCTCACGGCGATGATATCCGCGTACTTGCCCGCCTCAATCGTTCCGATATGCTCGCTCTGATTCAATAGCTCCGCCGCAACCGATGTCGCCGTGTGAATGGCCTGCATCGGCGTCATTCCGTATTGGACGTAATAGTGAAATTCGAGCGACTCATTCAAGTCGGTCCAGGCAAATCCCCCTGCATCCGTTCCGAACGCGATTTTCACGTTGTTTTTCAGCGCGCGCTGAAACGCTTCGCGCTCGGATTCCACCATCTTGCCCCAGTTTCCACCGCGGCCCGGTGCCACCGCCGCGCCGACCATCACCGTCGGCACCCAATAAATTCCTCTTCGCGCAATTTCTTCGGCCTCGGCGTCGGTCATGCCGTCGCCGTGCTCCACGGTATCCACGCCCGCGCGCAGCGCCGCCGCGATTCCGTCCGAGCTGATGCAGTGCGCCGCCACGCGATGCCGCAGACGGTGCGTTTCATCGACGATCGCATGGGCCTCTTCATCCGTGAAATTGACGATGCCGTGCAGCACGCCGTCATCGCCGTAGTAATACCCGTGGTCGGAGTAATACTTGATCCAGTCCGCTCCATGCGATAGCTGCTCGCGCACGGCGAGCCGCGCTCCATCCGCGCCATCCACCGGCTGGACACCGTGGGGCATGTCCAGTTCCCAGGCATATCCGAGCAGCGGGTACATTCCTGTCGGCGCCATCGCACGCGTCGAAACAAACATTCGCGGCCCCGGGATCACTCCATTGTTGATCGCAGTTTTCACGTCCACGTCCGCGTACATCGCGCCTTCAGTCTCGAGATCGCGCAGAGTTGTGAAGCCGTGGTCGAGCGCGATCTTGACGTTTCGCGACGCGAGCAGCGCGCGGTACGGAATGGATTCCTTCAGCAATTGCTCGGCGTAATCCTCCATCGTGACGTCGCCTTGCAGCAGAATGTGCGTATGCGCGTCAATCAGTCCAGGCAGGACCGTCGCCTTTGAGAGATCGATCACGTCAACGCCCGCGGGAGGCGAGCCGCCAGGGGTGACGCTCGTGATCTTCCCGTCTTCAATTACGATCAGCGCGTTCGGGATCGCTGTGTCGCTCTTGCCATTAATCAGCGATCCAGCGCGAATCGCAAGTCGTTTCGCAGCCGCGGGCGGTGCGCTCGTCTGCGCGTGAATTGGCGCGCGCGTAATCGCACTGACGAAAAGCATCGTCGCGGCCGCCAGAAGCGATTTCGCGAAAATTCGCATTCCTATGCCTCCATCCTGAATTTCCAATCGGTCGCCGGAATCTTCGTGGCCGTCTGCGCGAGGTGTCTCAGCGCCCGTGCGTCCCCGCGGCCGCGCGCAAGGATTCTGCAAACCATTCGTCGATGCGCCCGAGCGCCCGCTGCAATGCATTCACTTCACCGCCGAATCCGATGCGGAAGTATCCGTCGAGTCCCATCTGAATTCCCGGCTGAATCAGAACGCTTTTTCGTGTGCGCAATCCTTCCCCAAGCTCCGCCGATTTCCAGGGATGCTTGTAGCCGTACCAGACGATCGCGCCCGCGCGCGGCGGAACGTGCGTCAGCAGTTCCGAGTGCTTCTTCGCCCATTCGTGCATGATTGGATATTGCCGATTCACGATTCCGCGCGTCCGCTCGAGAATTCGCGCGTTGTTCCGCGATTCGAGTGCCGCCGACGCCAGCCGGTCGGTCGTCATCGTCGGCGCCATGCTCACGTAGTCGTGGTAGCTCCACAATCGCTGAATTGCAGCGGGCGGGCCGATAATCCATCCCATCCGCAGGCCCGGCAGTCCGTATGCTTTTGAAAGTCCGCCGGTGCAGAACAACCGGTCGTACTCGCCCCAAAAACTCGGCGTCGTGTCGCCTTCAAGTTCGGCGCCGCGATACACTTCGTCGGCCAGAATGTACGCGCCCACTTTTGCCGCCGCGTCGCAAATCGCCTTGCGCGCGTCCGCCGCGAGCGTCGCGCCCGTCGGATTGTTCGGGTTGCACACGGCGATCATCTTCGTCTTGTTGGTGACAAGTTTGGCCAAGTCGTCCAGGTCGGGCGCCCATCGCAAATATTCGTGCAGCCAGAACGGCTTGACGCTCGCTCCCCATCCTTGCGCCAGCCCGTGCACTTGCATGTAATTCGGCATCATGAAAACGACTTCATCGCCGGGCTCGACAAGCAGCCAGGACACCAGAAAATTCGCCTCTGCACAGCCCGTCGTCACCAGCACGTTGTCCGCGCGCGCTCCCGCAAACAAGGCCGCAATTTTTCCGCGCAATTCCTCCGACCCGTTGGTTTGCGGATAGCCAAGCCGCAAGTCCGCGAGCTTGTCGAGCCCCGCCGCTCCTCCCAGCAATTCTCCGAGCGTCATCGGATCGACGCCGCTCTCGCTGACGTTCAGCTCGACGCGGTTCTCCCACACGCTTTGCCAGCGCTCCATCTCAAATGGCGCGATCTGCATGGAAAATCTCCCTCTTGTCGGATACGTCTCGCCTCTTGAGCGCGATTAAACCGCAATGCGCGCGAAACGGAAAGCGAATTTCTCTCTTGCGCGGTGGCCCACCGCCATCGGCCGCCGCGAAATGAAGTTGCCCGCCTCGAAACTCCGCGAGAGAATGCCGCGCGGAGGATTCATGTCTCATCAATTCCGCTGGAATTTCATTCCCGCGTTACTCATCTTCATTGTGTGTGCGTTTGCCGCCGTCACCCGCGCGCAGGAATCCCACGCCGAGTGGCGCTTCGCCGTCTCCGGTGACTCGCGCAATTGCGGCGACGTCGTCATGCCCGGCATCGCCGCCGGCGTGATCGGGCATCACGCCGCGTTCTATTGGCACCTCGGCGACTTTCGCAAGATTTACGATTTCGATGAAGACATGCAGCACGAGCCCGAACATCTCGCCAAGCCTCTCACCATCAGCGACTACCTGGCGACGGCCTGGCCCGATTTCATCGATAACCAGTTGATTCCATTCGGTTCGCTCCCCGTTTTCCTCAGCCTCGGAAATCATGAAACCGTTCCGCCGAAAACGCGCCAGGAATTAATTCCGCAAATCGCCGACTGGCTCGATGCTCCCGTCATCCGCGAGCAGCGCCTCCGCGACGATCCGCGCGATCACCTTCTCAAGACCTACTACCACTGGATCATGAACGGCATCGATTTCATCAATCTCGACAATGCGACACCTGACCAGTTCGATCACGCGCAAATGACGTGGTTTGAAAAGGTCATCGCCCGCGACGAAGCCAACGCCGGAATTGTCACTATCGTCGTCGGTTCTCACGAAGCGCTGCCCGACTCCATCTCCGCCGGCCACAGCATGAATGAATCTCCGGCGGGCACCGATAGCGGACGCCGCGTTTACATCGACCTGCTCCGGGTGCAGAACGAATCGCACAAGCGCGTTTACATCCTCGCCAGCCATTCGCACTACTACATGGACAACATCTTCAACACGCAGTATTGGAATACGCATGGCGGCGTACTGCCGGGATGGATCATCGGCACCGCGGGCGCTGTGCGCTACGCACTCCCGGAAAAAGCTTCCGACGCCCGCGCGGCGATGACCAACGTCTACGGCTATTTGGTTGCGACGGTCTCTCCGGAGGGCGAAATCCGCTTTGAATTCGAAAAACTGAGCGAAAGCGATATTCCCGTCACCGTGATCAGCCGCTTTACGCCCGAGTTCGTTCACTGGTGCTTTGTTGAGAACTCAAGTGCGCACTAATTTTATAAATGTCGGCGCGCAATCGGCCCGGGGCTATATAATTAGTGTATGGCCAGAGGTTGGGACAGCAAAGGTGTCAGCGACCAAATCGAGAACGACGCAGTAAAAAGAGCAGCCCGCAATTCCAAGCGACTTTCGCCAGAGCAGGCTTCCGCGGTTCGGGAGATGAAGATTCTTGAGCTATCGCGCGCTCGAGTGACTCGCGATCTTGAGAATAGTCAGGATCCCCGCTACCGTAGTTTGCTCATCCGCGCGCTCGAAGATCTCGATGCGAAGCTCGCGGAGCTCGAAAAAGCGGGTTAGCGGCTTCGTCGCGCACACGCAGTCATCTGTAGTTGCACGCTCGGGTTCCTCTCAGAAACCGCCTTAGGCAAGCCACACACAGACAGGTGTATCCTGACTTCGCTTGAATCCGGCCTTGCGCCGCCTGAAGGTGTCCTATGTCAGCCGTCGCCTCTACATTGCCCGCTGGACGCGTCGCCAGCGTCGCGGGTCTCGCGCTCGCGATTCGTATCGTGATCGGCGCCGGAATCGTGTGGTTAATCGTCCGGACCATCGGGCATCGCGATCCGCTGTGGGCGTTGATTTCCGTTGTGATTGTTTCCGATGTCCAACTCGACGCGACCGTAATCGCCTTCCGGGGCCGCGCCGCCAACACCCTCGTCGGCTGCGCAATCGGTCTCGCGTTCCTCTACCTTCTCGGGCCCGCGAGCTGGTCGATCCTTCTGGCGATGTCAGCCGCGGTGCTGGCCTCGACGTATTCCGTCCAGACGCTCACCGCGTGGCGCATCGCGCCCGTCACTGTCGTCCTGGTCATGACGCCCAGCTTCATTCATGGCTCGGTTCACGCCGGCACAGCCGTCGCGATCACGCGCGTCGTTGAAGTTCTGATTGGCAGCGCTGTCGCCGTTTTGGTTGCGTCGATTTTCGCGCTCATCGCCCGCGCGCGCCGCTACGCCTCCGCGCAAGCCCGCTCCTGACGCTAGCCCATCTGCGTGAAATGTTCCGGCACGATTTTGTACATCACTCGAACTTCGCCCGGCTGCCGGAACGGATACTTATCTTTCCCCAAGTATTTCTTCGCCATCTTGTCGATTTGCGCGTCCGCGTCCTTCTCAGTGATTTCCGCCACGTGTCCGCGAATCTCCAGGTAACGATACGGATTCTGCGGGTCCTGAATCGCGACCGACACGCGTCCGTCCCTCCGCAGGTTCTTATCTTTCTGGCGGCCCTTCGCCGAATTCACGATGATATTTTTTCCGTCGAAGTCCACCCACACGGGCGTCACCTGCGGGCTTCCGTCGGGCATGAGCGTTCCGAGATTGCCGAACGCTTGCTTCTCCAGAAGATCTTTGTGCGATGCCGGTATTTGTGCAGCCATGTTTTCCTCCCCTCGCGAAGTAATAAACGTTTTCTGCCTCGCTTACTTTAGCACTCCGAGGCATCAATATGGATGCGCGCCGCATTACGCAGGACGCAATCAAATTACTCGCGATTGCCGCGCAAAATTCCCGGCAGCATAATGTTCATCGTGAAAGTCCGCACACTTGCTTCGGTCACCGTTCTCTTCGCGAATCTCGCCGCAGCGGCTTCGGCACTCGCTCCTCCGCCGGCGCTTTCACCTCCGCCGGCGCTTTCACCTCCGCCGCGGCGACAATCCGGCGATGTTGCGCCGACTTTCTATCGCGATGTCCTCCCGATTCTCCAAAAGCATTGCCAGGTCTGCCATCGCTCGGGCGGCATCGCTCCAATCTCTTTCGAATCCTACGACCGCGTCGCACGAAAAGCCGATAAGATCGCCGACGCCGTGACGAGCGGCAAGATGCCTCCGTGGTTCGCCGATCCGAAAATCGGCCATTTCTCAAACGATCCTTCCCTCTCGGCCGCGGAAATCGAGACACTCACCTCCTGGGCCGGCGACGGCGCTCCTGCCGGCGACTCCCAGGATGCGCCGCCTCCGCTCAACTGGTCGGGCAGTTGGAATATTCCTCAGCCCGACATCGCCTTCAAAATGCCCGTGCCCGTCGAAATTCCGGCTCAAGGCGAAATCGAATACAACTACGAAATCATTCCCACCGGTTTTAAGACCGGCAAATGGATCCAGATGTCGCAGGTTCTCCCGTCCAGTCCTCAAAATGTTCATCACGCCGTCGTCTACGTTCGCCCGCCCGATTCGAAATGGTTGCGTGGCGCTCCCGTCGGCAAGCCTTTCACGGCCTCGACGCTCTCCGACAAGAAACTTAAAGACGACGCGCAATGGACCGACACCGATGTCCTTCTCGTCTACGCGCCCGGCAGCTCGCCCGATTCCTGGCCCGCGTCAATGGCCAAATTCATTCCCGCCGGCTCCGATCTCGTCTTCCAGATTCATTACACCACCAACGGCCACGCCTCGAGCGATCAGTCCGCCATCGGCCTCGTCTTTTCCAAGACGCCCCCTCCGCAACGTGTCCTCACGCTTCAGCTCACCAACGATTCCTTCGAAATTCCCCCCGGGGCCGATGATTATCGCGTTGAAGTTCACGGCTCGCTTCCCAACGATTGCATTCTCCTCAGCTTTTTCCCGCACATGCACCTGCGCGGAAAGCGATTCGAATACAACATCGTCCATAAAGACGGCAGCTTCGAGCCGTTGCTCCGTGTCAATTATCATTTTCATTGGCAGATGAGCTATCGCCTGGCCGAGCCGCTGCCGCTCAAGGCCGGAACGATTCTGCAAGCTGTCGCCTGGTTCGATAATTCAGCGAGGAACGAGCATAATCCCGATCCGAAGCAGACCGTTCACTGGGGAGACCAAACTTCCGATGAAATGATGGTCGGCTTCTTCGATGTCGCCGTCGCTTCGAATCTCGATAAGCAGCATTTCTTCATCCGGCCGTCAGCGGCGAAATAGCCGGCGGAAGGGTCCGCGCGCCGCCGCATCTATTTTTCAACGTAATATTCAATCGTCGTGACGATCCGCACCGTCTTCATCAGGCTGCTGTCTGAGTTATAATCCACGCCGCCCTCGTCATTCGTGTCGCTCCCCTCATCCGCAGCCGAAATCGAAAAAAAACCCTGATTCGCCTCACGGATCACGCCGACTTTGCTTCCTGAGTCCAGTGCAAAGCGATCGGCGGCCGCGCGCGCGTTTCGCGTTGCTTCCGAAATCATGTCGGGCTTGATCGAGTTCAACCCGTTGAATTTGTAAGCCACGTTCTGACCGCGGTTGCCGTTCAGGACAATCCCTTTTTGCAGCAGCAGAATCGTTTTCTGTGCGGCGGCGGCCACCTGGTCTACGCGCGAAGTTCGCACCACAATTGCCTGGTTCACGATAAAGCGATGTGGGGGACGATTCCGTTCGCCGTATTGGTTCGCCTGCGCGTCCACCACTTTCGGCACGTCCAATCCAATTTCCGGCGTTTGAATTCTTTGCTGCTTCAGAAAATCGAGAATCGTTTGCTTGTCGGCTTCGGTTTTCCCGAAAACATCCGCGAGATCGTCCCCGGTTTCCTGATAGTCAATTTGCCAGACTGCGAGATCCGATTTCACTCTGCGCTCCGCCAGTCCCTTCACGGTTACGTAACGGTCGGCGAGCCGCGTCGCTTTGATTTCCATCCCCAGCGCCCAACCGGCGGCGACGAGCCCGATCGCCAGCAGCAGTCCGAACACCGCCAATTTGTTTCGATCGAATGGATCGTTCATGCTTCGCTCCCGAGTTTGGCAATTCGCCGCTCATTTCGCGGGAATCGCGTTCCGTCAGAACGCATCTCGGGATTGCAACCCTCTGGCCATCACAATGCCGCGGCCTTACGGCACCATTTGCCGCCGCTTACCGCGGCACACGAGCCTTGCAGACTTAACGTAATTCCTTTCGCTTCAGTAACTTGTGGCGCTCTAGGCACAATCCCGCGCACATGCACTCCGCATCCTTCGCGCTGTCGCAGTGGCCTCTGAGTTGTGGATCAATCTGCACGGTGCGCCGCCTACCGTGGACGAATCTCCGCAACTCGTGCCTTTGTAGGGTCGGTCGCCATAATCCAATTTCGCATTTCGCGGCGACGCATACCTCGCCCTGCATCTCTGCCTTCGGTTGAGTCTCCCAGACGGACCTGTTCCGCCTCCAACGGTTGTCGTCTCCCTTTCACCGATCCGCATACGTGTTCACTTCGACGTTGTCGAACCCACGCCATTTATAAACAGCGATGGACACAATCCAGCTCATCGCAAAAAGTCCGACAATGAAAAAACCGAGCGTCCCGAAGCTATCGTTCAGCTTCGCCACTCCATCCCAGAATCGCCCGGTGAAATGAAATTGTTGAGCCAACAATCCGAGCACTTCAATTCCACCGACGACGAGCGCCACAATTACGGACACGCTGGTGATCGTTATGTTGTAGTAGAGCTTGCGAATCGGTTTGACGAACGCCCAACCGTACGCGCCCAACATTAAAATGTTATCTGTCGTATCGATCAGCGACATTCCCGCGGCAAACAGGACGGGAAACACGAGGATCGCCCAGACCGGCAGGCCCTTGGACGCTTCCGCCGCCGAAATTCCCAACAGGCCAATCTCGGTGGCGGTATCAAATCCCAAGCCAAATAAAATGCCCAGCGGATACATGTGCCAGCTGCGCGTGATCATCCGGAACATTGGGCGAAACAGCCGCGAGAGAATTCCGCGGCCGCCGAGCAGCATGTCGAGATCCTCTTCCTGATATTTCTCGCCGCGACGCACCCTCACGAACGCTCTGTAAATCGATCGCAGGATGATCAGGTTGACAATCGCAATCGCAAAAAGAAAAAACGCCGACACGAGCGTGCCGATCACCGCTCCCGCATTTCTCACCGCGTCCAACCGGTGCTGCAGCGCGATGGCCGTTCCTGCGATTGCCGCCGCACCGATCACCACGATGGTCGAATGTCCGAGCGAAAACATGAACCCGACGGCGACCGGTCGCTTGCCGTCCTGCATCAATTTGCGTGTCACGTTATCGATTGCCGCGATGTGATCCGCATCAACGGCATGCCGCAGCCCAAAGCTATACGCCAACAGCGCGGTTCCCAGAAGAACGGGATAATGGCGAAAGGCGATGGCCGCCCATGCCCATGCGCCCAAATTGAACACCAGCAAAATTCCGTAGATGCCGATTATTCGGGCACGCAGACTGTCGGCAGCATCGTTGAACAGAGTCCTCAGTCCAAGTGGCACCGCCGGCCTCACTTTGTCGAACCCGATTGAAGGCCCCCGCGATTTTTCACGCGAGCGCCACGATGGCATGCTATTGAGCGGCTGACGCTGCTGCTTCGAGCCCGTCTGACTCTAATCTAGAAATTGAATTTTGTGGCCACCTGAACGAGCCTAGGCGCCGCCGCACTGACGATCTTTCCGAAGTTGGGGCTTCCGATCGTTCCATCCACCGAAGCCGGTCCGTAAAACTGTGCGTGGTTAAATGTGTTGAACGCTTCCACGCGGAATTCCAGCGATTTGGATTCGTTCAAACGCACGACTTTAAGAACCGCCATATCGAAGTTGCTGAATCCCGGGCCGTAAAAGAAGCGCCGCGATGCGTTCCCCAAATCGCCCAGCGCCGGGAGGCTGAAGAGCGACGCATTGAATTCCGGCTTTCCGTTTCGTGGATTGGTACTGATCTCGAGCGGCCCCGGAGCCACGTTCGGCGTATCCACCAGATTGTTGTTCACGCCGTTGGAGAATGTTCCCAGCAGCGAAGTGTCGTAGGGATTGTAGAGCGTGACAGGCAAACCGGTGCTGAATCGCGTGGTTCCGGAGATATTCCATCCTTGCGTCAAGCGATTTTCTCGATGAAAAAGCCGGTCGAAAGGCAATTCATACCGGTAGCTCGCCACGAAAACGTGCGTCATATCAAACGCGGAAATGGCCCGGCTTAGACTCGGGTTGATCGGATTGACTTCTTCGCCGATATTCGAGGATTGATCCATTGATTTGCTGTAGGTGTATCCGATCAAAAATTCAGAGCGTCTGCCGTTGCGGCGCAGGTTCACTTCAAGCGCGTTGTAATTGGAGTTGCCGATCGTCGTCTGATAGGTGTCGCTTTCGAAATCGGGCCCCAGGGGCGAGCGCGTTCCGTTAATGACGGTCCCCGACGCAGTCGTAAAAACGCCATTCTCGGCAAAAGGTCCGCAGGTGGCGCTCCCCGGCATCACTTCGCTCGGCTCGCTCACGCTCAGGCAAAGCGCTGGATTGCCCGGATTCGCTTCCAGCAGGACCAACAGACGGTGCGCCTGGGCCCCTACATAACTGAGTGTCAGCAGAGTGTCTGAGCCGAATTGTCGCTGGATCGAGAGATTGTACTGTTCGTCGTACGGAACTCTGTTCTTCGGAGAGAACGCAGGATCGGCGCTCACGGGAATGAAAGGAGTCCAATCTACATTGTCGTCCGGATGGCTGGCCGTCGCGCCGTAGGGGGTAAAGGTGATGGGATAGGGCTGGCCATTGTCCACGCCGGTTGCTGCGGTGATAAAGGGCGTGGCGAAAAGCGGCGGTGCGGGACTGATGGCGTTATATCCGTATGGCGGAACGGCGTACATTACGCCCGCAGACAGGCCCTCGAATGCGGTATAGAACACGCCGTAACCCGCGCGCAAGCTGGTCTTGCCGGCTCCGCCGAAGATTTTTCTCAGCATCGGCCGTTCGAAATCCGGCGAGTACGCCAATCCAAGGCGCGGAGAGAAATTTGTGGGACGAATCGGAGCAAGACCTCGCGCAATTCCGGGGTCGGTGGGGAATACGAGTCCCAGCGGCGCACCGGGGTAAACAATGGATTGCTCGCCGGGGACCAGCGTTTGGATTTGATTGAATTTTTCGTACCACGGCACGATCATGTCCCATCGGACGCCATAAGTGAAAGTCAGGCGCGGCTTTACTCGCCAGGTATCCTGCGCGTAGGCGCCCGCATACCGGTCTCGCGTGTAAAATCCCTGGCCGTCCGACTGCGTAAACAGGCTCGGAATTCCCAGCAGGAAATCGGCGAAGTCGATGCCCGTCTCCGTGCCGGCAAACGAAAACGTTCCGTTGTATGTCGCATCGGGAATCGTGTTGATCTGGTCGTAGTGAAATTCGCCGCCGAACTTGAGCGTGTGTGTGCCAGTCACGCGCGAGTAATTATCGAGCCACTGAAATAAGTTGTTGTGCTGGATGTCTCCCGTGATGTCCACGCCGATCGTGTAATTGTTGAACGCGACGTTTTCGATTCCTTCAATCGCGGGGTCCAGCGGAACGATCCCCGGCGTGCCCGGCCCGGTTACGAAACCTTGAGATGCAAGGCTCGGTCCCACACCGCCCTGGGGATAGCCGACATCGGTGGCATCGCGCATGAAACTGAAGTGGAACTCATTGACCGACGCCGAGCCGAATTGCTTCGTGTCACCGAAGCTGATGAGCTGTGCGCGGCCATTGGAGATGGCGTTAAACCCCGGCACGTTTGCGCCGCCTTCGCCCGTCGGATATGGATTGTTCAGCGTGTAGTCGTCGACAAAATAGTAGGCGGAGAGCATTCCCCACCTTGTCGTGCTGGCGTCGAGCCGTATCGCTCCTTTATCGTCGCGGACTGTTTGGTCAAAGGCCGACGTGTAAAACTCATTCGTCCCGATGTTGGGAGCGGGGATGTATTGCAGAAGATGCTGCGCGGGCGCGGACCATGCTTTTTGAGGAATCACGGCGTTCGGGAACACGCATTGCGATGGGACCGCGCACCCGGGAACGTAGTACGACTCTCCCTCTGTTACCGTGTAACCCAATTCTTGGGAGAGCAGACCGGCCCAGTAAGGGCCGCTCACTGTTGTCGGCACGGTCGTCGGCACTCCGTTTACGTATTCCGTGGTGGTAAACGAGCTCGCGACGTCAGAAAAATTGCCCGTCCTGTCTTGGATCGAAGGCACTGGAATCAGTTCGGTCTCGATGCCTTGCGTGGTGCGCGTTCCCTGATAATCGCTGAAAAAAAATATCCTTTGCCGTTTGATGGGGCCGCCGAGCGTGCCTCCGAATTGATTTTGATCGAAGGCCGCTCGCGCCGGCGAGAAATAGCCCTTTGCATCCAAAGCCGTATCCCGCAGGAATTCAAATGCATCGCCGTGAAATTGATTGCTGCCCGATTTGGTGACCACGACAATCTGTCCGCCGCTGAAGTTCCCGTACTCAGCGTCGAAATTGTTCGTCAGAATCCGGAACTCGCCGATCGAATCGAGATTAGGAATGATGGCCGTTCCCATATTCAAGTCTTCTTCCACATCACTTCCGTTGACGATGAACCCGTTGGATCTCTCGCGCTGCCCGCTGATCGACATGTTTCCCGGGTTCAGATCTCCCGATGGCGAAAAGCTGCTGACACCGGCCATGATCACGGCATTGGCGGGCGTCGAGCTGATCGGAATCACGCCGGGTTGGAGGTTCAGAAGGTCGGTGAAGCTGCGGCCGTTCAGGGGCAAAGCAGTTATCTTCGCGCTCTCGATCACTTCGCCCATCTGCGAGCTCTCGGTCTCGACGTGCACTGCGGTGTCTGGAACCTCGACCTCTTGCGATGCCTGACCCAATTCGAGCGACACGTCAATCTGAATAGCGCTGTTCACGTCAACAACCACGTTTGTGTGCCGGTAGCGCTTGAATCCAGACCGTACAACTTCGATCTCGTAGCGCCCCACCGGGACGGCCGTGAATTCGAAAAACCCGTCGCCAGTCGTCGTGACCGTCCGTTTAACCGCCGTGTCGGTGTTGCACAGCGTCACGGGAGTATCTGGAACCACTGCGCCCGTGGCATCCCGCACCGTTCCCGAAACGCTTCCGCCCACTATCGCCCAGCAGCGAATCAGCAAGAAGCTGGCGACACATGCTGTGGCCGCGATCCGCATAATTCGTTGCGTACCCGGATTTATCTGCGTCTTCGTAGGATCGGCCGCCATAATCCAACTTTGAATTGCGCCGCGCCGCGATCCGCGCCCTGCGTCTCTGCCTTTCGTTGTGTCTCCAGGACGGACCTGTTCCGCGGGGCCCAGCGGTTCTCCCGGGTCGCAGATTTAAACGCGGCCTGGCGTGCCGCATACGACTTCTAAATTCGTGCTACCCACAAAGCGATGCGGACAGTAGCATGAATTGCAAATCCGTGCTACCGGGAATTCCCCGATGCGACCTCAGGAGTTCGCTGTAGGGCCAGGGTCATACCCAGCCAAGAGCGGGAAACCTGCGCAGGTTCAAGAGAGATGGGCGCTCGTGCTATACATAGGGCCGCTTCGCCCGGGATTCGCTCCCAGGCAATTCAGGAGGCGCGATGTCCAAACTGACTCGAACCGGCCTCTCGATCGATCGTGATCTGCTGGTAGCCTTCGATCGCGTCATCGCCGCGAAAGGCTATAAAAATCGATCCGAGGCCATTCGCGATCTCATTCGCGATCATCTCGTCTCCGAAGCTTCAGGCAAGGACGAAGTCGTCGCCGGCACGCTCACGATCGTCTACGATCATCATCGCCCCAACCTCACCGAGAAGCTCGTGGAAGCGCAGCACCACGCCGGAAATCAGGTTCTGGCTGCCACTCACGTCCATCTCGATCATCACAATTGCCTGGAAGTAATCATCATGAAGGGCCGAAGCAGCGCCGTTCGTGAGCTGGCCAACAACATCATCAGCTTTCGCGGCGTGAAGCACGGCCAGTTGGTCATCACCACCACGGGCAAGGACCTGAGCTAAGCAATCGCTCCGTTGCGCGCCTTCTCTTTGTAGGGTGAGTACCTATTAATGAGCGGTAAAAAAAGAAACACCTACCGCCAATTCCACGAATTCTAATCGGGACACCGTACGATTAGAAATCGCCATAAGCGCAACAAAACAAAGAATCGACACCATTTCTATTCGGGACAGATTCCGGGGTCTTGGACTCACGATTAGCTGCCTGAGGGATACGCTATTATGCGGGGTTAATCGGCTTGCCAGAACTCGGGATCGGGCTGCCCGAATCCCACGCCGATGTGCACGCGTCCTTGCATGCGCTTGCTGACGTGGATCACGCGGCATTCGCGTTCGGCCTGATTCTCGGTGTTCGTCAGATAGAGCCGCTGGCCCGCGACAACTTCTACCGCGATGGACAGCAAGCATCCGCCGTCATTTAAGTCCAGCGTGAAAGCCTCTTCGTGGAATGGCTGGAGATAGGAGTTGGAGCCATACACAAACACGGGGATGTTGGCTTCGGCACGTTTGCTGTGCCGGCGGTCGCCGCGATGAGTTTGCAGTTGCACTACGTTCTTGCGCTCGATGGCGCGTGCGCGATGCTGCTCAGCAGCCTTCAGCGCATCCCAGATCCGGCTCACTCTGACCCCCAGGGCTGACCGGCCCGATTTTCCGCTCAAAGTATCCGTTCGAGCGGCCCCGTGACGCACACTGATTTGATGCGTTTTACCGAATCAGTAACAGCAGGCCTAGTGGGCAGCGGAGGCGGGCGGCGAAGCGGGCTTTTCCGGATACATGCGCTCAAACTCCGGTTCGCCATGAAGTAGTGCGAGGTCCGGGTCGCGTCGCGCCCAAACCGCGTCCTTGAAGCCCAATTCCCAGGCTTTGCCGAGTGCGGCCAAAGCCTCCGGCTTTTTGTGGAGCGAGGCGTACAAACAAGCGGCGTTATAGAGAATTGAAGCTTCGTTGGCCCGCAGCGTGACGGCGAGATTCAGTTCGCGCAACGCGTCGTCGGTCCGGTCCAATCTGGCGTAATCGCTACCGAGCAAGATGCGCGCCCGAGCGTCTTCCGGGACTTGTTGCAGGTGGATCTCCAGAGCCGTAGCGCGCCTGCGGGTCATATCTCGCTTAGCTTCTTCGCTGCCAACCGCGCTAACCGAATTCAAAATAGGCACGTAAACATTGTAATCTTCACCGCTCGCTTCGATGGCGGCTTCGGCAACTTCCAGCAGCTCGTGGTGACGTCCTGCGGCAAAAAGAGCGCGGCTGAGAAGGTAGTACGCACCCTCGCAATCACGCTTGCGTTCAATTGCCTTTTTGACCATGCGCACCGCTTCGTCGTAGAGTCCGGCAGCATAAAGGACCCAAGCCTGGCTGACCTGCACTTCGGGCAGATCCCACCGCAACGCTACCGCCCGGCCAGAAGCTTCGCGCGCGCGATCGACCCATGCCTGATCCCGACTGAAATTGCAGAAGAACATGGCGCAAGCATTCGCGCATGCGGCATAGGCCAGAGCAAAACTAGGGTCAAGTGACACTGCGTTCTCGAACATTTGCAGCGCGAACTCGAGGTCCTGCCGCGTTTGCCGCCGCGCATATCGCTTGCCGCGCAGATAAAGATCGTAGGCTTGCAAGTTTTCCGTGGGCTTGGTGGCCAGGGCTTCGAGTTCCTGCGGCGAAAGCGTAACGCGCAGCGCCTCGGCGATCTTGCGAGCCATTTCGTCCTGGACTTCAAAGACGTCCTTCATTTCGCAGTCGAAGCGCTCGGACCACAGAGGAAAATTCGTTTGCGTATCCACGAGCTGAGTGTTGATGCGAAGGCGCGCGCCGGCGCGGCGCATCGTGCCGGTCAGCAGGTAAGCCGCGCCGAGCTGCTGGCCAATCTGCGAAGGCGTGACCGGCACATCGCGAAAGGGCAAAATCGTCGGGCGCGAAAAAACATTCAGCCCGCGAATCTTGGAAAGCTCGGTGATGACATCCTCAGTGATGCCGTCGCGCAGATATTCGTCGTCTTTTACACCACTTTGATTTTCGAAATAGAGGACCGCGACCGACTTGATTGCCGAAGCGGCGCTGGTGCGATGCGCACCCGACGAATCGGGCTTTCCCGATGCATGATCGCGGCCCGAATCCGTCTCTCGCTTGAAGCGCTTCAGGTCGGCGCGCACGTCGCTGGCGTGCTGATAACGGGTCTCCCTATCTTTTTCGAGGGCTTTCTTGACGATTCGTTCCAGCTCCGCCGGAACATCGGGATTCAACCGCGAGAGCGCAACCGCGGGGCGGCTCATGATGGCTTCAAAAATGACGGCCGTGGAGTCACCGCGAAAAGGGGGCGTGCCCGTGGCCATTTCGTAGAGCACGACACCGAAACTAAACAGGTCGCTGCGCGCGTCCAGCTCCTTCGCCCGTACCTGCTCGGGCGACATGTACGCGACCGTGCCGATGGTGCTGCCGGGACTAGTGAGGTGCTCGGGAGCAACCGCGTCCGCTGTGGCCTGCGATTCGGATATGGCAGACGTCGTCGCCTTCAGCGTCTTTGCCAGGCCAAAGTCGAGAATCTTGGCGTGGCCGCGTGCGGTGATGAAAATGTTTGCGGGCTTGATGTCGCGATGGACGATGCCCTTGGTGTGCGCCGCGTCGAGCGCATCCGCGATCTCGATCGAGAGGTCCAGCGTTTCATCGAGAGGAAGCGGCTTGCCAGAGATCCGGTGCTTGAGCGTCTGGCCATCGAGGAATTCCATAGCGATGAAGGGAAGCGCATCTTGCTGGCCGATTTCGTAGATGGTGCAGATATTGGGATGATTCAGGGCGGACGCAGCTTGCGCCTCGCGTTGAAACCGGGCCAGCGCCTGCGAGTCTTTGGCGACTTCATCCGGCAGAAACTTGAGGGCGACAAATCGGTGCAGGCTTACGTCTTCGGCTTTGTACACCACGCCCATCCCGCCACCGCCGAGTCTTTCGACGATGCGATAGTGGGAAATCGTGCGGCCAATCATGGGTTGCGGGTCAGCCATTTCACGGTCATCTTAGGACGCGCATCGAAGCAAGTCAACGAAGCGACGAACGCGACTAATTCCCCCTTCCTTTCATAACGGCTGTGGTTCGTTGCCCTTCTCTTTTTTGTTGTCACCCAAATATCTCTCGAGGGCCTTGCGAGCCAAGTCCTGGCCGCCTAAGCCGAAAGCGAGCGCGAGTGCGAACATCAACGCCCCGAAAACAATCGAGAAGGCCGATATCACGGTTTGTATCGCCAAACCGAGTTCTTCCAATGCCATCGAAATCGCCAGTATCCAGATGAGGAAGCGAATCGACCAACTCACAATTCTGGCCGAACGATAACCGGCATTGACCGCCGCAAGCAGGGCGGCCCGCGACAAAAAGTTCGCAATCACCAGTCCGAGAAACAAAATGATGATCGCGACAAGCACCTCAGGCAGGAACCGGAGCAATCGCGAAATCTGTTCCTGGAGGCCACTGACACCCAGCACGCTAATCCCGATCAAAATGAATCCGAACCATGTGATCCAGAAGACGGATCGGCTTAAGAATTCGGTCATCGAAGGGAAGTCTGCCATCCGGAGCACGCGCGAAGCCCCCGCCTGCTCAGACACTCGATCCAGCTTGGTAAGGCGCAGGAGCGACCGCAGAACGTATTTAAAAACGAATGCGATCAGCAGGCCCACCAGAACGATGATCAACATCACCAGGAATCGCGGAAGAAATTCAGCAATCATGTGGACCAAGTTGCTGTAAGCCTGTTGCAGTCCCTGCAGTATGGTTTCTTTCATGACTTCACCTCAACTCGCGTCTTCCATCTTTCACTCAGGTATGGTTTTTGGCGTTCGAATTCGAGGCAGAGTATTTCGTTCTCGGCCTCCATCTCGTCTGGCGACGAATCAGAATGCTCAAGGAGGAAGGAATAGATCATGCCGCGGTAGATGGGCACCAAGGCCTGCAACAAGTGGTCCTTGTTAATGACGCAGTGATGGCAAGAAGAGGCAAAGTCATAGAGCGTCCTGACCCAGAGATCAGCTCCAAACCGAAACTTTGCTTCCTCGGCCGATGCGAGGCTGATAATTTCTGCATGGGTCTCGGGCTCTAAAATTGTGGAGAGAATGGGATCCAATTCGGAAACACCACTGCGGAACATCTCGAAGAGTCTGTGGGTATTCAAATCGCTCGATTCCAGAGTGAGGTCGTGGTCTGGCCCGAACGTTGGCACGGATTCTGAGCCCTCGCGATCCAACCATGACGCTGGTTGGGATTCCAAACACCAGAACAGAGTCCCCACAGTTTCCCGAAGGGCTTCCACGATATCCGTTCCCGAACCGGCCGGCGGTTGTGATTTTTGACCCAGAAAAGCCTGGCAGCACCGAAATTCGGAGGTGATGGCAGACACCGCCATCCAGGCTTCAGGACGCAGGCCAAAGGCCTCTTCGTGCCATGCATTTTGATTCAGGCACGAGCTGGCGAGGCGACCTGAGAAACCAAATTCATCCGAGTACAGTTCGCGAATTCTCCGGCCAAAGACCGCACGGCTCATCGGATAGAGAAGATTCCGCGCCAGCAAACCTTCATACTTGTGCCGGGTATAAAGCGGGGCGACAAAATCGAACTTTTCCTGGTAGACGGGCCGCAGCAGATTCGCAATCCGATCCGGCGTGAGACTTGAAGCGCTCGCAGGGATTACGGCACACGCGCGCGCCCGCAGCAATTCTGCGGAGGCCAGGATCGTGCGGAAAAAGATTCCTCGCGATGGCGGAATAGGAAAAGAAGCAGTGACTTGACGAATGGTGCGAAGCGAACTCAGGCCGGGCAGTGGCGAGTTATCTTCGGCGGGGTCATCGAGGGACGTCGTCGCAACCCCATCGTCATCTTTGGCTTCTCCATCCACATTCACGATGACAACTCTTTGCCGGATAAAATGTTGCTGAACACTTCGCGCAATCGCGTGGACAACGTGATCGATTGGATCCGAATGGCTCTGCGAGTGGATCCCGACGAGGAGATCCACTTCGCCTACGCTCATCAGCTGCCGAAGGAAATCGTCTGTAAGGAATTGATCTTCAGACAAGATACTTTGACCCTCACATTTAGCCAGAAAACTTTACGACAATTGCGACTCGTTTAATCCAACGCGTTGAATTAGATGTGCCGAAGCCGAAACCAATAAAACTGATACGGCGCCAACGTGAGCAAATAAGGCGCGTCCCCAAATCGAGGAAATAGATTCCCACCGAACATCTCAATCGGCAAAGCGCCCTTGTAACGAGATACATCGAGTTCCACTGCCTGCGCGGAGCTTGAAAGGTTGTTCACAACGAGCACCCTTTCCTCCTTGAATTTCCGCACGTAGGCAAGAACCCGATGATTCGCTGGTTGTAAAATTTCAATCGATCCGCGACTAAATACCCGAGATGAATTACGCACTTGAATCAGAGACTTCATCCAGGAAAGGAGCGAGTGCCCCGATGCTTTCTGTGAATCGACGTTGATGGCCTGATATCCATAAACGGCGTCAGAAATCACCGGCGCGTACATGCATTCTGATTCCGCCAATGAGAATCCCGCGTTCGCTCCGCTGGTCCACTGCATCGGAGTCCGGACTCCATTCCGATCGCCGAGAAGAACATTATCTCCCATCCCGATTTCGTCTCCGTAATAGACGATCGGCGTTCCCGGCATGGACATCAATAATCCGTTCAGCAATTCGATCCGGCGTCTATCGTTTTCCAGCAAGGGAGCCAGACGCCGCCGGATGCCGTGGTAGATGCGCATCGCCTTATCAATCGCATATTCGTCGTACATGTAATCGCGCTCGATGTCAGTTACCGTCGCCAGGGTGAGCTCGTCATGATTACGAAGGAAAATACACCACTGGCAGACGTCCGGTATTTCAGGCGTTTGTCTGAGGATTTCGATGATGGGCCGGCGGTCTTCGAGCCTGACAGCCATAAACATTCTCGGCATCAGAGGAAAATGGAATGCCGTATGGAATTCATCACCATCGGCGAAGTATGCGCGCACGTCGGTCGGCCAGAGATTTGCCTCGGCTAGAAGCATCCTTCCTGGATACGCCAGATCCATGCGTCTGCGGAGTTCACGGATGATCGCGTGGGTCTCGGGAAGGCTTTCACACAGAGTGCCTTCCCGTTCGACGAGATAAGGAACAGCGTCCAGCCGAAAACCGTCGACACCCAAGTCCAGCCAGAAATTCATCACGTCCCATATGGCTTCGAAGACGGCAGGATTGTCGAAATTCAGATCGGGTTGGTGGCTGAAAAACCTGTGCCAATAATAGGATTTTGAGACTGGATCCCAAGCCCAGTTCGACACCTCGGTATTGAGGAAAATAATCGGGACGCCCTGATAGCCGGTGTCCGTGTCGCTCCAAACGTACCAGTCGCGTTTAGGATTCTCTCGGGAGCTTCGGGCCTCCTGAAACCAGGGATGCTGGTCCGAAGTGTGGTTAAGGACCATTTCGACGATGATGCGCATTCCGCGTTCATGGGCTGACGCCAGGAAGCGCTTGAAATCTTCAAGCGATCCATAACTTGGATGAACTGCAGTGTAGTTCGCAATGTCGTATCCATCGTCCCGCAATGGTGATGGGAAAAAAGGAAGAAGCCAGATAGCACTGACACCCAGATCCTGGAGATAGTCGAGTTTTTGAGTCAGGCCGGCGAAGTCTCCGATGCCGTCAGCATTGCCGTCACAGAAGGTGCGCACGTGAAGCTGATAAATGACTGCATCTTTATACCAGAGGCTATCCTCTTGCAGCGCCAACGTTGATTCTCCCTTTCCAGTGACAGTTCGGATGGAACCGAATTCCATTGTTCATCCACGCCGACCTCTGAATTAGATTGCGCGCCGCGGATCATGATCGAGAGTCCGAAATCTATAGAGCCCAGCGAGCGTACCGCTCAAACCTTGCACGTGGCAACCAATTACTATCGCTCAGAGAGCTGCGATTTTGGATACGGCGTACTGAAACGGTAACCCGCGCCCGCATGGCGCAAGCTCAGAAGAATGCACACGTCTTTCCAGGGAAAAATCAGCGGTTTGAGTTTGAATTTTTCTTGCCCGGATTTTCCGGTTCGGCGACTATCCAGAGGAATTCAAGGAAAAATAATGAAACCTGGCGTCGCTATGCGCGCGGATGCGGCGTGGTTCGTAATTGCCATCGCGATAATCGCAGTCGTCCGGATTATCGCTCAACCGAGCGTGACCTATACCGCTATTACTACCCAAATAAGAGTTAGAGAGCGGTTTAGTGGGCCCGCCAGGATTCGAACCTGGGACCAACGGATTATGAGTCCATCGCTCTGACCAGCTGAGCTACGGGCCCCGCATGATTGTAACGTAGTGATTCGGTGTCACATGCAAGAATTTCGCTGAGCCGCCGAAACGGCCTGGAAAGCGGGCTGCAGGTGTCAGGATTCGAAGCTTGCCGTTCTAATCTGCCGAAATTCTTTGCGGCTGCTCCTGCCATGTTTCTTGCGGCGGCATTTCAACCAGTTCGGCACCGAGCTCGCCGCTTTCCTGCCGGAGTTGCGCTTCCAGCGCGGCGAGTTGCGCTTCGATGTCCTGTTCCGCTTTCCGCTTCCGAATCACTTCCTCGCGATAACGGCGCAGGAAGTAATCAATCGTTTCGACGCGGATCCTGATCGATCCCGTAGGCTTATTCTCGTCCAGGTCTTTGAAACAGAAATAAGGCGTGCCCGACTGCTCGATGATGCCTTCAATCACCCCGTAGATGGGCGCGTCATGTCCGCACTTGAAACTGGAAATTTCGAGCGCCACGAGGTTGGGATGGCGCGCCGTGAACTTTGCGGCCCAGACTTTGTGGTTCGTGCTGCAGGAATACGAATTCTTCCACGCGTCGGTGATATCCAGCGGGCTGGTGATCACGCCCGAGCGAACCTCCTCACCGAAAAGGCGCTCAAGCATGTCTTCATCTAGCGGAAGAGTGTTCTGCGAAAAGATGGGATAGCCGAGTTTCTGAAATTCATCGAGGATTTCGTGATTGAGGCCCGGGTCGTGATGATACGGCCGGCCCAGCATCACGATGCCGATGCGATCTTCACGCTCAAGTTGATCGAGCACTTGCCGCGCGCGGTTGCGGATGCCGGTCTCGTAGTCGTTCAGCGCCATGAATCCGGACTCGACGGCGCGATCGTTTTCCTCCGGCGAGAGCCCCATGATGGGCTGAAAGGCCTGCAGTATCTGAAACGCAAAGAGCTTGTGGTCCTTAAAATTGAGGACCGGAGCGATGTATTTGAGATTGTTTTCGGCAAAGACGTCGTTTTCCTTCGTGAATGCCGCCTTCACTGTTTCCGGCGTGGCTGTGACGGTGGGACAAGCGTTGGCGCCAACGATTTTGACCAGAGGCGAGTGGAGGACGTCGTACATCGGGAAAAAGATGGCGTCGAGCGGCTTCTTGTGGTGTTTTTCCTGAATGAGATTGTAGACGTGTGAGATTCCGATCTTCGCCGGGAAACAAGGATCAATCGCGCCGCGGTTGGCGCCTGCGCGATAAAGTTCCGAGCTTGTGTAGTCGGAGTAGATGATGTTTTCCGGCTGCACGCCGAGGCTCTCGAAGTATGCGTTGAACAGCGGCGCGTACGTATAGATGTTCAGGACGCGCGGAATTCCAATGCGGAGCTTGCTGCGATTTTCCATCCGAGCGATGCGCTCTTTCGCCGTCTTGTTCCAGGCGCGCGCCGGAATCGGATCGGCGACCTTCCTGGCATTCGTCGGGCGGAATACTTCTCTCGAAGCTATATCCACGAAATTCGGGTGCTGCTCGCGGATTTGATCGAGTCCCGCCTTGATATCTTTCATCTCCGAGAGATCTTCCACCGTGCCTTTTTCGCAGGTGGCGATAATCAATCGCTGTTCTCCGAGCATGAGAGGAACCTTAGTGATTCGCTCGATGGGGACCAGGTTCTTGACCGGTTCCGTGCGAACGTCGATAAAGGTGCGCAGACAGTTATTCTTGCAGAAGTAGCAGCGCGTGGATTCGTTGCGCGTTGTGCGGTACTCGATTTTTCGAACGGAGTCCAGGCCGATAAATGATGACTGCTTGCCGTTTTTCCAAAGGCGAAGCGATTCCTGCGCCGCGCCGATCGCGCCAGATTCGCCGCAATGCTCGTGCACGATGATTTCGGGCTTTTTGCCGGCCGCTCGAAAGCTATTCCGGATGAAATCGACTTCCGCTTTCACGACCGCGAGATTATTTTGCGTGCCGCCTTGCAGGACGAAACGAGTGCCCAGCGCAGCAAGATTGGGAATGCTGGCTACGTAGAGAAACACATTTTTCGGCAGCACGGCCGCGAGTCCGGCGAGAATTTCTTCTGCCTGCCAGCCCTGTCTTTGGAAATTGACGATGTCGGATTGCATGAAGACAGCGCAGCCATAGCCGAATACCGGCATGGCCTGTGCGGAGAAGGCCAGGTCCGCATATTGGTTTACGCTCAGGCCGAATCCTTCTGCCGTCGACTGCAGGAAATATCCATTTCCGGCCGAGCACTGCGTGTTGAGCTTGAAATCCTTCACTCGGCCGTTGTGCAGGATGATGATCTTGATGTCCTGGCCGCCCACGTCGACAATCACGTGCGGATCATCGTAGAACTTGAGCGCAGATTCGGTGTGCGCGACGGTTTCGACCAAAGCGACGTCCGCGTTGAGGACATCCTTCAGAATGTCCTTGGCATATCCGGTTGTGGCGACTCCAAGAACTTCCAGCTTCGCGTTCTGCGCCTCCACCTGGCCGCGCAGACTCTCGAACATCTCGATCGTGTCCTGAATCGGATTGCCATTCGATAACTGATAGGACTTGCAGAGAATCTCCCCGTCTTCACTCAGCAACACCGCCTTGGTTGAAGTCGATCCGCCGTCAATGCCAATGAATCCGCCGACGGTGCTGTTCTTCGCGAAAGTCGCGGGAGTAAATTTCTTGCGGCGGTAAGCCTCCTTGAATACCTCAAGATCGTGATTGTTCTCAATTAAGCCTTTTCCACCTGACTTTGCTTTCTCTTCCTGGCGGCCGGACTCAATGTAGTGGACGAGTTCATCGTATCCGCGGTAACAACCGATGCAATCATCTTCGCTGCGTCCGAACTCGATCGCTCCGAGGGCCGCGAAATACTGAGCGTTTTGAGGAACTTTGATCAGGTCTGCGGGCTTCGAACCATCGGGAACCGCGACCTTGCGTTCCTGCCACATCCGCGGAATATTGGCCTGCCAGGCCTCGCGCATGCCGCGGATGAAACTATTGGGCCCGCCGAGGAGCAAGACATGCGGGCGTAGCGTGTGCCCGCGAGTCAAAACGCTCAGATTTTGAAGTACGATCGCTTCGAACAGCGAGGCCATCAGCTCATCGGGCGGAGTGCCGACTTTTTGCAGGCCGTTGATGTTGGTTTCTGCAAATACGCCGCACTTTCCTGCGACTTTGTGCAGCTTGATGCCTTCGTACTTCTGCTCGGCGAGCTGTTCGACGGGAATCTTTAGTTTTGCGTTGATTTTGTCGATCACCGCCCCGGTGCCGCCGGCGCACTTATCATTCATCGATGGAATTTTTTTCTTGCGGCCGGTTTCTTCGTCATCTTTGAAGACAATAATCTTGGCGTCCTGGCCGCCAAGTTCGATCACGGAGTAGACTTCGGGATGCAGTTTCTCCACCGCCAAGGAAACGGCGGTAACTTCCTGTACGAATTTAGCGCCGATTTTCTCGGCAATTCCTCCGCCGCCCGAACCGGTGAGGAACATGCGCGTGTTGTCGCGGTTGATGCCGACTTCGGTTTCCATCCGCTTCAGAAATTCCAGCGTTTTCTCGGGCTGTTTGGTTTCGTGGCGCTGGTAGTCCTGCCAGAGGACTTTGTCATCCGCAACGTTTACGACAACGGCCTTGACCGTAGTCGAGCCCACGTCAAGGCCGACCAGAAACGTGGTGACGTGATCGTGCGGCTTTTGCGTCTGCGGCTGAACCGGTGGCCTTAGCGGAACGATCTGAACTAATCCCGAACCCTTGTGATCGTGCATAGCGTCCTCTCTGCTCTCTTAATGCTCAGTCGCCGGAGCTTGCTGGAATCGCAACTCCTTGCACGTGGGTCCGCCTCCAGAATCGAGTGTCGCGATTGATTCGATCGTTGACGTGGAGAATGAATTGAGCTGCTGTTCCGGCGACGCCGTCGCGGTGCGGAACGTGATAGAACGGCCGCCTCAGCTCGGGATGCTCGGAAATGTACCCGCGAATGTCTTGCAAGTTCTTCCCGGTTGATTTCAGGCACTGTTCAAATTCAAGCTTGGCTTTAACCTTCGCCTCGCCAAGAGCCATCTGGACGCGGCTATGCGCGTTCACTTCACCTTCGCCGGAGGTTTCAATCGGCAGGAAGATCATGTCCTTGAATTTATTGATGACCGCGGATTGCACACCGTCAGACTGCGATGATGGCATGCAACCAAAGGGCTTCAGCGCGAGCACCATGTGGGCGAGCTTGTGGATTGTGTAATAAACATTCTTTCCGACCTCGAGGTGGCCTTCGCCGCCGCGCGCGAACTGGTTGTAAAAAGGATGCGCGAGTTCCGCGAGTTCCGTTTGCGGCACGAGCTCATGCGTGATTCCGCCGAGCTGTTTGATCGTGCGATGATAGAAGAAAGTCCACATACGCTGGCCGGCGCCAATTCCCCAGAGCCGCTTGCGCAACCCGATGTAGTTGGCAAATTGCTTCTTCGGCTCGTACCACTTCGGGTTGCGATGCGGCCGGTTCACGGGCCACTTCGCGATGGCATGCGCCTTGGCTTGATACATCAGGTAGGCGACCCAAGTTGCGATCGGTTCGACCATGACCTGCGCGCCCTCGCGCTCGAGGAACTCAAACATATGGAAGTTTCCGTCGCCCTCGGTGAGCTGCGCCCAAAATTCGCCTGTAATCTTGACCACGGGCTTGATGCGCGTGCGGTCGACTTCGATTGCGTTCATCTTTCCGCGCGCGGCTTTCAACGCGTTCAAATAATCCTTGCCCCACATGTGCTCGTGCCATTTGCCGAACACGTTGAATAAATTGCGCAGAATTTTATTGTTCTTGAATTTTGGCTTGGCCCAATCCGGTGCGGCCGCTTCGATTTCGAACGCCTTGCGATTCTTCAAGTCTTCGCAAAGACCGTTGACGGACTCGCGGAACACGCGATCGGTTTCGCCTTTATTCACTTCGAACGGACGAACCTGATAGATGAGATCGTTGATAACGTCGCCCAAGTGCATGGCGTTGAGCATTCCGAAGCCAAAATCAATGGTAAATTTCAGTCCCGGCTCTCCCGATGCGGCCTTGATGCCGTCGCTGTCTTTAAAGAGAAGAACGCGGAAGCCGTCGAATCCCGCATTTTTCAGCGCGAACCGATATTCGGCCTCGTACATGCCGAAGCGGCACGGGCCGCAGGAACCAGCCGTGAAGAAGACGTAGTTATCCAGAATTTGCTGACGAGAGACGCCTTCCTTTTCGAGGAATTGCAAATATTGCACCAGATTGCCGACCGTGAAGTACGTCGGATTGCATTGGCCGTTATTCCCAAATTCCTTGCCAATTTGAAACGCCGGCACGTCCGGGACGGGCAACTTCTCGCAACGGTAGCCGCAGCCTTGAAAGACAGCCCGAATCAGGTCTTCGTGTTTCCAGGTAAAGCCGCCGAATAGAATTGTGACGCGGCTGCGCTCTTCAGCAGTAAAGACGCGCTCAACCGGCCGATGGAAATGCTTGGGCTGATCAAGACCGGCAATTTTGCGCAGGCGCGCCCGTTCTGCTTCAAGGCGCTTCCGGATTTCCGAGTCATTCGCAATCGAGACGAGATTCGATGCCATAACTTCCTCCGACTTGTTGAATTTTGCTTCTATGATCGAAAGCCTTGCGGGATGCAATGAAGGGGATGGAAGACAGAGGGGCCTGGAATTTCGCGGCGTTCTCGAATCGCCGGACACAGCCAATCGCAACCCGAGAAATCCTGCCGACTATGTGCTTCGGCATACGACTCCCCACCTACGCGGTTGAGGCAGGCCCAGATCAGGGCACATCGGTGAGGGGCGACTTCGAGTCACGCCCCAATGCTCGCGCCCGTAATCCGAGCAGCAGCCTTCAGACTATTCCGTACCGTCTGATGCGAATTCGATCCAACAGTTGTATGCTGGGCGCGGCCTGCTAAAAATTAGGCCACAGGTTGTAGGTTGCGTTAAAAGACTTCGTGCCGTCGAACCTGGAATCGATCGTTGTCGGAAGATCCGTTTGACCCACCTCGAACAGATCTTCGTCGGCCGCTTCTACTTTAAGCGGCTTAAGGGACTATACCAGACCATCCCGTGGCGACAATGGGTGAAATCGTGTAAGTCCACCTGGGATGCGGCGATTCGGGCACCTTGCCTACCCATCGGCCCTAACCTAAGAATCTGGTCAATTCTTGGGCAAATCGGGGCGGTTCCACCAGCCGCCGCCGAGCGCCTGAAACAATGCAGCCGTATCGGCATAGCGATTCGATTGAGCCTGGACGAGGTTAATTAGAGCTTGCTGATAGCTTTGCTCCGCGTTTAAGAGCGCGAGATAGTTCACATATCCGACCTGCATTTGCTGCTGGGTCAGATCCAGAGTCTTTTTGGCGGCATCGGCGGCGGCGGCAGCAGCCTGGAGGCCGTCGGCGTCCTGTTCGAGAGCATTCAGAGTGTCGGCGACGTTCTGAAATGCGGTGAGGACCGTGCCGCGATATTGTTGATCGGCCTCATCGTATGCTGCCTTGGCGGCGCGCTCCTTATGCAGAAGCGTGCCGCCCTCAAAGATGGGCTGCGTAGCGCTGGCGCCGAGGTCCCAGAAAACCGCGCCTGGCGCGAACATCTTGCTGAAGACCAGCGCCATGGTGCCAACATCTCCGGTGAGCGCAAAACTTGGGAAGCGGTTTGCGACCGCAACTCCAATCTGAGCGCTGGCGGAATGCATGTTTTCTTCAGCCTGGCGCACATCAGGGCGTTGCTCCACGAGCTGAGAAGGAAGGCTCACGGGCAGTTCCTGCGGGAGCTTCAGACTTGAGAGTTCGAACTTTTCAGCCAGATCCTGGCTGGGAAAGCCGCCGGAGAGCGCAGCCAAGAGGTCACGCTGTTGAGCCAGCTGTTTCAGCAACGGGGGCAGAGTGGCTGTGATTTGCGCAAGCTGTGCTTCCTGCGCAGCCACATCGAGACTGCCGACGTAGCCCTTTTCGAATTGCTTGCGCAGCACCTCCAGCATGTTCGTATTGATTTCGATGAGCTGACGCGTCGCGTCAATCTGCCCCCGCAAGGACGCTTCCTGAATCGCGGCAGCAGCGACATTGGAACTCAACGTAATGTGGGTTGCGACCAGCGCGAAACGCGCCTGCTGTTCCTGCGCCTTCAACGATTCCACAGTCCTGCGGTTCAAACCAAAAACGTCTGGAACATAGGAAACCGAGACCTCCGGCGTGTAAAGGCTGTAGTAAAGGTCGCCCGAAGCGGTAAAAGGGGAAAGTTCGGCTGATGTCTTCGAGTGGTCGGCGGCAAAACCGGCCGAAACGCTGGGATAGTAAGCACCGCGTTGAGCGAGGACATTTTCTCTCGCAACCACCAATGCGGCTTGCGCGGCTTTGATATTGGGATTGTTCTTGAGCGATCGCTCGATCAAGTCGTTGAGGGGCTGCGAGTGAAACAGAGTCCACCAATCTCCGGGGATGTCGCGGCCATCCACAAAGCGCTGCGCTTCTCCATCAGGTACGTTCGGGGTGCTGCTCGTGGTCGGGGGCGGAGTGGGTGTGTAACCCGGAACCGACGGAGCGACAGGCTTCTTGAAATTCGGACCCACCGCACAGCCGGCAAGAAGCAGGAAGGCCGAGCACATCATCAGGCGGAACAAGCGCGAGTTGCCGTTAAGCGTCATACGGATTCGTTCTTTCAAGGTTTGCGGCTCATCCGAGAGCCGTCGAGCGTCCCGGCATTCCGGCTGTTTGTGTTTCCCAATGCGCCAACGACCGCCGGATTGGCACCGCGGTGGCGCACGATGTTGGGCGATGTCGGTGTCGCGTTGGATCGGACGACACTCGGTTGGCGAGCACGGACGACGGAACCGGTTCCTTTGTTCTGGAATGGCCCGTTTGTGGCGACGCCGGAATTAGCTGAAGCCGGCTGACGACGATTCGCGGTGATTGCGGGCGTGGAACGCCGTACATTGCTCGAAGGCCGCGGCAGACGATTTGGCTGGTTCGTGCTCGAATGGCCCGCGGTGACTCTCTTGGGAGGAATGCCGAGAGAATCTCGTTGCCCATCCGAGCGAGTTCGGTTCGTCTGCTGTTTCGCGTCGTCAGCTGCAGCGGTCTGCTCGACGCCCGCGCTGTTAATTGCGGCTTTCGGAGAACTCACTGCGGAAGATTGCGGCAATGATGTTGAACGCGGGTCCGCGTGAGCTGGCTCCGTCAGCGGGACAGAGCAGCAAATCAGCGCAAAAATAAGCACAGTGATTTTCACAGGAGGTTCGCCTCATGTGGCGGTGTTTTGTCGCTGCCCAGGAAGATCATTCTGAGCGCTGGCACAGCGAGAAGCAGCATGACGGGGCCGACCAGCATACCGCCCACGATTACAGTAGCGAGGGGACGCTGAACCTGGCTACCAATGCCGGTTGAGATCGCCGCCGGAAACAGGCCGATACACGCCGAGAGCGCCGTCATCAGCAGCGGGCGCATGCGCGTGGTTGCCGCGCGGTACATGGCGTCCACTGGCGCCAGGCCGTGAGCTAGTTCCTGATTGTAGAAGGTAATCATCAGGATGCCGTCCATGACGGATACACCGAACAGCGAGACGAATCCAATAGCGGCGGAGATGCTGAAATTGAGACCGGAGAGATACAGCGCAAGGATGCCGCCGACCACCGCGTCAGGGATGCCGGCGAGCGCCAGAAGGCAGTCGCGCACATTATTGAACAGACTGTAGAGCAGCCCAAGGATCAGCAGAAGGCTGATCGGAACAATGATCTCCAGCCGGTTCTTCGCTTCCTGAAGATCCCCGAATTCACCGGCCCAAATCAGGCGGTATCCAGAGGGGAGCTTCACGTTGTTTGCGATTCGTCGCTGCGCTTCCTCAACCGTGCCCCCAAGGTCGCGGCCACGGACGCTGAATTTGACCGGGATGAAGCGCTGAACGCTCTCGTGATAGACCCAGGCCGCCCCTGTGTCCAATGAGATCGTCGACAATTCGCTCAAGGGAATGTAGGCATTGGCGCCACTACTGGTTTGATAGCCCACCTTGATGTTGCGTACGTTCTCGATGCTGTCGCGATATTTAGGCGTATACCGGACGACGAGATCGAATTGCCGGTCGCCTTCCAAGACCTCTGTGGCTACCGCTCCGCCCATGGCTGCTTGAATGACCGAGTTCACATCGCCCGAATTGAGGCCATAACGCGCCGCCTTGGCGCGGTCCACCGTGATGTTCAAGTTGGGCTGTCCGAGAACCGGAAAGATGCCAAGATCCGCGACGCCTCGGACCTGGCTCATTTGATCGCGGACCTGCTCGGCGAGACTTGTCAAGACTTCGAGATTTGGTCCGACGATCTTAACCGAGTTGACGCCTTTAACACCCGAAATCCCTTCTTCAATGTTGTCCTCAATATATTGGGAAAAGTTGAAGACGACTCCCGGCAGCTCATTGTTAAAGTCCGATTGAATCTGGTTGGTCAATTTCTCCTTGGTCAGGCCTCTGGGCCATTCGTCGAAAGGCTTTAGCGGCGCGAACAATTCAACATTGGAGAACGGCGATGCGTCGCTGCCGTCGTCCGGCCGGCCATGCTGGGAAACGACGGTGATGACTTCCGGGTGTCTGAGCAGAATCTCGCGCATTTTTCTGGTGGCCGCCTCGCCGTCATCGAGCGAAAGCGTGATCGGCATCGAAGCGCGGATCCAGAAATTCCCCTCCTCCAAATGTGGAAGAAACTCGCTGCCAAGCCGCGGCGCGATCAGGAAGAAGGTGCCGAGAGAAAACGCGATTTCGATTCCGACAACCAGGGCGCGGTGGGTCAACGCAAAACGCAGCGCAGGATTGTAGGCATGATGCAACGCGCGGACGACTATTGTTTCAGCTTCTTTCAGGTGCTCGGGGAGCAGCAGGGAAGCGATCACTGGCGTAATGGTGAAGGTTGCAATCAAGGCGCCGGCCAGCGCGTAACCGTAAGTGCGGGCCATGGGACCAAAGATCTGGCCCTCAACTCCCTGCATCGTGAAGAGCGGCACGAAACCGGCCACGGTGATCAGTGCAGAGAACAAGACCGCCTTGTCCACCTGGAGTGCGCTGATCAGAATCAACCGCAAACGATCCGTCCAACCGTGCGCTGCAGTTCCAAGTTCCGGGTTTTGAGTTGGGTCGGGCCCCCAATATCCGCCCGCCAGACGTTGCAGCAAGCTTTGCTTTTCCTCCGGGCTTCGTTGGATATTGCGGAAAACGTTCTCGACCAGAATCACGGCCGAATCCACGATGATGCCGAAATCCACCGCGCCTACTGAGAGCAAGTTCGCGCTTTCGCCCATAAGCACGAGAAGGATCGTGGCGAAGAACAGCGCGAATGGGATGTTCAATCCGACGATGACCGCGCTGCGAAGATTTCCCAGGAAGATCCATTGGATCAGAAAGACGAGAAGGCATCCGAAAATGAGGTTGTGCAGAACAGTGTGCGTCGTCAGGGCGATCAGGGACGAGCGATCGTAGAACGGAACAACCTTGACTCCCGGCGGCAAGCTGCCATCGTGATTCAAGTCATCGATTGCCGCTTTGACCTTTGGAATCATGTCGGCGGTCTTTTCGGTCCGCCTCTGCACGACGATTGCGCCCACGACATCGTCCTGGTAGTCACGGCCCAGAATGCCGAGCCTTGGCCTGTAACCCACCGAGACTTTCCCGATGTCTTTCATCAAAACGGGAACGCCGTTCTCCTGATTCAAAACCACATTCTCGATGTCATTGACCTTGTAGCCCTGCACCAAGTCATCGGCCCCGCCATCGTCCATCAGCCCGACACCACGGATATTGATGGACTGCTGGCCAACCCGGATTTCACGACCGCCCACGTTAATGTTCGCGTTGCCCAGCGCGTTGAGAATTTGCGGCACGGTAACGCCATAGGCTTCGAGCTTGTGTGGGTCCACCTCAACTTGGAATTCCTTGGTAGGACCGCCCCAACTGTTGATGGCTGCGATGCCCGGAATCGTCAGCAGGCGCCGCAGGACAATCCAGTCCTCAACCGTGCGCAAATTTGTTATTCCAAAATGTGGAGGGCCAACGACTTGATATCGATAAATTTCGCCAGTCGAACTGTTCGCCTGGATGCTGGGCACCAAACCGCCGGGCAAGTTCACGTTCTGCGCCATCGCGACCGACGCCTGGCTGTAGGCGAAGAAATAGTCGACGCCATATTTGAAGGTGACGCGAACGAAGGACAAACCGTAGAAAGACGTGGAGCGGATAACGTCAATGCCGGGCGTCGTGTAAAGCCCGATCTCCATGGGACGCGTGTAATAGCGTTCCATCTCCTCGGCGGAGAGGCCGGGAGCTTGCGCAGTAATTTCCAGGATTACAGGGGTTGGATTCGGATAGGCCTCGATGTTGAGCTTCTTAAAAGCGACCAACCCGGCGCCGGCAAACAGCAGTAGCCCCAGCACTACGATCGCGCGGCGGCTCAGGCAAAATGCTACGAGAGATTTGAACATGGCTTATCGTTTCGAGTGGGCTGGCCCCAGCATTCGATCTAATCCGATGGCGGGGCTTCCAGCATGTTGCTGAGGAACACGGCCCCGTCGCTAACCGCCAATTCTCCCGGTCGCAATCCGTCGAGAATCTGGACGCGGTCGTCTGTTCTCAAGCCAGTTTTAACAACCCTTTGCGTAAAGTGATGGCGATCGGTTGTCACCCAGGCCGTCATCGTCCCGTCGCCTTCACGGACGACGCCATTTGCGGCAATGGCCACGGATTGGACCGGGTTCTGAACTCGAATCACGAAATTGGCGAGCATATCCGGACGCAGCTCATTCCGCGGGTCGGCAATTTCCGAACGGATCGTCACTCGATGTGTGTTGGGATCAACTGTTTCGTAGATCTTCGCAACTTTCCCTTTGAACTCGTGGTCCGGGTAGGCGATCACCTTCACCTCAACTGGCTGTCCCAGATGAAAAAATGGAACGTCGCTTTCGACGACATTGGCGAGCATCCATTTGACTGAGACGTCGGCGACCGAATAGGGCGCTGGCGGATTTCCCGGCTGCGCCAGAAGCCCCGGCTGGGCGTTGCGCGAAGTTATCTGGCCGGTTATCGGGCTGGGCACAACGAGAGCGGGATCGATCTTCCGAGTTGCGACGATCTGGTCAATTTCGGCGTCGGACTTGCCGAACACGCGGACGGCATCGCGCGCGGCTTTGAGAGCGCCCTCGGCATTCTGTTCATCGGAAACAGCCTGCTCCAGCTCCCGTTGCGGGACGCCGACGCTCGAGGAGTAAAGCTCCCTGGCACGCACCAGCTCTTTGCTGGTCAGCTCATAAGTAGCCGCCGCGCCGATTAGAGTGGATTCCGCCTGGATCAGGTCCGGACTATCAATTGTGTAGAGAGGCTGCCCCTTCCGTACTTCGTCGCCAACTTCGACCAACGCTTTGATGATTTTTCCCTGGTAGGGCGGGAAGACTTGGACCGACAGATTCTCATCAAAATCGATGCTCCCGACCGCGTCCTTCTCAACGGGGAACAGGAAGGTTCCCACGGGATCAATCTTGATCGCATCCATTTGGCTCGCCGTCAGGTCCAAGGAAGGTGCAGACGAGGACTTGCTTGAGTTTGCGCTCGAATCCTGCCGAGGGCTTGTGTTCGTGGTCTGACCATGACTGCGGCTCGATACCAGAAGCGCCGTTGCGATGACCATCGCCACCGCGACCAGAATCACCACCGCCGCTCTCTTGCTGATTTGAAACCGATATCTCATCGTCTTCGTGGCACCTTTAAGCTTGGGGAACTCAGGTCCGGCTCTGCAGCTGGCAGGAACGCTTCGGCCTGCTGGTCGAGCGCGACGCCAACTCGCGCTCATCTGCCCCCATGCAATTCTACAGGCGCGATAAGCACACGCGAACCCTATCTTACGTTCTATTACCGCCTCATTACGAACGTCTTCAGGCTTGAATTGACTATCTTTCGGCTATCTGTGCCACGCCGGTCTGGCCAGGGGGAGTGAGTTGCGGCAGTGTGCTTTAGCAATGGTGGAATTCAAGGCTGGCTTGCAGCAACATTTCGCCAAAGCAGGCGTCAGAACACGAGGTTAACTGGTCCGCATTGCGTTGGAGCGAAATCGGGACCGACTCTAATCTGACTCCACGCGAATTCTGAAGCGGCGCCCATCCCCGAATTCCGAGGATGGGGGCCGCAGTTTTTTTTGATGCCGCGCACGCGTCCAGCTATCGAGTTCCTCTTTGCTGCGCGCGCCTGACTACAGCGTTCCGCCACGCTGCCCGCTATTCCGGCGTGTACGTGGTTCCGGTCATCGCCGTATTGTTATTGCTATCCTCAACGTTGATCTGCCAATTATATTGCGTTCCCACCGTCAGGCTTGAACCGGTAGCCGAGCCGTCCACGTCAAATACCACACTCGTCTGAGAGCTCGGCATGCCGTTGTTCCCGTTGGGACCATCGTACGACCAATTGAATCCGTCCGGCCCATTCACATAGATGCTGTAGAAGTATGTCCCTGACGGAGGCGTGACGGGAGCGCTCCACATAAATAGTGGAACGGTCGCGCTGTAAGGCGAATTTGCATCTACGGTCAGGTTTTGAGCGAGCGAATTCTCATTTAGGACGCCGCTTACAGAAGCGGACAGGATTTGGTTCGTTCCATCTGAGTAAACCACATAGAAGAGATACGTATCGCCGACGGACGGCACCGCGCCATTAACAAAACCCGGAGATTGTGAGGAGTTGTGTTGACCGGCGCTTATGTCGAACGGCACCGGAATGTTCGGCCCGGAGAATACGGTTGCCGAAACAGGTAGCTTGGTGCCCTCGTAAACGCGCAGCTGGAGTTGGTAGCCGCCGTTGGTTCCGTTGAACTGGTAGTTGGTGGTGACGTTACCTTGCGCGGTAAAGCTGCTTAGTGTCACGTTACCCGTCGTGTTTCCGCTCACGGCGAGCGTTTGGTTAAGGCTGTTGTTCGTGTTGGTGATGTCACCGACGTCGATCTCACCGTCGTTATTCATGTCGAGGATCCCGAAGTTGGCGTAGCTGCCCGACGGCACTCCCGAGACGCTATACGCCTGCGGACTCACCGGGCTCGCGATGCGTTCGACATAGATTCCGCTATTGCCGTACACCCCGACATACAGCGGACCTGTTGGCGTTCCGGTGAACGTGACCGTGCCAGAAACGGTGTTGGCTCCCGTCGTAGCTCCGACGGTAATCGGGCCGACAATACTGCTCGCCGCGCTCTCCGTGGTTCCCACCAACGCCGACAACTTGAAGTAAGTAGCGCCGTTCGTCAGGCCGCCGAAAAAGAACACGTTGGAGTGATTTCCCTGAGCCTTGAAGGTAATTGGACTCTTGCTGCCGTTCGACGCATTGACGTCTGTGCCGTAATAGACCTTGTATGACGTCGCGATCTCTTCATTATCGGAATTCATAGGCGGTTGGTATTGCATCACAGCCATGCCGTTCCCCGGCGAGACACTTACTCCGGTAGGCGTGACCGGCGCTGGAATTGTAGGATTCGTCAGGGTGACGTCCACACCGGTAACATTGGCCGCACTAATCGTAAACGAGTCTGAGGATCCCGATGGATCTGAAGCGTTCGGCTCCCCGGTACCCATCGTGTCCAACATAACTTGCACGTTATACGTGCCGGGCTGCAGGCCCGTTATCGTATATGATCCAGTTGCCGTTGACATGCTTATAGCTGCCTGCGCGTTGCAGCCCGTGCAGTTGGTGCTGTATACGCCGACGTACGCGGTGCCTGTGTCTGTTCCCGAGTAGCTGACCGTTCCCGAAACGCTGTAGGACGTGAGCACCGGTGTGGCCACGAAGTTCTGAGTTGTAGCTCCGGAAACGACCACCGACGGTGCGGCCGGGCTATACGTGTAGCCCGACAGCGTGGGAGTGACCGTATATGTCGCCGGCGTCAGGCCCGTGAAGCTATAGTTCCCGCTCGCGTCGGTGGTGGTGCTGGGACCGCCGGCAATCGACACCGTAACGTCATAGACCCACGGCCCGGTGATGGTTCCGCTGATGCTGCAGTTGGTGGTGCAACTTGCCTCCGCGTTGATGGTGATCGTCGAATTGAGAGTGTTGGAAAGCCCCTTGGCGTCGGTCACTTTGATTGTGACGGTCTGATTCGTTCCTGCGGTTGTCGGAGTACCCTGCACCGTAACCGAGCTGCTGGTGCTGCTAGAAAGAGACATTCCCGCGGGAAGGGCTACGGCAGTCCAAGTGAAGGGCGCTACGCCGCCGCTTTCGGTTACAGCGCTGCTGTAGGGCGAGCCAACGGTGCCGGCCGCAAAGGTTACCGAAGCGATTGCCGGTGGCGTAACAAGATCAACGGTGAAGGTGGCAGACTTAGTCGGGTCGGTGACCGACGTTGCCGTGAATTGAGCCACCGAGCTCGCGGAGACGGTAGCTGGCGCGTTGTAGGTAATCGTCGTGGACGTTGAACCCGTCAGCGAGCCGAGCCCAACGACTGCGGACCAGGTCACGCCGGCGTTGTTGGGATCGTTGCTCACGTTGGCCGTTATCAACTGCGACGTGTTCTGATCCATGGTCAGCGGCGATGGAGGCGTAAAGGCGACGCTGATCGGCCCGTTAATGTTAATGCTGAGTCCGCTTGTCGTAGCCGTATTGCCTACCGAGTCGGTCAGCTTAAGCGTGAAAGGATAAGATCCGGCGGTTGTGGGCGGACCGGCAGTGATCGAAGTGGTCGAGCCCGAGGTTGCGCTCAGGCCCAGTCCCGCCGGCAGACTGCCCGCAGAGATTGACCACGTGTATCCCGTGCCGGAACCTCCGCTCGCGGTGAACGTTTCGCTCGTCGGATAAGTCACGCCCACGACGCCGGTTGGCAAGGGCAGCGTGGGCGTCGCGATCGCGATCGTCGCATAGACGGTAATCGTCAGGCCGGTGCTGGTGACGGAAAGTCCCTGCGAGTCGGTCACCTTGATTGTGAATGTTTGATTCGCGCCCGCCACTGTCGGCGTGCCTTGCACCGTTACCGTGCTCGTCGTGCTGCTGCTCAACGACAAACCCGTCGGCGCGGTTACGATCGCCCACGTATAGGGGGCAACGCCTCCAGTCATGCTCACCACCGAACTGTAGGCTCCGTTCACGTTGCCTGCGGCCATCGTGGTCGTCGTGATTTGCGGCGGCGTGACCAAATTGACGGTGAACGTCGCCGACTTCGTCGGGTCGGTGACGGATGTCGCCGTGAAGGTGGCGGTTGAGTTGACCGAAACAGTGGCCGGCGCGTCGTAGGTGGTCGAAGTGGATGTCGAACCGTTGAGAGTGCCAAGACCCGTGACGGCTGACCACGTGACGCCCGCATGATTGGGATCGTTGGCGACAGTTGCAGTGACCGGCTGCGTCTTGCTCTCGTCCAAAGTCACCGGACTCGTGGGCGAGAACGTAACAGTAATCGCCGGATTGATCGTGATCGAGAGTGCGCTGGTCGTGGCGGTGTTGCCCACCGAATCCGTGACCTTTACGGTGAAGGTAAACGTGTTGGCGACGGTTGGCGGCCCCGCGCTGATCAGTCCGGTCGAAGCTCCCAAGGTCAGCGACGTCGGCAGTGAACCCGAAGCGACAGTGAAGTTATAGCCGGTTCCCGAACCGCCCGCGGCGGTGAACGCGGCAGCCGAGTAGTTCACGTTCACAACGCCAGTGGGCAGCGCGGGCACGGTAATCGTGAGAGTCGGATAAATCGTGATCGTCAGGCCGGTGCTGGTGACGGAAAGGCCTTGCGAGTCGGTTACCTTGATTGTGAATGTCTGGTTCGTACCCGAGACGCTCGGTGTGCCCTGCACGGTGACCGTGTTTGTCGTGCTGCTGCTCAACGATAAACCCGCCGGCGCGGTTACGATCGCCCACGTGTACGGGGCAACGCCGCCGGTCATGCTGACGGGGGAACTGTAGGTTCCATTCACGTTTCCAGCGGCCATTGTGGTCGTCGTGATCTGCGGCGGCGTGACCAAATTGACGGTGAACGTGGCCGACTTCGTCGGATCGGTGACGGACGTGGCCGTGAAAGTGGCTGTGGAGGCTGCCGAAACAGTGGCCGGCGCGTTATAGGTCGTCGTAGTGGATGTGGAACCGCTCAGACTGCCGAGACCAGTGACGGTGGACCAATTCACGCCTGCGTGGTTGGGATCATTGGCCACCGTGGCGGTGATTAACTGCGTTGTGCCCTGGTCCATCGACTTTGGACTGCCGGGCGACAACGTCACCGAAATCGCCGCAGTGATCGTAATCGAGAGAGAGCCTGTGGTCGCCGTGAAACCGAGAGAATCCGTAACTTTCACTGTGAATGTGAACGTGTTGGCCACAGTCGGCGGCCCGGAGCTGATCAACCCGGTTGACGCTCCTAAAGTCAGTGACGTCGGCAGAGAGCCTGAAGCAACCGAGAAGCTATAGCCGGTACCTGACCCGCCGCTAGCCGTGAAAGCCGGGGCCGAATAACCCACCCCCACGATGCCGGATGAGAGCGTGGGTGCCGTGATCGAAAGCGCTGGATCCACGGTGATAGTGATCGTTCCCGAAGTCGCCGTCCCGCCCTGCGAGTCGGTGACCTTGACCGTAAAGTTGAACGCACCTGCTGTGACCGACGACACGATTGTGCCGCTGATGCTCCCGGAGCCGCTGAGGCTCAAACCGGACGGAAGATTTCCCGAATTCACCACCCAGTTCATGGGGCCGACACCGCCCGTAGCCGTAAGAGCCGTCGAAGGATAGGCCGATCCGGCAGCACCAACGGTGGACAACGTGCCCGAAGAAGTAACCGTAAGCGCGCCGTTGATCGTGATGCTGAGATTTGCAGAAGCGGTGTGGCTCGCGGAATCCGTTGCCGTCACCGTAAAATTGAATGTTCCCGCAGTCGTTGCAGAGCCCGAAATCGTTCCAGAAGTGCTCAAGTTGAGTCCTGAAGGGAAAGTACCCGCGGCCGAAGTGACGGCCCACGAATACGGGGCCGTGCCGCCGGTCGCCGTCAAGGCTGTCGACGGATAGACCGCGCCAGCGCTCGCGGATCCGGTTGGCAGCGAGGACGCAGTAGTGGTTACGGCGAAATGAGAGCCGCCCCCGCTTGACGAACAACTGCTCAATACGAAAAGGAGAGCGATAACAGCGAGAATCCCAAGGAAATTGGACATACTGCCACGTCTGAATCGAGAGTCGCTAATCATCGCGGCTATCCTTTTCGGGCTGTTGGGTCTCAGAGAGAGGAAAACCTGAGTTGAACCCGAACCCAAGACCAAGAGATGTCAGGAACGATCAATGCTCACGATTCTACGGGTTCACTGGGGTGTGACAAGTATGCCTTTGGAAACATCGCCGAAGGTGTGCCTCATGAATGACCTGACCGAAGTGACAGTAGAGTGGCCATAAGCCAGAAGCACCTCTGGTTGACGCGACGAGCAGGCCGCGTGCGCTGAGCCAAAGTCATAATTCTTTTTTTGAACTTTGTCGGCGTGCTCGTATGATTGTGCGGCCGCCGCAACGCACATGATCTGGTCCAGTAGCCAACCCGCGGCGGCGTCGATATCCGGTGGGCGCGAAATCAAGCGAGCCGTTGCTGCGCTGCTTTGTTCGCTATATCGGATTACAAACGGGCAGGACACGCGTCCAATAGTTGCTGAGATTGAAGTGAATGAGGGGGTCCGCAGTTATGCTTAGAAAATTCCAAATGTCCGCTGTTGGCCTGGCCATGACGGTTGTCGCTGTGGCGCTGCTGTTGTTGCTGATCACGTCGCCAGAGTGGGCGCAATCCACGAGCAAGTACGCGTTGATGCGCAATCCGACCGTCAGCAAAACGCAGATCGCGTTCAGCTATGGCGGCGATCTATGGATCGTGGATCGCAACGGCGGCGTTGCGCGGCTCCTCACGAGCGACGTTGGGATCGAAACCGATCCCGATTTTTCGCCCGATGGCACGCAGATCGCGTTCACCGGGGAATACGACGGCAACGAAGATGTCTACGTGATTTCTGTGGCGGGCGGAATCCCGAAGCGACTGACCTCTCATCCCGGCGCGGACCAGGTCGTGGGTTGGACGCGCGACGGCAGCCGCATTTTGTTCCGTTCGCAGCCGCGATAGCTATGCGCGGCAAACGCAGTTGTACACCGTGGGCCTGTCGGGCGGCCTGCCCGAAATGCTTCCGCTGCCGAAGGCAGTCGAAGGTTCCTACTCGCCGGACAGCTCGCACCTCGCTTACGTTCCGTTCACGAATTTCGCGGAATCGTCGATGCGCCTCCGGGGGCTGAAGCACTATCGCGGCGGCCTGGCATCACCGATCTGGATCGCAGACCTTTCCGATTCAAGCGTCGAAAAAGTGCCGCGGGAGAATTCGAATGACTCCGCGCCGATGTGGATGGGCGATAAGGTGTACTTCCTCTCCGACCGCGATGGGCCGGTGAATCTCTATGTCTACGACACGAAAACGAAACAAGTGCGCGCTGCAATGGCGAGCAATGGTATGGACATCAAATCAGCTTCGTTGGGCCCGGACGCGATCGTATACGAACAATTCGGCTCGATTCACCTGTTTGATCCCGCGAGCGGAAAACAGCAGACGGTGAATATCGAAGCAACGGGGGATTTTCCGGCGACTCGTCCGCATTTCGTCGACGTGAGCGACAAGATCGAGCACGCCAACATTTCGCCGACCGGAGCGCGCGCGGTCTTTGAGGCGCATGGGGAAATCCTGACGGTGCCGGTGGAGCACGGCGATATCCGCAATCTGACCAACACGACCGGAGCAGCGGAGCGAGATCCCGCCTGGTCGCCGGACGGAAAATGGATCGCGTATTTTTCGGACGAATCCGGCGAGTACGAGTTGCACTTGCGCAAGCAGGACGGCATGGGCGAAGTGAAGAAATTCAATCTCGGAAATCCGCCGTCATTTTTCTATTCGCCGACATGGTCGCCCGACAGCAAGAAGATCGCCTACGCCGACAAGCGCCTGAATCTTTGGTATCTGAACATCGATGCCGGAACACCGATCAAGGTGGACACTGCTCCGTACGACCACGCGACGTTCAATCCCGTTTGGTCCCCGGACAGCCGCTGGATCGCTTACACGCGCCAACTCGACAGCGCGTTGAGCGCAGTGTTCATTTACGGCTTGGACGACAAAACCACGCATCAAGTGACGGACGGCTTGAGCGACGCGGATTCGGCCGCATTCGACAAGAACGGGAAATATCTTTACTTTTTTGCGAGCACCGACGACGGTCCTGCGATCGCGAGCAGTATGGGAGCGTACAAAGTTCCGGTTACCAGCGGCGTGTATGTGGTGGTTCTGCGGAAAGATCTGAAATCCCCGCTGGCGCCGTTGAGCGATGAAGAAAAAGTCGCGGCCGACAAATCGGCGGGTGCAACGGCATCTGACGCTTCAGCGCAGACGGACGAGTGCGCTCCCGAAGGCGAGGGCCGGCGGGGCGGAGAACACGCTGCTGACAAACCGGGCAACAGCGACTCCGCAGAAAAAAGCGACAAAAAGAAAACCGACGAGCCGGCGGCGAAAAAGACATCGGAAGTGAAAATCGATTTCGAAAACATCAGCCAGCGAATCCTCGCGGCACCAATTCCGGCAAGAAACTACGACCGCCTGTTCGCCGGCAAGACGCACGTGGTTTTCCTGCTCGAAGGCCCCATTGTGGCTGGGGACGGTCAAACCGGACGAATCGTGCACAAGTTTGATATGTGCACGCGAAAGACAGACAAGCTGCTCGAGAACGTCGGCGCATTCGTCGTTTCGTCTAATGGCGAAAAGGCGCTCTACGAACAATTGCCGCCGCGGAGTCCGATGGGCGCAGGCGGCGGAGGCGCGCCCCACGGCACTTGGTATATCAAGCCCGTGGACGCTCTGGGCAAGCCGGGCCAGCCCGGCGCGCCGGGCGAGGCAGCCAAGTCCGACGGCACGCTGCACCTGCAAGGAATGCAGGTGTACACAGATCCGCGCGCCGAATGGGAGCAGATGTACCGCGAAGTGTGGCGAATCGAGCGCGACTTTTACTACGATCCGAATCTGCACGGCTTGGATCGGAAAGCGCAGATGGCGGCCTACCAGCCGTTCGTGGACAACGTGATGAGCCGCGCCGACCTGAACTATATCTTTGCCGACATGCTGGGCGACATGACTTCGCAGCACGTCTATATCATCGGCGGGGACCGGCCCGAACCGAAGCACGTGAGCGTGGGGTTGTTGGGAGCGGACTACACTATCGATCACGATCGCTACCGCTTCGCGAAGGTTTACTTTGGCGAAAACTGGAATCCTGACCTTCGCGCGCCGCTGACGGAACCCGGAGTAAACGTTCACGAAGGCGAATATTTGCTGGCGGTAGACGGGCGCGAACTCCACGGTACCGACGAAGTCTTCAGTTTCTTCCTCGAGCGCGCGGGCAAGTCCGTTCAGCTTAAAGTGGGGCCGGACCCGAGCGGAAAGGATGCGCGCACGGTGACCGTGGTGCCTATCGCGGACGACCACTCGCTGCGGCAACGCGAGTGGATGGAGAGCAACCGGAAGAAGGTCGATGAACTGAGCGGAGGCAAGCTGGCGTACGTGTATCTGCCGGATACAGCGGTGGGCGGCTACACCAACTTCAATCGCTACTATTTTGCGCAGAATTCGAAAGAGGGCGCTGTCATTGACGAGCGATTCAACGGCGGCGGGTGGATTGCGGACTACATTGTGGACTGGTTGAAACGCCCGCTCCTGGCTGTGGCGATGACGCGCGAAGGCGGCGACAACTTGATACCGCGAGCGATCCGCGGCCCGAAGGTGATGCTCATTAATGAGATGGCAGGATCGGGCGGCGACGCTCTGCCGTGGATGTTCAGGCGCCTCGGCACGGGGCCGCTCATCGGTACGCGGACCTGGGGCGGGTTGATCGGCATTGGCGGCTATCCGCCGCTGATCGATGGCGGGCAGATCACGGCACCGCGATGGGGCATATTCAATCCGGAGACTGGTGAATTCGACGTCGAGAATAAAGGCGTCAAGCCCGATATTGAGGTGGATCTCGATCCCGCGCTCTGGCGGCAAGGGCACGATCCCCAGCTAGAAAAGGGGGTTGCCGTGGCGCTGGAGGATTTGAAAGAACACGCGACGCCACCGATCAAGCGCCCGAAGTATCCGATTTACAATTGGCCGAAGGTGCGAGCGGAAGCAGCTAAAGGCGACGCGAGTTCGAACTAGCGGCTGCCAGCGCGAGGTGCAGTGGCGAGTTCCAGATGAGATGCATCTCTCGTTGTCTATTGCTGGCGATTGGCTTGATTGTTACGGGAATTCCTATCCGCGCGGAACACGAACCGCCGGTTGAGATCGTAGCCAGCCGCGTTTTGAGTCTGAAGACCGAACTTCCTGCCTGGACCACTGAGCCAAAGACGTCGGCTGGAAACTTCATCTGAGATGCTTCGCTTCAACGATACTGCTAGCGCAGCAACTACTTCTTAGGATAAATTTCCTGCGGAGGATTGAATGAACATTCTGGCGGCCATCAGGACGGAAGAACGCAAGCTCGAAAAGCAGCTGATCAACTTGCAGAAGCAATTGAACGGAGTGCGCGCAGCAGGAAAGGCGTTGGGCAATTCTGCAGCTCACGAAGTAGCTGGAATCAAGAAGCGAGTCATGTCCGCCGCGGTCCGAGCGAAGATTGCGAAGGCTGCGAAGAAGCGGTGGGCGAAAATCAGAGCGCAAGCGAAGAAAGCCGTCGGTTAGTCTATTCACTGCAGCGTCAGAACCGGGACTGCTCAGTCCGAAAATCCACGTCAGTCCAATCGCAGAACGGGGAAATGCCAAAATACCTGCTCGGTGCTAGGCGTGGATTCGACTGAACAGAACCAAGCAAGTAAAAGCTTTGTGAGGACGGGGAGCAGCAAATCTGTGAGGAGGGGACGAGACATGAAGACGAAGAATCTTCTGTTGAGCAGCGCGTTGGGAGCTGTGCTGATGTGCGGAGGAGTCGTACTCGCTCAGGGTCCCGGAGTAGACATCGACCCACATCGGCATCCAGATCTCGCCGACGCGCAGCATCACATCCAGCAGGCGTATCAAAAAATCGACGAAGCGCAAAGGGCCAACAAAGACGAGCTCGGCGGCCACGCGCAAAAAGCGAAAGAGATGCTGGATGGGGCCAATCGCGAGCTTAAAGCTGCGGCGGAGTTTGCCGACCACCGTCGTTGATCTGAGCCCTTTATCGCGAGCCGGAAGACCGGATTCATCATCGCAGTTCCGCCGATAAGCTGTGTGGCTGGACGCGGACGCTGTAGGTATCTCCAGTCGAATCTATTGGCTGCCGTCAGGTCTTCCACAACTCCAGGACTTCTAAAACAGTCAGGTTTACGTAGCGATTCAATAGTGCTATAAGGGTCTAACCCCGCGCCGTCGAATGGCATGACGGAGGAATTTCGCCCCCCGCTAAGCCGGCAAAACAGGAGTCCCTCAATGACGACCGGAGAGAGCCTTCTCAAAACGACGTGCAGAAAAGAGCTTGCGAGTACTCTAAGAGAAGTTCGGTGCCTCGAGGCGCGAACTCCAAAGAATAAGTCTTCGGAAGCACGCGCGCGGCGTTGCGTGCTGCTCGCTGCGGGCCTGATTGCGGTTTACGGGTGTGTCTGTGGCGCAGGAATGGCCCAAACTGATTCGGCGCCGAAACCCGCCAAGCTGGCCTGCGTGAATAATTCCGTAAAATGGGGGTACGTAGACAGAGAGGGAAAGATGGTGATCGCTCCTCGATTCGACGAGACAAATTCCTTCTCTGAACAAATGGCCGCAGTTCAAGTCGGTGGAAAATGGGGATATATCGACAAGTCGGGAGCCGTCGTCATTAATCCGCAGTTCGATAGAACTTATGCATTCTCCGAGCAATTGGCAGCCGTGCAGGTTGGCGAAAAATGGGGATACATCGACAAGACGGGAACTGTCGTCATCCCCGCGCAGTTCGAAATCGCTCAGCGATTCTCCGAGCAACTGGCAGCGGTCCGAACCGACCACAGATGGGGTTACATAGACAGGGAGGGAAAGTTTGCCATTCCTCCGCAGTTCGAAATCGCTCAGCGATTCTCCGAACATTTAGCCGCAGTCGAGATCGATCACAAATGGGGATATGTCGATGGGACTGGCAAGTTTGTGATCGCCCCGCGCTTCGATGACGCCGCATCGTTCTCCGAAGGACTGGCCCTGGTTCAAAGTGGCGGCAAATTTGGCTACGTCGATAAGGCGGGAAATTTTGTGATTCCGCTTCGGCTCGATTCAGCCGGGCATCTCACCGCAAACCGCGGCTTCGGCCAACTCGACGCGGTCGAAATCGGCGGACGACATGGTTACATTGACAAAGCGGGGAGCGCAGGAATTCCGCTGCAAGTCGAAGGAGTTTGCGCGTTCTAAAGTTTCGAGTGCGCTCAAAGCGCACGGGCGTTCTGCGATCCGTGTAGGCGCTGATTCACCGCCTCCGCCGGCATTTGCAGATGGATAGGCCGATTACGGCGACGTCGAGACCTGTTAACGAAGAATGCGAATGCTTGCACCGTCCGATTCGTAGCCTTCGTTCTCTACCTCTTTCTGAGCGGCCGAGCAAAGGGCTTGCTCATCCGCGGTCTTCGGCAGATCGCAATGACGGCGAATCACTTCTTCGCCAACCTCTATTCGAACCAGCCAGTTCGACTTGGTCGCATCCCATGAAACTTCAACTTTATCCGGACGCATGAGCACCTCCGCGTGCCGCTCGCACTACATTCTAAGGCAGGAACCGTCTTTGGAAGTCTTTTTGAGTTCACCAGAGCGTCAGTGAAACGCAGGCGGGCGGTAAGCCGCGGTATTCGACGTTCCAGTGTAATTCGAGTGAAGAAATCAACTGACGCGTGATTGGGAATCGCCGGTTGTGGCGGTTTGTTGCGATCACTGCTTGATCTGCTGCGCTTTCTCAATTTGCTGCTGCACCTGGCTTCGGAATTCCAGCGGATGCGCCATTTTGCGAAAAGGCTCGGGCGTGCCTCCGGTCCCGATTACTACAATTGATCCGTAACCGAGGATCCGGCCCAACGGCGTCTCGCTGACCTCGATGCTCTCCACTTTGTTCAGCAGCATTTCGATTGTTTTCCGGCTGGCCAACCCTGTTTTGATGACCACCCGCCGGTTCGTCACCGCCATCTCGGTCGCATTGCGTCGCACCATTCCCATGAGAATCACGATAGCGCCAATCGCAAGCAACGCTGCGCCGCCGCCTTTCATGATTTGCAAAGTTTTGGGCTCAATACCCGTCTGAGTGAACGCGTAATAAAGCAGAATAGCTCCCGGAAGAATGAGCAGCAGGCATCCCACAACTACATGACCCAGCATTACGATCCAGTGAAGCCGGGTTTTGTAAATCACTGTCTCGCCAGGAACCAGATTCGAATCGATGTAGCTCATGGCCTCTCTTTCACGGACCGCTCAGACGCAAAGATACATGAACATCTCGGCGGAACAGCGGGATTTTTGAGTGGCAGGCGTTGCGCGCTAAGCGACGTCGCTGGCGATAGCGCGCTTCAGGTAACGGTACAGCGTGGTGCGGCCGATTCCCAGGATCTCCGCGGCGCGTGCATGATTCCCATCGCAGATTTCGAGCACGCGCTGAATATGCAATTGATTCATCTCATCGAGCGGCAAAGGTTGCCACGAACCACCGGGGACTGGTGACACGATTGAAGGCCCGTGCAGTGGCTTGGGTAGATCGACGACATCGATAAAATCGCCTGCGACAGTCATGGCGGCGCTCGCGATTACGTTTTCAAGTTCGCGCACATTGCCCGGCCAGCTATGCTGCAGCATCGCGACTTGTGCGCGACGAGTCAGGCCTTTGAGTTTTTTGCCGTACTGCATATTGCATTTGTTCAAGAAATACTGAGTGAGGAGCGAAATATCATCCGTTCGCTCAACGAGGCTCGGGATACGGACCTCGACCGTGTTCAGGCGATAAAAGAGATCTTCGCGAAATCTTCCAGCCAGAACTTCGGCGCGCAGGCCGCGATTGGTGGCCGCGATCACCCGGACGTCGACCTTCTTGATTTGCGGTGAACCGACCATCTGAATCTCGCGATTCTCGACCACCCGAAGGAGCTTTGCCTGCATCGCGAGCGGCAACTCTCCGATTTCATCGAGAAACACCGTGCCGCCGTTGGCGTATTCGAAGATGCCAGGCCGCGTATCCATCGCGCCGGTGAAAGCTCCGCGGACATGGCCAAAAAGCTGGCTTTCGAGAAGCGTTTCGACGAAAGCGGAGCAATTGCAGACAACAAATCGGTTCTGCGCCACAGGGCTGGCGCGATGCAAGGCCCGCGCCATGACTTCCTTCCCGGAGCCTGTCGGTCCCGTGAGCAGCGCGTTGCTGTAGTGCTTGGAGATTTTTCGGAGGAGATCGAAGAGCTCGAGCATAATCGGGCTGCGCCCGACGATTCCGTTGAATTCGAAGCTCGCCAGAGTTTTCTCGTCCAGTTCCCGAATGCTGCTGCGCTGCCTTGCCAATTCTGCGAGTTCATCGAGCGTTTTCAGCAGCCGCGAGAAATCCAGAGGTTTGCACAGGTAGTCGGAGGCGCCCCGCTTGATCGCGTCAATCGCAGAGTCGAGCGAGTACATGCCGGTGACCAATATGACGTAGATGCCGGGGTCGGAATGCAGCGCTTTCTCGAGGAATTCGAATCCGTCCATCGCAGGCATTTTGACGTCGGTCAGAACGGCACGACACCGCCCGGCTCTGACCATTTCGAGCGCAACGCGGGGATCGCCGGTTCCAACGGCCTCAAATCCTTCTGCTCGAAGCCTTTCGGTCGTGACTTCGACAAGGGCTGGCTCATCGTCAAGAACACAGATAGACAGGTACTTTCGCGCTGTTTCGCCGATTAGATTTTTTTGAACAGCAAGTAGATGTTCCACCGGCATTCGGTGCGACCTTTGCAGCGGCTACTTTCGGACTGCGAGGAATGTCGTCCCCAAGCGCTCGCTATTCCGATGGAATTAGCCTACTGGTGAATAAACAGTTTCACAAGCACCGAGTGCTGGTCTATTTTCAAGATGAATACCAGCCGTGGCCTCTGGCCTCGAATTTGTTTCACGATTTGATCGCGAACCTCGAAAAAATGAGCTTCGAAATGCTCCAGGAGTGAACGCTGGGATATAAAAGCGAATGGCGTGGCAGCTCTTCAGCCCTTCCAAAGAATCGTCAATCTGCCGCGAACCTGTCCTCAGGTCTTAAGGTCATTTTTTGGACGAAATACAGGATTCCCAGTATCCCTTCGCCAGCTAATTAAGGTTATCTACGTAATTTAAGCAGTGGTGCTCTAAGGCGTGGCGACACGGTCGTACTATCGATCATGTAGCCTAGGTGCCGCTCATTCTGACTCGATCATAGAGCCTCATGTCGCGAACTCGCATTTTGGTGGCCGAGGACCACGAGATATTTAGGAAGGGCCTGCGGTCACTCCTCGAGTCCCATCCACAATTTGAAATTTGCGGCGAGGCCGCGAACGGCAAAGAGGCCATAGAAGCGGCTAAACGCCTTCTGCCGGACATAATCATCATGGACATCAGTATGCCTCTCGTAAACGGCCTGGACGCCACCCGGCAGATTCGCAAAGACGTTTCCGAAGCTCGAGTAGTGGTCCTGAGCCAGCACGACTCTTCGCACATGTTGAACGCCGCCTTGGGAGCAGGGGCATCCGCATACGTGACCAAGTCTCAGGTAGCGCGGTACCTCCTGGCGGCTTTGCAGGCAGTCATGAGTGGACAGCCATTCGATTGGAGTTGCGAAAACATCAAATCGTCCCAATCGGGTTCCGCAGACGTCGAACTCAAGAATCAATCCGAGTAGTTAAATGAAACGCAACTAGCCGGAGACTTGTATGAAGAAATCGGAATCAGCGCTAGGAACGGCGACGGTTGAGACAAAGCCGGGTACGGGCAACGGAAGCGCCGATGGTCAATCGCTTAACGAGATGGGCGCCATACTCGCCGGATTGAGAACCGTGCGGAACGGCGACTTCTCCGTGCGGCTCCCCGGGACGTGGATCGGCCTGCCTGGAAAAATCGCGGACACGTTTAACGATATCGTCGCGGCGAACCAGTTGATGGCGCAGGAATTAAAGCGCATCGGGCAGGTAGTCGGCACAGAAGGCCGCACGCGAGAGCGCGTGCGATTCCACGAGTCGCGCGGGTCCTGGGGTGAAATGGAAGTTTCAGTGAACACCCTGGTCGAGGACTTGCTGCGGCCCACGGCGGAAGTGACGCGCGCGATTGCCGCGGTTGCGCAGGGCAATTTGACCCAAACGGTACGGCTGGACGTTGACGGCAGGCCTCTCGAAGGCGAGTTCTTGCGCTCCGCCACCATCGTCAACACCATGATTCAGCAGCTTGGAGTTTTCACCGCTGAAGTGACGCGCGTGGCGCGCGAAGTCGGCACGGAAGGAAAGCTCGGCGGACAGGCGCAGGTTCCCGGCGTGGCGGGCACGTGGAAGGACCTGACCGATTCGGTCAACTCGATGGCCAGCAACCTCACCGGCCAGGTGCGAAACATCGCTGAAGTAGCCACCGCGGTCGCCAGCGGCGACCTCTCCCGCAAAATCACGGTCGATGTCCGCGGCGAAATTTTACAGCTCAAAGAAGCGATCAACACGATGGTTGATCAACTCCGGTCGTTTGCATCCGAAGTGACTCGTGTGGCTCGCGAGGTGGGCACCGACGGCGCGCTCGGCGGACAAGCCGTGGTTCCCGGCGTCGCGGGAACCTGGAAGGACCTTACCGACTCGGTGAACGCCATGGCGGGGAACTTGACCGCCCAAGTGCGAAACATCGCGGAAGTAACGACGGCCGTAGCTCGCGGGGACCTCTCGCGCAAAATCACGGTGGACGTGAAGGGCGAAATTCTTGAATTGAAAGACACCATCAACACCATGGTGGATCAACTTCGGTCGTTCGCGTCGGAAGTGACGCGCGTGGCTCGCGAAGTAGGGACGGACGGAAGACTCGGCGGCCAAGCACAGGTTCCCGGCGTGGCCGGCACGTGGAAAGACTTGACCGACTCCGTGAACTCGATGGCCAGCAACCTGACTGGCCAAGTTCGAAATATCGCCGAAGTTTCGACCGCCATTGCCAGCGGAAACCTTTCGAAGAAGATTACGGTAAACGTCAGCGGCGAAATTCTGCTCCTCAAAGAAACCATCAACACGATGGTGGACCAGTTGAACGCGTTCGCGGGCGAAGTGACGCGCGTGGCGCGCGAGGTGGGTACGGAAGGAAAGCTCGGCGGACAGGCGAACGTGCCGGGCGTGGCCGGCACGTGGAAGGACCTGACGGACAACGTGAACTTCATGGCCAGCAACCTGACCGGCCAGGTCCGGAACATCGCGGAAGTGGCCACGGCCGTAGCCCGTGGCGACTTGTCGCGCAAGATCACGGTGGACGTGAAGGGCGAAATTCTCGAGCTGAAGAACACCATCAACACGATGGTGGACCAGTTGAACGCGTTCGCTGGCGAAGTGACGCGTGTAGCGCGCGAAGTCGGCACGGAAGGACGACTCGGCGGACAGGCGCAAGTACCTGGTGTGGCAGGCACGTGGAAAGACTTGACCGACTCGGTGAACTCGATGGCCGGGAACCTGACCGGTCAGGTGAGAAACATCGCTGAAGTGACCACGGCCGTAGCCCGCGGCGACCTCTCGAGAAAGATCACGGTGGACGTGAAGGGCGAGATTCTCGAGCTGAAAGAAACCATTAACACCATGGTGGACCAACTGAACGCGTTCGCGGGCGAAGTGACGCGTGTAGCGCGCGAAGTCGGCACGGAAGGGAAGCTCGGCGGCCAAGCGCAAGTTCCAGGGGTGGCTGGAACGTGGAAGGATCTCACCGACAACGTGAACTCGATGGCCAGCAACCTGACGGGTCAGGTGCGCAACATCGCCGAAGTGGCGACGGCCATCGCGAGCGGCGACTTGTCACGAAAGATTACGGTCGACGTCCGCGGTGAAATTCTGCAGCTCAAAGAAACACTGAACACGATGGTGGACCAGCTCAACCGGCTTGCGGGCGAAGTGACGCGCGTGGCGCGCGAAGTGGGCACGGAAGGAAGACTCGGCGGACAGGCGAACGTGCCGGGCGTGGCGGGCACGTGGAAAGACTTGACCGACTCGGTGAACTCGATGGCCGGGAACCTGACCGGTCAGGTGAGAAACATCGCCGAAGTGACGACGGCCGTAGCGCGCGGCGACTTGTCGCGCAAGATCACGGTGGACGTGAAGGGCGAAATTCTCGAGCTGAAGAACACCATCAACACGATGGTGGACCAGTTGAACGCGTTCGCGGGCGAAGTGACGCGCGTGGCGCGCGAAGTGGGCACGGAAGGAAGACTCGGCGGACAGGCGAACGTGCCGGGCGTGGCAGGCACGTGGAAAGACCTGACGGACAACGTGAACTTCATGGCGAGCAACCTGACCGACCAGGTTCGGAACATCGCCGAAGTAGCGACGGCCATCGCGACGGGCGACCTTTCGAAGAAGATCACGGTCGACGTCCGCGGTGAAATTCTGCAGCTCAAAGAAACGCTGAACACGATGGTTGAGCAGCTGCGGTCCTTCGCCGCGGAGGTCACGCGCGTGGCGCGCGAAGTCGGCAGCGAAGGCCGGCTCGGCGGACAGGCGAATGTGCCGGGTGTGGCAGGGACCTGGAAGGACCTGACGGACTCGGTCAACGCGATGGCGAGAAACCTGACGGCGCAGGTTCGAAACATCGCGGCGGTGACGACGGCTGTTGCTCGCGGAGACCTCTCGCGCAAAATCACGGTGGACGTGAAAGGTGAAATTCTCGAGCTGAAAGAAACCATCAACACCATGGTGGACCAACTGAACGCCTTCGCGGGCGAAGTGACGCGCGTCGCGCGCGAAGTGGGCACGGACGGAAAGTTGGGAGGCCAGGCGCAGGTAACTGGCGTGGCGGGCACGTGGAAGGACCTGACTGACAACGTGAACGTGATGGCCGCGAACCTCACGGAGCAAGTCCGCGGAATCGTGAAGGTGGTGACCGCGGTCGCGAACGGCGACCTGAAGCAAAAGCTGACTGTAAACGCGAAGGGCGAAGTCGCCGCTCTCGCCGACACCATCAACAACATGACGGATACCCTGGCTACGTTCGCCGATCAGGTGACGACGGTCGCGCGCGAAGTCGGCGTGGAAGGACGACTTGGCGGGCAGGCGAACGTGCCCGGCGCTGCAGGAACCTGGAAAGATCTGACCGGAAACGTGAACCTGCTTGCGGATAACCTGACCAACCAGGTCCGCGCGATCGCCGAAGTGGCGACAGCGGTGACCAAGGGCGACTTGACGCGCTCGATTCAGGTGGAAGCGAGCGGCGAGGTGGCGGACCTCAAAGACAACATCAACACCATGATCGACAACCTGCGGCTAACCACGGACCGCAACACGGAGCAAGACTGGCTCAAGACCAACTTTGCGCGCGTCACAGGTATGTTGCAAGGACAACGAGACCTCACGACCGTGGGTCGAATGCTTCTTTCGGAACTTGCGCCGCTGGTGAGTGCGCAGCAGGGCGTGATCTATCAAATGGAACCGGAAGAGTCGTCAGGCATGGCGCTTCTATCGTCGTTTGCGGATCAAGGGCAAAACGGCCACACGGAAAATGTGAGGATGGGAGAAGGCCTGATTGGCCAGTGCGCCTCCGAGAAACGGAGGATGCTGCTTACCGATTTCCCGGAAGGGACCGTTTCGATCCGCTCGGGCTTGTTCCGAGCGGTACCACGGAACGTCATCGTGTTACCGGTGCTGTTCGAGGATCGAGTGAAGGCGGTCATCGAGCTGGCTTCGCTGAGCGCGTTTACGGCATCGCAGGTCGCGTTTTTGGAGCAGCTCACGTCGAGCATCGGGATCGTGCTGAACAGCATTGAAGCCACGATGCAAACGGAAGGGCTCTTGAAGCAATCGCAGCAGCTTGCCGGCGAACTGCAAGCGCAGCAGAAAGAACTTCAACAAACCAACGAGCAGTTGGCGCAGAAGGCGCAGCAACTCGCCGAGCGCAACGTGGAAGTCGAGCGCAAGAACCAGGAAATCGAGCAGGCTCGCGGCGCGCTGGAAGAAAAGGCCAAGGAGCTGGCGCTCACGTCCAAGTACAAATCGGAATTCCTCGCGAACATGTCGCACGAGCTGCGCACGCCGCTCAATAGCATTCTGGTTCTGGGCCAGCAGCTCACGGACAATCCGGACGGCAATTTGACTCCGAAGCAAGTCGAATTTGCGCGAACGATCCACGGCGCAGGAACGGACCTTCTGAACCTGATCAGCGACATTCTCGATCTCTCGAAGATCGAATCTGGAACTGTTTCGGTGGATGCGGAGGAAGTGTTCTTCACGAGCCTGCTCGAAATGGTCGCGCGGCCGTTCCGTCACGAGGCAGACAACCGGAAGCTTACGTTTGAACTACACAGCGATCCGCGGCTGCCGCGTAGTTTTGTTACGGACTCGAAGCGGTTGCAGCAAGTGCTCAAGAATTTGTTGTCGAATGCTTTTAAATTCACGGATCGGGGAACGGTGTCCTTGTCCGTCTCCGTAGCCGACCGGGGATGGAGCGAAGACCGCGCCATCCTCAACACCGCAGCCTCGGTGATTGCATTTGAAGTTTCGGATACCGGCATTGGCATTCCGCAAGAGAAGCAGCGCATTATCTTCGAAGCATTTCAACAGGCCGACGCCGGCACCAGCAGAAAGTATGGAGGCACTGGCCTGGGCCTGGCGATCAGCCGGGAACTTTCCAATCTTCTGGGAGGCGAGATTCAGCTACGCAGCACTCCGGGGCAGGGAAGCACCTTTACCCTTTATCTGCCACAGAGCTATGTGGGAGCGTCCTCAGGTCAGCCTGCTGGAACCACAAGCGCGTCGTTTGGTCCACCACTAAAGCTGCCGGTCGCGAATGTCTCGGATCGTGCCGCTGAGCAGATCACCGACGATCGAGAAAATCTCAGCGAGGGAGATCCGGTCCTGCTGATCGTGGAAGACGACCCGCATTACGCACGCATCTTGCGCGATCTTTCACGCGACAAAGGCTTCAAAGTTCTAGTGGCCATGCGCGGAGCCGAAGCCCTTACTCTGGCGCGCGAGTTTCATCCCACGGCCATTTCTCTCGATGTATTTCTTCCGGATATGCTCGGCTGGACGATCTTGAACCATCTGAAACAGGATCCGGACACGCGCCATATTCCAGTACAGATGCTGACACTCGATGAAGACCGGCATCACTGCCTCTCGCGCGGCGCATTCTCGTTCGTTACCAAGCCAGTCTCATCGGAGGGGCTTGAGGCTGCGCTGGGACGGATCAAAGACTATGTAACACCGCGGCGGAAGCATCTGTTGGTGGTCGAAGACAATCCGGCGGAACAGCTGAGCATCAGGACTTTGCTCGACTTCGAAGATCTCGATGTTTCGGTCGCATCAACCGGTAGTGAAGCGCTCAACGCGATTGGCGAGCATCGATTCGATTGCGTGGTGCTGGATCTGCGGCTTCCCGATATGTCCGGTTTCGACGTATTGGATCAACTGCGAAACAGCCCGGCAGTGGCGGATTTGCCGGTGATTGTGTTTACAGGGAAAGAACTATCGCCCGAGGAAGACGCGCTGTTGCGTACGTTTGCTCGAAGCGTGGTGGTGAAGGGCGTTGAGTCGCCCGAACGGCTGCTCGACGAGACGGCGCTTTTCCTGCACCGAGTGGTTGCCGATTTGCCCATCGAGATGCAGCAGATGCTTGAAAAACTGCATCGTTCCGATGAGGCGCTTATCGGCAAGAAAGTGCTGGTAGTTGACGACGACGTTCGAAATATCTTTGCATTGAGCAGCGTGCTGGAACGGAGAGGCATGACCGTGTTGACCGCGGGAACTGGGCGCGAGGCCATCACCATGCTTGAATCCACGCCGGATGTGGCGATTGTGCTCATGGACATCATGATGCCGCAGATGGATGGATACGAGACGATGCAGGTGATCCGCCAAAATTCGTTGTTCCGGCGGCTTCCCATTATCGCCCTGACCGCCAAGGCCATGAAGGGAGATCGCGAGAAGTGCCTTGAAGCAGGAGCCTCCGAATATTTGGCCAAGCCCGTAAACACGGAGCAATTGCTGTCATCTCTGCGCGTGTGGCTACACCGGTAGGCAATACGGGCATCTATCGAGAGGTGGACATGGCTACACCGGAAAAAATCAATATCCTGATGGTTGACGATCAGCCCGCGAAGCTTCTGAGTTACGAGGCCATTCTCGCGGAACTTGGCGAAAACCTAATCAAAGCCACCTCCGGGCGAGAAGCGCTGGACCATCTGCTCAGATCGGATGTTGCCGTCGTGCTACTGGACGTCAGCATGCCGGAGCTGGACGGATTCGAGCTGGCCGACATGATCCACCAGCACCCACGATTTCAGAAAACTGCGCTCATTTTTATTTCGGCAGTTCACCTGACCGATCTGGATCGCCTGAAGGGATACGCCAGCGGAGCGGTGGATTATATTTCGGTGCCGGTCGTTCCCGAATTGCTGCGCGCGAAAGTCAGCGTGTTTGCAGAACTGCATCGCAAAACGCGGCAGCTTCAGAACCTGAATAACGATCTCGACCGTTTATCCACGCGTTTGATCACTACGCAGGACGAAGAACGGCGGCGGATCGCCAGGGAGCTCCACGACGGGCTGGGACAGGAGCTTAGCGCCGCGAAGATGATGGCGGACCAACTCGTCGCAGACCCGAGTTCGACAAAGGCGACCGGGCAGATCGCCGGAGAACTGAGCGGCTTAATCGATTCCGTGATCCAGCAGGTGCGAAGTTTATCCCATCTCCTGCATCCCCCGATGCTCGACGAAGTTGGATTGCAGATTGCACTGCGATCGTACGTGGAGGGCCTGACCAAGCGCAGCGGCGTTGAAACTACGATTGAAGTGGTTCCTTTGGATTTCCCGCGCTTCACACCGGAACTCGAGACTGCGATTTTTCGGATCATTCAAGAAGCCCTGACTAACGTGTTCCGGCATTCGGGCGCTCACAAAGCCGCCGTAATCCTGCAAAAGAATGAAGACCGGCTGGTTGGAATCGTTCGAGATGACGGGAAGGGGATCTCCGGAAGAATCGAATCGCTCCAGCCCGATAGTATCGGCGTCGGCATTGGCGGAATGGTTCAGCGGGTAAAGGAGCTGGGTGGCGAGCTACACTTGCGCAACGCGCATCCAGGGACGACTGTCGAAGTATCGATACCGATCAAGGCGATGGCGGCACGGGATGAGGTCCTGTCTGCATCGAACTGAACCCCAGCCGTTCCTCTTTGGTACTTAAACTTCTCGCGCGTGTGGATGGAGATGGTTTCACTGCATGTCTGAACGCTTGAAAAGGCTTCTAATAATATTTCGTGGTGCTGGTTGATCTGGGGCATTGAAGTCTGGCCGACATCCTCGTAAGGGTGCATCCAGCGTCTCGTACAGATTTTCTCTGATTGTCACGGGTCCGCTGGGAATTTATTGTGAGTGCGTGAATCGTGGCTGGCGATTGTAGCCCTTCAAGGCGTGACTGCACACGGTGGCCCGAGCAGGCCTTTGCAGTTTGACTGACTTGGAAGCCGCCTTCAATCGCCAGCCACTTTCTCTGTGCAACGGAAAAGCGCAACTCGACCAACCGATTGCATGCTTCGAGCGCGCATCCGGAATTATGGGCGAAGCGTCAAAAGTAATTGGAGGACACGCAGCGCGGGTTCCCGTTTTAATTCGTCTAACGATTTCGAGCATCATCTCTTAGGTAAGTGGCATCATAAGTACGCTAGGTGAAGGACAGCGTCAAATAATGCGTAACCGAACTATGTGGCCGGCATCGTATCGAGAGCAGTGCGACGTGGACATTTTTTGATGGCGAAGCAGCGCGACTTCGTTTCCTGGCCCAGCCGATGGTCCCCCGGGTTGATGGCGCGTTCGTCAAGACAACGGCAAACGAGGTGTAACAGCGCCGGAGATCCCCGGCGAGCGTAATCGTTTCAAAAACCCCAGCGGCTGTAACGTGCAAATTCGTACCTAGTGCTCCAGATGAGGGGGACGGCCTTGAGGGAAAATCTGCAAAGGAAGATTGCATGTATCGTACTTCCGACTTATAACGAACGCGAAAACATCCGACGGCTTTTGCCGCTAATTTTCCAAGAATCACACGGAATATCAACGCACGAGCTTCACGTTCTCGTGGTGGACGACAATTCACCGGACGGAACGGGCGAATCTGTGCGTTCGTCAATGGCGATTTTTCCGCACCTGCACCTGATCACCGGAAAGAAAAGCGGGTTGGGCGAAGCCTACAAGCGCGGTATCGCCCACGCCATCGAACTGCTCCGGCCTGAATTGATTCTGCAAATGGATGCTGATTTTCAACATAACCCGGCGCTCCTCCCGCAATTCATCGCGCGCAGCAATGATGGGTATGATCTGGTGATCGGCTCGCGATTTGCCGAGGGCGGGGCCCTGGAGGACTTTCCGTGGCACCGTAGGGCGATGAGCGTAGTCGGGACGAAGCTCGTCCAGTGGTTCGGCGGAATTCCGCCGATATCCGACTGCACCTCCGGTTATCGCTGCATTCGGGCTGACCTCGTCGCGGCGTGCGATTTCGGACCGCACTCGACGCGCGGGTATTCCTTCCAGTCGTGGTTTCTGTGCGAGTTGTTGCGTCACGGCGCACGGTATGCGGAGATTCCGTTGAGATTTCCGGCGCGGGCCCACGGCGAGTCGAAGCTGAGCTTCAGAGACAAGATCGAATTTCTTCGGTGCTTATCCGAGCTCGCCCGCTCGCGGCGCGCTCCTACCGCGTACGCCGTGGCGCTCGCAAAGCAAAGAACGGCTCATCCCAGAAGTCTGCCTATGCGCGTCCTGACGCAGTCGCACAAGTAGTTAGCGTGGCAGGGGCGCGGCAAGGCATCCATCTCCTGAGGCTATGAACATGCGCAAGGGAATCTCCGGCCTGGTTTCGTCGGCATGGACGACGATCCGGTTTTCTGCCTTGCCGCGTGTCCTGGCATCGGCAAAATCTGTGCGATGGATGTTTATCATTGCATTATTATTACGTTTGGGTATGGCGACGCGAACCGTGCAGGATTACTTGCCGCCGATTCAGGATCACTGGGCGTTTGGCGGGGAAATGGGCCACATCGGTAAGTCGCTCGCAGAGGGCCACGGATTTGCGAATCCGATTTACCGGCCGACCGGGCCCACTGCGGAAGTCGCGCCTGCCTATCCCGCTCTGTGCGCCATCGGAATGAAGATGTTCGGTGTGTATTCGGCGGGCGCCGCGTCCTTCATGCTCGTATTGAACTGCCTCTTCGCAGCGCTGACGTGCTTTCCGGTCTACTGGCTTACCAAGCGAATTTTCGACGAGAATATTGCGATCGTTTGTGGATGGACGTGGGTGTTCTTTCCTTACTCAATCCATCTCGCCATCGATCGAATTTGGGAGAACTCTCTGAGTTGCATGATTGCCGCGTTCATCTTTTGGCTTACAAGCGAGCTAATCGATAGCCGGCGTTTGCGCGACTGGCTGCTTTGGGGCGCACTATGGGCGGTTCAGGGACTCGTGAGTCCGGCCGTCTTGATCACTCTGCCATTTCTGGGAGGTTGGGTCGTCCTGCGCCGCCACAACGCTCATCTGGAGTGGTTGAAGCCGGCCGCGGCGTCTGCGCTCGTTTTTATCGCTCTCTCCACACCATGGGCGGTCCGGAACTACCGTACATTCCATCGATTTATTCCGTTCCGCGACAATTTCTGGCTCGAGATGCACATCGGCAATGGCGGAGACGCGAGCATGACCGAGCCATTCCAGTCCGTGCATCCGTACAAGAACTTGAAGGAATTTGCGCAGCTGATGCAGTTGGGTGAACTCGGCTACATGGACGCGAAGAAAGCAGAGACGTCGAATTTTATCCGCGAGCATCCGAAATATTTCGTGGTGGTCACTCTCCGTCGCATCGCATACATGTGGACCGGCGTCTGGACACGATACGACTTCGTGAACCTGCTATTCAACGGCCCGGTAGCGGCGCTCATGATCCTCGGCTTCGTCTATGCCTGGCGAAACGGCAAATGGTGGGACATTATGCCAGTCCTCATCCCCATCCTGGTCTTTCCCATCCCGTACTATGTCACGCATGCGCGGCTCTCCTTCCGCCATCCAATCGATCCGCTGATCGCGATCATGATGTGTTACGGCGTGGTGGCGTGGAATCGAGCGCGCGTCGCTGCGCGTCGACCACAATTGGAGCTGGTGGAGGCAGCGGCGTAGAATCCGCGATCCGGGCTACCGGCTGAATGCCGGACGCGCATGCGTACGCGCCACGCCTCAGAGTGCAAATGCGTCGAGCTCCGCGCGAGAAGGCGCCGCTGGCTGAGCTCCTCGGCGCGTTACTGAAAGCGCCGCTGCGCGATTGGCGAACCGGCATGCGGAAATCATATCCGAGCCCTCGCCCAGCGCCACAGCGAGCGCTGCGTTAAATACATCGCCGGCCGCGGTTGTGTCTACGGCCTTCACGTGCGGGGCGGCCAGCGCATGTTCGTCGTTTCCGTCTCGAAGGGCACATCCCTGATCGCCCAGTTTCACGATCACCGTACGCGGGCCGAAGTGTTGAAGCTTCTTCGCGACTTCAAAGGCTTGCGTGACGTTCATCCTACCCGGCGGCAATTCCGCGAGAATTGCCGCTTCTGATTCGTTCGGCGTCAGAATATCCACGAGGCGCAGTAGATCGCTCGGCAACGCGCGCTCTGGCGCAGGTGCGGGATCGAGGATCACGCGCACTCCGGCGGCGCGGGCTCCGGCTGCCGCCGACTGAACCGTAGCCAGCGGCGTTTCGAGCTGGAGAAGAAGAGCGGAAGCTCCACGGAAACTCTCGCGCGAATTTTCGATATCTGCGGGCGCGAGACGATCGTTCGCTCCGGCCACCACGATTATCGAGTTCTGGCCAGTATCCGCGACGAAAATGAGCGCGATCCCGCTCGATAGGTTTGCGATCGTGCCGACGCCGCCCGTGTCGCAGCCGACGCGCTCGAGATTGGCGCGCATCTGCTTGCCAAAGTCGTCGTCGCCGACCTTGCCAATCATCTCAACATGAGCGCCTAACCGAGCGGCGGCGTAAGCTTGATTCGCTCCCTTGCCGCCACAGGCGGACAAGAACGTGTGGCCACCGATAGTTTCTCCTGCGACCGGAATTCTGGCCGCGCACGCCACGAGATCCGTGTTCAAACTTCCTACGACGATGATTTTGGCGGCCATTCGCTCAGCTGTGTCCCGCGCCCGTAAGCTCGCGCACGATGGCGCCGACGAAAGCCTTGGCATCGCCGAAGAGCATCAGCGTGTTGTCGAGGTAATAGAGCGGATTATCGATGCCGGCGAATCCGGGGTTCATGCTGCGTTTGATCACCATCGCCGTGCGCGCTTTGTCGACATCCAGGATCGGCATGCCATAGATCGGGCTCGACTTATCGTTGCGCGCCGCCGGATTCGTCACATCATTTGCCCCGATCACCAGAGCCACGTCGGTCTGCGGAAATTCGGAATTGATATCGTCCATATCCAGCAGCTTGTCGTAGGGAATATCGGCTTCGGCGAGAAGCACGTTCATGTGGCCTGGCATGCGGCCGGCCACGGGATGGATGCCGAACTTCACGTCCACGCCGCGCTTAGTGAGTACGTCGTAGAGTTCGCGGACTCTGTGTTGCGCCTGCGCGACGGCCATGCCATAGCCCGGAACAATCACCACTTTGTTGGCGGCCGCCAGAATCGCCGCCGCTTCCTCCGCGGTCGCGCTATGAACCGGACGCGCCTCCTGCGCGCCAGCGACTGTAGTTTGTTCCTGACCAAATGCGCCAAAGAGCACATTGGTGAAGGAGCGATTCATCGCCTTTGACATGTTGACGGAAAGAATGAAGCCGGAAGCGCCATCAAGAGCGCCGGCGATGATAAGAAGTTTGCTGTCGAGGACGAATCCCATGGCCGCAGCGGATAGGCCCGCGTAAGAATTCAGGAGCGAAATTACCGTCGGCATGTCCGCGCCGCCGATCGGAATGATCATCAGCACGCCGAAGAGCAGCGGCACAGCAATGATCACTGGAAATAGCGCCGTGCGTTCCGGATGCGCGACCAGAAAACCTGCCACCAGAACCGCGACTCCGAGGACCGAAAGATTGACGACGTTGGCGCCTTTGTACGTGATCGGCCGTTGCGGCAGAAGTTCCTGCAGTTTTCCGGCAGCCATCAGACTGCCTGTGAACGTGAGAGATCCGAGAACGACCTCCATCGAGAGAATTGCCATCATCAATCGCGGGACATTCGGAGTGCGAAGATAGAATTCGGCCGTGCCGACGAGCGTGACGCAGCAGGCGCCGAATGCATGGCTCAGCGCGGTTCGTTGCGGGACCGCCGTCATTGCAACCTCGCCAAGGGGCACGCCAATAATCGAGCCAAGCACCAAAGCGATGGCGATCCACTTGTAATCCACGATGCCGTGGTGCAGGAGCGTGCCCGCGACTGCGAGAAGCATGCCGAGCTCGCCGGCCCAGACGCCGCGGCGTGCCGTGCTGGGGGAGTTCATCCACTTCAGCGACAATATGAAAAGTACGGTCGCCGCCAGATACGTGATTTCGATGATGTGATCTGTTGTCGCAGCCGGGATCATGGTTTCGGCGGACGGCTCGATTTGAACATTTTCAGCATGCGGTCGGTGATGAGAAAGCCGCCGACGATGTTGCTGGTGGCGGCCACAATCGCAATCGTTCCAAGAACGGTAGCGAGGGTGGACTTGCGCTCGCCGGCCAGAATAATCGCGCCGACCACGGCAATGGCATCGAGCGCGTTTGTCAGCGACATCAGCGGCGTGTGCAGCAGGGGTGTGATCCGGCGGATGACTTCGAAGCCGATGAATGCCGCCAGCATGAAGACGTATAAACTCGTAATCAGGTCCGACTGCATCAACTCACCTCCTTGGATTGAGTGACTAGCGCAGGCAGCGAGAAAAACTCGCGCACGCGAGGATTCACGATTTCTCCTGCGTGTGTCACGAGCGTGCTCGCAATGATGTCGTCAGTCGTGTCGAGACTAATCTTGCCGTCCTTAACGAGATGGAGTAGGAACGCGGTGATGTTGCGGCCGTACATCTGGCTCGCGTGATAAGGCACCGTCGACGCGAAATTGATCCGCCCAATGATGGTCACGCCGTTTACAACAGTATTTTCTCCCGTACGCGTCAACTCGCAATTGCCGCCGCGCTCGGCAGCCAGGTCGACGATCACGGAGCCCGGGCCCATCCCTGCCACCATCTCGCGTGTTACCAGCACGGGCGGCTTTTTGCCCGGCACGACCGCCGCGGTGATCACCGCGTCACTCTCAGCAACCACCCGGCCCAACAACTCACGCTGCCGTTTGTAGAACGATTCGTCCTGCGCGCGTGCGTAACCGCCGGCGTCTTCCGCATCCTTCGCTTCGATGGGAAGCTCGACGAACCGGCCTCCGAGACTTTGTACCTGCTCCTTGGCGGCGGGGCGCAAGTCGTAGGCGGAGGCCACGGCTCCGAGGCGCCTTGCCGTCGCGATCGCCTGGAGCCCAGCGACGCCTGCCCCGATAATTAGAAAGCGCGCGGGAGTAATCGTTCCCGCCGCTGTCGTCAGCATCGGGACGATCCTCGGCAGCGTTTCCGCTGCGACGAGAACCGCCTTGTAGCCGCAAATCGTCCCCATGGAAGAAAGCGCGTCCATGCTCTGTGCGCGGGTCGTTCGCGGCATGAGTTCGACAGAAAATGACGTCGCACCGGTGGCCGCAATTTCCTGCACTGTGTGAAGCGCGCCGACCGGCCGCAGGAATCCAATCAGCGTCTGGCCGCGCTGCAGCAGGGGCAGGTCTGCTGCGCCGGTCTTGTCGTTCGAGCCGTAGCACAGCACCTGCACGATAATGTCGGCGTCGCGAAATACTTCCGCGCGGCTCGCAGCGATCTTCGCTCCCTTGGCAGTGTAATCGGTGTCCGGATAACCGGCTTCGAGTCCCGCGCCTGTTTCGATTAGCGCCTCCATGCCTGCCTTCGCAAGAGTTGGAATGACCGACGGGACCAGTGCGACGCGGCGTTCGCCCGGAAAGCTCTCGCGAGGGACTCCGACGATCATTTGCCGACCTCCTGTCTCGAACTGCGCGTCTCCAGCCGTACAGGATAGACTATCGGCCAGATTCGTCCAAACTCCGGCACTGAGGATTTTCTTCAGACCGCCGGAGTGGGAATCGATTGAGTTCCGCGCGGCCGCGCCGGCTGCTGAAAAACTGCCGGCAGGGGAATGGAAGCTGGTAATTGTTTGCAAAGTAGGCATAGAATGTGGGCAACAGCAAGACGCGCAGCTCAAATCTGCGGCGCCTTCCGCAGGAGGTTTGCATGTACAGAACTGCCTTTGCGAGTTTCGTCCTGATTTGCAGCGCGTGTGTCGTATTTGCACAGAACCCGGCAGGCGATAAGAGCGCGCCGAAGGCATCGCCGGCTGAGTTCAAAATTCCCGCCGACGATGCCAAGCGGCCCAATCCCGTTAAAACCTCCGCGGCCTCGATCGCGGATGGAAAACATCTCTATGATTCGCAGTGCCTGATGTGCCATGGCAAAGACGGCGACGGCAAGGGCGATCTTGCCGCCGACATGAAGTTAGACCTCCGCGACTTTCGCGATGGCGCAGCGTTCAAAGACACAACCGACGGCGAGTTTTTCTACATAATTTCGAAAGGCAACGGAGACATGCCAGGCGAAGGCGACCGCCTGAACGAGACGCAGCGCTGGAATCTCGTCAACTACATTCGTTCGCTCGCCTCAAAGTCGCCGGCAAAAACCCAGGACGCCAAGGCCAAAGACGACAAGCCGAAAGACGATAAACCGTAGCGTCGGGCTTGCCGGCTGCGGCGCTTCAATTTGCACCTGCGCGCCTCGTGCTTCTCTTCGCGTTCCCTAGCTAATGTTCTGATTCCAACTCTCGGCAACTCGCACCACCTTTGAGGCCCTAACGATTCTTGCTATATTCGAGCGGATCGATTGATCCCGCGATTTTTGAATTCACGAATGGAGCAAATATCGGATGGGCGCCGATCGCAAACCGGAATTCTTCGCGGGCAAGCAAATCAAAATTGGAATCATTGGATGCGGCTACGTAGGACTTCCGCTCGCCCTGCGCTTTGCGGATACAGGGCATCGTGTGACAGGATTCGACACCGACCCATCGAAAGTGGAGAAGCTGAATGCGGGACACTCCTACATTCAGCACATACCCGAGGCGAAAATCGCCGAGCATGTGAAGAGCGGGCGCTTCGATGCGACGACGGAATTCAATCGCCTGCGCGATAAGGACGTTGTATTGATTTGCGTACCCACCCCGCTCGATGAGAGGCGCGAACCGGATCTGAGCTACGTCCAGCAGACCGCGGAATCCATTTCATCAAATTTGCAGCGCGGTCAATTGGTTGTACTCGAGAGCACGACGTATCCAGGTACGACCGAACAGCTCGTGTTGCCAATTCTCGAGCGCAGCGGCCTCAAGTGCCCGATCGCGCGCGAGACTGATTCTGAAAATGTATCGTCCGATTTCTTTCTCGCGTATTCGCCCGAGCGTGAAGATCCCGGCAACAAGCAATTCGAACTGGCGCAGATTCCAAAGGTCGTCGGGGGCATAAATCCGCCAAGCCGGCGGGCGGCGATGGCGCTCTATGGACAGATAGTGTCGCGGGTCGTTCCGGTAAGTTCGACGCGTGCGGCAGAGATGGCGAAGCTGCTCGAGAATATTTTTCGCTGCGTGAACATTGCGCTTGTGAACGAGCTGAAGCTTCTCGGGCAGCGCATGGACATCGATATGTGGGAAGTCATCGACAGCGCGGCAACCAAGCCGTTCGGCTTCATGCCGTTCTATCCGGGGCCGGGCCTCGGTGGGCACTGCATCCCCGTGGACCCGTACTATCTTTCGTGGAAGGCCCGGGAGTACGATTTTGCGACGCGCTTCATCGAGCTCGCCGGCGAGATCAATACTTCGATGCCTTACCACGTGGTCAGCTCGGTGGCAGACGCGCTCAACGACCGGCAGAAAAGCTTGAAAGGCTCGAAGATCCTGCTACTCGGCGTCGCGTACAAGAAAGACGTGGATGATTTGCGCGAATCGCCGTCGTTGAAACTCCTTGAACTGCTCATGGCTCGGGGAGCGCACGTGGATTACAACGATCCGTACTTTTCGGCGCTGCACAAGATGCGGCATTACGATTACTCGACGATGCGTTCGGTCGAACTTACGCCCGCGGTGCTTGGTTCATACGATTGCGCGCTCATCGCGACGGATCATTCCGCGTACGATTACGATGCCATCGTGGGTGCGTCGAAACTCGTCATCGACACGCGCAACGCGACGCGTCGCGTCACGAAGCATCGCGAAAGGATCGTGCTGTGCTGACGAATAGCGAACCGTCTCTGCTTTCACTGATTTCAAAATGAGCAGCCATATCGAAGAAATTCGGGCGCAACTCCGCGAAAGCGCGGCGGTCCGCGAACGATTCAGCGAGGAATTGTTCGCGAACATAGAGAGGTTTGCCGAGGTCGCGTCCGTCGCTGTTTCCCGCGGGAAGAAGATCGTCTTTTTTGGAAACGGCGGGAGCGCGGCGGACGCGCAACATCTCGCAGCCGAGCTCGTTGTGCGGCTAAAGCATAATCGCGCGGCTCTGCCCGGACTATCTCTCACGACCAACACGTCTGTTTTGACGGCCGCGGGGAACGATTTTGGAATCGAGTCCATCTTCTCGCGTCAAATCGAGTCGATTGTCGTAAGTGGTGATGTTTTGGTGGCGTTATCAACAAGCGGTGACAGCCCAAATGTCATTCGAGGCGTGAAAGCCGGTCGCGGCCAGGGCGCGTTTGTCGTCGCCATGACCGGGGATACGGGCGGCGCTATTCGAAACATCGTGGATCTGCTCTTGAACGTCCCCTCGCGCGACGCGCAACGCATCCAGGAGGCCCACATCACCGTTGGACACATTGTTTGTTCTCTGATCGAGAAGCTTTGCTGCCCTGATCTCGGCGGAAAAGGCTGAACTCGGCCAAACCGTTGAGCCATCGTGCGCTTCGCGATTGCTTTGACAGAGTCGCCTAAAGTTTTCCATTCCGTGCCTGTTTACTGAAAGGCTGAACCGTGGCGAACGGATTGACGTCGCGTACACGATTCACGGTATCTTTTTACAGTATGCCCCAACCATCTCCTACTGGAAGCTTGCTCACTGAACAGGGCCGCCGCCGTAGCGCGCGCGTCCTTTTGAGCGTGCCCGTAATCGTTCGCGGAACGCTGCCTGACGGCAATAAGTTCGAGGAAGAAGCCCGGACGCTCGTTGTCAATGCTCACGGAGCCCTCTTGTCGGTGACCATCGCGCTTCCGTCGGGGCTGCACCTTACGCTCACTCACAAGCTGACGCGGAAATCTCTGGAATGCAAAACGGTGTTCGTCGGCAAGCCGCAGGCCGGTAAGGCGCAAGTTGGAATCGAATTTCTGAAGCCCTCGCCGATGTTCTGGCAGATTGATTTTCCTCCCGAAGATTGGGTAGTTCCTGATTCATAGGACCTTCAACCGAAAGCACGTCTCTTGTCGCTCTTGATTATTCGTGAGGGCCGCCGATTTATCTGGCCTGGCTACTCGCTTGCAGCTTCGCCGAATGACGACAATTCCATGCGAAACGTACCGAGCGGCAAATCTGCCTGGATCACAAGCGGCATTCGCGCGCCCGTAGACTGAAGCCAAATGGCGATTTTGATGTGTTCGAGTTCCTTGCCGCTTTCGAACACGTGAATCCCGATCCGCACGCAGTCGCTCTTTAGTGCCGGGATCGAAATCTTGTCGTCGACAGCTTCACGAATGGCCTGAATGTCGTAGAGATTCTTTCCATCGAACACGGGCACACGAAGTTCAGAATAGTGTTCCCAGTCGTAGGCGCGGAGCGATTCGAGGAATCCAAGTGGATCGCGCGTCGCGGGAGGAACGATCACGGAAGCCACGTTGCCACGCGGCACGCTGCCCTGCGGCGTAAGTTCCATGATGTTCTTGTCCTTGCGGCCGAGCTCATCCAGATAAGCTTCGTATTGATGGCCGGCGAAGGTAACGGCGTCGACGTAGGAATCGAATTGGTCGTCGATGACGAAGAGCGTTCGCAGCGGCGGTTCAGTGCTGCCCACGGCGCGGAAATGCCAGGCGTCCCAGCCGTAAAGGTTCCTGCGCTCGACGACATTCAGCCGGACGGTCGCGGCAGTCACAAATGACGTCCAGGAAAGCTGGTATTCGAGTATCTCTCCCACTCGAAATGGAACAACGGCCGCTTTGCTCGATGCTTTTGGAGTCGTGGACTTTTGTATTTGCAGAGCCTTCGCGATCGGATCGGTTCGCGCGGAGATTCGATGACGGCTTGGCGCCCAAAAAAGAAGCCCAATGAGAACTATGATGGGTAGGATGAGTGGACGGTGCGACCCGCGCGTTTTCATCTTCGCCGCGGTCCAGTCACTCGGAGGCGCCGCCTTCCAGAATTTGCGGCAATTTTGCAAGGCTGTCGATGAGCAAGTCTGGAGAACATTGAGGGAGCCGGTGGCTGGCGAGCCCGTAAGTCACTCCACAAGCCCACGTCCCCGCATTTCGAGCCGTCTCCACATCCACGGGCGAGTCCCCGACTACCATCGCATCGCGCGGCGCAGCAGAGAAATGCGCGAGCAGAGTTTGCACGCCGATCGGATCGGGCTTTTTCTTTTCGAAACTGTTACCGCCGTATACATATTGGAAGTAGCGAGCCACGCCGAGGCCACGGAGGATCTCGCGGCTGAATCGTTCGGGCTTGTTCGTCAGAACGGCGAGTAAACGTCCGTCGAGTCCTTTGAGGCAATCGAGGACGCCGCGATAGAGAATCGTATTGTCGAGCATGTGCTCACGATAGTAGGAGAGAAAATACGCGAGCGCTTGGTGGACTTCGGCGTCCGATGTGCCGGGGCCAAGAGCGCGCCGGACGAGCGCAGGCGCGCCATCTCCCACAAGGCCTCCGATCGCATCGTGCGCGATTTCTGGACGACCCGCGTTCCGCAGCATGGCGTTCACACTCAACGCCAGATCAAGTTTTGAATCGATCAACGTGCCGTCCAAATCAAAAATGAGGACGCGCACGCCGGTGAATGATTGGACGCTGCTGCTCATGAATTTGATGCTCTCGCAATCGCGAATTTTATTCTATCAGGCCACGCTGCGAGCCTGCCGCTGCGGGCAGGCGAATTTCTGCGGGTTTGGACGTGTTGGGGAGGGCTGCTACAATTCCTACCTTCTTTGATCGCGGTTCGAGTGTAGTTTGCGCATTCCGAGGAAACCGTGGCTGACATCCGTCCCTTTCGAGCCTACCGCTACAATTCGCAGCGCGTTTCTCCCTCAGACGCGACGACGCAACCCTACGACAAGATCACCGCTGAAATGCAGGAACGCTATTACGCGGCGAGCCCTTACAATCTGATTTCAGCGGAAAAAGGTAGCGTCCTGCCAGGCGATTCTGCCGGAAACAACGTCTATACGCGCGCCGCGGCGAAGCTCGACGAGTGGATTGCGTCGGGAGTTCTGGTGCAGGACGCGACGCCTGCGATCTACGCCTACTCGCAGGAGTTTACCGTGCCGGGAAGCAACACGCGCCGGGTTCGGCGTGGATTCGTTGCGCTTGGTCGCATCGAAGATTATGCCGCCGGAATTGTGTTCCGCCACGAGCAGACCCATTCGGCTCCCAAGGCGGATCGCTTGGAGCTGTTGCGCCATACGCGTGCGCAGACAGGGATCGCTTTTCATGCTCTACGACGATCCGCGTCGAAGCAGATCGATTCGATGCTCGACGTCATCAGCCGGACATCTCCGGCAGTCGGATTGAAGGACGAGTACGAGGTCGTTCATCAACTTTGGCTCGTGACCGACGTGGGGTTAATCCGGCGAATCATCGCGGCGATGGCCAAGCAAAAGCTCATTATCGCGGACGGCCACCACCGCTACGAGACCGCGCTTGAACTATCGCGATGAATGCAGAGCGCGCTCAAGCGGCCCCGGCCCCGACGCGCCATACGAATTTGCGATGATGGCATTTTTTAACAGCCATTCAAGCGGGTTGACGATTCTTCCCACTCATCGCGTGATTCACGGCTCGCGAATTTCGACTTTGTGAAGTTTCGCTCTCAGGCTTCGCGACTTATTTCGATTGGTACGCCTATCCGTTTGCCAACGGGGAGGAACAACGGGGCATTTTACGCCTTCTCCGAGGTCTGGACTGAAGCAGCACGAGCGGCATGGTATGGCGTTTATGCGGGCGGCGGAGCATTTTATCTGTTCGTTTCTGAAAAGGAATACCGATCTGGAACAACTCCTGCCAGACCTATCGGCACGCGCTGCGCGAGCTCGATGTTGTCTTCTGCACCGGCTGCTCATTGAAAAATGTCTTGGCATTACGGCCGAAGCCGTGTGGCCCGGAACAGAACGTGTCCTACGAGCGGGAGATCGATCACGGCACTGGGCGGTCGATGCGGCGAAGCGCAACTCGCGTTTCTTTTGAATCCAGTACGTGTGCAGCAGGTGGCGGAGATTGCGCTGGGCGGCGACGTGCTCCCGCAGAAGTCGACAGATTTCTACCCCGAACTGCTCAGCGGCCTGGTGGTTTACCGATCTGGCACGGGCTTTAGGTCGAAGTTTGACGCAAACCGAACGCAGGCTGCCCCCAGGCCTCTGCAAGAATGAAAGCTCTGTCGCAGATCCGTCAACATGCCGCGCCCACAAGGTAGCGCCGTCTACTTGAAGCTCTGAATGGCCGCCGTCTCGTTGTCATACACGTCGAACACGGTCATCAATTTCGTTACTTGCAAGACTTCCTTGAACTTCGCGCCCAGGTTCGCGAGCTTGAGCATCGCGCCCTGCGACTTCGCACTATGGAATGTTGCTACCAGCGTTCCGAGCCCGGCGCTGTCGATATAGGTGACGTTCGCCAGGTTAAGCACAATTTTCTTCTTCCCGGCCGCGAGCATTTGCTTCACTCGTTCCCGAAACGCGTTGCTCTCCTCGCCCAGCACGATTCGCCCGTCAATCTCGACCACGCTGACCCCATTCACATCATGTTCCCTCAGTTGCAGTGCCACGTTTTCGCCTCCTGAGCAAATTCCGTTTCGAATCTGAAATCACCGGCTTGGGACGACCGGTGAAGCTATCAAAGGCCTGACCGCTCGAGGGCGTGCCTCAATAGAAGTCCGAACACGACATGTAATAACCACATGACGCGCAGACGAGTTTACAACTTCTTGCTGCCAGCCTCGCCGAGCATCGCGGGCAAAATCGGATGGCTCGTCCGCCCGCAAGCTGTCAGCTCGTGACGACTCATGACCGCTGCGGCGCCGAGGCCGGAGCTTCGTGGTCCATACGATGCATTCCCACGGCGCGAAGGTTATAACATATTCGATTAAAAGGGGAAAGCAAGCCTATCCTTAGTCCAGCCTGAATCGACCGGGGGGATAGTGGCGAATCGACTGCCCCGGCCTGTCAGACACCGCGCCGGGCCATTTGCTGGCGCAATAAATCGTGCCGGCCCCTTTCCGGAGGAGTACAATGCACTGCAACCGGTCTGGTCCGGTGGGCGTCGTATTGGTTAGAGGCGGTGGGCCATGGAGAAAATCACTATTAGTCGGCTTCGTCGCAGTCCTCTCGTTCGAGTCTGAGCTCCACGGCTACAGCGCAGCGAGCGGGTTCCGCGGCTGGTGGCGCGCATTCCTCCGCATCGTCCGGGCACTCAGGATCCGTGCACACTGGCCATTCATTTTCGGGTGTGAGACTCACTGCGAAGCCCTCAGGATCGCGATCCGGCTCGGCCAGCTCACACGCGTACCTGTATAAACCGAACACAACGGCTCTATTGCCGAACTCATTACCGGCATTGGGCGGACTCGGCTTCGACTGCCAGAACCTCGGTTGCACTTTCAAACTCGGCCACGCAATCGCAGCTCGCGCTTGCTGCGCGATATCGGCGCATTGGCGGACTCACCGGCGTCTATCTGCTTGGGGGCGGGTATTATTCCCCATACGACTCCGACGAATCTCAGCCTGAGGCCCCCACCAGAAGAAGCCGCACAGCAACCGTCGCAGGAGGCAACAGGAATCCGCTTTCATATGAGCAAGCTGCCGCTCCGCCGGAAGCAAGAACACACCCCACGAGCCGAGAATTAGATTCCGGACTTGGGCGATTTCACACTGATCCTCAAAAACGGCACTGCAGATTACGGCAGTTGCGTTCACGCGCCGTAAGGTATCAACTTGTTTACATCACGAGCAGTGGTGCGCGACGCACTGTGAACGTAGCCGATGTCGATGCCGAAGCGACGACGAAAGCGAACGAAGACCGCGGCACGCCGTTCAAGCTTCCGATCTAGCGTCGATCGAGCACGTACCTCCACTCCACTTCAGTCTCGAGATTTCCTCGTTGTTATTCCTTCTGCGCCTGGACGGGCAATGGCATGTGGTAACCCGATTGGGCGGGCAGCCCGGCCCGCTCAAACTGAATCGTCGTGTGGGTAATGCCGAAGTCCTGTGTGAGTTTTGCTTTGAGTTCGAGGAGAATTTTTTCGCTCTCGTCCATGTGCATATCTGGAATCTGGATATGGCAAGAGAGCGCGTTGGAGATCCGTGCCGAGCGTCCAAATGTGAATGTCGTGGACTTCATGGACGCGGGGCACCGAGAGAATTGAGCGCGCCACATCTTCGAGCCGCATGTCGCGAGGAAGACCTTCGAGAAGTATATGGGTCGTCTCGCGCAAAATGCCCCAGCCGGACCACAAAACCAGCGCACCAATCACCGCGGCGATCAGCGGGTCGATCCAAACGACGCCAAACCATCGGATTGCCAGCGCGCCGGCGATGATCCCGACGTTTGACAGTGCATCGCCGAAGGAATGCACCAGAATGCTGCGCACGTTCAGATCGCGGCGGCCCGAGGTCAGCGCAAGGGTGATGCCGCCATTCACGAGCAGGGCAATCAACGAAACCCAAAGCATCACGCCCGCATTGACTCCGGCAGGCTGGCGCAATCGGGCGATGGCTTCGTACAGAATCCCCCGCAGCCACTATGCTCAGGAAAAACGCGTTCGTGAATGCCGCGAGGATCCCGGCCCGATGGTATCCGTAAGTGTGTTCCCGCGTCGGCGGCCGCTCCGCCAGTCGCATCGCGATCCACGAAATAAAAATGGTCGGTACGTCGGTCAGATTGTGAACGGCGTCGCTGATGAGCGCGATGGAATGGCCGAAATACCCGGCTGTGAATTCGACGGCGACCAGCGCCAGCGTGACCACCACTGCCGCTCCGAGCACGTTCGCCATGCCCTTCGAATGAATGGCTCCGTGCATATGGACGTGCGAGTGTGAATGCGAGTGTGCGTGAGGGTCGTGTTCCGCACCGTGGGCATGGACGTGCATCTGTTTGATTCTAACGCATCCGTGGGCGCGCGTGCGCCTTCGCGAGCTGTTCGCGCCGTATTTGACCAGAAGTTGCAGCATCGTCGCGATCCCGGTCAAACCTGCAGTTTCGGTGCACCGGTGAACCATCATGTTCAGGCTCCGAACTTTAGCGTCCGATGCAGATTGACTTCGCTCTCGGCGTCCGCCTAACATGCAATTGAGGTTGGAATTGGCGTTCGCCGCGAGCTGCAAAGCCAATTGCGGCACGTCCAACGATCCCGCCTCATTCATCGATGTCTCACACTGAAACCAAAATTGTCTTCTGGGGCGTACGCGGTTCAACACCCACTCCCCATCCGAGCACTTGGCGATACGGCGGCAACACGCCGTGCATTGAGGTTGTGACGTCACCGGACACTCGTTTTATTCTCGATTGCGGCACCGGGCTGCGATTGCTCGGAAACCGGTGGGAAGAGAAGTCCATGGACCACGCAATCGACGCCCATATCTTCGTAACCCATTACCACTGGGATCACATTCAGGGCATCCCGTTTTTCCATCCCTTTTTCCAATCGCAGAATCGCTTTCATTTCTATAGCTTCCAATCCAAGTTTCTTGGACCCAATAGCTTGCGAAAAGTTCTGGAAGCCCAGCTTGCCAGTCCCTATTTCCCGGTGGATCTCACCAAGTTGACCGCACACCGCGAATTCGAAGAGATCTCGGGCGGCGATCGCTTCGAGGTGAACGGAACTCGCGTCACGACCCGATGGCTCAATCATCCACAGGGATGTCTGGGCTATAGGCTCGACACGCCCGGCGGCTCGATCGTCTACGCCACCGACAATGAGCCGGGGGTTCCCGAATTCGATGAGAATCTGCGGCAGCTCGCGGCAGGTGCGGACGTGCTGATCTGCGATGCGCAATGTTCACCCGAGCAACTGGCGAGCACTCGCAAGGGATGGGGCCATTCGAGCTGGCTTGAATGTGTCAAGCTGGCCCGCCAGGTGAAGGCCCAGAATCTTTTCCTCTTCCATCACGACCCGGATTCGTCTGACAAGATTGTGGATGGATTTCTTTCCGCCGCGCGGCAGGAGTTTGGGCCCACGTGGGCGGCTATGGAAGGCATGACCATTTCGCTCACCGCCAAAGGCGTAGACGTTGCGGTGCGGGACTCGCGCCTCGGTCAAAGACGCCGCTTGCGATTTGCGGCCACGGTCAGCGGCGTCACCGAGGACGGTGCGTCATTCGAGGAGAAAGCCACCGTGCGCGACATGAGCCTTCACGGCGCTTATCTCGCGCTCGCCAACCGGCCCGCGTTGCAGTCGGACGTTCACGTGGTAATCGAGGCTTCGGCGGCGGACAATCATCCGAGTCTGCTCAGCTTGCGAGGCACCGTCGTTTACACCGAACCCGCTACGGACAAGTACAAGACCGGCGTTGGTGTGGTTTTTGTCGAGGACGAAGATCGCGGCCGCTCGCGTGACTAAATCTGGCCGTCTCTCGAATCCGAATCCCTGACTTTGGCGAGACAATTTGGATTCGCTCGGCTCTCATCTTGCCAGTTGACCCGCGCTCTTCGTTTCGAGAAACTATCCTTTCGAGCGGGCTGCAATTTCTTAGCTCTTGTGCCATCGGAGGCGGTCTCTAGATAGATCGGGCCGCGTCTTTTTCGAGTTCTTCAAACGAGGTTGAAAAAATGAGAGATGAACCCATCGGCGAACTGAATCCACCGAATCGCGTCTTGCTCACTCCCGGACCGTCGTGCGTGGATCCGCGAGTCTATCGAGCCATGGCCACCCCGATCGTCGGCCATCTGGATCCGTGGTTCACGGATATGATGACTGAGGTGCAGATTCTTTTGCGCCGCGTGTTCCGCACGGACAATCGCGTAACGTTTCCGCTTTCGGCGTCCGGTTCGGGCGGGATTGAAGCCGCGGTGCTGAATTCTCTCGAAGCCGGGGACGAATGCCTGGTGTGCGTCAACGGCGTGTTTTCAGAGCGCATGGCGGTGATTGCCAGCCGCACGCCGGCCACCGTGACGCGAGTGGAAGCGCCGTTTGGCCGAACGGTGGATCCGAACGACGTGCGCCGGGCGGGAAAAGGCAAGAAGATCAAATTCGTGGGCCTTGCGCACGGCGAGACTTCTACCTCCGTCATGCAGAATATTGACAACTATCGGAAGGTCGCGGACGAACTGGGCGCGCTGCTCATTGTAGACACCGTCGCGACGCTTGCGGGCATGCCTGTTGACGTGGACCGTCAAAAAATCGACATTTGCTTCAGCGGGACGCAGAAAGCGATCAGCGCTCCTCCGGGAATGTCTCCGATGACCGTAAACGCGCGTGCCGAAGAGATGATTCGCGCGCGCAAGACGAAAACGCAAAGCTGGTATTTCGACCTCGAGACCGTGATGAATTATTGGGGCAAGGAGCGTCTCTACCACCATACTCCGCCGATTTCGTTGATCTACGGGTTGCGGGAGGCCTTGCGTTGCGTGCTCGAGGAGGGTCTCGAAGCGCGCTGGGAACGCCACGCACAGAACCAGCAGGCGCTTGTCGCCGGTGTCGAAGCAATGGGTCTCGAATTGTTTGTCACAAATCCGGCAGATCGCTTGACGACGGTGACGGCCATTCGGATTCCCGAAGGCGTGGATGACCATAAAGTCCGGAAGCAATTGCTCGACGAATTCAACATTGAGATTGCCGGAGGCCTCGGTCCGGTCAAAGGCAAGATCTGGCGAGTCGGCCTGATGGGCTATTCAAGCCAGCGCAACAACGTGCTTCTTTTCCTCGGCGCATTTGAGAAAGTGTTGCTCGACCAGGGTCATCGCGTGCCATCAGGCGCAGGCGTAGGGGCGGCCGTGCAGAATTATTTGCAGGCGCAGCCTGTGGTTGCCGGCGGGGTCAAGTAGGCGTCGCGCGAAAGCGACCGTGTCGAAGCCGAACTCAAACTCTGTCCCGGAAAACAAGCCGGCCCCGGAGTCCAAAGCGATAGCCGACACCAACACCGCGGCTGCTGAGGCGCAACCGCATCGAGCGATTGTCAATTCCGGTGCGATGAGCGAATTTATCAGCGCGTTCGACGTGCCGTCCAAGGTGACTAACTTCGTTTACCGCTGCCGTTTTTCACATTGCTGGAACGGAATTGCCACGCGCCATAGCGACACGATGGATTGCAAGTTTTTCGTGGACGGAAAGGCAGTGGTGCTCGGGCTCGCGCATCCCGGTTTCGTGATATTTCGTGACGGACGTGGCCGCAATCTAACGGATCGCGAGGCAAGTTACATCGCTGCGGAGTACCTGCGCGAGAGGCTCGAGCAGGAGGATGAGCACTCGCTTTATGACGTTGCGGCCGCGGATGTGACCCGAATCATCAAGCAGCTCGACATCCGCTGATTTCCCGGCCGGCAGTCCGCCTCAAGCGTCGGAGAGGGATTCGTCGAAGCCGGAAGAATCATTCTGAAGCTCATCCGCCTCGAGGATCTCTCCGCAATCCAGACACTCGACATACTGCGCGTCTTGATCTTTGGCAATCACCTGCGTGCGCAGGTGTTTGCACGCGGAAAGTTCGGGCACGCGATGTTTCCTTCTTGCGCGCAATCTTATCACTATTAGTGCAGACGTTGTGGAGTTGACAAACGGCGAGAATGCTTCTAATTGTGCGAAGGGCTCATTCGATCGGAGCTTATTAAGTGGCGACTGAATCCATCACCGGGCAGAGAATCGGCGCGCTTCTGTTCTATGGCTTCGTTCTCTTGCTTGCGTATTTGGTATTTCGAGTCATTGCGCCGTTTCTGGCGCCATTGGTCTGGGCCGGCGTCCTCGTGGTTGTGTTCTTTCCGTTTCGTCGAAAGTTGGAGAAGCGGTGGGGCAAAACCGTTTCGGCAATTGCAAGCACGGCCGCCGTGACTCTGATTCTCGTGGTGCCGATGATCCTCATGTCCGGCGCATTCGTGCGCCAGGGAATTCAAATCGCGCATTCGATGCAGAGCGATATCGCAAACGGCCGGTACGAGTGGGCGAATAATACCTGGATATCTCTGGAAAATTGGTTCGCCGCTCAATCCTCGACGGATCTGAATGGCCTGGTGCGGGATCATGCCGAGGAGTTCGCAGGCTATCTGGCATCGGAGCTCGGCGTCGTACTCCAGCATCTCGCGCGATTCGCTTTCGACCTTATCGTCATGATTCTTGCGATGTTCTATCTCTTTCGCGACGGTGAAAAGATTGTGGTACGGATTCGCAAGCTTCTTCCGTTCGAGGCTGAACACCGCGACCGCATGATAGGCGAAGCGCACGATCTCATCTTTGCGACTGTTCTGTCGACCCTCGCCACCGCTGTCGTCCACGGATTTGTAGACGGCGTGATGTTCGCGATTGTCGGGATTCACGCGGCGCTCTTCTGGGGCGTCATCATGGCGCTATGCTCGATTCTGCCGGTCATCGGCTCGTCGGTGGTCTGGGCGCCCGCCGCGATCTGGCTGGCCGCTCAAGGACACGTCTCCCGAGCCGTCGCTCTCGTGGCAGCTTGTGTCTGCATCGCTGCGGTAGTTGAGAATGTGCTGCGGCCGTGGCTGATCAGCGGCCGGGCCCAGCTGAGCGGTCTCGTGGTGTTCATCGGCGTCCTCGGCGGAATCATGGTCTTTGGAGTCCTTGGCGTAGTTCTCGGCCCGATCATTATCGCGACGGCTGCCTGCGTCCTGGAGATCTATACAGACCCGGGACCGAAACGGCACGTCATCGCGTGAAGCGGTTTCACGCCGAAACGGCGGCATGCTAGAGTACGTCCCTCAGTGCGCAACATGAGTGACAAGACAACACTTGTAACGAATGAGCTGCCGCCGGAAAAGCTGCGCTGGCATTGCGATGCGTCGCTGGTCCCGTTTGCGACAACCAGCGAGGCTCCTCTCGTCGAGGGCGAAATGGGCCAGGAACGCGCCCTTCGCGCACTGCAGATGGGCGTCGAGCTGACCGCCTCGGGCTATAACGTCTTCATTTGCGGACTCTCCGGAACGAGCCGTGGGGGCATGGTGCGGCGCATGGTCGAGCGCTTGAACCCGGCGCGCGAGCTCGCTCCGGATCGCTGCTACGTCAACAATTTCATGAGCTCCGACCGCCCGCGACTCTTGACATTGCCGCGAGGCCAGGCCAACGCCTTCAAGAAGGAGATGGAATCGGGCATTGAGTTCTTGCGCCGGAGAATTCCGCAGGTTTTTGAGGGCGAGCCGTTCCAGCGTCAAAAGGCGCGTATCGTCGAGCGGTTCACTGTGCGCGAAAAGGAGTTGATGGACGACTTCACGCGCCGCATTTCTCGCGAGCAGTTCGCGCTCGGCCGGATGCAGGTCGGCGCCGTCGCGCTCCCGGAAATATTTCCGGTCCTCGAAGGCCAGATGGTGCCGATCGAAGAAATTCCCAAGCTGGTGCAGGATGGAAAGCTCGAGACCGTCGCCGCTGAAGATATCGAGCGCAAGTACGATCAGTTCCGGCAGGAATTCACGGTCGTGTATCGAAAAACGCTATCTCTATCCCGAGAACTCGCCAGCGAGATGAGCTATCTCGAGCAGGAAGCCGCCTCCGTTCTCGTGGATGGGGTGATCGAGGAGCTGAAGGAAAAATATGCGAACGAGCATGTGACGGAATACCTCGAGGAAGTTCGACATCACATTCTCGATAATCTTGAACCTTTCAAGGAGCGCGAAGGCGAGGAAGAGCAGCCGCCTTCCGAAGGCGGAGGCGGGCCGCATCTCGAGCGCCAGGAGCGTGACCCGTTTCGCGTCTACGGTGTGAACGTCATCCTCGCGCATTCCGAGCACGATGCTTGCCCTGTGATTTTCGAGACGGTTCCCACCTACGCAAACCTCTTCGGCACGGTCCATCGCAGCTACGACAACCGGGCCGGATGGAACTCGGATTTCATGGACCTTCGCGGAGGTTCGCTTCTGCGCGCCGATGGCGGATATCTGATCATGTATGCGATCGATACGCTCACGGAGCCCGGAGTCTGGCGCACTCTGAAGCGAACGCTCAACCATGGAAAGCTCGAAATTCAGCCCGTTGACGTCTTCTTCCCGTTCTCGTCAGCCGCAATGAAGCCGGAGCCGATTGAAGTAAACGCCAAAATCATCCTGATCGGCGACCGCGAGATGTACGAGCTGCTCTACAACTACGAGGAAGATTTCCGGAAAATCTTCAAGGTGCGGGTCGAGTTTGACGAAGAGATGCGCTGGAGCTCGGAAGTCATCCGCCATCTGAGCGGACGGCTGCGAAAACTGACCGAGGACGAAAAGCTCTACGCCTTCGATCGCAGCGCGGTAGCGGCCTTGCTCGAGCACGGCGTGCGCTGCGCGGGACGCCGAGGCAAAATTACTGCGCGTTTTTTCGAGATCGCAGACGTTGCCCGCGAGGCCTGCTATCTCGCGCGCCTGCAGAATGGCTCCGCCCTCGTCACGCGCGACCACGTTCGCAAAGCGCTCGACGCCAAGATCGAACGTCACAACCTCACCGAAACCAAGATTCGTGAAATGATCGAGCAGCACCAAATCTTTATTGATACGACCGGCGAACGCGTCGGCCAGGTGAACGGCCTCGCGGTTCTCGAAATCGGCGGATACGCATTCGGCAAGCCGACGCGCATCACGGCGTCCGTCTCCCTCGGGAAAGTTGGGCTGATCAATATTGAGAGGGAAGCGAAACTCAGCGGAAAATTCCACGATAAAGGCATGCAGATTATCGGCGGTTATCTGCGACGCTCCTTCGCCCAGGACAAGCCTCTTTCGCTCTCCGCCAGCATCTGCTTCGAGCAATCGTATTCCGGCGTGGATGGCGATAGCGCAAGCTCCACCGAAATTTACGCGTTGCTTTCTGCGCTTGCCGATTTGCCGATTTCTCAGGAATTCGCCGTGACCGGCTCCGTCAACCAGCAAGGCGATATCCAGCCGATCGGCGGTGTAAACGAAAAGATTGAAGGATTCTTCGATGTTTGCCGGCTCAAAGGCCTGACGGGCAAGCAGGGCGTCCTGATTCCGAGCGAGAACGTCGAAGACCTAATGCTCCGCGACGATTTGATCGCGGCCGTTGCCAGGGGCCAATTCCACATTTACCCGGTGGCCACGGTTCCCGAGGGCATCGAACGCCTCACCGGTGTTCGCGCCGGAACTCGAGACTCCACTGGCAAATTTGAGCCGGGCTCGGTGTTTGCCCGCGTGGATGACCGGCTCACCAAGATGGCTGAGACGCTGCGCGGATTCAACGAATAGCTCCTGCCGCATCCGATCCATCAATTTCTGCTGGAATTTTCTGCGGTTTGATATCGCGCCCGCTAGAGCAGATGCTTTGTGTGCAATTTCATTTCGAGAGGCTTGTTGGCTCGCAGCACGGTCAATTTGTAGTCGTGGTCGAGGTCCGCGAACATCATTCGAACATCGGCGAGCGTCAAATCGGCAGCCGCCTGATTGTCAATTCCCGCGATGACGTCGCCTTTCTGCAGGCCCGCATCGGAGCCTGGCGAGCGCGGGGCTACTCCCGCGACCTCGAACGTTTTGAAATTGGGCCCCTTGGCGAGCACGGCTACCCCGCTCCCATCGAGTTCGATATTGTTCGGATAGGTCGAGTTCGTCTCGATGATCATCCGCTGGTGCGGCAGATCCAGAATCACGCGAAATTTTTTCCAGATCAGATTTCCAATGGCTGCGCCGTGTGGAAGCGCTTCGGTGCCGGTGGGTTCGGGAAACTCGACTGGCGGCGTGGCGATTGCGTAGGGCCCAACGAAAAGCATTTCCGCGCGTGTGCTGGGCGTCCGGGCGCCATCCAGATCGGGATACGCAAAACCCTTGATTTTGCTCATCTTTATTTTGTGCGCCGCGGCAGTCGCCCGGGAAACCGCGATCGCGCCGTTGTATTCCGTGCGAATCTCGAATTCCTCATCGATGGCCCGATGGCCGGGCAGCTTGAGCTTCGCCTTGATGTGGGGAATCCCCTCACGGACAAAAAGCGGCAGCGTGACGCCTTTGCCAGAGTATTGATACGCCTTCGGATCGTCAAAATGAATGGAAGAGCGATCGTATTCGATCTCGACGACGAACTTGCTGAGCACATCGGCGGAGAGTACTCCCCCGATCGGCCGCCCTACTACCGAGGAAATGCCGGCGAGCGGTTTCGGATCGATGTGAGGGACAAGTAAGTCCAGATCGGGCAAAGTCAGAATCGTGTTCTTGAAGGTGACTGGCGCTTGAGGGTTGGCGTCCGTCGGCAGCCATGGCGCCGGATCGATGATTGTCCGCGGTTCGCATGTGGCGAGTTCAAACATGACTGGCTTCGACTCATTCACTCGCACCGGAACGAATAGCCAGTTTTCCAGGACTTCCATCGGCGCTTGTGCGACGTTGCCGGCGTGCGCGAATCGCAACTCGATATCGTCCGTCGCGGGCGTCTGCTTCTGCGGATTTTCCTGCGCCGCCGCGCCGAACCATAACGCGGTTCCCGCTAAGCCTGCTGCGGCCCATCTTGCCGCGCGTACACCCCAAATCTTCCTTGATACCACTTTCATTCAGGTCTCCCGATGGTGATTGGTTGCAGCCTCGCGATACCGCGTTGCCCGCCCGATGCAGCGGGATTGTACCGAATCTCGCGTCAGTTTGCGGGAGCAAGATACGATTGACGCGCGAAAACGCGAAGGCCGTTGGCCGAGCCAGTCGCGCCGAGGACCTTTCCTCGATCACTTAGAATTCGGACTTCAATCGAATGCGCTCGACCATCGTGCGCCGGAAGAGGATACGCGAGCAAATATTGATGCCGCAATTGAGCGGAGATTTCGCGGTAGGCGCTGACGAAATCATCCGGCGATGCAGGGAAGTAGGATCTTCCGCCCGTGATTCGGGCGATCTCGCGTAGCGCCTGATTTGCGCGCTCGAACGTTGGCTGATGGTTTTGCGCGGACTTCTTCGGCTTGTAATTGCGAACGGAGCCGCCCAGGCCGACGGTAAAAATCGTAGCATCGCTCGATTCAAGCCGGCGCTGCAATTCATTCCAGCGCTCCTGCGTCGACGTGTCGAGCCCAGTCGAGAGCAGAACGACCGCCTTCTTCTCAATTCCGGCGGGGAGCCATGCAACTGTCGAATTGACAGCGTCGTAGAAATTGAGATCGCCCATGCCGAGGAAATATTGCAGGTTATCGAGGGCGCGGGCGATCGCGGGGCGATCGGAAGTGAAGTCCAGGATGAGACGCGCGGATTGATCATATGTGGCCAGAGCAATTTGATCGTCGGGCGCCAGTCCGTCGAGAAGTGCATACGCCGCGGCAAGGTGCTGGCTCTGAATCAGATAAAGGGCCGGGCTCGTCTCGATTAATACGGCGATATGTGCGGGCGATTCGATCGAATCGAATGTCGCAATTTTCTGTTCGTCTCCGTCATCAAAGACGCGGAATTGCGGCTGCGTCAGGTCGCCGCGAAAATTGCCCGCACGGTCCTCGACGCTCGCTTGAACCACCAGCAACTCCGAGCGCGATTTCAACGGTTCTTGGACCGGCCGCGGAGGAGATGAGGCCGGAGTTTCCTGCGGGAGGGGAAGAGCGGGCAGCGCGAGTCCCAGCAGAGACAAACTGCACACAAAGAAGGACGCGCGCAATTTACCGCCGTCGCTCGAAATCCAATCTGCTCCTCAGAATCCCGGCGGCGTGCTTGCGGCCGGCGCGCTCGGCGCGGCCGCCGATGCATCTTTCGGCGTGCTCAGGTAGCCGCTGATCTGATCTTTGTTCACGTCGAACACGACGATCTCATATGGCGCGCGCGAGCCGTGGACGTAAAATTGTACCGGCTCGCCGGCGGTCTTATCCTTCTTCTCGATCGTCTTGTCGTCCGCCAGGACATTCATGGTGTACTTGAAGTGCTTCGCGTCTACTTTGCGCAAGGCCAGTTGGATCGGGCCAACGTGCTGCATCTTGTTCGTCTTCTGCACTTTGAACTCGTAGATATTGCGCTCGCCGAGCCGCTTGAGTTCTTCCACTTCCTCGTGGTTCCGGGCGATCAAGCCGCTCTGCACTCCCAGGTCGCCGACCGTTGATTGGAGTTTGGCCTTGGTCGCTTCCAGGTCCGCCTTCGTGGACGCGACGTCGGTCTTCGTATTGTTCAGGTCCGTCGAAACTTCGCCGAATTTTGTGGCCGTGTCGGTTTGCACCTGACCGATTTGAGTAGTGAGGCGTTCGCTGCTCTCTTTCTGTTCTTTTCGGAGTTGTTGCGCAAGCGACCGCGCGTGGGCCAATTCATCCTGGGTGATGCCAAGCTTCTGCGTTGTAACATCCATCTCGCCCTTTAGATCTGTAAGCTGCGAGTTGGATTTATCGAGCGCCGCGGCGAGGGTCTCGAACTTCTTGCTCGAATCGTCCATATCCTTCTGCATGGCTTGGCGTGCTGACACGCTCGCGTAGAGAAGATATGCCACCAGCACAAACGCTACACCGAATAGAATCGAGACCCAACGCGGTAGAGCGGTGGGCTCGACCTGCGGCGGCTCTCCCGATGCGGAAAATTGTGACGGCGTGCTCATCTCCCCTCCTAGATGCGGTTCGGGCGCATTTGCGCGCCACGGCAACGCTCGGCGGCATTATCGCCGAGCGCCAAAGAGAAGTCTATCGCGGACGCCGCGACTTCGGCCAGTTCGCTTCGACCGTCGTTGTCAATCCGCCACGCGGGGTGAACTCTCCCGTCACGCGGCACCACGCCGGCTTGGTGGCCGCGACGATATCTCTCAACATCCGGTTCACGGCGTTCTCGTAGAAGATTCCCAGATTTCGATACGCAAGCAGATACATCTTGAGCGCTTTCAGTTCCAGGCACACGCGCTTCGGTTCGTATCGAATTGTGATCGCGCCATAGTCGGGCAAGCCCGTTTTCGGGCAGACCGAGGTGTATTCAGGAAAACGAATTGTAATCTCGTAGCCCGGAAAGTGATTTGGCCAGGTTTCGAGCACCGGCAATTTCGCGTCGATTCCGGCTCGAGAGTGTTCTGCAGTGTAATCCGGCATGGAGTGTGTCTCCGTCGCGTATTCTACACTGGGCCGTGGGTTGTTTGCGGCTGCCCCTTGAAGTCTGGGTTGATCTGGCTTACCCTTTGTATATTCCGATTGTGCACGTGCCTTACTTGGGAAAAGGACCAGTGCTCTGTCCCCAGTGCCATAGTCTGCAATGCACCAGGTCGCGCCGCCGCGGTGTCCGTGACAAACTTATCGGCTTGTTCAAGATCCGGCCGTGGCGCTGTCACGCCTGTAAGCTGCGCTTTCACGCCGGGGTCGTTCCCCTCTCACTCATGTGGTACGTACATTGTCCCCGCTGCGGCGTCTTCAGTTTGGAGCGCATCGCGGCTCGCCATGTGACGGAAGGTTCGCTTCATATCGTAAAGCGGTTTCTTGGATTCTCGGCCTACCGGTGCGATCCCTGCCGGACCCGCTTCTTCAGCGTGCGGCAGTATCGCGAGATTCTTCCTTTAGGAAGTGCAGCCCACAAGCGGCGATCGCAGGACTTCGTTGCGGCCGGCAATCCGCAATCCTGAAGCTGAAATACCTAAAGCTGAAATATCTGGCGCTATCGCGTAGCCCAGTTCGCCGCTAACCTTTCGCAGTTTCTCTCATTTCTCTTGTAGTGCCTCTGTATAATGCTGGGTTCTTGACCGTGACAACTCCGGATCTGGCGTGAACTCGACCACACGAGGGAATCTGAAATGAGCCCGATCACGCTTCTGTCGAATCGTTACTTACCTCCACGACTCGCGATCGCAGCGGGTCTATGCGTGGTTTCTTTGTGTTTGACTGCGCCCATCTCCCATGCTCAGGCGTCGCCGTTGCCGCCGAGCGATGCGGCTGTCCGTGCCGAATATGATCGCCTGTTGCCCCAAATCGAAAAGATTCCAATCTTCGACAACCATGCGCATCCGGCTTTTGCTGACGACACAGACGTTGATGCCATGGCCGCTCCCGAAGGCGAGAGCGAGGCGTTTCGCGTCCGCGAATCGAATCCTGAGCTGGCCGAAGCCGCAAAGCGCCTCTTTGGATATCCCTATACCGATTTCTCGCCTGAGCATGCCAAATGGCTCGCTGACAAGACCACGGCGATAAAGAAGCAGGAGGGCGCAAAATATTTTTCCAATATTCTCGATCGCGTAGGGGTCGAAACCGTCCTTGCGAATCGCGTCGCGATGCCCGGCTATCTCGAACCCTCCCGTTTCCGCTGGGTGTTTTTCGTTGATTCTTTTCTTTTTCCTTTCGATAACAGTCAGCTCGAAAAACGCGATTCCGATGAAGCGCTCTATCTTGGTTTGCAGGAGCGCGTGCTGCGGCGATACATGAAGCAGGAAAATGTTTCGGCACTTCCGGATGATCTAGCAGGCTATGAAGCGCTGATTCGCAGCGTGGCCGCGGACAACCAGAAGCACGGTGGCGTCGCGATGAAATTCGAAGCCGCATATTTTCGCTCGCTTTACTTCACCGATCCGAGCCGCGAGCAGGCCGAGCCGATTTATCGCAAATATCACGCCGGCGGCATTCCGACGGACGACGAATACCGGATATTTCAGGATTATGTCTTCCGGCGGCTCTTGGACGCCGCTCTCGCGCTCCATTTGCCGGTCCATTTTCATTCCGCCGTCGGCATCGGGGATTTCTACCGTGTCGAGGCCGGCAACGGCATGAGGCTTGAGAATGTTCTGCGCGATCCGCGCTATCTTGGCATCACGTTCGTGCTTCTGCACGGGTGTTATCCGCACGAACGTGAAGCGATCTGGCTCGCCGCGATGAAGAACGTCTATCTCGATTCCTCGCTCATGGAGTTGCTCATGTATCCTTCGCAGCTCAAGAATTCCTTGCGGCAATGGCTCGAGGTATTTCCAGACAAAATCGTCTACGGCTCAGACGCATTTCCATTCAATGACGCCTTGGGCGCCGAGGTGACTTTCGAATTCGGCGCGCGTTCGGCGCGGACAGCGCTCGCCGCGGCGCTGGCCGAAATGGTTACCGAAGGCGAAGTCACCGAAGCACGAGCTCTCGAGTTGGCTCGCGGCTATTTGCACGATAATGCTGCAAAGCTTTATCCGCCGCTGAAGTAATCGTTCGTTGGAACTGATTTCGTGAAGCGAGATTCTTAAACTCTCGCATCCTCGATAGGAGCGACAATCATGGCTGAGCTGAAATTCTTCCGCTGGAAAGACGTCGAGCTCGAGCATCTGAATCCCTTGTTGCAGCGCCAGTTTGTCGTCGGTGAAGAAGTCATGGTGTCGCGCGTCTACCTCCAGAAGGGAAGCCACGTGCCCCTGCACATCCATCACAACGAGCAGGTCACCTACATTCTCGATGGCGCCCTCAAATTTAATATTCACGGGCAGGAAATCGTCGTCCACTCTGGCGAAGTTCTCTGCATTCCGCCCAACATGCCCCATGAGGCGTTCGCGCTCGAGGATACCGTTGATCTCGATATTTTCACGCCGCCGCGCGCTGATTGGATTAACAAGACGGATGCTTATCTTCGGCCCCCGGAATCGCGTTGAGGCTCGCGACCGGCCCGCCGCGTTCGGGTCGGTCCACTGGAGTTGGCATTGACGATCCGTGTTTCCCTTGGCCAATCCGCAATTTCAGATGCGATCCACTGCCGAAGCACGCAGCAACCGGCGCAATGCCGTTATCGCCGGCTTCCTCGGCTGGACGCTCGATGCTTTTGACTTTTTCGTTCTGGCCTTCGTTCTCGTCCCCATCGCGCACGATTTTCACCGCTCAGTTCCTGCGATCGCTCTGGCGATCACGGCCAGCCTTGCCACTCGGCCTCTCGGCGCGATTCTTTTCGGCCTTCTGGCCGACCGCTATGGGCGCCGCGTGCCGCTCATGCTCGACATTCTTCTCTACTCGGGTGTCGAAGTTCTTTCGGGCCTCGCTCCGAACTACACCACGTTTTTGATCTTGCGTCTCATTTATGGAATTGGCATGGGCGGTGAATGGGGCGTGGGCGCATCGCTGGCCATGGAATCCGTTCCCGCGAAATGGAGAGGCGTGCTCTCCGGATTTCTTCAAGAGGGCTATGCATTCGGCTATCTGCTTGCCGCAGTCGCCTATTGGACGGCGTTTCCGCACTGGGGTTGGCGTTCGCTGTTCTTCATCGGCGGCGTACCCGCTCTTCTCACGCTGTTCATCCGCGCAAAAGTAAAGGAGAGCGAGGCCTGGTCTGCGCTAAAGGCCGAACGGCATGACTGGCGCGAATATGGCCGCGACGTCATCGCCAACAGCCGGCGGTTCTTCTATCTCGTCCTGCTAATGGCGATGATGAATTTCATGTCGCACGGCACGCAAGACATTTATCCCACATACCTGCAGCAGCAGCGGGGATTCACGCCAAGGGTCACGGCCGTGATCACGATTGTTTCGATGATTGGCGCGATTCTCGGCGGTCTCTCGGTTGGACTTCTTTCTGATCGCTGGGGGCGCCGGCGTGCGATGGTGGCGTCCGTGCTTTTGGGAATGCTTCTGATTCCGCTCTGGGTTCTCGCGCCCAAACTCTCATGGATCGTGGCGGGTGCATTCCTGATGCAGTTCATGGTGCAAGGCGCCTGGGGAGTGATTCCGGCGCATATCAACGAACTCGCTCCGGATCGACTGCGCGGATTTTTCCCGGGGTTTGCGTATCAAGTCGGAGTGCTCATCGCCGCATCGAGCGCTTACATCGAGGCGAGAATGAGCCAGCATTTCGGCTACGGCCCGGCAATGGCAATCTTCGCGGGAACTGCCCTGGCCATCGGTGCGGCCGTAATCGCGCTGGGACCGGAAGCGCATCGTGTTGCGTTCGGCTGGACAACTCGGCCCCAGCAGTAAATCTGCACGGCAGGCTGTATCCCTCGATGCCTCTCCTGTGCTTAGCTCGGTCCGGGCCCGCCCATGAATTTGCGTTCATATCGCGCGAATCCACCGAAAGTTCAGTACAATCCAATATCTCGGCAGACTTTGTGAGAGGAGTGTCTCATGGCAGTGACAATGCAAATTTCGGCCTCGACGATTGACGCCATCAAAGAGAAAGCACGGCGGCTTGGAATCTACTCGATGATGTCCACCACCGCGGCCGGCTCCGGCCATCCCACGTCGTGCCTCTCCTGCGAGCAGTTGATGGCGGGAATTTTCTTCTACGCGATGAAGTTCGATCCGCGGCATCCCAATTCGCCCGAAGGCGATCGCTTCGTGCTTTCCAAGGGCCACGCCGCTCCAATTCTCTACGCGGCGCTTGCTGAAGCCGGCGTATTTCCTCTTTCCCGCATGATGACGTTGCGTCAATTCTCGAGCGAGATGGAGGGTCATCCGACGCCGCGGGTTCCCGGTGTCGATGCCGCGACGGGTTCGCTCGGGCAAGGTCTTTCCGTCGGTGCGGGGCTCGCGCTCGGCGCGAAGCTCGATTCCAGTCCCACACGCGTGTACGTTCTTCTCGGCGATGGCGAACTCGCGGAAGGACAGGTCTGGGAAGCCGCGGAATTTGCCGGCTACTACAAGCTCGATAATCTCACCGCCATTGCCGACATTAATGCTCTCGGCCAGAGTGGGCCCACCATATACCAGCACGATATGGAGGTTTACCGTCGGAAATTCGAATCGGAAGGCTTCGATGTTCAGGTAATTGACGGCCACGATGTGGCGGCGGTCCTTGCAGCTCTCGATCATGCGAAATCGGTGAAGGGCCGTCCGCAGGCAATCGTCGCCCGGACGATCAAGGGCTATGGCGTGAGCTTTCTTGCCGGAAAAGAACACTGGCACGGCAAACCTCTTTCGAAGGATGAACTCGCGAAGGCGCTCGCCGAGGTCGGCACCGTCCCTCCGATTCCTCCCGACCCCGGCAAGTCCTACGCGCGCACCGATCTTCCTAAGCCGCCGGATTTCCCCGCGCCCGCCCCGCCGGATTACAAGCCCGGTGCCAGCGTCGCCACGCGCGAGGCGTATGGTTATGCGCTGAAGCGCCTCGGCGCCGTGAATCCACATATTGTCGCGATGAGCGGCGACGTCAAAAATTCCACGTTTTCCCAAATTTTCGGCGACGCCTACCCGGACCGTTTCTTTCAAGCCTACATTGCCGAACAGAATATGGTCAGTGCTGGCGTGGGCCTCGGGGCGCGCGGCAGGGTCCCATTTGTGGACACGTTCGCATGCTTCCTCTCGCGCGCTTACGATCAAGTCCGCATGGCCGCGATCAGCCGCAGCTTCATCAAGCTGTGCGGTTCGCATTGCGGCGTATCCATAGGCGACGATGGCCCTTCGCAGATGGCGCTTGAGGACATATCTATGTTCCGGGCGGTGAATGGCTCGATTGTCTTGTATCCCTCGGACGCCGTTTCAGCCGAGCGGCTCACAGAAGCGGCCGCGCGCGCCGATTGCATCAGCTACATTCGGACTTCGCGCCCGAAAACGCCGATTATTTATTCAATCGACGAAAAGTTTCCGATTCCGGGCTTCAAGGTCGTTCGCCGCTCCGACAACGACCGTGTGACCGTGATCGGCGCGGGCATTACGCTTCATGAAGCGCTCAAAGCGGCTGACGAATTGAAAGGGCAGGGAATTGCAATTCGCGTGATCGACCTTTATTGCGTGAAGCCGCTCGACGGCAAAGCCATTGCCGCAGAGCTAAAGGCCACGGGCGGCCGCCTCGTCACCGTCGAGGATCACTTTGAAGAAGGCGGCCTCGGCGAAGCGGTCATCACCGCACTCCTCGACGAAGGCGTGGCGCCTTCAAAGTCGAAGCGGCTCGCGGTGCATGGCATGCCCCATTCGGGCAAGCCGGATGAACTTCTCAATGCGTTTGGTCTCTCGGCGCCCCACATCGTGGACGCTGTGAAAGAAATTGGATCCTGATTGGCGATGTCCGAAAAAATAATCCTGGTGGGAATTCATCCTGATACTGTCGTGATCGACCCGGGCGATCAGGTCGTCTGGCAGCCGCTTGCCGGGAACGTGCGCGTTGAGTTCGACCCGCAACGCTGTCCATTCTCGTCCAACGTGTTTCAGGCGCCGGCAGGAACGCGCCTTCAAAGCGGTCCGCCTCGTGCCGGCGTCAATCCGGGCTCCTACAAGTATCGCCTCTTTCTAAACGATCAACTGATTGGCGGCGGTGAAGTCTTGATTCGTGCGAAGTAGCGCGAGTGAGGGCTGGAAAATAGCGCGGGTTACGAGCCGGAGAGCGCCTTCAGGTTCGTCTGATCGATTACAAGTTTTCCGTCTTTCGTCAGGCGATCCTTCAAGGCTGTCTCAAATGCTTCAAACACCCCGGACTTCTTGGTTTGGAGAAGCTGCTGTTCGAGTTGCGCTCTCTGAAGTATGAGCTCTTCGGGCTTCGGGTCCTCATGAGCGGTCACCTCGTAGACAACCCAGTTTCCGCCAACCGCCATGGCATCGCTCGCCTTATTTACGGGCATTGAGAATGCCGCCTCGAACTGGCTTGCGGAACCCAGATCGCCCACTTGGCCGACTCGAGCGAACGACTGGCTCGTAGCCACCGTGATTCCGAGATCCTTTGCGGCTTTGTCCAGCGATTCGCCCGCGTGAATCCGCTTGGCCAACTCATCCGCTCGCGACCGTGCCAGCAAAACCGAATTATCCTTGCGATAGTCTGCCAGAACCGTGTCATGCACTTCGGCGAGCGTCGCTTGATGCGCCGCGAGCACGTCCTTTAACGACAAAATCACAGTGCCTCGTTCGATTCGAAGCGGCGAGCTGATCTCACCCGGTCGCAAGGCGAATAGGGTTTGCTGCAGATCGGCGGAATTGCCGAGTTCGCCCACCGGTTCCGTGCCCGTAACGGGAGGCGTGGTACCCTGAACCAGATTGAATTTCTTCGCGATCGCGTCGAGCGATTGGCGATTCGACTGCCGCACCGCGGACGCGATTTGATCCGAAAGCTGATTCGCTTCCGTGTTTACCTTGTCTTCGAGAACGATCGGCAAAATCTGCGCGCGCACTTCGTCAAAACTTTTCGTGCGAGCCGTTTCCTTGTCGAGGACCTTGATGATGTGGAAGCCGTACTGAGTTTTCACGAGATCGGAGATCGTGCCCTTCGGCTGGCTGAAGGCCGCATGTTCGAATTCCGGCACCGTCTGCCCTTCGACGATCCAGCCCAGATCGCCGCCCTTGGAAGCCGTCGTATCTTCCGAATATTTCTTCGCCAGATCTTCGAAATTCGCGCCGGCTTTCGCCTTTTTCAGCACATCCTCGGCTTTCTTTTGGATTTCCGCGACTTCCGCATCCGTCTTGCCCAGCGTCTTGAAAAGGATGTGCTCCACGTGAACGCGATTTTCGACTTTGAACTCGTCGATATGTTGATTGTAGTAGCCGCGAAGTTCGTCGTCGCTGACCTGCGCGCGCTGTTTCAACACATTCAGATCGAGCAAAGCAAAATTCGCGGAACGCTTCTCCGGTATCTGGTACTTGCTCATGTTCTTCGCGAAATACTGAGAAAGTTCCGCTTCGCTCGGATCGATTTTCGCAGCCAGCTCCGCCGGCTTGAGCAGCGCGTATTCGATCGTCACCTTCTCGTTGCGCCGGCGAAACTCATTTAGGATTTCGCCGTCAGAAACGGTAATTCCATCCGTCAGGAGTGAGCGGAATTTCTCCTCGAGAATCTGCTGGCGCACAAAATCCTCGAAATCCTGGACGCTCATTCCCGTTTTCGATTCGACTTCGGCCGTGTAGCGCTCTTGGCCGACCCAGGTGTTGCCGTTGAAGGCGGTCGGAAGATATTTCTTGATTCGATCGGTTTCTTCCTGCGGCGTTACCTTCAGGCCGATGCGCTGCCCTTCGAGATCGAGCGCCTTTTCGAGGATCAGCTGATCCAGAACCTGTTTTGCATAAAGACTCTTGAATGAAGGCGGAAGCTGCTGACCGCGCAATTCGCGATTGAGCAATGCCTGAACGTCCTGGCGCGTAATTTGCTCGTTGCCTACTCGAGCCACGCCGTCAGGGCTGGTCATCCCCGTCGTCGTTCCGGGGATCAAACCGGGCACCAGCGTGATCACCATGGCGAGGCAAATCAGGCTCAATATCACGCCCATCAAAATCTTGACGCCGGCTTGTCTTCTTTGAATTATCTCCAGCATGCTGTTTTAGGGGCTTTCAGAGAGTTTCCAAACGCTCGATTATAGAGCACGTTCCGCCGGCCCACAACGGCTTTCGTCCCCGGTCTCGCGCAAGGGCGCGTCTTCCGTGGCCTGTGCGCTTCCCTGGATTGCCATCGATTTTTTAGTGACCTTGAGTGATGTTGTCGGCGGTGTGAGCGGGCGCTCTTTGAATTTCGTATTCCTTGTACTTGATTGTCAGCGTGGCCCGCCCGTCGAAGCGAAGATTCGAAATGCTTTCGTTCTCTGCCGGAAGCCAAAAATCGCCGACCTTCTGATACGAATGGCGGATCTGCGTCTTCTTAATCCAGAAAGAGGGATTTTTTGCGGGCTCGGCTTCGACTCGGCACACGGCGAAATCTTTGTCATCCACCCAGATGCGTCCCCGATAGAGAAACTTTGTGGCGATCTTGGGCTGCACGCTCAGAACGTATCTACATCCCGTTTCACTGCGATCATACTCCAGCGCTGTAAAAATGTAGTTGTCTGGATTCAACTCCACTCCGCTGCGGTTTGCCTCTTCGAGCGCTTCTTGCTCCGTATCGATCAGCCTTTTCAGTACGTGGTTCACGATCCAATGTGATCCGTTCTCCGAAACGACGTGGAACTCCTTGGTCGCGGGCGCGTTGTAGCTCATGTCCACGGTCATATCCGCGTGAAGCTGGCTCGGCAGGCCGACGTAATTCAGCGTATACACGCGCTTGTCTTTGTAGCTCTCGAGCGCCTTGGCTCTCTCTTCGTTTTTTTCGACGAGTTTGGCAACTACTTGCGGCAAGGTGAGCTGCTCGGCGGTAACTTGAGTGGGTCCTTGAGCCGCCGCCCGGCCCGGCGCGAAGACAAAGCACGTCCCAATTGCCAGCATTGAGACGGCAAACCTGTGTGGTCCAAGGGCCATGATGATCCCGTTGCTCCAAGCCGGATGTTTTTGCTGAATTGACGAGGCGGGTCGCCGTCGCTCATCCGTACTGCAATTTTATCCTAGCTTACGGCGATGTCTAGAACTCCCGTGCGGACCGTGTTCGCAGCATGTAAATACCGCTCGTACGCATCGTACATCCCGTCGAAGATGCGATCCCACGACGTTGAGAGAGCGTACTCACGCGCCGAAATCCGCATCGCGGCAAGCAGGTCCGGCTGCTCCATCAGCGTAGTCACATGCCGGGCGAAATCGCCGATGTTCTCGGCGATGAACCCAGTCTTGCCGGGCTGCACCGTAAATTTCGGCCCGCCGCGCGACGTAACGATTGCGGGAACCCCGGACGCGAGCGCCTCCAGAACCACAAGGCCGAACGTTTCGGTCTCCGAGGGAGACACCAGCACGTCGAGATTTGCAAAAGCCCGCGCCAAGTCAGATCCCGTCAGCTGTCCGGTGAACTCCGCGCTCGTCATGTGGCGCTCAAGCCACTCTCGTTCTGCGCCGTCACCTACAATCGTGAAGCCGAAATTCGTTTGGCCGCTCGAGATCAAGTCGCGTTCAATCTGCGCGAGCGCCCGAACGTTTTTCTCCGGCGTCATCCGCCCTACATAGCCGATTCGAAATACCGAATCGCTTCGCACGCGCAGCGCGGAATGAAACGACGCAGTATCCACGCTGTGAGCCATCAGAAAACACGGTTTGCCCGTCACGCGCCTCAGCAAGTTCACCATTTCTGGATTCGGAGCGAAGAGTAGCCGGGGAATCCTATAAAACCTCGACGTCGCGCGAAAGCTCCAATGCTCGGCGATGCCGCCCAGCGCTTCGCGCCACGCACGAGGCAGGAATCTGGTTCCTGCCATCGCGCGGCTCCGCGCGTATTGGTGAAGGTTCGTTTGCCACGCGGCGACGAGCGGAATATGCAGCCTGTGGGCGATCAACGCTCCGAGAATTCCAATGTCGCTCGGTCCCGTGATGTGAACCACGTCCGGCTTGAACCGATCCACGTGCTCCTGAACTTTGCCGAGTCGCGTAAGCATGGCAAGGTCAAACGAGTGCGCTCGGTCGAGCCGAAATCCAATCGGCCCGCGGCGAATTTGAACCCGCTTTACGCTGCCATTGCTCGCGACTTCATTTCGCGGACCAGCATGCACCACCAGAAACGGCAGGCCTCTGCGTCTCGAAAACGCCTCAAATTGCCGGCTCGTGTTGGCGACGCCGTCTACTTCGTAATACGCATCGGGAAAAAACGCGACCCTCAGGTCTGTTCTGTTCACGAAGTCGCCTCGTACGAGACATCGGTGGCGACGCGCCCCACTGTTTCTCTCGGCATCGCTTGCGTCAGCGCGTTCTTCACGGCCGTGTATTCCAGCAGCCGCAACGACGAGAAAAGAATTTCCAGAAACACCGGCGGCGTTCCCCACAACGTCGAAACCGGAGTGTCCTCCGGCGTCTTGCGCCCCGGATGAAAAACGCGGTTGTCCCACCGGCGCGTTCCAAAAGGATGCTCCGGATATTCACGGATCACGTCGAGCAGCATTTGCGTGATACGGATGAATCGTGGCTCGTCATACTGCGGCATCATCAGTACGTGCGAGCGTTGCGCGTACCGTATTTCGTTCACGAGTTCGGGAAACGACTTCGCATTCGTAAGATTGAGAGCGCTGCTTGGATCGCAGCCGTGCCGGTCCCCGCCCGCGACACTCGGGAGCTTCCACTGTTCCGCCATCCCCTTCACACGATTGTTCTCGCTCCAAACTCGCGTCGCATTAATCTCCACGGCATGCACGAATCGCCCGCCCGTTTCCATGAACTGCTGAACCGCTTGCTCGTGCAGGTTTTGCCCGACTTCGCACTGATCCCAGAGCGGGTGATTGAAAACAATCAGCACGTCCGGGAATTCGTTCAGCGCCGCCAGCAGTTGGTATAGCTCGGTTTCCGATGGGTTCTTTGTGTATTGCGCAAGATTCGCGACGCTCGATTGCGCGCACTTGTCCGGCAAATTGTGGATGCCGAAATGGAATAAAGTTCCGCCGAATGGCGCGCTCCACTCGAGCGAGATCGGCACATCCTTCGTATCCGGCAGGGCTCTCAGTAACAGCGGCGCTTCGATCGTGTCGTGATCCGTCAGTGAAACAAAGCTTGCGCGTCCAAGCTTTTCTTCGATTTGATCTTTCTCCACTCGCAGCGACATTTCCGCATTCAGCGGCGGCGTCCAATACGCCCGCTCAAAGTCCACCGGAATCGCCGCCGTTTTGCACCAGCGGTCGAGCGCCCATTTCAGCACCGGGTATTTCTCCGCGAATTGCCGAATGAATTGAAGACTTTCCTTCGAGTGGTGAGTGTGGCTGTGGAGAGATGCCGCAGCGCGATACTCGGTGGCAATGTTGGGTTGCGCGTTGAAAAAAGAAAGCCGGCTACGGCACATGAGTGAACGTCCCTCGCAAGGTCAGTCTGTCACCCTTCCGCACTGGCCTCAGTATTTCAAATGAAAGGTAAGCGCATCGTAATTTCGGTGCTGATGCGGTCCGAAAGGTAACGCCAATCTGGATGGAATCAGTCTCTTCTCTTCGGCGCCCGACCCCAGCATTGATTATAAGGACTTCCGGCATAAATGGGATGCCCGAATTGCTCGATGCTGTTGCGCCGCATCTGACTTCAATAGGGGCCGGCTCGCATTCGATGGGGTTGGCGATTTCGCAACGCCGCCCGTGGTTTGTTGAAAGGCCCATACCCCTATGCTAGATTCCAGAATTGGTGCATTTTTCGCATGATAGACACGCGAATCCCCGTTCAGCCGAAGCCCAAAATCCAAAAGGTCGAGGTGTATTGGCACACCGTCACCTACAAGACCATTGCGATTTATGTCGTCATCGCTTTTGCGGTCATTCTCGGCGCCGGATATTTTGCTTTCCCGGAACGCTCGGCGGCTGTCGCCAAGAAAATCTCCGATGCTCTGACGAGGCCCTCCAATCCAGGCGCTTCGGCCACCGCTCGCGAGGCCCGCTTTGTCAATCTCGATGGCAAAGTTCAGGTTAAGAAAGTCAGCTCGGTTCAGTGGGCCAACGCTGACTATCAGTTGCAGCTCGACAAGGGCGATCAGATCCGCACGGACACCGAGGGCGTCGCTCGAATCGCCTTCGCCGACGGCACCACCTATACCGTCAAGGGCGATACCCTCGTCACCGTGGAAGAGAACGCCGTCGAACAGGATCGCGCCACGCGCGTCGGCATGCACATTCAGGCCGGTCAAGTGGATCTGGCAACACCCACATGGAACAATCCCGGATCGAAGGCGGACATTTCGTTCGAAGATGCTCTTGCTTCTCTGCGCGAGAACAGCCGCGCCGAGGTCCGCAGCGATCCGAGCACTCAGCAGCAGCAGTTCACCGTGAACGCAGGTAGCGCCGAGATGAACCGCGGCGGCCAGCACCTCGACGTCGGCCAGTGGGAACGCGTGACCTTTCCGACAGGCGGAGCCATCACCACCCAGCAGGTTCTTGCCCCGCCTAGTTTGATCGCGCCCCTGAATCTTCAACCGATTATCGTGGCCGATCTGAAGAAGGATCCGGTTCATTTCGCCTGGCAGTCGGTCGCCACCGCCAAGGCCTACGTGCTTCAAGTCAGCAAATCCACCTTGTTCAACAAGATTCTATTCGAGCGGCGCACCGCCGAGACTTCGATGGACGTCGCCGGACTCGATCCCGGCGAATACTTTTGGAAAGTCCGCGCCGTGGACGCGAAAGACGCCATGAGCGATCTCAGCGATCCCTACAAATTCACCCTCGTGGCTCAGGGCAAGGAACAGGAAATGTTCCTCGAGGTGGACGGCACGGAACTTCACGGTAATATGGTGGAAGTCACAGGCAAGACCGAGCCGGGCGCGACGCTCATTATCAACGGCGAAAAAGTGGCCGATGTCCGCACCGACGGTACGTTCCATTATTTTACCCCGCCGATGACGCCCGGCAGCCAGACCATCGTAATCACCGGGCAGAATCGGCGCGGCGGGACCGCCATTAAGCGCGTCTCGATTCTTATTCCTTAGCTTGCGGTCGCGCCTGGGGGCAGCGGCCGCGACGCATTGCTTCACCGGGGGAGGCGGTACAGTTCCGTGAACAAAAACGGCCACGGCATGCGGTCGGTCTTCAGTTTATTTTCTTCCGACCTTGCGATTGATCTCGGAACCGCCAACACGCTCGTCTACGCGAAAGGCAAGGGCATCGTCGTCAACGAGCCTTCCATCGTCGCCATCAACAAAAATACTGGCGAAGTCGTCGCGGTCGGCCGCGAAGCCAAGGAAATGCTCGGTCGGACACCCGGAAACGTGGTGGCCATCAAGCCCATGAAGGACGGCGTCATCGCCGACTTCAAGGTCACCGAGAAAATGCTCACCTACTTCATCCAGAAGGCGCACAACCGGCGCGTTCTGGTGCACCCGCGCATTGTCATCGGAGTGCCCAGCGAAATCACGCCCGTGGAAAAGCGTGCCGTGCAGGACTCCGCCTATCGCGCTCGCGCCAGCGAAGTCTACCTGGTCGAACAGGCCATGGCGGCCGCGATCGGCGCCGGCCTGCCCATCGAAGAGCCTTCCGGCAACATGGTGGTGGATATCGGCGGCGGCACTACGGACATCGCCGTGATTTCGATGAGCGGTATCGTCTACTCGCGCTCCGTCCGCGTCGCTGGCAACGAAATGGACGAAGCCGTCATGCACTACCTGAAGCGCAAGTACAACCTGCTCGTCGGCGAGCGCACCGCCGAAGGCATCAAGATGGAAATCGGCTCGGCGTATCCGCTCGAAAAGCCGCTGACGCTCGAAGTGAAAGGCCGCAACTTGATCGAGGGCGTTCCGCGCACGGTCACAATCGACGACAACGAAATCCGCGAAGCGCTCTCCGAATGCATCGCCACGATCTTGAACGCGATTCGCGTTGCTCTGGAGCGCACTCCGCCCGAGCTTTCCGCCGATATCAGCGATCGCGGCATCGTGCTCACCGGCGGCGGCGCGCTCATCAAGAATCTCGATAAGCGCATTCGCGAAGAAACGGGTCTGCCGGTTTCGATTGCCGACGATCCGCTTGCATCCGTCGTGCTCGGCACCGGCAAAATGCTCAGCGACTTCCGTCTCTTGCGTCTGGTCTCGATCGATTAAGAAGCCTGGATTCGAGGATTTGGATTGTGTAGCTCATTCTGAGCGGAGCGCCCTCGACGGGACGCGCGCTGAAGAATCTCTCTTCGGTCTTTTAGGATGCTCGATTTCCCAACTCGTCAGCGCCCCTTTACGCTTCTCACCGCGGTGGTGGTGGCGCAGGTTCTGTTGCTCGCTTTCCAGATCAAGCGCGATCGCGACGTCCGCCTGATTCGCCTCTGGGCCGTTGAAGTTCTCACTCCCTTGCAGCGCGCCGGCACTTGGTCCATTTCCACGGTTCGCGGCGGTTGGCGCAATTACATTGATCTGCGCCACGCGCGCGCGGAAAACGAACAACTCCACTCGGAACTCGATCGCCTCGAATTGCGCAATCGCGAACTCGAAAGCCGTTCCGCCGAAGCCGATCGCCTCTCGAAACTTCTCGACTTCCGCGATTCGCGCGCCGAAGTTCCGATGATAGCCGCCCAGGTCATCGGCGCGGGCGCCGATTCCGTCAGTCGCACCATCTTCATCAATCGCGGCGAGCATGATCGCATTCGCCGCAATATGGCGGTCATCACCCCCGATGGCGTAGTCGGCAAAATTGTCGAAGTATTTCCCGGCACATCTCAAATCCTGTTGATTGACGACAAGGACAGCGGCGTCGGCGCGCTTCTCGCCGACACCCGCACTCACGGCGTCGTCAAGGGTTACGGCGAGCCCACTCTTCATCTCGATTACATCTCGAATGACGAGAAAGTGCATCCCGGAGAACTCGTCTTCACCTCCGGCGACGACCGCATCTATCCGAAGGATTTTCCCGTCGGCACCGTGACGGAAGCCAAGCAGGGGAATCCTTTCCAGCGCATCACGGTTCAGCCCTCCGCGCGCCTGGACCGGCTGGAAGAAATCATCATCCTTTTAACTCAGCAGGAAATCGCTCCGAAAAAAGGCGCGGAATTGCCGCCGGCCAGTTTGCAAAGTTCGGCTCCGGGTGCGCCGCCGCCGCAACAGCTTGCAACCAAGCCCTGAGGGGGATGTTTCGCTTTCGATTGCCATGAGCACGCGAGCACAGGCCGAGCAGCACATCGAGGTTCACAAGTTCTATGGCGGCGCCACCGTCGCCGTTACGTTTCTGGCGCTGGTCGTCCAGGCGTTCCTCAACAAGTACGGCGGCTGGGCCGGCGCCCTTGAACTTCCGCTGCTCATCACGATTTATTTTTCGCTGAGCCGGCGGAATCCTTCGACCGGTCTTCTTCTTGGAGCGTCGATCGGAATTCTACAGGACGCCGTCAGCCACATGCCCATCGGCTACTACGGCATCGCCAAGACTCTCGTCGGCTACGCCGCCTCATCGATCGGCGGCCGGATGGACACCGAGCATCCCGTCAGCCGCTTTTTCACGGTCGTAATCTTTTTTCATTTTCATGGAATCGTGCTGACGCTTCTCGATCGTCTGCTCCTCGCGCGCACGGCTCCCTACTTCAGTTGGAAACTTCTGGTGGCCTCGGTCGTGAACGCCGGCGTCGGCGTCCTGCTCTTCGCTGCCCTCGATCGTCTCCGAAAGCCAAGCTGATTCGCGTCGAACGCTCCGCGGTGCGCTCTTCGTGGCGTGGGAGTTTCGCCCGCGCCCTTTGATTCCGTATTCGCCTGCGTCACCGCATCTACAGCAATTCCAAAACTTCTTCATATCGCTTAAACGGTGGAATCAAATACGCGCCCGCAACTTCCGTCCTCGCCCAATCCAGCATCCGCTTCGCCAGCGCAAACCCGTGGTCTCGCGCGCTCGTGCCTGCCTGCTCCAGTTCGCTGAGCGTGCGTTCCGGAATCACAATTCCCGGCACTTCGTTGTTGAGACGCAGCGCCTGCTTATAGCTTCCAAGCGGCCAGACGCCCACCAGCACCGGCACCGGACATTTGCCGCCAATCGCTTTCAAGAATGCGTGCCAGTAGGAGGGATCGAAGATCGGCTGCGTCATCGCGAAGTGCGCGCCCGCCGCAATCTTGTTTTCGAAACGTTGAATCTCGGTCTTCAAGTCTTCCGCCACCGGATTCACCGCGACCCCGATCGTGAAGTTCGTTGCGCCGCCGAGGCTCTTTCCGGCCCAGTCGGTCCCCTCATTCAGTCTCGAAAGAATTTTCACCAGTCCCGTAGAATCCACTTCGTACACGCCCGACGTTTCAGGATGATCGCCGAGCGACGGCGGATCGCCCGTGATCGCCAGCACGTTGCGCACGCCGCCCACCGCCCACGCTCCCAGCAGCATTGCCTGCAAGCCGATCACATTCGCGTCGCGACACGTCAGGTGTGGAATCGTTTCGTATCCATGCGCTTCGAGCAATCCCGCCAGCACCAGTGCGTCCATTCCCACTCGCGCCAGCGTTCCGCTGTTGATGTCCAGCGAGTCCACTCTTCCGTCCGCCATCACGCGCCCGGCCTGCTCGAGAATTCTTTCCGTCGAAATTCCCTTCGGTGGATCGATTTCCACCGACACTACAAACTTCTTCGCCTGAATTTTCTTCCAGAGTTTGCTTTCGGGTTCGCGCGCCGCAACCTGCCGCGTTTTCTCCGCGACCGCCTCGGCCGGCGCAGCGACGCTCACGCGTTTCGTCGCGTGCAATCGCTTCGTCGCGTTGACCATCGCCCGGATATGTTCCGGCGTTGTGCCGCAGCATCCGCCCAACAGCCGGACACCCACCTCCACTGCTTCTCGCGCGAACAGCGCGAAATATTCCGGCGATGATTTGGGATAAACGGTGCGGTCGCCCATGCGGTGCGGGAAGCCCGCGTTGGGCATCGCGCTCAGTGGCAATTTGGCTGCGGCGCCCAGCTCGCGCAATACCGGCAGCAGCAGTTGCGGACCAATCGTGCAATTCGCCCCGATCGCTTGAACGCTTTTATCTTTCAGTCTCGACCAGGCTTCGCCGGGCCGCGTCCCTCCGATCGTCGTGCCTTCCTCCGAGTATGTGAGCTGCGCCACGATCGGCAGCTTCGAAAACGACCGGATCGCATCCACAGCCGCACAGAGTTCATCGAGGTCGCTGAAGGTCTCCAGAATGAATAGATCGACGCCTCGTTCTTCCAGCGCGCCGCCCTGCTCGCGGAAAATTTCCACCATCTCTGCGGCGGGCAGCGGCCGCATTTGATGCTGTATGCCGAGCGGCCCGATCGAACCCGCGAGAAAAACCTCGTGCCGCGCCGCCTCCCGCGCCTCTCGCGCGATTTTCACTCCGCGGTGATTCAGCTCGGTTACGCGGTCGCCCAGGCCCAGCGCCGTGAGCTTGTTCCGGTTCGCGCCGAACGTGTTGGTCTCGAGGATCTGCGCTCCGGCGTCCAGATATGCCTGGTGAATCCGGAAAACGGCCTCCGGCTGCGTGACGTTCAGCTCCTCGAGGCATCGCTGCGCGCCCGCGAGCTCGTACAACATCGAGCCCATCGCGCCGTCCGCGGCGACGATCGAGTTCTTCAGCCTCTCGTTCAATTCTTCGATTTTCATCGGATCCAAACATGGCCAAAATCGCCAATTCTAATCGCCACAAAGTTTCGAGTCGTAAGTTTATATCTGACTGATAACCTGAGGGTTAGGAATTTCTAATCGCCACAGAATTTTGGCCCCGGCCTCAGATCTGCGGGGCGGCAATTCTTCAACGTTTCACCTCGACCAGGCCCGCGATCGTGTCCATCAAATCGAATTTCGTCAGGATCTCGTGCTTGCCGTTTCCCATCTCCACGAATACGGCCGGGCGTTCGTGGCTGAGGATGTGCGTCACGCGCTCCACTGGCGCGTTGCCGGACACCTCCGGCAGCGACGGAGCCATCACTTCCCGGATCACTAGCTTTCGCAGGTCTTTTCCCTGCAGCGCGAGGTTCAGGATCTGGTCCTCATAGATCGTGCCGATCGGCGCATCTTCCTCGAAGACCGGAAGCTGAGAAATATCCTGCTGCTGCATTGTGTGCAACGCATGGAACACGGTCTGATAGGGCCGCGCGATGATCAATTCGCGCGTCTTTCCGTTTTCGCGCTTCACGCGGACGATGTCCGCCGCCGTAAGCGGCAATTCCGATTCCACGTAGCCGTACTCGCGCATCCATGCGTCATTGTAAATCTTGCTCAAATAGCGCGAGCCGGTGTCCGGCAGGAACGCGACGACAACGTCTCCCTTGGCACAGTTTTTCGCCACGCGAATCGCGCCGGAAATGCAGCCGCCGCCCGAGCCGCCCGTAAAGATTCCTTCCTGCTTGGCCAGCCTTCGAGCCCAGACAAAGCACTCTTCGTCCTTCACCTGTATCACATCGTCGAGGATGCTGAAGTCCATCGTCTTCGGGAAAATATCTTCGCCGATGCCTTCCACCACGTAGGTCAGCGCCTTTCCGATTTTTCCCGTCTTCACGTACTCGTAATAGAGCGAGCCGTACGGGTCCACGCCGATCACTTTGACTTTTGGATTTTGTTCCTTCAAGTAGCGCCCGACGCCGCTGATCGTTCCGCCCGTTCCCATTCCGCAAACGAAATGCGTAACTTTTCCTTCGGTATCTTTCCAGATTTCAGGTCCGGTCGTGCGGTAGTGCGCTTCGGGATTCATCGGGTTTTCGTATTGATTCGGATAGAAAGAATTCGGAATTTCGCGCGCCAGTTTCTTTGCCACCGAGTAATAGCTGCGTGGATCGTCGGGCTCGACGGCCGTCGGGCAAACGATCACTTCCGCTCCGAACGCTTTCAGGAGATCAATCTTTTCGCGGGATTGCTTGTCGGTGATGGTGAACACGACTTTATATCCGCGCACCACGGCGACCAGCGCCAGGCCCATTCCCGTGTTTCCAGATGTGCCTTCGATAATTGTGCCGCCGGGCTTGAGCAAGCCTTTGCGCTCGGCTTCATCAATCATCGAGATGCCGATGCGGTCTTTCACCGATCCGCCGGGATTCAAATAATCGGCTTTCACGTACACTTCCGCCTTCAAACCTTTCGTAAGGCGGTTCAAGCGGATCAGCGGAGTGTTACCGACCGCTTCGAGGATGTTGTCGCATTTCAATATCGTGCACTCGCACTTTGCGCTGAACTTAGATTAGAGAGTTCGCCAATCGCTGTCCAGCGGCAGTTTCGCACAGGTCGCGATGGCCTTACCCTCCGCGCCGCGCGACAATATCGTTCACCGTTCAGCGGTGTTGAATAGTAATCTTGCAGATTCCCGCTGGGGGAAATCATGCCAAGACAAAACATTTCGAGCGGCACGCCGTGGGAACCGATTGTCGGCTATTCCCGCGCAGTTCGCGTCGGCGACTACGTTCACGTTTCCGGCACCACCGCGACAAACGCGAAAGGCGAAATTGTCGGCAAGGGCGATCCCGTCGCTCAGGCGCGGCAAATTCTGCTCAATATCGAAGCGGCGCTCGCGAAGGCCGGCGCAAAGATGAGCGACGTCATCCGCACTCGCACGTTCGTTATCAACATTGCCGATTGGGAAAAAATTGGCCGCGTGCACGGCGAAGTGTTTCGCGACATTCGTCCCGTCGCCACGATGGTCCAGGTCAGCGGATTCGTTTCAGCCGATATGCTTCTCGAAATCGAAGCTGACGCCTACGTCGGCAAGGCCTGAGCGCCGTCGCGCGCGGGTGCCGTCATTCCGATCGCGGTGCTTGTGTTCACTTCGGCGGCAGACTTCCTGCACGATCGCGCCGCGTGCGCTAAAATAATAAATTCTCTATGGACGAACCTGCCAGCAACGCGATGAGGTTCAGCGGCAGCACGCTTTTCGGCCGCCTCGCCTTCGGCTTTCTTTTGCTCCTCTCCATTGCCTTTGGCGCCTGCGCCGGTTTGCTCTTCGTCTATACCAGCGACCTTCCCGAAATTCACGCGCTCGAAGACTATCGTCCCGACACGGTCACCGAGCTTTACGCCGACGACGGCCAGTCCATCGGAACTTTCGCCCTTCAGCGCCGGATTTTGCTTACCTACGAGCAGATTCCGAAAGTCTTGAAGGATGCCATCATCTCCACCGAAGACCAGCATTTCGAAGAGCACTGGGGCGTGGATTTCACTCGCGTTCTGGGCGCGGCGTGGCGCGATGTGATGCGCCGCCGGATCGCCGAGGGCGCCAGCACGATTACGATGCAGCTTGCCGGCGGACTTTTCCTCGATCGTTCCAACCGCTCCTTCCGCCGGAAGACTCAGGAAGCACTGTTGGCTCTGCAGATCGAACGCCACTACACCAAGCAGCAAATCCTGACGATGTATTGCAATCAGATTTATCTGGGGCACGGAAATTACGGCTTCGAAGCCGCGTCCGAATATTATTTTGGCAAGCCGGTCGGCAAATTGACGTTGCCGGAGGCCGCGCTTCTTGCTGGAATCATCCGCGGGCCTTCGTATTCGCCGATTCTGCATGCGCAGCGCGCGCGTTCGCGGCGCAACCTGGTTCTCTCGCTGATGGCGCACGAGAGCAAGATCACCCCGGCGGAGGAAGAAGCCGCTGCTGCCACTCCCGTCACGCTCCATCTTTCTTCGCCTCACAACGATCTCGCCCCGTATTACGTGGAAGACATCCGTCAATATCTCGAGAAAACCTACGGCACCGCCGCCGTCCACGAGCAGGGTCTGCGCGTCTACACCACGCTCAACGTCGCGATGCAACAGGCCGCGAACCAGGCCGTTCTCGACGGCCTCCACGATTACGATCGCCGGCACGGCTGGCGCGGCGGGCAGCCGAACATTCTTCGCCAGGGCGGAAAGCTGGACACGTTCGATTCCGACGACTGGCACGGCAGAATCGAGAAAGGCGCTTACGTCACCGGGCTGGTGCGCAGCATCGACGGCTCCTCCGCTACCGTCAAAATCGGTCCGGATGTCGCGATGGTTTCCCCCTCAACGTTCGCATGGACGGGCCGCCACTCCGCATCCGACCTTTTCAAGCCGGGTGATCTCATCGTCGTCAAGATTCTCGACATTGCCGGCTCGACGGCAAAGGTCGAGCTCGAGCAGGAGTTGACTGCGCAAGCCGCGCTTCTTGCGATTGATAATCCCACGGGCGAGATCAAAGCGATGGTCGGCGGATCGAGTTTCGAGGAATCGAAATTCAACCGCGCGACACAAGCCATGCGCCAGACCGGCAGCTCGTTTAAGGTCTACGTCTACGCCGCGGCCATCGAGCAAGGCGCCACGCCGTTTGACACAGTTCTGGATGCCCCGGTGACTTTCCGAAGCGGCGGGCAGGACTATTCGCCAAAGAACTACGACGAAAAATTCGAAGGCCGGATCACATTTCGCCGCGCTCTCGCCGACTCACGCAATATCCCGGCCGTGCGCGTTCTCGATGAAGTCGGCGTTCAGCGCGTCATTGAACTGGCGCGGCAATTCGGAATCACCAGCCCGCTGCCGCCTTACCTCCCGCTGGCGCTCGGCGCCGCCGACTTGACTCTGCTCGAGCACACATCCGCCTTCACCGTCTTTCCCGATGACGGCATTCATATCGAGCCACACCTGATCAAGCGCGTCACCACCTACGACGGCGCGCTCCTCGAAGAGGCCAAGCCGCAGGTGACCGACGTCATTCCGCCCGACGTCGCGCGGACTATGGTCGCCATGCTTGAGGACGTGGTTCAGTTCGGCACCGGCGTCCGCGCCAAGGAATTGGGCCGTCCTTCCGCCGGAAAGACAGGCACGACCAACGATTTTACCGATGCCTGGTATATCGGTTTTACGCCCTCGCTGACCGCAGGCGTGTGGGTGGGCAACGACGACAAACGCATTTCGCTCGGCAAAAAGGAAACCGGCGCAAGGGACGCCTTGCCGATCTGGCTGGAATTCATGAAAGGAGCGACGCAGGGAACGCCCGTGGAGGGCTTTGCGAATGTGACGCCGCTGGAAAAGGTGGCGTCGGCCAGAACGATTCAGGTTGACACGCCCGACACAGCGCCGCCAGCCGATGCCGCCGAGCAGGGCCTCACCACTGTTTCCACGCCCGCGCCTGCTTCAAAGCCGACGCCTCCGGCTGCGCATCGCTGAGTTTCGAGCAAATTTCACGTTCAGCTCGCGAAGTGATCCCAGCCTCGCGGCGGCAGCGCCCGCGTTCGGCCGTCCTGTTCAACAATCGACAGGCGACGATCCCGGGTGATTCTGCCGATGCGCGTCACTTGCGCGTTGCCCGGCACAAGGCGCAGTTTTCGCGCGCGGTTCGGAGGAAGGGTGAAGAGCAACTCGTAGTCGTCTCCCCCGTGCAGCGCGAATTCGAGCTCCGCCGATGGCCTCAGGCGCAATCGCTTCGTCCATTCCTTGGGAATTTTCGGGCACGGGACGCGAGCGGCTTCGATGGTCGCGCCCACGCGGCTCGCCTCGCAAAGTCGTCCGAGATCAATCGATAGGCCGTCGGAAATGTCTATCATCGCCGAAGCAATCCGGTTTCGCGCCAGCCACGCTCCTAGCTGAAGCCGGACTTCGGGATAAAGATGCGGCCGAAGCAACCGCTTGGCGCCCGCTCCGTGCTGGAGTTTCTTGCGAATGATCTCAAGGCCCAAGCGCGCTGCGCCGAGCCGCCCGCTGACGTAGACGAAGTCTCCGGGTTTCGCTCCCGTGCGTTGAATCGCCGCTCCGGATTTCGCGTAGCCAATCACCGTGACGCACACGGAGACTCGCTCGGCCTTGGCTAAGTCTCCCCCTATCAGTGAGATACCCAGGCTATGCGACGCGCTTCCGAGCCCGCGCAGATATCCATCGAGCCATGCGCCAGTTCTTTCCCTGGGCATCGCCAGATTGAGAAGGAAAAATGCCGGCTCGGCTCCCATCGCGGCGAGATCGCTCGCAGCGCGTGCGACAGATTTGTAGCCGACCGACTCTGGCGGATGCTCGCTCACAAGGAAATGTGAACCTTCGATGAAAAAATCGCTGCTGAGGACAATCTCCCGATTTCGTTCGGGTGCGATCAGCGCGGCGTCATCTCCGATTCCCAGGCGCAAACCTAGCCGTTCGGCGACCCCCCTGTCCGTCGGGACGGCTGCCGTGATTCTTGCGAGCAGATCTCTTTCTCTGGTCATCAGTACAGTTGTATCAGGAATTGCGCCACGCGATAATTTCATACACTCACCACAATTCAGACTGGAATTATAGATCGGCTCGATTGTGGTGTGAGGTCTTGGGAACCTACAGGAAACAGAAGAAATAGGTTGACGAGCCATGGCTGAATCCCTACAATTCGTCCCGTTTCGGACCAAGTCTATCGGTTCTTTCCAGGGGATGTCTCGGCTAACCGCTGCGAGGTTCAGCGGACTCTGGCCTGTAGTATTCTTAAGACAGGAAATTGAAAAGATGAAGCGAAAGTCGTATACGCTATTTATCGCTTCAAGCGACTCCGGGCAGGTCCGCCGGGTCCGCGTGCCTGTCTATCTGGTCCAACTTCTTCTGGTTCTCTCATTGGTCGGTGGAATCACGGTCGCGGCTGCGTTGAGCTCCTACAGCCGGATGCTCTGGAAGGTAACCAACTACAACGCGCTGCGCCGCGAGCAATCGAACCTGAAGAAGCAATATCAGGATTTGCAGGTTCAGGTAACGAACACCAACCAGCACCTGAACTCGCTACAATCGCTCGCCGGCGAAGTGGCCGAGGCCTACGGCATCACGCGGCTCCGCCAGTCGCCTTTCACGATGAACGACGCCTACGCCTCCGAAGACGGCGGGTATCAGCAATCCCTGGATGCCCTGAATGGTGAGTTGACGTATCGGGCGACGAATCAGGGTTTCACTCCGGTTTCCGCGAGGAATTATTGGCACATGCAGACGGCGCCCCAGCTCTCGAGTCTTGCCGTCATGCCCTCGCTCTGGCCTGTCGTTGGCGAAATCACCGGCCGCTTTGGAGACCGGACTGACCCGTTCAATGGCGAAGGCATTGAGTTTCATGCTGGCGTGGATATTGCCTCGCATCTGGGCGATCCCGTTCATGCGACAGCGGATGGCATTGTGGCGGTGGTTGAGCGCCGCGCCGGCTACGGGCGGTTGGTCGTCATTGACCATGGCGGCGGCGTGGCCACCTGGTACGGGCATCTGAAGCAGTTCAACACTGCTCCCGGCGAACAGGTAAAGCGCGGTGATGTAATTGGTTACGAAGGCGCTTCCGGGCATGCCACCGGGCCGCACGTGCACTACGAAGTTCGTCTAAACAACACGCCAATCAACCCCTGGCGCTATCTGAAGGCTGCACGAACCACTCTTTCGAACGGCGACTGAAGTCCCGCGATTTAACTGAACCTTCCTGTTGTCAATACCCATCCAATCGGTTCTGGTTCGTCCGCAGTCATTCCACGTGCGGCGAAGATACTGCATTTTCCCTGGCTGAACCTGAACGGACCGAACGCGGATTATGGCCTGCTGGTCTTGCGCGCAGCGGGTGCGGGAGCGGGGGCCTTCAAGATATTGGCAGGGATCTCGGCGTGGACACTCACTGTCCTGCCGTCGCGCGTCACCTTCGAGATTTTGAGCAAAGTATCCAGCGCGTCGGCGTCGCTCGGCCTCATTTGCGCGCGCGTTTTCGGATCGGCCAGCGCCGCCCGGCCGAGCCAGCGCAGCGTATCAAGCAGCGCGCTCAACTGCAGGGCGTTCGACAACGAATCGCAATCGGCCTGGACCGCGGCGACGAGCTTGTTTCCGTCAGGACGTCCGGCAAGCGAAAGGCCCCTAATCGAGCTCAAGATTCGATTCAATTGTCCGGATTGAATTCCTGGAATCGCGACCATTTTCGCCAGATCGTTCGTCTGCGCGACGGCGAAGATCGTCGAGCCGTTGACGCGCGCGATGCGGTCGCGCGTGGCGGAGTCGAGGCTTGCGCTTCCGTCCTTGGCGAGAACTGGATTGAGATTCACTCCTTGCGCGAGCGCGATCCGGGTCGGGGAGAGAAATGCGAACGTCAGTTTTTCTCCCGGGATATTTGAGGGAACTTCGTAGACGTCAATGTCGCCGTACTTGGTCGCCTTGCCGCCCGAGCGCAAGGCATAGGCCGTGATTTTCGCGTGATCGAATTTTCCGTCGGCCACGGTAATCAACGAGACGCGCGGCGAGCCATTCGGCAGAGGCTTATTCGGGTCAATCCACGCGTCGAGCGCGAAGCGATCGAGATCGCGCGAATAGTCGAATCCCGTTTCGCGCACAAAGTCGCGATAGTCTTTGTCTTCATCGGGCGCGGGCTCGAGCGCCTGGAGATCAGCGGCAAATGGAGAAGCCCGCAGTGCGGATACATCGGCAAACGCGAGTACGGGCGCGCCCGAAGGAAGAAGACTCAACACATCGTTCGTGTGAGCGGGCGTTACAATGACGGACACGCTCGGCCCTGATGCAGGCGCCGCGCGCCGCGACCTGAACGAGTGAAACGCATAGATACCAACGAGCGCTAGAAGAACGACGATAATCGCGACAGCAACAAGCGCGCGTTTTGTGGTAGATTCCATTTTGCGAGTATAGAGGCGCCTCGAAATGGTGTAAAGTTAGCCGAGCGGAATGGCAGAGGGTTTGGGCTGGGAACTTATTGAAGGCTCAGCACTTCAGGGTCTCGCAATGGCACACGGCGTGCCTGCAAAAGAAACTTGCTTGCAATTCTAATTCCTTTGTGATATTTTTGCTCGGTTTGAGTGCGCTGGCGTAGCTCAGCTGGTAGAGCATCTGATTTGTAATCAGAGGGTCGGGGGTTCAATTCCCTCCGCCAGCTGAAAATTGATGGGCCGGATAGTTTTGCGGTTAAACGGACGGATTTCTCGCGACAATTTGGTAAGGGCTGGTGTCTTCGGACGCGAGCCCTTTTTGTGTTGCGATCCTCCCCGTGGGGATGCGATGGTTGCGTCCCACTGGAATACGCGGGACGGGTGGGTGAGTGGCTAAAACCAGCAGACTGTAAATCTGCCGCTCCTTGCGGGCTACGGAGGTTCGAATCCTCCCCCGTCCACCAGCGTCTCGCTTGCAAAGCGCTAATCCTGCGCTCTGCGCGGAACAACCGGTTCCCAAACGTACGAGGTGATGATTACCCAGTCCCGCAATTCGCACGGGTCGCAGCGCGAAGCGTGGGGCGATTGACCGGTATGAGCCTGGGTAGCTCAGTTGGTAGAGCGCGTCCTTGGTAAGGACGAGGTCACCGGTTCAATCCCGGTCCCAGGCTCCATATTTCCGCGCCGAAGATGTTTGTGGCGCGGGACTGAGCACGAGGACGAGCGGGGGTAACTCAGGGGTAGAGTCTCTGCCTTCCAAGCAGATGGTCGCGGGTTCGAATCCCGTCCCCCGCTCCAGATTGCAACGCGAAACAGATCGGCGGGGGCAGGCTTCATCCGGCAACGAAGTGGCAACAACAAACCACTAACAGAAGAGCGCGAGATGGCATTGCCATGCAGCGCAGCTCTCTGGCGAGGATAGTCGATGGGCAAGGAGAAATTCGAGCGCAGTAAGCCGCACGTGAATGTGGGGACGATCGGGCACATCGACCACGGCAAGACGACTTTGACGGCGGCGATCACCAAGGTGCTTTCCAAGAACAACCCGAAGGTTCAATTTCGCGCGTTCGATTCGATCGACAACGCACCGGAAGAGCGCGAGCGGGGCATCACGATCGCGGTGGCACACGTCGAGTACGAGACGGCCAACCGCCACTACGCGCACATCGATTGCCCGGGCCACGCCGACTACATCAAGAACATGATTACGGGCGCGGCGCAGATGGACGGAGCGATTTGGTTGTGGCGGCGACGGACGGCCCGATGCCGCAGACGCGGGAACACATCCTGCTGGCGCGGCAAGTGGGCGTGCCCTACATCGTCGTGTTTTTGAACAAGTGCGACGTGGTGGAAGACCCAGAGCTGCTGGAGCTAGTTGAACTGGAAGTGCGCGAGCTGTTGAAGACGTATCAATTTCCGGGCGACGCAGTGCCGGTGATTCGGGGATCGGCGTTGAAGGCGCTGGAAGGCGATGCGAAGTGGGAGAAGTCGATATTGGATTTGATGGAAGCGGTGGACAAGAACGTGCCGCTGCCGCAGCGGGATGTGGACAAGCCGTTCGCGATGCCGATTGAAGATATTTTTTCGATCTCCGGCCGGGGGACGGTGGTGACGGGGCGAATCGAGCGGGGCAAGGTGAAGGTGGGAGAAGAAGTGGAGATCGTGGGCTTCCGGCCGACGGTGAAGCGGGTGGTGACGGGCGTGGAGATGTTCCGGAAGCTGCTCGACGAAGGAATCGCGGGCGACAACGTGGGATTGCTGCTGCGGGGCACGGAAAAAGAAGACGTGGAGCGCGGGCAAGTGGTGGCGAAGCCGGCGTCGATCACGCCGCACACGAAGTTCAAGGCGGAAGCCTACGTGCTGACGAAGGAAGAAGGCGGGCGGCACACGCCGTTTTTCACCGGATACCGGCCGCAGTTTTATTTCCGCACGACGGACGTGACGGGCGACGTGGCGTTGCCGACGGGCGTGGAGATGGTGATGCCGGGAGACAACGTATCGATGGAAGTGAAGCTGATCACGCCGGTGGCGCTGGAGAAGGGGCTGCGATTCGCGATTCGCGAAGGCGGCCACACGGTGGGCGCAGGCGCTGTGACCGAAATCATCGAGTAGGGCGAGATGCGAGAAATCATTACATTGCAGTGCGGCGAATGCAAAAACCGGAACTACACGACGATGAAGAACCGGAAGAAGCATCCGGATCGTCTGGAGACCAAAAAGTTTTGCAACACGTGCCGGAAGCACACCGGGCATAAAGAGGTGAAATAAATTCAGCCGCGCTGAATTTATTTCAGGAGTTCGGCGGTTATGGGCCGGGCGGAGCAACAGTGGTTTTGCTTCGGGAGTGGATAGAGATTTCACCCTTCGGGTAAATCCCTCAGGGTGAAATTTCGAACCTACGGTTCGAAATTTCAGGGGAGTAGGTTCAACGGTAGACCATCGGTCTCCAAAACCGAGAGTGGGGGTTCGAATCCCTCCTCCCCTGCCAGTTTTGCAGTTGGCGCGGGGGTCAGCGGCGGCAGGCGGGGGCGCAAGACAGGCGGGCTCATGGCCGAGGCGGCAAAGTTGAGACAGGAAGGCGCAAGCAGCGAGGGATCATCGCTTCCGGTTCCGGGCTTCGTGACCCGGATTGCGGAATACCCGCGGCGCCTGAAGCAGTTTTTACATGAAGTGCGCGTGGAGATGGCCAAGGTCAACTGGCCGAGCCGCGACGATGTGATTTCCACGACGACGGTCGTCATCGTCACCGTCGCCATTTTCGCTTTGTACTTTGCCGTCACGGACAAGCTCCTGTCGATGGCTTATTACTGGCTGATGGGTCATTTCAAACATTGATCGAAGGAACCGGAATGTCGAAGCAGTGGTACATCGTTCACACGTACTCGGGCTTTGAGAAAAAGGTCAAAGAGAGCCTCGAGGGCCGCGTCGCTGCATTCGGGTTGCAGGACAAAATCGGCCAGATGATCATCCCGACCGAGTCGGTGGTCGAAGTGCGCGGCGGCAAAAAAGTGATTTCGCCGCGGATGTGCTATCCGGGCTATTTGCTTGTGGAAATGGATATGGACGACTACACCTGGCACGTCGTCCGCTCGACGCCGCGGGTCACCGGCTTCGTCGGCTCCGGGCAAACGCCGACGCCGCTTACGGATGAAGAGGTAAAAAATATTCTGAACCGCGCGACGAGCACGGCGGAGAAGCCCAAGCCGAAGCTGAGCTTCGATCGCAACGAGCAAGTGCGCATCGTCGATGGGCCGTTTGCGAATTTCACCGGCGTGGTCGAAGAAGTGAATTCGGACCGCAGCACGCTGAAGGTTTCCGTCACGATTTTCGGCCGTTCCACTCCGGTCGAACTCGATTTCGCGCAAGTCGAAAAAGTCGCGTAAGAGATTTGAAATCGGCGCGCGGCTGCTGGCACAGCCCGCGCCCGGCAAGACGGGAATCGGCGCAAAGGGAAAAGAGACATGGCGAAGAAAGTTCAATCCACAGTGAAATTGCAATTGCCGGCGGCGAAGGCCACTCCGGCGCCGCCCGTGGGCACGGCGCTCGGCCCGCACGGCGTGAACATCATGGATTTTTGCAAGCAGTTCAATTCCAAGACGGCCAAAGAGCCGGACGGAATGATCATTCCCGTGCTGGTCACGATTTACAGCGACCGCTCGTTCACGTTCATCACCAAGACTCCGCCGGCCTCGGAACTCTTGAAGCGCGCCGCGGGAATCGTCAAAGGTTCGCCCGAGCCGAATCGCAACAAGGTCGCCAAAGTTACGCGCAAGCAAGTGGAAGAAATCGCCAAGGTGAAGTTGCCGGACTTGAACACCACGAAGCTCGAATCCGCCGTCCGGACGGTGATGGGCACGGCGCGGAACATGGGCATCGAAGTCGTCGGGTAGGAGAAGAGAGAGACATGGGTCGCAGCGCAAAAGTAGGCGGCAAGAATATCGATCGCGCGAGGAAGCTCGTCGAAGCCCGCCCGTACAAGCTCGAAGAAGCCGCCGAGGTTCTCCGCAAGGCGCACTTCGTCAAGTTCGATGAGACGGTCGAGCTGGTTCTGAATATGGGCGTCGATCCCAAGCAGTCGGACCAGATGGTCCGCGGCACGGTGGTTCTGCCGCACGGCCTGGGCAAATCGAAGCGCGTGCTGGTGATCGCCAGCGGCGAAAAAGTTCGCGAGGCGCAGGATGCCGGGGCGGATTTTGTCGGCGGCGATGATCTGGTGCAGAAGATTGTGGAAGGCTGGACGGACTACGACGCCGTGGTCGCCACGCCGGACATGATGAAGTCCGTGGGACGGCTTGGCAAAGTGCTCGGCCCGCGCGGCCTGATGCCCAATCCGAAGACGGGCACGGTCACCTTCGAAGTGTCGCGCGCGGTGAAGGAAGTGAAAGCCGGCAAAGTTGAATTTCGTCTCGACAAGACCGGACTCATTCACTCGCCGGTGGGCAAGATCAGTTTCACGGCCCAGCAGTTGGCCGGCAACGCGCAGGCGCTGCTCGCGGCGATTCAAAAAGCCAAGCCCGCGTCGGCGAAGGGCAAATTCATCAAGAAAATTACGCTGACGTCCACGATGGGGCCGGGCGTTTTGATTGACCACGCCGAAGCCGATTTGGCGGTCTCGGCGGCCGCGGCATAGTTCGCGCGCAGATTTTCTGTATCGAACGAGGAGCAAGGGATGAAGAAGAAGGCGGATAAGAAAGCGGCGTCGGACACGCTGCGCGCGGAACTCGCGACTGTTTCGACCGTGATTCTCACCACGTTCAAGGGAATCAAGGTTGAGGAAGACACGAAACTGCGCCGCGCGGTCGAAGCCGCCGGCGGCAAATATCAGGTGGTCAAGAACACGCTCGCGCAGCGCGCCGGTGAGGGAACTCCGGCCGAAGGACTGCTCAAGAATCTCGAGGGCACAAATTCCATTTCCTACACGCGCACCGATCCCGTGGCGCTCGCGAAAGTGCTGACGAAAATCGCCAAGGATGTGCCCGCGTTCAAATTCAAGGCTGGTTGGGTCGAGGGTCGCGTCGTTTCCATCGACGAGATTCAAAATCTCGCCCAGCTGCCGTCGAAGGAAGAATTGGTCAGCAAGATGATGTTTCTGCTCAGCGCTCCGGCACAGCGCATCGCCAGCGCGCTGGCCGCCGTTTCGCGGAACATGGCCGTGGTCACGAGCGAAGCGGTCAAGGCCGAAAAGTTTGCTCAATCTTAGGAGGATGGGATAAACGCAATGGCTAGCAAAGTGGAGTCAATTCTGGATGAAATCAAGGGCTTGACCCTGCTCGAAGCGTCCGAGCTGGTCAAGAAAATGGAAGAGGCATTCGGCGTGTCGGCGGCAGCGGCAGCTCCCGTGATGATGGCGGGCGGCGGCGCGGCAGCCGGCGGCGCGGCACCGGCGGAAGAAAAGACGGAATTCACCGTCGTACTCACCGACGTCGGCGCGAACAAGATCAACGTCATCAAGGCGGTTCGCGAAGTCACCAGCCTGGGCTTGAAAGAAGCCAAGGATTTGGTCGACGGCGCGCCCAAGACCGTCAAAGAGGGCGTCAACAAGGACGAAGCCGCCACCATCAAGAAGAAGTTCGAAGACGCCGGAGCCAAGGTCGAGATCAAGTAGTGGCGGCGGCATCGCGCCCGCGATCCGGGCGCCAAGGATTTCGCCTAAACACTTGCTTCATCGGAAACATCAACCTCGTAACACGTCCTTCCCGGGCCGCCAGTACGGGTGTCCTATCCGACTGCCGGCGCCGGCCAACCCCTAAGGGGGAGAGGTAACTCAGAATGCGGAATGGAAACCGTCCGACTCGGGAACGGGAACGCCTGGACTTTGCCAAGATCAAGACGACTGTCCAGATTCCCAACCTGATTGATGTTCAGAAAAAGTCTTATCAGCGCTTTCTGCAGATGGATTTGCTGCCGAGCGAGCGCGAGGATACGGGGCTGCAGTCTGTCTTCACCTCCGTATTTCCGATTCAGGATTTTCGCGGGCTCTCGCAGCTCGACTTCGTTGACTACGCCATCGGCAACTGGGAGTGCAAGTGCGGCCATCTGCGCGGCCTGCACCACTTGCGCGCCACCTGCCGCAATTGCGGCGCGTCCGTGGTCACCAATCCCTATCGCACCGGCGACGTCATTTGCTCGAAGTGCGGCACATTCAACAAGAACACGCCGACGTTCTGCAACAAGTGCGGCGACCCGGTCACGCTTCAACTGAAGTACGACGTGAGCGAGTGCCAGGAGCGCGGCATGACGTATTCCGCTCCGCTCAAGGTCACCATTCGTCTCACCATTTACGACAAGGACCCCGACACCGGCGCGAAGAGCATCCGCGATATCAAGGAGCAGGAAGTTTTCTTCGGCGATATTCCGCTGATGACCGAGAACGGCACTTTCACCATCAACGGCACCGAGCGCGTCATCGTCAGCCAATTGCACCGCTCACCGGGCGTTTTCTACGAGACCGCCAACAATCGCACCTATTTCCTTGGCAAGATCATTCCCTATCGCGGCTCGTGGGTCGAATTCGAATACGACACGAAAAATATTCTGTACGTCCGCATCGATCGCAAGCGCAAGTTCCTCGGCTCGATCTTCCTGCGCGCGCTGGGCATGAAGTCGAATGAAGACATCCTGCGCACGTTCTATCAGGTCGAGCGCATCACGCTGCGCGATCGCGACATGTTCTGGAATGTTTCTGAAGGGCTCGTCGATCGCAAGCTTTCCCGCGAGATCAAGCACCCGCGAACCGGCGAGGTTTTGGTCGGCGCGCACAAGCGCATCAGCGAAGCGCTGCAGAAGGAACTCGTCAAGGCCAAGATCACCCAGGTGGAGGTCACCGTTGCCGACCTCGAAGGCGCGTTTACCGTCGCCGAACTGGTCAATCGGCAGACCGGCGAAGTGCTGGTGGATTCGAACAAGCCGCTGACTCCGGAAATGTGGACGGCGCTGGCCGAATCCGGAATCAGCGAAGTCGATGTCTGCTTCCCGGAACGCGATGAAGTCGGCGTCATCATCAGCCGCACGATCGAAAAAGACGCGATCAAGAGTCCGCGCGAAGCGCTGATCGAAATCTACCGCAAGCTGCGTCCCGGAGATCCGCCGACGCTCGAGACCGCGACCGCGCTCTTCAACGGGATGTTCTTCGACCCGCGCAAGTACGATTTCAGCAAAGTCGGCCGCCTGAAATTCAATATCAAGCTGGGGCTCGAGACGCCGCTCGACAAGCGCACGCTCGATCCTTCCGACTTTGTCGCGGCGATCAATTACCTGCTGAAGCTCCGCCGCAATATCGGCACGGTGGACGACATCGATCATTTGGGCAATCGCCGCGTTCGCGCGGTGGGCGAACTTCTCGAAAACCAGTTCCGCATCGGCCTGGTCCGCATGGAGCGGGCCATCAAGGAAAAGATGTCGGTCTATCAGGAAATGTCCACGGCGATGCCGCACGACCTCGTGAACGCCAAGCCCGTCATGGCCGCGATTCGCGAATTTTTCGGCAGTTCGCAGCTCAGCCAGTTCATGGATCAGACCAACCCGCTCAGCGAGATCACGCACAAGCGGCGTTTGTCCGCTCTCGGTCCCGGCGGTCTTTCGCGTGAACGCGCCGGATTCGAAGTCCGCGACGTTCATCCCACTCACTACGGACGCATCTGCCCGATTGAGACGCCGGAGGGCCCGAACATCGGCCTGATCAGCTCGCTCTCGAGCTACGCACGCATCAACGAATTCGGCTTTATCGAATCGCCCTACCGCAAGGTGAAGGGCGGCCGCGTGATTGACTACGTCCAGATCGTCAATTCCGGCGACAGCGAATTCAAGCCCGGCGAAATCGTTGAAAAAGAAAAAGTGGACGATGCAAACGAGGAATTGAAGCGGCGGCGCGTGATTGTCGAGCCGTACTGTTTCTATCTCTCGGCGTGGGAAGAGGACCGCTACGTCGTCGCGCAGGCCAACGCGGCGCTCGACGACAAGCTCCGCATCACCACCGAACTGGTCAACTGCCGCCAGGCCGGCAACTTCGTTTTGAAGAGCCGCGACGAAGTGGACTACATCGACGTATCACCGAAGCAACTCGTCTCCGTTGCCGCGAGCCTGATTCCGTTCCTTGAGAACGACGACGCGAACCGCGCGCTGATGGGTTCCAACATGCAGCGCCAGGCCGTGCCGCTGATCAAGGGCGAAGCTCCGCTCGTCGGCACGGGCATGGAACGCGTCACCGCTCGCGATTCCGGCGCGGTCATCGTTTGCCGCCGCGACGGCATCGTCGATCAGGTGGACTCCGAACGCATCATCGTGCGCGTCGAATCCGATCAGTCCGGCGTCCTCAGCCGCGAAGTCGGTTCCGACATTTACTTGCTCACGAAATTCAAGCGCTCGAACCAGAACACTTGCATCAACCAGAAGCCGCTCGTTCGCGCGGGCGACCGCGTGAAGCAGGGCGACGTTCTGGCCGACGGCCCTTGCACCGATCATGGCGAGCTGGCTCTCGGCCGCAACGTCCTCGTGGCGTTCCTGCCGTGGCGCGGCTACAACTTTGAAGACGCCATTCTCGTCAGCGAAAAGCTCGTTCGCGAGGATTACTACACTTCGATTCACATCGAGGAGTACGAAATCGAGGCCCGCGACACCAAGCTGGGCCCCGAGGAAATCACTCGCGATATTCCCAATATCAACGAGGGCTTCCTGCGCAATCTCGATGAGAGCGGCGTCATCCGCATCGGCGCCACCGTCCGTCCGGGAGACATCCTGGTCGGCAAGGTGACTCCAAAGGGTGAAACCACGCTCACGCCGGAAGAAAAACTTTTGCGCGCCATCTTCGGCGAGAAGGCCGGCGACGTTCGCGACGCTTCCCTTTATTGCCCGCCGGGCATTGAGGGCACGATCGTCGACGTCAAGATCTTCTGCCGCAAGGGCGCGGAGAAGGACGAGCGCCACAAGGCCATCGAGGCCTCGCAGGTCGCCAAGCTCGAGAAGAACCTCGCCGATGAAATTCGGATTCTCACCGACGAGCGCCTGAAGCGCTTGACCGATCTTCTCGGCGGCCAGTCGCTTCTTGCCGACCTTCACGACGAACGCACCAACAAACGCCTGCTCGTGAAGGGCACCGATCTCACGCGCGATATTCTCGAGAAAGTCTCCACGCGCAACTTGAAGCGCATGCGCCTTTCGGACAAGGACCCGCTCCTCGTCGAGAAAATCGACGAGATCGAGGAAATGACTTCGCGGCAGATCGACGTCCTGCGGAAAATCACTGACGACCGCGTCGCCAAGCTGAAAAAGGGCGATGAGCTGCCGCCGGGCGTCATCAAGCTCGTGAAAGTCTATATCGCGATGAAGCGCAAGCTTTCCGTCGGCGACAAGATGGCCGGCCGCCACGGAAACAAGGGCGTCATCGCGCGCATCGTTCCCGAAGAAGACATGCCGTACATGCCGGACGGCACGCCGGTGGAAATCGTTCTCAATCCTCTCGGCGTTCCTTCGCGTATGAATGTCGGCCAGATTCTCGAAACGCACCTGGGCTGGGCGTCCAAGGTTCTCGGCGAACAGATCGCCGCGCTCCTGGACGACGAAGCTCGCGCCGACGCTCTGCGCAAATGGTTCAAGGACGCGTTTGGCCCCACGCCCGTTTGGCGCGCCATCGCCGAAAAGAGCGATGAGGACGTCATCGAGCTGGCGCGCAGCCTGCGCGATGGCATTCCGGTCGCCACGCCCGTCTTCGACGGCGCGCGTGAGACCGACATTCGCCAGCTGCTCGACGCGGCCAAGCTGCCGGAGACCGGCAAGATCACGCTCTACGACGGCATGTCCGGCGACGAGTTCGCCCAGAACGTCACCGTCGGTTATATCTACATGCTCAAGCTCTCGCACCTGGTGGACGACAAAATTCACGCGCGCTCGATCGGCCCGTATTCGCTCATCACCCAGCAGCCCCTGGGCGGCAAGGCGCAGTTCGGAGGCCAGCGCTTCGGTGAAATGGAAGTCTGGGCGCTTCAGGCCTATGGCGCCGCACACATTCTCCAGGAGCTGCTCACCGCGAAATCGGACGACGTTTATGGCCGCGCGAAAATCTACGAGGCCATCGTCAAGGGCGAGCCCGGAATTGAGCCGGGCGTGCCTGAATCGTTCAACGTTCTCGTTCGCGAGCTGCAGTCCTTGTGTCTCGACGTCGAATTGATGAAGCGGCAGAAACCACAGTTGGAGAAGGTGGAAGCCGCGGATTGACATGAGAGCGCGTCGTCGGAACGCCGGACATCTCGGCTCTTCCGATGACGCCGCTTAAGCTGGTTTAACGGTTTTCTTCAAGTTTTTGTCCCGGTAAGGCCGGGACGGGAGGTTCGCCCTTGTATCGATCGAGCCCGTATGATCGCGCCAGTCAGATTGCGGATTTTGATTCCATTCGCATCAGCCTGGCGAGTCCCGAAAAAATCCGGTCGTGGTCTCACGGCGAAGTTACCAAGCCGGAGACCATCAACTACCGGACGTTCAAGCCCGAGCGCGATGGCTTGTTCTGCGCGAAAATTTTCGGTCCGGTGACGGACTGGGAATGCTTGTGCGGCAAGTACAAGCGCATGAAGCATCGCGGAGTCATCTGCGATAAGTGCGGCGTCGAAGTCACGCTCAGCAAGGTTCGCCGCGAGCGCCTTGGCCATATCGAACTCGCTTCGCCCTGCTCGCATGTGTGGTTCTTCAAGGGTTTGCCGAGCCGCATCGGCTACCTGCTCGATATCACCATGCGCGATCTCGAGCACATTCTTTATTTCGAAGCCTTCGTCGTGATCGATCCGGGCGAGGTTCCGGGCGTCAAGGTGAAGGAAATTCTGCCCGAGGAAAAGTTCCGCGAGCTCCAGCGCGAATTCGCCGGCAAGTTCGACGCGCGCATGGGCGCCGAAGCCATCAAGGAACTTCTTCGCCGCGTTGACGTCGACAAGCTCAGCGAAGAGCTGCGCGACAAAATGAAGATCGATCCGAGCCTGCAGAAGCGCATCAAGTACGCCAAGCGCCTCAAGGTGCTCGAAGCGTTCCGCAAGAGCGGCAACAAGCCCGAATGGATGATTCTCGACGTCATTCCGGTCCTTCCGCCGGAGTTGCGCCCGCTTGTGCCTCTCGATGGCGGCCGCTTCGCCACCTCCGATCTCAACGACCTCTATCGCCGCGTCATCAACCGCAACAACCGGTTGAAGAAGCTGATGGAGCTGCACGCTCCCGACGTCATCGTGCGCAACGAAAAGCGCATGTTGCAGGAAGCCGTGGACGCGCTCTTCGACAACGGCCGCCGCGGCCGCGTTCTGCGCGGCACCAATAATCGCCCGCTCAAGTCTCTTTCCGACACGCTCAAGGGCAAGCAGGGCCGCTTCCGCCAGAATCTTCTCGGCAAGCGCGTGGATTATTCCGGCCGTTCCGTCATCGTCGTTGGCCCGGAACTGAAGCTCCACCAGTGCGGTCTGCCGAAGAAAATGGCGCTCGAGCTTTTCAAGCCGTTCATCTATCACCGGCTCGAAGCTGCCGGCCATTGCACCACGATTAAGCAGGCCAAGGAGCTCGTCGAGGCGCAGGAGTCCATCGTTTGGGACATCCTCGAAGATGTCATCCGCGAGCATCCGGTTCTGCTCAATCGCGCTCCGACGTTGCACCGCCTTGGCATTCAGGCTTTCGAGCCCGTACTCGTCGAAGGCAAGGCCATCCGCATCCATCCGCTCGTCTGCACGGCGTTCAACGCCGATTTTGACGGCGACCAGATGGCCGTGCACATTCCGCTTTCACCCGAAGCTCAGGTGGAAGCCTCTGTGCTCATGCTCAGCTCGCACAACATTCTTTCGCCCGCGAACGGCATGCCTCTCGCCGTCCCGACGCAGGACATGGTTCTTGGCATCTATTACCTCACCAAGTCCAAGCCCGGCGCCCGCGGGGAAGGCCGCGCCTTCGGCTCGCCGGAAGAAGTCGTCCTTGCGCTGGAAGCCGGCGACGTCGAGTTGCTCACGCCCATTCGTCTGCGCTACACCGGCGAGGTCATTGACCTCACCACCGCCTACGACGATCAGGACGTGCCGCACACCGAGCCTGTCCCGCTCAATCGCCAGTTTCTGCACACGACGGTCGGCCGCGTGATCTTCAACGATCATCTGCCCTCCGACATGCCGTTCATCAACGGCTTGCTTAAGAAAAAGGGAATTCAGCAACTCGTTCAGTATTGCTACCTGCGCTTCGGCCTGGAGAAGACGGTCCTGGCGCTCGACAAGCTGAAGGAGCTCGGCTTCCTCTACGCCACCAAGGGCGGCATTTCCATCGGCATCAGCGACATGGTCATCCCCGGCGACAAGTTCAAGCTCGTTGACAGCGCCGAGCGCGAAGTCGTCAAAGTGCAGCAGCAATACCTCGATGGCGCCATCACCAATGGCGAGCGCTACAACAAAGTCATCGCCATCTGGAGCGACGTCACCGAAAAAGTTGCCGACGAAATGTTCAAGACGCTCGAAGCCCAGGACAAAGAAGGCATCATCAACCCCATCTTCGTCATGGCCGACTCCGGCGCCCGCGGCTCCAAGCAGCAAATCCGCCAGCTTTCCGGCATGCGCGGCTTGATGGCCAAGCCTTCCGGCGAAGTCATCGAAACGCCGATCACTTCGAACTTCCGCGAAGGTTTGAACGTGCTGCAGTACTTCATCTCCACGCACGGCGCCCGCAAGGGTCTGGCCGACACGGCGCTCAAGACCGCCGACTCCGGCTACCTCACGCGGCGTCTCGTGGACGTGGCGCAGGACGTCATCATCAGCGAATTCGACTGCGGCACGGCCGACGGCATTTACGTCGAGCCCATCATCGAAGCCGGCGTCGAAGTCGAGCCGCTGCGCGACCGCGTTGTGGGCCGCGTCTCGCTCGAAAAAATCAAAGACTACGAGGGCAACGTCATCGTCGAGATCAACCAGGAAATCACGGAGGAGCTCGCCAACGCGATTCAAGCCGCGGGCATCGAGCGCGTCAAAATTCGCTCCGTGCTCACTTGCGAATCTCGCCGCGGCGCTTGCGCTCGTTGCTACGGACGCAACCTGGCCACCGGCCGCATGGTCGAGATGGGCGAAGCCGTCGGCGTCATCGGCGCTCAGTCCATCGGCGAGCCCGGCACACAGCTCACCATGCGTACGTTCCATATCGGCGGCACGGCCACTCGCGTCACCGAACAATCCAAGGTCGAAGCCAAGAACAACGGCTTCGTCCGCTTCATCGAACTGAAAGTCGTCGAGGGCCGTGGCAAGACGCTCATCTCGATGAACCGCTCCGGCCTCATCGCCGTCGTTGACGAAAAGGGCCGCGAGAAGGAGCGTTACCACGTCGTTTACGGCGCGCGCCTCAAAGTCGAAGACGGTCAGCCCGTCTCCGTCGGTCAGGTCATGGCTGAGTGGGATCCTTACACCTTCTCGATCCTCACCGAAGCCGGCGGCACGGTTCAGTTCAAGGATCTACAGTCTGGCCTCACGATCGAAGAACAAGTCGACGAAGTCACCGGCCTTTCGCAGCTCGTTGTTACGCTGCCGCCGGGTGATGAAAAGCATCAGCCCACGATCCAGATTCGCGATTCGCAGGGGCGCGTCCGCAAGAAGTACCTCATGCCCTCCCGCGCTCACTTGATGGTGCAGGATGGCGATGAAGTTCATCCGGGCGACGTTCTTGCGAAGATCCCGCGCGAGACCACCAAAACAAAAGACATCACCGGAGGTCTCCCGCGCGTCGTCGAACTCTTCGAGACTCGCAAGCCCAAGGATCCCGCCGTCATTTCCGAAATCGACGGCGTCGTCAAGTACGGCGACGTGGTCAAGGGCCAGCGCAAGATTTTCGTCGAGAGCGAAGACGGCCGCATCGTGAAGGAATATTCCATTCCGCGCGGCGTCCACATCAACGTTCAGGAAGGCGAGCACGTGCGCGCCGGCGAGCCGCTCATTGACGGCCCGCTCAACCCGCACGATCTACTCGCCGTCCTCGGCGAAAAGTACACGCAGGCCTATCTCGTGAACTCGATTCAGGAGGTCTACCGCCTGCAGGGCGTCAACATCAACGACAAGCACATCGAGACCATCGTTCGCCAGATGATGCGCTGGGTCAAAGTCGAAGACGTCGGCGACACTCCGTTCCTCCTCGAGGAACAGGTCGACAAGTTCCGCTTCCGCGAAGAGAACAACCGCATCATTCGCGATGGCGGCCGTCCGGCCACGGGTCGTCCGCTCCTCCTCGGCATCACCAAGGCATCGCTCTCGACCGATTCCTTTATCTCGGCCGCGAGCTTCCAGGAGACCACCCGCGTTCTCACCGAAGCCGCGATTTCCGGCAAGGTCGATTACCTCCGCGGCCTCAAGGAGAACGTCATCATGGGCCGGTTGATTCCCGCCGGAACGGGTCTCGAGCGCTATCGCAATATCCGGTTGCTTACGGAGACTCCGCAGGAGCTGCCCGAGGAAGTCGAGCCCGAACTCACTCCCGAGGAAGCCGCCGCGCTCGATTTCCTGCGCAAGGATACCGACGCGGTCGCGGAAAGCGAATCGTAAGCCAGCACCATCGCGTTTTCTGTACCCCGCCTCGGGCTCTCCTGGGGCGGGCGGCCCAACTCAAACCGAATCGGCGGCAGGTCGCTCACCCGGCCCGCCGCCGATTTGCTTCTCCCTCAAAATTGCTTTTCAGGGAGTCGGAGCCTTAGCACCAGCCCCGGACTTCCGTCGGATCCCGGTCACAATGTCCCACGCTTCCCGAAAGTCGCTGTCGCCTGTCTTTAATCGGAGATTGCGAAATGTTTCGACGCGTACGATGATCTCGGAAGTCGCGCAAACCAAGTCAACCGAGCGAGCTTCGAGGCACGACATCCGTTCGCCGTCTAGATAAATTGTGGGGAGCACCTGGGGTTCGTCGCCGAGGCGCGTGAGCATGGTGACCATCGCCGATGACCATTCGTCAACATCTTGAATCCGAGTCGTGCGCCGGAGATTTATTTGGCCGATGAAGCCATTTCCCCACGGCCGCGGCGGGCCCGACGGATACAGTCTAGTCACGACCATCACCTCGCCCATAGGTGGTTCGACCACCCAATTCTGCGGCACAGGAATCGAGTAATTATCATACGTAGCCGTGGCGCCGTGATGGCGGTGCCACCACCATGCCTGCGTTCGCCGTCCGGTCGGAAGGCTCTGCACAAACAAACCAAAGATGATGCCGCCGAAAACAACAAAGAACGTCGTCACTGCGATAGTTATGAGCCGCAAAATGTACTTCAGTGTGAACCGTTGCATTTTGCGTTTCGTGATATATGAATGCTTGTGCCGTGTCAACGCGCCGGCCGCCGTTTCCAACTCCACTTACACGCCGCGCACTTGCCGAGTGCTGATCCGCGTGTTATGCAGGTTAGTGCGGCTATGTCCCTCCAATCGGGCCGCCGCGAGAAAGGAGCGAACTGCCATGCGACGAAACGCCCATTCATCTCCTGCCTATCCTCGCGCCGAGCACGTCCGCGCGGCACTCGTAGCGGCGGGCTTCAGCCCGGCACCTTGTTTTTCGCTCTTTGGCTTTTCCTGCGGCTTAAATCTGAGTTCTCGAACGCGCGGATTTAGCAAACATTCTCTGCCGCCGTCGCACTTGGCAGCATCTCTAATCGGGACACCGAATTATTAGAAATCGCCGCAACTCCAACAAAACAATCACTCGAGGTCATTTCTAATCGGGACAAAATCGCCCCTCTCGCGACAGCCCGATTACGCGCAGCGGGCAGCTTCCGCCTCCGTCCTGTTGTGCAACTGGAAATCAGCCTGAGCTTTCAGTTTGCTCCGGCCTCGGCCTGCCCGTAAGATTTTATAAAGCGGGCGAGCGGCATCTCCGAAATAACCCCTGGGAGATCGAGAACAGTTCATGGCGCACGAACCAGACGACTCACAAAAAGTGGCCAAAGACGCCGTTTGGCAGAAGATGGAACAGCGAGAGCGCAATCTTTGGCGCTCGAGTTTCATCATTCTGATTCTTCTGGCAATTGGCCTGGGTGTGTCGTCCTGGGAGTCGGTTCACTCCGGCAAGTTGCGCCTCGAGGCGCTGCCGATCGGCCTGGTGATTCTCGTGGCGCTCTTCGGCGTATACGTCTGGAGGCAGCGCCGCGAGATGGTGGAGCTGCGCGGCTATGCGCGCGGGATTCAGGAAGGCGCGTCGAAGCCCCCTTCCGATGAGCAGATCGAAAAGCTTTTGGATATCGTGGCGCGGTCGCAGCATGGCTATCGCGAGCTGATCGACAGTCTCGATCACATTGTTTTCAACGCGTCTCTCAGCGGCGAAATCAAAGTGGTCAATCGCCGATTCACCGATATTCTGAATGTATCTTTCAACGACGTCGTCCGCCATTCGTTCGCCGAGTTTTTCTCGGAGCCGACGAAAGAGATGGCGCAAAGCATCGTTCCGGTTCTGCTGGAGAAGAAATCCTGGACCGGCATCATCAAGGCCCGGATCAAGAAGACCGGCAGCATCCGCTACTTTGATACGGTGCTTCAGCCCATTCTCAAAAGCGAGGACGTGGTCGCCATCAGCGGCGTGGCCCGCGACGTCACCTCGCAACGCGAATCCGAGCTGCGCTTCACCGAACTTTTCGAATCGCTTCAGGAAGGCGTGTATTTCAGCACGGCCGCAGGCAAGCTCCTCGAATGCAATCCAGCTCTGGTTCGCATGCTGGGATACGACCACAAAGAGGAAGTCATGCTGCTCAACAAGTCCGCCTTCTACGACGATCCTCAGATCCGGTCCTGGAAGATCAACGAATTAGAAAAAACCGGCACGGTGCGGAACTTCGAAGTCACGCTGGTTCGAAAAGACGGCAAGAAAATTCGCTGCATCGATTCCTGCTCGGCGATCCGCGATGGCGCGGGAAAGATCTCGAGGATTCAAGGCACGCTCGTCGATATCACCGAGCGCGTCGAAATCGAGCGGCGCCTGCTGCAGGAGCAGGAATTCGGCCGCCGCCTGGTCGAGTGCTTCCCGGATATGATCGTCGCGCTGGACGCCACCGGCAAATTCACTTTCATCAGCCCGCGCTGCGAAGAACTCATTGGCGTACCTCCGTCCGAGCTGATCGGAGAGACGATCGGGACGCGAGCCCATCCTGAAGATATCGAGCACCTGCAGCAGGAGTTCCGGAATCTGGTCAGCGGAGCCTCGCGTTTCGCCCGCTTTGAATATCGCGTTCGCCATGCCAAGGGGAGCTGGCGGATGGTGCGCGTCACCGCCAGTCCATTGATGGGCGCCGACGGGCAAACCAGCGGCGTGGTTGCATCCGCGCGCGACGTTACCGACGAGAGGCAATTCCAGGAACAACTCATCCAGGCCGAAAAATTCGCGGCCATGGGCCAGATGCTCGCTGGAGTGGCGCACGAGTTGAATAATCCGCTCACGGCCATCCTCGGCGTTTCCGACCTTCTGCGCGAACGCGCCACCGATGATTCCACGCGCCGCCAGACCGAACTCGTCCGGCAGCAGGCTCGCCGCGCCGCGGACATCGTACAGAGCCTTCTGGCGTTTTCGCGCCGGGCCGCGCCGGGACGCACGCCGGTGCACGTCGACCAGCTCGTCGAACGCTTGCTTCAGCTTCATGGCGTCACCCTCAACAAAAAGCACATCGCGCTCGAATTCCAACCGACGCCCGATTTGCCGCCGGTCCAGGGCGACCCAAGCCTCCTTTTGCAGGTTCTGCTGAACGTGGTTGTGAATGCCGAGCAGGCCATATCGGCGGTCCGCGATCACGGCAAGATTCAGATCACCGCTATCCGGCTCGAAGGGAATGTCGTGGTTTCCATTGATGACGATGGCCCAGGAATTCCGCCGGAAATCCTTGGCCGGGTGTTCGATCCCTTCTTTACCACGAAGCGTCCCGGCGGCGGCACGGGCCTCGGTTTGACGATTTCAATGGCCATCATCCGCGAGCACGGCGGAACGCTCGAAGCGCACTCCGTGCCGGGCCGCGGCGCCTCAATCAAGATGATTCTTCCGGTTGCGGCCTCCATGACGCTCGCGCCGGGGGTCAGCGGCACCTCAACGGTTTCGGCTCAAACCAAGCAGGTGATTCCCGGTTTGCAGGGGCATTCGCTTTTGGTGGTGGACGACGAGGACGGCATCCGCGAGCTGGTGTCCGAAGGGCTTGGCGCGCGCGGCATGGCGGTGGAAACGGTCGCTTCGTGCGAAGAGGCTCTGGCCATTCTGGCGATGCGCCAGTTTGATGTTGTGCTGTGCGACTACAATTTGCCGGGACTGAACGGCGAGGAATTGTTCGCGCGGCTGCACAGCCGCGGTTCGAGCCCCGCGCGATTCGTTTTCATGACCGGCGACATGCTTGATTCCGCCGCGATGGATCGCTACCGCTCTCTCGGAGCCCGCGCGATTCAGAAACCATTCCAGCTTTCCGGCCTCGCCGCCATTCTCACCGAAGTGTTGGAAGCCCAGCCCGTAAAGTCCGCCTAGCCGACCAGTCCAAATTCAGTCGGTCACGCGGCGTTCTGACTCTGGGACGCTGGTATCGCGGAGCCGATCCTTCGATCGAAAAATCTCTTGTCGCAGGACTTGCACCGGTAAGGGCCCACAAAAACGACCCGGAACACGATACTTTCCACAATTCCGTGACGAGTGGAGCGACGGACGTCTTGGCTTCCGCAGTTCGGACAAACGTGAGTGCGCTTGGATGAGTCTTCTCTCATAGTGTTCAGCGAGTTGCGCCGCAGCGGATGCGGACAACTCCTCGCGTGGGACGCCTGAAGTAGTCAAGCCAGTACGGGCGGCATCGCGACGGGGTGCGCGATCCTTCTGGGGCTAGGCGCTCGTTAATGTGATTGCGGGTGCGGATTCAGGGTTGCATCTATTTTTTGGAGGGAGCCGCGTCCACGCCAAAATCCCAGACGTAAAGCGCCTGATCATCCGGCTTGGCCACTTCGGCGAACGCGTACTCGCCCGGCGGAAGCGTCTGAGAAAGCGTAATGCGGTAAACGCCCTTCACCAATTCCCATTTTTCGATGGAGATGGAGTTGCGCTTGGCGACCTCCATGTCAAAGAGCGTATCGATTTTTTCGATTTGCCGTTTGCCGTTGCGCACCGTGGCTGGAATTAGATAGATCTCAGGCTCATGGCCGTCGGGTCTTCGGCGGTAGAACTCGGGCTGGTTGTTGGTGAGCCGAAGTTTCGCGCGAGTCCCGGGAAGCGCAACTGTGTGGCGCGTCGGAACGATTGGAATCGGAATCAGAACTTGTTTGAGGATCTGGCCCTTATCGAAGGTGATGTCCGTATCGGCCTGCTTCAGCAGCTTCACGTCGGAGTGATCAAGCAGGAACAAGCCTTCGCCTTCGGGTAGAAATGTCCCCGGGGCGACTTCGACGCTCGCGTCCACGTCGACCATGACGGCGTTGCGAGCCACCTCGTCGTCATTGTGGACTTTCGCTACCAGCGCGGCATTTTCCTGCGTTTGCGCCACTTCCGCTTTGTGCGTCGCGTCCCAATCGACCAGATCGCTCGGAACTTCCTCCCACGCCGAGCGCTCGACGCTGTAGTAGCGCACGCGATCGCCTTCGATTTTGTACTCGCGAACGAGATGGAACGACCCATCCTTCAGGTAAAGCTTCTTACCGCGCGCGAGGTAAGCGTCGGATTTGGAATCGGTCTGATTTTGGGCCGGAGGAGTTTGAGATTGCGGGCCTGCCTGGGCGGTCAAAACGACGGCCGCCGCCAGAGCGAGCAGGCACAACCACCTCGCTAGCCGCGCGAACCTGCGATCTTGATGCTGGCCCATGGCCGTCTGGAGTTCCTTGCCCGTCCAAGATTGGGATGCGCAAACGCGGTGGAAGTATGGCCGCGAAGACACAGGATAGCTCCGCGTCGCCACGGCAGCAAATGGAGTCGAGAAAAAAAAGGGCGCCAACTCGGCGGCCAGGAGGGAGACGAAATTTCAGGTGGTGTTCGTCCGAGAAAGTTTAGTGGTCGCAGCGCTCAACAAGGACCGCGAGAACCAGCAAATCGGAGTTCGTGAAAAGCCACTTATCCGCTTCTGCGCCAGCAGCTTCCGCGGCCCGCGCAATGAAGCCCAAGTGGCGGCTGCGGGCAAAGTTCCGAAGGTGGTCCGCGCAGATTCCGGTGAGACCGCAAACCTCGTCTTCAGTGAACAGCTTTTGGCTCGACCTGATCGTCAGCATGGCTGGGCCTCTCTACGTTCCTCTACGATGCAAAATGCATGGTAGACGCTGCATAAATTTCCTTGCAATAGAACGACCGTTCTACCGGGCATAGAACTTTAGAGTGCTGAATCATTCGAAACACGGCAAAAGAGCCGGTTTTTCGCGCTTTTATAGTCGGCGGGAAGGAATGCAGGGAGATGAAAAATGTGTATCGGAATGGAAAAAATTGTCTAGATTCGGAACGATTCTACAACATCGCGTAATTGTTTCCGGTGCCGTTCCTCGTGGTACGCGATGAACTTATACCAATCGTAGAGATTGATGCAGCCGAGCAACGGATGCGCAGCGCGATATGCAGTCAGATCCCGCTGGCGGTTGCCCTCGAGAAAATCGATGGTCAATCTGCGAGAGTCGGCGAGCAATTCGAGGTGTTTGGGTTTATCTCCGAGAAGTTCCTGCCTCATTTGAAACGGCGATTTGATCTTGAACAAGCGATAGCTCGAAATCCAAACGGGAAGGTGAATTCGCCTGAGAAACGGCACCGATGCGGGAGCCGCGCCCAGAATACGGAGCGCATTCTTGTTTACGGAGCGTTCAACCATGGTGACGTGGGCCGCGAGTTCGGCGGCGGACCAGGCGCCGGGTCGAGAGTTTTGCCGCCAGCGATTCTCGGGAACCGTATTGAGCGTCGCGAGAAAACGCGCGCGTGAAGAGGCGAGGAGTTGCAGGATGGGATCGATGTCTCTCACGAATTCAGCCGTGCTCAGACCGTAAAACCGCCAGCCTGTTCGAAAGCGTGAGCGATTTGAAGAACGCGCCCTTCGCTGAAATGAGGGCCGAGAATCTGCATTCCGATCGGCAGGTTTTCGGAGGTCACGCCGCAGGGCACGCTGATCCCCGTCAAGCCCGCCAACGATCCAGTAACTGTATATATATCAGCAAGATACATCTGCAATGGATCAGCAGTGCGCTCGCCGAGTTTGAATGCCGGGACCGGTGAAGTGGGAGTGATGATCGCGTCAACGTTTTGGAACGCCTCGGAAAAATCTCGCGCGACGAGCGAGCGGACTTTTTGCGCGCGCAAATAATAGGCATCGTAGTAGCCCGATGAAAGCGCGTAGGTGCCGAGCATGATGCGGCGTTTCACCTCGGCGCCGAAGCCATTGTGGCGAGTCTTGCGGTACATCTCGGTGAGCGTCGAGGCATCGCTGCGCAAGCCGTAGCGCACGCCGTCGTAGCGGGCCAGATTCGAACTGGCTTCAGCGGTGGCGATGATGTAGTAGGTTGCGATCGCGTATTCGGTGTGAGGAAGGCGAATTGACACGCGCTCGCAGCCGATTTTTTCGAGCAGTTCGATTCCCAGTTCAATCTTCCTACGTATGTCGTCATCGAGACCGGCCGCGAAATATTCCTCCGGAACTCCAATGCGCATTCCCGCAATGGGCTTGCCGAGATCGGCGGCGTAGTCCGGGCGGGGGACGTTTGCGCACGTCGAATCGTTCGGATCCCATCCGGCAATCACGGAAAAGACTTCGGCGATGTCGGGCACGGTCTTGGCAAAAGGCCCGATGCGGTCGAGCGAGGACGCAAACGCGATCAGGCCGTATCGCGAAACGCGGCCGTAGGTCGGCATCATGGCCGGAATTCCACAGCAGGCGCCGGGCTGGCGAATCGAACCGCCCGTGTCGGTGCCGAGCGATATTACCGCGAGTCCAGCAGCCACAGCAGCGGCCGAGCCGCCGCTCGAACCGCCGGGTACGCGTCCCGGCGCCGCGGGGTTTTGAACGGGTCCGTAGGCCGAGTTTTCGTTCGAGCTGCCCATGGCAAATTCGTCGCAGTTGGTCTTGCCGAGAATGACGGCACCCGCAGCTTCGAGGCGCTCAACGGCCGTAGCGTCGTAAGGCGGAACGTAGGTCTCGAGAATCTTCGAGCCGCAGGTGGTGCGGACGCCGGCGGTGCTAAGGACATCCTTTACGGCGAGCGGAACTCCCGCGAGACGTGGCAGGGAAACGCCCCGGGCGACCAGTGCGTCTATCCTATTGGCCTGAGCGTAAGACCTGTCTTTTGAGAGCGTTAAAAAGGCGTTCAGGCCCGGATTGTAGTGGTCAATTCTTGAGAAATAGTCGTCGGTGAGTTCGCGCGCGGATATTTTTCTGGCCGTCAGCGCATCGCGGATGGATGCAACCGTCCAAGTGGCCTGCGTGCTCATCGGTCGATGACCCTGGGGACGCGGAAGTAGGGCTTCCGGGCATTGGGAGCTTGATCGAGGATCGCTTGGCCAACGTCGCAAGGTTGGACGAGGTCTTCGCGCATGGGCGTCTCGCCGGTTGACTCCGCGGCGAAAAGAACCTGGGCCATGGGATCAACGCCGGAGAGATCGAGGGCGTTGAGCTTGTCGACGTATTCGAGGATCGAATCGAGCTGGCCGCGATAGGTTTCGGCCTCGGTCGGGGAGAGCTCGAGATGAGCAAGTTCGGCGACGCGGAGAACTTCTTCGCGCGAAATCTTCATTTGGGGCGGCCTCCGTCGGGAGCAGAAGGAGAGCGAGGCTGCGCGGAGATTTTGCGCGCGCGCACGAACGGCGTGTGTTCGTTATCGTGTTCGTGGCGCAGCCGCGGGCGCCCCTTGCGGTCTTCCGCGAAGCGCACTTCACGGATGAATGAGCCGCCCCAAGCTTCGTTGACGCGAGTGCGAAATTCACCGGCAGCATCTTCGAGGCCAGCGCGCCATTCCTTGCCGCTGACGGCGATTTCGAGGACGCCATTTGCGATCTTGGATGGGCGCGTGTGGCCGGCGAGGCGCTTGCCGACAATGGCAGGCCAGGTACCGGCGAGCCAAGCGAAGGAAGAACGCTGCGAGGTCGCGCGACGGAGCGCGGGTGCAAGAAATTCGCTGATTCGTTTCATGGGAAAACTGATTCTAACACAGACGATTTGCGCGTGCCGATGCGCGCGAGCGGGAAATCTTCCGACAGAAAGCGGTAGTAACTCCAAGGATGCCGCCCGGCGTATCGGACAACCTCAAGACGCCAAATTCGTTCCAACATTATTGGTAGCGAGCGGACAGCGCCGGAAGCAATGCAAATGATTTCTGCCTGGACAGAATTATCAGGGAAAGGTCTCCGCGGGAGAGTCCGGCGCTCGCCTTTCAGCGGTGAGGGCTTCGTCTGGCTAGGGCTGAGCATCCTGCTTTTCGTGTTTCCAGCCTACGCTTGGGCGCAAATGCCCGCGCCCGACCTTCCATCACCGTCAGCGAGCGGCGGGCTATCGCCGGATCAAATGCTGGGAAACATCAACGGAACGATTGTTGATGGAACGGGGGCAGCCGTGGCCGGGGCCCACGTGAAGCTGACGAGCTCGAACCCGGCGCAAAATCGCGAAGTGCTTTCAGGCGACGACGGGGAATTCTCGTTTGACAACATCTCGCCGGGCCCGTTCCAATTGACGGTTACATCCGCGAGTTTCGCGCCTCAGACTTATTCTGGAACTTTGCATCCGGGCGAATATTGCGTTGTCCCGGCGATCGAACTGGCTGTCGCCACGGCGGTGACGAATGTGGTAGTGGCCGTCCCGCGAACCGAGATCGCTGAAGAGCAAATCAAAGTGGAAGAGCATCAGCGCGTGCTGGGGTTGATTCCCAATTTCTACGTCACTTACGATCCTCATCCGGAGCCTCTTAGTCCGAAGCAGAAATTCGAGCTGGCCTGGAAGTCAACTCTGGATCCCGTCACGTTTGGGTTCACCGGGGCGGTCGCCGGGCTCGAACAGGCGGGAGGCGAGTTCGGCGAATATGGAGGAGGCGCGGAGGGATATGCGAAGCGCTACGGCGCGTCTTACGCGGATCTCACAACCAGCACATTCATCGGAGCCGACCTTCTGCCGACGCTCTTGAAACAAGACCCGCGCTATTTTTACAAGGGCAAAGGAAGCACGCGATCGCGGGCTATGTATGCCCTCGCCAACGCGGTGATCTGCAAAGGCGACAACGGAAAATGGCAGCCAAATTATTCAGCGATTCTCGGAGGGCTCGCATCCGGCGGGATTTCAAATCTTTACTACCCGCCGGAAAATCGCGGAGTGGACTTGACGTTCGAAAATACACTGGTTGGGATTGGCGAAAACGCAGTAAGCAATCTATTTGAAGAGTTCCTGGTCACGAAGCTGACGCCGCATCTTCCGCACCACTAATCCGGCAGACCCAAGCCGAAAAGCAAGATCGTTGATATAGATGCCCGGCACTACAAGCCGAGGGAATCGGCGGCGGCGCGCATGGCCTCGATGCAGAAGGCAATATGGTCGTCGAGCGGGATGCCGAGTTCCGCGGCGCCATTGACGACGTCATCGCGATTGACGCCGCGCGCGAAGGCCTTGTCTTTCAGCTTTTTCTTCACCGAGGCGGTCTCGACGTCGGCGATTTTCTTGGAAGGCTTGACGAGAGCGCAGGCGGTGAGGAAGCCGGAGAGTTCGTCGCAGGCGAAGAGAGTGTGTTCGAGCGCCGAGGAGCGCGCGACGCCGGAGTAATCGGCATGACTGAGGATCGCGCGGATCATTTCCTCGGGATATCCGGCCTGGCGCAGGATTCCCGAGCCTTTGTAGGGATGGCCCGCGGTGGGATGATGCTCGAGATTTGGCCAGCGCTCGTAGTCGAAATCGTGAAGCAGGGCAGCATTACCCCAGAGCTCTTCGTCGGCACCATTCTTGCGGGCGTAGGCGCGGACGCAGGCTTCGACGGCGAGCGCGTGCTTACGAAGGCTTTCGCTGGCGGTGTATTCACAGAGCAGCTTCCAGGCATCGTCGCGAGTAGGCATCGGGCCTCCGAGTGGCGAGGAATGAATTTAGCAAAACAGGCATGGGGGCGGCAAACGACGAAGGGCAACGGCAGCGGCCGCGGCAACGGAGAAAGCAGATTCTTCGACTGCGCTTCCCGTCCGGAGATTGACAGACGCAATCACAAAGGAAGAAAGGCGCCGGGACGCTCCGCTCAGTCCCGATGAATCGGGATGCAAACGGCGCAAATGACAGCGATGAGTGGGCGGCCGAAAGCAAATGCGACGTGAGGACGCGGGCAAGGATGTCGGCGCCACGAAGAAGAATACGGCTAAGGAATTTTCCACAAGGCTAAGACGGATAGGACTTCGTCAGCAGCATTTACGACGACAAGGATTGGCTGTGCAGGCGACTTTTGTCGCGAGAAGAAAAAACTTGACACAAAGTGTCACATTATGGGAAAGTCTCGTCCGCGCCAGTTCTCTGCCTTCCTCTCAGTGCAGTCCCTCCCTTCCGCAGCGTCTGAATAGTCTGCGAGGAGATCGTTGTCCGATAAGAATGTCAATGCTTCCAGTTCAGTAGATATGGATCGTGAAGTGATCCGCTGCCAGGTATGCGGATTGGTGCAGTACCGCACGCGAACGGGCAATTGCCGCCGTTGCCTGCGACTTCTGCCGCCGAAGGTGACGTTTGTGATTCCGACGCCTTCGCCGCAGGATTTGCCGGGTGACGACCGCCAGCTCTTCGAAAATTGGCCAAACCGGGAGACCGTGGAAAACATTGGCCAGCGGATCCGGCAGTTGCGGGAATCGCGCGGGATGACGCAGAGCCAGCTACAGGCTCGTTCGCGCGTCTCACGCTCGTATCTCTCACGGATTGAGAGCGGGCAGATGACGCCGAGCTTGGGCACGCTCGAGAAGATAGCGGAGGCATTGGGGGTAGGACTAAACCGCTTCTTCGTGCCGGAATCGAACGGGGAAACCGTACTTGAGGATCCGTTCATTCAGGGCTTGCGGCCATATTTGCGGCAACTCGATTGGGCGCAGTGGCAGTCGATTCTGAAGAGACTGCAGGCGATCAGCGAGCACGTGAGCACATCCAACGTAACGACGGCCCCGCTCCGGCCGCCGACGACGCAGCAGACCGACCGGATGTCGCAATTCCAGCGGCGACATACCGGACATCCAACAACAGCAGTTCACCGATAAGAGGACGCTCGGAGAATTCCTCCAAAGGGCCCGGAGAGCCGATTAGGGCTCCCGGGCGGTCCGAGTGGGATGCGATGGGCGACCGGGCGCTTGCGGTGGGCTGGTTGCTGCTGATTGGCGCAGGCGTGCGTGTGGACGGGTTGTTGGGCTAAGGCTGACTGGCTGACGCTACCGGTGGCTTTACCGAAGCCGCTGCCGCGGCCAGGACCCACCTCAAGTTTCCACTCCGAGACAGTTCACCAATACTCTTATTGCGGCTCAGACTTTCCAACACGGATGAGGACGATATCCGAACCGCCGTCCATTTCCTCGATGGCGACGACCCTCGTGTTGTGCCCGCTGTTCTTGCTCTCAAACGCGACATCTCCCGTTTTCAAGTCCACGTCCGGGAAGCCAGGAATGTCCTTATCGGAGTCGTAGTTCCCTGACTTAATTTTGAAAGATGGGCCAAGGCGCTTGGCATACCAGTCCCTTACGACATCGCGTGAATCCGGGGAGTGATACTTGACGATGACGAGACCCGCGTGGGTGTCATTCGCCGTGATTTCAAAACTCGCGCCATCGGATTTGCGAATCGTCGCGCCCGGATAAACCGGCAACCCGGTGGAACCGGGCTGATCCTGGCCGACCTTGATGCCGCCAACGGGCGTTTCAATTTCGACGTGTTCGGCGTTCTGGGTGACATGGATGCGGTGAATGATGAATGCGGCCAGGGACAGCGCGCCGAGGACAAGAACGAGGATTCCCCCGGCGATAATCCCAAGAATCCAAAAAATGGCGGTGTTGGGCTGGGGCCGCGGCGGTGCAGCTGGCGGTCCTGGCGGTGCTGGTGCTGCTGACATCGGACACCTCTACGCCGTTCTCTAGATAGATATACGCGCTCGCTGCCCGAAATGTTTCATTCGCAGCCGCGGTTCAGGCGAAGCGCACCTTGACGTCGGGGCGCTTATCGAGATGAACCGTGTCAACGAAGCGCACCTGGCGCTCTTCCAGAGTCAGAATCAGAGATTGGGTCCGCGTGCCTTCGCCGAAAAATCGCACGCCGCGGAGAAGGCTGCCCTCGGTGACGCCGGTGCAGGCGAAGATGATGCGCTTGCCGGGAGCGAGATCTGCAGTGTCGTAGATGCGCTTGGGATCCTTGATCCCCATTTTTGCGAGGCGTTCTTCGTGCTCGGGCTTGGAGACGACGAGGCGCGCGAGAATCTGCCCATTCAGGCAGCGCAGCGCCGCGGCGGTGAGAACGCCTTCGGGAGCGCCGCCTGTGCCCATCACGGCGTGAACGCCGGTGCCGACCACAGTGGCGGCGATGCCGGCGGAGAGATCGCCATCGCCGATGAGGCGGATGCGAGCGCCAGCGGCGCGGATATCGGCAATCAATTTTTCGTGGCGCGGACGATCGAGAACGATGACGACGAGATCTTCGATGTCGCGATCGAGGCGCTTGGCGATGGCGCGCAGATTGTCCGCGACGGGCGCGTCCATCTCTATCGCTCCCTTGCACGACGGGCCGACGACGATTTTTTCCATGTAGAGATCGGGCGCGTGGAGCAAGCCGCCTTTCTCGCTGGCGGCGAGGACGGTGATGGAATTCGGCGCGCCCGTGGCGCAGAGATTGGTTCCTTCGAGAGGATCGACGGCGATGTCGACGGCGGGGTAGAGGCCATTGCGATCGCGCGCAGACATGCCGACCTTTTCGCCGATGAAGAGCATGGGGGCTTCGTCGCGCTCGCCTTCGCCGATGACGATGGTACCGTCCATGCGGACGTTGTCCATTTCGCGGCGCATGGCCTGAACGGCAACGTCGTCGGCTTTGTGGCCATCGCCCAGACCCATCGTGCGCGCGGCGCCGATGGCGGCTTGTTCGACGACGGCGAGAAATTCAAGGCTTAGAGCGCGTTCCATGGCGACTCCTGGCGTGGGCTGTGATTCGAGGACGGTATCATAATGAATTTCGAGAGCGATGGTAGCTGCAAATGCGCGTGGCGGATCACGGGAGCGGCCGGATCATTACATTTACGAGTTTAGGATCGTCGTACTCCGTGCGATCGCCCGCATCTTTTCCAGCGATGGGCAAGAGCCGGGCCGAGAGAGGCTTGTGCCATTTCACGGCGAGACTCGCGACATCGCCGATGATGCGGACGAGCTGTTCATGGCTGACGCGGCCGGGAAGAGGAACGACGTCGAGGCCGGTGCCGCAGACGGCGGAGTAAGAGAGAAGGCTATCGAGAGTGAGAGAGCCTTCGCTCCAGCGCCGGGCGATCACGGAATCCTCCATCACGGGCAACATCAGGCCGGAATAACCGGTACGGGTGACGGGAATGGATTGAATGGCGTGGGTGATCATCTCGGCGGTGGAAAGCGTACCGCTCGAGCCGAGCCATGCGCCATTAAAGGACTCGATGGCTGCGCCGATCGATTCGCGCTTGAGCGGCGCGGGAGAGAGGTCAATTCCCGAGTATTGCCAGCCAGTTTGCTGCGCGACTTCGTGGCTGGTTTCCTCAATATTTTTCGCATGGACGCCTAGCTTATCGATGATGGCTTGCACGGCGACCGAGGGATCGTGAGTGGTTGCAAGCGCTTCGGCGATGACGTCTGCGGATTGCAGGCCGATCGCGAACTCATGGCCGACGCCGGAAGCGTAAGCGGCGGGGAAGAACGGAGTGCCCGGCGGGACCATCGCGGTTGCCGCGAAATTGGAATTTGCGATGCTTTTCGGCGAGTGGATCGAAAGAAATTCCATGACGCGGGCGGAAGCTTGAACGGCTTCCCAGTGAATTCCATCGTCGGCGGCAATCACGACACTTCCGTTCATATGTGTAGCGGGCGCAAGGGCGTTGGCGAGAAGTTCGGCCCAGTGAGGATCATCGCCGGGCTTTTGCATTGCGGGACCGACGGCAAGAAGAAAATCCTGCGCCTCGGCGAGATGGTCGAGAGTTCGAAGGAATTTGAATACCTCGACGGGCGAGAGATCGCGGGTGTATTCCGGGAACGGCTGCGTGGCGATGCGAAGAGTTTGGACCTCGTAGCCGGAATGTTCGAAGGCGGCCTTGGCTTTGTGGAGGAAATCCAAGGTATCGGCGAATTGCTGCGGATAGAGCGAGGGATCGAGACGAATGAATGCGGTGATGGTACGAATTTTTGGTTTCGAATACGTTCGGGCTGCAGGCGCCTCCGAAGCCGCCTCAGCCGGCTTGGATGACGGAGCGGATTTCTGAGGAGCGGTCTGCTGCGGCGGGGCTTTTGCGTCCTGCGGCGGCGTCGCCGAGAGCGCGGCACCGGCGAAGGCCGCGAGTGCGGCAAGAAGCAGAGTGCGGCGCGAGGAAAGGGCCATCGCGCGGATCCTCAATCGAACGCGGGAATTCCCGTAATGCGCTCCCCGATGATTAATTTGTGAATGTCGTCGGTGCCTTCGTAGGTGATGACGGATTCCAGATTATTCATATGGCGCATGATCGGGTAGTCGTCCACGATGCCGTTCGCGCCGAGAACCGAGCGGGCCTGGCGAGCGGTTTCAAGCGCGATCCGGACGTTGTTCATCTTCAGCATGGAAATGTGCGCGGGATGCGCCTTGCCCTTGTCCTTGAGGCGGCCGACCTGGAGCGCAAGGAATTGCGCCTTGGTGATTTCGGTGATCATCCAGACCAGCTTTTCCTGGACGAGTTGGTGCGAGGCGATGGGCTTATTGTCGAACTGCTTGCGTTCTTTGGCGTAGCGCAGAGCCGTGTCGTAGCAGGCCATCGCAGCGCCGATGGCGCCCCAGCCGATGCCGTAGCGCGCTTGATTGAGACACGAGAGCGGCCCGCGCAAACCTTCGACGCCGGGAAGGAGATTATCGGCGGGAATTTTGCAGTCGGTCATGGCGAGCCCGGAAGTGACGGAAGCGCGCAACGACCACTTGCCATGAACATCCCAAGCTTTGAAGCCGGGCGTGCCCTTCTCGACGAGGAACCCGCGGATCTTGTCATCCTCGCACTTGGCCCAAATGACGGCGACATCGGCAATCGAACCGCTGGTGATCCACATTTTTTCGCCGTTGAGGACGTAGGAATTGCCCTTGCGCACAGCACGCGCCAGCATGCCGCCGGGATTCGAGCCGAACTGCGGCTCGGTGAGCCCAAAGCAGCCGATGGCCTTGCCTTGCTGGAGCAGCGGCAGCCATTTGTCCTTTTGCGCCTCGGAGCCATAGGAATGGATGGGATACATCACAAGGGCCGACTGGACCGAGACGAAGCTGCGCAAGCCCGAATCGCCGCGCTCGAGTTCCTGCGTCACGAGCCCATATTCGACGTTCGACATGCCCGCGCAGCCGTATCCCTTTAAGTTCGCGCCGAAAAATCCCAGTTCGCCGAGTTGCGGAACAAGCTGCGCCGGGAATTTGCCCTCGCGGTTGCACTCTTCAATGATGGGGATAATTTGATCGTCGACGAACTGGCGAGCAGTCTGGCGCGCGAGCTTTTCCTCGTCGCTGAGCAGGGAATCGAAGTCGAGGTAATCGACTCCGGAAAATGCAGGCATCAAAAGCTCCTTTGAGGATGGGCACACTCGGCACGCTCGAAAGGCGCCGCCGAAACGTGAATTGTAGCAAGCGGTCTCTTGCGCCAGCAAGCTCCGAGCTGTGGGCGAAAACAGATGTACGCTCGCGCGGCGAGCTTTAGTAAATCACCCGCACAATCCAACCTGAACGAGAATCCGGCAAGGAAAACGTAAGCGTGTGATTTTGAGGGTTGAAGTCCCAATTGTTCAGCAGCCGGTCGCCCGCGCGGACTTCCTTTGGACGTTGCAGCACCCCGAAAATGTTCAGCTCGATGTTGGTCCACCAGGGTTGATAGCCTCCACGGCGCGGCCCGCTGGTGATCGTGAGCGAATTGGGGAAGCTCTTGCACGAGTAGCTGATGCGCGCGAAGCCGCCATTTTCATAGGCATAAGTGTGGCCGTCATCGAGATACAACGCGCCGTTGCAATCCGAGCCGGAATAAACGCGCAATTCGAGCGAGCCGGCAGGCGTTTCATTCGTGTTCTGGACGAGCGGCTGTTCAGGCAGAATCGCTCCGGCGCGAACAAAGAGAGGCATCTCGTCGATTTGAGGCCGGGTGGAAATTTTCTCGCTTGAGTCGTGTTTGGCGCCGCTCCAGTAGTCGTACCAGTCGCCGGGAGGCAAGCGCACATCTTGCTCTTGCGGCGCCTCAGTCAAGATGGGCGCGACAAGCAAGTCGCGGCCAAAAAGAAATTCATAACTTTCATCGCGCAAGTCCTCCGCTTGCGGATACTCGAGAAAGATGGGGCGCATGAGCGGCAGGCCCGTGCGGTTCATTTCTTCAACCGCCGTGTAAATGTAGGGCAGCAACCGGTAGCGAAGCTCGATATACCGCCGGCGAATCGCTTCGTGCTCCGGGCCCTGCACCCAGGGTTCCTTGTCGGGAGTGTCCTTGGCCGTGTGATCGCGATAGATCGGATTCAGAGCGCCGACTTCGAACCAGCGCGTCATGAGATCGGCGCTGGGCGAGCCGGCGTATCCGCCAATATCGTCGCCAGCCAGCGGATAACCCGAAATACCGAGGCTCATGAGCATCGGGACGCTGACGCGAAGATGATCCCAGGTGCTGCTGTTGTCGCCGGTCCAGGTCGCGGCGTAGCGATTCGCTCCCGCGAACGCGGCGCGCGTGAGGACGAAGGGGCGTTCGCCGGGCTGAAGTTTGCGAATGCCGTCGAAGGTCGCGCGAACATTTTCCATGCCGTAGACGTTGTGGATCGCGCGATGATCGAGCGTGGTGCCGTCGTCCAGGCGATGAACGGTATCGAGCGGCATGGTTTTTTCGGGCCGGTCGAAGATGGAGGGTTCGTTCATGTCATTCCAAAATCCGGCTGCGCCCATTTTCACAAACTGCTGGTAGAGATTGCCCCACCAGTCGCGGACGCGCGTCAACGTGAAATCCGGAAACACGCACGGGCCCGGCCAGACGACGCCAAGGAAGGGCGTGGCATCCGGATTCTTGACGAAAACATCGGCCTGCGTGCCGGAATCGTAGGGCGCGTAGCCGGGCTCCATTTTGATGTGAAGGTCGGTGATCAAAATAGTGTGAAAGCCGTCGGCGCGAAGATCGTGAATCATTTGCTCGAAGGTGGGGAAGCGCTCGCGGTCGACGGTGAAGACTTTATATTTATCCTGGTAGTCGATGTCGAGATAGATCGTGTCCGCTGGAATGTGTTTCTCGCGCAGCAATCGCGCGATTTCGCGAACGCGAGCCTCGGGATAGTAGCTGTAGCGGCTTTGTTGATAGCCGAGCGACCAGAGCGGCGGCAACGGCGTGCGGCCGATCAGCGCGGTATATGCTTCCAGGACTGTTTTCGGCGCGGGGCCAGCAAAAAAGTAATAATTTAGCTCTCCGCCCTCGGCGCCGAAGGAATAGTAATCGTTCGATTCCTTTCCGAAATCGAAATCACTGCGGTAGGTGTTATCGAAAAAAACGCCGTAGGCGGCTCCGTTCCTCAATCCGATCCAGAACGGAATCGATTTGTAGAGAGGATCGGTGAATTCCATCCAGCCGTACGCGTCTGTGTTCCACATGGTGTAGGCGTGATTCCGGCGATTGAGCGGCCCGCCTTTATCGCCGAGACCGTAATAGCCTTCGTCCGCAGGCATTCGCTTCCAGACGTGAATTCGCGAGCCATCCCACGCCATCGGAAGGGAAGGCTCGTCGGCGAGAACGGAATGGCCGGATGGATCGTCAAATTCGATCAGAATGGGGGATTTTTTGATGCGAACGGTAATGCGGCGAGTGACGATTCGGACTTCGTCTTTTGAATCGTCGATCTTTATCGCGGGCGGCGCGGCGGATTCAATGACCGCCCAGGAAAAATCTCTCGAAAAAGCTCCATTCGGCGCCAAGCGCACACGCACCACGCCGTCGCGAAATGCGGTAACCCGAACGCGCGCCTGACCCGCAACCAACTCGACGCCGTCGCGAAGTCTTTCGACCCGCTGGGCATCGCCGATGTGCTGCCATGTCTGGGCGAACGCGGGAACGCAGCTGAGCGCCGTCCAGAGACAGATCGAAACCGCGAGTGCGAGTGGATAGGGGAGGCGAATCTGTAGAGAATCTCGGCGACGGCTGCCCGGCCGTAGGCGCAAAATCATGTTTAAGCGCGGACGTGCGATTGCCGACCCGCTCGCGCGAGCGTCACACAAACATTTTCTCGTTCACTTTCAGTCCGTGCGCGCTGCAGTAACTGAGATAGTGATCGATGAACCAAAAAACATCGAGGGTCTGAAGCAGATTATCCTTATCGTCATAGAATTCCAGCGATCCGTTGAGCCAGAAAAACGTTTTCATGCCGTTCGGATCGTCGGAAACGAGCGTGTGGATGACGCCCGGGCTTTCATGCACGTAGCTGCCGGGCCGCGCAACCCAATCGTATTCGAGATAGCGCCAGCTTCCTTCGAGCGTGCAGGCCCAAACGGGGCCGCGGTGCCGATGGCGGCCGAGCACTCCATTCTTCTTCACCCAAAGAATATTCGCGAACGAATTGCTGCGCACGTCGAAGGCCAAGTGACGGATGTAAACATTTTCGACGAAGGGAACGTAAGGCGATTCGTCCTCGCCGGCTCCAATGTGGCAATCTGGGCGTCCGTATTCGCGAACGACCGCATCGAGGCTGCTTCCTGCATCCGTTGCCGGCATTTTGTCCTCCGTGTGAAGACGAATTCTAAACCAAAATTGCGTTCGCCACGACCGCGACGCATCGAGGGCCGCGGGTCCAGCGTCAGGCTGGCGGCGTCGAACGCGAAAATCGATCTTTCACTTCTTGCGGAATCGGCTGGCCCTTGAATCGAATGACGTCGCCTTCCAGCCGCGCGACCCAGACTCGTTTTTCAAATATTTCGAGCGCCAAAACGTCCTCTTTGAAAATGTGATGGCGGACGGAGAAACTGCTGCGCCCCCATTCCGAAACGCTTGACTCGACCGTGACCGTATCGCCGAATTGCGACGGCACCATAAATCGCGCGCGGACTTCCACGAGCGGGATGCCGCCGATTCCATACGATTTGAAGAGCGTGGGCTTCGGAAGGCCGGCGCGCTCGAACAGAGCGTTCGTGCAGGCGTCGCAATATTCGAAATAGCGGGGGAAGAAGACGATTCCGCCGGGATCGCAATCTCCCCACTCGATGCGAATTTCCTTTCGGTTGACGAGCATCGCGCCGCCTTATTGCGGATTTTCGAGGAGCATGGCGATGCCCTGACCGCCGCCGATACATGCGGACGCGACGCCGTAGCGCAATTTCGAGCGCTGTAATTCGCGCGCGAGAGTGATGGCAAGCCGGACGCCCGTCGCAGCGAGCGGATGGCCGATGGCGATCGCGCCGCCGTTGACATTCAGTTTCGCGCGATCGAGCTTGAGCTCGCGCTCCACGCTGATCAATTGCGCGGCGAACGCTTCGTTGATTTCAAAGCGGTCGATGGCATCGAGGCTGAGGCCTGCGCCGGAAAGCAGTTTTCGGATCGCGGGGGCCGGGGCAATGCTCATGATTTCGGGAGGGACGCCCACCGCCGCAACTGCTGCGACGCGGGCCAGTGGACGAGTCCCGCGAGACTTCGCATAGGCGCCGCTTCCGACAAGCGCTGCCGCAGCTCCGTCGACGATCGCCGAGCTATTGCCGCCGGTTTGTACGCCGCCGAACGCCGGAGGAATTTTGGAGAGAACCTCGAACGACGACGGGCGGATATGTGTGTCGATCTCGAGTTTCTCGGTGCCTTTCGCGAGGCGAATTCCGCGAGTCTTGTAGCCCGGCAACTCGAAGCTCTCGTTCACGAGCGGGACAATTTCGCCCGAAAGGAAGCAGGCCTTCTGCGCAGCAACCGCGCGCGAAAAGCTCAATTCGGCGAAGCGGTCCGCGTCTTCGCGGCTGATCTTGTAGGTTTTTGCCACGGCCTCGGCCGTTTGCCCCATCGTGACGCCCGGGGCGGTATCGAGGAGCGCTTCCCAAAGAAAATCCTTAAACTCCACCTGGCCCATCTTGAATCCGCCGCGGTGCGTGTAGGCCGCGATGGGATTCCGGCTCATGGATTCCGCGCCGACGCAAAGGCCGAGTTCGAACTTGCCGAGCGCAATTCCATCGGCGGCCTGACCAATCGCTTCAACGCCCGTGCCGCAGACGCGCTGCACAAGCAGGGCGGGCCGATCGATCGGAACGCCCGAATAGATTCCGACGTGACGCGGCAGAACGTAGGCATCGAAACTGGCCTGCGCAACGCTGCCCGCGATTACTGACCCGACGTCCGCGGGAGGGATGCCGGAGCGTTCGAAGACGGCGCGCGCGGCCTTGATGCCAAGATCAATCGGCGAGACGAGGCCAAGAACGCCGTTGTAGTCGGCAAAAGGTGTGCGCACGCCATCCAGCAGCCAAGTATCCTTGTACTCGCAGAAAATTCCGCCTGAAGCTGACATTGTTCACTTCTCCGTGATGCGCAGAATAGTGTTAGACGGCTCAACTGCGTAGAGTTGTTCGATCAGAGCCGCTCGTCGCTCGATCACCGCTCGCTGGTTGAGCGAACCTTTGTCCGTGATTTCGCCGGCATCGAGCGAAGGCGGCTCCTCAACGAGAATTGCGCGAACGACGCGATTCGAGCTGCCGGTTGCGCCCGCTGCAAGTCCTTCGAGCAGCGATTGAAAATGTGAGCGGACCGAAGGATGCCGGAGTATCTCGGCCGGCGAGGCATCGGATGAAAGTCCGCAATCGAGCGAGCAACACGCGATCAAGTCTGCAAAAACGAGCATTGTGACCTCATCGCGATCGTGGCCCGCGATCACGACGTCGCGAACAAATGGCGAAAAATGGCCCAGGATCTTCGCGCGCAACGGGCCGACGCTGACCCATGTGCCGCTCGCCAGCTTGAAATCCTCGGAGAACCGTCCGTCAAAAAGAAAGCCTTCGCTGACATCCGACGGGTCGACGAAGCGCACCGCATCGCCGAATTTGTAAAAGCCTTCGTCGTCGAAAACTTTTGCGGTCAGCTCCGGCTGCCGCCAATAGCCGGGAGTGATATTCGGGCCGCGAACCAGAGCTTCGAGCTTGTGATCGCGCGGAACCAGCTTCAACTCCACTCCGGGAATCGGCAACCCGATGACGCCGGCGTAATGCGTCTCCCAGGTCGTCTGAATCGCCATTGGGGCGGTTTCGGTTGCGCCGAGCCCCGTCACCATAATGATGCGCTCGCCGCACGATTCGATAGCGAGATTTCGATATGCGTCCCAGACGGGCTGCGAGAGCCCGGCGCCCGCGTAAAAGAGAAGATCGAGGTCGCGGAAAAAATTGCGACGCAACGCGGAATCGGAATTCAGGGCGGGGAGGAGGTCTTCGTACCCCTTCGGCACGTTGAAGTACACAGTGGGCGAGATTTCGCGCAGATTGCGGATTGTTTCATCGATAAATCCTGCGCCGGGTTTGCCGTCGTCAATATAGAAAGTGCCGCCGTTGTAGAGGGAGATTCCGATGTTGTGGTTTCCGCCAAAGGTGTGGTTCCACGGCAGCCAATCGACGATCACCGGCGGCTTGTCTTCGAGGAAGCCAAAAACCTGAGCGATCATCTCGAGGTTGCTGCAAATCATTCGATGCGTGTTGATGACGCCCTTTGGCGCGGCAGTAGAGCCGGATGTGAAGAGAAATTTTGCAGGCGCATCGGGATCGATGCCTCCGTGAGCGCGATCCACATCGGATGTCGGCTCGGCCTTGAGCAAATCAGCGAAGAGAGAGGTGTTCGAGCGCGGCGGCGGATTTTGCCCGACGACCAGTTCCGTTGCCGCGTCTACAGAGGCCTCGATTGCGCGGCGATAACGCGCGCCGTCCGAGACAAACACAAGGCCCGGCGTGAGCAGTTTCAGAGCATGCCGCAACTTTGCAAAATCGCGCGAGACGAGAGAATACACCGGCGAGAGGTGCGCGGTCGGAATCCCAACGTGTTGGCCCGCGAGCATCAACAAAAAATGCTCGAGATCGTTCTCCGAAAGAATAGTCACCGGACGTTCGATTGAAAGATTGCGATCGAGCAGCGCCTGGCCGATACGCCGGGCTGAATCCATCACTTCCGAGTAGGTAAACCGCCGCCATTCGCCATTCGAATCGCGTTTCGCGATGCAGCAACGATTCGGCGCGACGCGAGCCCAATGCATCACGCGATCGGTAAGAACTTTGGGATAAGGACGCAGCGGCTCATTGGGCCGGATCAGAAACGAGCCATCGGCGCCGCGATGCAAGGTGACGCCAGACGTGCGCAGACGAACCGGTCGCACGCGCTCACTCGTTTTCGCGCTGGCCTCTTGCCGATGCGTTCCACGATAGCGCGAGCTGGCGGCTGCGCCGCCGTGTTCCCGTGGCTGACTCGACTGGCTCATCGATCGCTCTACTGCATCAACAATGCAGGATTTCCCATACCTGATTCAAGCGCTTCACGTCGGCGGTAGGTGGAACGTCGCCCGCGGTAGTAATGAGCGCCGGACGCTGCTCGGCAATAAGTTGACGCAGGTTTTCATTGTTCGAGGCGGGCCCTGCTGGGTCGAATAATTCCGGAGGCAGCGCGAGGCCAGCGCGCGATGATGCGACCTTGGCGCTTCCCGGCGTCTCGGCCCCCGCACTCTCTCCCAATACGAAGCAAACCACACAATCTTTAAGCTGATTGAGCAGTTCGGCGCGTTTGGCGGTCGTGACGCCAGGATTCGTGACCACAAGAACCGGAAGCGCTTCATAGAATCGGATAATGTTGATTGCGGTCGCGAGCGCTCGCAACCAGTTTGAGAACGCTTCGGGAGAATCGGCCGGCAGGACATCCTCGCGAATAAAGACAGCGTTTGCGCCAGCTTCGGCGAATGCTGAAGCGATTCGTGATACCACCGCGGCGGCGAATTCAACATTTGAGCCACGGCTGGCCGCGGATTGCGCGGCAGCGGATTCATTTTCATTCACAACGAGCGAAACGAGAGTGCGCGGTCCGGTGACGCATGCGGTCAAAAGCGTGCCGTCTCGAACCAGAGATTTCAGCCGGCGAATCACTTCGACTCCGGCGACTACACCTTGCGATTTCGCGGCGTCATCGGGGGACGACAACCTGCTTGAAATATCGGCGCCTGGGCGGGCATCGGGCCAGCGCACACCGCGAGGACGGTCGTCGGATTCCCAGTCGACCACCGCGCCGAGCGCCTGAGCTTCAAGATACGGATCGCAGTAGCACGTAATTCCTTCGGAACGCGCGCGAGCGCGAATCTGACGTAAAGAATTCGATATCTTCGTTGGATTCGACAGAAAGCTGCGCAAGGAAAGGTTTTCGATGCGGGCGCCGAGAGAAAAGACAATCGGGAGAAAAAGAGGGCTCTGTGGCGCAATCCCTTGCAGCAGGTCTTTGACGGCTTGGCGCGGAGTGATGTTTTCAGTCATCGTTCAAGGGCGGAAAACGGGGCCGAGCGGTTTAGCGTCGGGCCAGGAGCCATACCACTGCAAGATTTCTGTCGGCGGGCTTTGCTTATTCCAGTCGGCTGCAAACTCATCAAAGGACTTTCCGCGAGCAAGGCGCGCCTGTCGTTCGGCGTCGCGCAGTTGTTTGGTCTTCTCGGCATCGAGCTTGCGGCGCTCTGGATCGTACGCGACCCGGTAAATATTTCGCGCCGTCCAGTCCGAAATGATGTTTTTGCGCAAGTCATCAAGAATTTCCAGCGGATCGCGTTCCAGGGGATCCCCGTAGCCCGGCCCGCCGCCGCTGAATCCGAAAAGCAAGTCGCCTTCTTCATACACCTTGGGCGTGCGCGCAACGAGCTCGAAATTCCAATTGCCGTGAATTGTGCCGTTTTCCAGGATATCGCGGTGATCGAGCGAGACGCTCGAATCGCCCTCTTGCATTCTCGCCAGCAAATCCGATTTGCGAATGCTGATGCCGGGAATCGGCGCGGATGCGTAACCGCCGAAGAGCGGCTGGCCCAGCGGCACCTTGCTGCCGTTGCCCATGCACATGGAAACAAGATTCGGCATTTTGTGAATCATCCATTGTTGCACGCCGCCGGCGCCGCCGCGATGGAGGCCGTGGCCGCAGGAATCCTTCCAGTGCTGCGAGAGCGTCACTGTCAACGGCAACTCGCTTTCTACTTGTTCAGAATCGGGCGCGCGGCCGAACGCGCACCACGCGAAACCGTATGCGTCCATGCCGTCGCTCGAAGCGCGGCCGCCCTGTCCCATGGTGTTGAGCGAAAATGAAAGAACGTCGGCGACCGCGAGCTTCCATTGCGAAAGCCCCGCGCAGATTTGCGAAGTATGCTGGCTGCCGGGCGCCGCGGCGATCTGGCGCCAAAGCTCTGCGCTCGAAAACGCCATTTTCGCAAACGCATTATGGGTGGCGCAGCGCGCCTGCATGCCGATGAAGACGCAGCAACTGGTCGCCGCCATTTTGTCGGGATTCAGGATGATGCCTTCGGGAAAGACGAAATCGATCGGCGCGAACGTGGTGCTGCAAATCGGAAGGTCGTGAAAGATGTACTCGTACATGAAATTCGCGATGTGCCCGACGACGGCCTGTGGATGGACGTTGTAAGACGAAGGATTCTCGGGCGACGTGCCATGGAAGTCAAACGTGAGCTTGCCGCCTTCCTTGATGAGAGTCAGGTTGCAGGCGCGCACGAGCGCGGGCGTCCATCCAATCGCATCGTTGAAGACCACGGCGCGAAATTTTCCGTCAGGCAGCGCCTCGATTTTCTTTCGCGCGCCTTCCTCGGCGGTGTCGCACATTTTGCGCAGCAGGCCGACGACGAAATCCGGCCCGCGCTTTTCCGCAAGCTCAATCATGCGAATTCGAACACGATCGGCCGTGGTGCAGCGCGCGCGAAGATCGGAAATGAACATCGCCGGCGCGCGAAGGCCATAGACCGAGTAGAACTCGAGAAAGTCATTCCGCAGCTCGAAGTTCTCCCCAATTTTGATGGGAGGAAGATTCAGTCCTTCCTCGAAACGCGAACGCGCGCTTACAGGCATGCCTCCGGGCTCGATCGCTCCGGTTTCCGTGGTGTGCAGCGCGGCAGAGGCCCACGCGAGGAGCTGCCCTTTGTAGTAAATCGGCATTAATGCGACCTGATCGGGATTGTGGATGCCGCCGTAAAGAGCGTCGTTCGTATACCAAATGTCGCCCTCGCGAATTCCGGGGTTGTCCCTGTAATACTTCTGAATGAATTTGATTACGATCGGCTGAATGATGGCATGCAGATAGGTGCCGCAGGATGCGTTGATCAAGTCGCCATTCGCGCTAAAAATGGCCACCATGGAATCGCCGGAAACTCCGAAATAGCTGCGTGACGATCGGACGAACACTTCCATCGCTTCGTCGAGTATGTCGTTCGTAATCTGAACGCCGATTTCATAATCGCCTTGCCGCACCTTGGCGGCGCACTCTTTTTCATATGGTGATGACGGAGCCGGCTTCAGCCATTCCAGTTTTTCCGCGAGTGTGGGAATCGGCATAGCTCTCCTTCTACCGCTCGGCGCGCTCAGGCTTCCAGAATACCAAGTCCGCGTTCGTCAATTCGAAAATGAAGCGGCGGCGGCACGACGACGGTCGTATATTCGCCTTCGATTACGGCCGGGCCCTCGACGACGTTTCCCGGCCGCAACGCTTCGTAGCTGAATGTTGGCGTCGTGCGAAAATCTTTCGCCTCGGGCCAATAGACGGGGCGTTCGCCTTTTCGAGCCGCGAACGGGTTCGCCCCCTCGAGCTTCATCGTCGGCAATTGCACTTTTTTCGTTGGCACGATGGCCTTGAGGATGAAACTTTCGATGAACACGCCGCCTTCGGGGTTCACCACGAACGGGCTGAATGCTTCGCTGAACTCTTTCTTGAACGCCTCGCAGATGGCCAGAACATCGTCGCGGCTCGCGAGCTCCATTCGCGGCGAAAGCGCGCGTTTCACGTGGAACTGTCCGCCGTAGAGCATGTCCAATTCAAGCACGAAGGCGGCGTGGGCCGGATCGAGTCCGTCGCCGACAAGATCCTTGCGCGCCTGCTCGAGCAGCGATTGGACGGTGTGATTGAAAATGGCGTACTCGTCCGTCACTTGCTGGCTTCCGGGCGTCAACAGCGTGAGCTTTTTCGACGCCTCGTAGACATGCATGATGTCCATTGTGGACGAGCCGAACGCGCAAAACACAGGTGAAAACGGAAACGTAACCGCCTTCGGAATGTCGCCCTTGAAGCCCTCGGCATGCGTCGGCCCTGCGCCGCCACCGACAAACAAAATGAATTCTTCGGGACTGTGCCCGCGCAAGTGGACTTCTTTCATGATGGCGGACGACATGTTGCCGTTCACAATCTTGCGGATGATTTCCGCGGCTTCTTCGACGCTTACGCCGAGTGGCTCGGCAATTTTCTCGCGAATCGCCTGAATCGACCGATTTTTCTCGAGTCGCATCTTGCCGCCGAAGTAGTAATCGGGATTGATATAGCCGAGGACGACGTCCGCGTCGGTTACGGTCGGATCCGTCCCGCCGAGATTGAAGCATGCGGGTCCTGGCATCGAACCGGCGCTGCGCGGGCCGACTTGAACGCGATTCTGCAGCAGCTTGTTGATCGAAGCGATCGAGCCGCCGCCGGCGCCAATCGAAAGCGTCTTGATCATCGTGATTCCAACCATCCAGCGATCGATGATCGGTCGAAAATCGTAGCTGCGGACGCTGTCTTTCACGACGAGGCCGACGTCGAAGCTCGTGCCGCCCATGTCGGACATCACCACGTTCTGGTAGCCGAGCGACTGTGCGACGTGGTGCGCGCCCATCAGGCCGGAAACCGGGCCGCTGTTGAACGTGCGGCTGGCGGTTGTGCGAAACACCTCCGCGATGCCGCCGGAGCTCTGAATCATGAGCAATGGCCGCGTGTAGCCGCGCTCGCGGAGCTTGTCCCACATCGCGGAGAGTTCGATCTGCATTGAGCGCTGAAGATAGGCATCAAGAATCGCGGCGAGAGTCCTTTCGTATTCGCCGAGCTTGCCGACGACTTGTCCTGCGAGAACGACCGGCAAGTAGCCGATGTGAAATTCCTTGTACTCGTCGCGGATGATTTCCTTCACGCGCCGCTCGTGAATGGGATTCAAGAAGCCCCAGAGAAACGAGACGACAAAGCCGCGCGCGCCGCGCGAGACGAGATAGCGCACTTTCTCACGCACGTTGTTCTCGTCGAGCGAGCGGATCACGTTGCCGCGCGAATCCACGCGCTCCTTCACGCCGACGATCATGTCGCGCGGAATCAAGGGCTCGGGTTTGCGCTGAATGGCAAGATTGCGGCGCTCGGCGACGCGCGTCCCATCAATCCATTGCGCGCCCCGGCCGATCAGAACCACATCCTCGTGGCCTTCTGTGGTAATCAGCCCGAGACGCGGCCCTCTGCGTTCGATGAGCCGGTTCATCGCGATCGTAGTCGAATAGCGGATCATGTCGATGCCCGGCAAAAGCTCTTCGGTTTTCAATCCGAGCGACTTCGCGCCTTCCTCGATGACGCGCGAGAAACAAACCGAAAGGTCATAGGGCGTCGTTGAAACTTTCTTGATCAGCGTCTGGCCGCCGAAATGAAGGACCAAGTCGGTGAATGTTCCGCCGACGTCGATGTCGATTGAATTCATTCGGCAGCCTCGAGGCGCTGACCGCGAATCACAAATTCGCCTTTCCGGAGGCGGTCTTTCAATTTGTCGAGATCGATTTCGATGTCATTCGTGATGGGATGGCCGGGCGGCAGATATTCCGTCTCAATCTGAGTGCCGCAGCCGGGGCAGTAGAACTCGACGATGCGGACCCAGAGCGGATCCGGAGAAAAGCTGAAGGAGCCTGAAACAATTGGCGGATGAATCTCGCGCGGGTCACGATCGTAAACGAGGCAGCCCTTTTTATAGTTTTCGCGCGCGGGCCCGAGTACGCGCCCACAGCGATTGCATCGCCATTCCTCGCGGTCGAGGTCGAGGTCAAGGTGCTCGGTGATTCGAATCCAATTTTGCGATTTCGCTGGCATTTAATTTCCCATTTGAATCGAGCTTCGAAGCGATTGTAGCAACTAGCTGCGGCTTAAATCTCCGTTTCCGAAGCCGTCCAGCACCATCGTCCATCCTTCGGACACGAAATACGTCGTACTCGCGCCCTCCAGAATCGCACAACCTTCCACGCGATTCCCGGGTTGAAGAGATTCCCAGCGATAAATCCGGGCCTCGCCGCTCCGGCTACCCCAGTAAACCTCTCGTTTGCCAGTCAAGGCGTGAGAGGAATCGCCGCCTTGCAGTTCGCGTTCGACGAGTTGGATCTTCGGCATTTGCTTGCGTACTCGTACGCGGAGAAGCTCGAGCGCGCCCAGTTTTCCGGAGTTTTCGCCCATCGAATTCAATGAGGCCGAAAGCGCCTGCGTAAATTCAGCTCCACTTCCCAACGCGGATTCAACAGCTGACATAACGATGGAGCGCCCGTCGGCCGTCGCGATTTCGAATTCAAGCGCGTAGGTCAAATTCTCGGGCACGATTCCTTCGCCGAGAAGATCCTTCGCGGCTTCCGATTTGATTTCTTCCATAGACTTTCGAATGCGTGAGGCGGTCGCGTCGTTTATGGTGTCTTCAGCGAGCGCGCGCTCGTACACATGGCATATATCCGAAACTGAGGAGCCGAAGGCGCTGAAGACGGAACCGAGCGAAAAGAATCGAACGCGTTTCACTCCGGCCTTTTCCGCCACGCCGCAGCCGAATAAGCCGCCATTGCCGCCATAAGCGAATAGAGGGAAGGCTGATAGATCCCGCTGGAGATCCGCTTGCGCGCCTCCAATCACGTTTGCCACCAACTTAAATGCAGAGTCGATGATTGCCCGGCAAGCACCTTCAATTGAAATGCCAAGCGGCTGGGCAATTCCCTCGTCAATCGCCTTGCGAGCAAGTTCGCGATCAATCGACTTCGTCCCACCAAGGAAATAATCAGGATTAATCAGCCCAGCGACGACAAACGCATCCGTGAGCGTCGGCTGTTCTCCGCCCAGCGCGTAGCACACAGGGCCGGGAAATGAGCCCATACTTTCCGGGCCAAGCTGAATCGCCGGCTGATCTTTATCGCCTGCAACTTTCACGATGCTGCCCCCGCCGAGCGCGATCGAATGCAAAAAAGGAAGGGAAATCTCCATTGGGATTCCGAAAAGATTGGAAGGCTTGCGGTAAATCGGTTCGGCATTTCTGATAACGCTGATTTTGGCCGTGGTGCCGCCGATGTCCATTGCGATGGCGTCGGTGAGTCGATACGACTTCGCCAGCGCCGCGCTTCCGAGGATGCCGAGGACGGGACCAGACTCGATCGTGTCGATCGCTTTGGTCTTCGAGATTCCCGCGACACCGCCGTTGATGTGGCTCACCAAAAATGCTCCTGAATAATGCAGCGATTCGCGGAGTTCGTCCTCCGCTTTGAAAAGAGTCGCCGCCAGGGCGCCGTGAGTGTAAGCGTTGATCAGCGCGCAGTATGTTCGTGTGCGATCGTCCGCGCTTTTCGAGATGTCGCTTCCCGTCAGCACGGGCACCGAGCCGAGAAAATGATCCGGATATTGCTGGTCGATAATCCGCTTGATGGCGATTTCGCGATTTGCGCTGCCGTTTGTGCCCTTCAGGCTGACGCAGATTCGGCGGACGCCGCTTTCGAGGAGCGCGCGAGCGGCATTCATGATCTCGGTTTCACTCGCGGATTCGCTCAAGCCGATGACGTCGCGCCCGGAGACAACACGATTCATGACGCTGCCAGAGTTGCCGGAATCGTAAAGCGTCGTCTCAGCGCCCTTGGAAACCAGCAGCCCGATTCGCGGGCCATGAAGTTCTGCCAGCACGTTTGAGGTGATCGTCGTGGACCATCGAATCAGCTCAACGTTTTCGAGAAACGAGGCGAGGTCGGCGAAATCCAGTTTCGTGGCAGCCTGCGAGAGGCAGTCGAAAAGGCACACGGTGAGATCGTGCGGCGTCGAATCCACTTTCACGAACGTGGATTTGTCGCCGTTCGTAAACAATCCGTCCGTCAGCGTTCCGCCGACATCGATATCAGCCGTCCACACGGGTCGCGGATTGGAATTCTGCTTCAGCATCTGCGATGTTTGCGCTCGCTCGCGCTTTCAGGCGCCGGACTAGAATTAGCTCGACGGGGCATCGCAAGTCAACGGTTACGCGCGATGTCATCCGGCTCGACGCTAGGCGACGGGATAAACCCTGAGGTCACGGAGTAATTGAGAATGGGCGAGCGTTGAAGCTCGCCCATCCGATGATTACGTTCTTCAGAATGAGAACTTGGCCGCAAATTGCAACTGGCGCGGATTCAGCATCGTCCTCGGCGTTCCGAACAGTCCGCTCGGCGCCGGCGGCGCCGGCGTAAGTCCCAATTGCGCGCTGGTCGGACAAGACACCTGTCCGGTCGCATCGAACGCGGCGGCAAGGCCCTGGGTGTACTGCGTGCCCGCGTCCTTGTAGTGCGCCGGAATCGGCCCTGAGCCGCAGAATACGGCGGCGTCGTAGACGGAAGTCACCTCATCGACATTTGAACGATTCAAAACATTGAACGCATCGAACATCAAGTCGAGGCGCATCCGTTCCCGAATCTGGAAGTAACGTGATAGACGCAGGTCCCAGGAGTACAGAGGATCGCCGTAGTAAGAATTTCTCGGCACGACGCCTACGCGATCGGTCACGGGGTTCGTATCGCCGTTCGCATCGAATCCGACGAATTCGGTAAAAGGCCGGCCGGACTGCAACGTGATGATGCTGCTGAATTCGAAGTTGCGAACGAAGCTGTGTTTCGGCCCGTCCGCAGTAAAGTTGCCGATGAAGCGATGCCGCACATCCTGGTTGGAATTGGCCCGTTCCAGGTTTCGTTCGTAAACGTCTTCCGGCGTGCTTACGAAGGTTGTAAAGGTGCCGTCGTCAAGTGTGTGGGAGAGCGTGTAATTTGCGTTCAAGGTGAAGTTCTTGATTCGGTCGCTAACTTGCAGCGTCAGGCCGTGGTACACGGAGTTTCCCGAGTTGTCGGTGAAGTAAAGAAGCCCGGCGTTGTCATACGCGGTCGAACCACCGGGATTCTGATAATAAAAATACTGTTTGTTGGCGGGCCACGCAGAAGGGATTGCTGATGCCGGACCGGGCGTGCACTGGGGTGTTCCGGGCGTGATGTCTGGAACCGTCACGGTGGGCGCGGAGCCATCCGGCGGACAGATATTCAGATCTTCCGCGCGTACGAGTTTGTGCGCGGCGACGAATAGATAGCCCGCACTTATCGCGAAGCCATGGCCAATCTCGCGATCGATTTCGAGGTTGGCCTGCTCCGAATAGGGGATGCGGCTGTTGTGATCAACCATACCCGCGCCTGCATTGCACTGCGGCGGGCATGGGCCGGTTATGAACTGAGTTGGAACCTGGCCACTATTGACCAGCGTGTCAGCAATACTTGACGGGAACCCGAGAGGCCCGGGGGTGAACTGGTTCAACACCCAGGTCGCCGTACTTGAGTTCGTTCGGATGCCCGGCAACGTCTCTCCGGGTATCACCACGGGCCGTTGCGGCTGGGTGATGAAGAGGAACGAGAGATTGTAGCGGTCATCGAACATTCCGAATCCCGAGCGGATGACGGTCTTCGAATTCGGAGACCACGCGAGGCCGATGCGGGGCTGGAAGCCTCTGTAGTCAGGATTGATTTGCTTCCACAAGCCGGTTTCGAAGTCGTAGCGCAAACCGTAGTTCAGCGTCAGTTTTGGAGTGAGCTTCCACTGGTCCTGCGCGTAGAAGCCGTAATAGCTGTGGTCCAGCTTTTCCGAGAAGTTCACGGCCTGTGATGGCAAATACGCGTTCTGCCAGTTCGTCGGAATCGGAGGCGGCGTATAGCCTGTCGCCGGAATCGGGCTGGAACCGACAGGGGCGCCCCAGAACGCGATTGGAACGCCGTTTAGAGGTTGATCGTTGGGATTTGGAATCGCCGTAGCCGACGGTGGGGGAAAGTATGGTGCTCCCGCTGTTGGGCATGGTCCATCGGTGAGGGCAGAGGGAATCTCCGGCGCCGTCGGATTGTAAATTGATGAATAGTCATTTGCGAAATCAACGAGACAATTGATGCCTGGCAGCACGATGCGCATGGGCGTGAATCCGGGCCAGATCACGAAGTTCTTGATGTAATTGACGTCCACGCCGAATTTTGCGACGTGATTCCCTTTTACCCATGCCAGTGAGTCCGAAAACTGCACGCGGCTTTCGTAAATGGCATCCAGAACTCCGAAGTTGTGTCCGAACAGCAGAGTATTTGGAATATCGAGGTTCGGCTGTCCCGTTACTCCTGGGAAGTTGTAATGCCGCCGCGCCCACTGCACGAGAACGCTATTCACCAGATTCGGCTTTAGCGTCGTGGCCAGATCGCCGACGAGTGATTGGTCGCGCAGGAAAACGTCGTGGCCGCTGCTCGGTCCGCCGATGCCGCCGCCGTCCAGCGTGCTGCCGACAAGCTGATTCAAGTCCCGGCCATCCTCGATTGAGTAACGCACAGACAGGTGGTTGTCCGCATTGAACTGATGATCTAGCTTGGCGATGCCGTAGTCGTTGTTTTTGGTTTTCAGGACACCATTGAGATAAGCAGTACCCGGCAGTGTGCAGGTCGCAACTGTCCCCGTACACCCTTCCGGAGGCAGGTTGAGCGCCTCCTTCGCCGCGTTGATCAAATCCAGGTTTGTCGTTGCCGAGCCATCGGTAAGAATCGCCGGCCCGATCAGCGTGGTCGGGTAAGTCGGCGATTCGCCGCGTCGCTGGCCTTCGTAATTGGCGAAGAAAAACGTCTTGTTCTTTTTGACGGGCCCGCCGAGGTCGGCGCCAAATTGATTCTGGCGCAGCACATAAGCATCCGGCGCGGGCTGCAGGAGGGAGCGCGCGTCCGTCGCATTATTTTGCAGATAGTCGTAGATCGCGCCATGCAAATCGTTAGTGCCGGATTTGGTGACAATGTTCACGATGCCGCCCAGCGCGCGGCCATACTCGGCACCAAAGCTGTTGTTCACAACACGGAACTCGCTGACAGCTTCCTGTGGCGGGGTCGAACGCTGAGAGCCCGTCGCCGTATTGACGTTGTCCGCGCCATCCACCGTGACTTCGTTGCTCAGGTCACGCATTCCAGCGAAAGAGACGCGAGTCACTTCGAATTCGGTGATGGTCGATTGCAAGCTGGTGCGGCCCGTGGCAACACCCGGCGTCAACAACGCAAAGTCGGTAAACAGGCGGCCACTGATCGGCAAGGCGTCAATTTGCTTGGTATCAATTACCTGGCTCATTTCTGTGCGCGTCGGCTCGATTACCGGAGCTTCGCTTGTGACGACTATCTGCTCGCCTTTAGTCGCCACTTTGAGCGTGACGTTGATCGTCGCCGATTGGCCGACCGTCAACACAATCCCTGTCTGCGTGTAATTCGAGAACCCGGCGAAGCCAATCTTCAGTTCGTAACGCCCTGGCTCGAGCTTTGGGAATACGTAGAAGCCCGTGTCTCCGGTCGTGGTGGTGTACGAGAGGTTTGTATCCATCTCTCGCATCGAAATCGAGGCTTTCGCCACCGCGCCACCGCTCTCGTCCGTCACCGTGCCGTTCAACTGTGCGAAGCTAACTTGCGCGTACGAAGAGTTGGCAGTGCAGAGAACGGCCGCAAGAGCAAGGACGGCCCACAAACCCAAGCGTAGCCTCATGATCCGCTCCTTTGGGAAGCAAGTGCTTCTAGAAACTCTGAGAAACCCCCATCCAAGAGAACGACCACCCGTAATGTTGAGTAGGTCTAACGTCTGCGTCTGCGGTTGTCAAGCCTGTAATCGAGCGAACGTGCGAATATCGCGCGCCCACCCGATCTTGCTTCTGAACACGGCCTAATTCCTTTCTTTCCGTTCTGGCCTGTTTGTAATTTCGCTGACTGCCACAAAAAGAATTCATGCATCTGTCACAGCTGCCCCGCTATTGGACTCCGATCAGAGCGCGCGCAGGGAAGCAGCGGAGCGAAACTTGCCGCCGTTATTTGCGATTGATTTGGATGAGAGAACGATTTGAATCTTCGACGGTCGCGTTTCGCTGAATTGAGCTCGGACCGGATGAACTCGAGGCCAACGAAGTGACAAGATCGGGTGATTGAGTCGAGATTGGTTCGGCTCGGCCAGGGCGGCTGTCGCGCTCGAGAAAATAATTTATCCACGAACTCGACCCGGCGAGCGCCCGGTTGCGGGGCGGGATGTATGTTCTCAACTGGGCGATTTGATTTTCCGATTTTGCTCGCTCGTAAACCACTGTCCAGATGCATGGCTTCTCGATCACTTCGCAGCGCCCGTTGAAAGTTCCTCCACATGGGCCGTTGCGCATACTCTTCGGGCAGGTCTGCGGGCAAACATATTCCATGTGGCTCAGAACGCAGTTCCCGCAAGCCTCGCAGCCGAAGAGCGGCGCTTTGATCGCGAACTCGATGCGTTCGACTCCCCGCGCGGCTGCCGGGCGCTCATCAACCCAGCGGAAAATCGCGGCGAGCAAACTTCGCGATCGGCCGATTCGGTTGACGGGGAAGATACGCAGCATCCCTTCGAGGATCCGGGCTGTCGTGGGACTTTTCTTCGGCGGCGTCGCCGGAGTCTGGTAGAAATAGAATCCACGCTTCGGTGCAAAATTCAGTTCCTCTGCGAATTCTTCCCAGCGCGAAGACACCGCTTCCGATCGCCGGATAATCCACGCCACATTTTTCGCACGATGGTCCCCTCCGAGATAGGCGCCCGCGTAACCAAGGCCGCGCAAAATCGCGACCATTCGCGCCGCTCGTTCGAGGCGAGCTGCCGCTCCTTTGTCCGGCGTTTTCGTCTCGCTGCGGATTTGCTCGAGCAATTCAGGAGAAACCCAGCAGCCAGGCGGCTCGCCTTTCGACATTTTCTCAGCCGATTTCGCGTGCAAGACGTAGACGTTGCCCAAGACGGGTTTCGGCACTCCCCGCTCGTCCAGATACCGCTTCAGCTCGCGAAATTTCTTTGCGTCGTATCCGAGCTGCGTCACCGCGTAGTCAGCACCCGCGGCGAACTTCTTTTCAAGTTTCAGATACTGGTAGGCGCAGTCTGGCTCGGTGTATTTGAACGGGGAGACGGCCACGGCAATCCAAAACGGCATGCCGCGCTCGCGCATTTCGCTGATCAAAGAAACAAGCTGAACCGAATCAAGATCGAAATCGGGCCGCGCGCCGCCGGGCGCGGCCGACTTGGGATAGTCGCCGGTAAGCGCAAAGACGTTGTGGATGCCGAGTGCGTTCAAATCTTCGAGCGCCGTCTGCACGGCCTGGCGGTCGCGATTGACGCAGGTGAGGTGAATATTGGGGACGAGGCCTCGCGCACGGGCAGCCGTTCCAACGCGGATGGGATCATGTCCCATCGCGCCGCCCGCGTAGCTCGTGATGCTGCCCGCGACAACGTTTGGAACCTTTGCCAGCTCCGACGCCACTTCCAGCAAGCGTGCTTCGCGGGTTAGCCGGCTCGCGACCAGTTCTACGACGTAGCAAAACCGCCCGTCGGTCAGAGCTTCCCGAAGCGGATTTAGCGAGGTCATCTCAGCGGCCGAGCTCTCTCCTGATCAGTTTAGTACCTTCCACCATCGCGTGCAGCTTGGCGAATGCAACATCGCGCGGAAGATGGAAACATCCGCAATCGGGGAGAATGAGCAGTTTCTCGGGCGGCAGTACTTCGAGCGCTTTTCGAATGCGCTCGGCGACGATTTCGGGCGTTTCGATCTCCTGGGTCTTCACGTCCACGCAGCCGAAGCCCAACTGGAACGATGGGGAATATTCCCGGAAAAGATCGAGGTCTTCGCCGCCGCGGCGCGCAAATTCGAGCGATAATTGCTGAATCCTGGCGTCCAGGATTCGCGGAAAGAGGTAGCGGTAGCTGCCTTCCCACGAAGGTTTTCCGTAGCGGTTTCCGTAACAGATGTGAAGTGCAATTGTCGCGTTCACGCCGTCCACGAGCGCGTTGAGCACGCCAATGCCCCAACTCAAGTCTTCGGGAAAGCCTGAATAATACGGCTCGTCAATTTGAATAGTTCGCGCGCCGGCCTTAACCAGTTCCTTTAACTCGAGGTTCATCACCCGCGCAATAGCGGCCGCGAATTCTTGCTCGGTGGGATAGTGCTTGTTCCGGATGCGTTTCGAGAGCGAATGCGGTCCCGTGATGCAAATTTTCGTTTCGCGATCCGTGTTGGCGAGAAGAAATCGAAAATCGCCTGCCAGCGCGAGCGAGGCCATCGGCAGCTTGCCGACCACTTCCGAATCGTAGAAGTCGTAATAGAATTTTTTCGATGAGCGATCGATTTGAACGCCCGGAAGCCGCTCGACGAAATAATCGATCATGTTGTCGCGGCGTAATTCGCCATCGGTAATGATGTCGAGGCCCGCGATTTCCTGATCCTTGATCGCAGCTTTGACGACCGCGTCGTGAATTTCGTCCAATTCCTGACGGCTGATCCGCCGCGCGAAGTATTCGGTTTTCAAGCGCTCGAGCCAGCCCGGCATCGAGTAGCTGCCAACGACAGTGGTGGGAAGAATCGGAAGGCTCATCATCGTTACTCCCGTTGCGACGTATAGAGCACGGAGGTTCGCGATCCCTTGCGGTAGTGGAATGGCGCGAAGTGAAGATCGTAGCCGGCGCGCTCGGCGGCTTCCCGAAGCAAAACGCCATTCACCCAGTTCACGATCGATCCATCCAGCTTGCCTGGACCGTGAAACCCCATGCGGCAATCGCTGAGATCCGTGACAAAAATATCTTGAACCTGAAGGTAGCCCCTCGGGTGCAGCAGCGGCACCGTGTTGAGAAAGCTCTCGAGCGCGCCGGAGCTCAGATGAAATCGCAGGTCGCTTGGAGCTTCTCGTAATATTTCCTCAAGGCGAGCGGGATCGAACCCTTGAGGAAATGACGTGTGCGGTGAGCTTTCCGCGCTGGCCAAGCGCTCTTCGAGCCGCAGCGATTTCCATACGTCCTGCCAAAATGCCACGCCGCGCTTCCGGTCCGAGAGACATTCCGGGCCAATTTCCAGCAAGCGCTTGATCGTGCGGGGAATCTCCTCCGCGGCCACGCCGAACTCGCCATGGACCCGTTCGGCGTCCGCATCGGAAAGGTATGCGCGAACCTCGACGCGATAAAGTCTGCCGTCGCGCCACACCAGTTCTTCGTCGGGCAGATTGTCGTAAACGTTGGTCAGATGGACATGCAGGATTTTGTGGCGCAAGAACGACAGCGTCTTCATGGGGTCGAGCGCGTCGAGTACGATGAAGCTGCACAGGCCGATGTGATCTTGCACGGCCGGACGCGATCTTTCGAGCGTGGCCAGCGAATAATCTCCCAGCAGGAAACGCAGGCGCGGATAGAAATTCGTGCCGCGTTCGCGGTCGAGCGCGAGGAAGCGATCGAGCCACAGGCTGGCGCGCGTTCCCATGCCGACGCCGATTTCCATGACGAATAGTTCCGCGGGAAGCTGCGACTGCCGATCGAGGTCTCGCAGCAGAGTCCAGAAATCCGCGACGGAATCTGAAATTGCTCCGATGTTGTTCGCATCGGATTTTCCGCTCGGCAATGCCTGCTCGTAGCTGTGACCCGCGGCTTCCTCCCACTCTTGAAGCCGGTGCCAATAGAGACGGTTGAACTCCCATACGACGCTCGAACGGAATGGGCGAAAATCTTCGAGATAAATTCGGCTGGCGCGTTCGCCGCATTCGGGATTGGCGCGATCGATCGCCTGGCGGATACGTTCTCGCAATGTCCCCGGCTCAACCTGCCTCGTGTCGATTTGCACATCCATCAACGATGAGCTCGACTCGCGCTCCGGAGCGCCCAAAATCAGCATGACGGGTTCGCGAAAATTCTGGCGGTATTGAATCCAGTCAAGATCGATCCGCAGCCGGGCAAATTGCGCTGCCGCCAGGTGTCCGTCTTCCAAAAGCGAGAGCAGCGCTTCGACCACCTCGTTTGTGGTTGCCGGGGCGGAATCCCTTCGAACGTGGTTGAGATGAAGAATCATCGCTTCAAAAAACGTGCAGTCGGACTTGCGATGACGCACGCTCTGCCTGCCTGGCCGGAACCGATTTGGCTGCGGTGCATGGTGGGGCGCTCCTTCCTCCACCGCACGAACGAATGCCGTTTAGTGTTCTGAAAAGCCTGGTGGCGTCTCAATCGGCGGTCGCTGACTCCAACACCACCCTCGCTCGCTTTGCTTAAGAGCTTTCCCGTAGGAACAGGCTCACCAGAAAAACCAGTACAGCGCCGCCTGCGGACATATACATCGGCGCCGCCAAGCCATGCGTCTTCGCGAGCGCGCCGCCCAGAACGGGAGCGGCCGTCGCGCCAAAGATTTCGCCTGTCAGCGTGGCAATCCCGATGGACGTCGCGGCAAACTGCGGCGGCACGCTCTCGGTAGGCACCAGCACCATGATGAGCGAAGCGATGCCTTGTCCCGCGTTCGTCGCGAACACGATGCCGGCCAGAAGCCACGGAATCGCATACAACGGCGGAAACGCAAGCGCCAGCGGGACGATCGTGCACATCGCCGCCATCAGTAGCAGCACGGGTTTCCGTCCCCAGCGGTCCGATAGCGACGGCATCAGAAAACCCAGAAAGAAACTTCCCAGTCCAGTAGCGCCGAGAAGAAATCCCGCGGTTGTTGCTTTTTGGTGTGCGACCTCCGTGATGTAGAGCGGCGCAAAAACATTGTTCAAGAATAGCCACCCAATAAAACCCGTCGCTCCGATGCAGCACAACCAGATGTTCCTGTATCGCAGAATCGCGAAGTAATCGCGAAATCGAATCTTGTGCCCATGAAATTCGTGGCCTTCGCGCTTCTCGGGCTCCTTCACGAACCGCCAAATCAGGAGGCCGGCGATGAACCCGGGCAACCCTGCTATAAAAAATGCCCATCGCCAGCCATGATGGGCGGCGATCTGCGTCGTCAGAATTGGCGTGGCCGCGAGTCCGACAAGCGCCGCAGCGCTGACCACAATCCCGATATTCCTCCCGCGGCGCTCTGGTGGTGACGACTCCTCAATCAGCGCGGTCATGATGGACCACGTCGGTCCTTCGGCGACGCCCATCAGCGCTCGAACGAGAAGCAACTGGTGATACGAGTGCACAGTTCCCGATACCCACGACAGAAGCGAAAATGCGAACACCGCGGGAATCAGAATCGGCCTGCGTCCGACCCGATCCGACAGCGCTCCGAATATCAGCGTCGAAATCGCCCACGCAATCGCCAGCACGGATGCCAGCATTCCGATTTGTTCGTGGTCCAGATGAAATTCAGGCGCGATGTAAGGAGCAAGATAGAGTTGCGACATCCGGTCCAGGAAGACCGTACCCCAGGCGAAGAAAAGAATTCCGATCAGCGAATTCTCGTAGCGTCTCGATATAGCAGCCATCCCGTTTCACCTGAACAGCGATAACGAGCGGTTCGGCAAGTTGACGACGTGTCGCCGCGCTGAGCGCCGCCGCTCAGCGCAAGAGCATCGATAATTCCTGCGCCGCCGCATGAAGATTTGGAAGCAGCCGCGTCTGCATGTCCTGAATGGTCACCCGCTGCGCGTGCGCTCCAACATTGAGCGCCGCAACGACTTTTCCCATGGGATTGCGGATCGGCACGGCCATGGAACGCAATCCCAGTTCCAATTCCTGATCCACGATGGCGTACCCGTTGCGCTGCACGCCGCGAAGGACTTGCCGCAGCTTATCCTCGTTCGCGACGGTTCGATCCGTGTGCCGTGTGTACTCGATTCGAGCCATGCATGAATCCAGCTCTTCGGGCGGAAGATTTGCCAGCAGCACTCGCCCCATCGAAGTGCAGAACGCCGGCAAGCGGCTGCCGACGCCCAGATCGATCGACATAATCCGCGTGGCGCTCGCTCGCGCGACGTAGATGATGTCCAGCCCGTCGAGCGTCGCGATCGAACTCGATTCATGAAGGATGTGACTCAGGTGCTCGAGCACTGGCTGCGCCGCGGATGCCAGCGGCATCGACGAGATGTAAGCATGCCCGAGCGTCAGAACTCGCGGCCGCAAATAGAAGTGGCGCCCATCATCGGTCCCCGCAAACCCCAGCTTCGAGAGCGTGTATACGCAACGCCGCACCGCTGCGCGAGACAGTCCCGTTTTGGCTCCGAGCTGTGAAATCGTGAGCCGTCGATTTCGTTCGGAAAACGCCTGAATGACCACAAGCCCTCGCGCCAGCGAGGTCATATAGTTCGGATCGCCGGTATGAGAGTCGACTTGTTGGGCGGGGCTTTGGATCTGTGGGGTTATTGTCTGCGGCGCCGCTTTAGGAGGGATTGGCGGCGCGGCGGCGGGATCGCCCTGACTGCGTGGCATAAAAAAGCTCCTGAAAAACGGGACACGAACGCGCGGAAGGATACACGAACTAGGCGATATACGCACGCAATTTCGATAATCGCCTTGACTTCCTTTCTTCCCTTGCTTAGATTCGCTGGCGCATTTGTCCTCTTTGACTCACGTCGTTTGGCGCGAGTTCGGAGACGGCCTTGGCTTCTATTGTTCCATTACGCGATGCGGTCGCAAGCCTCGTCCACGACTCGGATACGGTCGCGCTCGAGGGATTCACGCATCTGATCCCGTTCGCCGCCGGCCACGAGCTGATTCGGCAGCGCCGCCGCAACCTGACTCTAATCCGCATGACGCCGGATTTGATCTATGACCAGTTGATCGGTGTCGGGTGCGCCTCGCGCCTGATTTTTTCCTGGGGAGGGAATCCCGGCGTCGGCTCGCTGCACCGTTTCCGCGATGCCATTCAAAGCCATTGGCCAAACCGGCTCGAAATTGAAGAGCATAGTCACGCCGACATGGCCGCGCGGTATCAAGCGGGGGCGTCTGGATTGCCGTTTGCTGTCACGCGTGGCTACCTGGGCTCTGACTTGCCGAAGTACAACAAAAAGATTCTCCCCATCACCTGCCCCTTCACCGGCGAAGTCCTCGCCGCAACTCCGGGGTTGAATCCCGACGTGACCATCATTCACGCGCAAAAAGCGGACCGCAAAGGTAACGTGTTGATCTACGGAATCATCGGCGTCCAGAAAGAAGCGGCGCTGGCTGCCAAGCGCGTGATCGTTACGGTCGAGGAAATCGTGGATGACCTCAACGCTCCGGTTAACGCGTGCGTGCTGCCGAGCTGGGTCATCTCTTGCGTTTGCGAAGTGCCCGGTGGCGCTCATCCCTCCTATGCGCATGGCTACTACCGTCGCGACAATGCCTTCTACAAAGCATGGGACGGCATCTCGCGCGATCGGGATACCTTTCTGATGTGGATTGGGCGCCACGTTCTCGCAACGGCTGACTTTGCAGAGTATCGGCGCAGCGTCGACGCCGACCCGCAGGTGAACAGCCGTGCCTGATCTGGATTATTCGCCCAACGAAATCATGGCCATTGCCGCGGCGCGCATTTTGCGCAATGGCACGGTTTGTTTCGTCGGCATTGGACTTCCAAGCGCCGCCGCGAATCTTGCGCGCCTTACGCACGCGCCCGATGCCGTGTTGATCTACGAATCCGGAACGATCGGAACGAAGCCCAACGTCTTGCCGCTTTCGATTGGCGACGGCGAATTGGCGGAGACCGCCGATACCGTGGTCTCGGTTCCAGAGATCTTCCGCTATTGGCTGCAGGCGGGCCGCGTGGATGTGGGCTTTCTCGGCGCGGCTCAGATCGACAAATTTGGAAATATCAATACGACCGTGATTGGCGGCACGTATTGCGCGCCTCGCGTCCGCCTTCCTGGAGCGGGAGGCGCGCCTGAGATCGCCTCGGCGGCGAAGGGAGTTGCGCTCATCCTGAAGCAGAGTACCCGCACGTTTGTCGAAAAATTGGATTTTGTCACGTCGTCGGGATATGTTGATCGTTCGGGGCAGCAGGGCTCGCCGGCGACTCGCGGACGCGGACCAACGGTGGTGATCACCGATTTGGGCATCATGAACTCCGATCCCGCGTCGCGAGAGCTTGTTCAAACGTCTTTGCATCCCGGCGTCACGCTCGATCAGGTTCGAAACGCCACAGGCTGGCCTCTGAAAGTCGCGCCGAAGCTCGAGGTCACGCCGCGGCCGACCGCCGTGGAGTTAGCCGCGCTTCGGGATCTACATGCCCGCACGGCCGCCGCTCACGGCATCGCCCCCCAAGGAGAGTAACGAGCATGTCGTCCAAGGCCGAGCCGAGTGGATCCGAAAAGCCAAAAGAATCGCCCGCAAATATTCAAGGGTATCGCCGTCCCTACCCGGGCACGCAGCCCAGTTGCTGGCATCCGCCGTATGCATCCTGCTTGAAGCGCGCTCCGTCGAAGCCGCTCATCTACGTGCCGCACACGCTCACGGAGATTACCGGACCTACTTTCACGGGCGATGACGTCCAAGTGAAAGCTTTCGATCTGACTCGCCCACACCCAGGCGAACCGCTCGGCGAACGCATCATCGTGCACGGCAAAGTGATCGACGAAAACGGCCGCCCGGTTCGCAACACGCTCGTGGAAGTTTGGCAGGCAAATGCCGCCGGACGATATCGCCACAAAACGGATCAGCACGATGCCCCGCTCGATCCGAATTTTACAGGCCGAGGCCAGACTTTGACCGATTCCGAAGGCCGCTACCGCTTCATCACCATTCGCCCCGGTGAGTATCCCTGGCGCAATCACTACAACGCATGGCGCCCCGCGCACATTCATTTCTCGATTTTCGGCCCGGCGTTCGCTACGCGCCTGATCACGCAAATGTATTTTCCCGGTGATCCTCTGATGCCGTTTGACCCGATTTTCAATTGCATCAGCGACGAGAAAGCGCGGAATCGCATGATCTCTCAGTTCGATTGGGAATCGACGGTCCCGGAAGAAGCGCTCGGTTATCGCTTCGATATCGTCCTGAGCGGCCGAGAGGGCACGCCGATGGAGAATTGGCGATGAGCCTTCAGGCCACAACATCCCAAACCGTTGGTCCCTATGGCTTGATCGGGCTGGATTGGATGATCGTCGACAATCTTGCCGGTCCCGCCGTGGCTGGCGAGCGGATCACGATTGAAGGCCGCATGCTCGATAGTGACGGAGTCCCCGTGCCAGACGGCATGGTCGAAATCTGGCAGGCGAATGCTGAAGGCAAGTACGCGCATCACGACGATACGCAGGAAAAGCGCGTCGAGCCGCAATTCCGCGGCTTCGGGCGCGTCCTCACGGACGACGAGGGCCGATTTCGATTTACCACGATCAAGCCCGGAGCGGTTCCGGGGCCGGACGGCAAAATACAAGCGCCGCACATCGCGGTTTCTGTTTTTGCACGAGGTCTTCTGCGGCGGCTTGTAACTCGCATCTACTTCCCGGACGAACCTGCAAATGCACAAGACTTCTTTCTGAGCCAGGTCGAATCCACGCGTCGCGGCACATTGATCGCCAAAAAAACAGACGGGAAGCCTGGCGCTCTGCGGTGGGATATCTTTCTCCGCGGCGATGAAGAAACGGTTTTCTTCGATTGCTGAGCTATCTTCAGGAATGATAAGACTAACCTCATGAGCCTGCTCGACCCGCTCTTCCGTTGGAGTGCCGTCGAAGAATTGTTCAGCGATCGGGGCCGCTTGCAAGGCATGCTGGATTTCGAGGCGGCTTTGGCGAGCGCTGAGGCTCTCACGGGCGTCATTCCACCCCGTGTCGCGCCGATCATCGCCTCGAAGTGCCGCGCCGAATTGTTCGATACTCATGCTCTAGCCCGCGCCGCCGCTCTCGCGGGAAATCCCGCCATTCCGCTCGTCAAGGAGCTCACCGTACTTGTCGGCAAAGGTGACCGCGATGCCAAGGGCTTTGTCCATTGGGGCGCCACCAGCCAGGATGTCATCGACACAGGATTCGTGTTGCAGCTTCGGCAAGCTCTTATCTGTATTGATGCGGAGCTCGAGCGCCTTTCAAACGCGATTGCGCAGATCGTCGAAAAGCACCGCGGAACACTCGTCGTTGGGCGCACCTGGATGCAACAGGCGCTCCCAACGACGTTCGGGTTCAAGGCCGCTGGCTGGCTGGATGCGATCGATCGTCATCGCTCGCGTCTTGCCGCCGCGCAGCAAAGAGCGATCGCGCTTCAATTTGGCGGCGCGGTCGGCACGCTGGCGGCTCTCGGCAACCGCGGTTCCGACGTTGCCGCCGCTCTCGGCCGCGAACTTTCTCTTCCAGTGCCGGAGATCTCGTGGCACGCGCACCGCGATCGTATTGCGGAGGTCGCTGCGGTTCTCGGAATCCTCGCCGGAACGCTGGGAAAAATCGCACGTGATCTTTCACTGGAGACTCAAACTGAAGTCGCCGAAGCGTTCGAGCCTTCGGGTCCGGGACGCGGTGGAAGCTCGACCATGCCGCACAAGCGCAATCCCGTCACGGCGGCGGTCGTCCTTGCGGCGGCAACTCGTGTGCCGGGCCTCGTTTCGACAGTGCTTTCGGCAATGGTCCAGGAGCACGAACGCGGCCTCGGTGGCTGGCACGCGGAATGGGAAACGATTCCGGAAATTGTCCGGCTCACCGGCGGAGCGCTTCATCATCTGACCGCAACGATGATGGAATTGGAAATTGACACCTCCCGCATGCGCGCGAACCTGGACATCACGCATGGCCTGATCTTTGCCGAGGCGGTTCAAATGGCGCTGGCAAAAGCCGCCGGCCGCCAGGCTGCTCACGAAATCGTTGAGGCGGCCAGCAATCGCGCGCGCAGCGAGCGCCGCGCGTTGCGCGACGTCCTCGCGGGCGATCCCGCTGTCACCAAGCATTTGAACGCGCAAGAGCTCGAAAAGCTTTTCGATCCACAACAATATTTGGGCGAATCCAGCCGAATGATCGACTCCGTGTTGAAATCGCACGCTTCGTCCCGGTCGAAATCGGCGGGGCGCGCCGAGTGACCCGATGCCCACCGCAACGCTTCCGGATTTGAACATCAATTACGCGCTTTCCGGTCCTGACGGCGCGCCCGTGATTATCTTTTCAAATTCTCTCGGCGCCAACCTGTCCATGTGGGATCCGCAGTTGCCGCAACTCGAAAAGCAATTCCGCGTCGTGCGGTATGACACTCGCGGCGAAGGCCTCACTTCCGTCCTTCCCGGGCCCTACCGGATTGAACAGCTCGGCGACGATGTTCTTCGGTTCATGGATTTTCTCGGCGTCGCGCATGCTCATTTTTGCGGCTTGTCGATGGGCGGAATGATCGGAATGTGGCTGGGCCTGAATGCGCCGAATCGCCTGGACAAGCTTATTCTTTGCAACACGGCGCCAAAGATCGGCACGGCGGATGGATGGAACACGCGAATCGATACGGTTCGCCGGGGCGGGATGAAATCCGTTGCTGTCGCCGTTTGCGAGCGCTGGTTCACGCCGGCATTTCGAACTCGCTCCCCCGAAGTCTTCGCACGCGTGCGACACATGATTGAAAGCATGCCGCCCGATGGATATGCCGCGTGCTGCGCCGCCGTCCGCGATTTTGACGAGCGCAAGCGCGTCGCGGAAATCCGCACGCCCACTCTGGTGATCGCGGGCAGCCAGGATGCCGCAACGCCTGCCGCCGACGGCCGTGATCTCGCCGGCAAAATTCCCGGCGCGCGCTACATCGAGCTCGATGCTTCGCATCTTTCGAATATCGAAGCGGCCGGCAATTTCACCGCGGCGCTGCTGGATTTTCTTGCTACCTGACTCGGCGAATTGAGTTGGCGATTCTGGGTTGTCTCATGGAGGACCAGCGATGGACGAGCGCGATCGATTCGACAAGGGAATGGCCGTGCGCCGCGCCGTCCTCGGCGACGCCCACGTGGACCGCGCGCAGAACAACCGCAACGAGTTTAACGACGAATTTCAGGCTCTCATCACTCGCTACGCGTGGGGTGAAATCTGGTCGCGGCCCGGCCTCACACGAAATACGCGCAGCTTGATCACGATCGCGCTCATGGTGGCGCTGAATCGCAGCGACGAACTTCAAATGCACTTGCGCGCCGCGTTTCGCAACGGCGTGCCGCGCGACGAAATCAAGGAAGTGTTGCTCCACACGGCCATCTACTGCGGCGTTCCTGCCGCCAATTCTGCATTTCATCTTGCCGAGCAGGTTCTGTCCGAGCTCGAGCCCAAGCCCGAGCCCAAGCCGAAACCTTGACCGCCGTTCAGTTCCACACGCGCCGCGCCGTCTCGGCCACCAGCCGTAGCTTGGCCCACTGGTCGTCTTCGGTCAGTAAATTTCCTTCCATCGTGGATGCAAACCCGCACTGCGGGCTCAGCGCCAGATTTTCGAGCGGCACTTGTTTCGAGGCTTCGTCGATTCGTTTGGCCAGTGTGTCCGCGTTCTCGAGTTGCGCCTGCTTCGAGCTGACCAGGCCCAGAACGACTGTCTTGCCTTTCGGCACAAATCGTAACGGCTCAAATGTCCCGGATCGCTCATCGTCGTATTCAAGCAAGAAGCGGTCCACGGCCATCGAGCCAAAAAGCTTTTCCGCGACGGCATCGTAGCCGCCCTCGGCGTACCAGTGGCTCCGATTGTTTCCGCGGCACAAATGAATTCCGAGCGTAACGCCAGGCCGCCGCGCCACTTCAAAGCACGCGTTGTCTGCGCGGATCGCTTCATCGAGCGCGGCGTCCGGATCCAATTTCATTTCTGTCCGAATCCAATCGCGCCACTTCGGGTCCATGTAGTAGCTGTATCGCGGCGCGTCAATCTGGATGTATCGCACGCCGTCCGCGGAGAGCTTTGCGAGATCGCTTTTCATGATCTCGACAACATCCCAAAGCAAAGCGGTATGCGTCGGATATACCTTGTCGGTGATTCCGCGTTTGAAGGAGATCGCGGGGAATTGCGTCGCGCTCGGCAGCGTCATCTTGATCGCTGTTTGCGCGTGCGCCTTCAAGAATGGCAGTTCGTGGCCCGTGAGTGGCCGCACCTGCCGCAATTTTCGGCTGACGATTCCCGTCACGCTGCTCACCGGCGCGCTCCCGCCGGCCCAGCTCCGCGCCACCGCATCGGCAAGATCGAAGCCATCAACGGCGTCAGTGAAGTCGCTCATAAAATTCCTGCGACGGAACTCGCCGTCGGTGCACACCTCAAATCCAAGCTCTTTCTGCTTGGCGAGCACGCGCAGAATGTGCTGGTCTTCGAGCGCTCGGAGCTCGTTGGAATCCTGCGCGTGCGTTTTTCGAGCTTCCAGCAGCTCGGCGGGACGCAGGAAACTTCCGATGTGGTCGGCTCTATAGGGCGTGGGCATGATGGCACTCCTCCTCGGCTCGAAGGACTTTCGAATCGATGATTGCGCGCGGCGCCGATGAATCGCAATTTACCGCAGCGCCCAGCGTCACGCATTGTGAAACGACTTCAGCGCGGAGTAAACGGTCATGTGAGTAGGCGATAATCGGTACGCCTGCGATCAAGACTCCTGACTCACATATCTTTCCCCGGCACAAATGATACTAAGGCAACATCGGGTTTTCGAGCGCGCTCGTCCAATCGCTCCGTCATTCGTTTCGTTGACACCACAGGGCCTACAGAGTAAAAAGTCGCATCGTGTTTATGTCCGCCCTCCGCATCTTGTCCGCACTTCTCATTTTCACGCTGGCTTTTGCCGGGTGCGCCAAAAACAGCAATCGAACCGAAACAAGCTCCGGCGCGCCCGCCGCCGACGTTGACGCCGCCCGAATCGAAGCCGCCGATCGCGACGCTGCCAACTGGCTCACCTACGGCCGGACCTACACCGAGCAGCGCTTCAGTCCGCTCAAGCAAATCAACGATGCCAACGTGTCGCAACTCGGGTTGGCTTGGCATTTCGATCTCGACACTCATCGCGGCCAGGAAGCTACTCCGATTGTTGTCGATGGCGTGATGTATTTCACATCGGCTTGGAGCAAGGTCTTCGCCGTGGACGCCGCCACGGGAAAGCTGCTTTGGAGCTACGATCCGAAAGTCCCGCCCGAATGGGCCGTCAATGCCTGCTGCGATGTCGTGAATCGCGGTGCGGCTGTCTGGAAAGGGAAAGTGATATTCGCCACGCTCGACGGCAGACTCATCGCGCTCGACGCGGCGACCGGGAAAAAAATCTGGGAAACTCTGACGATCGATCCTCAATCGCGTTACACGATTACGGGTGCGCCTCGCATCGTGAAAGGGAAGGTCGTCATCGGCAACGGCGGCGCCGAGATGAGTGTACGCGGATACGTTTCTGCATATGACGCGGACTCAGGCAAGTTGATCTGGCGCTTTTACACGGTTCCCGGCGATCCATCGAAACCCTTTGAGAATCCGATTCTCGCAAAAGCCGCAAAAACCTGGACCGGGCAATGGTGGAAGTTCGGCGGCGGCGGAACTGTCTGGGATTCGATCGTCTACGATCCCGAGCTCGATCTTCTCTACCTCGGCGTGGGCAATGGCGCGCCGTGGAACTGGCACATTCGCAGCCCCAAGGGCGGCGACAATCTTTTTCTCTCTTCGATCGTCGCGCTCAAACCCGGCACCGGAGAATACGTCTGGCACTATCAGGAAACCCCGGCGGAGATGTGGGATTTCACGGCGAGCCAGCAAATTACTCTTGCGGACGTCACGATCGACGGCCAGCCTCGCAAAGTGCTTTTTCACGCACCGAAAAACGGAATTTTCTATGTTCTCGATCGAGCCACGGGCGCGCTCATCTCCGCGAAGCCCTACACCTACATCAATTGGGCCACCGGCGTGGACATAAAGACCGGCCGTCCAATCGAGACGCCCATTGCTCGCTACCCGGGCAAGGATCCGCCGCCCGTTGTCCCCGGTCCTCTCGGCGCGCACAGTTGGCAGCCCATGTCTTTCGATCCGATGACCGGACTCGTTTACATCCCGGTGAACGACGTTGGTTTCAAATACAAGTCGCCCGATCATTTCGAAGTAAAATCGCTCGCGCCGAATTACGGGGTGGACGTCGTCGCGGCCGGAATGCCGCAGGATCCGAAAATCAAAGCCGCGATCCTCGGCGCGATCAAAGGAAAACTCGTCGCCTGGGATCCTCTGCAACAGAAACAAGCGTGGGCGATCGAACGCGATGCGCCGTGGAATGGCGGCGTGCTTTCAACGGCAGGGAACCTGGTGTTCGAGGGCTCGGCCGATGGAACTTTCGAAGCTTATCGTGCGGACAATGGGGAAAAACTTTGGTCGTTCACCGCTGATACCGGCGTGATGGCCGGGCCCGTAGCCTACGAAGTGAACGGCGAGCAATATATCGCTGTTCTTTCAGGATGGGGCGGCGTGTTCCCGTTGGCCACCGGCGAAATCGCGCTGAAACTCAGCAAGCCGCCTAACCTCGGACGAATGCTCGCATTCAAAATCGGCGGCAAGGATGCGCTTCCGGCCGTCCAAGCGCCCGAGCGGCCCGCGCTCAATCCGCCTCCTTCCACCGCACGCCCCGCAACGATCAAGAGCGGCGAAGCGCTCTACCAGCGTTATTGCGCGGAATGCCACGGTGATGTTGCCGTCAGCGGCGGCGTCCTGCCCGATCTTCGTTATTCTTCCGCGCTGGTCAACGACGACTGGTTCCACATCGTGCTCGACGGATTGCTGCAGCCGCATGGAATGGTTTCGTTCAAAAAGGAATTGTCGCGCGGCGATGCCGATGACATCCGCGCTTACGTCATCTTTCGCGCGAATCAATCCCTCGCCCAGCAAAAGCCCCCGCACAACTAGATCTGCCATCTCATAAGTCCTCGAGCGGCAGAAGGGGACCAGCCCTGCCTGGAAGGTGGCCCGATTTAACTAGATTGAGTGCCGCAAGTTCTTCTCTCTCGTCCACTCCAATGCTGCACAGCCTCCGCGTAGAGATGTTGCACTCAGGAGGCGCCGCGCCCTTTCGACTCCTCTTCGCGCCTTCGAGCGGCGGCTGCTTTCGGATCGGTGACAATGTCGACCCACTTCGCGTTGGGTGAAGCCTCAGCGGCGTATTGGTCGTGCCAGTTCCACCACTTGTACGGCGGATTCTGAGGATAGCCTTCGGGCGAGTCTTCCCACTCCTCCTGGCGCCCGAGCGCGGTCGAATCCAAATAGCTCCAGGTGCTTCCCATCGCCTCGTCGCCGCGGCTGTTGATGAAGTAGGTGCGGTACACCTTGTCGCCGTCATGGATGAACACGTTGTGGCCGTGCCACTCATTCACGCCGAAGTCGGTGTCGAAGCTGTCCGTGATGGTGTACCAGGGCATCTCCCATCCCATCCGAGCCTTCAGGCGCGCAATGTCCGCCTGCGGCGCCCGCGAGGCATACGCGAGGGTCGTGTCGCGGGCGTTCAGATGGGCCAGGTGCGCGACCTGATCGGCGCCCAGGGAGCAGCCGCGGCAGGCGTGCTCGGGCCAGCCGAAAACGCCGGGCTCGAAAAAGGCGCGATAGAGGATTAGCTGGCGCCGGCCTTCAAACAGGTCGAGCAGGCTCGCCTTGCCCTTGGGCCCTTCGAACTCGTACTTCTTCGCCACGACCACCCACGGCATCCGCCGTCGCTCAGCGGCCAGCGCGTCACGGGAGCGGGTGAAGGCCTTCTCCTTCACGAGGAGCTTCTGGCGCGCAGCCTCCCACTCCTGCGCTGAAACGATCGGCGGTTTGTTTATCGCGAGATCCCATTTGCGATTCTCCATGTCACTCTGCTTTCCTGCTGCCATTTTATCTCTCCTTGATTTTCTGAAACAGACCGAGACCATTCGCCCTGATAAATCTCGTGAACTTTCCGATGCATACCGCCAGAATTCCTCCCGTGGATCCCGCTCCGGCGGCCATCGCCGCTGCGCTTGCGATGCATGCAGGGCACATATTTCTCACCTCCAGGCTCCCAATCGGCCGCGCCTCAATGTGGCCGCGGGGCTTCTGCGCGTTGCTTCACCTTCTCGTGGATATAATTCCAACCACTCTTCACGTTTCGATATTCCTCAAGAATCAATCCAAACGCCTGGTGCCGAAACGTAATGACTGTCACGCCGCCGGATTCCTTCAGCCGGTACTGAAGATTATTGATCACTGGGTTCGACATAAAGAGCGGCCCCCAAATTTCCAACAGCGTCGGCTTCTTGATCGCCTGCACCGCGCCCCAGTAATGGCCGTTGCTGTCTCCCAGGTCGCGATACCATCTGCCGCCCGGCCATGCTTCCAGCTTCATCGGCAGTGGCTTGTCCGGTTGCGTCTCGTTGTACGGCCCAAGCTGATCGAGCAGCGCGGCAAACGTCACGTCGATCGATGCGCGCACTTCAATTTCCTGCGTGATGTTGATCGTTGTCGCTTCCAGTGACAGTGCGGGTGAACTCACGGTCGCCTCCTCGTTGTGAATTTTACAAAGCTACTTTTTCTCTTCATTCTTTGCCTCGGCCCGTTCCGTGATTCGCAGCAACTGGTGTTTCCACAGCCGCTCGAACGCGCTCGTCCATTCGTGCAACGGCCGGAGCGCCGTCGCGTTCACTTTGTAAAGCATCTGCCGACCCTCCCTTCGGGCCTCCACCAATCCAACGCCCTTCAAGACCTTGAGGTGCTTTGAAACGGACGGCTGCTCCATATTCATCGCGTCCACAATCTCGCTGACGGATCTCTCCTGCGTCGCTAAGTAATTCAGAATGTCCCGCCGCCGAGGCTCCGCCACGGCATTGAATGCGTCCGATGTTGTCGCCGCCCTGGCCATGCTCTCAACATATACCCATATAGGAATATATCAAGCACTTTTTTTAGTAACCTTCTCGCCGCCCCTTTCTTCCGCGGCATTCCTCGAATCGGGATCGTTGTAAGCATAAGATAACACAGCAGTTACTATCCGTTGATCGCGTAAGTCCACGGACGAATACCCGCATTGGGTCATAGCCGAGGTGACTGGACTAACGGCGACCTACACTCCTGGTGCGGATTGGCGGTTGCGAGGTGTCGATTAGAGGTGTCGATTAGAGGTTGTCGGCGACAAAATGGAAATTCCGGTTAAGATATCTCCACTCTTGGTGCCCTGTGTCGCATCCCTCTACTTTTGCCAAACCACAAACTGAACGGAAAGTTGTCACCATCCTGATATGCCTGTTTTTGGGCTTATTGGGATTGCACGTCATCCAAGAGATTTATACAAACTATCAGTGCAATCGCGATCTTCTCTCGTACTGGAAACTTTCCGCGAAGGCGTCCACCTTGCAACAAAAGTCGCTGTATTTGGACGAATTCGTGAATAACCTGGAAGCCGCTCACCTCTCGGGGAACAACGCTCTCATTCTCAAGACGCCGGACAACAGCTATGAACAGAATATGACGACCTTGAAGTCTCTCCAGTCACGCATGGAAGAGATTAAGAGCATGAACGTGAAGTCGTTTGAGTATCAGCAGGCGATGTATCAGATTTCCGCGCAGGAACAGGGTGGCGTTAATGGGGTTGGCGATTTGATTGGCGTTTGGTATCTGCGCCGTCATCCTACCGTCTGGGGCTGGATCGATGGCGTTCGTTGGGCATTTGAACTGTTATTTGCCTTCGTTTTCATCTTCGCAAAAGTGGGGCCTCAAACGAAAAAATCGCTTCCTCCCGTGATGGCTGTTGCCGTTCTTTTCGGGATCGCTGGCGCCGCCTTAGTTCACGCTATCGCGTCCCACTGAAGCTATCCGAAGCCGGCCCGCTGCGTCCACCGAGCCAGAAGTGCGAAGGATGTAGAGCTGCGCCTTCGCGGCTTACGCGCCCGTTCCCAGCGGGGATAGCTGCTCCTTCGCTTCCATCCGCGCCGCTACCGCCTGCGTTTAATGCACCGCTCTGTCCTTTCCGGCCCAATACGGCGCGCGCAGCGTCTTTCTGTCTGTTTTCCCTGCGGGCGTTTTTGGAATCTCGCTGCGGAACTCGACAGACTTTGGCGTTTTCACGCCGCCGAGCTTCGCCTTGCAATGCTCGATAACCGCTCGCTCGTCAAGCGTAGCGGCGTCTCGCAGCACAATAATTGCTTTCACGGCTTCGCCCCACGTATCGTCCGGAACGCCGATCACCGCGCATTCGTGCACTTCGGCGAGCGCCATGATTCCCGCTTCGACTTCAGCCGAAAAAACATTGAATCCGCCCGAAATGATCATGTCTTTCTTGCGGTCGGCAATGTAGTAGAAGCCGTCGTTGTCGCGGTAACCGACGTCCCCCGTGTGATGCCATCCGAATTTCCGGACTTCGGCGGTCGCGTCAGGCAAATTGTAATAACCGGGCGTTACCAGCGATCCTCGCGCCACGATTTCTCCTGTCTGGTTGGCCTGCAATAACCGCCCGTCGTCATCCATGATTCCCAGCCGGACCGCGGACGTGGGCCTTCCGCAGCTTCGCAGCCGCTCGGGATGGTTTCCACCGGCCGCAGCCGCCACTGTTTCTTGATCCAGCCACGTCAATAGCATCGGCGCTTCAGTTTGTCCGTAGCTCTGGCACATGCATGGCCCGAAGATTTCCACGGCTTGCTTGAGTTTGTCGGGTGAAACTGGCGAGCCCGCAAGAAGAAACACGCGCAGGCTCGAATAATCGAATCGCGAAATCTCCGGCTGCGCCAGAAGCTTATAGAGCCCGGTCGGAGGAAGAAAAAGATGCGTCACTTTGTGCCGCTCGATCGCTTGGAGCACCTCGAGTGGCTCGAATCCGGGCAGCACGACATTTGTCGCGCCGAGCGAGAACATCGCAAACGCTACGACACCCGCCGCATGCGAAAGCGGCGCCACGCAAAGACTCACGGGCTCATCGCAATCTCCGCGCCAGTATTGCGACGCCATTTCGAGCATCGTGCCCCACGCAAGGCTCGTCACCCGCACGCCTTTCGCCGGCCCGGTCGTTCCTCCTGTGGGCACGAGACCCACGAGACGCTCGATATTTCCTCCGGCGTCTCCCCAGTCGACGTCAGCCGCGCCCTCCGCTCCCTCCATAAACAGCTCGAGTGAGGGATCGCTTCCGTTTGTTGTGTCGATGCAAACAAGATGCCGCAGCGTCGGGACCTGCTGCTTCAGTTCCGCGACTTCGTCCCGAAAACTGCTGTGATAGAAAAGCCACGACGCGCTGACGTAGTTGAGATATTCGATGTTCGCGCTTGCCGCGTTGCGGTAATTGAGCGGGACCCATGCCGCGCCCGCCCGCATCACTCCGAGCATGCAGAGCAGGACGCGCCCGTCGTTGATTGAATAGATTGCGGCGCGATCTTCATCGCGCATTCCTGCGGCGCGCATGGCGCGGGCGATCCGCTCGCTCGCCGCACGCGTCTCGCTGTACGAATGCGACTTGCCGAGGTCGAATATCGCGATCCGGTGCGGAGAGGCCTCCGCGCCTTTGTCGAAATAATCTATCGCGCGCATGGCGCTTCAATGTCACGCGGAACGATGTGCCCGCAATTGCGTTTCACGGTTCGTGTCGCGCTCAGGAAAGCATCTTCATTTTCGAAAATCCATAGCTCTCGAGCGTCCGCAGGATTTCGCGAGAGCCGAACGCGGCTGCGGGCGACGCGTAGCCCACCTGTTTCGGCGCGCTGTGAATTAAATAGTGCGCCGCGAACGCCTGCAACAATCCGGTCTGGCGGTAACAGCAAGTGCCAAAAATCGCGCATTGCACGAAATCCGTCGATCCGCGCCCGACGATCACGTCAATCGTGCGTTGGTCGCGAGGATTTTCCCTCGGCGGCGTTCCGGCTTGCACCGAATTCGCCATCTCCGAGAGCATTTTCTTCTGTTCGCTTTCCGGCAATGGCTTGATGTGCTCTTCGTAATGCTTTTCCGTCGCCAAAACGTTCTCCATAATCTGCCGCACCAGCAGTCCTCCGAGGACTCTCACGTTCGCGACCTGTGTGTTATCTCTGTACCAGACCGGATGCGGAAATCCGCTCCAGCTCAGCGCGAGTTGCGTTCGAATATACCCCGGTACGATGACTTCGTATCCGGTCGCGCGCGGCCATGGCTGGTAGCGGTTTTTTTCGAGATAGTAGCCCTCGGTCGGAATCCCCGCGAAAATTGTTTGCGTCGAGCCATAGGTGGGGAAGCCGTAGAACATGGTCAGAATCTCGAGAGTGTCGATCGCGGTGGATTCCATGCAGATTCGCGCGGCTGCGTCGCTCGGCGCGGACATATACGCTGTCGCCGGCGCAACGAGCAATCCTTTCTCCGCGAACTTCCGGCCCCAATTTTCGGCCACATTCCGGTGCCAGGCCTGCTCGCCGCCGATGTCCACGTAGTGGCATCCGGCTTTCAGCGCCGCTTCCACCACAGTCGCTCCGTAATACAGCGCCGGCCCGACGGTGTTGCACACCACCTTCGCGCCGGCGAACGCCTTCGCCAGGTCGTCCACCGTATGCGCGACTTCGACCACTTCGTAGTCCGCTGCTTCGATTCCCGGCACGCGGCTCATGATGTCTTTGATCTTTGGGCCGCTCCGGCCCGCGGCGATGAACGGGACGTTGTATTCGCGCAGAAATTCCGCAACGAGGCGCCCGGAAAATCCGCTCGCTCCGTAGACCACAACCGGCCGTTTGTCCGGCATAGTTCCTCCTTACGTGTCGCGCAAAGGCCGATTTTAGGCTAGAGTCTCTTTCTGACCAGTAGGCACCTTTGGGTGACCTGGTATCTCCGAAGGAATGCGATGACCGACTTCGATTGTCCTGTGAAGTTAACTGCCGACATCATCGGCGGCAAATGGAAGCCGCTGATTATTTTTCATCTCGAGACCCGCACACGCCGGTTCAGCGAGCTGCACCGCCTGATTCCCGGCACGACGAAAAAAATGCTGACCAAGCATCTTCGCGAACTCGAGCGCGACGAAATCGTCCATCGCTCCGTCTTTGCCGAGGTCCCGCCGCGCGTCGAATATTCGCTCACGCGCCACGGCTTGAGCCTGCGTCCGATACTCAAGCTCATGTCCGCCTGGGGCAAACGGCACAAGACTCGTTATGCAGCAGACGCGCATGGGTTCTAGTGAAAATCATGCGAAGCCGCCGCGGCTGCGGGAATCGAGAGCGGCTCGATGGTCTCGGCTTTCACCGAAATGACGTTGTCCTGATGCTGTAATTGTCCCTCGACGAGTAGAAATGGGTGGCTCACCACCGTCACTCGATTCTCGGCAAAAACATCGGGCGTGATTATCGCGTTCGCAATTCCAGTTTCATCTTCAATGCTCAGAAAGACGAAGCCTTTCGCCGTGCCCGGCCGCTGCCTTGCAATGATCGCGCCGGCAACGCGCACGCGCACACCGTTCGGCAGATGTTCAAGTTCGTTTGCCCGCCGCACGCCTAGCGCCGTCATTGCTGCGCGGCAGTAAGCCATCGGGTGCGGGCCGACCGTCATTCCCGTGCCGCGAAAATCGGCGATCAGCCGCTCGGCGTCCGTCATCGGCGCGAGCGGAGATTTCTCCGCCGGCGTGAGCGGCAACGTCGCGAAAGTTTTATCTTCACTCTCCGCCGCATCGCTCGGATCTTCGAGCAGCGGCCCCGCAGCCCGCGCCACGCGCTCGACCTGCCACAGCGCGTCGCGGCGATCAAATTTCTTCCGCTTTTTCGCGCCCGGCTTCACCTCGCCGCCCATTTCGGGCGTCTCGGGTGCCGAAAGCGAGTTCATCGCGCCGATTTCCGCGAGCGTGACCAGTTCCGTTTTCTGCAGCATCGCTACGCGGCGCTTTAGTTCTTCAATCGACGCAAAAGGACGCATCCATCGCTCCGCCACAATCGCTCGCGCCGCTTCTTCGCGCAATCCTTTGGCATAGCGCAAGCCGAGACGCACGGCCCAGCTTTCGTTACCGCGCTCGAGCGTGCATTTCCAATCCGAATGTGCGACGTCAAGCGGCTTCACCCTCAGGCCGTGCCGCTGCGCGTCTTTCACAATCGTCGCCGGAGAATAAAATCCCATCGGCTGATTATTCAGCATCGCCGCCGTGAACGCGGCGAGGTAATGGCATTTCAAATACGCGCTGGCATAGGCCAGCAACGCGAAGCTGGCCGCGTGCGATTCCGGAAAGCCGTAGAGCGCGAACGAAGTGATCGACGTCACGATCATGTCCTGCGCTTCGGCGGTGATGCCTGTGCGCGTCATCCCCGCGCGCAGCTTCTTTTCGATATCTTTCATCCGCGCTTCGGAGCGTTTGAACCCAAAAGCGCGCCGCAATTCTTCCGCCTCGCCGCCGGTGAATCCCGCCGCGAGCATGGCCATGCGCAGCAATTGCTCCTGAAACAGCGGGACGCCAAGCGTGCGCGCGAGAACGGGTTCGAGCGACGGATGCGGATATTGCACTGGCTCGCGGCCGGCGCGGCGCTTCAAATAGGGGTGAACCATTTTCCCGACGATCGGTCCCGGCCGGATGATCGCGACCTGCACGACGACATCGTAAAATTTTGTGGGCCGCAAGCGCGGCAGGCAAGACATCTGCGCGCGGCTTTCGATCTGAAACATGCCGACCGTGTCCGCCTTCTGCAGCGTTTTGTAAACCATTTCGTCATCCGCCGGGAGCCGCGCCAGGTCCACTTCTTCTTTGTAATGATCGCGAATCAATTCGATCGTTTCTTCGAGCACGGCCATCATTCCGAGCCCCAGCAAATCCACTTTGACGATGCCCATATCCGCGCAATCTTCCTTGTCCCACTGGACTACGACGCGCCCCGGCATCGTCGCTGGCTCGAGTGGCACCACGGAATCGAGCTGGCCCTGGCAGATCACCATCCCGCCGGAATGCTGGCCGAGATGCCGCGGCAGATCCTGCATGCGGATGCAAAGCTCGAGAAACTTCTTGATGCGCGGGTGCTGGATATCGAATCCCGAATCCTCGAAATGGCGCACGAGCGTGTCGTCGTCATCTTTGAACTCCCACGCGTTCACCAAATTCGTCAGCCGGTCGAGCGTTTCGAGATCGAATGACAGCGCCTTGCCCGCTTCGCGCGCCGCCGAGCGGCCGCGATAGGTGATCACGTTCGCCGTCATCGCCGCGCCCAGCTTGCCGTAGCGGTCGTAGACATATTGAATCGCGCGCTCGCGCTGGTCGCCGCTGGGAAGATCGAGATCGATGTCCGGCCATTCGTGGCGTTCTGCGGAAAGAAAGCGCTCGAAGAGCAGATCCATGCCGACCGGATCCACTGCCGTGATTCCAAGCGAATAGCAAACGGCGCTGTTCGCCGCCGAGCCGCGCCCCTGCACCAGAATATTTTTCTCGCGGCAGAACCGCACGATGTCCCAGACGATCAAGAAATAGCCGGCCAGTTCGAGCTTTTCGATCAATTTAAGTTCGCGCTCCACCTGGCGGCGCGCTTTTTCGTTCTGCGCGCCGTAGCGCGAAATCATTCCTTCGATCGTGCGCTGCCGCAGAAACGAATCCTGTGTTTCGCCCTTCGGAACGGGATATTTTGGAAATTCGTAGCCCAGATCTTCGAGGGTGAAATCGAGACGCGAGGAAAGCTCGCGCGTTTGCGCAATGGCTTCGGGCAGATCGGAGAAAAGCCGCGCCATGCGCTCGGGCCGTTTCAGGTGCCGTTCGGAATTGCGGGAGAGCAGCCGCCCTGCGGCTTCGAGCATGGCATGGTGGCGAATCGAAGTGAAGACGTCGAGCACCTGCCGCTCGATCCGCGTCGCGTGCGAGACGCCGTTCGTTGCGAGCAGCGGCAGCCGCAGCTCCTCAGCAATCTCGACGGCCGCCTGGTTCCGCGCCTCTTCCTCGCGATGCAAGTGCCGCTGCAATTCGACGTACACATTTTCGCAGCCAAAAATCGCGCTGAGTTCGTGAACGCATTTCACTCCAGCGGCGATGCCGCCTCGAGCGAGCGCGTGCGCCAGCGGCCCTTCTTCTCCGCCGGTCAAGCAAACCAGGCCGCCGGCATGTTCGGCCATTTCTTCCGCGGAGATGCTGCCTTCATTTTTTGCCGAGCGCAATTTCATGCGCGTGATCAAGCGGCAGAGATTTTGGTATCCAGCGCGCGTTTTGACGAGCAGCGGAAAACGGTATCCATCGGCCGACGTGATTTCCGCGCCGATATGCGCGCGAATTTTGTTTTTCACCGCGGCTAGATGAAAGCGCGGCGAGCCATAAAATCCATCGCGGTCGAGCAACGCCATCGCGGGCATTTCGATTTCCGCCGCGCGGCCGGCCAGAGCCTCCGGCAGGGAAGCGCCTTCAAGAAAACTGAAAGCTGAGCGAGCGTGGAGTTCGATGTACATCAGTCGTAGACGCCGCGGACGAACCAGTTGCCGCTCGTGCGCTCGCGCACGATTCGATAGACACCTCGCGAGCGAGCGCTCTCTGCTTTGTGTGTGCTCGTTGCCTTGTAGAGGAATGCGTCCGTTTTTTTTGTGCCGGGAATGGGGAACTCGATTTCGAGGTCCCATTCATCCTGGTTCCACGGTTCCTCGGCCCACCAGTCGCCCGACGATCGCCACGGCCCGGAGACCTCCAGCACCTGGCCCCACACGCCGCCGAAGAAAATACGGGCCGGCACGGCATCACGCGCTTCGACTTGAACCGGCATCGCGGGCCGGAACACGCGAAGCGCCGTTGACGGCAGTCGCGGCGCGTACTTTTCTCTCTTCGCCAGCCTCTGCATATTGCGTCCCTTCTGTCGCGGGTTCGAACCGGCTCATGCGAAAGGAAAGCGGGCGATGCGTGTCCAGCAATTCGGGCGCGCCAATGTTTGCGGCGCCGACAAAATGGGCTGTCCTTGCCATCGTGATTTCGAGTTTTTCCGGATCGGGCGAGAGGGGAGTGAAGAGGCCGGATTGCGCAACCCGGATTTTCGCCGGCTCGGCTGCCATCGTGAGTTTTACGATCGGCGATGCGGGTGGATTCGATTCCAGATGCAAACGCCAGAGCCGCAGCAGCGCCTTCGAATCGCGCATCGGAAGTGGCAGCCGCAGCACATGCTCGTAGATCGATGGCGCAATCCGGGGCGCGATTGCATCGGCCGCCGCCGCGTTCGTAGGGGCGCTGCTCGCTGCGTCCTCTTGCTTTTTCTTCGTCACGCTGCCATTCCGAGAAGTCCCGGCTTGCCGAGGCGACCCTTCGGCCCGGCTCAGGGCAGGCGAAAAATCTGCATTTGTCGTTTTATTCGCTATGCCAAAGATCTCTTCCTCGCCCGGCTCAAGCTGCATCCTTAATCGAATCTCATTCGTAGCCAGCGCGCGCGCCGAAAGCCGCCCGCAAAGCCGGTCGAGCAGCCGGCCGAGAAGAAACGCGAGCGGCTCGAGTTCGCGCACAGGCGTGTCAAGCTCCATCACTTCTTCGAATTGCGTCGCGGCGAGCGCTGGAATCAAAGCGCGCCGGCCCGCTCCTCGCGCCAGTTCCTGCAAGCACACGCCTTCCTGGCCCAGCCGCTCGGAGAGTTGAGCGACCGGCAGCGCTGCGAGCGCGCCGCATGTCCGCACACCCCAGCGATCGAGCGTGTCCTGAATTTCGACGGACGGCTTCAGCGCGGCAACGGGCAAACCGCCAAGGCGCTCGGATTCTTCCTCCAGCGCGAGGATGGTCACTCCAGCAAAGCCTCGGGCTGCAAGTTGCGCCGCCTCGGGATTCGATCCCACGGCAACCTGCGCGAACAGTCCGAATTTCTTCGCGCGCCGCGCCAGCCGCTGGGCAAGATTTTCAAATCCGCCGAAAAGCTGCGCGAGGCCTGCGAGATCGAGCGTGATTGTGTCGATCGAGGTCTCCTCGAGGCGAGGGCTGAAGGAGAGCGCCAGGTCCACCATCGCCGCATGCGCTGCCGTTTCCTGTTCAATCGAGCGACGCCGAAGCTGCAGGCCGGAAATCTGCTCCGCCTGCGATTTGGTCATTCCAACGTAAAGGCCGAGCGATCCCGCTTTTTTATTTTTTGCGATTACCGTGACGAGCGGCGGCGCGCCATCCAAAATGCCGGCGGCCTGCTCGCGCAGCCCCGGCTCGACGCGCAGCGCTGCTTGCAGGATGAAATCGGAGACATGAATGCATGCGAAGGGCATGGGGAATCTCTCGGATCGCGTTTTTCAGGTTGCGAAACGGCGTCGAGGCGCCGGGGCAGCGCCGCTTTCCAGCCGTTTTTGTTTTGTTGCGAGCTTGTTCCATGCAGGACTCGATTCGAAATGGCAGAAGGCGCCTTCTGCGGAGATATCTTGCGAAGAAGAATCGCCCGGCATTTTTTCATCCGCTTCGATTCGATCGAAGCGGCAGCGCACCACTTCCGCGCTGAATTGCAAACCGCTCAGAAGCGCCCGCTCGGAATTTTGTTGCAAATTTTGCCCCGAACTTTCGTCGCTGCCTGTTTTGCGAAGGGAGCGCCAATGCGCCGTTTTCATCTCCAGCCGAAGAACGAGCGAAGCGCACGTCTTGGCGCAGGATTCCTGTTCGAGGAGCATGAAAATTGCCAGCGTGTTTTCGACCATTCGCCGGAAGCGGAACCAGACATTCAGCGGCACGCGGCGCACGCTCGAAACCGGCAGATCGCTCAAATCGAGCGCCACCAGGCCAAATCCTCCGCCATGCAGCAGCAAATCGGCCGCTCGCAGCGCCTGCTCGATATGGGTGCACCGCACCAGGAGCAGCTGCTCCAGCGCCACTCCCGCGGCTTCCGCGCCGCAAGGATCAAACGAATCCCGGGCATCCACCAGCGCGCACGATTCTTTCCGGTTGCTCAGCGACGCGAGCAGGGAAACGAGCAGGCTCGTCCGGCCGCAGCCCACCGGCCCGCAAATTTCCGTCAGGCATCCGCGGGGCAGGCCGCCGGTAAGACGATCAATCTCCGGAATGCCGGAAGCCACCATCTCCGCAGGTGCAGGATGCCGTGCTGAGAAAGGCGCGGAGATTTTGCTGCGAAGAGTTTGTTCAATCTGGGCGCGCAGAAGCGCAGTTTTCATGGGAGTAACCGGGCGAAGGAAGGGCGGGACGGGCTCTTCTAGTGTTCGCTTTTTCTTCGCCTACGGCGGATTCTCTCCCTGCAGGCCGTTCTTGTCAAGGGCCAGGTTTGAATCGCTGGACGAATGAGAACAGGTGAACTACTCTGAGTGCGATCAAGGGGGACAACATGAAGCGTTTTCTGGCTGCGGCCATCCTGTGTCTTGTTTTCGTCGCGAACGGCCGGGCTCAACAGACCGCCGTGGATGCTCCAGCCACAAAAGAAGACGTTCAAAAATATCTCGATGCGATTCACTCCCACGACATGATCCAGAAGATGCTTGATGCCATGTCTGCGCCCATGCATCAGATGATCCACGATCAATACATGAAAAACAGAGACGTTCTGCCGGCCGACTATGAAACGAAAATGAACCACATGATGGACGATTTGATGAAGGGCATGCCGTTTGACGAAATGATTCAGGCCATGATTCCGGCGTACCAGGCGCATTTCACGAAAGGCGACATTGACGCCATGATCGCGTTCTATTCCACAGCGACCGGACAAAAGGTATTGCGGGAAATGCCTGCCATTGTGTCGGAATCCATGAGCACATTGATGCCGATCGTGCAACAGCATATGGACGGCATAAACGAGCATCTGCAGCAGGAAATTGCCGAAATTCTGAAGCAATCTCAAAGCAAGTCCGGTGGAGCGGAATCTCCTTCAAACTAGGGAATAAGAATTCATTGCTCTTTTTCCAGCCGCCGAACGCCGGAAACACTTCAAAAAGAGCTTCCTGAAAATATTGACGTTTTGACCAAATAGGCCGCGCAAGCGCCCCGGCACACTCCTTATTGTGTTAACGTAACGCCGCGTTCGAGATGTGGTATGGGGTCACAGGCAGGCACTCCACCAGAATTTGAAGACGAATTGGAAAGCTGATCGGGAGCGATGGGGCGTCCTCTGTCTTGTTTACTGTCCGTTCCGCCTCGGATTCGGGTGAGACGCAACTTGGGAGGGGAAATGAGGAATCTGCTAGGGGTTTTGGGGCTAGCAGCCATGATGGTGTTGTCGTTCCTGGCCGCGCCGGTTGAGGCGCAGACGGCCGCGACGACGAAGAAAATATCCACCGCCAGTAAGTATGACGTGAAGGATGAAACGACGCTGAGTGGTACGGTGACGAGCATCGTCACGCAACCACGGACAGGCATGCTGCTTGGTGCGCACCTGATTCTGTCCACCGCTACGGGGAGCGTAGACGCTTATTTGGGCCCGTTCGCATTCGTGGGCAGAAATCCCGTTTCCGTCTCTGCGGGCGAATCGGTGCGCGTTGTCGGCGAAACGATGAAATTTGGGAGCAGTCAGGTCTTCGTCACCCGAACGGTGACGGCAGGATCGCAGACTTACACCCTCCGCAATCAAAATGGCTTCCCGCGCTTTCCTTCCAACGACGAGCCTTCGGCCGCGTCGGTGAAAGGAGAGCCGCGATGAATCGTGGAATCCTCAGCTTGGCTGTCGTTGTCCTCGCCAGCGTAGCGTTCGCGGGATGCGCATCCCCGATTGGCGCGCCGCCCCTGGTTGTCTTGTTGGGTGCATCCACTCCGACTTCCGTCGAGGTCAAGCTGACAGTCCCGGTCAGCGCCACCGTTGTCGGTGGTTCGCAATTTGCCAGCGTCACATGGACGGTAACCTGCGCCAGCGCTGATTGCGGCTCATTTGGCGCGGCGCAAACAGCGAGTGGCGCAAGTAACACCTATACCGCGCCTGCAACGCTGCCCACGGGCGGCACCGTGACGATCAGCGCGCAGACTATGAACGGCACCTCCGTAGCCGGTGATAATGCCACGATTACGATCACCGCGGTCGCCGCGGCGTCCAGCCTTTCGGGGCAGTATGCGTTCTATCTGAGCGGCTACGATCACTATGGCCAGTTTTACGTTGCGGCGGGCTCCGTGACTCTGGACGGAATGGGAGACGTCACCGCCGGTGAAGAAGACATGAATGATGCAGGCGCCATAAATCCATCCGTTGACGACTCGCTTACCGGAACTTACACGGTCGGACCCGATGGTCGCGGTTCCATGGTCTTGATGGCGACATCGAGCGGCGTGCCGGATGCGGCCGTGGGAGTCGGCGGAACTCAGACGCTGAGTTTCACGGTGGTAAACAACAATCACGCGCTGATCGAGGAGTTCGATTCGACCTTTTCATCAAGCGGCAGTCTGGATTTGCAGACCACCACGAGTGCGACGGCGCTCGCTGGCTCTTATTCTTTCTATCTCGCAGGCGCGGATAGCAGTTTTGCGTACGTCGAGGGCGGCGTGATGGTGGTGGATGGCGCGGGAAACTTCACGTCCACATCCGACGTTGATATCGACAACTCCGGAACGGCGACGTTTGGCAATACCGTTAGTGGGTCTCTCGCGGCACCGGCGCTCGACGCCATGGGACGGGACGTGCTGACTTACGGCGCGAATACTTTCGCGATCTACGTGATCGGCCCCGAAGTCTTTCGCATCGTCGACATCGACTCCGCGTCTTTCAATGTGGTCGGATCGGCATTCGGACAGGGAACTGGCGCAGGGAGCTTCTCGACAGCATCGCTCTCAGGGCTGTACGTCTTCAACGATCAGGGATTCAGCGATGCAGGCATCAGTGCCCAGGTGGGTCTGGTGAATGCAGATGGAGCGGGAAATCTCACGTCTGGCGTGATGGACTTTAATTTCATGGGCGCCATTCCACCGGCGCCCCCTGCGCCCGCAAGCATTACCGCTGGCAGCTACACGATGGCGAGCAACGGCTATGGCTCTGCGACCGGCACGGTCAGTATGAACACCTTTATCAAAACCTACGGCGTGTATCTCACCGATCCCGCGCTCAATCTCGCCGATCCGAATAATCCCAGCGGAGGCGGCTCGGCTTTGATCCTGGAGCTTGACGCGGCATCGCTCGGGAGCGGCATCATGATTCCGCAATCGTCCAGCGCCGCGTTTTCGGGAAATAACGCTTTTGATCTCCATGGCTATGGTGTGGATTCGTACATCGATATCGTGGGCCAGGTTAGTGCTGCTTCACCATCCAATGTGGCGGGCGCTGGAGATGCCAACGAAGTTTTTGTTCAGCAACTGTCTGCGGCGCCGTTGATCGGGTCGTTTACCGCCGACACTACAAATGCCGGCCGTTATACGGGCACCTTCGATCTGAATAACGCGCTCGCGCCCTATGGCATGGTTTTCTATCAGACGAATACGGGGCTGGCCATGCATATTCTGGAGGATGGAGCCAACGTAGGTATCGGGGTGTTCGAACAGCAACAATAAGTTCCGAATCGAGGTTTAGAAACCGCGGCGGGTTAGGCGGAGAGCGCTGCGGCAACGCGCTCGGGCGATTGAATTTGCAGGAGTGCAGGGCGCCCATCCAGGCCCTGAATGTGTACGAGTCCCGCACCGCTCGCCTTGCGATTTTGCAGATTCACCGAGAGAATCCCCGTGCGGGCGTACGATTTTTCGCAGTCCTGCGTGGAAGGCCCGCGCATGTTGCCTTCCATGTACGCCAGTCCGGGGCAGCGCGTGCAAGAGGAAATGTTGCCGCACGCCGAGCAGTTCGGAAGATCCCGAATCTTGATGGAGCGCACTTCGTTCAGCTGTTCCGAATAATTCCAGATATCGATAAATTTCTGTTTGCGCACATTGCCGCTCGGAAGCGGGAATTGAACGCAGGGATAAACGTCGCCGTAGGGCGATACGTAGCACGCGCTGTGTCCCGCGCTGCACGGATGGGATTCCAGCACGTCTTCATCGGCCTTAGCCGGCATCGCGCAAAACTCTTCGACGTTTTCCACCAGCTCGGGATCGCGGAATACCCGTTTCAACTCGTTCTCGTTCACATTCAACGCCAGGACGGACCGATCGCCGTCCATCATCGGCGTCACCGTTGGATCGAGCGTTGACTGGATGCCGAGTTGCGCGGCCAGTTGCTGCACGCCGGCATAATCCGCGGCGTTATCGCTCATCAGCACGTTTGCGATGGTGACCTTCAGCCCTTTTGATTTCAGGAAACGGATGGCTTTCAGTGAACGCTCGAGCGAACCCGGAACCTTCGTGATCCCGTCATGCACTTCAGGGCGGTGGGAATAAATGCTCACCTGAATGGAATCAATATCCAGGCCGCGCAAGCGTTCCGCCTCGCGATCGCCAATCAGGATCGCGTTCGTTTTTAATTTGACGCAGAACGTCAGTTCGCGTGCATATTCGACGATTTCAAAAATATCCTTGCGCAGCATGATCTCGCCGCCGCTCAGGACCAGCACGAACACGCCCGCATCGGCGAGCTGCTTCAGGACGTCTTTGATTTCGGCAGTGGTCATCTCGCCGTGATCGTCGTGGTCGAGATAACAGTGAACGCATCGCTCATTGCACCGGTAGGTCAGATCCAGGTGCACACTGAAGGGCACGCCAAGTTGAAACGACTTCGCGGCCATCTCTGCCAGCAGCACACTCATCTTGGTTCCTGGACCTCGTTTTGCGCGATCGGTTCCTGCGATACCGTCAGGATTCCGTGTTCGGCCAGTTCGAGCGCGAAGATTTCCGCGTCGCGCCGGGCTTCGCCTGGTTCAACATCGAATTCCGGGCAAATGCGGCCCGTGACGATTTCATCCAGAGAAGTCGTTCCGTCTGCCGCGTTCCAAATAATGCTGGCCACCGGATTCAACGTGAAAAGCGTCGAGTCCTTGGCAGACATCACCATCATTTCATCGCCGAGCATCCGCGCCGCAACTCGCTTGCTTCGCGCCAGGTAGAGTTTCTCGTTCATGCGATCAGCGTCCAAACGCGCTCGTCGGGTGTAAACGTCAGCCGCTTTACCGGGACCTGCGCCACGAATTCGCAAGCGCTCAAAAACACTTGTGTCACAAATTCGGGATCTTCGGCAAAAAACAAAATGTTTGAGAGCAACGCCCGCGCGGCCTCCGCCTCGTCCATCGGCTCGATTCCATTTTCCGGGCCCTGCTGCAATATGTATAACGTAGAAATTGGCGCCGAGACATTCTCGCCGTTCTTTGCCAGCTCGCCCGCGAACGGCGTACCGAATGCCGTGTATCCGGCGCCGCTCTTTCGAACATAGGATATCTCGTCGGTTAAAAGGGTTACATCCGGCGGCGCGAGCCGCGTGATGGTGGTCTTGCCTGCGCCCGATGGGCCCGAAAACAAAAATGCCTGCCCGTTTCGCACCGCGCTCGCGGCGTGAAGGAGAAATCCGCCCTCTTGCGCCAGCACGAGTGTATGGACGATCCGCAGAACGGAATCAATCGAATACGGATTCGCGCTCTGACGTACCCAGCCGCGCCGAGCTTGCGGCTTCCACTCGGCCCGGAAATCGCCGCGCTCGAGCGTCCAGTGGCCGCGTTGCTGCCTCACACGCACATCCGCGTCGGGATCAGCTGTGCCGCTTCCGGTGACGTCCACGTCCAATTCAAATGTCGCACTTCCGGACGACCGTCCAAATCCCGCATATCGTTCTTCGAGCATTTGCAGAAATTCCGCGTCACTCGTATTCAGGCGGACGAGTACGCCGCCAATCTCAATCAATAGGCTGAGACGTTCAGCGGTGGGGGTCAGTTCTGGCACAGCGCGATTCGCTCCCGAGGAGTGCGCCGCTGGGTGTGCAAGAAGACAAAAAGGCGAACTGCCCATCGAGATCGCCGTGCCAGATGCGCCATGAGGCGTTCGGCGAAATTGAAGACTTTGCGCGGCTCGCTCTCCACTCCCGCATGCACGAGGTGGGTCACTTTTCCTAATAATTCGGCGCTGGAAACTGGCTTGTCGGGACGCAACATGGCGTCGCCCTGGGTGATCACTGTGAGATTTTCCAGATGACTCGCGATGGATATTACTCTGTGCGCGAATACGCGGCCGTCGCGCTTGTAAAGAACGATGTCGCCTTCGGAAAGCTGCCCGATCTCGGCTCTTTCAACGCACAGCGTGTCGCCGGGCCAGACCGCCGGGAGCATGCTGGTTCCCATCGCTCGAATCCGTAACGTGCCGAACAATCGCAGAGTTTGGCCGGCCAACTCACACTTCAACACCATTGCGGCGTCGGCCGCAGCCTGCCCAGGCTCTTTCATGAGAGTTTTCGCGAGAACCGGCATTGACGTTGAGTGGCGCTGATCTTGCCGCACGAAAGCGCCGAAGTCTCAAACACCTTCTCGAAGCGGAAGGCAGGTTTCTTATATGGCTTTTTTGCAGTAGTCCGCGCTTTATCGCCCATCGAAGTGTTTGTTGCCATGCGCCTCTCCCGGTCAACGTGCGCTGAAACCCTTAATCATCTTGATCAATTCACGAGCGCGATTCTGCGATTGTTGGCTGGAGACGTTCCCAATTTCGCACGCCGCGCCTGAACTTCGGAAACTCGAGCGCAGCCTTTGAACCCGCACGAGCCGCCCTTGGGCCAGTTACAAAAAACCCCGAAAATCATAACTCAAATCCCAACCCGTCGTATCCCTATTTTCGTGTACGTTCGCGGTCAAAGCCCAGTACCCAGAACAACATGCAAGTACTGGGCGACGAGACGCACTCCCCCTTTGTCCCGCGTCCTTCTACTGCGATGATGATAACGTCGTTTGCGACGCCTGAATCGCGCAAATGCCTGTTCCGACTCCACATGCCACGCTGGAGGAATTGTCGAGCGTCAGGAAGTAAATTTCTGACGCCCCCGCCAACGTTGTTGGCGGAACGGAGTTGTCAATGCTGATTCCTCCGGTCACGAAGCCGTCGTACATATCCGAGGTCGACGCCTTCTCGGGGAGCATTGCCAGTGGCGCCGCGCCTGTCGTAAGCGTTGCTCCGCTCGTCACGTCGAAATTCAGTACGCAACCGGTTGGACAGGTACTTCCTGCTGGTCCGCCACCGCCAGAATAGACGCTCAGGAAAATATAGTCCTGGCCGGTCGCTGCGTTTTGCGAGCTAACCGTGAGTTCCGATATATCGTTTGTTGAAACTGCGAAATCGCCCGCCGATCCCGAAACAGTTGCAGCTAACTCGACTTTGTTCGTGCCGGAGTCGTCGGACGCCGTCGCAGCAGGATTCGCGGTCTGTCCCGTAAATACGCAAACTGGCGACGAGCTCGGGCACGCACCTGGGGCGCCGTTGATCACTGCTACCAGATTCAGAGCGGTATCGTCTTCGTCGGTTGTCGCCTTGGTATGTCCGAATCCGTTTGTGTACAACAAGACCTGATTCACGGCTGTCAACGTTTTGACAAATGTATACGTGACGCTGCCCACGGTAACCTGCGTGCCTGTGGTCCAGGCAGCCGGATCCGAAATCAGGGTGATGGATCCCGATGCCGACGTGGTCACGCTCGGGTTAAAAAATTCTGTGACGCCGGAGCTCCGCCCTTCGTATGTCGAACTGCCGAGCGCGGGCCCCTTATTTGCCGCACTCATTACGTTCGCCGCAATTGGAATCTGATACAGCGTGGCCGGCCCTTTGGTATTTCCGACGACGTACAAATTGCCCGTCGGGGTGGTGCAAGTCGGCGGGCAATCGTTTCCTTCCGAGCTGAGGTAAATATTGTCGACGGTGCCTGCAAAGAAATATTCCAAGCTTCGGCCAAACGTTCCAACTGTCTCCTCGGTTCCGCTGCTGGCGCTGGCAAAGTTCGTAGGGAATTGGAAGACGCCATTATTCCCTGAGGCGTCTTCTTGAACGAACACATACGCCTCGCCAGCGTTCGGGTCCACGATCGGAGCGTCGAAAATCTCCGTCCCGTTTGTTCCGAGTTGGGCCGATTGGCTGTACACTCTTCCCAACGTCGAGTTCGTCGTCCCCGGGTCATCGGTGCCGATCGAAAAGAAATATCCGTTCATGTCGCCCACGAAAACACGTCCGATTACCGGATCCACGACCGGGCTGGCCAGTTTCACAGTTGAATCCAAGATGATCGGCCACTTGTGAGGCCCGAAGCCAGTGGTTTCAGCTGGTATTCCAGTGAACAGCGGACTAAATCTGTGGAGTGATCCACCGTCGTCGCCAACGTACAATGCATCGGCTGCGTAATCTACCCACGGGTCCGACCAACTGACGTTCGGACTGCCGTTTAGCGGAATGCTCGTCATGCACGGTGCCGTACATCCTGGATAGCTAGTGATTGACTCGGGTGTCGGCGCAGTCGGCGCACCCACTGATCCACCGCTTCCAAAGGTGGACGAGGCTGGAAGCGAGAGAATCACGAGGCTCGCGACGCTGCTCGCTATCTGGATGAAAGCGAGTTGCTTTCCGTCTGCTGAAAAGACCGGCGCGCCGGGAATAGACCCGCCCGTGTTATATGCCCACGCCACCGTCGGCACCGTTCCAGTGCATCCGCTGTAAATGTTGCTGAACGCAATCAGGCTCGCTTGCGATGAGCTTCCCACCGAGCCCGTCGAATAAATCACAAAATCGTCCGCGCAGCTCGCGCTCGTAGTGCTGAACGAAAATTTCGCAGGGTCGCTGATCGGACTCGGACTACCGGTGTTCAATCCTTCCGACCAATCCGAGTTCATTGGGATTGTGCCCTGCGCCTGGCTGCGCGCTGCAACTCGCGTCGGTCCCGCGCCCGCGGAGGGATCGGCTGGCTCACCTGATCCCGCGTCGACTGGCCGTCCCGCAGCCGCAAGCTTTCGCTTTTGGAAAATGTAGCGGGGATCATTGACGATCCGCAGCCATTCGGCGTGCCGGTCCTCTTGAATCGCCTGATCCTCCGATCCTGGATTCGAAAAGACAAGGTGCCGCGTGCTCCAATCTTCCACGAATCCCGTGCCGGCGACTTTCGTCTGACGTCCGCTTGCTGCCTGCCCATCGGCATTTTGGGCCGAGGCGAAGAGCGGCATCGTGAGGATCGCAAACAAAGAAATCCCTAGCAGCGACAAATGCGACCGTTGTCCGTTCATCTTTGAAGCTCCCAAGCGCGTGAGATTGCCTTAATCTTCCCGTGCAGAACAACTTTATGACCGGCCGGACCCCCCGGCTGCTGCCCGTCTGATGACCAAAAGCATACTCGTATTCTTACGGATTCGCGAGCAATTACAGGAGAAACCCTGGGCACAAAAGCTTGTCAGCTGAGGGCAAGTCAAGCTTCGCTCCAAGCCTCCGTTGGCTTATTCATCGGCTGGGTTTCGTGATTTTATGTTCTGGCCGCAGCCCAATCAATGCTTATTTTGCAAATTTCTCACGGAGGATGGATACGGTATTCCATGTATGCGCGGACTGCTGCGGGGGCAAGCTGGGAGAGCTGTCCTCGGGGCTGATATACACCGACACGTAACGCCCGGCATCGTCCGCTAAATAGTCTCGATTGCCGTGTCGTTCCTGCCGTGCAAACTCGCCGAGTCGCTCGGATGTGGCGTGAAGACGAAAAAAACGAGACAAAGCACGGCCGCCTGCGCGGCCGTGCCTTGTGCTCGTGTGAGATTACTGCTGCTGCTCTGTGACTCCGAAGCCGACGGTACCTGTCTGAACCGCCGGGGAGCTCATGTCAACGTGGAACAGCAACGAGCTACTGGCCTGGTAGAAGCTAACAGGAATACCAGTGCCCGTGCCGAGCGTTGCCGTCGACGTGTATCGTCCGGGGTTCAAAGTGTCCGCCGTCCAGGCGACACCCAGCGTATCGCCCGAAATTTGCCCTGTGTTGAACAGATCGTTGTAGCTCACCGTGCCGTCGAGATTCGCCGACCCGTCGGAGGTCGCTTGTCCGACGAAATCAAAGAAATCGAGGCTAGTGCTGTTTATGTATCCGCCGTCGTCGTTGACCGCGAAGTTCCCGGCAAACGATGCACCACTGGTTTGAGGAGTGATGACGCCGATGCCCAGACTGTCTGGGTCAAGGTCGAGCATCAGCGCGCCGCCAGGATTGCTGGTGTTGTTCGGGTCTACGATGTTTAGCGTCGGATCGATGTAGTAGGTGCCGAAGTTGGCAAGCGTGTCCGTTGTGGCAGCCGTCAACGCGATGCCACCGTAGCCATCGCCTAGGACGGTGTAGGTGCCCCCCGTCGCCAAAGAGCCGGCCAAAACTGGCATGCCGTCTCCCTCATTGACGTCGGCAGCTCCTGCGGTTAGGGCTCCAGCTCCGGCCGTCGTGAACTGTCCGGCCGCGCCATAAAGACCAAAGCCCGCACTCGTCTGCCCTTCCTGCCCGAACGCGTAACTTCCATTCAAAGACGTCAAGGCAAAGTTGCCGGAAGTCGTTCCCTGCCCGATCATCGAGCCGGTCGCGAACCCCGTGCCATCGTATTCGATGAGCCGGAACACTTCTGGTCCTACAACGTAGGCGCCGTATGTCTGTGTCAGCAGTTCGTTGGGATCAACGATCGTTACGGTGAAGCGGCCAAACGAATCAGGAGTCGTAAAGCTTGCGCCGGTGATCGTGAAGTCGTAATTAAAGTCACCCTTTATATCATCGTCGCCTTCACCGGCGGTGAACGTCGAAGTGCCGTCGGACGTCAACACGCCGCCGAAGACGTAGATGTCTTCCGCATCATAAAGCGCGAACGCATTGCCATTGGTCGGCACAGATGTTGGCGCCGTCTGAAGATCAAGTGAGCCGGTCGTGGTTGCGTTGCCGTCAAACTCGGTGATCAGAATGTGGTTGTTGTTAACCACGGTGATGGCCAATGTCTCCGCGGGAGCTGTTGTCGGGGTGATGGTGAGAGTGCCTTGCCCATTGCTCCCGACGGTCAAGGCTCCCATTGCTGCCGTGATCGGGTCGGAAGTTACAACCGTGGGCGTCGTGGTGTCGAAATAGTCTTGTTCGCCGGCCGTAACATCACCCGTCGTGTCGAAAGTTATGCTGCCGGCGACGCTGATCGCATTCTCGTTCACATCCCAGCCGTTGGCGTAGTAGGTGTACGTTCCGGTTATGTTGCCCGTGGTGGCAACCGGATTAACCGTTACCGTGGCGGTAGCAGTCATCGAGGGTTTTGCCGTCGCGTCAGCGGTAATTGTTACCGATCCCGCCGTTGAGGGCGCGGTCCAGACCGTTGCGGCACCGCTCGCGGTATGAGCCGGGTTGAAACTTCCGCAAGGAGAAGGCGAGCAGGTCCAATCGACGCCGGCGTTCGAGCTGTCATGTGTCACCGTCGCGGCGATCGATGCAGTGTTATTGACTTCAATCGAGCTTGGCGGCGCCGTCGTAATCGAAATGCCAACTGGCGTGCTGGATCCGCAAGCAGAGAGAACCGTGGCGGCCGCAAGTGCGGCGAATGCTAGTAGAGTCTTGCGATTCATCGCACACCTCCCTTAAGCGAGGTCTGCGCAACGCGCTGTTTCGCGCCTGGCCGGATGAGGAACCCGTGGGCGTCTCGAATCTGCGTGGTCTTGGCTCCTGCTTCAACAGTTCTCACCAGGAAAACCTCCCTGTGGTTGATCGTCGCCATGACCCCAACGACCTTTAAAGACTCGCCGATTGAAACGGGCAAAAGGTTTGGATGCGCCATTACAAAGCCGCCGACATGAGCGTCGACAGTGCCTTTGGAAGTGGCCAGCATCAGATGCTCGCCCAGCATCAGTCCTGTAGTCGGTTTCTTCACGACACTTTGGATCGTGCCCTCGATTGTGACCTCTTTACTGGCCTCGTAACGTGGTGCCACCACAGCCCGCTTGAAAGTCGTGGCATTGTCCGAGAAGCCGAAAGCCGCGACCGCCGAGAAGGCTAACAGGGTCATAAGTCCCAACCCTCCCCAAACTTTCTTCATGTTTCCCCTCCTGAGATTTTGGTCCTGCATTCGAAGTTGACGCACCTGAGAGCGAAAGCCCAATCGATTCCCACACGCAGTATTGATCTCGAAGAACAAGAGTATCCGGCCGCCCAGCTGATTGTAAGGAGCCGACCGAGAGTCTAACACTCCCAGTACGAGCCAAATGTTCAAAATCAACTTTGTGGTCAAACAGTAACCGTTACCGCTACAACGCTGATTTCACAGCATCTAGGGGTTTCTGTGTACAAGGGGCGGTCGGGCCCCCATTTTGCCGACGGCGGAACTCAGCTCTGGTTCGACGGTGTTGTATCAATTTGAAACAGAATCTGACTGACAAATTTTGGCATCGCAGCCATTCGGTTAATCGGTATAGAATCCCGCACGCCTTGTTCGGACGCGCTCATCCTGGCTCGCACCGCGAAATCCTTCGTAAATTACTTAGTCCTTCAAGTTTAACCCTCCGTGCATTGTTGTTGTTTGTGTGCCTCTTCATCGCGGGCACCGCAGCTTCCCAGCAGCCGACGGGCACCGCTGATTTTCTGAGACGCGCGTTTCTGAAGAACGAGTTCTCGCCTCGCGAATTCGGGCCAGTGAGATGGCTCAAAGGCGGTTCCAGCTACACGTCACTCGAAGTTCCTCCTTCCGGTAAGGGTCCGCGTGACTTGGTGCGATACGACACCTCGACCGGAGCGCGCGCAGTGCCCGTCGCCGCTTCCGATCTCGTGCCGGCCGGCCGCAAGGAGAGCCTGGCCATCCAGGATTACGAATGGTCGCCCGACATGAGCCACTTGTTGATCTACACAAATTCGCAGCGCGTGTGGCGGCGAAACACGCGCGGAGATTACTGGCTCTTTGATCTTGGAAGCAAAACGCTACGAAAGCTCGGAGGCGATGCCGCTCCCTCGACGCTGATGTTCGCGACATTCTCCCCTGACGGAACGAAAGTCGCCTATGTCCATGACAACAATCTCTTCGCGCAGGACGTCGCCAGCGGAACGATCACGCCTTTGACGCATGACGGTTCCGAAACGATCGTCAACGGAACCTCCGATTGGGTCTACGAAGAGGAACTCGGTCTTCGGAATGCCTATCGCTGGAGCCCCGACGGCAAGCGAATCGCCTACTGGCAATTCAATACCAGCACGATTCAAAAATTCCCGCTCATTTACGACGTGGGCGCGCCCTACGAAGTAGTGACGCACATTCCGTATCCGCAGTTCGGCGTCTATCCAGTGTTCAAGGACATTCCCTATCCTCTCGCCGGCACTCTAAACTCGTTGGCGCACATCGGCGTGGTTTCCGCGAGCGGCGGCGAAACGCGGTGGATGGAAGTCACGGGCGATCCGGAAAAAAGCTACATCGCCCGAATGGATTGGGCGGGGAATTCGGATTCGCTCGTGATCCAGCATTTGAACCGCCGGCAAGACACGAATGACGTCATTTTGGCCGATGCCAACACGGGTTCGTGCACTCTGGTTCACAAGGAACACGATGCCGCATGGGTCGACGTGGCTGGCGACCTGAAATGGCTGCATGCCGGTAAGGACTTTCTCTGGGAGAACGAAAGCGACGGCTGGCGGCACGCTTACACGATTTCGCGCGATGGCAAGCGCGCCACGCTCGTCACGCCTGGAAATCTGGATGCGGTGTCAGTGGAAGGCGTGGACCCCAAGGAAGAATGGATCTATTTCATCGCGTCACCCGAGAACGCCACTCAGCGTTACCTGTTTCGCAGCAGGCTAGACGGCAGCGGTTCGGCCGAACGCGTTACGCCGCAGGACCAGCCCGGGTGGCACGCGTACGACATCTCACCCGACTTTCATTGGGCATTTCACAATTATTCGAGAATCGGCTCGCCGCCCGCCATCGAGCTCGTGAGTTTTCCAGACCTGAAATCCATCCGCACGCTCGAGGACAACGCAGCTCTACGCGAGAAACTTAACGACACTTTCACGCAGCCAATCGAATTCCTGAAAGTAGATGTCGGCGGAGGCATCGTCCTGGACGCGTGGATGATGAAGCCCGCCGGCTTCGATCCCACAAAAAAATATCCCGTGCTCGTATATGTCTACGGCGAACCCGCTGCGCAAACGGTGGCCGATCATTGGGAAGGTGAACGGGATTTGTTCCATCACTATCTCGCGCAGGAAGGTTACGTCGTGCTGAGCGTGGACAATCGCGGAACGCCCGCGCCGCGCGGACGCGCGTGGCGGAAAATCATTTACGGCTCGGTGGGCGTCCTTTCGTCGCAGGAGCAGGCGGCCGCCCTTCATGAACTGGAGCGCCGGTATCCCTTTCTGGATGCGTCGCGTGTCGCCGTGTGGGGATGGAGCGGCGGAGGTACGAACACGCTGAATCTGATGTTTCGCTCGCCGGAATTATATAAGGTTGGCATGAGCGTTGCGCCGGTCCCGGATCAGCGCCTCTACGATACGATCTATCAAGAACGCTACATGGGCCTGCCGAAAGACAACGCGAGCGGATACCAGTCTGGATCGGCGATCAATTTTGCGGAAGGTCTGCAAGGCCATCTTTTGATCGTCCATAGCCCCGACGATGACAACGTGCACTTTCAAGGCACGGAACTGCTGATCAATCGCCTCGTCGAGCTCGGCAAACCATTCGACTTCATGGAATACCCGGACCGCACTCACTCGCTTTCAGAGGGTGAGGGAACCCACTACCATCTATATTCTTTGCTCGCGCGATATCTCGAAGAGCATCTCCCGCCGGGTCCCGCCACGAAATAGCGGCGGGGCGCGATGAATGATCCCGCGTTCCGTTGAGACGGACCGGCGACGACTGCTCGGTGAGCCTTACGGCGACGATTGCGAAATCTGAATCGCGCAACCGCTGGTCCCTCCGGAAGTCGTACACGTTTGGTTGGCGAGCGCGGAAAAATAAATATTGGATTCGCCCGCTGCAGCGCCGGCATTGTCCACGATGATCCCGCTGGCCCCGCCGGTGGCTGACGATGATCCGGCTGGCGCGGTCGCGCTGCTGATCGAGCCGCTGGTGACGTTAAAACCAATGACGCATCCAGTCGAGACGCTGGCCGTTGCGCCGCATCCCGAGTAGTTGCTGAACGCGATCGTGCTTAGAAACACGTAATCGGTGCTGCCATTGTAAAACTCCGTCACGCCCAGTCCCGAGGCGTAATACCCGTTCGTGTAGTTCTGCGCCACCACCGGGCCGGAAACGGATGTCGTGCTCATGGTGTTGTTGGTGACGGTGATCTGATACAGCGTATTGTTCGCGGGCCCCGTGTTTCCGACCACGTAGATGTGGCCGCTGGGACTCGCGCTGTTCGCGGACGTGAAATACGCGTTGTCGAAAGTCCCAGCCATCATAAACTGATAGCCCGGACCGATCGTCGCCTCAGTGCCCGCCGCGCCGCTCGAGAAGTTTGTGGGGAATTGAAAAATGCCGGCACAAGGTGTGTCGGTCCCGCAAGCCGTAGCAGAGCCGGCTTCACTGTCCGAGCCTACCGCGACGTAAATCCGCCCCGCGACGGGATCAACAATCGGCGTGTCAACGATCCCGAAATTGAAGTCGAGTTGCGCGGACTTGGCGATCAGTGCGCCGGTAGAATAATTATAGGAATAGAGAAACCCGCACGGACTGTTCGCGTTCGATGACGAAGGAGTGCACGCGGAGGTTGTCGACAAGTTGTAGTCGCCGACAAACACATTTCCTGTAGTCGTGTCGCGAACGGGCCCGTTCAATGGCGACGCACTGACCGAGACCGGCCAACCGCCCGTCGTGACTTCCTCAGGCGTGCCTACAAAAACTCCGGTGAATTTGTGCAGTGAACCATTATCGTCGCCCACCCAGACCGTGTCGAGATTGTAGTCGTACCAAACTGAAGAGCCGGTGTCGTTCGCACTCCCGTGGAAACCGATGGTATACATGCACGGCGCCGTGCACGTGCGATAGGCGCTGCCCGAACTCTGATTCGAAGGAGTTGCTGGCGCGGCGACCGTTCCGCTGGCTGACCATTTCAGAATGACGAGGCTGGCAACACCGGTGGAACTGCTCTGCACGAATACGAGCTGAGTTCCGTCCAACGACAGCGCCGCAGAAGTGACAATCGTGCTTCCAGTTCCCGTATTGAACGCCCAATGAGTGTTCGGTACGGTCCCAGTGCATGTTCCCGAATATAAATTGGAAAAGGCGATGATCGTCGCCTGCGACGACGAGCCTGCCAGGCTCGTGCTGTAAGCAATCCAGTCGGAGCAGCTTCCTGTGCTGCCGGTGGTCGTGAACGAATATTTTGCCGGATAATTTCCGAGGCCGAGCGTCCCGCCGCTGCCGAGCGTTTCGCTCCAATCCTTTGATGTGCGAGGCGAGCCCCCGACAGTCCACCATCGCTTCCCGACGATCAGGATGTCCTGAGAATCTGCATCGCCATCCATCTGCGAAGTGCGGCGGACAGGCGCACGGCTCAGGCCCCGCGGCAGGCTCCCGTCCAAATTCGCATTGTCATTCGGCGCCGAGGCCGCGTAGCCGTCCCGCGAATCTCCAAAGTCCAATTGGCTGGCAGAGGCGGGCGTCGGAACATTTCGTTCAGGCGCAGTGGCGTTCGCCGCTGCAAGCCGTTTCGCCTGCTGCAATTGATAGCGCGGATCATTTATCGTTTTCAGCCAACTTTCATGAGTCCCGCCGTCAATGGCTTGCTCCTCTGTGCCGGCATCTCCAAAGACGAGGTGATGATGTGTCCAGTCTTCGGGAATTCCGGCAGGTTGCTCCGCGCGATTCTGCGCCACGAGCGGCGCTGCAGATGCAACGGTGAGCGCGAGCGTCGCGATTGACAGGGTCATCACCCAGCAACGATTTTTCTTAGCATTCATCCATCGGCTCCCAATATTCGCCGCGATCTCCATCGCAATCGGAAATCGGCAAATTGCGGTCGGAATCTTTGTTTGCATGGCTACCAGGCATCGCTAAAGGCGAGGTTGTAGGCGTTGACGCTCCCGAGGCCAGTGGCAAAATCCCATCCTGCCGTGGCGCCATACGCGGGCTGACTGCTCGACGCGGCGGTTCCAATAGCGGGCGATGCGAGACATATTCCGCCGCTTCCGCCTCCGCCCGTCAGCGTGCAAGATGCGCCGCCCGCGTAGCCTTGGCCGCCGTTCGTGATAGTGATCGCCGTGATGATGCGGCTCGAAATCAGCACGGTGCAGGTCGCCTGCGTGCCGCCGGCCCAGAGCGTCACTCCAGCGGGAGTGAGGTACTTGCCTAAATTGCTGGGAGACGCGAGAGCGCAGGTCGGCGTGCCCGTGTATCCCGAGCCACCGGCGACAACCACTCCCGTCGTCAGCGCCTGGGTGCTGATTGCGCCGTAGGTGCCGCTTGGACGGTAGCAGCCCTGATGAATGGTCGAGTTGTAGGCACAGTCCACATCGTTGTCGCCTTGAGTGACGTCGTAGAACGCGCAAGAAGACCCAAGCCCCTTACGGGCTGACTGGTTCGCCGAGTAGCAGGCCGAATTCCCGCTCGATCCGAACTCGCTTTTCGCGATCGAGTAATACGTCGGATTCGGATTTCCCACTTTGCTGACATTCCACTTTTCATCCACCAGCGCCTGAATCGCGGCCATCACTGGCGCGGAAATAGATGTCCCGCCGAAACCGCTCCAGGTGCTGGGGGCGCCGCTGCAGGAAGCTCCTCCATTCGCGGTATCGGAATAGCAAATCGTCACGAAATGTCCCCAGAGACCATTCGCGGCGAACATGGACACGTCGGGAATATCTCGAACTCCGTCAGCCGGATTTCCGAGTACTCCGGATTGCCACGACGGCTTGGCATATCCCGCGCACGTTCCATCCACAATCGCATCCTTGGTCTGATCGGAACTTCCTCCGCCCGTGGCGCAGCCGCTCGGGCCTCCGCCGCCTGCCGCTGTGCTGCGATACGTCGCCGAAGCCCCGCACAGTCCGCTTGCTCCGGTACCGCTCGTGTAACCCTCGTAGTTGTAAAGCAAGTAGCTCGCACAGGAGTCGTTCCACGGAACTTCCGGGACGTAGGATTTTGCCGAGGCGTCAGTCACGGTGTTCGTACTGTTCCAGTAGGTGCTGAGCGGCGTTCCGACTTCTTTTGCGTTGTACGTGTCTTCGAAATCGGTGCCCCCGACTGAGACGTTGTAGGGCGTCTCGCCCCAACCGGTCACGCCGACTCCGGAATACGCGTTGGTGGGCGAACCAGAAAAGAAAAGAGGCGCGCACGCGGATGCCCCCGAATCGCCGGACGAGACGAAAATGGAAACGCCCGCTGCCGCGCCCGTTTGATAGGCCGAATTGAAGGCTGCGTTCGAGGTTGCGCCGTTTACGGTTTCGCATTCGCCGTAGCTGACGCTGATGATGGGCGGCGGGCTTGCGCCGTTGACGAGATTCTCGACGGCCAGCAGGCCGCCGAATGTCGTCGTGTCCGCGCAAGTCGCCACTTCGATCGTGGCATTCGGCGCGACCGCGCTGGTCATTTCCGCATCAATATCCGCCTCGCCGTCGGAGGCGGTTGTTCCCGGGTCCGTGCACGTCGCGCCTCCGGTGGGATGCAGCGTCTTGACCGTTCCCGTGTATTTGCTGAGGAAAGTGCTTCGATAGGTCGCGACGTCGGTGCTGTAGGTGTCGCTATCCTCGACCACCGCGATCGTCTGGCCCGCCCCGTTAATTCCCAGGCGGTAAAGCGGATTCAGGTTGTAGATAACCTGGAAGTCGGCCGGCGTAAGCGAATAGCAGGTGCCTCCGCACCCCGAGAACACATATTCGTGAAGGGACTCGTGCATTGCTTGGGGTTTGAAATTGTGCATGGAGACCACTCCGACGACGGCCGGCGCGAGCGCCGCGGGAATTTGCGGATCGCCGACGTTGGCGAAGTGCCATTGGCCGCGCACGTCGAGATTGTGGATTTCCGTGTGAAACGCTTCGCGCACCTGCCCGGCTGAGCCCGAAAAGTCTATGACCATGCCATTGGCGGTGATGCCTTTCACGGCGAAGCCATGCGATTCCAGCCACGCCCGAATCGCCACAATGTCAGCGTCCGCGGGGCCGTAGAGCGCTCCTTGTTCGCCGGGCATCAACCAGTGGCGAAAGTTCGGCGACTCCTTATCGGTAAGCTCGTCGATGTAATGGTCAAACTCTTCTTCAAGCTCGGCGGGACGCCGCAGTTGGAGCAGCATGTCCTGCATCGGAAACGCATCATCCACGCGCCCGCGGTCGTACGCCGGGTTGTATGCCTCCGGGCGCGTATTGCCCGGCAGCGTGACCAGTTTGTTGTCATCAACCGGTTCGGTGATCAGAATGCGTGCGTGCCCGCCGAATTCCTCGGCCCGTAGATGCGAGGTAAGTCTGGCGGAGAGGCCGAAGATAAGCACCGCAGTCGCCGCTGCAATTCCCAGCCGTCGAATCATCTCAAATGCTCCTCTTTGAATGAGCTCTTCGCATCCACGCGCGCAAACTCTCCCCATCGAGCGCGCACCGTGACGATTTGGCCGTGCGGCTCTTCCAATTCCAGGTTATTCAGACTATTGGTTTAGCAACGTCCGCCGGTGGGTTCCGGAACGTCGCTGTTGCAGGTCATCGAAACCGCTCGCGCAGTCCCGAAAACAGTTTTCATCCCCCGTCGATTTTTTCTAGGCCTAAGATGGAGCACCCTCTCATCTGGGCCGCGCTCCCAAGTTTTCGCTGATCCTCCTGCCGCGGATCAACCGGCTCGAAATACTGACTGGCAGTCAGAAAAGCGAAACCAGGAAATGAATATGCGGACATCATAGGGGAAAGTCCCTTGAGGCGCGTCAGGGAAAGCCCTTCGCTGCTATTTACTTCTCGGAACATATAAATATACCGTTAAGTAAATCGTATAAGCTTCACGTCGTAGACGATTGGGAAACTGAATCGCCCAGAAACTCGGCGGAGGGATAAACCGTTGGACTAAGGATTGGTATTTTTGTGCTTACTCAGTTTCCGGCGAACGTCGGGCCAGAATTCTTTCAGTTCGAGGGTGAAAGTGTCCCACGCGATTTGGGACGCCCATTCCGAAGCGGTATTCGTGAGGTTCCGGTCGGTGGAGGGGTGATAGAGATCGGAAATTCCCGCGGATACGCCTGCGCCGACGAATTCCGAAAAATTGAATCGATCGTGGCCTGAATCCGTCCGCGTGATCGCGATCCGGCTCGCCGAATATCCGAATCGTCGCCAGAATCCACCCTTGCCCATCTGGTAGTAGCGCGGATCCTCGTGGAGAAGCGAAGGGAAAACGGCGCCGGTCATATAATTCTCGATCTCGGTGTCGGCGAACGCGGAGGCGACACGTTTCCCGTAGGCTCCCCAACCCTGGCCGTATCCGCGTTCGCTATTGTCCGCTTGGCTCACGGCGGCAACGAACACTACGTAGGGATACACCGATATGTCGAACGACTCCCGCGTGACCACTCTGAATTTCTGGCCCGTGGTTAGGGGAGGGATCTTTCCCTCACTTTCGATCGTTAGAAAATCGGGAAGCGTCCAGAACAGACGGTCGTTGGATGTGCCGTTCTCCACCTGCGGATTCCCGTTAGACTGGTCCGTCTTGTCCGGTGTCTTTTGTGGCTGCGCCGAAGAGCCTTGATTTGCACCCGAACTTGGCGGGGAATTTTGCTGCTGCGCGGAAGGAGGCGCGGGCTGTTCTTGTGCGCGAGCCGGCGCGGCGACGAGCAAAAAGGCTGCAGCCACTGCGAGCTCTATGACGCTCGGGGCATAGCGGCGACGCGAGCGTATCGGGATGGGCTGCATCAAAGCCGCTTGGTCCGATCCTTCGGATCACGCTTGGCTGCGGGCACGAAATCCGGCATGCGAAATTCGATTCTATATTCGGCTTGGGGGTTTTACAGAAAGATTAATGAAGAGGCGCGTAACCACTTGGGGAGTGCGCCGCGAAGCGCCGTCAGGAGAATCGCTTCAAACGTTGCGGTGAGAGATCTGACCCTGAGTTGCCACGATTGAAGATTTAGACCTTCTTGAAGCGCGGAAGGCAGGGTAACCGCGCTTCAAGCCAGGGACGTGATTAAACGAGACCTATGAGCGGTAGACCAGCCTGGTGAGGCGCGACGTCTTCGCTGGCTTCCGTGGGTGGCGCTGGGTCGGTTGCTGCGCGCTGGCGATGACGGGAACAAAAACGATTCCGATGATGGCGACTAAGAGTGCCTTCTTGAGATTCATATTGTTCTCCTGATGAGTGTCCCGAGTATTCGTTCGAGCTATGCAATAGTTTGCAAACTAATCCCCAAACGGACCATCGGCGAGATTTGACGTAACTGGCTTACTGTCAGGGAGATAATGGAGTACGTGTAGTCATCTCGGAGCTTAGTCCGCGCGCACTCGTCCTATCGACTTCCCAAAGTGGGAAAAAGCTTTGCGTTAGGGCCCAGGCTTCAGGCCGAGCGCCGTTTTGCCAGTCTGGCTTGCCGGGCTAAGTTATTGACTATATGAGGGTTCGTGAGCGCACGGATTTTGCGTACAGCGGGTGCCGGCGAGCGGGCAGGCTCCGCCAGGTGGCAGGGCGTCATGAGCTTATCTGAAGTTTTCTACTGCGGAGCGGGCGTATCGGAGCTTTCGCAGAGCTCGTGGTAGATCCACCAGCCAATCAGGCCCGAGCCGACGATTCCAGCGCCGACGATCACGTATTTGATAATCTTCTTGCGGTTGCGCACGGCTTCCTTGCCGTTGCCTTCCGATGGCGGCTGGTTCTGGAGGGTGACGCGATAGGACATCCCGTCGGCCACAGCGCGCGTGTCACCGTCAAGGGTCAGTTCAAACGGACCCTTGAAGCTGGTGACAACGAGCTCGTTCTCGCCAACGATCGAAACTCTGCCGTGCGCGGGCTGGCCATCAACCGAGCGAATAACCACATCCAACGCCGTCAGTTCAACTGGATCTGAAGGGCCTGAAGAAAACCCTGCCGTGCCCTTCAACAAAGCCGCGCGCAAGCCGCTCGCCGAATCCTCCATCCGCGCTTCGCTATCGGACATCATGTAGAACTGGGCGAGGCCGCCGCGGAGGCGCACGGATCCGGATCCATCGGTCTTCAAGATATCGCCGGGATAGACGGTGGTGCCAACCGTGGCGAGCGAACGGTCAAGCCACGTCGTCTGGACTTGGGTGATTGTCGCTGAGGGCTTGAGCGCAGCCCCTTCAACGGGAATGCTAACCAGCGCAGCAATCAGCATTGCCACGCAAGTGGCGCGAAATACCTCCCGCACTGAACACCTCCTGACCCCGGGCCAGCAGTAAATGTAGGTCGGTCTAAACTGGTTGTCAATCCATTCCTTTGATGCCATCTCTGGGGGCACGGTGACGGCCTCTTTTTCGCGACCGAGATTCGGGCTCTAGCCGCCTGGACCGGGGAGACATATGCTCATCCCGGCTCTTCCCTGGCCGTCGGGACGATAGCGCCGGCGAGAATGGTGGGGCTGGGGAGAGTCGAACTCCCGACACGCAGTTTAGGAAACTGCTGCTCTATCCATCTGAGCTACAGCCCCACGCCGTTATTCTACCTTGCTCGATTCGATCTGGCACCTCGCCTGGAAGCCTTGAGTCCCTCTAGTTCTGAAACCTCGCGCATCGTTTGGGACGCAATGATCTCGTGAGGCTATGTCCTCTGTGCAGACTTTATTTTCCCTGCAGCCGCGACACGAAGAATTTAATGAAGCGGGCTGAGTCGATTCCGACCGCGACATTCACATTTGCCGGGACTGGGTTCACGCCGACGGTTTCGAAATGATTGCCCACGGCGACTTCCTTATCCACCGTGCCGTGCCGGTTTCCGATGGTCTCGCCGCGCGCAAAGCGTCCCGCGGTTTCCACGTCCACATGCATGAACTTCGTGGTTAAGAACGATGGATCGATCGCCGCGCCGACGGCAAGTGCATCATGAATGGCGCCGCCTTCGAAAGACGTCGACTCATACAGGCCAATCTGAAATCTCGCCACGGCGGCAGCGAACTTCGCCACTGGTCCCGCATTTTGCTCGAGCTGGGCCACATCGGCATTCTTGATCAGCGTGATTTCCGTGACGTCCAGGCCGACCATGGTTACGGGCCAGCCTGCGTTGAAGACGATGTCCGCCGCCTCTGGATCGCAGAACACGTTGAATTCGGCGGCGCCGTTCACATTACCGCCGGATATCGAACCGCCCATCAACACGACTCCTTTAACAAGCGGAACGATCGAAGGATCTTTCAACACCGCCAGCGCGATATTGGTCTCGGGGCCGACAGGCACCAAAGTGATCTCGTGGGGATACTTGTGCACGAGCTCGATGATCAAATCAGGCCCGAAATGCGGATCGGCTTTGCAGCGCGAGGCGGGCAATTGAGCGCCGCCGAGTCCATTCGCCCCATTCCAAAACGGCTCGACGACGAGCGTTCCATGAACTGGCCCTTGGGCTCCTCCAGCCACCGGCACATCGCAGCGGCCTGCGAGCGACGTGATTCCGAGCGCGTTGTCGAGCCCAACCGGCTCCGTGACGTTCCCGGCGACGACCGTGATCGCCTCCACGCGGACCTCCGGCGAATTGAGGGCGAGGAGAATCGCCAGCGCATCGTCCGTGCCTGGATCGGTGTCGATGAGGATGCGATGCGGAGCTTGCGCGAACGCGCCCCGTACTCCCGGACCGCCCGATTGAATTCCGGCCACCAGTAGTAGAAGTGAGAAGATTCGGACTACACCAACTTTGGAACTGGGCATTGTGTATGTCCTCTCAGAAACGGAAACCGTGGATGGTACACCACGTTGACCGCTTCGCTTACGTGGATTGCTATCGAATCGCAGTCTTGACGCATTTTCCTATCGGTTCGCCCCAAAAAATGCTTGATTAATTTCTTCAATTTCCGCCGCCCGCCCGGCTCTGTCGGTGAGATAATACATAAGGAAGAATGTTCACGCCGCGTCGGCACGGAATCGTTTCTGACCCTGCGGATATCGTCCCGAAGCGTTACGCCCGGCGCGAGCTATGAAGGAGAGGTTTCGAATGAATGAGAAGTTGTCGGCAACACAAACGGCTCCAGAGCCCACTTCGCTGAGGCTCGTCGAACCGACCAAGCTAATTGACCGCATCAACCGAATCCACGAACACATCGCCCGGCGGGCGTTCGAATTCTTTGAGCAGGACGGCGGCTATCTCGGTCACGAACTGGATCACTGGTTCAAGGCGGAATCCGAGCTGCTTCACCCGTGCCATATGAGCATCGTGGAAAACGACGATTCCCTTACGATTCAAGCCGAAGTGCCGGGATTTTCAGCCGGCGATTTGGAAGTCAGCCTCGAGCCCCGGCGCCTGACGATCAGCGGGAGGCGGGACACGGCAAGCGTCGACAAGAAGAAGGGCACACCCATTTACAACGAGCAATGCTCAAGTGAATTGTTGCGCGTGATTGAACTCCCTGTTGAAGTGGATGCGACGAAAGCAACCGCGATCCTGAAGAATGGCGTCCTCGAGCTCAAACTTCCAAAAGCAGCCTCCGCAAAAAGCACTCGCGTTGGCGTAAGAGCAGCATAGTTTCCGTTGTGGCGCGCCGCGCCGGTTGAAGGCAGCAACACAGATGCTCAGTCGCGAAAACCGGCGGCGCCATAACTAACCTTCGGAAATCTGGGAGCGAGTCGCTGCCATCTCCGCAACTCGCTCCCCAATTCCCAGGCAATACGAAAACTCGAGACTACGACGTCTTTGCCGGGTTCGAATCGCTGCCTTTCATTCCGGGAAGCACTTCCGCCGGTGTCACCTGCGCTGTCACCGTCACGTATGTCACATCGGGCACTTTCGTCGGGTCCGCCGCGACATTCAATATGTCGTCCGACGGCGTGTTCTTCGGGACCACGAATCCCTGTTGCAGCTCCAGGTTCGGCAATTCGGACTTCATCTTGTCGTACTGATTTGCCGGAACAAGAACGTAATCGCCGGACGTGAGCGGCAATCCAACTGACGACGTGCGCGACGTCCACGCCGGAGCGGTCGCGAACACGTCCACCGGCATGTGTTGGAACACCGATTTCGAGCTCGGGGGATGAACCATTGCGTAAAAGCTTGTAAACGCGCTCAGCGCGCCGACGCTGATTGCCGGCAGGCCGATGACCGGCGCGAACCGCCCGATCTCCGTTGACGCTTCCTTGAGGATTTGCGAGAAGAGCGATTCCTTTCCTTGCAGCGTGAAGTTGAACGCCCATCGGCCCGTTCCGCCGGGCAGTCTCATGCTTTGCATTTTTTGCCAAGTAGCGCCGGGATCGAAGCCCGTGTCCTGCAATTTCGGCATCTTGCCGTTTTTCTGCGGGAACATTGCGGCAATCGCCGTCCAGGCCATCGGATCTAGGAAGTCGAGTACCGCCTTTTTCTGTATCACGTCCACGCGGAACTGCGACGACTGCAGATTCTCGAAAAGTTTGGCGTCCGCCTCGGCCGCGTGGAACGCCGCCACGTTCACACCCATATTCACGTCGCCGTCGTGGGATAGCAGCTCACTCGGTTGAATGTCGCTGACTGAGCGAAAGCCGGCGCTTTTTGTGTAATTGAGGAATATCGGCGCGCGCCCCGGATCCCCTCCGGCGGCTTTGCCCCGCAGTCGAAGCGGTCCCAGTTGTACGGCCTCCACGCCCGTCGAATCCGCGAACGCGGTCCAGAATTCCGCCTGCTTCTGGCTGATGCCCGGTGCGGCTTCTCCGGTTTGCGTGAGAAGTTTCGCGACAGCCTTGGCTGCCGCGGGGGTCGCAAACGCGCCCGAGAGAGCGCCGGTTGCAAGAGCTTGCTTGACGAAATCGCGTCGTGCTGTGCGCATGATTGCCTCCACGTGCCGTGGAATGGTCCTGCCCTGAATTGCGAATGTCAAGGATTGTACCCGTCTAGCGCGTAGCCGGCAGAAAGGAAATTCGGTCTGTGACGGGTTCCCAGGGACCTCACCAAAAGTTGAATCGCACCCATCGAAAGACTCGATTGTACATTCCGTCGAACTCCAGTTATTCCACTATCATGGGGAGAAGTCACCACAATGCGCCGGTGGATCATGATGCCTGCGGCGTCGGATTCATCGCCCAGCTCAGCTCGAGCGGCGGTTCACGTGAGGTCGTCGAGCGTGCGCTGGACGCGCTGTGCCGCCTGTCGCATCGCGGCGGCGTGGATGCGGACGGATCGAGCGGCGACGGTGCGGGCTTGCTCACTCCCATCCCGCAGGAATTCTTTCGCAGCCGGGCGCGCGAAAGTGGTTTTGACCTTCCCGAACGTTTTGGCCTCGGAATGGCGTTCTTGCCGCGAAGCGAGCCCGAGGCGGCATGCAATTTGGTGGAAGGGTTTGCGAGCGAATTCGGTTTACGTGTGCTGGGATGGCGCGACGTTCCGACGAACCCGGGACTGCTCGGTCCATCCTCTGCGAGTGTCCAGCCCGTGATTCGCCAGGTTTTCCTTGCGTCTGAGAACTCTTCCGATTCCGCCTCAACGGATGCCCGCGACTTGGAGCGCCGCCTATTCTTTTTGCGCAAACGCGTTGAGAGTGCCGCTGATGACGGAGTTTATTTCGCCTCGCTGTCGTGTCGCCGCGTGGTCTATAAAGGACTTCTTGCTCCCGAACAGCTGGCCGGCTTCTATTCCGATCTCGGCGAAGCCGATTTCCGCGTGCCGTTTGCTGTTTTTCATCAACGGTATTCGACAAACACGCAGCCCACTTGGCGGCTGGCGCAGCCATTCCGATACGTCGCGCACAACGGCGAGATCAATACGATCGGAGCGAATCGACGCTGGATGCGCGCGCGAGAACAGGATTTGCGAGCGCGGCTTGGCGCGGGCGGTTGGTTCCACGCACTGGAATCCGGCGTCAGCGACTCGGCCAGTTTCGACAATGCTCTCGAAATTCTCATTCGCCTTGGGTCACCGCCGCCGGCCGCCATCCTCCGGATGGTCCCGCCTGCATGGGAGTCCGATCCCGAAATTTCGCCGGCGTCGCGCGAGTTCCTTTCGGCCCAAGCGTGTGAGCAAGAGCCGTGGGACGGGCCCGCGGCACTCGTCTTCAGCGACGGCATGACGGTAGGCGCCAAGCTCGATCGCAACGGTCTGCGCCCTCTGCGTTATTCGGTTACTGCGGACGGTCTTGTCGTGCTGGGCTCAGAAGTCGGAATTACCGCGCTTGAAGGGAAAAAAATCGTCGAGCGCGGACGCCTCGGGCCGGGCGAAATGCTTGTCGTCGATCCCGTCTGCGGCAAGATTCTTCATGGCGATGCGCTTGTTCAATCAACTTTGCTGCGGGCGGACGAAGTGACGGATGCAGGTGTTACAGTCGCCGCGAATAATCACCACAATCGTGCCGCCCGGCGATTGTCGCTGAAGCAAGCCTCCGCTGCGCGATCGTCGCCGCCGGCTTCTCGGTCCGAGCGCGATTCCAAACGCGTCGCCGCCGCGCTCGGCTGGACCGAAGATCAATTTCGAATTCTATTTCGGCCTCTCGCCGCCGGCGGCAAAGAGGCTATCTGGAGCATGGGCGACGATGCTCCGCCTGCTTTTCTTTCTTCCGCGCGGCGGCCGCTGTGGGATTATTGCAAGCAGAACTTCGCCCAGGTCACGAATCCTCCGATCGATCCGCTTCGCGAAGCGCACGTGATGTCGCTCGAGGCATTTCTTGGCGAGTGCTTGCGCGCCGATTCGCCGCTTCTAGACGCGTCTCAGATGGTGGCAATGGATGAAGGTGTGATCGATGGCGAATCGCTCGGTCACCTGCATTGCATAGACTTCACGTTCGACGCCGCACTCGGAGTCCAGGGCGCACGAGCGGCTCTCGATCGCGTCAACCAGCAAGCGCACGATGCTTCGAGCACGCGCGAAAGCTTGATCATTCTCAGCGACAAGAACGCCAGCCCCGAACGCGCCGCTCTCCCCGCCTTGCTGGCTTGCTCGGCCGCCTGGAGTGGAATGCTCGCTGCAAACGCGCACGCCATCCCGTTGATTGTCGAGACCGGCCAAGCCGTCGAGACGCATCATCTCGCCCTATTGATGGCCATGGGAGCAAGCGCAGTTTTCCCATATCTCGCGCTCGATCTCGCCGAAGGAATCGCTCCTGATGGCGCCATGAGTTACCGCACCGCCGTCGAGGCGGGCCTCAAAAAGGTCCTCGCGCGCATGGGCATTTCGACTCTGTCGAGCTATCGCAACAGCCGCCTCTTCACCGTCGTCGGTTTGGACGACGATGTCTGCGATGAATTCTTCGAAGACGCGCCTTCGGTGCTCGGCGGAAAAAGTTTCGGCGCGCTGATGGAAGACGCTCTCGGTCGTCATCGCGAAGCGTTTGCCGCCGCTTCTCCCGGTTTGCAAGATGCGGGCTTCTTTCGATTTCGACAGGCCGGAGAGCGGCACGCGAGTTTTCCCGAATTGCTGCGCCGCCTGCACAAATATCTTCGCGAGCCCGTTCCGGAAAACTATCGCGCTTATGCCGAACTTGCGGCGACGCGCGAGCCAAACGCGGTTCGCGACCTCCTCGATTTCGCATCGGGCAATCCGCTCCCGCTTGATGAAATCGAGCCGGCAAGTGAAATTCTAGGACGCTTCAGCACGCAAGCGATGTCCCTCGGCGCGCTGGGCCCCGAAGCGCATCGCACGCTGGCGATCGCGATGAACCGGCTTGGCGCGCGAAGCAATACGGGCGAAGGAGGCGAAGATCCCGATCTGTACGTTCGCGAGCCCGAAGCGGCGAATCGCGTCAAGCAAGTTGCATCCGCCCGGTTCGGCGTGACCACCGAATATCTCGTTCACGCTGACGAAATCGAAATCAAAATGGCGCAGGGCTCGAAGCCCGGCGAAGGCGGCCAGATTCCCGCTGCGAAGGTCACGCCCTATATCGCGCGGCTACGTCATGCTTCGCCTGGAATGGCTCTGATTTCTCCGCCGCCACACCACGATATTTACAGCATCGAAGATCTTGCCCAGTTGATTCACGATCTGCGCGCCGTGAATCCGCGCGCGCGCATCGGCGTGAAGCTCGTTTCGGGCGCAGGCGTGGGAATCATCGCCGCGGGAGTCGCAAAGGCCGGCGCGCAGGTGATTACCATCAGTGGATTCGATGGCGGCACGGGCGCCTCGCCGCTGACTTCGATCAAGAACACGGGCCTGCCCTGGGAAGTGGGCCTGCGCGACGCTCACAACGCGCTCCTGCGATCCGGCTTTCGGCGTCGCGTCCGGTTAAGAGTCGATGGCGGGTTCAAATCCGGCCGCGACGTGGTTCTCGCGGCGCTTCTCGGCGCGGACGAATTTGGTTTTGGCACCGCCGCGCTTCTGGCGATCGGCTGCGTGATGGCGCGCCAGTGCCATTTGAATACGTGCCCCGCGGGCATCGCCACTCAGGACGAGCATTATCGCCAGCGGTTTGCCGGCAAGCCCGAAATGGTCGAGGCGTTCTTCAATGGCGTCGCGGGCGAGGTGCGCGAAATCCTCGCGAGTCTCGGCGCGCGTTCGATTCAGGAGATCGTGGGAGATGTTGCGCGCCTGCGGATTCGCGTGTCGCCTGCCACGGCCAGTTTTGATGTTCTCTCCGAGACGGCCGAAGAGCATGCCTCTCCGTCTCTCGCTCCGCTTGACGATTATTTCGGCGTCAACGTCGAGCTTGACCACGTTCTTCTCGGCACGCGGCCCAAGAGAGTGAAGCGGCGCTTCACAATTGCGAATTCCGACCGCAGCGTCGGCGCGAAGTTCAGCGGCGAGCTGCTGCGCCGGTCTTCGTCCACGCCCTGGCGCTCGTCATCGGAGCGCAGCTTTGACTTTGAATTTCGCGGTGCGGCCGGACAGAGTTTCGGCGCGTTCCTGGTCCAGGGTGTCAATTTCCGGCTGGTGGGCGAAGCGAATGATTATGTCGGCAAAGGATTGAGCGGCGGACGCATCGCGATCACCGCGGGCCCGGCAGCGTCACGCCGAGGCGACGTCCTGGCCGGCAACACGGTTCTCTATGGCGCGACGCGCGGAGAACTCTACATCGCAGGCCGCGCGGGTGAACGCTTTGCCGTGCGAAACAGTGGAGCGCTCGCAATTGTTGAAGGTGTCGGTCAGCACGGTTGCGAGTACATGACGGCCGGAGTCGTGGTGGTCCTCGGCCCGGCGGGCGCCAATTTTGGGTCAGGGATGACGGGTGGGCTTGCTTACGTCCTCGCGGACTCGGCCATGCGGATCGATTACAACCGCGAATTCCTCCGCGCCGATCGAATCGACGCATTCGAGCAGGAGTGCTTGCGGAGAGTCTTGAGCGAGCATTTCATGCGCACCGGCAGTCCGCGCGCCGAAACGCTTCTCGATCCGCTCAAGCCCCTCGCGCTGGCCCGGCTCGCGCCGATCCATCGCGCTGTGGCGATCGAAGACACGTGGGCGGAAGTCCTCGATCGCCTGGAAAAACCGGAGCCGATGCCTTTCGGCGCGTTGAGCCGCTTGCTCGTCTCCGAGCCGGTGGGACGTTACGCGTGAGCGCGCCGCGATTTCCACTCTGCGGCTCGGCCTGTTGATAAATCCGTCGAAGGTTGCTGCTAGAATAAGCTGCCAATAAGCGATGGATTTCGACCAGCTCACAACCTTTGTCGAAGTTGCGAAGAACGGGAGTTTCTCTCTCGCGGGGAGAAAAGTGTTTCTATCGCAATCGGCCGTGAGCGCCCAAATTCGCCAGCTCGAACTCGAGTACGGCGAGAAATTGTTTGGGCGCATGGGCAAGGCTGTGAAGCTCACGCCGGCGGGCGAAGTGCTCCTTGACTACGCGAAGCGCATGATCGCGCTTCGCCAGGAATCCCACCGCGCGATGGCCGACCAGGCCGCTACGCCACGCGGGACTCTGGCCATCGGTGCGAACGAGGCCACTTGCCTCTACGTTCTCCCGGACGTGTTCGCCGAGTATCAGCATCTTTATCCCGCGGTGCAGATCAGCATCTATCGTAATTTCAGCCACAAGATTTTGGAGAAGGTCGAGGATTCGTCGATCGACTTCGGGATTGTCACGCTGCCGGTCAAATCCGCCAGTCTGCGTGTTCATCCGATCTTCCGCGATCGCGTTGTGTTGATGACCAGCCCGAAGAGTCCGCTCGCGCATCTGAAAGCCGTCACGGCTGCGGAAATTGCCGAGCATCCGCTGATTTTTCCGAAGACCGGCTTCACGCGCCAGTTGCTAGACAAGTATTTCCGGCCGTTTCGCGGACAGATTCGCGTCGCGATGGTCTTGCCGAGCGTGAGCATGATTAAGCGATTCGTTGCCGCGGGCATCGGCGTGTCACTCATCAGCGCTGCGTATGCCGCGGACGACGCGCGCGCCGGGAAAGTCAAACTGATTCCGCTGAAGGACGTGGAGCTTTGGCGGGAGCTGGGCCTGGTCTATCGCCGCGATCGCCATTTGCCGCGCGCCGCTGCCGCGTTTATCGCCGTCGTGCGCCAGCGCGCCGGCCAGGCGTCAAACTCGCAACACTCTTAGTGGGCAGGTTCTGTCGCTCGCCTGAATTCAGCGTTCGCGGTAATCGCGGAAAAACTTCCGTCCCGCTCGCCTTACGCCGGTTGCTGCTGCGTCATGCAGTGCAGCGTTCCCAGCCCCAGCACCAGATCCCGGCACCCGATGCCGATCGCCGCGCGCCCGGGAAACATCGCCGCGAGCGTCTCGAGCGCTATCCGGTCGTTTGCGTCGTTGAACGTCGGCACCAGCACGATTCCGTTCGCAATATAGAAATTCGCATAGCTCGCCGGAAGCCGCTGGCCCGCGAATTCTACCGCCTGCGGCATCGGCAGCGTCTCGACGCGCAGCGGCCTTCCATCCTGATCCTTCATTTCCCGCAGCCGCGCAAGATTTTCCTGAAGCGGCTCGTAGTTGATGTCGCGCGGATCCTCTTCGACCACGGTCACCACCGTCGTCGGATTCACGAATCGCGCAAGATCGTCCACGTGCCCGTGCGTATCGTCGCCGGCGATTCCACGATTGAGCCAAAGCACGTTCGTCGCGCCGAAATAGTCGCGAAAGATTGTCTCGAAGTCCTCGCGCGTGAATCCCGGATTCCGCACTTGTTCATCGCTTAGCAGGCATTCCTCCGTTGTCAAAATCGTGCCGCGGCCGTTCACGTCAATGCTTCCGCCCTCGAGCACGATCCTTCGCCCGCGGAATTCCGGTTCCCAGATTCGCAATTTCAATCGCGGCGCAATTTTCTTCGTCGCGGCGTCGTCCCGTTTCCAGTTGCCGTACTTCGCCCAGGCGTTGAATCGCCAATTCGTCGCCGCAATTTCGCTCGTCTTGCCGAAATTGTCGCGCTTCACAAAGATCGGCCCGAAATCGCGTATCCATCCGCGGTCCGTCGGCACCGGGTAAAAATCAATTGCGCTGAGATTCGCGCCGGATTTTTTTAGAGCATCTCTCGCCTCGCGTTTTTGCCTCTCGCTCGCCACGAGAATCCGCACTCGTTCCACGCGCGCGAGATTCCGCACGACGTCCGCATAGACCCACGGAATCGGCGCAAATTTTCCCGGCCAGTCGGTTCGTTCGTGGGGCCACGCGAGCCAAGTTGCCTCGTGCGTCTCCCACTCCGCTGGCAAGCGATAGCCCAGAGCGTGCGGCGTTTCGGTTGAATTGGATTTCGATTTCAGTCGAGCCATCGCTTCAGGATGGGCGCGTAGGCGTCGATGCGGCGGTCGCGCAGGAACGGCCAGTTCCGCCGCGTGTCGTCCATGCTGCGCGGATCGCATTCGACCACGAGAATTTCTTCCTTGTCCGTCGAAGCTTCCGCGAGCACCCGCCCGAATGGATCGGCGACGAACGAGGAGCCCCAGAATTCCAGGCCGCTCTGCTTCGTACCTTCGAATCCGACGCGATTCACCGCCGCTACGAAAATTCCATTCGCGATCGCGTGCGAGCGCTGAATCGTACGCCATGCATCGAGTTGCGCCGCGCCGTGCTCTTTCTTCTCCGCAGGATGCCACCCGATCGCGGTCGGATAAAAAATAATGCTTGCGCCGCCGAGGCTCGCGAGCCGCGCCCCTTCCGGATACCACTGGTCCCAGCAGACCAGCACCGCGATCCGCCCGTACTTCGTGTCGAAATTCGGAAAGCCAAGATCTCCCGGCGTGAAATAAAATTTCTCGTAATAGAGCGGATCGTCGGGAATATGCATCTTGCGGTATTTCCCCAGCAACGTGCCGTCCGCATCAATCACCACCGCCGTGTTGTGATAGACGCCCGCCGTCCGGCGCTCGAACAGCGACCCCACAATCACCACGCCGAGTTTCTTCGCCAGCTTTCCCAGCGCGTCGCTCGAAGGCCCTGGAATTGGCTCGGCGAGATCGAAAAGATCGCCATTCTCTTCGCGGCAGAAATATTGCGAGCGAAATAATTCCTCCAGGCAGACGATTTGCGCCCCGCGCTTCGCCGCTTCCTGAATTTTCTTCTCGGCCCTGGCGAAGTTCTCCTCCGGCTTCGTCGAGCACTTCATCTGAATCAGGCCGACCTTGAATTTCTCTGCCATGCCCGCATCTTATCATTTTGGCGCGTCGCCGCGAATCGCTTGGCACACGGCCGGTAATTTGAATTCGATCGGTTCGTTCGGGTTTCGCAGAGGTCGGACTCAATCGGAAGACGATGTCGAGCCGCGTTTTGCTCGCCGCAGAGCAACACTCGAAATTACCATCAGCGTGGCGAGCAACAACGTCACAAGCACCAGGCCACCGTGAAGCACGTGCCAGTGAAAAACGATTCCCAGTCCCAGGAAAAGTCCCAAGAAGAGATTACCTGCGTACTTCCAGAATCGCACGCGAAGAGTGGGTGCGTTTAAAGTGGAGCGCTCCCACGGGCGCGGCTCACTTATCCACACTTGCATCAGCACCCACGAGGCCGCAAGCGCCAGTACCCAGATCCAATCTTTCGCGCTGCCCATTCGGACCTACGCTTTTGCCAAGGCTACGCTTGGGTTTATCGGAATGTCAATATCCGCATGCTATCTATAAATCGGCTGCTGCGCCACTGGCGAGCCTTGCCTCTCAGAACCGATTGGCCACAGCCCGTCGCGTTGAGACTCGCTTACCGCTCATCCGCGTGTGCATAATCGTTCTTCGCTATGTCCAAGGAGCCGCATTTGATCGCCCGCTGTAAAAACGTCGAATGCCTGAAACTTTTTCATGTCCTTCCGAACGATAACTCGCTCGATGTCATCATCGAACAGCTCCTCATTGACCGTGCCGCTTATGGTTCGAGTCTTCTTCTCGAGTTGGAATGCCCTCACTGCAAGCATCTTTTCTTCAAGAACACGTCCTCGCTTCTCGTCTGCGAATGCGGCATGGCGGTCCACGCCGTCGCAGAATAACGCCTCGGCCGTATCGTCCCTTCCTATCGTCCCGTCGCGCCCTTTCGTTGACTTGACTCCACGCGCGGCCTAAGATGGCTCGCATTATGGCTGAATCCAGTTCTTTGGTCGGCCGCACTCTCTCTCACTACCGTGTCATCGAAAGACTCGGTGGCGGCGGCATGGGCGTGGTCTACAAAGCCGAGGACACGGAACTCGGCCGCTTCGTCGCCCTGAAGTTTCTGCCCGAAGAAGTCGCGCAAGATCCCCAGGCTCTCGAGCGTTTTCGCCGCGAAGCCCGCGCCGCCTCGGCCCTCAATCATCCGAATATTTGCACTATCTACGAAATCGGCCAGCAGGACGGACGCACCTTCATCGTCATGGAATACATGGAAGGCATGACGTTGAAGCATCGCATCTCCGGCCGCCCGCTCGAGCTCGATTTTTTCCTCGATATCGCCATCGAAATCGCCGACGCGCTCGATGCCGCGCACGCCAAAGGGATCGTTCACCGCGATATCAAGCCCGCGAATGTTTTCGTCACCGAACGCGGCCACGCCAAAGTTCTCGATTTTGGCCTTGCGAAGCAGATTCGTCCGGCAACCGGCGCCGCGGCGCCCGGTGACTCCACGCTCGCCGAACACGAAACCGTCGGCCTCAACGAAGAACAGCTCACCAGTCCCGGCACGGCCGTCGGCACCGTCGCCTACATGTCTCCCGAGCAAATTCGCGGCAAGGATCTCGACGCGCGCACCGATCTTTTCAGTTTCGGCGTCGTGCTCTACGAAATGGCGACGGGAACGCAGCCGTTCCGCGGCGAAACTTCGGGCGTCGTCACGGATGCCATCTTGAATCGCGCCCCCATTCCCGCCGTGCGTTTGAATCCTGAGCTGCCGCCGAAACTCGACGATGTAATCAACAAAGCTCTCGAAAAAGATCGCAAGCTGCGCTGCCAATCCGCCGCCGAATTGCGCACCGATCTTCAGCGCCTGAAGCGCGACACGGGCTCCGGCAGGCTCCCATCATCGGCGGCTATTCCGCCCGCCGACGAAGCCGCTTCGCCGGCGTCGCCTTCTGCGGCCTCCGCGTCGCGCGCTTCCAGTGCCTCTGCGGTCGCCGTGCAGCGCGATGCGTCCCACGCTTCCGGTAGTTCCGTCGTCGTCGAGACCGCCAGGAAACACAAGTTCGGCCTCGTCGGCGGAGCCATCGTCGCGCTCATCATCCTCGCGGCCGCCGGCTACGGCATTTATTCCCTCGTCGCCGGCAAGGCCACGCCGCCGTTCCAGAATTTCACAATTTCGCAGATCACCAACAACGGCAAATCATTTCTCGCGGCGATTTCGCCCGATGGCAAATACGTTTTGAGCGTCGTGATCGACAACGGGAAACCCAGTCTCTGGCTCAAGAACGTCCCGACGAACAGTGACACGCAGGTGCTTCCGCCGTCGGATAGCTTTTACGCCGATTTGTCGTTTTCACCGGACGGCAACTACATCTACTTTCGGAAGGCTGTGACCTCGATCGCCGATAGTTTCGATCTCTATCGCGCGCCGGTATTGGGCGGCTCGCCGCAAGACATCGTTCGCGACATTGATTCCGGCGTCACGTTTTCGCCCGACGGCAAGCGCATGGCCTACATGCGAGACAACGATCCCGAGGTCGGCAAGTATCAATTCCTCACTTCCAATCTTGACGGCAGCGGCGAAAAAACGTTCGTCAGCGCGCCCAACCCGGAGGCTTCGCGGAGCCTGGCATGGCAACCCGGCGACGACCGGATTCTGGCGATTCCGCTTCAACTCGGAAACGAATTGAGCACGCTCCGGCTTTTCGACATCAATTCAGGCAAGTTCGACATCATCTCCGAATACAAAGACAGGCTCATTCGCCGCGCCGCGTGGCTTCCCAATGGCAAGGGCATTCTGGTTCTCTATCAAGGCCCTGAGGGCGGATTCCAGCGCGGCCAGATCGGCGCAGTTTCCTATCCCGGCGGGGTGTTCCAGTCGGTGACCAAGGATACAAACAGCTACTCCACCATGACGCTCTCCGCCGACGGAAAGACACTCGCCACGGCTCAGCAAAAAACTTTGCTGAACTTTTATATTCTCCCTGCGGCAGGCGTCGCGACGCCTCCTGCCCCTGTCCTCACGCAGCAGGAGAGCATTTCTGATTTTGCCTGGAGCGCAAGCGGCGATCTCTTCGTCGCGCAAGGCAGCGATCTCTCGCGAATCACCGTGGACGGCTCGGGGAAGGCGGTTCTGCTTTCCAACGTGTCCACCTATGGCCTAAGCGCATGCCCCGACGGAAAGACCCTTTTGTTCTCCTGGATCGGACAGGCCGGAGCAAATGGGTACGCGATTTGGCGAATGGATTCGAACGGAGCCAATTTAAAGCAGCTTTCTTTCGGGAAGATCGATCGAGTTCCGACCTGCTCGCCGGATTCCAAAATGGCCTATTACTCGGAAGTGAACGGCTGGGTCAAAAGGGTTCCGGTGGACGGCTCGAGCAAGCCTGAGTTGGTGCCTGGAAGCGCCCTCCAAAACGCGATTGTCGGCAACGGCCTGCTGGGAATTTCCTCCGATGGGAAGCTGCTGGCTTTCATAGCGACAGTTGGGACGCAGACTACGGGAGGGGTCAGTCAACGCATCGCGCTCGTTCCGCTGAACGTGAACGATCCCAAAGTCAAACTCCTCGATCCCAATCCTCGCATCTCCGCCGGGCCGCAGTTCACGGCAGACGGTAAGTCCGTTATCTATCCGGTCCGCGTCAACGGTGTTGACAATTTGTGGCTTCAGCCGCTCGACGGTTCCGCAGGCAAGCAGATCACGAATCTCCCCTCGGAGCAGATCGCCACATTCCACTTCTCGCCGGACGCCAAGTCCATCGGCATGCTTCGCCGCCACAACGAGTCCGACATCGTGCTGCTGCACGATTCCGGCGCCGCGCAATAGCTCACCTCTCGCGTTCCTCGACTCTCCGCTTTCCGTCTCGCGTGGCCGCTGAGAGGCGCGTATACTCCTGAGTAATTACGCTGTTCTATAGCGAACCGGAGGAGCGTTATGCGCTTGGGCGTCGCCGCAGCCTTCAGCTTTTTCCTGTTGCTTCCCGCAGTTAATCTGCGCCCTCAGGATCAGCAATCGCAACCCGCCGCCGTGCCTTCCGGAACAGCGCAGGAATCTTCGTCAAGTTCGACAGCAGCGCCGGCTCCGCCCTCGGGTCACATTCCAAGGGTCGGAATCGTTCATCAGGCTAAGATTCTGCATTCTGTTCCGCCGAGATATCCACCCGAAGCCAAAAGACAGCACATTTCCGGAACCGTCGTTCTGCGTGCCGTCATCGCGAAGGACGGCTCGATCACGAAGCTTGCATACGTTTCGGGGCCGTCCGCACTGGTGAACGCTGCCACCGACGCTGTTCGACAGTGGAAGTACGCGCCGACTTTTTTGGACGGAAAGCCTATCGAGGTCGCGACGACGATTTCCGTGTATTTCAACCTTAACGGCAACGCATCGTAAATCCCGCCAAATTGTCCGTTGACAACTTTCTAGGTAGCCCTTACAGTCAAAGGTGCAATGTTGAAGCCGGGCCTTAAGCCGTTGATGTCGATGTCCACGCGAATTACTACGCGTATGACTACGACCACGTCTTCTGGCGCCGGAGGCAGCTGAGCCTAAACCAAAAAATCAGCACCTCGAGCCCGCCGCCAGAAGACAGACTGGCAGGCGGGTTTTTTGTTTTTAGGGGTGTTTGAGCGAGAAAGAGGATGGCCATGAACGTCGAACAGAACGGGCAAGAGCGAGAGGGCGAAGAGCCGGTCCAACGAAACGCCGCCCTGCGGCAATTCGCCCAGGCGGCGCAATCCGCGCAGAAAGCGCCGGTAACAAGCCGACTGCGCGTGATGAAATTTGGCGGCAGCGTCTTGAGGTCGGCGGCGGACGTTCTCGCAGCCGCCGGCCACGCCGCCCGGGAAGCGAAATCCGATCGAGTGGTCGTTGTCGTGTCCGCCCTCGGCGGCGTGACCGATCGGCTCTACAGCGTCACGCGCGCGCTCCGAATGCGCGACGTCTCGACGGCCATCGCCGAAGCCGAAGAAATTTCACGGCTTCACACCCACATCGGCAGGCAGCTTTTTGCCGGCGACGAGCAGGAGTTTCAATTGCGCCTCGAACTCGCCGAGCTCGCTCACGCTCTGGATCTGGTCGTCCGCCACGCGGGCCACGGCGAATCGCCCCTCGAAATGACGGACGAAGTCGTGTCCTTCGGTGAGCGGCTCAGCGCGCGCATTTTCGCCGCGGCTTTGCGCGTGCTCGGCGCGCATGCCGAAGCGCTCGACGCGTTCGAGTTCATCGTCACCAACGGCGATCGCGAAGATCCCCACGCGCGGCTCGAAGAATCGTGCCAGAAAACGCGCGAAACCCTCGAACCGCTCTTCCTGATGGCCACGCTTCCGGTCGTGACCGGTTTCGTCGCCGCCACGCCCGACGGCCGCATCACCACCCTGGGACGTAACAGCTCCGACTACTCCGCCGCAATCGTGGCTTGCGCGCTTGGTGCGCATGACCTCACAATTTGGAGCAGCGTCGACGGTTTCTTTGATACCGACCCGAAGCTGAACCCCGATGCGCAGTGGCACGCCCGCCTCAGCTATGAACGGGCGCTCGAGCTTTCGCGGAACGGAGCGCGCGTCGTTCATCCGAAGGCGTTCCACTTCCTGATGCAGGAGCGCATCCCGCTGCTGGTGCGCAACGTCGCCACGCCGGACGCGCCGGGCACTTGGGTGGGCGACGCCGGTTCCGGAGGAGCATGATGACTTGGAACGTTGGAATCCTAGGCGCCACGGGCGCGGTCGGCCAGAAGATGATTCGCGGCCTCGTGGACCATCCGTGGTTTCGAATCGGCGAAGTCGCCGCATCGGAGCGCTCGGCGGGCAAGACATACGCGGAAGCCGCACGGTGGCTGCAAGACTTTCCAGTTCCGCGCGACGTCGCGGGACTCGAAGTGAAATTTGCTGAGCCCGGACTTCGCTGCGATTTCGTTCTCTCCGCTCTGGATGCGAGCGTGGCCGGAGCGATCGAAGAGCAGTTTGCCCGCGCGGGCTATCCGGTCATCAGCAACAGCCGGAATCACAGAATGGAAGACGACGTTCCTCTCGTGATTCCGGAGATCAATCCCGATCATTTGAATCTGATCGCCTGGCAAAAAGAGCATCGCGGCTTCACCACCGGCTACATCGTTACGAATCCGAATTGTTCGACGATGGGCCTCGCGATGGCGCTCAAGCCGCTCGATGACGCGTTCGGCGTGTCCGAAGTGTTCGTCGTAACCATGCAGGCCGTCTCCGGCGCCGGCTACCCGGGAGTCGCATCACTCGATGTCATCGAAAATGTGATTCCATTCATCTCCGGCGAAGAAGAAAAAATGCAAACCGAGCCGCGCAAGATTTTGGGCAAGCTGGCGGGGCATTCGGTGAAATTCGCGGATTTCAAAGTCAGCCCGCACTGCAATCGCGTGCCGGTCCTCGATGGCCATCTCGAGTCCGTCTCGGTCCGATTCAAGACCAAGGCTTCGGCAGCGGACGTGCGCCGCGCGCTCGCGGATTGGGTCGGCGAGCCCCAGAGCCTCGGCCTTCCGACGGCGCCCAAGCATCCGATTCTCGTCAGCGACGAAGCGGATCGCCCGCAGCCGCGCAAGGATCGCGATGCAGGACGCGGCATGACCGTCAGCGTCGGCCGGATTCGCCCGTGCGAGATCCTCGATTTTCGATTCACGCTGTTGGTCCACAACACCATTCGCGGCGCGGCCGGCGCGGCCATTCTCAATGCTGAGTTGCTTGCCGATCGCGGAATGCTGCCGCATCGCGACCGCGTGGAAGAAAGCGTCGTGGGCAAGAAGCAGGCCTAAACATCGGAGCGAGCGCACCACTGAGCTCGTGCCCTGCGTTTACCTGGAATGAACGCTATGACCAAATCGAAATCCAGCAAGCCCGCTGCAGGCACATCTCAACGCGAGGCAGGCCTCCGCGAAGTGGGAAAAGACGCGCGCATCGCCGTCATCGGCGCCGGAAAAATGGGCGGCATTCTGGTCCAGGCATTTCTGCAGCGCGGCCTTTTCCGTCCCGAGCAAACCTCCGCGACGGTTCAGCACGCTGAAAAGGCCGCAGCACTTACGAAATCACTCGGCGTTCCCGTACACACCGACAATGTGAAGGCCGTGCGCGACGCCGATATCGTCTTGCTTTGCGTGAAGCCACAACTTGTGAAGTCGGCGATCGAGCAAATGCGCCCGGCGCTCTCGCCTTCAAAATTGGTCGTTTCGATTGCAGCGTCCGTGCCCACTTCCTACATCGAAAAAGCCGCGCCCGCAGGCATGCCCGTGGTGCGAGCGATGCCCAACACGCCGTGTTTCGTCGGAAAGGGAATGACGGCGGTCTGTGGCGGTTCGCACGCGACGCCACATCACCTGGAAACCGCGCGAAAACTCTTTGAAGTTGTCGGCCGCTCCATCATCGTGGATGAGAAGCACATGGACGCGATTACCGGCCTTTCCGCAAGCGGTCCCGCATACATCTACATCATTCTTGAATCGCTCGCGGAAGCTGGCGTCAAAGTCGGTCTGCCGCGCGACATGGCCACGCTGCTCTCTTCGCAGGCGGTTCTCGGCGCCGCCAGCATGGTGCTCGAAACCGGCGATCACCCCGCGCTCTTGAAGGAAGCCGTCACCACTCCGGCGGGCTGCACGATTGACGGCATTCTTGAACTCGAAGACGGAAAATTGCGTGTGACGCTGATCAAGGCAGTTGTGAAGGCAGCCGAGCGCGCGAGGCAACTCTTGATCCAAGGATAAGCACAAACCGCCAGGTTTTGCGCCGCCACAGAGCCCAAAAAGTGTGGCGATTAGAAATCTGCAAACCACTCCTTTTCAATAAGATCGAAAATTTTCACTCGAAACTTTGTCGCGATTAGAATTCGCGATTCCGCGGACGCGCGCCGCCATTTCTGCGGGCCGGACATGAGTCCTATCGGATAGAATAAAATTGAAATTGTTTCAGTGTGACGCGAGGACTTTTTCGAGCGCGGCGCGCATTTTGCCGATTTCAGGCTCCACGCTGATTCGCCGGGTCGCCAGTTCTTCTTCGCTCCGGCGGCGGAGGCCGATTTCCGGATCCTTCAGTTGGTGCCCGGTCAACACCGCAACAACATCCGCCCCGCGTTCGATTTTCCCGCTCGCGACGAGCTTGCGGAGTCCCGCAAGCGTGGTGGCCGACGCGGGCTCGCATCCAACGCCGTCGCGCGTGAGTTCCGCCTTGGCCGCAAAAATTTCCGCATCGCTCACCGATTCGCACATGCCATCCGTCGAGCGAATCGCGCGCAACGCTTTCTTCCAGTTCACGGGATTGCCGATGCGAATCGCCGTCGCCTCGGTGCGCGGTTCTGAAACCGGCACAAGCTTCTCGCTTCCGCTCGCGATCATCCGGCAGAACGGATTCGCGCCTTCCGCCTGCACTACCACGAGCCGCGGGAATTCTTCGATCAAGCCCATTTGTTTGAGGTCGCTCAATCCTTTGCCGATCGCCGATACGTTGCCGAGATTTCCTCCCGGCACAACGATGTAATCGGGCGCGCTCCAATCGCGCTGCTCGAAAATCTCGCAGACAATCGTTTTCTGGCCTTCGATGCGAAATGGATTGAGCGAATTGACGAGATATAAATTCATTTCGCCGGCCAAAGCCCGCAGCAGCTCAAGCGCCGCATCGAAGCTTCCGGCGATTTCCATCACCGTCGCGCCGAATTCGAGCGCCTGCGCCAGTTTCGCCGTGGAGATTTTCCCGGCGGGCACGGCCACTACCGATCTCATCCCGGCGCGGATCGCGTACGCGCTCATCGAAGCGGATGTGTTGCCGGTTGACGCGCAGGCCGTCACGCGGCTGCCGGCGATCGCGGCTTGCGTGATGCACGCCGTCATGCCGAGATCTTTGAACGAGCCGGTGGGGTTGTTGCCCTGATGCTTGATCGCAAGGCGGATGCCTCCGGCCCATTCCCCCGAATGCGGAACCTCAAGAAGCGGCGTGCGGCCTTCGCCCAGCGTGACCACACTCCGGCCCTCCGCCACGAATGGCAGAAGCTCGCGAAATCGCCAGACGCCGCTCTGATCCTCGGCCCCGCAACTCGACTTGCGCTTTACCCACGTGTCGCGCAGCGCTTGCGGCGCGATTCGCGGCGCATCGTAAACGACGTCGAGCAAGGCTCCGCACGACTCGCAGAGATAGCCCATCCGGTCGAGCGGGTGCTTGCGCCGGCAACTCTCTTCGATGCACTGTAGAAACGCTGTGCTCGCGGCCTGTTGGGTTGAGCCCATGCTGAAAATTATACGGGTGCGGACCGATAGCGTAAACGTGCGTGCCGCGCCTGTGTGCTATCCCGTCCTGCACATTTGTGCAAAGGAAACGCGGCTGGACGCGCACGGCAGAATTCAAATGCGCGACATCACGAAATCAGCGGCTTCGCTTCCGGAAGCAGGGAATCCACCGTCGTGAACCGAACGCTCATCGCCGCAGCAACTTCTCTTTGGCTGATCATGGCCGCAGCGGCTGCGGCACGCGCCGGCTACGCCTGGAAAGAGTCGCGCGAAATTCCAGCCGAAGCCCTCGCATCCGTCCCGTTCGAACAGGAAACCGGAAACATCGCTTTCGCGCTGGCTTCGGGCAAGGGATTCAGTTCGCCCACGCGCCGCGATACCGGGCCGACGGCCTGGCTGACTCCCGGTTACCCGCTCTTGCTGGCCGGAATCTTCCGCGTGTTCGGAATTTTCACATTGCACGCTTTCTACGCCGCGGCCGCGCTGAATATCGTATTTTCGGTCGCAACCTGCGCACCGATCTATTTTGCCGGCCGGCGCATCGGCGGCGCAGCCGCAGCGAGCATCGCCGCGTGGCTTTGGGCCTTATTCCCCAATGCGATCGTGATTCCGTTTCAATGGATTTGGGACACGTCGCTCGCGGCGCTGCTGGCTGCAACGATTCTCTGGGCCACTCTCGCGATCGCCGATTCGCGCCGGCTGCGCGACTGGTGCGCTTACGGATTGCTGTGGGGCCTGGCGCTCATGACCAATCCGTCTCTCGGTTCGCTCCTGCCGTTCCTCCTGGGTTGGCTCGTGTGGCGCGCTCGCGCCGGCGAACGTGGATATTTCGCGCGTCCGGCGCTGGCCGCGGCGATTGCCGTAATTTGCTGCGTTCCGTGGACCGTCCGGAATTACGCCGACTTTCATCGCTTTATCCCGCTGCGCTCGAATTTTCCGTTTGAGTTGTGGATGGGGAATAACGAAGTATTCGACGACCGCTCGGCGAATATCAACGCGCGAATCACTCGCTATGGCGAGGCCAGAAGGTACGGCGAAATCGGCGAGACCGCGTTCATGCAGGAAAAATGGGATCTTGCCACCGAATTCATGCGGTCGCACAAGCAGCTCGAACTGCGGCTCACCGGATGGCGATTCAAAATGTTCTGGCTGGGATCATTTCATCCGTTCCAAGATTTCCAAAATGCCGATTCGGAGTGGATTCGCGCGATCTTCATTTTGAATTTTCTGACGGCACTCGGCAGCGCTGCCGGAATCGCAATCCTGGTTCGAAGGCGAAGCCCATTCGCGTTTCCTGCGGCTGCATTCGTAATTGTGTTTCCGCTGGTGTATTACTTCGCGCACGCGTCATTGCGCTACAGGCATCCGATCGATCCCGTGATCCTGCTGCTGGCGGGCGTGGCAATTTCGTCCGGTTGGAGCAACTCCGCCGCTCTCATGTGGGGTCCGTCGTCATGTTTCGTATTCGCGTTCGGCGTGTCGCCGTTGTCCGCATCGATTTGTTCCGCGGCGTTTATTAAGACGGACCACTCCGGCTTTGCCCGCGGCGGTTTTCGGCGCGGTGTTTCGCCGTGCGGTTAAGGAGTTGAAGTTTTCGAGCGGGTGATTTGCGCGCCGCGATTGTCGGCTTTGAGAATTGCGGCGTGCGCGACGACCCCGCGCCCGCCAAAAATCTTCACCAAGCCGTCCGCAATTTCATTCGAGCCTTGCAGCGCAATGGCCATGATCGAAGACCCCGCGCCGCTCAGAAACACGCCGGCAAGTCCGGCGTGCTTGAATTTGAGGCATTCGGCGATTCCGGGAACCAGCGGGGCGCGATACGGTTGATGCAGACGGTCGCGAAAAAGTTCGGGCGTGGGATCGCCGCCGGAGAAAAATGTCGCGGCGAGAAGCGCGGCGCGCTGCAGATTGAAGGCCACATCCTCCCGGGAAACTTGCGCCGGCAGCACGCTCCGCGCTTTTTCGGTGGGCAGCGTCACTTCGGGCGAGACGGCCACGAAATCGAAGCGTTGCGAAACGTCGCTGCGGCACACCAAAACGTCGCTCGCGTCGCCTTCCATCTGCGCCACGATGGCAATGCCGCCGTGCAACGCCGCCGCTACGTTGTCGGGATGATGTTCGAGCGCCAGCGCGTGCCGGAGAATGACTTTCTGCTCCATCGCCACGCCGCAGAGATCTGCGCCAAGGATCGTGCCGGCGATGATCGCGGCTGCGCTCGAGCCCAGGCCGACGCCGACGGGAATTTCGCTCTCCACTTCGACGCTTGCGTTCGGCGGTTGCTTCTTCGCGGCCGTCGCGACGTTGCCAATCGCTCGCGCCACCAGATTCGCGTCGCCCGGCTCGATCAGGTCCGCGTTCGGCCCGTGGTAGCGAACTTCCAGTCCGCCGGATGAGCGCGGCACTGCCGTGGCGCGAAGATAGAGATTCAGCGCGATGGCGGCGCAATCGAACGCAGGTCCGAGATTGGCGGAACTCGCTGGAACTTGAACTGTGACTGGCATCGGGAGGTCAGGCTGACGCCGCGACCGCCACTGATTCTCCCATGAATTTTTCGAACGCGGACAGTTTTGGTTCGATGGCTTCCTCGAGCGCAAACCGGTCCGCGAGCACATCGGTGGTTTTCAGGCCGTTGCCGGTGATGCAGAGGACCGTTTCTTCATCCGGTTGAATGCGGCCCTGCGCGATCAGCGACTGCGCGCACGCAACCGTCACGCCTCCGGCCGTCTCCGTGAAGATTCCTTCGGTTGCCGCCAGAGCCTCGATCCCGCCGACAATTTCAGGATCGGAAACATCCGCCGCCCAGCCGCCGCTCGCGCGGATCACGCGCGTCGCGTAGATCCCGTCCGCGGGGTTGCCGATCGCCAGCGATCGCGCAATCGTCTTCGGCTTTTGCGGATCGATTTCCTCCTTGTTGCATTTCACCGCATCGGAAATCGGCGAGCAGCCCGTGGCCTGCGCTCCGAAAAATTTCACGGTCTTCGGCTCGACGAGCCCCAGCGACGCCAGTTCGTTGAATGCCTTTTGAATCTTTATGATCAGCGATCCGCCGGCCATCGGCACAACAACGTTATCCGGCAATCTCCATCCAAGCTGCTCGGCGATTTCGAATCCGACGGTTTTCGAGCCCTCGGCGTAATACGGCCGCAAATTGATGTTCACGAATCCCCAGTGATGTTGATCCGCGATCTGCGAGCACAGCCGGTTCACCTGATCGTAGTTTCCGGAAATGCGCGTCACGCGCGCGCCAAAAACCTGCGTGCCGATGATCTTCGCCGCCTCGAGATCGGCGGGAATGAAAATCCACGCGTCGAATCCGTGATGCGCGGCCTGCGCGGCCACCGCATTCGCCAGATTGCCCGTCGAAGAGCAGCTCACCACTTTGAATCCGAACTGGCGGGCCTGCGCCAACGCCATTGCCACCACGCGATCCTTGAACGAGAGTGTAGGGAAGCAGACCGCATCGTTTTTGATATGCAGGCGCCGCGCACCGATGCGCTCGCCGAGCCGCCGCGCCGGAACCAGCGGCGTCATGCCGACCGGCAATCCCTCATCGTAATTTTCGGGCACGGGCAGCAGTTCGGCGTAGCGCCAGACGTTCGGCGCGCGCGCCGCAATCTTCTCGCGCGTAAACTTGCCGCGAACGTGATCCAGATCGTAGTAGACCTCCAGCGGCGCCCAGCATTCTTCACAGATCGAACTGGGCCGGTTGCCGTGTTCGCGATGGCATTCCCGGCATCGAAGTGAATAGTTTGCGCTCATCCCATTTTCTCCGTGGCTGCGCCCGGTCCTGCGCGCCTAAAAACAAAAACGCCTCATCCGGGTTTGGGGGATGAGGCGAAAAAAGCTGCCGCCGAATCTTCATGTCCCCCGCGAACCGGGCGGGAATTGGCACCAATCGACCAGTAGCGAGACCTGATCCGGTTGTCGTGGCTTCGTCGGGCCCGTAACCCTCAGCCACTCTGCATGAAGATCGGTGCGCGCCGGCGAAGGCGCGCTTTCACAATCCTATGCGCACACGATTACGGCGTCAAGAGTTTGGTCGCGGCGCGGCGCTTCCGATGACCCTGCAACTCCGCCTGGCCATTCGTGCCTTCAAAACCGCTTTCTACCGCGAGCGCAAACGCACCGGCAGAATTGCGGCGGGCAGGTGACGCTTTCAGCGATTTGGCAATAAAGCGTACCCAAAGCTCGAAATCAAACACGATATTATTAAGGGACCGTCGAGTTTTTATTTGCAGAAATAAAATTCCATTTCGAAAGAGGATCTTCATGGAAATGCGGACTCTTGTCCATCTTCTGGTGATTTGCGCCATTCTGCTCTTGCCGGGGGCGTCGGTTGCAGGCGGGAAGTACGACGGCAATTGGACCACGAACCTTTCCTGCGATGCACACGGGGATACGGCGGCCTACAAATGGCAGTTTCCCAGCGTAATCAAAGACAATGTTTTTCATGGGCAACACGGCGAGCAGGGAGGACCGGGCTATTTGGTGATCGACGGCAAGATCGCCGACGACGGCAGCGCCAAGCTGGCTGCCAAAGGGACCGTCACCAAGAATAATGCCCACGGAGTTTTTGCCATGAAGGGCAACAACTATAGCTACGACATCAAGGCCCAATTTACCGACACCAAGGGCACCGGTACGAGGAACGAAGGCGCCGGCATTTTGGGACGTCCCTGCACCTTCGAGTTCGTGAAGCAGCCGGACACGCCTGCACCCGCTGCCCAATAAATCGCCCCAAGGGATCGCCCCAGCAGATCACCCCTTTAGATTGGAAGGTTCGTCTCGATCCGCAGCCCCGCGCGCGCCGGCCGACGCCATGCGCGCGCGCGCGATGCTTTCTATCGCATGGTGCGATCGCGCACGCATCCTCCGCGGTGGGCGGCGGCTGACTGCGCAATGTCCACCGGCGAAAAAAATCAATTCACATCGCGCAAATTGACGCGCATCATCCGTTTTCTTAGTATTGGCTTCCCGATTTAGAAGCTTTCCGCACGCGAGGACGCGTTTTACATGACGCACAGCAAACATCGAAACTCGCGCGGATCTTCCTCCAGCAAAAATCAGCCGGCATCCGAGTCGAAAGCAGCAGCGCAACACAATCCGCTCCATCATGGTCTCGCCCGCCATTTGGCAATCGGCGTACTTTTCACGATCTTGATGTGGGCACTCGCCACCTGGATCGAGCGCGCGCACATACATCTCGCCATGGAGATCAAAGATGCGATCTACGGCCTGATCCAGACGCGTATCGGCGGCAACCGAGGCGGCGACCCGCAAGTTGTCGTCGTGGATATCAGCGCCTCGGCGCCGATGAAGCCGGGCGACAATTCCGGCCCACACGCCGCAAACGCCAACCCGGATGACAAGGCCTATACGGATCGCGCCTATCTTCGAGACCTTGTGTTCTCCATCCTCGAACAGGGACCGAAGGCCGTCGGCCTGGACATTGATTTCACGCCCTATCCGGCGCAACTCGACGATGACGATCGCCTCCTCGCGTGTTTTCTCTCGTTGTCCACCGGCTCGCGAATCGCTTCGGATTTGCTGCCGAAGGGTGGCATCGATCCGGCGTGCTATCAGACTCCGTCCGTTCCCATCTACGTCGCTTCCTACAGCTCGATCGCCCTGGGGCCGCTTTACGCGCTCGAAAGGCCCGAATACTCAACTCTCGCGGGCTTCGCCGGAACCGTGAGGCCCGGTGCAGGCGAAGCGCCTCGCAAGATGGTTTATTCGATGACGATCCCCTATGGCGCTGCGGGCGGGCCGTCCTGGCAGGTCAATTCTCTTGCTTCGGCGGTATCCGGTGCGCGAGCCGATGTCAGCGTGCCCGCTTTGGAGTGGGCGGCCGAGCGGCTCCCGGTAACTGAAACGCAAAGCTTTCGCGCCACCGAGTTTTATGTGAACTACGGCGTGATCGACAAACTGCAACAGCACTACACGCTGGACGCCTGCGATCTGATCCGCGACCGCAAAGCGAATTCAGCCGCCACGCTCGTCGCCTGCGACGCCATGGGCGCACAACCGAAAACGCTTCCGATCAGCCTGAAAGGGAAGTACGTGCTCATTGGCCGGACGAAAGCGATCGGCAACGATCAGCACGCCGTTCCGGGCCACAAGACTCAATACGCGGGAGTTTATTTGCACGCCTGCGCGATCAACACGCTCGAGTCCGGCTCGCTGCTCGCATTATTGCTTCCTTCCGGCCGGCTCATTCTCGATCTGTCGCTCTTCTTCCTGATATTCGGGCTTGTCGAGTTGATTCGCCAGTTTCTGCGGCGCCGGTTCGGCTGGGAACCAAAAGAAGGGGCATTGCACATCACCGTGACGGTGTGCGTCGTTGCGCTGGCAATTGTGATCGGAATTTACGTCCTGAGCGGAATACGGCTGATGTGGGATGATTCGCCGTTTGTGGGAGCAGGGTTGATGTTGGAATCGTTGGTCCGGCAGTTGCCGTTCCATCTTTAGGCTGGCCGCGTTGCAGCGCCCGCCTTGCTTGACGCACAGACCGGTTTTGCTATCGTTGGGGCCAGATCGGCTCCGGCTGTATCAAGTCCCATGAATGCGTTTCCACATCGCGCGCCTATCCGGCCAATTGCGACAAAGAATTCTTTCTTTGGCATCTCTGCGCTGTTTCTTGTCTTCGCTTTTCTGCTCGCTCCTCTCCGCGCGAATTCTCAGTCCTCTTCCTTCGCGGGCGTCGTCGTTGAGAACACCTGCAATGCCCAAATTCAGGAACCCGCCGAGGCCACTTGGAAAAAGATTGGTCCCACTCGTGGCGTTCCGCGCCCCCTTCTCGACGGCGAAAGGGTGATGTGCTCTCCCCACACGCCAGGTAGCGTGACGGTCCTCGTTTCAAAAATCTATAAAAGCGTTTCGGGCGGCGAAATCTATCGCGTCGAGATGGGTACTGCTCTGACCGATGTCGTAAATTACTCCGACCTCGCCGCTACGCGCGGCGCGAGCTACCCGTCCACCATTTTCACCTCTCCGTCATCCGAAGGTGCTGTCGATCCGCAGAATTTCGTCGTTCGCTGGACGCCGCCCGCGCGCATCGGTGAAGTGTTGCTCGCGATTGCGCCGAAAAGCGGGGGCGATGGCCTCTTTTCGATCGGTCATATCTCCGGCTCGTCCGGTTCGTTCGATTCGCAGCCGCTGCGCGACGCTCTGGAAAAATATCGCGACCGTGGCGGCCTCGATCCGCTCGTCCTGCGTCTTCACGATGAAGCGGGGCAGGATTACGCGGTAACGTTTACGGTCCTCACGCCGCCCGATCAGAAGAAGTTGGCGCGCGAATTGGCCGAATGGGATTCGCAGAGCGGCATCGTCCAGCATCTCGGCCGCGCTTCCGTTTTTTCCTCCTTGAGTCTCTACTCCGAAGCGGCTGCCGAATCCGAACTCGCGCTCAAGGAATCTCCGCAAAGCCCGCTTCTGCTTCAACTGGCCGCGAACGCCGAGCTGCGCACCGGAAATTCGGCTCGCGCCGGAGAACTCGAGAAACAGTTCTCGCAACTGACTGCAAAGGCCCGGTAGAATCCCTCGTGACCTCTCCCCAAAACTCACCGCGAATCGCGTTTCAAGGCGAGCGTGGCGCATTCAGCGAAGAAGCCGTAATCAAACTGGCCGGTGAAAATGTGCAGTTGGTTCCGCGGCCGACTTTCGAATCTCTCTTCTCCGCGATTCCCGAAGGCGCCGCCGATTTCGCTCTTGCGCCGCTTGAGAACACGCTCGCCGGCTCCGTTCACCAGTCTTACGATCTCCTGCTCGAATGCTCGCTGCACATCATTGCGGAGGTCACCATTCCGATCGCCCACGATCTGATCGGCTGTCCCGGCGCAAAGATCGAAGCGATCCGCGTTGTTTATTCGCACCCCGTCGCGCTTGCGCAATGCCTGCGATTCTTCCTCGACCATCCGGAAATCCAGCCGATCGCTGCGAGCGACACCGCGGGCAGCGTTCGCCAGATCATGGAAAAGGGCGATCCATCAATGGCCGCGATCGCGGGGCGCCGCGCAGCCGTATATTACGGCGGGGTGATTCTGCTCGAAAATCTGCAGGACTATCCGGAGAATTTCACTCGATTCGTTCTGCTTTCGGCAAAGCCCGAGACGAAAGACGGCGCAAACAAAATTTCACTCGTCGTCCGCGTCAAGCATCAGCCCGGCGCGCTCTATTCCGCCCTCGGCGTTTTCGCGAAGCGCGGCATCAGCCTGCTGAAGATCGAGAGCCGCCCTCTCAAGGGCAGCCCGTGGCATTACAACTTTTATCTCGATATCGAAGGATCGATCGCCGATCCGAAAATCGTTGGAGCCCTCGCCGAGCTGAGCGATCGCGCCGAGTGGTATCGCTTGCTCGGCTGTTATCCCGCCGCTCAAGTCCATTTGCACTCGCGCCCGGCCGCGCCGGCTGCGAAGCAAGGCTCGTAACTGGATTTCTCATTTCGATTTTTCTTCCGCGATCCATTTGTCGGTTCGTGCCTCCAGCAGGTCCAGCGGCAGCGATCCGCCATTAATCATTTCGTCGTGGAACTTGCGAATGTCGAACTTAGGCCCCAATTCTTTCCGCGCGCGCTCGCGCAGTTCGCGGAACTTGAGCTGGCCGAGCTTGTAACTGAGCGCTTGCGCCGGCCAGGAAATGTAGCGATCGGTCTCGGACTGAATCGTCGGTTCGTCCACCGCGCCCGACTTTCGCATGAATTCCACAACCTGGTCGCGCGACCACCCTTCCGCGTGAATTCCCGTATCGACCACAAGACGCACCGCGCGGAAAAGTTCGGACGATAGCCGTCCGTAATCCGACACGGGATCCTGGTAGAAGCCGACTTCCTTGCCGAGTTGCTCGGCGTAGAGCGCCCATCCTTCGGTGTAGGCGTTGAAGCCAAGGCTGTGCTGTCGAAATTTCGGCAGCCCGGTGAGCTGCTGCTGAACGGAAATCTGCATGTGATGTCCCGGAATGCCTTCGTGGTAAGCGACTGCCTCATCGTCAATCGTCGAGCGGTGCGCGAAATCTGAAGTCGCCACCACGACGCGGCCCGGCCGTTTCCCGTCTGGCGTGCCCGACACGTAGTGCGTCGCCGAGCCTTTGTCAAAATCGGGGATCGCTTCCACGGTGACCGGTGATTTCGGCAAGAGCGTGAAAAGCTCGGGAAGCTTTGGCTCCATCTGCGCGATGTAGCGGCGAAAATCGTCGAGAATTTGCTCCGCGGAGGTCGGAATGTATTTCGGATTTGTTTTTAACGATTCGCGGAACGAAGCGAGATCGCTGAATCCCTGTTGTTTCGCGATCGCCAGCATTTCCGCCTGAATCCGATCGATTTCGCGCAGGCCAAGCTGGTGAATCTCATCCGGCGTCATGTGCGTTGTGGTCCGTCCGTAAATGTCGTTGGCGTAGCGCTTCTCGCCGTCCGCCAGCGAAGCGATCGAAAGCGTTGTGCGGCCCTCCGGCGCGTATTCGGTGCGGACGAATGTCGCGAACGTCTTGTAAGCGGGAAACACGTCGTTGTTGATCGCGTCCGTGATTTCCTGAGTCAGCCGCTTTTGATCGCCGGCCGAAATGCCGGCGGGAAATTTCTTTGCCGGCCGTAGAAACGGATCCGCCTGGATGATGCCGTCGCATTGAGCAGGAATCTTCTCCAGCAAAAACCGCACGGGCATGAGCTTGTCCCTCATGCCGGCGCGAAGAACTTCGGTGCTCTGGCTGAGAGCGCGCGGTATCTGATGAAGCCGCGCGATGTAATCCTCGTAATGCTTTACGCCGTCAAGCGGCACCGCATTCGGCAGATCGGCCAGATTTGTATGTGGGCCAAACTGCTGGGTAATCGGCATCTCGTACTCTTTGAGGTCGTAATCGGCGCCGCGCTCCTTCAGAACGCGAACCAGCAGATCATGTGAGAGTTGGTCCTGGTCCGAAAAGCCTGCGGTCGAAATCGCTTCCAGGCGCCCAAGAAAGGCCTCATCCGTTTTATGCCGCTCTGCGATTGCCGCGAGCGAGTAATCGGAGAGTTTGTCGTTGTAGCGGTAGTCTCCGTAGGCTGTCGCGCGTTCCGGGAAATTGCGCAGGTCGGATTCGTATTGCTCGTCAAAGAGCGCGTTTTGCGCGGCCAATCGGCCCGCGAGGGAGTTGTGATCCTGGGCAAAGATGGCCATCGCCGCGACGGCCGCAAATATCAAGCCAAGTTGAATGCGCATAGTGCGCGTAGCCTATCAAACTGAGCCTGATTGCGCGATTCCGAATGTTTAGGCGAGCGTCGAGCCTCGTTGCCGCGGCCCAGTGCCTCCCGTCCTTGGCGGAATTGCTGAGAAGGGAACTCAATCCGACCAAATCATTGACACCAAGGCAGTTGGCCGGTAGAGTAACACCATGCTGCACGCGAGCCGGAAACTGACGCAACTCGTACGAATTATTATTGTAGTACCGAGTGTGTCTTCTGGCGCGCGAGGCAGCTGAGTTCAAAGCAAAACCGAACAGCAACTCGAGCCCGCCGCCAGAAGATGACCTGGCAGGCGGGTTTTGTGTTTTATGGCCGGTTTGCCAGATGTCGCTCGGGCCTCCGCAGGCCATGGCGAACGAAGGGTTAGACCTGAGGCTCTTGCGCCTCGTGCTCCAGCCGCTCGGTGCTTTGCACTCGAATCGGGCCATAAAATTGGCTTATTGGAACCGTCACTAATATAAATTGGACTCCAAGCGCCGGTTTGGGGCCTACTGGGAAGGTTTGGATGTCGAAAGATCTGGCCGTCTACGCGAAGAGGTCGGTCCGCCGCCCTCGCAGCAACCGAAAAGGACCTGAAAGCGTGATTAAGACAGGCGCCGAAATCATCTGGGAAAGCCTCGAACGTCTCGGGGTTCACTGCGTTTTCGGCTATCCCGGTGGCGCGATCCTGCCCACCTACGACGCGATGACGAAGTACAAAACGCATCACGTCCTCGTCCGTCACGAGCAGGGCGCTACGCACATGGCCGATGGCTTCGCCCGCGCTGGCGGCGGCGTCGGAGTTGCGATCGCCACCTCCGGGCCCGGCGCGACGAACATGGTCACCGGCATCGCCACCGCCATGATGGATTCCTCGCCCATCGTCTGCATCACCGGCCAGGTGGGAAGCAAACTCATCGGCTCGGACGCCTTTCAGGAAACCGACATCACCGGCATCACTCTTCCGATCACCAAGCACAATTATCTCGTCACCTCGGCCGAGGAAATTGCGCCCAGCATCCGCGAAGCTTTTCACATCGCCGCCTCGGGCCGTCCGGGCCCCGTTCTAATCGACATCACCAAGGACGCGCAGAACTCCTCTTGCGAATTTGACTGGGACGCAGCCGCTCCCGCGCCGCGCCGCGAAGAGCCTGTCCACTTTCCGAAAGCGGACGCGCTCGCGCGCGCGATTGAGCTGATCAATGAAGCCCGGCGTCCCGTCATCCTCGCGGGACACGGAATCATTCTCTCCGGCGCGATGGACGAAGTGATTGCTTTCGCGGAAAAAGCCTCCATTCCCGTTGCAGAAACTTTGCTCGGATTGGGCGCGTTTCCGGCTTCTCATCCGCTCTCGCTCGGCATGATGGGCATGCACGGCGAATCCTGGGTCAACACCGCCATCCAGGAATCGGATTTGTTGCTGGCATTCGGAATGCGCTTCGACGACCGCGTCACCGGCAACTTGAAAACTTACGCGCCGTCGGCGAAGAAAATTCATATCGAGATCGATCGGGCCGAAATCAACAAGACGGTTCACGTGGATGTGCCTCTCATTGGCGATCTGCGCGAAGTCCTCCAGCGCTTGCTACCCAGCGTGAAGTCCCCCGACCGCGGCGATTGGCTCTCTTATATCGGCGGCTTGAAGCACGACTCCTCCGTCCGCGACATTCAAAATCTCCCCGATGACGGGCATCTCTACGCCGCGCATGTGATTCATGATCTGTGGCGCGAAACGCAGGGCAATGCTCTCGTTGTCACGGACGTAGGCCAGCACCAGATGTGGGAAGCGCAATATTACAAGCACGAAAAGCCGCGCTCGCTGATCACCTCCGGCGGTCTTGGCACCATGGGTTTCGCGCTTCCGGCGGCCATTGGCGCGAAATTTGCCCGGCCGGACGCAGAAGTTTGGGTCGTCGTCGGCGATGGCGGATTTCAAATGACCATGGCCGAGCTCGCCACCATCGTGCAAGAGCGCATCGACGTGAAAATCGCAATCATCAATAACGGCTACCTCGGCATGGTCCGTCAGTGGCAGCAATTCTTTTATGACGGCCGCTACTCCTCGACGCCATTGCTCAATCCCGACTTCGCGAAATTGGCTCAGGCCTTCGGTATATCCGCCGTCACCGTGAGCACGCGCGCCGATGTGATTCCCGCGCTTCGCGCCGCGCGGGAGCTTTCCGGCCCGGCGCTGATTGATTTTCAGGTCGAGCAGGAGGACAGCGTTTATCCGATGGTTCCCACTGGTGCCGATCTGCATAAAATGATCCGTCGTCCGAATCCTCTCGTCGAGAAGGCCTCCGATGCCTGAAAATCAAAAATTGCACACCTTCGTCCTCTACGTCGAAAATCAACCCGGGGTGCTGAACCGCGTCGCATCGCTTTTCCGCCGCCGGGCTTACAACATCGAATCGCTGACCGTCGGCCATACGGAGCGAGACGGTATTTCCCGCATGACCATCGTCGCGGGAATCAGCGAAGGCGCGGCGCATCGCGTCGAAGCGAACCTGTATAAGCTCGTGAACGTTCTTTCCGTCCAGGACGTCACTCACGTTTCGACGATTTCGCGCAGCCTCGCTTTGATCAAGGTCGAGGCCCTGGAAGACTCGCGGCACCGGCTGATGGAAATCGTTCGGGTGTTCCGCGCGCGCGTCGTCGATCTCGCGCCGCAATCGCTCATCGTCGAAATCACCGGGACCGAAGATAAAATTCAGGCGCTCGAGGAAGTCCTGCGCCCGTTCGGGATTCTCGAAATGGTTCGGACCGGGCAAGTGGTAATGTCGCGCGGCGTCAAAAAAGCGGCGGGCAAGCACGCGCGCAATTCGAAGGAACTCGCATCCGAGCTCGAGCCCGAGGTTTCGCAGTCCGTTTGATTGGCTTGAACCGAAACCGCATGGTTTCGGGGGATTTTCAATCTTTTTAGGAGCGGCCCATGGCAACGATTTATCTCGACGAGGCGGCAGATCTTTCCCTGATTCAAAAGAAGAAAATTGCCATCATCGGTTATGGCTCGCAGGGCCACGCCCACGCCCTGAATCTGCGCGATAGCGGCTGCAACGTCTGCGTGGGCCTTCACGAAGGAAGCCAGTCACGCCAGCGCGCCGTTGCCGCAGGATTAACGGTGCGTTCGGTTTCCGACGCCTCGGCCTGGGCGGACGTGATCATGATTCTCGCACCCGACACCTCGCAGCCCGCAATCTACGAAAAGGACATCGCACGCCATCTCTCCGCCGGAAAAATGCTGATGTTCGCGCACGGATTCAATGTCCGCTTCGGCACGGTTCAACTCCCGCGGGATATTGATGTCACCATGGTCGCTCCGAAAGCTCCCGGCCATCGCGTCCGCGAGGTCTTCATCGAAGGCGGCGGCACTCCCGCCTTGCTCGCCGTTCATCAGGACGCGACCGGCTCGGCAAAACAGCTCGCTCTCTCCTACGCCAAGGCTCTCGGCGCCGCGCGCGCCGGTGTGATCGAAACCACGTTCAAGGAAGAAACCGAGACTGATCTTTTCGGAGAGCAGGCCGTTCTGTGCGGCGGTGTGAGCGAGCTCATCAAAGCCGGATTCCAAACTCTCGTTGACGCCGGTTACCAGCCCGAGATCGCCTACTTCGAATGCCTCCACGAAATGAAACTTATCGTTGACTTGATCTATCAGGGCGGCCTCAATTACATGCGCTACTCCGTGAGCGACACGGCCGAATACGGCGATTACACCGGCGGCCCTCAGATCGTCACCGACGAAACGCGCGAGCATATGAAGAAAATGCTCGCACGCATTCAGAACGGCGAATTCGCCAGGCAATGGATTGATGAAAACAAGAAAGGCCGCCCGAACTTCTACGACATGCGCCGCCACGAGCAGCGTCTGTTGATCGAAGAAATCGGCGCGCGCCTCCGCGAAGGCATGTCGTTCCTGAAGCCCGTCACGATCAAGGCCGAAGAGCCGGCCACGGCCACCACCGCCAAGTAGACGTCATTTACGTGGCTCGGGCATCTTGTTTACCCTGAGTTGTCGAAGGGCTTACGTCTTCTCGCTCATCGAGCCGGTTCTGACGGATTCTGACCACGACGCCGGCAAAGCCTCCGCTTCCGCCTCATCTTTTCGCCCGTTTTTTTCGATACGCTCGCGCCAAAAAACTGATACGTTGGCTCGCGAGGCAGGATTTAAACTCCCACTACATTTGAAAGCGAAATCCGAATGAATGCGAATGAAAGAAGCAAGCTCATCACGCACGGCGTCGAGCGCACTCCCAACCGGGCGATGCTTCGCGCCGTGGGTTTCGGCGATTCCGATTTCGATAAGCCGATCATCGGCGTCGCCAACGGATACAGCACCGTCACTCCCTGCAACGCGGGACTCAACGACTTGTCGCTGCGAGCCATCGGCGTTCTGCGCGAAGCCGGCGCGATGCCGCAAGTTTTCGGCACGATCACCGTCAGCGACGGCATTTCCATGGGTACCGAGGGCATGAAGTATTCGCTCGTCTCGCGCGAAGTGATCGCCGACTCGATCGAAACCGTCTGTAATGCCCAGCGCATGGACGGCGTCATCGTCATCGGCGGCTGCGACAAAAATATGCCGGGCGGAATGATCGCCATCGCGCGCCTCAACATCCCCGCGATTTTCGTTTATGGCGGCACGATCAAGCCGGGGCATTACGCCGGCAAAAATCTCACGGTCGTCAGCGCTTTCGAAGCCGTCGGCGAATATAGCGCCGGGCGCATCGGCGACGCCGAATTGCTCGAAATCGAGCGGCATGCCTGTCCCGGCGCGGGTTCCTGCGGCGGCATGTTCACCGCCAACACCATGTCCTCCGCAATCGAAGCGATGGGCATGAGCTTGCCCTATTCCTCCACCATGGCCGCCGAAGACGCCGAGAAAATCGAAAGCGCCGCCGAATCCGCGCGTCTGCTGGCCGCAGCCGAACGCAGGCAATTGCTGCCGCGGCAAATCATGACGCGCAAAGCATTCGAAAACGCCATTGCCGTCGTCATGGCCACCGGCGGTTCCACCAACGCCGTCTTGCATTTACTCGCCATCGCGCGCGCCGCCGAAGTTCCTCTCTCCATCGACGACTTCGAACCCATTCGCGTTCGTGTGCCCGTGCTTTGCGATCTCAAGCCCTCCGGAAAGTACGTCATCACCGAACTCCACGCCGCCGGCGGAATTCCCCAGGTGATGAAGATTCTTCTCGATCACGGCGTCCTTCACGGTGATGCAATCACCATTAGCGGCCAAACGATTGCCGAAGTCCTCGCCTCCGTTCCCTCCGAGCCGCGGAAGGATCAGGACGTCATTCATCCCTGGAGTTCGCCCGTCTATCCGCAGGGCCATCTCACAATTCTTACGGGCAATCTCGCCACCGAAGGCGCTGTGGCCAAAATTTCCGGCATCAAGCAAAAGAAAATCACTGGCCCGGCCCGCGTCTTCGAATCCGAAGAGGACTGCCTCGCCTCGATCCTCGCGCATGAAATCAAGTCCGGCGACGTTCTCGTAATTCGTTACGAAGGTCCCAGGGGTGGTCCCGGAATGCGCGAAATGCTCGCGCCCACTTCCGCGCTCATCGGCGCGGGCCTCGGTGATTCCGTCGGCTTGATCACCGACGGGCGATTTTCCGGCGGCACACACGGTCTTGTCGTCGGACATGTCGCGCCCGAAGCAGCCGTCGGCGGTGGAATAGCGCTCGTGCTCGAAGGCGACTCCGTCACCATCGATGCCGACAAGCGCTTGCTCCAACTCAATATTTCCGTCGGCGAATTCGAGCGCCGTCGCGCCGCGTGGAAGCCGCCGCAGCCGCGCTATCGCTCCGGCGTTCTCGCCAAGTACGTCCGCCTGGTATCGAGCAGCAGCGTCGGCGCCGTGACGGACTTGGCGTCATGAAACGCAAAGGCGAGCGAAATCGGCGATGGCAAGGTACTCTTGTTGGTGGGGACGCCCTCGTCCGCGTTTGTAACCAGGGACGTAGGGATGCAGCGTTCCCATGACGAAATTCCGCGGGGCGCGTATCCCGAAAGAAAGGAATTGAATAGTATCCGCAGCACGGTGTGAAGATGAACGCCGGCCAGCGGTTTTCGATCGCCACTGTATGTCGTCGTCCACCTCAGGTCCGGCCCTTCGCGAAGCCTACGCAACTGAGTCCGCAAAAATTCAGAAGCAATTTGAGGAGACGGGCAATGGCCGCGCCGCGATTGAAGAGCGCGCCGCGCTGACCGACCGCATCGCCTCCGAACTATTTTTGGATTTCTTCGGCAAGGGATCGCCCGACGTTCAGAAGTTGGCGCTCATCGCCGTTGCGGGCTACGGGCGCCGCGCGCTTTTCCCTCATTCCGACGTGGATTTGGTTTTTCTCTGCGAAGACGCCGCGGCCGAAGCAAAATACAAGGACGCTGCGCGCGAAATGTGCCAGGAACTTTGGGACATTCGCCTGCGCATGAGCCCGACAACTCGCGTTCTGAGCGAATGCGAGCAATTCGATGCGGGCAATCCGGAATTCAGCATTCCTCTGCTCGATTGCCGGATGGTTGCCGGCGACGCAAAACTATTCGACGAACTGATTGGCCGCGTACTCCCGCAATTGCTTGCCCGCTACGCCGGCGATTTGTGCCGAAATCTTGCCGAATTGACGCGCCAGCGCCACGCGCGCTCTGGCGATACCATATTCCATCTCGAGCCTAATCTCAAAAATTCCCCCGGCGCCCTGCGCGACTTCCATGTTGCCTGCTGGTTGACGCGCCTCGCCAAAGATCGCGATGCCGGCGCCGCCCCGCCGGCGCACTGGCAGCAGGAATACGATCGTGCCTTCGATTTTCTCGCCGCGGCGCGATGTCTCGTTCACTATCGTCAGGGCCGCGACGACAATGCGCTCACTTATGAAGCCCAGGCCGAAGCGGCCTCCCGCGGCATCGGAGTCGGCCGCCCTGTATCCCCAGCGGATTGGATGCGGTCCTATTTCCGCGTTGCCCGGCTGGTTTATGACCACACACTCCAGCTTCTCAGTCAGGCCGTTCCGGAGAAGCCCTCGTTCGCGGAGCGCTTGGGCGAGGGGAAATCCAGGCAGGCAAATTCCGCGTTCTTCGTTTCCATCGGCAAGCTTTCCATCCGTGACTCGAAATCTGTCGAGCAACTGGATCGCATGCTCGAAGTCTTCGAGCTCGTCGCTCGCGATGGCCTCAAGCTGACTCACGAAGCCGAACGCTCGATCACCGGCGCGGTTCCGAAACTCACCGGCCTCGAGAACGGCTTGTCTGCCTCCTGGCCCCGCTTGCGGCGGATTCTCACCGCGCCACACGCCGCCGATTCTCTGCGCGCGATGCATGCGCTCGGCGTGCTCGTGCGCCTTTTTCCTGAATGGGCCGCCATCGATTCTCTCGTGATTCGCGACTTCTACCATCACTACACCGTCGACGAGCACTCTTTCCGCACCATTCAAAGTATTGGCGAACTCCGCGGCGCGAAAACCGAGTGGGAAAAGAAATTCGCCGGAATTCTCGGCGAGCTCGAGCAGCCGGCTCTCCTTTTTCTCGCGCTCCTCTTCCACGATGTCGGCAAGGGACTTTCGTTTGACGATCCCGTCGAGGGCAGCCTGCATGCCATTGAAGAAGTTTTTCCGCGTCTTGGACTCACTTCCGAGGAAAGCGAAACCGTCCGCTATCTCATCGCCAATCACCTCGAAATGTCCGCCAACCTGCTCCGCCGCGACATTTTCGATCCTCAAACCGTCCGCAATTTCGCCGAGAAAGTCGGCACGCCCGAACGCCTCAAGCTGCTTTGTCTTTTCACCTACGCCGACATCCGCGCCATAAATCCCGAGGCCCTCACGCCCTGGAAAGCGGAATCACTCTGGCAACTCTACGTTTCCACCGAGAATTATCTGAACCGGAGTCTCGACGAAGAGCGCGTTCGCGGCGGCAAGGACGATCGCCGGTGGGTCGAGCGAATTTTGCCTCTCATGTCCGAGGCCGGCGATCAGCAAGCCTTGCGCGAATTTCTCGACGGTCTTCCGCGTCGCTATCTTCTGGCCCATTCGCCGCAGGAAGTCGCCCTGCATTTTCGGATGTCATGCCAGTTGGATGCCAGCCCCGTCCAGCTCCATCTCGAACGCGTTGGCCACATCTATGAACTCACTGTCCTCACCCCCGACCGGCCATCGCTTTTTGCCGGGCTCAGCGGCACGCTCGCTGCGTGGGGTATGAACATCTGGAAGGCCGAGGCCTTTGCCAATGCCAGCTACACCGTTGTTGACACGTTCCATTTCACCGATCCGTTCCAGACGCTCGAATCGAATCCTTCCGAAGAGGCGCATTTCAAAAGCAGCATCGTTGATGTCCTCTGCAATGTCGTCAGCCTCGAGTCCCTCCTGCGCGCCCGAAAGAATCCGCGCTCGCAGAAGGCGCCGAAAGCCACGATTTCCACCCAAATCCGTTTCGACGATTTCTGTTCTTCCCATTCCACGCTGATGGAAATAACCACGCAGGATCATCCCGGTCTGCTCTACCAGATCACCTCGGTTCTCGCGCAATATGGCTGCAATCTCGAAGTGGCCCTCATCGACACCGAGGGCGAGCGCGCCATCGACGTCTTTTACCTGACCCTCGACGGCGCCAAGCTCGGCGCCAATCACCAGCGCAAGCTCCGCGACCTCCTCCTCGCTCAGCTTTAGTCTTTTGAAATCAAGCAGTTACGACCATCTCGCCCTTGCTGCTCCCGCCCCCCGCGTTGCTCCTTCGGGAATCCCTTGAAACAATTCCCGAATTATTTACGTCACATCCGATAGGCTAATCGTTGGGGGCCCAGCGCCGCGTCTAATTCGCGATGTGGCGCTGTTTTTGCGCTGACTGACTCCGGTAAGTGAGGAAACGTCGATGACTTTACCGAATAGGCAGCTCGTCACCCTTATGGGAATCGCCCTGGTCGCCGCAGGCGCACTCGCTCAATCGGCTCGCGCAAGTTCCATCGTCCCGGCGTTCGCTCCGTTTCAGGCCGCTCAGCAACCTTCCGGTCAAGCTCAACTCGCCAAGCCCGTCGGCACCGTGAAGGCCATCAACGGCAAGACCCTTACGCTCACCACGGATTCGGGCTCCGAAGTCAATGTCGTCGTCGATGACTCCACTCGCATCGTCCGCGCGATTCCGGGTCAGAAAGATCTCTCGAAAGCGGCAGCGCTTCCACTATCAGGTTTGGAGGTCGGAGATCGCGTCCTCGCTCGCGGCACTCCTTCGGCCGACGGCAAGGGTGTCACCGCCGTCTCGATGATCGTCATGAAGAAGTCCGACGTGGACGCCATGAAGCAGCACGAACGCGAGGATTGGGCCAGGCGCAGCCTCGGCGGAATCGTCAGCTCGGTCGATTCGTCCGCCGGGACGATCTCACTCGTGGTTTCTTCCTTCGGCGGATCGAAAACGGTAACTGTCAAAACGACCAAAGACACCATCATTCGCCGCTACGCCCCGGATTCCGTAAAGTTTGACGACGCCAAGGTAAGCACGCTCGCGCGAATCAATCCCGGCGATCAATTGCGCGCCCGCGGCACTCGCAGCGAAGATGGCAGCTCGCTCGCCGCCGACGAAATCGTTTCCGGCACCTTCCAGAATATTGCCGGACCCATTACATCCATTGATGCGGGCGCCCACATCGTCACCATCTCCGATCTGCTCTCGAAGGGCCCCATCTCGGTGAAGATCACCTCCGATTCGCAAATCCGTCAGATTCCCCCGGCGATGGCGCAGATGATCGCCATGCGGTTCAAGGGCGGCGCCGGTGGCGCACCAGGCACAACTCCCGGCGGCGGGCAGCGCGCCGCGCCTGCGGGCGCATCCCAATCCGGAGCCGCACCCGGAGCTGCGCCTGGCTCTCAGCGGCCCGGCGGTGGAGGAGGAACCGGCGGTTTCGATCAATTGCTGAGCCGTATTCCAGCCGCATCTCTCTCGGATCTAAAGAAAGGCGATGTAGTGATGATCGTCGCCACCGAAACAGATCCCAGTGGCAACGCGACCGCCATAACCATGTTGAGCGGAGTCGACGCTATTCTCACTGCGTCGCCCGGCGCCAGTCAGGCCATGCTCTTGGCTCCGTGGAATCTTTCCGCTCCTTCCGGCGACGCGTCTGAGTAGCGCGGGCGTTTTGCACGCCAGCGAAAGCAGTCCAGGAGACTCAATGAAGTTTCGGTTTCGGCGAAACAGTTTGCTAGCGCTTTTCACATTCCTCATTTTCTCGCTTGCGAGCGTTCTTCACGCACAGACCGGCACCGGCGCCCTCCGCGGTCAAGTCACTGATCCGTCTAACGCCGCCGTCGCGGGTGCCACCGTTCTCGCCACTTCCGCCGCTGGCCAGACCGTTACAGCGACAACCGGCAAGGATGGGTCGTACGAAATCAAGAATCTCCCTCCGGACAATTATTCCGTCACCGTTGGCGCAACCGGTTTCGCTCTCTTCGAGAAAGACAACGTCGTCATCACTGCCAATCAAATCCAGAAGGTCGACGCCCAGCTCAGCATCGAAGCTCAGAAGCAGCAAGTCACCGTCACCGACGAATCCACCACCGTTGACGTCAATCCCGCCAACAACGCCAGCGCCCTCGTCATCAAGGGCAAGGATCTTGACGCCCTTTCCGACGATCCCGACGAGCTGCAAGCGGAATTGGAAGCCTTGGCCGGGCCCGCCGCCGGCCCCAACGGAGGCCAAATCTACATTGACGGCTTCACCGGCGGCCAGTTACCTCCGAAAGCATCCATTCGCGAAATTCGCATCAATCAAAATCCCTTCTCCGCCGAGTACGACAAGCTCGGCTATGGCCGCATCGAAATCTTTACCAAGCCCGGGACCGACAAATTCCACGGGCAGTTCCTCGTCGATGGCAACGATTCGTCTTTTAACTCTCGCAATCCTTTCTCCCCAATTGAGCCGTCCTACTACACCGCTTTTTTCAGCGGCAATGTGAGCGGACCGATCAACAAAAAAGCCTCCTTCTTCCTTGACGTCGAGCGCCGCAACATCAACAACATCGAAGTCGTCAGCGCCGAAGTGCTGGATCCCACCACATTCGTTCCCACTCCCTTCAGCGCCGCGATCTATAACCCGAACACCCGCACCACCATCAGCCCCCGCCTCGATTGGCAGCTTACAAAAAACAACACCCTCACTTTTCGTTATCGCGATGTCGAATCCAACCAGACGAGCGAAGGTGTCGGCCAATTCAATCTTGCCAGTCAGGGTTACAACGTCCACAACGTCGAGCAGGTCTTCCAGGCGGTCGACAATCAGATCATCAGCTCAAAAATCGTCAACGAAACTCGCTTCCAGTACACCCGTGACAACGATAATCAGGTCGCCCAGAATTTTACTCCCTCCATCAGCGTTCTCGGTGCTTTCACCGGCGGCGGCAATAACCAGGGCAACATCGGTCTGCTCCAGAATACCTACGAGGCTCAAAATTACACTTCCATCGCCGTCGGCAAGCATTTCATCAAATTCGGCGGCCGCTTGCGCGATTACGACCTCACCAACACTCAGAACTCATATTTCAACGGCACCTTTACTTTCGGCTCGCGCGAGTTCATGGGATCTCAAATCACCGGCTTGGAGGCCTATCAAATCACCGAGCAGGGGCTTGCCAACAATCTCACCATCCCTCAGATCATCGCCATGGGCGGTGGCCCGAGTCAGTTTTTGATCAGCACCGGCAGCCCCGTCGTTAACTTCAATGAATTCGATCTCGGTCTTTATGTGCAGGACGATTGGCGCGCGCGCTCCAACGTCACCGTCAGCGCCGGGCTGCGTCTCGAAACGCAAAATGAAATCGCGTTGAAACCCGACTTCGCTCCGCGTTTCGGCCTTGCTTGGGGAATCGGGGGCAGCGACAAGAAGGCCGCCAAGACCGTTCTTCGCGCCGGGTTCGGCCTTTTCTACGACCGCTTCCTGGACACTTACGTTTTACAGGCCTTGCAGCAGAATGGCATTAACCAGCAGCAATACATCATCAATAATCCCGTCTTTTATCCCACCATTCCCTCCATCAGCACGATTGCGGCCAGCAGCACCAGTGTCCCCACCATTTATCAGCTCGATCCCAACCTGCGCGCGCCTTACACGATTCAAACTGCCGCCAGTCTCGAGCGCCAGGTCACCAAGAACGCCACCGTCTCCGCCACTTACATTAATTCTCGCGGCGTTCACGCCCTGCTCTCGCGCAACGTGAATGCGCCTCTGCCGGGCACTTACGATCCGGACGATCCCACCAGCGGAGTCCGGCCACTCGGCATCCTTGAAAATATCAATCAGTTCGAATCCGACGGAGTATTCCGTCAAAATCAGCTCATCACCAATGTCAACGTTCGAATCGGCTCGAAGCTTTCTTTGTTCGGCTACTACACCCTGAACTACGCCAATAGCGATACGGGCGGCGCCGCAACTTTTCCGGCCAATCAGTACAATCTCGCTCAGGACTACGGCCGCGCGACCTTTGACGTTCGCAATCGCGCATTCTTTGCGGGCACCTGGTCGCTCCCCTACGCCTTCCGCGTCAGCCCATTTCTCGTCGTTGCTTCCGGATCCCCATTCAATATCGTGATTGGCCAGGATATTTACGGTCAGGGCGTCTTCACCGAACGCCCCACCTTTGCTACATCCGCCACGCTTCCGCAAAATCTCGTCGTCACCAAATACGGCAGCTTCGATCTCGCGCCCGCGCCTGGCGAGCCGTTGATCCCCGTAAATTACGGCAATGGTCCGAGTCAATTCATCTTCAATCTTCGCGTCAGCAAGACAATCGGCTTCGGCAAAAAATCCGAAGGACCTTCTGGCGTATCTGGCGGCAGTCAGGGCGGCGGAGGAGGGGGCGGCGGCCGCGGCGGCGGCCAGCAGGGCACCAATCTCGGTCCGGGAGGTTTGTCCGGCGGTGGTGGAGGCCGCGGAGGCGGAGGCCCGTTTAGCTTCGGCTCCAGCGGTAGAAAATACAACCTGACGTTTGCCGTCCAGGCCCGCAACCTTTTCAACAATGTAAATTTCGGTCCGCCGATCGGCACGTTGACGTCGCCGCTCTTCGGCCAATCGAATTCCATCGGCGGAGTTTTCGGCGGCAACCTTTTTCAGTCGGCAAACCGCCGCGTCGATCTCTTGATGACGTTCAGCTTCTAGCTTTCTCGTGTGTTTTAGCGGCTTTCGCGATCTTTGCTCTCCGCATCGCGCCGTGATGTCCGGTGCGAACTCGGCGCCGGGCTTTCGCGAGCTGAGCGCTCCGAATCCGCGGCAGGCAATCGTCGTTTGCCTTTCTTTTTTTTCTCTCTTTTTTTCAAATCTGAAATTTCAAATTTGAAATTTCTCTCCGTTCGTCCGCGCTCCGCGCTATATCATACTGCGCCGTCGGCAAGAATCTCGGCCGCTCGACGCGCGCTTCATCTCCACCAATCTCGAAGGGAACTGTCTTATTGCGGAATAAACTCTGGCTCGGCCATCTCGCCTTCATCCTCAGCGGCGCCGCCAACACGGTCCTCGGTCCGATTCTCCCCGCGCTCGCCCTGCGCTGGTCGCTCGATGACGTTCACGCCGGCCAGCTCTTCACCGCCGAATTCCTCGGCGCCGTGCTCGGCACGATTCTCGCCAGCCCGTCCATGGCTCGCGTCGGACTTCGCCGCACGTCCGCCCTCGGCCTTGTGGCCATGGCTGCCGGAATCGCTTCCGTCGGCATCAGCGGTCCTCGCGCCGGCCTCGCGTGCGTTGCTTGCCTCGGTTTTGGTTTGGGGTTCGGTGCGCCGCCAATCAATCTCTGGATCGCGCGAGCGGATCCGCTGCGCAGCAGCGCGGCCACGAATTTGGTGAACGCTTCCTGGTGCATCGGCGCCGCTTCCTCTGCGCCACTCATAATTTATCTCGGCGCCTACATGACTCTGCCGCGGATTCTCGCCGGGCTCGCCGTCCTTCTTCTCCTGATGGCCGCGGCCATCGGCGCCGAGCGCGAGCCCTTGCCGTCCATCCGGCTGGACGCCCGCGCGTCCGGCTCCACGACTCAATGGTCCGCAACCGACCGCCGCGAATTTATCTGGGTTCTCTCCGCGATCATTTTTGTCTATGTCGGAACTGAGTCCGGCATCGGCGGCTGGGTCACTACCTACGCCAAGCGCCTCAGCCTCTTTCCCCCGGCCGGCGTCGGCTTCGCGCAGTCCACGTTTTTCGGCGCGCTCATGATTGGAAGGTTCCTCGCGCCCGTTTTTCTGCGGCGAATGAAGCCGTGGATACTCGTCTTGCTGGGTTTGAACGTCTCTTCGGCGGGACTTGCTCTTTCCGTCTCGGTTTTGGCGCCGGCCCCCGTTCTCGCCGGTCTCTTCATCGCCGGATTTGGTTTCGCGGCTGTATTTCCCACCACCGTCGCGACGTTTTCTGATCGCCTGGGCGCTGAGGCAATTCGCTTGTACGGCTGGATCTTTCCGCTCGGCTACGTCGGCGCCGCGGCAATCCCTCTTGCCATGGGCGCCGCTTCCGAAACATTTCACGCGCTGCGCTACGGTATGATTGTCGCCCTCGCCTGCATCTTCATCCTGATCGCGCTTCAGGTGCAGATCATCCGCATCCTCCGCCGCGAAGCCGCGGATTCTCCCCAAGCCGGCTGAACGCAAATCCGTCATTCCGAGGACGACCTGTCTGGCTCGGACCGCGCGGCTTCAGCCTCTACTGCAGCACCCACGGCCCGGTCTTTTCGATGAAGTGGCATCCGTAGTGCCGGAAGGACGCGCTCTTCGAATTCGAATGAACGATTTTCGCCTTGCCCACCCGCGCGTCCGGGTGCTTCGACAGGTAGACGTCCACGGTCGAATCCGTCGGCAGCTCCTTCGTGCAGCCGCAAAGAAATCCATTCAGACTCACTTCATCCGTTGTTGTGGTCTCTTCGAACTTTTGCCCGTGCATGTCTGTTCCTCGCAGCGTGAGCGACACTCGCAAGTGCACTCGCACTTCGCTTGTCGGAACGTGCCGTATGGGCTTCACCAGATGTTGCAGGCACGCTCGCAGCCCGTCGAAGTCGATCGGTTTCTCGAAATACGCCTCAGCGCCGAGTTGTTTGCAATCTTCTTTTGTCTGCGCGCCGGCCTCGCCGCTCACGATAATCACCGGGATCATCTGCGTGCGGCTGAAGGAGCTATACATCTGCAGCAAGTCGTAACCGGAATATTTCGGCATCCGCAGATCCAGCAGAATCGCGTCCGGCTTGGTCTCGAGCGCAAGCGCGAGGCCTTCTTCCGGTTCTCCGGAATCAATGACTTCATAAGTGTCGCTCAGTTCCAGGCGTATCAAGCGCCGCAGCGCCTCATCGTCGTCCACAATCAGGAGCTTTCCCATTGTCTTTTCTCCTATCTCCCGGCAGGTGCGAGATTTTGATCGAGTTCCACCGTGCTTCTGAAAGACGCGGCCTTTTTCCGCCCATCGAGCACTTCGCGAACGTTGCGGATCAGAACTTCCTCGGTAAATGGTTTGTGCAGGAGGTGAAGCCCGGCTTCCAAAACTCCATGTCCGGCAATAAAACTGTCGGTGTACCCGGACATGTACAGCACCTTCATTTGCGGCTGGCGGGCCGATAGCTGCTCGGCCAGCGCGCGGCCATTCATCCCCGGCATCACCACGTCAGTCAGCAGAAGATCGAAATTCGCCGGGTGGCGTGCCGCTGCTTCCAGAGCTTCTTCTCCGTTCGCTGCTGGCACCACGCGAAATCCGCCCGCTTCCAGGAACGACTGCGCCAGTTTTCTCAGCGGCTCGGCGTCTTCTACCAGCAGGATGCTTTCCGAGCCGTGGAGTTCTTCGTGCGGCTCGATCTGCGGTTCTTCCATCGGCAGGCCTTCGTGCCGCGGCAGATAAATCTCAAACGTCGCTCCTTTTCCTGGCTCGCTTTTCACCGCGATGTACCCGCCGCTCTGCTTCACGATGCCGTACGCCGTCGCAAGTCCAAGCCCCGTGCCTTTTCCGGGTTCTTTGGTGGTGAAAAATGGCTCGAACATGTGCGCCAGTGTTCCGGCGTCCATTCCTGTGCCCGTATCCGTCACCGCCATCAGAACGTAACTGCCCTCTTTCGAGCCCGGATGGTTTCGCGCGTAGGCTTGGTCGAGTTCCACGTTGGCGGTGCGGATCTTCAATCCGCCGCCCTCCGGCATCGCGTCGCGCGCGTTCACGGCCAGGTTCATGATCACCTGTTCGATCTGGCTTTGGTCCGCCTTCACGCTGCCGAGATCGGATTCCAGCACCAGTTGCAGCTTGATATCTTCACCCAGCAGTCGCGGAAGCATTTTTTCCATATCGGTGATGAGCGTGTTGAGGTCGAGAACGGCGGTGGTCAAAACTTGCCGCCGGCTGAACGCCAAGAGTTGTTTGGTCAACGACGCGGCTCGCTGTCCCGCCTTGTCGATTTCGAGCGCGAACTCGCACAAAGGACTGTTCCCCTCCAATTTCTTCCGCAACATGCCGCTGTATCCGATGATGACTCCGAGAAGATTATTGAAGTCGTGCGCAATTCCTCCCGACAATTGCCCGACCGCTTCCATTTTCTGCGCGGTCCTCAGTTGCCGTTCCAGCACTCGTTTTTCGGTTACGTCCTCCGCAAACATCTCAAAGTACGCCGGCATCCCGTTTTCATCATTCACTCGGCGGCCCGAACACCGCACCGTGATCGGCGTGCCGTCTTGCCTTTTCCAATCCATTTCGATGTCTTTGATTTCTTCCGTGCGGGCCAGCAGAGCGGTAATCCGTTGATATTCGGCGTCGTGCAGGAAAATGTCGGTCGCGAGGTCCTTCTTCAAAAGCTCTTGCTCGTCTTCATACATCAGCATCCGTCGGAGCGCTGGATTCACTAGCAGAAATCGGCCCGCGAAGCTCGCCCGGTAAATCCCGTAGGGGGCGTCTTCTACCACCGAGCGGAAATGCGCCTCCGAGCGCCGCAGCGCGTCCTCCGTGCGTTTCCGCTCGCTGATATCGCGATTTACGATGACAAGTTTTTCCGGGCGCCCGTGATCGTTCCGAATCACGCTCGAGGTTGATTCCAGTACGAGCCAGTTTCCATTCTTGTGCCGGATGCGGTAATCCAATGTTTTCCCGATTCCTGTGCGCATGGCTTCGTCAGCCGCCATCCTTACGAGCTCGCGATCGTCCGGGTGTATCTGTTCAAATGCCGACGTGCCGTGCAATTCTTCCGGCGAATATCCCAACAATTTTTGATAGGAGAGGCTGTTGAACAGTCTTTTGCCGTTCATGTCCACAACGGCAATCATGTCGGCGGCGTTTTCGCTGATTAGATGGAACAATTCCTCGCGTTCCAGGAGCTGTTTGCGGATCCGGAAGATCAGAAGATGCTGATAGATGGTGTAAAGATCGAAAAGAAATACCAGCCCCACCAGTCCTCGTACGATCTGTGGCAGGGAATTCAGTGAAGTGAGATCCTGATTCTGGCGAAACTCGCTGCCGGGCATCAGAAACGTGATCAGCCCGATTGTCAGCAGCAATGTGATCGTGAAAGCGGCGGCCCACAGCCACCATTCTTGGCGCTCGATCTTTCGGAAGTTCGCTCGAAGCACCTGAGTTTTCGCGTCCCCAGCCTCCTTCGCGCGCTTTCGCTTATGCGGCCGCATGGATCCTTCGCTCCGCGGGCCGTTCCAGTTCGCGTTCGGTTCCGATTCCCGGCAAAGGGCTGAACAGTAAACGAATCCTCGCCAGCAATCGCTGCGTACCGGAAATCTTCTCCGTGATTTCCCAGATGAGCCACCCGATAACCGCTTCTGCTTTGAATTTCGAACTCATTTCATTTGCCTCTCGTTAGCCAACATCGCGGCGAGCGGATCTCCACGCTGCCTATGCAGCCTGCCAAACGGAAAACGCCACTTTGTGCGCGCCGGTCTCCTTCATGCGATTCAACTGACTGATCACGCTCGATGCATTGAGGCCTGCGTTCCGGCAGACGGCCGCAAAATCCTTCTTGCTCTGGAAGAAAAACCTCTCCGCTTCCGACTGGCGTCCCAGGCTGTTCGACTGCCAGTCTTCGATTGCCTGCAAGATCACCGCACACCACATCCGCCGGGCGCCGATTTGTGCATCAGTGTGTTGTTCCGCTCGTGCGCTAGCTTCTTCGTGAATCCCGTATTTCATTTCCCTTCCCCCGATTTTATTTTGCCGGCCTGCTCGGCTCTGCATCCGTGCCCTCGGTGCCGGACGTAGGATGTAGTGCAAGGCCCGTGCCAGGAGCCCGCATGGCTTCGTCTTTCTTTCCGTCTGTATTTCATTGAAACTAAACAAGATATGCTGAGGTTCGGAACACGCTCTTCGAGGTCGGATTCGATTAGTGTTCCGTTATGAAACGGTCTCCCGCGCCCCGCCTTGTTTCATTCGTGGATTCGCTTGGTCTATCGTGGTCCGGCTCTGGCATCACGACGCGCGCCGCGCGCAAAGCCCTGTAGGTCCGCATCCTGCGGCACTTCCGCCTTCCCTGAGGCGCTCGAAGTGAAGGCATCGCGCACCTGCGTTATCGCCTGTTCCGTTTTGGAACGCTTCCCGCCTCCTGGAACACTCCCAACGCGTGTCTTTTCGCGCCACCCGCAGTAGAATAAGCGCTCTTTCTGAGCACCGTCCCCGGTGGCCGGAGGGCCTTCCCATGGCTCATCGTTTCACGATCGGCGTCGAGGAAGAATTTCAAATCATCGATCCAGCATCGGGAGAGCTGCGCTCGCACGTCAGCCAGCTCATCGCCGCCAGTTCCCCCGAAATCGGCGAGCAGATCAAGCCCGAGCTTCATCAGTCCATCGTCGAAATGGGTACGAAAATCTGCGAGAACGTCGCAGAGCTGCGCCCGGAAATTTATCGCATGCGCGGAGAGCTGGTGAATGCCGCGTCGCGTGCCGGCTCCTACGTCGCAGCCGCCGGAACGCATCCCTTCTCGAGTTGGATCGATCAGGTGATTTCACCCGGCGAGCGCTATAACAACATCGTCGAAGAGTTGCAGCAGCTCGCCCGCTCGCTGTTGATCTTCGGCATTCACGTTCACGTCGCCATGCCCGATCGCACCACCACCATCGCCATGATGAATCAGGTCGGCTATTTCTTGCCGCACCTCCTTGCTCTCTCCACCAGCTCGCCGTTCTGGATGGGCCGCGACACCGGCTTGCGTTCGTTCCGCACCACCATCTTCCGCCGGTTTCCGCGCACCGGCGTTCCCGAGGATTTCGCCTCCTGGAGCGACTACGACGAATACGTGAAGCTGCTCATCGAGTTGAATTGCATCGACAATGCCAAAAAAATCTGGTGGGACGTTCGCCCGCATCCCACGTTTGGCACGCTCGAATTTCGCATTTGCGATGTGCCCACTCGCGCCGAGGATTCCATCACTCTCGCCGCCTTGACGCAGGCTATCGTCGTCAAGCTCTATCGCCTCTACGCGAAAAATCTCGCGTTCCGCCATTATCCGCGCGCGCTCATCGAAGAAAACAAATGGCGTGCCGTTCGGTGGGGAATCGACGGCAAGCTCGTCGACTTCGGCAAACGCGCCGAAGTGCCCATGCGCGAACTCGCGCTCGAATTGCTCGAATTTATTGATGATGTCGTCGACGATCTCGGCAGCCGCGAGGCCGTCGAAGGCGTTCATCGCATCCTGCGCGACGGCACCAGCGCCGAACGCCAGTTGAAAGTTTTCCGCGAAACGGGCAGTCTGCAGGCCGTCGTGCAGCATCTTGTCCGCGAAACGCGCGAAGGCGCCGATCGCCCCAACGCCGCCTCGGCTCGCGGCGATTGATTTCTGTTGAATCATGGTAGTTCGCGGCTTCAGCCGCGGCGTCACGCGCAATCAAACAGCGCCTTAGCCGCTGAAGTAGATGCCGCGATGGCTCGGCTGTTTCTTGATTTCAGGGGTGCACGCATGAAAATCGGTCTACTCTGCGGTCGCGAATACAGCTTTCCTCCCGCTTTTCTCCAGCGCGTCAACGAACTCGGCGCCAACGACGGCATCACCGCCGATTTCATCAAGCTCGGCGGCACGCGCATGGGCGAGCCGGCCGAATATCGCGTCATCGTCGATCGCATTTCTCACGAAGTGGATTATTACCGCGGCTATCTCAAGCACGCCGTCCTGCAGGGCACCTACGTCATCAACAATCCGTTTTGGTGGACCGCCGACGACAAATTTTTCAATTACTCCGTCATGGCCAAACTCGGCGTCGCCATCCCCAAAACAGTTTTGCTTCCGCAAAAAGGCTATCCCGCCGATGTTGACATCACCTCCGAATCTCTTCGCAATCTCGTTTATCCAATCGACTGGGATGGCCTCCTCGATTACGTCGGGCGGCCGGCGATTTTAAAACCCTACTCCGGAGGTGGTTGGAAGCACGTCTACAAGGTCAATAACAAAGAAGAGCTGCTGGCCGCCTACGACGGCACCTCGCCCTATTGCATGACGCTCCAGCAATTCGTCAATTTCGACAAATACGTCCGCTGCTTCACCTTCGGCAAAACCGAAATCATGCCCGTCGCCTACGATCCGCACGCGCGCAAATACCTGGTCATCCACGATTATCTTTCGCCCGAACTCGGCGACCGCATCGTCCGCGACGCGCAGCTCATCAATCAGGCGCTCGGCTACGAAATGAACACGATCGAATTCGCGGTTGACAATGGCATCCCCTACGCCATTGATTTTCTCAATCCCGCTTGCGATTTCGAGCGCGATCGCATCACGCAATTTTATTTCACTGAAGTGGTCGAGCGCATGGCCAGGCTCGTCATCGATCGCGCGCTGCGCGGCGTCGCATCCACTCCCTGGCCGCGCTGGGAACAGATGCTCGGCATCGGCCAGGCTTCGGGCTTCATCGGCGCGCCCGCCGCCGCCCAACAAAGTGCAACGCAAAAGGCCGCCACGCCTGCCGCAACAACCTCCGCCGCAACGACCACGGCTCCTTCTCCAGCACCGGCGCCCGAATCCAAGAAGTCCGGAGCCAAATCCGCATGACGGCTTCGGGCCCCTCGCCGGCCAACGAAGACTCCGCTCGCGGCACCGCATCGCCCGCGTCTTCCGCTTCGGCCGCCGAAGTCTGGAACTCGCTTCTGCGCCCTGACGTCGAATTGCAACCCGCCTATTGCGCCGATCTCGCCGCAAAAATGCGCGCGCGCAAACTGACCTTCGGCGATCGCATTCACTGTCCTTTCCTTCGCCCGTTTTTCCTCGACGAGCGCGACGAATCGCGCGTCCGCGCCGTGGCCGAAACCATTGCCGTCCTCGGCGAACGCGTCGCCCAGGCCGCCCTCGCCTCCAAAGATTTGCTCGATCAGCTCGGCCTCCGCCCCGAAGAAGAGCGCCTCGCGCGCCTTGAGCCCGGCTACTCCACTGCCAGCACGGCCTCGCGCCTCGATTCCTTCATTCTTCCCAACTCGCTCCAGTTCGCCGAATACAATGCCGAATCGCCCGCGGGCCTCGGCTATTCTCAAACGCTCTCCGAAGTCTTCAGCGAGCTCGACGTCATGGCCCGCTTCCGCCGGTTCTTCGCGGTCCGGAGCTATCCGCTGATGGAATCGATTCTCGCAGCGCTTCTCGCGAGCTATCGCGACTGGGGCGGTACATCCACTCCGCCGCAAATCGCCATCGTGGATTGGCGCGGCGTGCCCACCTGGACCGAATTCGAAATCCTCCAGGTCCAATTCGAAAAGCTCGGCGTCCCCACGCTGATCGCCGATCCGCGCGATCTCGTATTCGACGGCGCGTCGCTCGCCGCCCACGGCCGAAAAATCGATCTCGTCTATCGCCGCGTCCTCATTAACGACATCGTCTCCCGCCCCGCCGAATGCGCCGCGCTCGTTCGCGCCTACGAATTCCGCGCCGTCTGCGTCGCCAACACCTTCCGCTGCAAAATTCCGCACAAGAAAGCCTTTTTTGCCGTGCTCACCGACGATCGCAATCGCGAGCTCTTCAGCCAGGACGAGCGCGAGCTGATCCGCCGCCACATTCCCTGGACGCGTCTCGTCTCCGAAGGCCACACCACTCGCGCCGGCGAGTCCATTGATCTCGTCGCTTACATTCGCCTGCATCGCGAAAATTTTGTCCTCAAGCCCAACGATGAATACGGCGGCGCGGGCGTCCTGCTCGGTTGGGAACTCGATTCGCCCGCGTGGGACGCCGCCATCGCGCGCGCTCTCGCCGATGGACGCGGCTCGTGGGTGGTTCAGGAACGCATCACTGTCCGCCGCGAAGTGTTTCCCTTCGTCGAGGCCGGCAGCGTCTCCATGCGCGACATGCTCGTTGATTTCGCTCCCTATCTTTTCCGCGGCAAGCTTTCCGGCTTCCTCACTCGCCTCAGCTCCACCGGCCTCGCCAATGTGACCTCCGGCGGCGGCCAAATCCCCGCCTTCGCCGTCCGCAACGTGTAGGGTCGGTCGTCCATACTCGCGCCGGCACACGCTGGCTCGTTCCCCGCGATCTACAAATCGGCCCACACGCATCAGCAATAAGACGGACCTCCCACGGTGCTGCGCCCCCGGCCGCGCCTTCGGCGTAACAGTAGGGTCGGACGCCCTAAAAAGTTCTCAGGCCCCAACCCTCGCACTTCGATTCGGCGATTGGATCACGTCGGCCACATTACCCGTCGGGCCTGTTCCGCGGGTATCGATCTTGCGGCCCGCCCCACTCGCCGTGAGTTCTGCGCCACGCTACGAACGATCTTTGTGCAGTGAAGGCGAGTCCTCGCTTCGCGCCGTCCCTTCGTATCGCCGGCGTCTCGTCGCAGATCCTGAGTTTCGAAGGGCCGGCTCCTCGTGGCGCGGGCATCCCTGCCCGCGTTCTGGCCGGTGCAGCGCGCGAGGAAAAAGCAGATTCTTCGACTGCGCGCCCCGCTGGAGATTCGCGGTGCGGCGCATCGGGCAGACCTGCAAGTGGTAGACTCCAGATAAATGACCTGTCAAGTTCGATGGCTGGCAATGACTGCAGCAATCGTCGCGACGTTGCTGTCGAGCGGCGCGGCGCGCGCGCAATCCGATGGATCGGCTTCGGCGCAAAGCGCCGTGATCCTCGTCAAGCTGCATGACCCCGTTTTTCCTCAGATCGCGCGAACCGCTCACGTTACCGGCGATATTCATCTGATCGTTCATGTGCGGCAGGATGGAAGCGTCGAGTCGGTCGAATACGTCAGCGGACCGCCGCTGCTGGAACACGCGTCCGAGGATAGCGCCAAGGCCTCGGAGTATGAGTGCCGGGGGTGCGCCGATGCGGTGACGTCGTACCCGCTGATTTACACCTTCCAATTTATTGACGGCCCGGGCTGCTTGCCCTCGAATTTTCCTCCGAAAATATCATGGACACCGAATCATGTTTCGATTAGCGCCAACCCAGTTTGTCTCGGCGATCCGACGGGAACCGTCGTCCACGTGCGCTCGATCAAGTGCCTGTATTTGTGGAAGTGCGCGACGCAGTAGTTCCTTCGTCGCGCTGGCATCCTGCCGGCGTTTTTGTGCGGCGTGCCGCGCGCATGTAGGGTCCGACGGAAACTCTCACGTCTCGTTCTAAAAAAAAGCGCGGAACGGGGACGTGAGCTAAAGCGGCCAAATTGTTCGGCCGCATCGGAAAATTAGCGAGCATGGAATCGGCGGCGAAAATGGGATTGCCTGTAAAATTTGGGGTGTTTCGCGTTGGGCGCAGCAAGCAGCGCCCCTACGGACGCGGTGCGAGGAAAGGGAGCCGGCAGGATGCCGGCGCTACGATAGGAAGATGGCGGCGAGCGTGCGACCGGCGGTGGAGGCCGATATCCCGGCGATTGCGCGGATTTACGCGCATCACGTCCTGCATGGCACCGGAACGTTTGAAGCCGAGCCGCCCGATGACGCGGAAGTGGCGCGGCGCTGGAGCGATGTGATCGCCAAACGGCTGCCGTGGCTGGTGGCGGAAGACGCGGGAGAAGTGGTCGGCTACGCGTATGCGAGCGCGTACCGCAAGCGCATCGGCTACCGGTTCACGGTGGAGGATTCGGTCTACGTGCGCGCCGACTGGATGGGCGCGGGGATCGGGCGCATGCTGTTGCCGGCGCTGATCGCGGAGGCGGAAGCGCTCGGAAAGCGGCAGATGATCGCCGTGATTGGCGACAGCGAAAATTTGGCGTCGGTCGCGCTGCACCAGCGCTTCGGATTTCGCGAGGTTGGAGTGCTCAAAGCGGTGGGATATAAGTTCGGGCGCTGGCTCGACACGATTTTCATGCAGAAGACGCTCGGCCCCTCCTGACGCGCCCGAGACGGACCGGTTCGCGAAACGCCCGCGAAAAACCGCGCGGCATGTGAATTGCCCCGCAAGACCGGCTGGCGGTGCGTCTTATTGCCACGCCACATTTCAAATCGATGCCGTGTCCATCCGATACCCACACCATGCGCACGAAACATGACGACGTACCCCACAAGGCGCAGGCCGGCTCTTCGTCGCGCTGGCATCCTGCCGGCGTTTTTGTGCGGCGTGACGCGGTGCACTTCTTTGTAGGCTTCGTCGTCATGGATCGTGCATGCGTTTGGCGATGCGATGGGATGGCGGCGATCAGGGATTCGGCGATCGCATGAGACGGACCGGGGATAAAGCCACCGCGGTAAAAACCACCGCGGGCAAAACCGAAAGTGGTCCGTCTTAGTAAACGCGGCGGCACAAATCGATGCGGACCCCAGCGTCACGCCGTAACAGGGATGCGAAACTTGACGACGGACCCCACAGGAGAGACACGCGGCCGCGCCGAAGAGCGGCGTCGTGGCGATGGCGCGAATGACGGTCAGGAATTTGCCGCGCGCTGCAGTTCGGCGATGTCGAGCTTTTTCATTTTCATCATGGCCTGCATGGCCTTGGGATTTTGGATCAGGTCGGGCAAGAGCGTGGGAGTGATCTGCCAGGAGAGACCGAACTTGTCCTTGAGCCAGCCGCACTGGCTTTCGACGCCGCCCTCCACCAGCTTCGAATAGTAATAATCCACTTCCTGCTGCGTATCGCAGCGCACCACGAACGAAAACGCTTCATTGAATTTATTATACGGGCCGCCATTGAGCGCGGTGATTTTCTGGCCTTCGAGCTCGAAGGAAATGGTGAGGACTTTGCCTTTGGGGCCGGTCGTGTCGTCGGCATTGCGCTGCTCGCCGAGACGCCGGGAATTCTTGAAGATGCTGAGGTAAAAGTCGACCGCCTCCTCGGCATTCGAGTCGAACCAGAGAAACGGCGTGACCCGCGGATAATTTTCGAAGACGCTCATGGGGAAACATCACCTTTCGGAAGTAAGATGTCGGCGGCGAGGGAAACTCGGCGGCCGAAGTGCGGAGCCAATAGAGCACAATTCAGTTGCACCGTGCAAGTTACATCGCTAAGGTTTTCGCGTCCAATTCTCCTGAAAGGAAGAAGCGCATGAAAGTACGCACGTATTTGAACTACGGCGGCAACTGCCGGGAGGCTTTCGAATTTTATCAAAAGTATCTGGGGGCAAAAATCACGGCGATGATGACGTTCGATCAGATGCCAGACCCCAAGCAGATACCGCCGAACATGGGAACGAAAGTTCTGCACGCGCGGCTGAATATCGGAGATGCGGAAATCATGGCGAGCGATGCGCCGCCCGATCGCTTTCAGCCGATGCGCAGCGCCTATCTTTCGCTCGGCGTGAGCAGCGACGAGGAGGCGGAGCGCGTCTACAGAGTGCTCTCCGACGGCGCCGAAATCTTCATGCCGCTCCAGGAAACTTTCTTCGCCTCGCGCTTCGTGATGCTCCGCGATAAATTCGGAACTTCGTGGATGGTGATTCACGAACGGCCGAGGCCGGAGAGTTAGGAGTTAGAAATCAGGAGTTCAGAGTTAAGAGTTAAGAGTACAGAGTGGCAAGTTCAGAGTTGAGAGTTGGGAGGAGGATGGCGAAGTGAATTTTTCGCGAATTGCTCTGACCGCGCTGGGCGCATTCGTGGCGCACCTTGCGATGCAAATGACTGAGCGCGGCTTGCGCGTGGAGCGATGCAGGAATAGTATCGGCGCGAGACAAAGTGGTTCGGAATTCCAATTCAAGGAGGAAGTAACGTGAAAACACGAGCGATTGCTGTAGCTCTGGGTGTGCTTGTTCTTGCGGGCGCTGCAGTGTGTTTCGCCGCCGACGCGAACGTCCTTGGCACGTGGAAGCTCAATGAATCCAAGTCGAAGCTGGCGCCCGGAACGCCGAAGAATACGACGGTCAAGTATGTGGCAGCGGGAGACAGCATAAGGGTGACGATTGACGGCGTCGATGCGGCCGGCAAGGCGACGCACAGCGAGTGGACGGGTAAATTTGATGGAATGGATTACGCGGTGACCGGTGATCCAGCATCAGAGCAACGGTCATACAAGAGAATTGACCCACAAACGCTGGCGTTCAGCGCCAAGAAAGATGGAAAGGTTGCGTATAGCGGACGCATTGTCGTGTCAGCGGATGGGATGACGCGGACGGTGACGCTACATGCGACTGACTCGATGGGGAAGAAGATTACGAGCGTGGCGGTGTATGACAAGGAGTGAGGGGAAAGCGGAGGGCGAGTCAACAGTTAAGAGTTAAGAGTCGAGAGGAAGAGAAATTCCTCGACTGCAAGCGGTCTCGGGCCCGAAACGTCGGGATGCGGACGGCGCAAATGAGAGCGTTCAAAGGGCGCAGCGAGGCCAGGTATTGCCCCACGGCAGAGCCAGGAAGAAGAGCCGGCCCTTCGAAGCTCAGGATCTGCGACGAGACGCCGGCGGTACGATGCGGAAAAGGCGAAGAGCAGGCCCTTAGGAAACTCAGGGCAAACAGGCAAGCCGGCAAGCCGGCGGTACGATGCGGGAAAGGCAAGGGCGAAGAGAGAGAGGCGTTAGACAGACGCCGGGGATGCAAATAAAATAGAAAGCGAGATGAGGGAGATCCAGTTGGATGCGATGAATGCGGAGCTTTTGCCGGGCGCGAAGAACGCGGTGGATACGTGTCTGGCGATTCAGAGCGGAGAGCGCGTGGCGCTGGTGTACGACGAGGCGAGCCGCGAAGTGGCGACGAGCCTCGCGTTTGCGCTGAATGAGAAGCGCGCGCAGTGGACGGGATATCGCGTGGAGGATTATGCCGCGCGGCCGCTCGCTGGAGCGCCGGAAGAAATCCTGGCCGGCTTCGAACGCGCCGATGCGGGAATTTTGTGCTTTCAGCCGCTGCCGGGCGAACTCGGCGCGCGAAAACAGATTGTGGGAGTGGTGGAGCGGCGGCAGATTCGGTACGCGCACATGGTCAGCGTGACGCCGCAAATCATGCGCGAAGGCATGAGAACGGATTACACGAAGGTGGACCGGCTGAGCGACCGGCTGCGCGATCGGATGAGGTCGGCAACGGTCCTGAAAGTTTCGACGAAAGGCGGGACATCCATCACGGCGACGTTCGATCCTGCGTTTGATTGGGTGAAGACGAGCGGATTGATCAGCCCGCGATACTGGTCCAATTTGCCGGCAGGGGAAGTGTTCACGACGCCGGCGCGTGTGGACGGCACTTTCGTTTGCGACGGCACGGCCGGAGATCATTTCAACGCCAAGTACGGAACGCTGGAGGAAACGCCGCTGGTGCTGGAGGTAGAGGCGGGACGCCTGAAATCGGCGTCGTGCGAGCGGCGGGACCTCGAGGAAGAATTCTGGAGCTACTGCCACACGGATGAAAACAGCGATCGCGTGGGCGAGCTGGCGTTCGGGACGAATCTGGGATTATCGGAAATGATCGGCGTGCTGCTGCAGGATGAAAAACTACCGGGCGTGCATCTGGCGTTTGGCGATCCGTACGGGAGCCAGACACATGCGGGCTGGCAATCGAAGACGCACGTGGACGTGCTGACGCGGCATTGCGATGTCTGGATTGATGAGGATCAGGTGATCAGGAAGGGGAAGTATGAGTTGGGGAGGTTTGGGCTGGAAGGGGACGGCTAGGGGGTAAGAGTTAAGAGTTGAGAGTTAAGAGTCGAGAGCGAAGAGCGAAGAGTGAAGAGCGGAGAACGAAGGCGAAGAGCGAAGAGTTAAGAGCTAGGAATTAAGAGATACCACCTCAGAAAAGCCGGTTGACGTATTCCCACATTTGATGCTTCCAGTAGGGCCAGTCGTGGCCGCCTTCGGGGCCCCAATCGTCGAGATGATGGGGGATTCCTTTTTTCGAAAGAAGGGAAGCGAGGTAGTAGGACGAAGCGCTGTTTTCCCACGGGCCGCAGCCGGTGACGAGATGGATGTCGCAAGTGGCGAGCTGCGCGAGGATGCCCGAGTCGTTCAAATTCGGAACGTAATCGACCGGATTGTTGAAATAGAAATTGTCGTCGTACAGGCCATCCATGAAGCGGCGCATTTCGTATTGGCCCGAGAGACCGAAGCAGCGCTTGATGACGTCGGGATGCTTCAAGAGAGTGTTGACGGCGTGATAGGCGCCGAGTGAAGCGCCGAATGTGCTGATGGGAATTCCTGGCGTCCTACAGCTATCCCAGATAAAAGGCACGACTTCAAAGCGAATATAGGCGTCGAATTGCGCCTGAACGTAGCTGCGATGGAAGGGATGAGCGCCCTTGTTGTAGAAACTTTGATCGCTCACCTGGCCGGCGCAGAACATTTTGATGCGCCCGGCGTCGATGAACTCGCCCAGCGTTTCGATCATGCTTTGATTTTCATATTCCCATTCGTCGCCGCCGCTGGTGGGGAAGGAAAGCAGAGGCGCGCCCCAATGGCCGTAGACGAGGACGACCATATCGCGGCCGAGGCGCGGGGAATACCAGCGGTGAAAGTCGCGTTTGATGGCCATGAAGGGAGACATCTTAATGAGATTCGGCGCGGGTGCACGCTTTTTCTTTTGGGGAGAGAGCGGAGGGAGGGAAGGCAGGGCCTGCAGGATGACGGCGAAGAGCGAGAGGGCGGAAAAAGACGGGAAATTTCAAATTTGAAATTTGAGATTTGAAAGAAAAAAGGAAGAAAGAAATGAAGAAAGAAATGAAGAAAGAAACGAAGAAGAGCGGGATTGGCGTTGCAAAAATCGCAACGCCGGTCCGTCTCATCGGAACGCCGAATTTTTAATTGTGGCCAGTTGCAGTGATCCCTCGGAATCATGTGGCCGGCCGATGACGACGAACCCCACAAGGACGGATGACGACGAACGGTAGAGGCCGGATGACGACGTAGCTTTCAGGGATCGCCGCCATTCGCGGGGCAAACGCCCATGGAAAAGCGCGGGGGGAAAAGCAGGAGGGAAAAGCCCAGGGAAAAGCGCGGGAGAAAAGCGCGAAGGCGAAGCGCGCGGGAAAAGCGCGTGGAAGGGAATTATCGGGAATCGTCTTGCGAATGTAACACTCAAGTTTTATGCTACTCCGTTCTCTGAGCCCGGACGGGAGCGCCAAATGTTTTGGGACGTGGGGATCGACTCAAACGGCGCGCTCCGCGACGAGGCGCCGCGCATCCGGCGCGGCAGTGACTCGCCGATCATTCCGGCCGCTCATCAAGAACAGACCTGCGTGTGACTGCTCCTAGGTCAGTCAAGATCACATACTTTCACCGGGGCGAATTGCTCATTGGAACCTGAGAGTCTCCAACGCGCTGCGGAAACGGGTCAGGGAGCGCCTGTGCTCGGACCGGGGTACACCGTCGCGTCGGTCTCCGACAAAATCAGCTCGATCGTTTTGGGACAGAGGCGGCGGCCGGGCTGGTTCTTCGGATTCGCCATTTCGTTCGCGTTGCTCATGATGTTTTTGTACGCCGTGACGTATCTCTTCATGATCGGCGTGGGCATCTGGGGCATCAACATACCGATCGGCTGGGGATTCGCGATCGTCAATTTCGTTTGGTGGATCGGAATCGGACACGCCGGCACGCTGATCTCGGCCATTCTCCTTCTCCTTCGGCAGAAGTGGCGCACATCCATCAATCGATTCGCGGAAGCGATGACGCTGTTTGCCGTGGCGTGCGCGGGGATGTTCCCGTTGCTGCACATGGGGCGGCCGTGGCTGGCGTATTGGCTGTTTCCGTATCCGAATGTGATGGGGACGTGGCCACAGTTCCGCAGCCCGCTGGTGTGGGACGTGTTCGCGGTTTCGACGTACGCGACGGTATCGCTGCTGTTCTGGTTCGTGGGCTTGATTCCTGACCTGGCGACGCTGCGGGATCGCGCGAAGAGCCGGGTGAAGCAAATTGTTTACGGCATTTTGGCGATGGGCTGGCGTGGATCGGCGGTGCACTGGAGCCGGTACGAGCTGGCGTCGCTGCTGCTGGCGGGGCTAGCGACGCCGCTGGTGGTTTCGGTGCACACGGTAGTGAGCTTCGATTTTTCTGTGGCGATTGTGCCGGGATGGCACACGACGATTTTTCCGCCCTATTTTGTTGCGGGCGCGATCTATTCCGGGTTCGCGATGGTGATGACGCTGGCGATTCCCATCCGGAAGTATTACCACCTGGAAGATTTCATCACCATGCGGCATCTGGAGAACATGGCGAAGGTGATGCTGGCGACGGGGATGATCGTCGCGTACGGCTACATGATGGAAACGTTCATGGCGTTTTACAGCGCCGACACGTTTGAGAAATATGCGTTTCTGAATCGATTTGGAGGGCCGTATCGGGTGGCGTACTGGATGCTCATTTTGTGCAACATCGCGATTCCGCAGAGCTTGTGGATCCGGAAAGTGCGCACGAGCGTGCCGGCGCTGTTCGTCATTTCGCTGGTCGTGAACTCGGGGATGTGGCTCGAGCGGTTTGTGATCGTGGTGATCAGCCTGCATCGGGATTTCTTGCCGTCGTCGTGGGGAATGTACTACCCGACGAAATGGGATTGGATGACGTTGGCAGGATCGGTCGGGCTGTTCCTGACGTTGCTGTATCTGTTTATCCGGTATCTGCCGGTGATCTCGATTTTTGAAATGCGGACGCTGGTGGAGGAAGAAGAGAAGAAGTAGACGAGGAATAGCGATTGGCCGGCGCGAGAGCGGGAAAGCCGGCACCCGAAATTGACCGATGACGCAAATTTTTCATCGCAGCACGAACCTGATATCGCGGCTGAGCATTTATGGCGCGGCGTTTTTTGTAGCGCTGCTCGGGTACGTTGTGTATGCGGTGACGGGATCGCCCTACGTGACGGACGTGAATGAGCCGAGGGAACAACCGGTGCCGTTCAGCCACAGGCATCACGCGGGCGAACTGGGAATTGACTGCCGTTACTGCCACACGTCGGTGGAAACGTCATCGTTTGCGGGATTGCCGCCGACGCAGACGTGCATGACGTGCCATTCGCAGATCTGGACGAAGGCGCCGATGCTCGAGCCGGTGCGCGCGAGCTACCAGACGGACAAGTCGATCGAGTGGACGAGAGTGAACGCGCTGCCTGATTTCGTTTATTTCAATCACAGCATCCACGTGGCGAAAGGCGTGGGCTGTACGACGTGCCACGGGCCGATTGCGGACATGCCGCTGACGTGGGCGGCGAACACGCTGCAAATGTCATGGTGCATCGGCTGCCACCGGGAGCCGGAGAAGTACGTCCGGCCGAGAGAATACGTTTTCAGCACGACGTATCAGCCGCCGTCGAATCAACTGGAATTAGGGCGGAAGCTGGTGCGCGAGTACAAAATTCAGAACAAGACGTATATGACGAGTTGCTGGACGTGCCACCGATGAGCGAGAAATTGCGCATTTTCGAGAGCCACGATCACGGCAGCAAGCACGAACACGAGCACGAGGCCACGCCAGCCGCGGCGCCGCAACGGCCACTCGATTTAGCCGCCGCGCGTGCAGGGCTTGGCGGCGCGAACGGGAAGCGATTCTGGCGGAGCCTGGAAGACCTTGCGGGCACGCCTGAATACGAATCGTACCTGCATCACGAATTTCCAAACGATCCTGAAAAAGAGCCGGAGCCAAGCGATGTTTCGCGGCGCGATGTTCTGAAATTGATGGCGGCGTCGGCGGCGCTTTCGGGATTGAGCGCGTGCACAAAACTTCCATTGGAGAAAATCGTTCCGTACGTGCGGCCGCCGGAAGAAATAATTCCGGGCAAGCCATTGTTTTATGCGACGTCGATGCCGAGGCCCGAAGGCGCGATTGGATTGCTGGTCGAGAGTCACATGGGGCGGCCGACGAAGATCGAAGGCAACGCCGAGCATCCGGCAAGTCTGGGCTCGACGGATACGTTCGCGCAGGCGTCGATTCTGACGCTCTACGATCCGGATCGTTCGCAAGTGATCGTGCACGAAGGACGAATTGCCGACTGGCCGGCGTTCCTGACGGCGATTGCCAACGCGCGAAGCGACTGGCAGAGCAACAAAGGAGCGGGATTGCGGATTTTGACCGACGCGAAGACGTCGCCGACGTTCGCGGCGCAGATGAAAGCGCTGCTCGGGCAGTTACCGCAGGCCAAGTGGTACGCGCACGAACCTTGCGGTCCGTATAACGCGCGAGAAGGGGCGCAACTTTCGTTCGGGCGCAATGTGAATGCGGTCTACCGGTTCGATCAGGCGGACGTGATCGTGGCGCTCGACTCGGATTTTCTGTGCAGCGGCTCGACGAGCGTGCGCTACGGCCGCGATTTCGCGGAACGCCGCCGCATCGTGAACCCGCAGGCGGAAATGAATCGCCTGTACGCCGTCGAGAGCACGCCGACGAATACCGGAGTGATGGCCGATCACCGGCTGTCGCTGCGCGGCTCGGAGATTGAGGGATTCGCACGAGCGCTCGCGTCGGCCCTCGGCGTGCCGACGGGCGAGGCGCCGACGCCGGAAGGCGTTTCGACGAAATGGGTGAAGGCGCTGGCACGCGATTTGCAGAAACATCGCGGCGCGAGCCTGATCATAGCCGGCGACGCGCAGCCTGCGTCCGTGCACGCGCGAGTGAATGCGATGAACCAGGTGCTGGGCAACGCGGGCAAGACTGTGATCTACATCGATCCGATCGAAGTGAGCCCGGAAGCGGACGGACTCGCCGAGCTCGTAAAGGAAATTGATGCGGGCCAGGTGACGACGCTGATCATTCTCGGAAGCAATCCGGTGTACACCGCGCCGGCCGATTTGAATTTCAAGGCAAAGTTTTTGAAAGTCGGGCTGCGCATTCATTCCGGACTTTACATCGACGAGACGGCGGAGCTCTGCCACTGGCACGTTCCCGAGGCGCATTACCTGGAATCCTGGAGCGACGCGCGCGCGTATGACGGAACCGCAAGCATCGTCCAGCCGCTGATCGCGCCGCTTTACGACGGCAAATCGTGCCATGAGCTGGTGGCGACGCTCGCCGGAGATTCAGGGAAGACAGGCCACGATATCGTTCGCGACTATTGGAGCGGGCAACGCGCGGCGAAGCAGAGCGACAAGCAATTCGAGGATTTCTGGGAGACGTCGCTGCACGACGGCGTGGTGAGTGGAAAAGCGTCACCCGCGGGCATCACGCCGAATCTCAGCGCCGGCAGCAACGCGCGGCATAGCCAAGCCGACGCGCGTTCAGGAGTGCTCGAAGTGGCGTTCCGGCCCGACCCGACGATTGGCGACGGGCGAGACTCGAATAACGGCTGGCTGCAGGAACTTCCGAAACCGCTGACGAAATTGACGTGGGACAACGCGGTGATGCTGAGCTTTGCGACGGCCGAGGGGCTGGGCGTCACGAACGGCGACGTGGTGAAGATGACCTTGAATGAGCGCAAAGTCAGCGGGCCCGTGTGGATCATGCCGGGCCATCCGAATGACGCCGCGACGCTGCATCTTGGATACGGGCGGCAGCGGTCAGGGCGCGTTGGGACGGGAATCGGATTTAACGCTTACACGTTGAGGACTTCTGACGCTGGCTGGATTGCGGCGGGGCTGCGAATCGAGAAAACGGGCGGGACGTATCCGCTGGTGACCACGCAGAACCATCACGTGATCGACAAGGACGGAAAAAGAATCGAAGAGGAGAGCGCGGCGGCGGATGAACGCGACGTGCTGCGGGTGGCTACGCTCGAAGAATTCCGCAAGAATCCGGATTTCGCGAAGGACCCGCCGGAAATTACGACCGACCGGAAGTCGCTCTACCCCGATTACAAGTACGAAGGGTACGCGTGGGGCATGTCGGTGGATTTGAACAGCTGCAACGGCTGCGCGGCGTGCGTGGTGGCCTGCCAGGCGGAAAACAACATCGCTGTCGTCGGGAAGGAAGAGGTGGGGAAGGGCCGCGACATGCAGTGGATTCGCGTGGACAATTATTTTCGCGGCAATTTGGATGATCCGGAAACGTATTACCAGCCGGTGATGTGCCAGCAATGCGAGAACGCGCCGTGCGAACTGGTGTGCCCGGTGGGGGCGACGGTGCATAGCCCCGAGGGATTGAACGAGATGGTGTACAACCGGTGCGTCGGGACGCGCTACTGCTCGAACAACTGCCCGTATAAAGTGCGGCGATTCAATTTCAAATTGTATTCGGACTGGACGACGCCGAGCCTCTTCGCGCTGCGGAATCCGAACGTGACGGTGCGAAGCCGCGGGGTGATGGAGAAGTGCACGTACTGCATTCAGCGGATCAACGCAGCGAAGATTGAAGCTGAAAAGGAAGATCGCAGCGTACGCGACGGCGAAATCGTGACGGCTTGTGAGGCGGCGTGCCCCTCGCGCGCGATTGTTTTTGGAAACATCAACGATCCAGAGAGCCGCGTGTCGAAACTCAAGGCGCAATCGAGAAATTATTTGCTGCTGGGGGAACTGAATACGCGGCCGCGGACGACGTATCTGGCGAAGGTGCGAAATCCGAATCCGGAGATGTCGGAGGGGTAGCGGAGTTCGCGGAAGGATGAGAAAGAAACCGATTTACGGATTGCTGGCGGAGTTCGACACTCCGGAAGAACTTCTGCACGCGGCAGAGCGAGCGCAAAAGGAAGGCTACCGGCGAATCGATGCGTTCACGCCGATGCCGATCGAAGGGCTCGCGGAAGCGTGCGGATTTCATCGCAGCAGCTTGCCGGTAATCGTTCTTGCCGGGGGATTGTTCGGCTGCATGGGCGGATTTTTTCTTCAGTACTATCCCAACGTAATCGGCTTCCCGCTGAACGTGGCCGGCAAGCCTTACAATAGCTGGCCTTCGTTTATTCCCATTACATTCGAGATGACGGTGCTTTTTGCGGCGCTCGCGGCGGTATTTGGAATGCTGGCGCTGAACGGCCTGCCGACGCCATACCATCCCGTTTTCAATGTAAAGCGTTTCGCGCTGGCGACGCGCGACCGATTTTTTCTGTGCATCAAGGCCAGAGACAAGAAATTCGATTTGACGGGAACGAAGACGTTTCTCGAGACGCTCAAACCGCACGGTGTGTACGAAATTGAAGCGTAGAGAAAATTCGAGACAACGAGCGGGCGCGAGACCGGCACGCGCGCGAGCGGGATGCACGCGGCGGCGCGGTTTGCTGGGTGGCGCGCTGCTGGCAGCGATGGTATTCGCGGGCTGCCGTCTCGATATGCACGTGCAGCCGAGATACGACCCGTACGCGCCGAGCAGTTTCTTCGACGACGGCCGGTCGGCGCGGCAGCCGGTTACGGGTACAGTCGCGCGCGGGCAGCTTCGAATTGACGATCAACTCTACAAAGGGAAAGTGGACGGCAAACTGACGGACACGTTTCCGTTTCCCATCACGGCGAACGATATTCTGCGCGGCCAGCAGCGCTTCAACATTTATTGCAGCCCGTGCCACGATTACACGGGGAGCGGGCGCGGAATGATCGTGCAGCGGGGATTTCCGCAGCCGCCGTCATTTCACATCGACCGGCTGCGGCAAGCGCCGATCGGGCATTTCTATGACGTGATGACGAACGGATTCGGCGCAATGTACAGCTATGCGGCGCGCGTGACGCCGGAAGATCGCTGGCGGATTGCGGCGTATATTCGAGCGCTGCAATTGAGCGAGCACGCGACGATGGCGGACGTGCCGGAAAACGAGCGGCAGAGCTTCGCGGAGCCGCAAAAATGAACGGATCGCAATCACCGAATTTCGAGCGGGCCATTCGCGCCGGAGCACTCGTTGGATTGCTGGCGCTGTTTACTTCCATTGGAGGCTACGCGATTCATCCGGAGCAGTTTTTCCGGTCGTATCTGCTGGCGTTCGTTTTCTGGATCGGATTTCCGCTCGGCTCGATGGCGATTTTGATGATGCATCACCTGACGGGCGGAGAGTGGGGATTGCCGATCCGGCGGCCGCTGGAAGCGGCGACGCGCACGTTTCCGCTGATGTTCATTCTCTTTTTGCCGCTGATCTTCGGACTCAAGCGATTGTTTCCGTGGGCGCAACCCGGCGGTCTGGGCGACGATCCGGTCTTGAAGTTCAAGCGGATGTATCTGAGCTTGAATTTTTTCATGGTGCGCGCGCTGATCTATTTCATGATCTGGTTCATCCTGAGCCATTTCTTGAACAAATGGTCCGAGGAGCAGGACCGCACGGGGAATCCGGCGACCGCGAAGTGGCTGGAAGGAATGAGCGGGCCGGGTTTGATTCTCTACGGCCTGACGCTCACCTACGCGATGGTGGATTGGGTGATGTCGCTGCAGCCGCACTGGTTCTCGACGATTTTGGGAATGATATTCATGATGGTCGGGGCGCTGGGAGCGATGTCGCTGGTGATCGTCGTCGCCCGGGCTCTTTCGAAGTACGAGCCGATGGCGCACATTGTGACGGCCGACCAGTTCAACGATCTCGGTAATCTGCTGCTCGCGTTCGTGATGCTGTGGGCGTACCTCTCGTTTTCGCAGTTCCTGATTATCTGGTCGGGGAATTTGCCGAAGGAAATTTCGTGGTATCTGGTGCGCGCGAATGGCCAATGGGCGGCGCTGGCGGTGTTTCTGATCATTTTCCATTTTGCGATTCCGTTTCTGCTGCTCCTGCAGCGGAATTTGAAGCGCCGGATTCACACGCTGGCGATCATAGGAGGAGCGCTGATTGCGATCAGCCTGGTGGACGTGTACTGGCTGGTGGCGCCGGCATTCGAGCCGGATGGGCCGCGCGTGCACCCGCTGGATTTGACGCTGCTGGTGGCGATCGGCGGGCTGTGGGTGACCACATTCGCGTGGCAGTTGAGCCGACGGCCGCTGGTGCCGCTGCACGATCCGCGATTCGAAGGAGTGCTGCAACATGGCGATTGATCCGCACAATCGGCCGGCAACGCCAAACGTGGGCCACGAAACGAGCGACGCCAATCCGGCGAGCATCGTCAAGTTCGGCGTTGGGCTGGCCATTCTGCTGATCGTTGTCGCGATCGGGATGCGATGGATTTTCGGATTTTATGCGCATACGCAGAATCTGGGCCCGGCGGCATCGCCCTTTGAGAATGCGCGAACGCTGCCGCCGTCGCCGCGATTGCAAGTGACGCCGCAAGCGGACATTCACAGCTATTGGGAGAAGCAGCAAGAGATTTTGAATTCGTACGGATGGGTGGACGAGCACAACGGCGTGGTGCGAATTCCGATTGACCGAGCGATGCGGCTGGTGATCGAGCGCGGCCTGCCGGCACGCGAGGCGCAGCCACAAGCTGAGAAGCCCGATGCGTCTGCCAGCGGGGAATCGAAGCCTGCCGAGGGCGGTACGAGATGAAGGCGCCATGCGATTGCTACTGGCGATAATCTTTGGCGCGTGTGTTGGCGCGGCGACGAGCGATGCGGCGCATGCGCAATCGCTCTGGACGCAGCAGACCGGAAGCGATTCGGCTCCGGTGCAAAGCGCGGGAGTGCGGCCGGAACTGCTGAAGGATGTGGCGTTCGATCAAAAGCTGAATACGGCGATACCGCTCGATCTGAAATTCCGCGACGAAAAGGGCAACGCGGTGGAGTTGGGCGAATTCTTTGGGCAAAAGCCCGTCATCCTCACACTCGTTTACTACCAGTGCCCGATGCTTTGCACGCAGGTGCTGAACAGCCTGGCGTACAGCTTGAAGGAAGTGCCGCTCGAACTGGGAAAGGATTTCGAAGTTGTGACGGTGAGCATTGATCCAACGGAGCGGCCTGTGCTCGCCGAAGCGAAGCGGCAGTTGTACGTGGGCATTTACGCGCGGCCGGGTGTCGAGCAGGGATGGCATTTTCTGACGGGCGATGAGCCGCAGATCAAAGCGCTGGCGGCGGCCGTGGGTTTTCATTACGCGTACGACAAGACGTCCGGGCAATTCGCGCATCCCAGCGGAATCATGGTGCTGACGCCGGACGGACGGCTCGCGCGCTACTTTTATGGAATCGAATATCCGCCTCGAGACTTGCGATTCGGATTGGAAGAAGCGTCGGCGGGAAAGATCGGCTCTCCAGTGGATCAGATTTTGCTGTATTGCTATCACTACGATCCGGCGACGGGAAAATACGGGCTGCTGATTTCGCGCGTGTTGCAAGGCGCGGGGCTGATCACGATGCTGGGCATCGCGCTGTTGCTGATCGTTTTGATCAGGCGCGAACACCGGCATCTTCCCCGGCACGAGGCGGGAGCTTGAGCGAGTTCAATTCATGACCGGCATTTTTCATTTCGCCGCCGATTCGATCGCCGCGATCTTTTGGCCGGGCTTCCCTCTAAGGCCTCCGGAAGCCTCGACGATCGCAGCGGGAGTGGACCATCTGCATTATTTCCTGACCGCGATCACGCTGTTTTTCACGTTTCTGATTTTCTCGATCATTTTTTATTTCATGGTGAAGTACCGCCGCCGGTCGGAAGACGAGGTTCCGGGCGAGACTCATACATACATGCCGCTCGAAATTGCCTGGACGGGAATTCCCGTGGTGATTTGCGTGGTCGTGTTCGTTTGGAGCTCAAGCCTCTATTTCGAAAACGCGCGGCCGCCGAACGCGTCGATGGAAATTTTTGTGGTGGGGAAGCAATGGATGTGGCACCTCCAGCATCCCGAGGGCCCGCGCGAAATCAACGAACTGCACGTGCCAGTGGGAGTGCCGGTGAAGCTGACGATGACGTCGGAGGACGTCATTCACGATTTTTCGATTCCGGCGTTCCGAATCAAGCATGATGCGCTGCCGGGGCGGTACTCATCGATCTGGTTTCAGGCGACGAAGACCGGCACGTATCACTTTTTCTGCGCGCAATACTGCGGGACCGAGCACTCAGGAATGATCGGCTGGGTTTACGTGATGACGCCGACCGATTACGCCCAGTGGTTGAGCGGCGGGGCGCACGGCGAAACGATGGCGCAGGCGGGCGAGCGGCTGTTCGGACAGCTTGGCTGCATCACGTGCCATGTGGCCGACGGTTCCGGGCGCGGGCCGGTGCTTCAAGGGCTCTTCGGCAAGCCGGTGACGCTGCGAAGCGGCGAGACGCGCATTGCGGACGAAACCTACATTCGACAGGCAATCGTGAATCCGAACTCGATGCCGCTGCCGAACTACACGCCGGTGATGCCCACGTTTCAGGGGCAAGTGAATGAAGAGCAGATTCTACAGTTGATCGCTTACGTGAAGTCGCTCGGAGCGCAAGAAAGGAAGACGGGGAAATGAGCACGGCGGTTCTGGAAGCGCCGGCGGCATCGCGCGTTAATTATTTGAACGCGAGCTACGGCATCAAATCCTGGCTGTTCACCACCGACCACAAGCGCATCGCGCTTCTGTATCTCGCCTCGATTTCGGTGATGTTTTTCATCGGCGGCATGTTCGCCGTGTTGATGCGGATCCATTTGATTGAGCCGCAGGGCTCGCTGGTCCAGCCGGACACGTACAACAAGCTCTTCAGCGCGCACGGCATCGTGATGGTGTTCTTCTTCCTGATTCCTTCGATTCCGGCGACGCTGGGGAATTTCCTGGTGCCGATGATGATCGGCGCGCGCGATCTGGCTTTCCCGAGATTGAATCTGTTGAGCTGGTATCTCTACATCACGGGCGCATCGTTGATGCTGTACGCGCTGATGAGCGGCGGCATCGACACGGGCTGGACGTTCTATCCCCCCTACAGCAGCCTCTACTCGCAAACGCACGTGCTGGCCACGGCGCTCGCCGTGTTCATTGCTGGATTTTCGTCGATTCTGACGGGCCTGAATTTCGTGGTGACGATCCACAAAATGCGCGCGCCGGGACTGACGTGGTTCCGGATGCCGCTGTTCCTGTGGTCGATTTATGCGACGAGCGTCATCATCATGCTGGGAACGCCGGTGGTGGCAATCACGATTGTATTGCTCGGGCTCGAGCGCGTGCTGCACGTCGGAATTTTCGACGCGGCCATCGGCGGCGATCCGCTGCTCTTCCAGCATTTATTCTGGTTCTATTCCCATCCGGCGGTTTACATCATGGTGCTGCCTGGGATGGGCGTGGTGAGCGAATTGATTACGGCGTTTTCGCGAAAGAGAATTTTTGGCTACAACTTCGTGGCGTTCTCAAGCATGGCCATCGCGATTCTCGGCTTTCTGGTGTGGGGCCACCACATGTTCGTGACCGGGCAATCGGTGTACGCGGGATTGATTTTTTCGGTGCTGAGTTTTCTGGTGGCGATTCCTTCGGCCATCAAAGTGTTCAACTGGACCGCGACGCTCTATAAGGGCTCGATTTCGTATCAGGCGCCGATGCTGTATGCGCTCGGTTTTATCGGCCTTTTCACGATGGGCGGGCTGACGGGATTGTTCCTGGCGTCGCTGGCGACGGACGTGCATTTGAACGGCACCTATTTCATCGTCGCGCATTTCCACTACATCATGGTGGGTGGAACGATGATGGCCTACCTCGGCGGCCTGCATTTCTGGTGGCCCAAGATTACCGGCCGGCTCTATTCCGATGGCTGGGCGCGCTTCGCGGCGCTGGTGATTTTTGCCGGATTCAATCTGACATTCTTTCCGCAGTTCGTGCTGGGATATCTGGGAATGCCGCGGCGCTACGCCGTTTATCCGCAGGAGTTTCAGGTTCTCAACATCATGTCGTCCGCCGGAGCTTCGATTCTGGGGATCGGCTACGTGATTCCGCTGATTTATTTGATCTACTCGATTCGCTACGGCCCGCATGCGGGCCCGAATCCGTGGGGAGCGAAGGGGCTTGAATGGCAGACGCCCTCGCCGCCGCCGACTGAAAATTTCGAGGAGACTCCGATTGTGACCGAGGGAGCGTACGCCTACGCGAAGCCGGAGAAGAAGCATGTCTGAACTTGCCGCGCCGGGAGTTCCCGGAGGCGCGCCTCATTCCGGCACGCATGTTCCGGGATTCCGCCATCAATTTGACGACATGGAGCAGCAGCACGCGGCGGGAAACCTCGGCATGTGGATTTTCCTGGTCACGGAAATCATGTTTTTCGGTGGTCTGTTCGCGTCATACACGATCTACCGCTCGCTCTACCTTCCGGGCTTTGAAGGCGGCAGCCGGCTGCTCGATATCAAACTCGGCGCGACGAATACCGCCGTATTGATCGGCAGCAGCTTGACTATGGCCATGGCCGTGCATTCGGCGCAAACGGGGAAGCGCAAGGCGCTCATCTTTTTTTTGATTCTGACGATGATTCTCGGCGCGGCTTTCCTGGGAATTAAATTCGACGAATACGCCACCAAATGGAAGTACGGCTTCGTGCCGGGCCTGCATTGGAATCCGCAGGAGGAAGTTCACGGGAATCCGCCGATGGGCTCGGTTGAAATGTTTTTCTGCTTTTACTTTTTCATGACCGGCATGCACGCGGTGCACATGATCGTTGGGCTCGGAATTATGACGGTGATGCTGATCATGGCGTGGCGAGGCCGCTTCTCGCCGGAGTATTACGCGCCGGTCGAGGTCAGCGGGCTCTACTGGCACTTCGTGGATATTATTTGGATATTTCTATTCCCGCTGCTGTACCTGATCGGAGGGCGCTACTGATGATCGGGCACATCGTTCCCGTCCGCACTTACGTGACGGTATTTTTGTGCCTGCTGGCGCTGACGGCGCTGACCACGGGCGTTGCATTCATCGATCTCGGGGCGATGAATACGGTGGCCGCGCTGGCGATTGCGGTGGTCAAGATGCTCCTCGTCGTGCTCTTTTTCATGCACATCAAATACAGCTCGGGCCTCACTCGCGTGGTGATTCTCTCCGGCATTTTCTTTCTCGCTTTGCTGCTTTCCTTCACGCTTGCCGACATGTTCACGCGGCAGTGGACGCCGACGCCGCAAGGCTGGGGACAAGCGCAGAGCTCCAATCCCGGTTCCAGTCCAATTCAGTAGTCAGAATGCGGGAACGACTGTTCTCATGAAGAGCCAGTACGCGGGCAAGATGCCCGCGCCACCAAGTGCCGGCTGTACGAGAACGAGTTACGAAGAGAAGGCGTAGAGATTTCAACCTAAGTCCCAAACAGCAAGCGTTCCAGCACGGGACCAAGAGCCAGCGCGGGCAAATAGCTCAAAGCGGTCAAGGTGATTATGCAAGCGGTGAGAAATAAGCCGAACGTCACGGAATCGGTGGGAAGAGTTCCCGTCGAGCCGGGAGTGTTTCTTTGCCGTGCGAACAAGCTCGCGAGCGCCAACGCCGGAATTGCCAGACCAAACCTGCCGACCATCATGGCCACAGCTGTGGTGAGATTGTAGAACATCGTATTCGCATTCAGGCTGCCGAATGCCTGGCCGTTGTTCGCGAAGCTGGAAGCGTAAGCGAACAAAATTGCGGTAAGACCGTGCGGACCTGTGTTGACGGTCAATCCCGAAAATCCCGCCTTGCTGGCGACGGCAACCGCCGTGAGGAGCAGGACCACAAGCGGGGCGGCCAGGGCGTACAGCACGATCATTTTGTTTTCCGGCGGCCCGATTTTCTTGCCTAGATATTCGGGTGTGCGCCCCACCATCAGCCCGGCAAGAAAGATGGCTATGGCTGCAGCCATCACCATGCTATAGAGGCCAGTTCCAAGCCCGCCGAAGACAACTTCACCGATCAGCATGTTCATCAGCACAACCATACCCGCGAGTGAAGTAAGACTGTCGTCCGCGGCGTTCGTCGAACCTGTGGCCGTATTGGACGTCACCAGGGCGGTCAGCGTAGTGCTTCCGATGCCGAAGCGAACCTCCTTACCCTCCATGTTTCCGCCCGGCTGAGTTGGACGAAGGGTGGAATCGACGCCTTGCATGAGAGGATTGCCGCGCTGCTCGAAATGGTCCACGAACGTCAATCCGCCCGCGAACAGCAAAACCATTACGCCGTACAAAAGCCATCCCTGGCGCGGCTGGCCGACCGTCCTGCCGAAGGTGTTGGTCAACGCGGCTGGCAGAAGCATGATCGCCAGCATTTCGAGAAAATTGGCGAGCGCCGATGGGTTCTCGTAGGGGTGCGCGCCGTTGGCATTGAAAAAGCCGCCGCCGTTCGTGCCGAGATTCTTGATAATTTCGAACGCGGCCACCGGTCCCTGCGGAATTACCTGCCTGGTTCCCTCGACAGTGGTGGCGACGGCATAGGGGTGAAAATTCATGGGAACGCCCTGCCAGGTAAGCAGCAGAGCGCCGAGCAGCGCTCCCGGCAAGAGGATCCGGAGCAGCGCTCGCGTCAGATCCACCCAGAAGTTGCCAAGGGTGCTCGACATCTCGCGCCCCAGCCCGCGAATGAAGGCCACGCCGGCTGCGAGCCCGGCGCCGGCCGCCAGGAAGTTCTGCGCGCAAAGCCCCACAATCTGGCTGAAGTAGCTCAGGGTGGATTCGCCGCTATAAGCCTGCCAAGTGGTTGTCGTTGAGAAGCCGATTGCTATATTCATCGCCAAGTCCGGGGAAAGCGGCGTGGTATGAAACGCGGGATAAAACCAGGGAAGAAACTGCTGGAGCCGGAGAATGGCATACAGAAGCAGCGTGCAGGACAGGCCGAAGAGAACGAAGCAAGTTGCGTATTCGCCGAAAGCCATCTCTCGAGCGGAATCGACTCCTGTGGCGCGATAAATGAGCCTCTCGATTGGGAGGCATAAACCATCGAGCGCGCTGCGCTTCCCTGAAAAAACTTTTTCCATGTATCCGCCCAAAGGTTTGACGAGGGCGGTGACGATCGCCAGGAAGAGCAGATATTGAGCCAGACTATGAGGGTTCATCGGCGCGTAACGCAGCATTCCATCTTACGCGGTACAACAGCATTCTAACCGCATTCAGCATTCGGTCCGTGTCTGAAAAGCTGCGGCTGCGCGAATCCGGCGAGACTCGCGGAACGCTCTGCATGCTGTGATAAATTCGGTGGCGCCCTTGCTTTCCGATTTGTACTACGCAGCCTTGCCAAGACCATCGGTCGAATGGTGCGCGTATCTTCCGAATCAAACTCGTTTTCGCGAGCTTAATGTTGTCTTGCATTGTCGCGGGAACAGCTTCGCTTTACGGCTAGGACCAGCCGAGCAGCGGCAGCGCGCCGCCTGTGATTGACACCGATCGCCCGGCGATAACCGATTCGAGCACCGTCGTGCCGGGCGGGGATTTGCTTTTCGTGTGGATCACTTGATTGGGGCCGGCTACTCGTTCCAGTTTCAGGCGATTCACGAAAAGGCGCGATAGCGAGTGAAACGCGATTAAGCGGATGAGCCGCGTTGCGTGACTCTTTTTCGCCCTCGCCGGTGAACCGCCGATATTTCCGCTGGTGTCGCCGGCTATCTTTGCAACCAGGGGCAACCAGCGGCAATCAGACGCAATCCGGTATAGTGCGGCTGGAGGGAACGTGCGATGGCTGGAACTTCCGCAGGGATCGGCAATGTTTTGCAGAACAAAGTCCTCACCGAAATGGCCATGGGCTACTCGCGGAGCCGGGTGCTTTGCGCCGCCGCCCGTTTGGGTGTAGCGGATGCGCTTGGCGATGACGAGCGGTCCGTTGATGAGCTCGCAGTTGCGTGCGGCGCGCAACCGGCATCGCTTTACCGGCTGCTGCGCGCGCTTGCCAGCTTCGGCGTCGTTGCCGAACGGGTTCCGGGACGCTTCGCCCTGACGCCTTTTGGCACGCCGCTGCGCAAAGACGCGCCGAATTCGGAGTGGAACGGGATCGTATTCTGGGCCGATCTTCTCGCCGACAGTTGGGTGCAACTCACCGAATGCGTGCGCACCGGAGACAAGGCTCAGGTTGTGATGGAGCGCGCGGGCATCACACCTCGCTGGTCAACGGCTCCCGATGGTTCCGCAATCTTTCGCGCCGTCATGGGCACAGCGCCCGCGGAAGATTACATGCCGATCACGCGCGCGTGGGATTTTTCGAAGTATCACAGCGTCGCGGACCTTGGTGGCGGCGGCGGATCGCTGATTGCAGCCGTGCTTGAGGCTTATCCGAATGTGGAAGGAATGCTGGTCGATCGCCCGGAATCTATCGAGCGGGCAAAAGCTGGCTTCGGAGCGAAGGCGCTTGCGGCGCGATGCAAATTTGTGGTCGCGGACCTATGTGGCTCCGTTCCGCCGGGCGCGGATGTTTATGTGATGAAACACGTCCTGCATGGATACGGAGATGAGGCGGCAATCGGAATTTTGCGCAACTGCCGAAGCGTTGTGCCGAAAGAAGGGCGCGTTCTTATGATTGAGTTCGTTCTGCCGGATGTCGTGGATCATGCCGACCCGGAGCTGGAGGTCCGGTTGATGAGCGATTTAAATATGCTGGCGGTCACCGGAGGCAAAGAGCGCAGCGCCCCGGAATGGAAAAAGCTGTTGAGCGGCGCCGGATTCGAGTTCGAGCGCATCATTCCGGTGCCGGGAGAGCTGGTGTCAATCGTAGAAGCCGCACCCCGATCCTCGTAAACCGGATCTCGTGGCCGCGGACTTCAAGGCCATGCATGCATCGCGACGCGCTATGGATTGAGTTTCGTGCCTATCTCCGGTAACCTGCCACTACAACAGACCCGAATGCGACACCCAACAATTCGTGCGGGAAGAAGAAGTGGAGCGAGCGGAGTTGTGCGCCGGTGATTGCCCACTTGATGCAGATGATGCCGCCGGAAGCGACGAAGATCGTTCTGGCGCTGATTCTCTCCTTCCTCATCGGCCTCGAACGTGAGGAACAGCGCAAGACCGGCGATTATTCCTTCGGTGGCGTGCGCACTTTTCCGCTGATCGGCCTGCTTGGGTTTGCGCTCGCGGAACTGGCTCCGGCGTCCGTCATTCCCGTTACCGCCGGGCTCGCGGTGGTCGCCGCGTTCCTGTGGCTCTCGTACCAGCACAAACTCGAGCGAACGGAAGTCGTGGGCGCCGCGACCGAAGTTTCGGGGCTCGCCACTTACGTAGTCGGCGCGCTCGTGGCTCACGAGCAATTCTGGCTGGCGACGGCGCTCACCGTCATCAGCTTGATGCTCCTCGAACTGAAGGTATTTCTCGAGGACTTGTCGAACAGAGTGCCCGCAGCAGAGATTTTCACGTTCACGAAGTTTCTGTTTCTCACCGCTGTAATTCTACCGATCGTACCCAATCAAACCTACGGACCGTTTGGATTCAATCCGTTTAAGACGTGGCTCGTCGTGGTCGCCGTCAGCGCGCTTTCTTACGCGAGTTACGTCCTGCAACGCCAGACCACCGGCAAAGGCGGAATCCTTTTTGCGGCCATTCTGGGCGGAATGTATTCCTCGACGGTCGCGACGGTGGTTCTCGCGAAGCGGGCGCAGGAAGAGAAGCGCCCGCATCTGTTTTCCGGCTCGATTCTCCTTGCGTCGAGCGTGGCCTACGCGCGAATCCTCATTCTCGTGGCGATGTTTAGCCGGGCCGTGGCCGCGAAGCTTGTCCCGTGGTTCATCGCGCTGACCGTTGCCGGAATCGTCGCCGCCTGGATCTGGTCCGCGCGGCCGGACCAGGCATCAGGCGAGATCAAGAACGACGCGGTCGCCAGAAATCCGCTCGAGATCAGCGAAGCATTTTTGTTCGCGTGCGTGTTTGCGCTGATGCTGGCATTGACCTACTACGCGAGGATTTATTTGGGGCGCGGCGGGATCTACGGGCTCGCAGCGCTCACTGGATTTACCGATATCGCTCCGTTTGTTCTGGGACTCGCGAGCACGGCCGGCGCGAACGTCTCTGTACCGCTTGCGGCGTCCGCGATTGCGGTCGCGGCTGCGAGCAACAATGTCGTCAAGGCCGGCTACGCCTACGGATTCGGCGATCGCAAGACCGGCCTCCAGAGCCTCATTCTGCTGCTGGTTTATGCCGTGGTTGGTCTGCTTCCGCTGTTTTGGCTTGGCAATTAGCCGCAGCGCCTCGGCGTGGCGCGGTCCTCGTGTTTACCCTGAATTGCCGAAGGGCCTGCGTCTTTTCTCTCGCTAGCTGGGCGTCGCGCTGCGCTCGCTTCTTTGGGCGAGACGCTCGAGTTGCATCGTGTGCACGGGCAGCCAATCGTACGTGGCCGCTGGGGCGAGCCGCGGGTCGCTGATAGCCTGGGAGTCACGCAAGGAGTGCACGTACGCCCGATCCTGGTCGATCCGTGCGTGTACCTGATCAGCTCCGGCGACGGACCCGTGGCCGGGGATGACGGCGCCGACGTCGCCCGCCACGCCCTCGAGCAGCCGCAGGCCTGCGAGGTAGTTCTCGATCGGGTCAGCGGTGTCGTTCAAGTCGAGCAACGGAATCAACACATCAGAAAGCATGTCACCGGCGACGAGAACCCCGCGTTCCTCAATCAACAGCGCCGCATGGCCCGGGGCATGCGCTTGATGCTCGATAATGCGGAGTTGTGGGCCATCCCAGGGAATCCGCGGCGTCCCGGCGGGCAGGCCGGTAATGAGGCCGAACAGGTCCAGCGATACCCGCTGGGCGATGTCCGGCGGTATGAACTGGGCGGCGACGCGGGTCTTCACCTCCGCGTCCGTCAGCCGCCGGTCTCGGACAGTGGCCGCACAGCGAGCCGTGGCGTAACGGGGCGCTGTGCCGAGCCGCGCGTGCCAGAGCAGGTGATCCCAATGCGGATGCGTGGAAAACCCTGCCACAACAGGCTGACCCAGCTCGCGAAGGTCGTCCGCAAGGGTGGCCATTTCGGAGTCGAGTATCCCGGGGTCGATGAGCAACACGCCAGCCCGGCCCTGCACGACAATGGTGTTGGTCTGCAGGAACTCGCTCTGGTGGATCAGCACGCCCTCCGCGACCTGCCTCAGCATGACTGGCTCCTTCCGCTCGTGGCCTGCAACCGCTCGTCGAGACTGTAGTATCTGGCGGCAATCGAATGCAAGCAATGTGGGCGAAGCATATCCGCATTCGTTCGCAGTGCTTGCCTTCAGGGAATAGTCCTAATCGCCACAAAGTTTTGATTGGCGGCGAGGTTAAACTGCAGATAAAAAAGGGGTTACAGAATTCTAATCGCCACACTTTTTGGGCGTTGGCGCGGTGAATTCTAGTGCGCGGCGCGGAACGCCAGCACGGCATTCAAGCCGCCGAATGCGAAGGAATTCGAAAGTGCGTACTCCACTTTGAGCGCGCGGGGCTGATTGGGAATGTAGTCGAGGTCGCATTCCGGATCGGGCTCCGTGAAATTCGCCGTCGGCGGCAGAATTCCCTCCCGCAGCGCCATCACAGTTGCAAACGCTTCGAGCGCGCCCGCCGCGCCAAGAGCGTGGCCGTGCATGGATTTCGTCGAACTGATGGAGAGGCGTTTCGCGTGCGCACCAAAAACTTCGTGGATCGCGCGCGTTTCCGTGGGGTCGTTTCCGGGCGTGCCCGTGCCGTGGGCATTCACGTAGGTAATCTGCTCCGGTGAAAGTTTGGCGTCGCGCAGCGCCCAGCGCATCGCGCGAGCCGGGCCTGCAACGGTGGGCTGCGTGATGTGGTGCGCGTCCGACGACATTCCGAAGCCGGCGATTTCGCCGTAAATGGTGGCGCCACGCGCTTGCGCGGATTCGAACGGCTCGAGAATGAGAAGGGCGCCGCCTTCGCCGAGAATCATTCCGCGGCGATCCTTGCAGAACGGGCGGCACGTGTCCGGCGCCATCACGCGCATCGCCTCCCAGGCTTTCAACAAACCAAGTCCGAAGGGAGCCTCGCTGCCGCCGGTGACCGCGAGATCCGCATCGCCGCGCCGCACCATTTGAAATGCCAGGCCGATGGCATGATTCGATGACGAGCAGGCAGTGGAGACCGCGAAGGCCGGGCCCGTCAGTCCAAATTCCATCGAGACGTGACTCGCTCCTGAATTCACCATCGCGCGCGGAATGATGAGCGGATGGACGCGGCCGCGGCGATGAAGATAGAGATCTTCGAAGCCGGCATCTTGCGTCGCTTGTCCACCGACGCCGGTTCCCAGGACCACTGCGGTTCGTTCCTGCAATTCCGGAGTGAGCGCGACGCCCGAATGTTTGACGGCTTCGCGCGCGGCGATGACGGCAAACTGCGCGAAGCGGTCGAGATGATCCTGCTGGCTGCCGGGAAAATGAACGCCAGGATCGTAGCCGCGCACTTCAGCGCCATTCTGAAAGCGCAGATTGGAAGTATCCACGGATTTGATCGGGCCGATGGCCGATTGGCCGCGCTGAAGATTATTCCAGTTTTCCTGGGCGTTGAGGCCGGCGGCACTAATAATGCCGAGGCCCGTGACAGCGACTCTGCGATCGGGCATCCGCTAGTCCGCCGGCGCCGTTGATGGATTCGAAGGTCCGCTATTGCCGGCGGCCAGGAGCTTGCGGATTCCCTCGACGATGTCGCTGACGGTGCGAATATTGCGGGCTTCGTCGTCGGGAATGGAGATATTGAATTTGCTTTCGAGCTCGAAAAGAAGAGTGAAGGTATCGAGAGAATCGATCCCCAATTCCTGAAGCGGAGTCTCGAGCTTGATACTTTCGGCCGGGATTCGCTTTACGGAGGCAAGAGTCGCGATCACATTTTCGGCGATGGAATCAGTCATTCGGCAAAACCTCAGATAGTCCGCAAACGCGTTCGGTGCTGGATTTGATCCGCGGGGACCAGCCGGAACCAATACCCACGCCAACTATAGGCAAAAAACTTCAGCCAAGAACCTAGCTGAAAGCGCAAGTAATTGCAAACGCGCGGCGCGCAAGTGCGCGTAGAATAGAATAACGCATCTCGAGGCACGATGCGGGGCCGCTGATGCAGGGGGCAAAGGCGGCGGGCGAAAGTAAAATCGCGTGACGTTGAGGCTGAATCTGATATTCTTGCACGCTCTTGCTGCCGGTGCTACTTATCCCAGTCCTGGGGCGTCTCTCAGCGGCAATTTGGAACATCATAGAAGCTGAGAATGAGGGGTGCGTTCCGAAGCCTGTTCAGCGGGCGAACGGGCGAGCTCTCGATTGAATGGTTTAGCGGGGAACACTAGATGACTGCGTCTGACAACTTTTCGCGCAACGGCCACTCACCGGCGATCGTGGCGACATCCACAGCCGTGCCGGAACACATCGTGTCGCGCGAGCAAGTGAAAGCGCACATGCAGCGCGTGTTCATGCTGGACGGTGCGCGACTCGATGGAATGATGGCGATCGTGGACAACTCGAGCATCGAGAAGCGCTACACGATTTTCCCGCTCGAATACACAATCGAGCCGCGGCCGCTGAAGCAGACGAACACCGAATATCAAGAGCACGCGATCCGGCTTGGCGAGCGGGTGGCGCGGGAATGCCTGGAGCAAGCGGGAATGAAGCCGGAAGAAATCGACTGGATCATCACGGTTTCGTGCACGGGCTTCATGATTCCTTCGCTTGAAGCGCACTTGATCGAGAGCATGGGTTTCCGGCGGGACGTCCGCCGGCTGCCGATTACGGAGCTGGGCTGCGCGGCCGGCGCGTCGGCATTCGCGCGCGCGCAGGAATTCGTGAAAGCCGGGCCGGGAAAGAATGTGCTGCTGATTGCCGTCGAACTGCCCAGCCTGACGTTTCAGCGGCGCAGTTTCACGCAGGCAAACATTATTTCGAGCATTCTATTCGGCGACGGCGCGGCGGCCGCGATTATCTCGAGCGAGCCGCGGACCGGCCCGCAAATCCTCGCCACCGAGACGTATTTGTTTCCAAGCTCGCACGACGCGATGGGATTCGACCTGAAAGAAGACGGGTTTCACATCATCCTCTCAAAGGATGTGCCGGACCTGATTCGCGGCGAGATCAAGCAGCTTGTGGATTGCTTTTTGACCCGCCAGAATCTGAAGCGCAGCGATATCGCCGCGTTCGTGCTGCATCCCGGTGGGCGAAAGCTGATGGACTACATGGAAGAGGAGCTTGGCTTGTGCCGGCACAAGACCGGGCCGTCGTGGGATGTCCTGAATGAATATGGGAATTTGTCGAGTGCCTCAGTGCTGTTCGTGCTGCACGACTGGCTGAGAAAGAAACACGTTGAGCAGGGTCAGTATGGACTGATGGCAGCGTTCGGCCCGGGATTCAGCGCCGAATTGCTTCTCCTTCGCTGGGCTTGAACCGCAATGCCGGTGAGCGTTGCGGCCTTCCTTGTACTCCTCGTTTTAGTCGGAATCATGCGGATCGTCGAGCTGAAGATTTCCGCGCGCAATCAGCGGCGGCTGGCGGAGCGCGGCGTCGCAAAGATTCCCGAGCCACATTTCCGCGCAACCGTGCTTTTGCATACGGGCGTGCTGATCTCGGCAGGGCTTGAGGTTTTGTTGCTGCACCGCCCGTTCATTCCCGCGCTGGCGATCAGCGCAGGGCTCGTGTTCATCGCGGCGGACGTGTTCCGCTGGTGGGTGATCGCGATCCTGGCCGAACATTGGAACGTGCAGGTCATGGCGTCGGCGGATCTTGGCGTGGTGACGCGCGGCCCGTTCCGATGGATACGCCATCCGAATTATCTTGCGGTGATCGTGGAGTTAGTCTCGCTTCCGCTGGTTCACACGGCGTGGATTACGTCGATCTGGGGGACGCTTGGATACTGCTGGTTGCTACGCAGCCGGATCAAAGTCGAGGAAACCGTCCTGATGGCGAATCCGGCCTATCGCGCGGCCATGGGCTCGAAGCCGCGGTTCGTCCCCGGGATGTTCTGGCGCAAACCGGCAGCTTTGCCCGCCAAGCGGTGACTCTCAGTTCAGAAATCTTGGCGCATCAATTGCTTTATTTTTCGCGGCCGCGCACGTACGATTTTTACTTTGCGTTTTCGGAAAGGCTTGGGACATGGCGAGTACCCGGTGGGTGAAGCGGTTCTTCGGCGCGGCGATCGTTCTGTGGGCACTGTTGGCGGCGAGCGGGGCGCAGGCGCAGCACGTGGACGAATCGCAATTGCAGGGATTGCGCTGGCGGCAGATCGGACCATTCCAAGGAGGGCGATCGATCACGGCCACGGGCATTCCGGGAAATCCCAGCGTGTTTTATTTTGGCGCAGTTTCGGGAGGAGTTTGGAAGACCACGAATGGCGGGCTTACCTGGGAGCCCACGTTTGACAAAGAACCAGTTTCTTCGATCGGAAGCATTGCGGTCGCCGAATCGGATCCGAACGTCATCTATGCGGGAACGGGTGAGGCGTGCATTCGCGGAAATATTTCCTATGGAGACGGCGTTTACAAGTCGCTCGATGCAGGAAAGACGTGGACGAATGTTGGACTGAAGGACACGCGGCACATCGGCGCGGTGATTGTGGATCCGCACGACGCCAATATCGTGTTCGTCGCCGCGCTTGGGCACGCTTACGGAACGAACACCGAACGAGGTCTCTTTCGCAGCCGCGATGGCGGAAAGACCTGGGACAAGGTTTTGTACAAGGATGAGAGGACCGGCGCGATTGACGTCGTGTTCGATCCACAAAATTCGAACACTTTATTTGCCGCGCTTTGGGAGGCTGGCCGGACGCCGTGGAGCCTGACGAGCGGAGGTCCCGGCAGCGGGCTCTATAAGTCGATTGATGGCGGAACAACGTGGAAGCACATTGAAGGTCACGGATTTCCGGAAGGAGTTCTCGGGCGCATCGGAGTTTCCGTATCGGGCGCAGATTCGAATCGCGTGTACGCACTGGTTGAAGCGGCGAAGGGGGGATTGTACCGGTCGGAAGATGGCGGCGACACGTGGGAGTTGCTCAACGCGGATCAGAGGTTTCGCCAGCGCGCGTGGTATTTCACGCACGTGTTCGCCGATCCGAAGAGCGTGGATACGGTCTATGTGCTGAATACGGGAATGTTCCGCTCGACAAACGGCGGAAAGGATTTCACACGCGTTCCTGCGCCTCATGGCGATCATCACGATCTGTGGATCGATCCGACGGATCCGAACCGAATGATCAATGCGAATGATGGCGGCGCGGCGGTCACAGAAGACGGCGGCAAGACGTGGACGACCTTGATGAATCAGCCGACCGCGCAGTTCTATCACGTCGCGGTGGACTCGAGATATCCGTATTACGTATACGGCGCGCAGCAGGACAGCGGTACGGTTGCGATTGCGAGCGACACGAACCACGGCAGCATCGATCGCCAGGATTGGTATGACGTGGGCGGAGGAGAAAGCGGCTACGTCGTGCCCGATCCGACGAATCCGGATGTCGTGTATGCCGGTTCGTACTTCGGCGAAGTGACGCGCTTCGACAAGAGCACCGGCGAAGTGCAGGACATCTCGCCGTGGCCCGACGATCCGGACGGCCGGGGCGCGGCCGGGGCGAAGTACCGATTTACGTGGACGCAGCCCATCGTGATTTCTCCGCACGATCCCAACACACTTTATTACGCCGGGAACGTGCTATTCAGATCGAAAGATGCCGGAATGACGTGGAGCGTCATCAGCCCCGATCTCAGCCGCAACGATAAAACCAAGCAACAATCTTCCGGCGGGCCGATTACGAAGGACAATTCGAGCGCCGAATTCTACGATCTGATTTTTACGGTGACGGAATCACCGGCGCAGCAAAACGTGATCTGGGCGGGGACGGATGACGGCCTGGTGCATATCACGCGCGACGGCGGGATTACCTGGACGAGCGTCACGCCACCGGGAATGCCGGAGTGGGGACTGGTGAGCCTGATCGACGCGTCATGGCACGACGGGGGCACAGCCTATGTGGCAGTGGACGCGCGCAAGCTCGACGATTTTCATCCGTACATTTTTCGCACGCATAAATACGGCGCGGTTTGGAAAAACATCTCCGACGGCATTCCCGAAGGCTCGTACGTTCACGCGGTTCGCGAAGACCCCGAGCATGGCGGATTGCTTTTTGCGGGAACGGAAACCGGCGTGTTCATGTCATTCGACGACGGCGAGCATTGGCAGCCGCTGAAATTGAATCTGCCGACGACGCCGGTGCACGATCTGGCGATCAAAAACAGCGATCTAATCGTGGCGACGCACGGACGATCGTTCTGGATTCTCGACGACATCTCTCCGCTGCGACAGTTCGAGGAGATGCCGAAAGGCGCGAGCGCATTCATGTTCAAGCCGCGTCCCGCGATCCGATCTCGATTGGGCGCTCACGCACCAACATCGCATCTCGATCTCGCCGGAGAAGTAGCGCCGCACGGAGCGACGCTCTATTACTGGCTGAAAGACAAGCCGGATGAGAAGGACGTGATCACGCTCGAGATTCTCGACTCCGCGGGCAAGACGGTGCGCAAATTCACGAGCCAGGCGAAAAAGACGGACGAGGACGAAGATCGCGATGAGGACGAGAAAAATGTGCCGGCGCAGGAAGTGCTGACGGCGGCGGCCGGCCTGAATCGATTTGTGTGGGATTTGAGGTATGAGAAACCGCGAGAGATTCCGAAAGCGATTTACGATGAAGGCGATCCGCTGGGCGCGCTCGCACTTCCCGGCGACTATCAGCTGAAGCTCACGGCCGGGGGACGGTCTTACACGCAGCCGCTGGAAATTCGGCTCGATCCGCGAGTCAAGGTCAGCGGCGACGATCTCCAGAAGCAGTTCGAGCTGGTCGGGAAAATCGGCGGGATCATGGACCAGGCGCATCTTGCCGTGCTGCAAATGCGCAGCGTTCACGAACAAATCCAAGCGCTTTCCAAGCGGCTGGAGAAGGATGAAGCCGCGGGGCCGATATTAGCCACCGCGCACGCGCTGGACAAGCAGATGATGGCGCTGGCCGACGAGATCGCGGACAGCAAGGTAACGGCTTCGGAAGAATTTCTGAATTATCCAATCGATCTACACAGCCGGCTTGGTTATTTGCAGAACGCCGTGGACAGCGCGGATTCGGCCCCGACGCAGCAGGAGTATGACGTCGAGGCTCAATTGGAAGCGCTTGCGAACGACGATCTGACGAAATGGCAGGACCTGCAGGACAAAGATCTGGCCGCGCTGAATGAAACAATGAACAAGGCTCTTCTGCCGATGATTGGAGTTGTGCAGGAAGCGCCGAAGGAAAAAGAGAAGCCGGAACAGCCGCAATAGCGGCGGAGCTGCGGCTATTTCGGTTGGTTAGTGGAGGCTGCGGTCGCGGGGGTGGACGGCGCGGTTGCGCTTCCCCCTGAAGTCGCCGTCGCTCCACACTGCGCCTCAACGAGCGGCGCGAGCGAGTCGTCATATTGCGCGCCGGCGCGATTCTTCGCCGAGCAGATCTGCGCCGCGGTCAGGCCGGTCGCGCCACGCAGATCGGCGCCGGCGATATTAGCGCCCGAGAAATCGGTCCCTCGCAGCACCGCGCCCTGTAAGTCAGCGCCTTCCAGATTCGAATTGCGCAGGCTCGCCTCGATCAGAATCGCGCCCTTCAACTCCGCGTCCTTCAAGTCGGCTCCGGGCAACTTCGCCGACCAGAGATAGGCATCCTGAAGGCTCGCGAGCTTCAAATCGGCGTTCGCGAGATTCGCGTCGCGCAAATCAGCGGATTCAATGCTGGCGTGCGCGAGTTGGGCTGAATGCAGATCGGCGCCGAAGAGATTGGCGTTGCCCAGATGCGCGTCCACGAGGATGGCGTTGCCGAGTTTGGCGTAGGAAAGATCGGTTTCGCGCATGTCGGCGCGAGTCAAATTCGCCATCTCAAGGTCGGCGCCGTGAAGATTGGCGCGAAAGAATCGAACACGGTCGAAAAAGGTCGCGTGCAGGTTCGCCTCGCGCAGGTTGGCGCCGCGAAAATCCGATTCAGAGAAATAAGCGCCGCGAAGATCGGCTTTCCACAGGTGAGCGTTGATCCAGATGGTGCGGTATGCCTCGGCATAGCGAAGACGCAGATCATTGAGCTGCGCGCCTTTCACGACGGAAAGATCGTCATCGCGCCAGCTCCAATCTTTCGGGACAGTGGAAATGCTTGCTTCGGTCAAATTGGCGTAAGGACGGTAGCCCAGCGTCCAGAACGCGTCGGCGGACCAGCGGAGCAGGCTGGCTTGCGAAACATCGGGCATCACGCTGGAATCGTGCGGCACGCCGTAATCAACGCCCAAGGTCAAAATCACGAGGAAGACTCCAAGGGCGGCTGCAAAAACCAAACGCTCCATAGCCGCTTGAGCGCGACGCGGCTTTTTGATCTCTGGAACGATGACGGGCGCAGGCGGGGCTTCTCCGCGAAACTCATGGTTCTCAATCGGCTCCGCGAGAGCGACGAAGTCCGGTTCGGACTCTGAGTCGTCGAGCGACGAGTCATCGAGTGACGAATCCCGGAGTGACGAATGCTCGCGCGACGAATCGCCGGCGGACTGGTCTTCGGCGCGCACTCCGCCAGTCTCTTCGCTTTTGCGAATCGGCTCTTCAATCGTCTCGACGGAGCGCGCCGGAGTGGCCTCGGGCACTCCTTCATCGCGGACTCGAGGCAATTGCATGGCGATTCCGACCGACAACATGAGGAGGAGAATTTGCAACAGCGCGCCGCGAATATCCTGCATCACGAGATAACGCGCCCAGAACAAGAAGAGCGTCGCCGGGATAGCCCAATACGCGAGAGCGAATGGAGCGATCATCTGGAGCGCTGAGGGCGCAACCCAATTCGCTCTCCAGCCGCGGAACCTCGCTTGAAAAAGCGTCATGAGAATCCACGGGCCGGTGCGATCGAGGGAGTGTCCGTCGGGGAAGATCGACGGAAGCTCGCCGAGTTGCTCCCACAAACGCTGCAGCGCGATGTGGAGATACACGAACAGACCAAACAAAACGATGGGCATGACGACGAAAAAGGTGGCGATGGGGATGACGCCGCTCGAGGGAAGCACGCGCAGAAGAGGCGCATCGTTTAAGAACTGAACGTCGCGAGCGGTGAAAATCCGGAGGCAGCAGAGCGCGCAAATCGCCAGCGTGGCCAAGAGCACGTGGTAACAATGGCGCGCGCGAGCCTGCGCGAGATTCTGGCCTTCGAATTCCGCAATTGACGAGGGAAGCATGGACCAGAGCAAGCTTGCTCCGGCGAGTTGAGTGGTGTGCAGCCCGGCGGAGCCCACGAGCGTCGCGCCTTCAAGATTCGCGCCGCGCAAATCGGCGCCGAGAAGATTGGCTTCCTGAAGATTGGCTTGAACGAGGCTTGCGCCCCGAAGATCAGCGAGCAGCAACTCGGAACCCTGGAGGTTGGCGCCGTTCAGAACCGCGCCCTGCAGATTCGCGCCGGTCAGGTCCATCCCTTCGAAATCGGCGTGCGCGAGTTCCAGGCGCATTCCCGACTTGCCATGCGATTCAACCCAGGTGCGGTGCAAATCGAGCATTGCTTCCAATTCCGTATCGGCGACGGATCTACGCGGACGTTCCCGCGACGGCACAGTCGCGAAGGCAGCGTCCTCCTTGATAATGTCTCCAACGAGCCAATGAAACGACATCGTTCACCTTTCGGATTTGTACTGCCGCGATTGACTTCGCCTGGCAGGCTTCCAGAACGCGACTATTCAGCGCCCCCACGAATTTCGTTCCGGCCATTTCCGTTGCCGCCCCCATTCGAGCGTCCTGGCGACGGAAAATGAATCCGCCAAAAATCTTTGGCTGGCGTTATAAATTCCACGCCGATCTTTCGGCCATGGGGCTGGACCGGCCCCACATAAGCCACGCGCGCCTCTTGCTCTTCCGTGGTCGATTTGTTGGTCACAATCACAGCATCGGAGAGGTCCACGGGCATTCGCAATTCGAAAAGGCCACCCCAGGCGTTCACGTTGAGCGTGATGGTTTCCTCGGTCTTCGTCTGGCGGCTGGGTCCCACCACGGTTATGAACACCGGAAACTGCAGCTTGAGGCGCTGACTCCGTCGTGAAGCGGGGCGCACTTTTTCGAATTCCATCTTTGGTTTCATAGTCCCAATGACGATAAATGCCGGGAGAAGGGGCGGCAATAGTACGGCGGGACAGGGCCGTGAGGGCAAATGCAAGTTACTGAGGCGCGGTAAGTTGCGCGATTTAACGGTTGGGCGGAAGCGATTTCCTCAGCTCCTGATCGGCCGCAGGAGGGAGCTTATCGAGGTGCGCCAGGAAGGTGGCGAGCTGCCAGATTTGATTATCGCTATATTCCTTGCCCCAAGCCGGCATGCCGGTCCAACGGACCCCATGCTTGATGATGTAGAAATTTTGGTAATCGGGCATGTCGGGCGCATCCATCCAGAATTGCGGCACGGGAGGATTGAACGCATCGCCGAACCGCGTGGCCATGTTGACGGGATCACCGTGGCATCCGGCGCAACTGGCGCCATAGAGGCGGGCGCCGGCGCTGAGCGTGTCGTCGGTCGGCTGGAGCGGGTTCTGCACTTGCGGGGCGTGACGGTCTGTTGATTCGTCCATCGCGCGCATCGCAAGCCTTCTCTCAAGGGAACCGGGCGCCTGGTCGGCCCTAAAATCCATATAGCCGTTGTGGACGATCACGTAGACGATAAGAGCGATCACGAAGAGCGTAAACGTGATTCCCCAAAGAAAACCTTTCATCGGTGCGCTCCCTCCAAACCGCGAGAATCCGGGTCGACTGACTCGCGAAGCCGGGTGCGAAAGTATCTCACGATTTCATTCATTCGATGCGGCGCACGGCGACCCGGGCGCGAGTGTGGCGCGCTCATTTCGTCTCGACAAGGCGATTGTATTTTTTCAGAACTTCGCGCAGGCGATCGTGAGGCAACGCTTCGACGCGATGATTGTCCACGCCGGTCATGGTTTCGGCGGCGACCATGGCGTTGATGACGGCTTCTTCCGTGGCCTCAACCGTGGCCTCAAAAAGCGGATCGATCTGCTCATTCGGCAGCGAACTCACTTGCACCGGCTTCACAGCCAGGCCGGCGCCTGGATTCGCCGTGGAGAAGGCGATGAAAATATCTCCTGATTCGTCGCCGGAAATCGAGCCATTGCGGCCGAGGCCAAGCGTCACGCGGCGCGCGATTCGTTTCATCTGATGTGGAAGGAGCGGCGCATCCGTGGCCACAACGACGATGATCGAGCCCGTGTCCTCGTCCCAAATTTGCTTCCCGGGAATTTCCTTGCCGACCGGAACGCCAGCAATTCTCAGCAGCCGCCGGACTCCATAATTGCATTGCACCAAAACGCCGACGGTGTAGCCGCCGAACTTATCGGGAAGCTTGCGCGAAGACGTTCCGATGCCGCCTTTAAATTCATTGCAAATCATTCCGGTGCCGCCACCGACGTTGCCTTCTTCGACCGGACCACTGCGCGCATCGTTCATTGCAGCCCAGGCGTCTTCAGGCTTCACGTGAAAGCCGTTGATGTCGTTCAGATATCCGTCCCAGGTTTCAGCGACGACGGGCAGCGACCACCAATAGTCTTCCGAACCCGGCAGTCCATGCTTGACCTGCCACTGGATCACGGCATCGCGGACAACGCCGACGCTGTGTGTGTTGGTGATCATCACGGGACCGTAGAGAAAGCCGGATTCCTCGAGCCAGGTGGTGCCAGTCATTTCGCCGTTTCCGTTTTCGGTGAACCAGCCGGCATAGACGGGATCGAATGACGCCTTGCCGCGGGGAAAGATTGCAGTCACGCCGGTGCGTACAGGCCCGATACCTACCTGGAGTTTGCCTTCACCGGAGATGAGAGTGCGATGGCCGACTTCCACGCCCTTTACGTCGGTGACGGCGTTCAACGCGCCGGGCGTGCCATCGAAAGGAACGCCGAGATCGCGCGCACGCGGCTTCTGCGATTGCGCAGAGGCGGTGAGAGAAACGGCTGTGACCGCAAGAAGTATCGAAGAAATCCTTAAGAGAGTTCGTAGCGTCAAGGTTTTGCTCCGTGTGCGGCCGTCTCCAAATCCGTTCGAGCTTGTTTCAGCAGGGCCGTATTCTTTTTCAGCTCATTTTCGAGAATGGAGGCTTGCTCGGAGGCGCGCTTCCAATCGCGGGCTTCGGCGGCTTCAGTGAGTCCCGGCAATTCGAGGTGGGCATAGGTGTAGCGGGCGGCGTAGAGCGTGTGCTTGAACCACGGCCGGCCGGGGATTCCAGAAGGATTGCACCAATTGCGTTCCACTTGAATGAGCGCCTGGTTGATTCGATTCTCGGTCGCGGCGTCGAGAGGGCCACGAAGCGCGGCCGCGGCGGCGGAGTTGAATTCGCGCCCCGCATCCTGGAATTCGGTGATCCGCTGGTCGAGCGCGGCGAGGTCCACGAGCCCGCTTGCGCTCACGTGGCTTTTCTGGTCGAGCTCATCAACGAAGCTGCGAATGTCTTTGCCATAAAACTCGAAGTCGTAGGGCAAAACGTCCGCGTTCGCAAGCCGCAGCGCGAAATCGCCCCAAAGCTGGGTCATCAATGCGTGATAACGGTAGCCGGGATCGCCGAAGTGGTTCATCCAGTAGAAATCGTCGTAGAGCGAATGATAGACGCCATAGGGCCCGTTGAATTGCAGCCCAACCGTGGGGATGCCGAGAAAATTGAGAAATACAGTGTGGTCTGAGCCGCTGCCGATGCGCGTGTTGGGAAGTTCGGAATCGTCGGGAGGCTTGGTCAGGCGCCGATCGATTTGCGCGGTCTGTTTCCACTCGTCGTACAAAGTCGCGCCGCCGGGTGCGGGAAGCGTGTGGCTGATATTTACAAGCAAGGGCGCAAGCGAGGCAACGGGAGTGCCATCGAATACGGGTCCGGACGTGGACGAATCCACGTTCAAATAGGCCACCGCTTTCTGCCGCAATTCGTCGGCGAACTGCTCGCCCCATTCGGTCGAACCGGTGAGGGCGTATTCTTCGCCGTCCCAACTGCAAATGACGAGCGTGCGGCGAGGACGGACGCCGCGCTTGAGCAGCGCGCCGAGATCGCGCGTCAACTCGAGCATCGAGGCCGTGCCGCTCGAAGGATCGACCGCGCCGTACACCCACGCGTCGCGATGATTGCCGAGAATGATCCATTCGTCGGGAATTTCGGCGCCGCGAATTCGCGCTTCGGTTACGTAGTACGGCTGAACTTCCGTATTCATGTCCACTTTCAGGTGGACGCGGACGCGATCGCCACCGAGGCGATACTTGAGTGGAAGGGCGCCCTGCCAGGAATCGGGCGCGATCGGACCATCCATATTTTCAAGGAGCGGCTTGGCGTCGTGCCAGGAAAGCGGAACGCCCATGATTTTGGGCAGCGAGATTGCTTGCGATGGATCGATTCGCCTCGCGCCCGGAACTGAAGCCCAACCGGGAGTCAGCGGGTCGCCGGGCTCGAGAAAATCGTAGGTGATCGCGCCGCGCTGAATGTGTGTTTCGGGTCCCCACGGCCCTTCGGGGAAAACAGCGCCCTTTGTGTATCCGTCCTCGGCTGGATCGGAGTAAATCAAAATCGCGGCGGCGCCTTCGCGTTCGGCCGTGAGCGCTTTGAACCCGCGGTAGCTATAGGGATTCGAATAGCGCACGAGGACAATTTTTCCGCGAACGCTGATGCCGCGCTTGCGGAGAACGTCGTAGTCATCCGGATTGCCGCTGTGGGCGTAGATCACCGGCGCAGTGACTTCGCCCGACGCGGAATAACCGAGAAAAGCTCCGGAGGCGTTCGGATTTTTCGTGTCGGGATCCACGTCGTACGGAGCCTCGCGCAGGATGGCGCGATAGTTGGAAGGAGCGATCATTTCGAGCGAAATTTCGCGGGGCGTGGAATTCAAAACATCGTACTCGTGGATCGTGACGTCTTCGAGGCCTTGCTGCTTCCACTGATCGGCTACCCATCGCGCCAAATCGTTGTTTCGCTGCGAACCGGCTGGATGCGGCTCGGACGTGAGATAACGGTGAAACTTTTCGATTTCATCGCGCGAAGCGAGGGCGCGATACTGCGATTCGAGCGCGAGCTCCTGTTGCGACGCAGCCGGCGAGTAGCCGACGAGCGATTCCTGCGATTGGGGACGCGGAAGCGCGAGCGCGATGGCACCAGCAGCGGCGAAGACGGCCGCGGCGACTGCCGGAGAAAATGGGAAGCCGGCCCTACGAAACAGACGTCTTCGCAGTTTGGCCTCCCGCGCCCGAGCGGTGCGCGTTATCGAGATCTTTGATCACGTTCAGCAGAGCGCTCGCAAGAAACTCGATCTGCGCCTTTGAGATCGTGAAAGGCGGCGCAAGAAGCAGATGATCGCCACGCTTGCCGTCCACAGAGCCCTGCATCGGATACGTAAGGACACCGGCTTCGAGCAGATCGGCGGCGATGCGGTTGGCGATTTGCGCCTCGGGCGGAAACGAATCCAGCCCATTGCGGACGAACTCGATCCCAAGAAGCAAGCCCATGCCGCGAATGTCGCCGACGACAGAAAGTTTCTTGAGAGGATCGAGAGCCTCGCGAAGCGCGGTCCCGGTGGGGCCTACGCGCTCAAAAAGTTTGTTGTCGCGGATGTAATCGAGCACGGCAACACCGGCCGCAGCGGACACGGGGTGGGCGCTGTATGTGAAGCCGTGAAGGACGACGCCAGAGCCGCGCTCGAACGTGGACGCGACGTCTTCGCTTGCCAGCACAGCGCCGAGCGGCGCGTATCCGCTAGCCGCGCCTTTGCCGACGAGAATCATGTCCGGCTTCACGCCCCAGTGCTCAACTGCAAAGCATTTTCCCGTGCGGCCCATGCCCGTCATGATTTCGTCGGCGATGAGCAGAATGCCTCGATCACGGCAAATCGCCGCGATGCGCTGGAGATAGCCCTTGGGCGGCGGGACGGCGCCAAGCGTGGCGCCGCTGACGGGCTCGAGAATAAACGCGGCAACCGTTTCAATGTCGCTGCGGCCGAGCAAGCGATCGAGTTCATCGGCGCAATCCACATTGCATTCGGGAAAATGCAGACCCAGAGGGCAACGGTAGCAATAACACTCGGGAATTTGGCCCCAGTCGTTCAGCATAGGCGCGAACGGTTCGCGGCGCTTCACGTTTCCAGAAACCGAAAGTGCGCCGAGCGTCGTGCCGTGATAGCTCTGCTTGCGCGAAATGATGCGAACGCGCTTGCTCTCGCCGCGCTCGAGGAAGTATTGGCGGGCGAGCTTGAGCGCCGTCTCGGTGGCTTCCGAGCCACCGGACGTGAGATACGCGCGCCCGCGGCGAAAATTATTCGGAGCGAGATCGAGCAGCCGCCGCGCGAGCTGCTCCGAAGGAGCGGATTCGAGCTGCGAGGAATGAACGTAGGCGAGCCGCTCCGCCTGATCGAACATGGCGCGCGCGACCGAAACCACGCCGTGGCCGATGGTGACGACGGCAGCGCCGCCCGCCGCATCGAGAAAGCGGCGCCCGTCCGCGGTGAAGAGGTAGCAACCCTCGCCGCGAACCGCCTGCGGATAGCTCTTTCGGAAATCTCGGGGAAAGAGAGCGTCGCTCATGCGCACCCGCTCAGGTTTCGGAGCAGCGCGATTCTAGCAGAAATTCGGGCAAAGCCAATTCCAGCGGGCAGGTCACTTCCACTTGACATCTTTAACGTCAAAGCTGGGCTTAGGATATTTCATTTTGAAATCTTCCAGGGTTTCGACAAGAATCCTCGACACGGCAAGATTGCGGAACCACCTCTTGTTCGCGGGGATGACGTACCATGGCGCTTCGTCGGTGCTGCAGCGCGTCAGCGCTGCTTCGTACGCCTCCACGTAATCGCCCCAAAATTTACGCTCGGTAAAATCCGACGGAGAAATCTTCCAGCGCTTGTCGGCGTCGTCAATGCGATCGAGGAACCGTTTTTTCTGTTCGTCCTTACTGATGTGCAGGAAAAACTTCAGAATCGTGACGCGATTTTGGGTGAGCTCCTTCTCGAATTCATTGATTTGATCGTATCGCGCGGACCACACAGCCTTGGGCACAAGCTCATGCACCCTCACGACAAGAACATCTTCATACTGCGAGCGGTTGAAAATGCCGAAATAACCGGCGCCCGGCACCGCTTTGTGAATTCGCCACAGGAAATCGTGCGAAAGCTCCTCCGCGGTCGGTTCCTTGAACGACGTGACGCTGCAACCCTGAGGATTGACTCCCGACATCACGTGGCGAATCGTGCCGTCTTTTCCTCCGGCGTCCATGGCCTGAAACACGATGAGCAGCGCATGTTTTTTTTCGGCGTAGAGAAGGCTCTGGAGCGAATCGAGCTTCGCCACAGTGTCCGCGAGCTTCGCGTCACACTTCGCGCCTTTGTGAAAGCCCAGCGTGTCGTCGGGATTCCACTTGGAGAACTTGGCCTTGTTGCCCGGCTTGACGATGAGTGCTTTTCGAAAATCCATCGTTCCGCGCCCCAGTCTTTGCCGGCCGTTGCCGTCCGGCGATACGTGTAACAGAATATTCACATGACAGTGTAACTCCCGGAGTATCATAAGATATCAATTCGATTTAATTTGAAACGGTTGGGAATGGCCGAGAATATTTCTCACGAAACCGCCGCCGTCGCCGAACGCCCGCTCGAAAAAATCCGCGCCCCCAGACGTGATTATCCCGGCGCCTTGATCGTCGTCGAAGGAATCGACGGCTCCGGCAAGAGCACGCAGCTCTACCTGCTGAAGCGCTGGCTCGAAATCGGCGGCTACCGGATTCATTTCACCGAGTGGAACTCCTCGCCGCTGGTGAAATCCGCCACGCGCCGCGGCAAGCAGCGACGCTTGCTGACGCCCGTCACATTTTCGCTTTTGCACGCCGCCGATTTTGCCGACCGCTGCGAGCGCCAAATTTTGCCGCTGCTGCACGGAGGGTATCTCGTGCTCGCGGACCGCTATATTTACACGGCGTTCGCGCGCGACGTCGCCCGCGGCTGCTCACCGCACTGGCTGCGAAATCTCTATCGCTTCGCGCCCGTGCCCGACATCACGTTTTATTTCCGCGCGCCGCTCGATGTCGCCGTCGACCGCATCATGGCCGGCCGGCCCAAGCTGAAATATTACGAGGCCGGGATGGACCTCGGCATTTCGCTCGATCGCGCCGAGAGCTTCCGCATTTTTCAGGAACGCATTCTGAACTATTACGACCAGATGGTTCCGACCGACAAATTCGTTCTGATGGACGGGACTGCGCCGGTGAACCGCCTTCAAAAGCAGATGCGCGAAATTGTCGGCGAGCGAATCAATCTCGCTCAGTACGCCCCGAAGAAACCATGACGCCGAACGAAAAGACAAACCTCGTTGGCGGAAATTCGCACATGCGATCCGGCCGCAAGTCATCGAACGCAAAAGCATCGCGTCCCTCGCGCTTTTACGGGGTTGCGCTTCCCGGCGTAAAAGAGGAAGAGCTCAGCGGCACGCTTATCGTCATCGAAGGTACGGACGGCTCGGGAAGATCCACGCAAATCGCTTTGCTGACGGAATGGCTCGAGTCGGAGGGATTTGCGGTGCAGACGTCCGGCTTGCGGCGGTCGTCGCTCGTGGCCGACGACATCGACGCGCTACTGGCGGAAAACGCCGTCACGCGGCTGACGCTCGCGTTGATGTACAGCACCGATTTTTTCGATCAGCTGGAACGCCGCATTCTACCGGCGCTGCGGTCGGGGCTGATCGTGCTCGCCGACCGCTATATTTTCACTCTGATCGCCCGCGCGGCGGTTCGCGGGATCGGGCGCGATTATTTGCACGGTATCTACGAGATGGCGCTGAGGCCCGATCTGACTTTCTGGCTGAACGTAAAGCCCGAAGTCGCGTTCGACAGGGAATTCAAAAAAGCCCACACCATCAGCTACTGGGAGTCGGGCCGCGACATGTCGCTCTCGAACGATCTCTTCCAATCCTTTATTCGCTACCAGTCCCTGATCAAGAAGGAGTTCGAATATCTGTCGCGCCGGCACGGATTTATTGAGCTCGATGGAGAGGGAACGGTTCCGGCGGTGAATCGCGAGCTTCGCAAGCAGATCGCGGCGCACCTCGGAATCAAGAACACGCACTATCAGCCGTCGAGCGCATTTGCGCCGTTGTTTCGATAAAAACCTTGGCCGCACCGGTCCAACTTGCCGCGATTGATGCAGGCTCGAACGCGATGCGACTCGTCATCGCGCGCGCGACGTCTCCCGAAAAATACGAAGTTCTGGACAACGAACGCGCGGCGGTCCGCCTGGGCCACAACGCGTTTACCCGCCACGTCCTAAGCGACGAAACGATTGCAGCCGCCGCCCGGGTGTTCCGGCATTTCCGGCGAATGATGGAACAGAATCACGTCTCGGTGTATCGCGCGGTCGCCACCTCCGCTGCCCGCGAAGCCCGAAACCGCCAACTACTGATCTCCCGCATTCGACGGAAGTCCGGCATCGAACTCGAAGTCATCAGCGGCGAAGAAGAAGCGCGCCTGGTTTGCGCCGCGGTTCTAAAAACTCTGGGCGAGACGATTTCGCCGCGTGCGATTTTCGATCTGGGAGGCGGCAGCCTCGAAATCAGCTTCCTGCGCGAAGGCAACGTCGAGCGGCGCGTGGCGCTGCCGCTCGGCACCGTGCGCCTGATGGAAACGTACGGCATCGAGGGCGTAATCACGGAAGACGCCGCAACGCGCATCAAGCATCACGTGCTGACTCTCTTGCGGTCGGCGATTCCTTCACCGCAAAATCTCGCAAATGCCGTCGCGGTGGGCTGCGGAGGAAATGCTGAGGCGTTGACGTTTCTTGCGCCGGGCCCGCGGGTGCGCGGTTTTCCGTCGGTCAACGTGCGATTGCTGCGGGATCAGATATGGAAAATTCTCAACGCGGACGTGGCGCATCGGATGAAAGTCTTTCGTGTCAGGCGCGACCGGGCGGAAGTAATCGGCATTGCGGCCATCGTATTGGCGACGCTCGCGCAGTATCTGAATCTGCGGACGTTCCTCGTACCCGGAGTCGGCGTGCGCGAAGGCATTCTTCTCGATTTGATGAAAGCGCAATATTCGGGGGTCGCGGCGGATGAGGAGGAGCGCCGGGCGGAAGAGCGCCTCCGCGCCGGCGCCGAATGGTTCGCGAGACGCTTCAACTACGATGCGCCGCACGGCGAGCAAGTCAGGGTGCTCGCGTTGTCACTCTTCGACCAGTTGCGGCCGTTGCATGAAATGGGGCCGGAGCTCCGGAACGTCCTCGAGCTCGGCGCGATCCTTCACGACATCGGCCATATCGTCAGCAACAAATCGCATCATCGTCACGGCGAATATCTGGTTCGAAATGGCGAAATTCCCGGATTGCGAGGCTGGCGGAGGGAGATGGTCGCGGGCCTCGTCCGCTATCACAACTGCAAATCCGAGCCCGAGATGGACCACAAATACTACGCTGCCCTCGACAGCACGCGGCGGCGCCAGTTGCGCTTGTTGACAGCGATCCTGCGAATTGCGGAGAAGCTCGAAAGCGAGCACCGCCGGATGGTAGCCGGCGTCGCGGTGGACGTCGTGCGCGGCCAGGCCATTTTCCGCGTTCAAATGCAAAATGGCGCGCGGCTCGACGTGGCGGGGCTCACGCGCAAGGCGGCTTTGTTCGAACGCGAGTTTCATCTTTTGCCGGTTTTCAAGCGCACGCCGGCCAAGGAAAAGGTCGCTTAAGAGATGAAGCTCTATCTCGTCCGGCATGGAATCGCCATCGATCGAGCAGATCCGAAATCTCCGCCCGAAGTAGAGCGATTTCTCACGCGCGAAGGCATCAAGAAAACGCGCGAAGTTGCCGAAGGCGTATATGCGCTCGGCATTCGGCCCGCACTTTTCATCACCAGCCCCTATCTGCGAGCCTCACAGACAGCTGAAATTTTCGCGGACGTATTCGAGTACGCGCGCGAGAAAATTCGGGTCAACACGGAACTGCGGCCGGGAAGCACTCCGGCGGAATTTGTGAAGGATCTCGTGCACCTGCGGGTCAAGGAGGTCATCGTCTTTGGCCACGCCCCTCATCTTGACCAGCTCATCGCGCAACTGGTTGGCGCGCGAGGAGTTTTCACCGCGCTGAAGAAAGCTGGAGTCGCGGCGCTGGAGTTCGAAGCGCCCGCAACTGGCAAAGCTACGCTGTCGTGGATTCTCCCGCCGAAAGTCCTCAGGCGTCTCGAAGGCTAACCGTATTTGCGGTTGAGTGGCTAAGAAGCGAGGGACGCGATCGCGCGAGTTTGCTCTTCTTCCGCTGGCCGCACGATCACGGGCATCTTGCACAACGTTTCGAGCAAATATTTTTTCTTTGCCAGTGCGGCGGCGGATTCCATGTCGTGAATGTAGCCTTCGGCTCGGATCATGAGAGCCGGATGCGTGGCTTCGACGCTGATGCGAGCCACGCGCCCACTGTGTTCGCCATCGAGGCCATCCGCGAGACGCAGCGTCGCCGCGAGCCAGTTCACCGCGTCGCGCTCCTCGGGCAGCAAAGTCGAGTACGCTTTCTGCTGCGGCTTTGGCGCCGAGCCGCGGTGATAGCGCCCTACAAGACCAGTCAGCAGCATGTCGTCAGCAGTCCAGCCAAGCGGGGGCTGCCGCTTCCGGATCATCCGGTACGAGACTTTGTGATGCCCGGAATCTTTTTTCGCGCGGCCCACGTCATGCAGCAGCGCCGCCGCTTCCAGAATCCGCCGGGATCGCGGATCGCGAAACGCGCGATGCAAGTTCGCATCGCGGAACGCATCGTAGAGCTGCAGTGCGAGCGCCGCCACGCGCCGCGAATGCTCGAAGTCAGGATCGAAGAACGACGCCCAGGTTGTCAGGCTTTGCAGCGCGGCGGCTTCGAGTGCCTCGCCATCGGGCAGCCCGGCGCGCCAGACGCTCCACAGAGAATTCTTCCCCGTGGTCTTCTCGCGGTACCGCGCAAGTTTCTCGGAGCGGGCGGCGTCGATCAATTCGAGCCATCGCGCTTCCGCTTCCGCATCGGATTCGGTCACCAGCTTTCCGAGTCGCTCGCGCAATACGTCGAGGTCGTGGACGGCGCCCAGAAGATCCTGAACGAGCTTGAGTCCCTCGCTCCATTCGGCATAGCGTTGTGGGAGGAAATTTTCCACGGTGTAGCGGAATCGCTTGAGGGCGATTCGCACGCGGTGCCACGCGACTCGGCTGCGTGTGTGGACGGCGTGGTGGTGGGCATCCCGCGCCTCGACCCATCGCTGGAGCGCCAGATGCTCGAATACCGGGCTATCCCTGGGGATATGTGCGGACGGCTTGGCGAGGGAGTGTGCCCACCTTCGCCAGCGGCGCGTGTCAAACTCGGACAGCGCCGCAGCCGCTTCTCCCTTTGCCATATCTTCTTCTTTTGCAAGGGTTTCCAGGAGGCGTGCCCTCAGGGGATCATCTTCCGGCGCTAATTTCTGCGCCCATTCGACCGTCACGTGAACGTCGCGCAACTTCCCGAGGCTGCGGAAAAGCTTGCGTGATTCTTTGTTTACGGTGCGAAGCAGTTTGTCGGGATGGATCGCGGAGAGACCCTTGGCAATCGTGCGGGACCGGCGTAAGGCGACGCGCAAATCATGAACGGAATCGACGTCGAGAGCGTGCGCGGCGCGACGACACTCCTTAAGCGCCTTCATCATGAAATGCGCGAGGCCTAGCCTGTCAGTTTTTCGTGGAGCGATGGCAGGCGCGTTCGAGGACATGATCAGTAATCGGGCGCCAGATCGTCTGGCCGGAAAGCGCGTAGCATACACCTTTGCACGGGCATCGGCAAAGGCGCGGACACTACATCGCCGGACTGCGAGCCGTCAGGCGTCGCGCCACTTTTTCCAGTCGCGGCGTATCGCCTTCGCCATTTTCTTGCTGGCGCGTTGCAGCCATCGGCTTGGGCGCCGCTTGACGTCGCGCAGAATCAGGGGGACCGCGCTCCGGGTGCCAAGGTGAATGTTCGCCGTCTCAAATCCCATCGCGGATAGGAGCCGCGCTTCATCGTGATCCTCGGGCAGCGAAGCGAGCAGGATGCGCGAACAATCGGGCGCGAGCCGCCGGATCAGGAAGCGATCGTAAACGTGCAGAAACGGATCGGGCACGCGAATTGCGCGCGCGAGAATCTCCGGATACAGAATTTCTTCGGATTTTCCTCCATGAGCCCAGATGTAAGCGGAGGGCGCGAGGGCTTTGGCTTCTCGCGCGACCCAGCCTCCGTAGCAGCGCGCAAGCGCGAGTATGCGAACATGGCCAAGGCTGCCTAGTCCGGCCACGCGTCTCTTCTTCACGTACGGCTGGCCTCGCTCGGGCATGTCTTCTTCGAGCCTCTCCTCCATTTCAGCGGGAATGTTCCCGCGAAAATCCTCGAGATTTGACACACGCTTCCAGAAGCGGACGGGATCGCGGAGCCGGCTGAGTGCGATCAATCTCAGCCATTTATTATCTTCGGCCAGCACGAATGCCCGTCCGCGCGCCGCGAGGCCGTCGCGATAGCCGTCGAGGATGGCGTCGCAAGCGTACCGCGTGGTGATTTTCAAATGCTCTTCTTCGATGGCCAGGAGCGCGCTCGTGGCCAGCCGTACGAGATCGATCGTGTAGGGCATGGGATAGACTTCGTCGAAATCGTTGACACCCCAGATCAATCGCCCTTCGATGTCCCGCCAGGTCCCGAAGTTTTCAATGTGGAGATCGCCCACGGCGAGGAGCACGGGCGCCTTCGTCTCTTCGGGGCAGACCTCGTCCCAGAGCTGAACCCAGCGGTAAAACGTCGCGCGGAAGAATGAAAACGCGTCGAGCGCCATCTGTTCGTGCTTGTATTGGATATCCTGCGGAATGAGTTGCGTTCTGGCGCCCTTCCACTTCTCGAAGCTCGCGGTTGCTTTTTGTATGTTCACGCAGGCGTTCCCTTTTCCAGAGACTTTCAAATCGTGATGCCGCAGGGACTCGCGGCCGCAATTGCGGATTCTACACCTCGGGCCGCCGCCGGCGGAGCGTCAACATCGCGTGAAGAGGCTCTTCGCCGGAATCGGCGGCCCAACTGTGCGAGAATTAGGCCCAGCGCGACGTCCTCAGCCGCGCGGATTAGATTTTGCCAATTCCAGGAGCGAATTCTCGTGCCGCCGCGAAGCGTTGATTTGACGCAAGTCACGGAATGGTCCGAAGGACGCGCGCGCCGCGTTCAGGATGCGCTCGCGGGCGAGGAGCCGCTCGAAATTCGCATCGGCGAGACTCCGCTGGCGGTCACCATGCGAACATCCGGGCACGACCTCGAGCTCGCCGCCGGCTTCCTTTTCACCGAAGGAATTGTCGAATCGCGCGAACAGATCCTATCACTCGAAATGGCGACGGCCGGGGAAGAAGCGCGCCGGGGCAATATTGTGATTGCGCAGCTCGCGCCGGGCGTTCAACTCGAGCCCGAGAAGACTCAGCGCAACTTTTTCGCGAATTCAAGTTGCGGAGTTTGCGGGAAGGCCTCGATTGAGGCGGTGCGCTCGCGACTGCTGCGCCAGCCGAATGCGGATTTCCGCGTCAGCGCCGAAGTGCTTTGCCAGCTTCCAGCAAATCTGGGCGAATCGCAGGATATTTTTGGCAAGACGGGTGGATTGCACGCGGCGGGGTTATTCACGGCGCGAGGCGAGCCGATCGTAGTGCGCGAAGATATCGGGAGGCACAACGCCGTGGATAAAGTTGTCGGCTGGGCGCTGCGCGAAGGACGCTTGCCGCTCTCCGAATTCGTTCTTCTTGTGAGCGGGCGCTGCGGATTTGAAATCGCGCAAAAGGCGATTGTCGCGGGCGTGCCGGTGGTGGCGTCGGTCTCGGCGCCATCGAGCCTCGCGGTGCAATTGGCTCGGGAGCTGAATCTCACGCTGGCTGGATTTCTTCGCGGCAAACGATTCGTGGTCTATTCAGGAGAGGAAAGATTGTCACTTAAGAAAGATTGAGTGGAGCAGGAAGCGGACAGTTCAGGAATGCCGGCGCGAGTTGCCGTTGTGGCCGTTTCCATTGCCGTGGCCATTGCCGTTTCCGTTGCGATGGAGTTTTTGCGCGTGGCGCCTGCGGATGTCATCCACGATTGACCCATCGTCACGGAGCATCTTTCGGAACGCGACGAGCAAATTCGGATCCCACCACCCAAGCTTCGCTTCGTGTTCGAGATAATCCACCGCTTCTTCTGAAGAGAGCGCAGTTCGATAGGGCCGTTCGGTTGTCAGCGCGTCGTAGACGTCCACGATTTGCAGAACCCTCGCGGTGACCGGAATTTCTTCTCCGCTCAATCTGTCGGGATAGCCGGTGCCATCCTGCTTCTCGTGATGGTGGCGGATGATCGGAAGGACCAGCCGGAAAGATTTCAACGGCGAGCAAATCCGCTCGCCAACCACCGGATGCTCGCGAAGCAGCGCCTCTTCTTCGGCGGTAAGTGGCCCTTCTTTCAAAAGAATTGAATCGGGAATCGCAACTTTTCCGATGTCGTGGACAACGCCGGCGCGACGAAGAGCGGTCACTTGTTCCGATTCCAGGCCAAGCCGCGAACCCAGAAGCGCGGAAATTTCGGAAAGCCGGCCGCAATGCCCATGCGTGGTGGGATCGCGCGCTTCGATGCTGAGCGCCAAACTGAAAAGCACCGCTTCCGCATTTTCGAGCTCATCGGTGTAATTTTTGAGGCGCAACAGAGATCGAGTGCGAGCGAGAAGCTCATTGAAGTCGATCGGCTTGCTCAGAAAATCATCGGCGCCTGCGTTGATGCCCTGAATCCGATCGGACGTGGCGGATAAGCCGGTGATCAGAACGACGGGTGTGAGCCGCGTTTCCGGCGCCGCTTTGATGCGGCGGCAAACTTCGATGCCGCTTAATCCCGGCATGACGATATCGAGCAGAACCAGGTCGGGACGAAACTCGGCGCACTGGCTCAAAGCGCTCGCGCCATCCGCGGCGGCGCGAACATCGAACCCCTCGCGGCGCAGCAAAATCTCCAGGCCCGAACGAGGCGCGGATTCGTCGTCGACTAGTAGGATCTTTTGTGGCATGGGCGAAGAGGACTGGAGGATTCTGAGCTTACCGGACGTGAATCGTAGCAGCAACGAGATTCAACGTACCGGAACTGAAAAACCTCGAATTTTAATCATTCGGTACTGGTGCTCTTAATACCGTTTACTCCTCTAGGTCCTTATGTTTGTTAGCGATTCCCCAAAACTAATGCGTACCGGCTAATTACAAAGAATCTCAGTCTCAAAGTGACGAAATGCGGAATCACTCACTATTAGATGCACGATCGACTGATTGCACACATCCATTTTTCGCACGTAATTCAGCTGCCGCGATATGTGGTGTAGCCGTGCGGGCTCAAAAGAAGCGGCACGTGATACTGCTGTGCCGCGTCACGCACGGAAAAAATGATCTCGACGCTCGGATAAAAGCTCGGAATCTGGCGAGAAGAAAAATAAGCGCCGGTATCAAATCGCAGACGATATTTGCCTTCGACCAATTTCGCCGATGACAAGAGATCGGTTGCGCGGCCGTCGGAGCCGGTGGCGCCACGGCCCAACGCGCGCCAGCCATCGGCCGATTCGATCTCCAAAGTGACGCCGACACCCTGCGCCGGACGGCCCAGCGAAATATCGAGAACGTGAGTGGATATCGATGCGCTCATCTGGTTAGAAGCTTTTCAAGCCGCAGACGCGTGATCTTGCGCTGCTCCTCCGCGGCGACGCGAATCTCGACCGACGAACTGTTTCTCAGCCGCTCGTTCAACAGCGCGAGAATCTCTTCCGTCGATTTTCCCGCCGCGCAGACGATGAAGATGAAGCCAAATTTCTTCTCATAGATGCGATTGGCCGCTGCGAGCTGCTCCTTTGCGTCCGTCGAAGCGGCGCCGGCTGCGGATTGTTCGCTCGCGGACCATGCCTTAGCCGTGCGGGACTGCTTTTGTCCGGCATTCTTCGCGCCGATTTGCGGATGATGACGGAACGCTTCGAACCAGTGTTCGTTTCTCAAGCCATTCCAGACTTGACCTGCGACGTTGTAAAGCTCTTCGGAACTTTCAAACGGGCGACGCGCAAGCATACGCCGCACCCATTCTCGCGAGCCACAACAATCGCGCAATGCTGCCGATGCGCCGGCAATTGATGCGGCATTGATTCGTGCGAGCCCACGGAGAGGTGTTTTGGGAGCGGCGGCTCGGCGAGCGCGTGGAGGGGTAGATTTCATGCTTTCGTTCGCTTCAGAACCGCGCCGGCCGGCGCGGCAATGAATTCACCGCGATCGTGGATTTTTCGACCGCGGAGGAACGTTTCGAGCACCACGCCGAAAAGTTCGCGGCCGGCGTACGGGGTCAGCTTGTGCCGCTGATGGAGGAGGGCGGGATCGACGCGAAACTTCGCATCAGGATCCCAGATCGCGATGTCGGCGTCGAAGCCCACGGCAATTTGTCCTTTGCGCTTCCCGAGGCCCGGGAGCTCCGCGGGCGCGCGGCACAACGAGTGCGCAATGCGGCCGACAGAATAGCCGCGCTGGCGCGCCGAAGTCCATACGGCCGGGAGAGAGAGCTCGAGCGAGGCGATGCCGCCCCACGCGGCCATGAAATCGCTGGTCTCTTTCAGTTTCATTTTTGGCGGGCAGGGAGAGTGATCGGTGGCGATGAAATCGAGCGTGGAGTCTCGTAGACCTTCCCAGAGCTTTTCGCGGTTTTCGGCCTCGCGAATCGGCGGCGCGCATTTGAATTCGGTCGCGCCATCGGGAATTTCTTCGCAGGCGAACGTCAGATAGTGCGGGCAGGTTTCAGCGGTGACGGCAAGGCCCGCGGATTTTGCCTCGCGCAGAATCGGGAGCGCGTCGGAAGACGAAACGTGAACGATGTGGACGCGGGCTGTGAATTCCCGTGCGAGATTCATCATGAGCTTGACCGCTTCGTTTTCAGCCGCGCGGGGGCGCGACGCGAGCCAGGTGGAGTATTTCGATTTTCGCGAATTCACGATGGTGCCCGCGGCCTTTTCGATCGGACCCGGAAGTTCGGCGTGGACCAGCAGCGGCGCATGAAGCTTCGCGATGATGGAGAGCGCCTCGCGGAGATCGGCTTCGGAGACCTGGCGAAATTCATCCACGCCGCTGGGCACGAGGAAGCATTTGTAGCCGAACACGCCTTCGTTCCAGAGAAGCGCGATTTCGTCGGCGTTGCCGGGAACAACGCCGCCCCAAAAACCCGTGTCCACCCAGAGCTTCCCGGCCGCCGCAGCAATTTTCTTGCGATACGCAGAGACGCTGGTGGTGGCCGGAATGCTGTTGAGCGGCATTTCGATGAGCGTGGTGACGCCGCCGGCGGCTGCGGCGCGCGTGGCCGTGGTGAATCCTTCCCAGTCGGCGCGGCCCGGCTCGTTGATGTGGACGTGAGGATCGACAATTCCGGGCATGACAACGTGATCGCCCGCATCGTGAAGCGGCGACCCCGGCGGAACGTCATCGAAGCGCGTGACGGCGGAAATGACGCCGCCGTGTATGTGAATGGCGGCGGGCGCGGGCCGGTCGTTTGCGCCGGCCAGAATGCGAGTGCCGCGAATGATGAAATCCGGCGAGCTCATGCGTTGACGAGTGCAGCGAGGAATTCTTCAAGCAGATTTTGCGAGACAACTCGGCGATAACGAGTCGAGGAGCGCATGTCGTCAATCGGGGCAATTTCGCGCGCGAGCGTGGCGCGGGCGGAGGCGATAGCGGCAGCATCGAGATTTTTTCCACGCAGAGCGGCTTCGGTCTGCGTGGCCCGGATCACCGTAGGGGCAACGCTGCCGAGCGCGATGCGGATGTCGCGGACGCTGCCATTTTCGATTTGCGCGGCGCCGGCGAAACAGATTTTGGAGATCGCCTGAGCGCGGCGCGTGCCGACCTTGCGGAAATAACATTTCCATCGCGCTTGCGTTCGCGGCAACCAGATGCGCGCGATCAGCTCCTCGGGTTGCAGGTCCATTTTTTTATAGCCGGAATGAAATTTGTGATAGGGAACCCGCCTCGAGCCGTGCGCGGAGGTCAATTCGAGCTCGGCATCATATACCAAAAGCGCGGGCGGTGAATCGGCAGCCGGGGATGCGTTGGCGATATTGCCGCCGAGCGTTCCGCGATTTTGTGTGGCGACGGCGCCGGTTTCGGAAGCCGCGCGGCAAAGCAACGGAAATTCGCGTTGCAATGTGGCGTGACGCCGGACGTCGGTGTAAGTAGTCAGCGCGCCAAGTGAGACGTGCGACGACGTTACTTCGATTCCGCGCAATTCCTCGAGATTCCAGATGTTGATGTAGCGCCGGTGCGGCAATTTTCCGGCTTCGAGCAGAACCATCAAATCCGTGCCGCCAGCGAAGGGGCGCCATTCGCCCGGCTCGCGCGCGAGCAAATCGAGAGCCGACGGCAGATTTCGAGGAATTTGCATGTCGTAGGCGGGGATGAACGATCTCACTTTGCCGCCTCAGTGCGCTCGCAGGCACGGAGCACTGCTTCAAAAATTCTCAAGTAGCCGGTGCAGCGGCAGAGATTTCCGGCGAGCGCGGCGCGAATCTCGGCTTCGTCCGGCTGGGCGTTTTGTTCGAGGAGATTCACTGCGGCGAGAATCATTCCCGGCGTGCAGATGCCGCATTGCGCGCCGCCATAAGAAATGAATGCCTGCTGGACTGAATTCAGCTGCTCGGATGTGGCGACACCTTCGATCGTGCGGATCGCCGCGCCTTCTGCTTGCGCCACGGGCACGAGGCAACTGTTCACGAGCTTCCCGTCGATCTCGATGCTGCACGCGCCGCATTCACCTTCGCCGCAACCTTCCTTGATACCGGTCAGGCCCAAATTCTCGCGCAGAGCGTCGAGCAGCCGCGCCATCGGATAATCACGCAGTGTGATTTCGTCGCCATTCACGCGGCAGCGAACGGCGATTTTGCCCGGCGCCTCAGGCAATCGCATTCTCCCGCGCGGATTCGATCGCTTCCATCAAATCTTCGGGCGTGGCGGGCACGCGACGCAGGCAAACTCCAGTGGCATTCTCGATCGCGTTGATGATGGCGGGAGGGGTGCCGTCGAGCGGCAATTCACCGATGCCTTTGGCGCCGGCGGGGCCGCGCGAATACGGCAGCTCTTCGAAGAAAACGTGAATCGAAGGAAGATCCATGGAGGTCGGCATGACGTAGTTGGTCATCTGGTTGTTGATCATGCGGCCTTCCTGCCAGACGACTTTTTCGAAGAGCGCGAAGCCGATTCCTTGCGCAACGCCGCCTTCAATCTGGCCCGTGGCGAGGATTGGATTGATCACGCGGCCGACTTCCTGCAGCGCAACGAAATCTTCAACGCGAGTTTCGAACGTGGTCGTGTCCACGGAAACTTCCGCGACGTAGACGGCCCAAACGTAGGCGCCATAGGCATCGCCGCGATACAGATGATCGTCCCAATGAATATTCGGCGGCGGCGCGTAGCGGCTTGTCGCGCGGAGCGGACCGTGGCGGCCGATATATAAGCCGCATGCGGACGCAAATTCGCGCTCATCGTAATTTGCGTGAAGCAATTCGTGCTGCATGAGCGACTGCTTGACGCCGATCGCGGCGGATTCGACGAGCTTGCCAACGATCATGCAGGTGCGCGAGGCGACAGTCGGGCCGCTATTCGGGACGAGCGCGGTATCGGGCTGGACGACCTCGACGCTGGCGTAATCGAGCCCAAGCGCATCGGCGGCGATTTGCGAAAAAATTGTGTTCGTGCCCTGGCCCATCTCGGTGCTTGCGGCGTAGACACGGACGCGTCCCTCGGGCGTGGCTTCGACCTCGGCGACCGAGGCGAGATATTCTTCGCCAGAGCCGGTGAATCCGGCGCCGTGCAAGAAAGATGCGAAGCCGATTCCGCGTTTGATCTTGCTGCCGCGATTGTCTCGGGCGAAGCGCTCGCGCTTCGATTTGTAATCGCTCAGTTCGAGAGCGCGATCGAGCAGCTCCGGCATGTCGATGTCTTCGCAAACAACCTGGCCGACGGCGAGAGTCTGTCCCTTGCGAATGAAATTGCGCCGGCGGATTTCATCGGGCGAGAGGCCGACGGCTTTGGCGACTCGATCGAGATGGCGCTCGAGGGCGAAGACGCTCTGCGGCGCGCCGAAGCCGCGAAAGGCGCCATGCGGCGGCGCGTTGGTCGCAACGGCGCGACTCCGGATGCGGACATTTGGGCAATCGTAGGGGCCGGCGGCGTGGATCGTTCCGCGCGAGAGGACAACGGGAGAGAGGGTCAAGTAAGCGCCGCCATCGAGCGTGAAGTCGATATCCATGGCGATTAATTTGCCGTCGCGTGTGACGGCCGTGCGATGGCGCGTGCGCGAGGGATGGCGCTTCGTCGTCGCGGCCATGTCCTCCGCGCGATCGTAGATAATTTTGACAGGCTTGCCGGATTTCCACGCGAGCAATGCGGCGTGCGCGGCAATCATCGAGGGATATTCTTCTTTCCCGCCGAAGCCGCCGCCGGTTTCAAGCTGCACGACCCGGATCTTTTCGGCCGGAAGCGCGAACAGAGGCATGAGCGCTTTGTGAATGTAGTACGGGCACTGCAACGAGCCCCAAACCGTGACGCCGTCTTGCGGATTCGCTTTCGCGATCATTCCTTGCGGCTCGATATAGAGCTGCTCCTGAGCGCCAGTTTCGTATTCGCCTTCGACGACTAGATCGGCCGAGTTCCAGGCGGCATCAACGTCGCCCTTGTCCACGCCGAGAGTTTTGAAAACGTTGTCCTGGCCCCAGATAATTTCTTTGCGCGCGACGGAATCTTCCATGGTGAAGATGGCGGGAAGAGAATCGAAGTCGAGCCGCACCGCGCGGCGCGCTTCTTCAAGAAGGTATTTGTCTTCGTGAGCAAGCAGGACGACGGGTTCTTCGGGATGATTCACGAATTCCGCGGCCAGGCATGGCTGATCGTGCTCGAGAAGCGCGATGCAGTTCTCGCCAGGAATATCTTTAGCCGTGACGATAATAAATTCATTCCACGGGATCGCGGGATCGAAGTGAATGGCGCGAAGTTTCCCGCGCGGCACAGAACTGCGAACGGTAACGCCGTGCAGAAGGCCTGGATACGTGACGTCGTCCGTGTAGACCGCTTTGCCGGTGACTTTCTCGCGGCCTTCTTTTCGTGGAACCGATTCGCCGATGATGCGTTTGTGCATTCCGGCGGCCTCAATATGGCGTTTTGTCCGGCTTATCCTGCCAGGCGCGAAAGGCGCGCAGCGCGTCGTCACGCATGAGAGGAATCATCGGAATCCGGCGGCTTGCAGGAGGGAGTTTGATTTCAGCGTAAATCTGCGCATCGTCAAATCCGATGACGGCGGCATCCGAGGCGAGATTCGCGTAAAAAACGCGAGCGGGGCGGGCCCAGTAGATCGCGCCGAGGCACATCGGGCAAGGCTCGCACGTAGTGTAAAAATCGCAGCCGGTGAGCTCGAAGTGACCCAACGAGCGGCTGGCAGCCCGAATGGCAACCACTTCAGCGTGCGCAGTCGGATCGTTTGTGGAAGTAACACAGTTGGTTCCTTCGGCGATGATCTTGCCTTCTTTCGCAACGACGGCAGCGAATGGACCGCCGCGGCCCGAACGGACATTTTCGAGCGAGAGCTCGATCGCACGGCTCATGCAGCGATTGTGAATGTCATCGGTCAACAGTACGCCCAGGAATGGCTGACGAAATTGTATCTCAGAGTGCCGGAGTTCTGAGCGGGTTCGGCAGGAAGGGATGCAAAGAATGGGCACCGCTTCGAAAACTCCCTTCGAACGCTCAGGGCAAGAAGGGTAAACGAGGCGCCCTTCGGAGCTCGGGACGAGCCGGCGGTGCGAAGAGCTCCGCAACTCAATGACGAGCGAGCTGCGCGGCGAGAGCTAACTTTTTGACCGTGAGACGCCAGGCATAGAGCAGCACGGAGCCAATCAGGATGAGCGCGATGCACAAGCCGGTCCAAAGTCCTGGCGCACCCCAACCGCGATTGAAGCAGAGATACCAGCCGAGCGGAAGACCGATGAGCCAGTAGGCAATTGAGTGGCAGAGAAAAGGCGTGCGGGTATCGCCCGCGCCACGCAAAGCGCCGGTGACCACGGCCTGAATGCCGTCGAATAGCTGAAAGAATGCCGCGACGAAAAGCAATCGCGATGCGGCCTTGATGACGGTCGGATTCGGCGTGTAGATACGCACGATTTGTGCGGGATAAATCCACAGCAGAACCGCCATACACGCCATGAAACTGGCGCCGAGCGCGACGGCGGTCCATCCGGAATGGCTTGCCGCTTCGGCATCGCCTCTTCCCATCGCGTGGCCCACGCGGACAGCGGCTGCGGAGCCGATCCCGAGCGGCACCATATACGTGAGGCTCACGGTATTCAGCGCGATTTGATGGCCGGCGAGAGGAACGGCGCCGAGGCGGCCAATCAGCGAAGTTGCAAAGGCGAAAACAGCGACTTCGACGGTGAGTTGCGCCGCGGCCGGCAGACCCAGACGAACGATTTTCTTGATGCGGGCGAAGTCGGGCCGGGCTTCTGCAGCGCGCAATCCGGTGTTGTGCCGGTGATCGTGGTAGGCAATGTAGAGGAGAAGAAAAACGGCCATGTAGGTGCGCGAAATGCACGTCGCCCAGCCGGACCCGACGGGCCCCATCGCGCGAACACCCCAGTGGCCATAGATGAAAGTCCAGTTTCCGAGCAGATTGATCAGGTTCGCCGAGATCAACGCGAACATCACGGGCATCACCCGATTCATGCCTTGCAGATAACGACGCGCGACAAAATAAATCAGGAGCGGGAGCATCGCCCAATTCAGAGCGTGCAAGTAGGGAAGCGCGTAGGAGAGAACTTCAGGCTGGATTCCGAATCTACGCAGAGCTTCGCCGGCCAACCAGACGACGACTTGCAATATCGGCGCTGCGACGAGGCTGACGTAAATCCCGTTCACCAGTGAAAGATGGCAATCGGAGATATTTTTCGCTCCGAAGGATTGGGAGACGAGCGTGTCGAGGCCCAGCATCAATCCCAGGCCGAAAAATGCGGGCGTGAGAAACACGACGCTGCCGAGGCTGACGGCAGCGATCGCGTCCGCGCTGTAGGGCAGGCGGCCGACCATCATCGTGTCTACGATCGCCATACCCATCCAGCCGAGTTCGGCGGCGACGATGGGCAAGGCGAGCCGCGTCAAGGGCGGCAGTTCTTTGCGTATGAATTTCATCCGAGAATTCCGAAAATTCGAGAAAAACGCTGCGCCAAATCCTAACACGCCGCGCCGCTCAAATGCTCCGGGCCTGCGGTTGTTCCAGGAAACTCGCGTTTCTGCGGGAGAATGAGCGGGAATTTTTGGTTTACACTCGATTTGCTCGCGCGCATTCGAGCGCGGCCCGGCCCTCCCCTGGGAGGAACTTGCAATGGCATTCAGCGAGAAAGTGAATTTTGCGAGAAGCGAACGCGCGGCGGTGGCCGGTTCGCGGCGGATAGGCCCAGCAGATCCAAACGAGATCATTGATGTGACGGTGTATGTCGCGCGGCGTTCGAAAGCCACGAGGGTCTTTCCGCATATTGAGGATTTGGGCCTGACGCCAATCGCGCAGCGCCGTTATCTGACGCGCGAGGAGTTCGCGACCATGCACGGCGCCGCGCGCGAAGACCTCACGCGCATTCGCGAATTCGCCCAGGCAAGCGGTCTGCGCGTCAAAAGCGAGAACATCGGTGCCCGCTCGGTTGTGCTTACCGGAAGCGTCTCTGCGTTCAGCCGCGCGTTTGAAGCTGATTTGGGCAGATACGAGTATCCGGGCGGCGCCTTTCGCGGACGAACGGGCGCGCTGAAGATTCCGATCGAGCTCGTAGATATCATCGAAGCCGTCGTCGGCCTCGACAACCGGCCGCAGGCTTCGGCCCACTTTCGCATTCGCAAGGAGGGGACGGCAGTAGCGCATCCATCCGTAAGTGCATCGCCTTTCACTCCGGTGCAGGTCGCGGAGCTTTACGATTTTCCAACCGGCGCGACTGGCGCGGGGCAGTGCATCGGCATCCTCGAACTGGGCGGCGGCTACAACACGAGCGATCTCACATCATTTTTCGGAAATTTGGGATTGACGGTGCCGAGCGTTACCGCTGTGTCCATCGACGGCGGCACGAACTCGCCGGTCGGCAATCCGAACAGCGCCGATGCCGAGGTCGCGTTGGATATCGAAGTCGCAGGCGCAGTGGCCCAGGGAGCGAAAATCGCCGTCTATTTTGCGCCGAACACCGATCAGGGCTTTCTAGACGCACTGACGACCGCGATTCACGACACCACGAACAAACCGTCCGTCATTTCGATCAGCTGGGGCGGGCCGGAAAATACGTGGACCGATCAGAGCATGACGGCGATGGATTCCGCGTGCCAGGATGCGGCGACGCTGGGAGTTTCGATCTGCATCGCGTCCGGCGACAACGGGGCGACGGATGGTGAAACGGACGGCCAGGACCACGTGGATTTTCCGGCGTCGAGCCCCTCGGTGCTTGGCTGCGGCGGGACGCTGCTCGAGGCCAATGACGGCAAGATCGTCGAAGAGGACGTCTGGAACGATTTGTCGGCAGGAGGCGGGGCGACCGGCGGCGGAGTGAGCGAATTTTTCGCGCTGCCGTCGTGGCAAGACAGCGCAAACGTGCCCAAAGCGCCTAACGGCTTTGTGGGGCGCGGGGTCCCGGATGTGGCCGGCGACGCCGATCCGGATTCGGGCTATGAAATCGTCGTGGACGGCCAGTCGGAAGTGGTCGGCGGCACGAGCGCGGTAGCGCCTCTTTGGGCCGGATTAATTGCGCTCATGAATCAACAACTCGGAAAGGCCGTGGGCTTCTTCAATCCTCTGATCTATGCGGCGCCAGAGGAAGCCACGTTTCACGAGATCACCAGCGGCAACAATGACGGCTATTCGGCCGGTCCGGGATGGAATCCGTGCACCGGATTGGGCTCGCCGGATGGCACGGAGCTCGTCGAGGCGCTCGGGGACGGATCGGACTGATTTTTTGCGGATGTCAACGAAACTTTCGCGGCCGGGTCGCACGGCGCGCTCCGATCAAAATTTGTGCATCCGGGGCGCGAGTCGGGGCGACTTATAGCCGATCGATCTTCGCGGCGAGAATGAAATCACTCTCGGTGAGCCCGTTGATTTTGTGCGTCCAGGTCGTGATCTCAGCCTTGCCCCAGGAGAGCAAGATGTCCGGGTGGTGGCCCTGTTCTTCGGCAAGTTCGCCCACTTTGTTCACGAACGCGAGAGTCTGGCGGAAATCGGGAAAGGTGAAGGCGCGCGTGATGTGGTGCCCATCGACGACCTTCCACTGAGGAACTTCCCGCGAGAGGCGAGATAGCTCTTCACCGGCAAGCGGCGGCACACCCCCTCGGCAGGGTACGCAGGTTTTGCTGGCAAGATCAGACATCGCATGTACCTCCTGATGCGTCCGGTTCAAATCATAGCTTAACTTCGAATCGCAGCCGGCGGGAAGAGAACCGGTTCGCGAATCACTGGTTTCTTGCTATCCTGCGGGCCGCGCTACCACGCTCAGAATCTCCAAACACAAGAGGTCACCGTTCATGGCGGACGAACTAAACGAACTGTCGGAACAAGCTGAAGACGGCGCGAAGGAGCACACTCTCGCTCCGGTGACAATCACGATGGCGGTACTCGCCGTGTTTGTCGCGGCTGTGTCACTCATGGGGCATCGCACGCACACCGAAGAGCTCCTGCTGCAAACGAAGGCGACGGACCAGTGGGCATACTATCAGGCGAAGGACATCCGTCGGCACACCTACGAGCTTTTCCTCGATGAACTGGGCGTATTTACGGTGCAGAACACGCCGCAGGTGGACGTGGTGAAGCAGAAGTATGAGAAGGAAATCGAGCGCTATCGCGAGCAGCAAACGGACGCCGAGACGGAAGCGAAGAAAACGGAAGCGGAAGTTGCGGCCATGCAGAAGCGCGCGGACCGTTTTGACCTTGGCGAAGTATTTCTCGAGGCGGCGCTGGTGATCTGTTCGATCACTTTGCTGACGCGCAAGCGCTTTTTCTGGGCGTTGGGACTCGTGATCGGCGCCGCCGGCATAGTGATTGCCGCGGCGGCATTTCTAATCCACGCGTAAAGATTATTTGCGCGCGGCAGCCGCGGCGTGCGCAGCGACGTACTCGGCAACGTTCGCGTTGAAGACTTGTTCGAGTTTCAGCGTGACAGGGCCCGGAGCCGAGTATTTGTGTCCGGCCAATTCGCCGATTCCAAGCAGGCTGCGATTCGTTGAAGAAATAAATACCTCGTCCGCGGCGAACAGCTCCTGGGGACGCAGCACGCGTTCCTCGACCGGCACACCGGCTCCGGCGCCGATTTCGAGCAGAACGGAACGGGTAATTCCTTCGAGACACCCTGAGCTGAGCGGGGGAGTGGACACGCGGCCATTCCGGACGGCAAAAATATTCGCCGTGGTGCATTCCGCCGCTTCGCCGCGCTCATTCAGCAGAAGAACTTCGTCGTAGCCGCCCTGCCGCGCCTCATTGAGACTCCAGACGTTGAGCAGCCAGGATGTGACTTTGACGCCTGCCAGCGGAGATGCGGCATGGCGGCCCTGTTCGCGGATCGCGAGCCGCGCGGGCTCCCGGTAGGAGGGCAGCCCCGCCGAATAGATCAGCAGATCGGCGTCGGGGAATTTCTCTTCGCTCGTCCAGAAGCTGTGCTGATTGTAGATCACGTAAATTCGCGCAGTGCCTTCTTTCACCGAATTGGCGCGGAGAACGTCGAGCAGCCGATTGCGCGTCGCGTTTTCGTCGAAGGGAAACGGGCAGCGCGTTTTGGCGGCGTCCTTTGCGAGCCGCTTCCAGTGCCGCTCAAAAGCGAAGGGCACGCCTTCCCAAATGCGCAGCGTCGTGAACAATCCCCACCCGTTCAATAGGCCGGATTGCCCCGGGGAAAGCCGAACATCTTCGATGGGGAGCAGACGGTCGTTATGAAAGACGTATCGGTGGATCATCCAATCTCCTCGGGTGCGGAAGAATTATTCTATCGCAGATTGAGGAAGCGGAAGGCGGCTTCGCGAGTCAATTAGGGCTGATGCGGTCGAGCGGAACTTCGACCTCGCTGATTCCGCGAAAACTGAAGAGCAATTTGACAAGATAGACCGGCGGGTCTTGCGTCGTCTGCTTCACAATCGTTCCCACGGCCGCGGTCACGGCGGCGTGAAAGAGCACGCCTCCGACTTGCATACCGGCAAGATTTACGCGGACGGATTGGCCAGGCACGAACACCGTACGATTTTGCGTTTTCAGGCTGGATTTTGCAATCTCGCCGCGCCGGAGGGGGTCTACTTAGCCGCGAGAGATGCCCGGGCGAACGCCGCGGCGCTGACAATACCCCGCAGCGCCATTACCGCGCCCGCGATGCCCAACCCGAGCGGCGCGTCCCGGACCGGCAGCCACGCGACGTTCAAAATCGCCAGGCCCGCGACGGCGAACGACGCCGCCCGCAGCCATTCGTGCCAATTGCCGGCGGGGCCGGCGGTTCGCATCCCCGCTCGCGCGCCCCAGTAGAGCATAAGCACTCCAAGCAGAACCCACACGACGGGGCTGCGCGGCGGGCCAAGGCGGCGAGTCAGGGCGAGCAGCATCAACAGGGCGCCCAATAAAAAGAGCACGATTTCGTTGATCAAGCGAAAGAGATGGGAGACCGAGGGCATTCTGGCGCGCCTTGATTTGAATTCGCCGCCATTATCCTTCACGTCGCGGGGCGCGCGCAATTCAACGGGGGTTGCCGTGCGCGTTTCCGGCGCAGGGAGTGCTACAATGCTGCGCTTCCGCTTTGAATCGCCGTAGTCATGCCCCGAATCTAAAGAGTGTCCATCAAGGAGCGTCCCTTTGCACAAAGTGATCATCATCGGCAGCGGCTGCGCGGGATTGACGGCGGCGGTGTATGCGGCTCGCGCCGATCTCAAACCGTTGGTGTTGGATGGGCACGAGCCCGGGGGACAGCTTTCGCTTACGACCATGGTCGAAAACTTCCCTGGTTTTCCCGATGGCATTCTTGGCCCCCAGCTGATTGAAAACATTCGCAAGCAGGCGGAACGATTCGGCGCGCAATACAAGACGGGTGCCGTTTCGCAGGTGGATTTGAGCAGCAGGCCGTTCAAGCTGACGGTAAACAACGAAGTTTTGGAATGCGAGGCGTTGATCGTCGCGTCGGGCGCCTCGGCGCGCACACTTGGCTTGCCTGCCGAAAGGGAACTGCTGGGCCACGGGCTTTCCACCTGCGCGACCTGCGATGGCTATTTCTTCCGCGATCGGGAAATCGTTGTTGTCGGCGGCGGCGACTCGGCCATGGAGGAGGCCACGTTCCTCACCAAGTTTGCGAAGCACGTGACAATTCTTCACCGCCGCAACGAGTTTCGCGCCTCGAAAATCATGCTCGATCGAGCGCACGCCAATCCTAAAATCAAATTTCTCACGCCCTACGTCGTCGAGGACCTTCACGACGTCGCAAAAAAGAATCTGGAAGCGATTCGAATTCGGAATACCGCGACCGGAGAAATCTCGACGCTGAAGACCGAAGGCGTCTTTCTTGGCATCGGCCACGATCCGAACACGCAGATCTTTCGCGGGAAACTGGACATGGACGGCGAAGGCTACCTGATTACGCGAAATGGGAGCTGGACGAACGTCGAAGGCGTGTTTGCGGCCGGCGATGTGCACGACCACAAGTACCGCCAGGCGATCACGGCCGCCGGCGCTGGTTGCATGGCTGCGACGGATGCCGAACGTTTCCTCTCGGAGCACAGCTTGTAATTGCGCTCTGCAGTCTCGCGGTTTCTCCGACTATTCTGGCATGAGTCAAGCGAAGTATGAATAATCCCTGCTGCACGCGCGCTGCCATGCCGACTACTACTTCCATGCGAACTTCGCTCTAATGCTTCGAGCGACGCTGCTGTATCTTTCGGAAAATAAATCTCTCGCACGCTGGGCAATGAAAAATAGCGTCAGCCGGCGTGTCGCGCACCGTTGGGTGGCCGGAGAAACGCTCGAAGATGCAATCGCGGCGGCGGGCGTTCTGAACGGCAATGGTTTTCCCGTTAGCCTCGATCTTCTTGGCGAAAACGTACTCGATAAGGATGGTGCGGCTCGGGCGGCGGATACTTACGTGGCCATGTTCGATCGCATCGCCGCGGAAAAGCTGAACGGAAATGTCTCTCTGAAGCTGACTCAACTCGGACTCGACCTGGATGCCTTGTTCTGCGAATCACTCGTGGCGCGCATCGCGACGGCCGCGGCGCAACACGGAAATTTCCTGCGAATCGACATGGAAGGCTCGGCCTACACGCAGCGCACAGTGGAGCTGTGCAAGCGCGTGCGCGAGCGGACCGATGCAGTCGGCACCGTCATCCAGTCGTACATGCGCCGGAGCGAGCAGGATGTTCGCGACCTGATTGCCGCCGGCTGCCGGATTCGGCTGGTCAAGGGCGCATACAAAGAGCCGCCGGAAGTAGCGTTTCCCGCGAAGGCGGACGTGGATGCGAACTTTGTAAAGCTGATGAAAATTCTTCTGCCGAGCGGAATTTACCACGCGATCGCGACGCACGATCCGCAGATGATCGCGGCGACAAAGGAGTTCGCCTTATCCAAGGGAATCGTCAAGGAACAATTCGAATTTCAGATGCTTTACGGAATCCGGACGGACTTGCAACGCCAGCTCATCGGTGAAGGCTACCGGCTGCGTGTATACATTCCGTTCGGCACGGATTGGTATCCGTATTTCATGCGGCGCCTCGCGGAACGTCCCGCCAACCTCGCATTCTTCCTGCGCAATCTCTTCCAGTGAGCCCGGATTCCGCTCGCTAAATTTTCTGGCAGACCGCAACGCCGTCGCGAAGTGGAACGATGATGGGAAAAAGCTGTTTCGAGTTGTAAATCGCGCGATTGAATTCCTGCACCCCGCGCGTGTTTTCGTCCTTCGCGCGTCGCGTGACTTTGCCGGACCAAAGAACGTTATCTGTGATGATCAGCCCGCCGCTGCGGACGCGAGGAAGCGCGAGGCGAAGCGCCGCCGGGTACTGATGTTTGTCGACGTCGATGAAAATGATGTCGAATTTTCCCGGCGTTTCCTGCAATAGCTTCAGCGCATCGCCGACGAGAATGTGAACTCGGCGCTCCACGCCCGCTCGCGTCAAAAATTCCCGCGCACTCCGCGCGTTCGAGGCATCGCCGTCAGTGTAGTATACGCGCCCTTGCGGGCCCACGGCTCGCGCGAGCCAGATCGTCGAATACCCGATCGCCGAGCCCATCTCGAAAACCCGCTTCGCTCGAGTCAGCTTCGCCAGCAGGTAGAGGACGCGCGCGCACGCCGGTCCGATGATGGGGATGTCCCGCCGTTTTGCCAGGCTCTCCATTTCGGCGAGCACCGGATCGCGCTTCGGCAGAATTCTATTCATGTAGGCTTCAACTTCTGTGTCGAGAATCAGTCCGGCCATTTTCTCCTCTCCGCTTCTCCGTCGCGGAAGCTGGGTCGCGCGTTTATTCTAGCGATTCGCCCGGTTTGATGGCGTGGATTTCGAGTCCGGCGATGTCCTGAGTCAGTTCGCGCAGCTTTTCGGGCCGGCCCGTCAGCACAGGGAAGGTGCCGTAGTGCATGGGCACAACGTGCTTCACGCCGAGCAGCCGGATTGCCAGCGCCGCCTCTCGCGGGCCCATGGTGTAATAATCGCCGATCGGCAGCAACGCGAGGTCCGGCGCGTAGAGTTCGCCGATAATTTTCATGTCGCCGAACACCGCGGTGTCTCCCGCGTGATAGACCGTCATGCCGCCTGGCAGCCGCAGCACGAAGCCGGCGGGCTCACCGCCGTTAATCATCTTACCGCCGTCGTCAATTCCGCTCGAATGGACAGCGTTAACCATCGTGCCTTCGACTTCGCCGACTGTGATATTGCCTCCCTTGTTCATCCCATGAACCTTCTTGCATCCCTTCGCTCCGAGCCACGCGCCGATCTCCACGATCGCGACGATATCCGGATCGAATTGCTTTCCAAGCGCCAGTGCGTCAGCAAAATGGTCGGAATGCCCGTGAGTGATGAACATCGTATCCACACGATCAGGCTTCTTCAGGGCTTCCGGGCACGCGGGATTCGACGAGTACCACGGATCGATCACAATTACGCGACCGGACGGCGTAACGATCCGAAATGTGGCGTGCCCGATCCACGTCAATCGATTTCCGCGCATGCGCAACATGCTTCCTCCTGGAGATTTCGTCCATTGAACGCTCTGGTTCGCCGTAGTTCGCAGTGACGGCGTCCCGATCAGCATTCTAGCTAGTTCGATGAAGCCGCTTCAACTTGGGTGACTGTTGATAGGCGGACAGAGTGGCTCTGGCGAGCCTCACTCGACTGTGATATTCTCTTTGACGCGTCTAGCATCCTTTCACCGGGCTCAAGTCCCCCCGGGCGGCAATCCGAGCGTCACCGAACCGGGCGGTGGTATCGGTTGGCCTTCATCGAATACCTTGTTTGCAAGTCTTGGGAGCTGAGAGAAATGTCCACTAAGACGGCGATGACCCAGACAGCGGAAATTCAGCTCGCACATTCTCCCGATAGCGACGATGCGTTCATGTTCTATGCTCTGGCGACGGGCAAAGTGCGCATTCCCGGTGTGAAATTCAATCACGTTTTGTGCGATATCGAATCCCTGAATCGCGCAGCCGAGCGCGAAGTCTACGACGTTACCGCCGTCAGCTTCTACGGCTACTCCTTCATCGCCGACAAATATGTGCTGCTCGATTGCGGCGCGAGTTTTGGCGAGGGCTACGGACCGATCGTGGTTTCTTCGCACTTGATCAAGAAGAATGATCTGAAAAACCGGCGCATCGCTATCCCTGGCGAGCGCACCACGAGCTATCTGGCGCTGAAGCTGTACGAGCCCGGCGTCGAAACCGTCACGATGCCGTTTGACAAGATTCTGGACGCCGTGTTGGCGAAAGAAGTTGACGCCGGGTTGCTCATTCACGAAGGCCAGCTTCTGTATTCGCAATTGGGGTTGAACCGCGTTGTGGATCTGGGGCAATGGTGGCAAGGCGATACCGGCTTGCCGTTGCCGCTCGGCGCGAACGCGATTCGACGGAGCTTGAATGCTTCGCTCGGGCGCGATGTCGAACGCGTGATTCGCGAGAGCGTTGCTTATGCGCTCGAGCATCGCGAACCCGCCTTGAACTACGCGCTGCAATTCGCGCGCGACATGGAACCGGCCATGGCCGATCGATTTATCGGAATGTACGTGAATCGCTGGACGCTCGATTACGGCGAAGAAGGACGCCGCGCGGTTCGCGAGCTGCTCGGCCGCGGCGCCGCTGTCGGCCTGGTTCCCGGAGCGTTCAAAATCGAATTTCTTTCCGAAGCGGCCTGACGCCGCATTCGCGCTCACCTATTGACGCGAGCCGCGTTTCCATTGACCATAGTTCTTCTGAAATCATCGGTTTAGGCGCGTCCCGCAATGGGCCTGCGCCTGCTCAAATCTACGCGGCCATTGCAGCCGTCCGGGATTGAATGGATCGAGTTCTATCAACCTACCGCTGGGTTGGGCAGCCGCTCACTCTTGCCCTCATCGCGGATATCGCCGGAGGCGGGAACAGAAGCATTGAAGTATTTTGCGCGCACGGTCATTTCAATTACGCCTCGCAGCAATCGGTTCGCGAACTTTCAGAGTGGCTTCGCGATCATGCCGTGACGATCCATTCACTACACTCGCCAACGGAGCGCGAAAGCGTCTCGGGCCGCGGCAGCGGCACGCCGATCTCGATTTCGGATACCGAGCGCGTGCGGCGGCTCGATGCCGTCGACGAAGTGAAGCGGGCGATCGACGTCGCTGAGCGAATTCCGTTCAGCTATCTCGTGCAGCATCTCGCTAACGGGCGTCAATCGGCGGATCCACGGCGCCGGGATGCGGCGTTCAATTCGCTGGAGCACCTGGCGATTTTTGCGAAGCAGCGCGGGGTGACGATCGCGCTCGAAAACACACCGGGTGAGTTGACCTCGCCCGAGTCTCTTCACAGCTTGATTCTCGAGACTCACTTGAACGATTTGCGCTTCTGCATCGATGTTGGGCATGCACACATGGAGGATGGCGTCGCGTCGGCCGTCGAGGTCATGCGAGACCGGATCGTCACGACGCATTTGCACGACAATCACGGAGACAGCGACGAGCATTTGTTGCCGTTCGAGGGCACGATCGACTGGCCGGAAACCGTGAAGCTTCTCGGCTCCACGCCGAATTCCATTCCGCTCGTGTTGGAGCTGAAAGAGCAGGCATCCGGCGCGCCCAGTATGAGCCAGGTTCGAGCCGCCTTCGATCGGCTCGAGCAGGAAATCGAAGACGAGCGCGCTCGCTCTTCTGAATCCTAAGAATATTTGGATGGAACGATGACACAGGACGTCCACACTTCCGCGCCGGTTGTGACAATCGACCGCGCGGGGCAATTTCAAGATAAAGCTGTAAAGCTGCAAGGCTGGCTCTACAACATGCGCGAGTCGGGCAAGTTGCTTTTTCCAATTTTTCGCGACGGCACGGGAATCATACAGGGCGTCGTCTCGCAGAAAGATCAGCCGGAAGCATTCGATGCTTTGAAGGGCTTGACCCAGGAATCGAGCGTTGAGGTCACAGGAGCGATCCACGCCGAGCCGCGCGCGCCCGGTGGATTCGAAATTAGAATTGCGGGCGCGCACGTCGTTCAACGCGTCCCGGAGAGCGATCCTTATCCCATTCAACTCAAAGAGCACGGCGTGGATTTTCTGCTCGATAAGCGCCATCTGTGGATCCGCACGCCGCGGCAGTCCGCCATCCTTCGGATTCGCGCCGAGGCCATCCGCGCCGCGCGGAACTATATGGACGGTGAGGGCTACACGCTCACCGATGCGCCGATTTTCACTCCAGCCGCCTGCGAAGGCACAACCACCCTTTTCGAAGTTGACTACATCGACGACCAAAAAGCGTATCTGACGCAGTCGGGACAGCTTTACGTGGAAGCCACCGCCGCGGCGCTCGGCAAGGTCTACTGTTTCGGGCCCACTTTTCGCGCCGAAAAATCGAAGACGCGCCGCCACCTCACGGAATTCTGGATGCTTGAGCCCGAAGCCGCGTATGCGCATCTCGACGACATGATGGCGCTCGGAGAAGGCCTCGTCAGCGCGATCGTGCAGGGCGTGGTAAAAAATCGCGCCGCCGATCTCGAGGCGCTCAAGCGCGACATTCCGGCCCTCGAGCGCGTCATCCCGCCGTTTCCTCGCATCACTTACGAAGAGGCCATTGAAGTCCTTCACAAGAGCGGCAACACCACAAAATTCGGCGACGATTTCGGCGGCGATGAAGAAACTATTATTTCAAAATCGTTCGATAAGCCGGTGATGATTCATCGCTATCCCTCGGCGATGAAGGCTTTTTACATGGCGCATGACCCCGCGCGTCTGGATCTCGCTTTGAATTTCGACATGATCGCGCCCGAAGGGTACGGCGAAATCATTGGCGGCGGCGAACGTCTTGCGAACTACGAAACGCTGGTGGAGCGTCTGCGGGAGCACAATCTGCCAGCGGAATCGTTTCAGTGGTATCTCGATCTCCGGCGCTACGGGAGCGTGCCGCACGCCGGATTCGGCCTGGGACTCGAGCGGACAGTCGCGTGGATTTGCGGAACCGAGCACATTCGGGAGGTTATCCCCTTCCCACGCATGCTCTACCGTGTTTATCCTTGAGGTTCCGCCTCCCTCTGGGGTCGTAAGCAGTCGAATCGCATGGCTGAAAAAATCCGCATCATCGGTGTGCCGATGGATCTCGGCGCGAGTCGCCGCGGCGTGGACATGGGCCCGTCCGCGTTGCGCGTGGCCGGATTGCAGACGCGCCTGAAGCATCTGGGACGCCAGGTGGAGGACATCGGCAACGTTCCGGTGATTCAGGCCGAAGAACAGCACTACGGCGAGAAGAACGCGAAGTATCTCGATGAAATCGCCGAGACGTGCAAAGGTCTCGCCGATATCGTTTGCAAATCGCTCGATGAAGATCAGATTCCGCTCGTCCTTGGCGGAGATCATTCGATCGCCGCTGGAACGGTGGCGGGCGTCGCCGCGCATTTCAGGAAGCATTCCAAACCCGTCGGCCTGATTTGGCTCGATGCCCACGGCGACATGAACACGCCAGAGAGTTCACCCTCCGGCAACGTTCACGGCATGCCGCTGGCATCCATCATGGGGCATGGTCCTGCGAAATTGACCGAACTCGCCGGCGCGAAGCCGATGGTCGAGCCGCGCAACGTCGCGCTGGTGGGCATTCGCGAACTGGATTCAAAAGAGCGCAAACTCATCAAGGAAACCGGCGTGCATGTTTTCACCATGCGCGATATTGACGAACGCGGCATGCGCGAAGTGATGGCCGAGGCGCTGCGGTTCGCTTCGGATGAGACCGCGGGCGTTGCGGTGAGTCTCGACATGGATTTCGTCGATCCAACCGACGCGCCAGGGGTCGGAACGCCGGTGCGCGGCGGCGCAACTTATCGTGAAGCCCATCTCGCGCTGGAAATGATCGCAGACAGCCGCTCAGTCGTTTCGTTCGAGCTCGTCGAAATTAATCCGGTGATCGATTTGCACAATAAAACGGCGCTGCTGGGCGTCGAGCTGCTGCTTTCGGGCTTGGGGAAGAAGATACTTTAGCGATTCATTCGAAGTTCGCGGCGCCCCTTCGGATTCGGAGCATCATTACGATGAGCACGAAAACAAAATTGCGCGTCGGAATACTTTTCGGCGGGCGCTCGGGCGAACACGAGGTCTCGCTTGCGTCGGCGGCCTCCGTGATGCACGCGCTTGACCCCGAAAAATATGAAGCCGTGCCGATCGGCATCACGAAAGAAGGCCGGTGGCTCGCCGGAACGGGCGCGCAGAAAATGCTGCGGGAGGTGCTGAAGACGGGCGAACGTGTCGTCCTGCCCGCCGATCCCGGTGCCGCATCGCTGGTTCCTCTCGCGGCGTCGGCGTCGCGACCCGGTATCCACGTCGACGTTGTGTTCCCCGTTCTTCACGGAACTTTCGGCGAGGACGGGACCGTGCAAGGCCTCCTTGAGCTTGCCGGCTTGCCGTACGTCGGTGCGGGTGTCCTCGCATCTGCGGTCGGAATGGACAAAGACGTTCAAAAGCGCCTGTTCGAATACGCGAAACTTCCGATCGTTCCGTTCGTCGCGGTAACCCGGCACGAGTGGGAGCAGAAGCCAAAGAAAACTCTCGCCAAAATTCAGCGCGCGCTCCGGTATCCGGTGTTCGTGAAGCCGGCGACGCTTGGCTCATCCGTGGGAATGACGCGCGTTGCAAAGCCGAAAGATCTTCCGGAGGCGCTCAATCTCGCCGCGGAATTCGCCGTCAAAATCATCGTCGAAAGAGCCGTAAACGCGCGCGAAATTGAGGTCAGCGTTCTTGGCAATGACGATCCGAAAGCCTCGGTTCCCGGCGAAATCATTCCGCACCGCGAATACTATGATTACGCCGCAAAATACCTGGAAGAGGGAACGCGGCTCGAGATTCCCGCGAAACTGAGTACCGCGCAAAAGAAGAAGATTCAGGAGTACGCGGTCCGCGCGTACCGCGCGATTGATTGCGCCGGAATGGCGCGCGCCGATTTCTTCGTCGAGAAAAAGACCTCGCGCATTTTCATCAACGAGCTGAATACGATTCCCGGTTTCACCTCGATCAGCATGTACCCGAAAATGTGGGAGGCTTCCGGGCTGTCTTACACCGCCTTGATCGACCGGTTGATTCAACTCGCTCTTGAAGCTCACGCCGAGAAAGCCCGCACGAAATATTCAATCGAATTGCCAGCCGGAGCCGGCGGCGCGCTCGAAGGCTAGTCCGGAGCGCTCGATTTCCCTCAAGAATTTCGCTCGCGCGTGCACCCGCGCGGGCTCAATTCCACGCTCAGCCGCTTGCGAGCGAATGATATACTTCCGCCGGTGAACGAACCTCTCCCACAATGGGTTTATGTCGCGGCGACCCGCGGCCTTCGCCTCCTGGTAATCGCCCTCATCGCATTTCTCGTCATTCGTCTGCTGCGCGTCGCGACATCGCGTCTCGTCGAAGCGGCAAAGTTTCATACCCGCATGGCCGATATGCGCGAAGAGCAAACGCGCACCATGGCCGGCGTTCTTTACAGCGTCGGTATCGGCATCGTGCTCATCGTGGCGCTTCTCGTAGCGCTTCCGGAGTTTGGATTCAATGTCACTCCGATCGCTGCCGCGGCGGGACTCGCCAGCCTGGCAATCGGCTTTGGCGGTCAGCACCTCGTCAAGGACTTGATCAACGGCTTCTTCATCATTTTCGAGAATCAATACAGCGTGGGCGACATTATCCGCGTGAATAACGAAGTCGGCCGCGTCGAACACATCACCCTGCGCCGGACGGTGATACGTAACGACCGTGGTGCGATTGTCAGCATCCCCAGCGGAATGATCGGCCAGGTCGCAAATCTCAGCCGCGATTGGACGCAGACTTACGTCGACGTCACGGTGCCTTCGAGCGAGGCTATCGGGCGCGCGCTCGCGGTCCTCGATAAGGTTTGCGCCGACTTTCGCGCCGACGGCGATTGGTCCGGACTTCTCATCGATGGCCCACGAGTTATAGGCATCGAATCGCTCGCGCTCGATGGCGTCTTGATTCGCATCCAGGTCCGCACCGTGCTTCTTCGCGCCGATGACGTCGCGCACGAGCTAAGGCGCAGAATTAAGTCGGCATTCGAAACTGAGCGAATCCTGACCGTAAACACAACTGCCCACCAGGTCGAACTCGTCGGCCGCAGCGCCGCCGCCGGGGCCACCGGTTCCGGCTGACTGGCCGGAACCACCTGTTACCGAGCTAGTTATGCCTTTCGAACGACGACCTTGACTTCATAGTAACCGGAGCGCCAAACTAATCCTTTCGGGTAGGTTCTAGTACCTGCGCGCGGGTGGCCCGTCAATCAAGGCCAACGCTGCTTCGCGTCGCAATACTGTTTCTAGAGCAATGGGCCACTTGGGGGCTTCGGCGTGACCGCGTCCGGAAGTTCAAATCTCATTCAATTCATGGCCCTCGACGGTATCGCCACACTTTTTGTGTTGGTTCTGTTTGCTTCACTGTATCGTTTGCTTCATCGGCCAAAATTCTTGCTCGCTTGGACCTGGGCGTGGGCCCTATACCTCGCCTACATCTGCACCGCAATCCCTATTCTCCTGTTCGGCCCGGCGTGGACGCTGCCGAAAGCCGCTATAGTGCTTGTGTCGCAGATTCTCGGTTTCACGATGTGCGCATTCCTGGCCAATGGACTTTCAATCCTCGAGAGTCCCGGAAGCGCGCACCGCGCGCGCGAGATCGATTTCGTCGTCGCCGCGATTGTGCTCGCCATCATTTCGTTCGCGGCCACGTATTTTCACCGCGACAATACTCCGTTCAGCTATGCGCTTTTGACTGCGCCCCGGCAACGCGTTGTCGGCTGCGTGCTCATTTATTGTGGCGTGGTGTTGCTGCGTCGCGCCCATCGCATTTCCCGTCGAGGCAGCCTGGTTGCCGCGCTTTTCTTTTTGTTTGGCGGCATTTTGCAGTTGATCTATTCGGTCAGCGCAGTTAATACACTTTTCGGCAGCCGCGTACATTCTTCCGGATTGCTCCCGCTCGCCGAATCAGTTCCGCACATTTCAATGATCCTGGAACTCGGTTCGACGTTCGGCATCGCCATTGGAATGATTTTTGTGTTGCTCGAGGAATACACGCATTCCGAGCAGGCGCTCTTCGACACCCAGCGCCGCTCGGTTGAAGATTCCTCCGAATTGGACTTGATCTACCGCACCGCGCCCGTGGGTCTGGCCTTTGTCGATCGCGGCATGCGTTTCCGGCGCGTCAACGATCAACTCGCGCAACTTAGCGGCCGGCCCGCGTCGGATCATCTCGCAAAGACGATTGCGGAAGTGATGCCGGGTATGGCCTTGCAAATAGAATCACTCATTCGCATCGTTTTGCTGAAAGGCGAAGCGATACTGAATCGCGAGATTCGTGGGACCTCCTCCGCGCGTCCCGGCGATGAGCGCGATTGGCTAGTGAGCTTTTTCCCTTTGCGGGTTGCTCCCGGCGAAGTCCACGGCGCAACGATCGTCATCCTCGACATAACCAGCTGGAAACAGGCCGAACGTAACCTGATCATTCAAAAGGCCTATCTTGAGCAACTCGTCGAATCTGCTCCCGAAGCCATCGCTATCGTCGACACGAAGAACATCGTTCAGCAGGTGAATCGCGAATTTACAAGATTCTTCGGCTACACGCCCGAGCAGTCCGTCGGCAGGAATTTAGACGACCTTGTCGTGCCCGAAGATCGCCGCGACGAAGGGAAGTGGCTCGATGACCAAGCCGAGCGGGGCATGAACGCCAGCGTTGAGACCGTTCGCCGCCGAAAAGATGGAAGCCGCATCGATGTGTCGCTCCTTGTCGCCCCGATCACTATTGGTGGCGGCCAGATTGCCGTCTATTGCATCTACCGCGATATTTCCACACGCAAGCGCGCCGAAGCAGAACTGAGGCTAAGCGAGGAGCGCTATCGCCATCTGGTGGAGCTTTCGCCTGATGCGATCCTGACTCAACGGTCCGGCCGGATCACATTCGTCAATTCGGCTTGCGTGCAGCTTCTTGGCGCTTCGTCGGCTGAAGACCTGATCGGCAAGAATACTCTTGAGATTGTCCATCCTTCGTATCACGAAGTGGTGAAGAGCCGGATCGCTCAGGCGCGCTTTGGTCAAAGTCTGCCGTTTCTCGAGGAGAAATTCGTCCGCGTCGATGGATCGACGGTGGATGTTGAAGTCGCCGCGAACGGATTCACATTCGGCGGAGAGCATGGCGCTCAAGTCATCATCCACGATCTCACGGAGCGCAAGCGCGCCGAACTCGATCTTCTCCTCGCGGAAACGAAATTCCGTCTGCTGGTGGAGCAGCTGCCTGCGGTCACCTACCGTGCGGATTTTGGTATGAATGGTCGCTGGCACTACGTGAGTCCGCAGATCGAAGCAATCCTTGGCTACACTACCGCTGAATGGACGGCCGATTCGGGTCTCTGGTATTCGTGCCTTCACCCCGATGATGCGGCGAAAGCGATCGAGCTGGAGGAGCGGAGCCGAGCGACAGGAGTACCTCTTGCATCTGAATATCGCCTGCGGGCGCGCGATGGCTCCTACCGCTGGTTCACGGATCTCGCTCGCGTGGTTCGGGGCGCGGCCGGCGCGGCGGACTTGATGCAAGGCGTAATGCTGGATATCACGGAGAAGAAGCAGCTCGAAGCCCAGCTGCGGCAATCGCAAAAAATGGAGGCGGTCGGCCAGCTTGCCGGCGGCATCGCACACGACTTCAACAATATTTTGATGGTGGTTCGAGGCCACACGGATTTGCTGCTCAACAATGCCACAGAGAGACCGCTTGAAAACGTGGCGCAGATTCAAAAAGCCGTGGACCGCGCGGCGTCTCTCACCAAACAACTGCTCGCGTTCAGCCGCATGCAAATCCTGCAGCCCGAGGTACTCGATTTGAACGCGATCGTCGGCGACATGGCGTTGATGCTGCCGCGGCTCATCAGCTCCAACATTCATTTGAAAGTGGAAACGGATCCCGCACTGGCGCGCGTGCGGGCCGACGCCGTGCAGATCGAACAGGTTCTTTTGAATCTTGCCGTAAACGCGCGCGACGCCATGCCGAATGGCGGCTCGTTGACAATTCGCACCGAGAACACCACTCTCGCGCCAGGAAATCCGCAGCGGCTTCCGGTGACGGAGACCGGCACGTACGTCGCGCTGATCGTGGTCGACACCGGCGCCGGAATGGATGCAGAAACGCAAGCGCGAATTTTCGAGCCATTTTTCACCACCAAGGCGAAGGGGCGCGGCACAGGGCTGGGCCTCGCCACGGTTTACGGAATCGTGAAACAAAGCGGAGGATTCATCGCCGTCGACAGCGCGCGCGGAAAGGGAACCACGTTCACCGTTTATTTACCGCAAGTGTCCGGGCCGATAAAGACTGAGGCTCCGGTCGAAAAGAAATCCAAACCGCAGCGCGGCGCCGAGACCATCCTCGTTGTGGACGACGAAACTGGCATTCGCGAGCTGGCATCCGAATATCTGCAACGCTGTGGCTACACCGTGCTCGCGGCAGGCGATGGCGCGGAGGCCAAAGAGATTGCGGAGCGTCACTCCGGCCCGATCCATCTTCTGCTTACGGACACGGTCATGCCGAAAATGGGAGGCCGCGAACTCGTTCGCGCGATGAGCGAGCTGCGCCCCGACGTGAAAGTGATCTACATGTCCGGATACTTGGAATTCAACGCCTCCACCCACATCCAGAGCGGTGAAGGCGCCATTTATCTTCAAAAGCCATTTGAGCTGAGTGCGCTGGCGGACACCGTGCGGTCGGCGCTGAACGCTAACGAGGTCGTCCCGGCACACCCGAAATTTCCGGCGGATTGAGCGGAGATCACGTCCTCTTAGCGGCAGTTATCGAATCGGCATTTCTGGAATTCGGCTGGGCAGGATCAGCACCGGCTCCGTGACGCTCTGAACTTCCCGCGGTGTCACGCCCGGCGCAACTTCGCGCAAGCGCAATCCTTCGGGCACGACGTCGATTACCGCAAGGTCCGTCACAATCGTTTTGACGCATTCAAGTGCCGTAAGCGGGTAGCTACACCGCTTCACGATCTTCGGCTCGCCGGTTTTCGTGACGTGCTCCATTGTCACGATCAAATGGCGTGAGCCGACGGCAATATCCATCGCCCCGCCAATTCCACCAGGCGCTTTCGCTCCGGGCACTTTCCAATTGGCCAGATCGCCGCGCTCGGAAACCTGCAAACCTCCAAGAATCGCGACGTCCAAGTGTCCGCCGCGCGTCATCATGTGCGCGTCAACCTGCGAAAAGTATGCCGCTCCCGGCAGGACGGTCACAGGCGCCTTCATCGCGTCGACCAGATCGAAATCCTCTTCTCCTGAATTTGCGCGCGGGCCCATTCCGAGAATGCCGTTCTCGCTGTGGAAAATCACATCCACGCCTTTTGGAACGTAGGCCGCGATCAAATTCGGGATTCCCCAACCGAGATTGACGTACGCGCCATCGGGCAGTTCGAGCGCGGCGCGCTGAGCCATTTGTTCGCGAGAGAGCCTGGTTCTAATCGCCACGGTCATCTCCCACCTCTACGATGCGGTCGACGAAAACGGAAGGCGTGACGATCGATTCGGGATCCAGCGCGCCCGTCGGCACAATCTCTTGCACTTCAACGATCGTGATCTTCGCGGCCGTCGCCATCACCGGATTGAAATTGCGCGCAGCTTTGCGATAGACGAGATTGCCGAGCGGATCCGCTCGAAGCGCCCGAATGAACGCGTATTCGGCGCCGAGCGCAGATTCAAGAATGCATCTCTTGCCGTGCACCACGCGCTCTTCTTTTCCGTTTGCAACTTCGGTCCCGACGCCCACCGGTGAATAAAACGCGGGAATGCCGGCGCCCGCGGCGCGCATGCGTTCGCAAAGAATCCCTTGGGGCACCAGCTCGAGCTCGACTTCTCCTGCTTCTACCTGCCGTTGAAAATAGACTGACTGCGGGCCCGGAAACGCAGCAATTACCCTTTGAATTTGCTTATTCTTGAAAAGAACACCCAGTTCGGAATCGCCGGTGCCGCAATTGTTGCTGATGGCGAAAAGATTTCGCGAGCCTTTGCGGCCGACCGCACGAATCAGCTCGTGCGGAAAGCCGGCGCCGCCGAAGCCGCCGAACATCACGCTCGCGCCGTCGTGCAAGTCGGCAACCGCGGCATCTGCGGAGGGATAAATCTTATTTTCCACCGGCTGCTCCGACAGACGATGCATTCCCAGCCGAGGCTGAAGCATGGGCAGATCGTGCTGCCCTGCCGATTCCCATTCGCACGATCCAGCGCGCAATTGCCGGCGGAAGATCCGTCCGGGCAGCTAGCACCTGGAGATCCTCCCAATCGTCGATATCGAGTTCAATTCGTTCGTTCCGCAAAATGACGCACCCGGCCGCACATTGCGTAGCCTCGGCCATGTGTTTCGAGAAACTATTGGGGCCAAAGTGCGACGGGAAGAGCGTTGGAGGTGTACGAAGGAGCGCGTTCGTTCCGGTTCCGCTGCGTGATGGCGCGATGACCATCGACGGCGCGGGCTGCGCGGCCTCAAGAATCGAGCGAATGTCGTCGGGCGTGAGCAGGGGCAGATCAATGGGCACGCGAGCCAGCGACGTGACGCCTTGCCCGGCGCAAAACTTCGACGCCGCATCTACCGACGCGCTTTCCGATTCCTGCTGCGTCTCGCGAATCACTTCCCAGCCGTTCGCTTCCGCGCGCGCAATGGCCGGCTCATAATCCGACACCAGAAAAATGCGATCCATCCCTCGCGTGCGAGCAACGACGCCGCAAAAATCTTCAAGCATCGCCTCCGCGAGCGCGGTACGGTCGCTCTGCGACAGCCACGGCGCGAGCCGCTGCTTGGCGTGGCTCAAATTCTTCACGGGGATTAGAAGGGCTTTCATTCTCGCCTGATCCTCTGGAGTTCCGCTCAGCCGCGCGCGTCCTCAGGCTGGAACGCGGCGGGCCTTTTCGCGAAAAGAAATCAGTGCATGCGCCGCGAGGCGCTCCTTGTCGTCATCCGTCAACATGATCGTGCGCGTGACTGAAACGGTGAGGCCGAGGTGTTCGATTTCGCGTTGAAAGGCCGCATCGGCGTAATCAATGATTACTTGCGAAACGATGTCGCGCATCATCCGCGCGACGCCCAGCGCCGAAACTTCGAAACCCAATTCCGCCATCATTTTATCCGATGGGCCTTTGAGCGAAACTCCTCCGACGATGGGGCTTACGACAACGACGTCGGCCTTGCGAGCGGCAAGCGCAGCCCGAATTCCATGGACGGCCAGAATCGGCCCAATGCTGATCAGCGGATTACTCGGGCAGATTACGATTCCATCGGCCTCGGCGATCGCTTCCAAAACGCCGGGCGCGGGCTTCGCCGCATTCGCACCGTCGAAGTGAATTCGCTTCACGCCCGGAGCGGCACGATGTTTGACGAGATAGTTTTGAAATGCGAGCAGGCCATCTTCTGTTTCGATTTGCGTGCGGACGGGCTGGTCGCTCATCGGAAGAATCTTGGCCTCGACGGCCAACGCCCGGCGAATCGAATCCGCGCACTGGGAAAGCGTCGCGCCGCAGCGAAGCATGTCCGAGCGGTGAATGTGCGTGGCGAGATCGCGGTCGCCGAGGTTGAACCAGGTTTCGCGGGCGTAGCGGCCAAGAAACTCGAGCGTCGCGAAGGTGTCGCCGTGAATCCCCCAGCCCGTGCTCGGATTTACGACGCCTGCCAGGGTGTACGTGACGATGTCGAGATCCGGGCAGATCGTCAGCCCGTGCATTTCAACGTCATCGCCCGTATTCACGATGACCGTGAGATCGGCGGGAGGCATCGCGCGCGAAAGGCCTAGCAGCAGTTTCGAAGCGCCGACGCCGCCTGCGAGTGCGGTAATCTTCATCAGTAGCCAGTCCCGGTATAGTGTGGCACGTCGCCCAAAAGATTCAATTGCGCGCGCGAAACTGGCGTCGCCGCGCCCGCGTCTGGGTCCTCACGCGCAAAAATGCGTCGCAAATGGTATGTCGTTGTGCGCTCTGCCGGAATGCGCCCGATCCGGCGAATGTGTGACCGCAATTGCACGGGCGAAACGTACTCGCCGTGTGTCGCTCCCGCCGATTTCGAGATGTGCTCTTCCATCAGCGTTCCGCTGAAATCATTGGCGCCGGATTCGAGGCACGCGAGCGATTCATCGAAGCCCATTTTCACCCACGAGACTTGCACATTGGGAATCAGCCCGTTGAATGCGATGCGAGCCAGGGCGTGGACCGCAAGATTTTCCCGGCGGGCGGCGCCGGGCCGGGAACCATCCTTTCGGTACAAGCGCGTTTTTTCATGGATGAATCCGAGCGGAACGAATTCGGTGAAGCCGCCGGTCTCTTTCTGAATGTCGCGAAGCAGGAGCATGTGCCGGACCCAATGTTCGGGCGTTTCGACATGGCCGTACATGAGCGTCGACGTGCTGCGAAGTCCCACGGAATGCGCGGTGCGAACGATATCCACCCACTGCTTCACTTTCAGTTTGTTCGGGCTCAAAGCAGCGCGCACGTCGTCATCGAGGACTTCTGCGGCCGTGCCGGGAATCGTTCCCAGGCCTTCCTCTTTCAGCATCAAAAGATATTCGCGCGCCGGCATTCCCGTTTTTTCCATGCCGTAGGCGATTTCCATCGGCGAAAAGGCATGGATGTGCATTTCCGGCAGCGACGCGCGAATTCCGCGAAGAATGTCGCGATAGAAATAGCCGTCAAATTCCTTCGGCAAGCCGCCCTGAATGCACACTTCCGTCGCACCCGCGTTCCAAGCCTCGGTTGCCTTGGCGACAATTTCTTCAATGGAAAGAAAATAGGCATCGCTCGCGCCAGGCCCGCGGCCGAATCCGCAAAACGCGCAGCCCACCATGCAGACGTTCGTGAAATTGATGTTGCGGTTGACCACATAGGTCACGACATCGCCGACTTCCCGCCGCCGCAGCTCATCCGCAGCGCGCGTCAGCGCGGCAAGGTCCGCCCCGTCGGCGTGCGCCAGCACGCGAAGCTCATCGAAGTTTAGTTCTTTGCCTTCAAGACCTGATTCGAGGGCCGCGCGGATATCTCGCTGCGCCGCGCGCAAGCTTTCGTCGAGCGATTCCTGCTTCAGGGACACGACCGGGTCAGCACTCACAATCCACACTCCTGTTTGGCAAAACCGTCAGCGGCCGCGAGGCGTTCGACGTACGGCTTTACCGAGTCGTCGAGAAAGCCGTCGCGTTCGATAAACTCGGGATAAATCGCCAGGCGCTCGCGCAATTCGAATCCGGCGGCAGCCGTACGCTCGCCGAGCGTCGCGATGTGCGGCCAGGCAGCTTCGGGATTGATGAAGTCCGGCGTGATTGGAGAAATTCCGCCCCAATCGTTGATTCCAGCCTCGAGAAGGCGCGGATAATCCGGCGCGCTCAAATTGGGAGGCGCCTGAAGATTCATTTCGCCGCCGAGAACGAGCCGCGCAACCGCGACCGTCCGCAGCATATCTGCGGCGCCGGGTTCGGGATGCGCTGCCATCGGCGTGGCCGGCTTCGCGCGGAAATTTTGGACAATCACTTCCTGAACGTGTCCATATCGCGCTTGCAGATCGCGAATCGCGAGCAGGGAATCGACCCGCTCCTCACGCGATTCGCCGATGCCGATCAATATCCCGGTGGTGAAGGGAATCTTGAGCTTGCCCGCATCTTCGATCGTGCGCAGCCGCTTGCGCGGAGCTTTGTCGGGTGCCTGAGCATGCGCCTGGCCGCGGCCCATCAGGCGCACGCTCGAATTTTCGAGCATGAGTCCAAGGCTCGGATTCGAAGTTTTCAGCGCGGCCAAATCCTCCGCGCTCATCAAGCCGGGATTCGCGTGCGGGAGCAGCTGCGTTTGCTCGAGTGCGAGCCGCGTCATCGCCGCAAGATATTCGATTGTGCGCGTGTAGCCCTGGCTGCGAAGGAATTCGCGGGCCTCGGGAAATTCGATCTCAGGCTGATCGCCGAGGCTGAAAAGCAACTCGTGGCATCCTGCTTCGCGCGCTCTTTCGGCCGCCGCGAGAACATCTGCGGGGGTCATGTACCGGCCGCCCGGTTCGCCGGGATCGCGCCGGAAGGTGCAGTAGCCGCAATAGTCGCGGCACAAGGTCGTGAGCGGCAGAAAGGCTTTGCGCGAATAGCTGATCGTCCTGCCCTTGGCGCGCGTGCGCAAGGACGACGCAGCCTCGAGCAATGCGCCGGTCTCTGCGCGTTCGATCAGCAAGATCGCGTCATCGCGCGAAAGCTGTGCGCCGGATTCTGCGATTGCCAGCGCGCACTCGATCGCGGCGCGGTCCGGCGGCGTCGAAGTCGCGATTCTCGAAGTCGTTGCGGCCATCCCCATGTCTATTGGTCCGAGTTCTCCTGACTCATCGACAGCCAGGCGCTACCGCTAACGAAACATATCTTCCGCGGCTGGGCGAATCAACTTCCGCGCCATGCCCTTGCCGGCATGCACTTCCGCTCCCCGGATGATCACGGCGGGAACCTGCGCCGCTTTTTTCATCGCCAGTCCGGCCGCAGAGGCGAGTTCATCCGCAACGGCAAGGATCGTTGCCTGAAGCGTATGTCCGCTCGCGTCGCGCTCACCGCGCAAATCTTCGAGGACTTCAAATCCCGCCGCGCCGATTGCCACATTTACAAGCCCAAGCCGCCACGGCCGCCCAAATGTATCTGAGATGATCGCCGCCACCCGCGCGCCGCTCAATTTCTTCATGCGGCTCGCAAATTCGCGCGCCGAACGATCGGGATCAAGCGGAAGGCACGTCACCGTGCCGCGATCTCGAACGTTTGAACGATCCACGCCGGCGTTGGCGCAAACAAAGCCGTGGCGCGTCTCCACGATAAGCACGCGCTCGCTCATCCGAATGATTCGCCGTGATTCGCGAAGCACGACTTCGATGAATCGCGGATCCGCGCGCAACGTCCGCGCCCACGTTTTCGCGAGCGCTGAAGGCGCAACGCCGCGCAAGCGCACGATCTGCCCTTCGGCCTTCGAAAAAACCTTCTGCGCGACGACGAGTATATCGCCTGACTCAATTCCCGCGCCCTCGCGCTGCGCCGCCTCCCATACCAGATGCGCGACGTCGTCTCCGGGGTTCACCTCCGGAATCGTGCGAAGACCAATGAGTTCGATCCGGCCGTTGGCTCGCCCGCCCGGTTTGGCACGCCTCATTTCGCAGGACCGATGCCGGTAATCCGTATTCCAGATGCAAGGATTTTGTAGCGGCGGTTGACGCCGATCAAAAATCCGGCAAGCGACTCGACGATTCGAGCGTTTTCGAGCTTTCCGCCGTCCACATAACGGCAATTGGGAATCGCTTCGACCCACGGCCGCAGCCGCGCGCGCACGTCAACATCATCGGCGCAAACCACGACGTCGCAATCGATGGTTTGAGCAATTTGCTGCAACGCATGCGCGGAAACATTATGAAACGCGGCGGCAATATGCACGTTCTCCGGCAATAGGCGTCGAGTCTGTTCCGCTGCGGAGCCGGCCCACAGGCCCAAAGTACGCGTGGGCGCGCCCCCGAGAGCGGCCTCCAGCGGAACAGTGCAGTCAACAACCATTTGTCCCGCGCGCAGTTTTTCCCGGATGGATGCGAGCGTGGACGCTTGCGCCGCAAACGGCACGGCAATGACGACGATTCCCGTCTGCAACACGGCTTCGTCGTTAACGAGTCCGCAGACTTTTGCCTCTGCGCCCAGTTGCTGCTTGATTTTGGCTGCGGCTTCGATCGCGCGTGCCGCGACGCGCGAACCAATCACGACTTCGCGCCGGGCCATCGCCCATCGCAGCGCGAGTCCATATCCCAGCTCGCCCGTACCGCCTACGATCGCTATCGATTCGTCCGGCATCTCGAAAACATTCTATGCAAGTGGACGCTTCCAGTCGAAATAAATCGCGGCTGTGAGGCGTCGCGAGCGAAACGTTGCGAAGCCGGAATTGGGCGCGGTCGCTCGCGGAATCAATGATTAGCGGTTGCGGCAGGGGCGGCGTTCGCGGGCGAGGCCGCGGGCGCGATGGGCTGCATCAGCGCGTGGACTTTTGAGTCCTGCCAGCCGCCGCCAAGGGCCTTAATGAGTTGCACGGTGGTGAGCAGCCGGAATTCACGAACTTGCGCGGTGAGCTCTTCGCTTTCGAGAACCGTGCGCTGCGCGTCAATCACTTCGAGATAGTTCGCGAGTCCTTCTTTGTAGCGTGCGGTCGAAATGTCGGCGGTCTTCTTGGCCGAATCGATGGCGGTGTTCTGGGCCGCCTCCTGCTCTTCGAGGACGCGCAAACCCGACAGGCCGTCCTCGACTTCCTTGAAGGCCGTCAAAACTTGCTCCCGATAGTTTGCCACCGACTCATCGTAGGCCGCGCGCGCTCGGACGTAATTCGCCTGAAGCCTTCCTCCCTCGAAGATCGGCTGCGAAGCGCCGGCCATCGCGGTCCAGACCGTGCTCGAAAGATTGAAGAGCTGGGTGAGGTTATCCGAGCTGTAGCCGAGGCTCGTGCCGGTCAGGCTGAGCGATGGAAAAAACGCGGCGCGCGCGACGCCGATCTGCGCGTTCGCCGACGCCATCAGACGTTCGGACTCCGCAATGTCGGGGCGCCGCTCGAGAAGATCGGATGGCAAGCCCGCGGGAATGGCAGGAGGCTCGAGATACCGGGGATCCTCCGGGATCGAGAATTCGGACGCCGGTTTACCGGCGAGCAGAGCCAAAGCGTGCTCGAACTGCGTGCGCTGCACGTTAAGGCCGGCGTATTGCGCTTGCGTGGTCGCCAGCAGCGTCTCGGCTTCGGAGACATCGAGGCCGCTCGCGACGCCGCCATTGTGGCGCACCTGCGTGAGCTGAAGCGCTTTCTCGAGCAATTCGATGTTGTCGCTGAGGATCTTGCGCTCGGCATCTTCGTAACGCAGCGAAAAATAGTTCTGCGCGATATCGGATTTCAGCGTGAGCAGAATGTTTTCGTAATCCGCTTCGGTAGCCTGATACTGCGCGCGTGCGGATTCGACGGAGCGGCGCACGCGTCCCCAGAGATCGACTTCATAGCCAAAATCGAGCGGCAAAGAGATCGTGTTTGCCGTATAGGCTGTGGTGATATAGCCGGGCGGATTCTCGCGCGTGGCGGAATAGCGCTCGCGCAGGTACGAGGGCTCGAGCGTGACGGTGGGGTAGAGATCGGCGCGGGTGACGCGAACCGCCGCGCGCGCTTGCGTTACGCGCGCCATCGCTGCGTCGAGCGTCGGGTTGCCCACCATCGCCTGCGATTCCAGTTCGCTCAATTTCGCATCGCCGAAGACATCCCACCAATTGCCTTTGGCGATCGCGTCATTTGGCGCAGCTTCTTTCCAGCCGGCGGGAGGCGGCTCTTTGAACGAGGACGGAACTTCGACGGAAGGCCGGTGATAATTGGGGCCCACCGTGCAGCCGGTTGCGGCGATGGCAAGAAGGCACAGGCCGAGGGCGGCAGATTTTCCGCGTGTTTGCTTTCGATGGACGGAATTCGTTCGGAGTTCCATGTCCAGCACGGATTATTCGGATTTAGCCGCTGGCGTTGCGGCTTTCGTGTTCGTCACGGTTACTTGATCCCCCTCGCCAACTGAATCGGGAGGATTCAAGACAACGGCGTCTTCCGGATCGATCCCGGTGATAATCTCGACGCTCGTTCCAAGGTCCCGGCCGACCGTAACATTCTTCAAGTGAACCGTTCCTTGCGGCGTGACGACGGCGACCTGCGTTCCCTGGGCGCGAAAAATCAGCGAATTCGACGGAACCGATAGCGGCGGATCAATGAGCGTCAGATGGAAGCGAACCGTGGCGTAAGATCCGGGAAGCAATTCACCCGTCGGATTCGGCACCTGCACTTCCGTGAGCAATGTCCGGGAGGCAGGATCAATTGCGCCCGAAGACCGCACGACTTTGCCGGGGAATGTCCGGTGCGGGAACTCGGGAATCTGCAACTCCGTGGGAACGCCGGGCTCGATTGAACGACTGTAGCTCTGAGGGACGCCAACGTAGATTCGCAGCAGATTCGTCTGCGCCATGCGGAACAGTTGCACGCTATTGCCATTCTGAATCAGTGCGCCGACGTCTATGTTTCTTGCCGTGACAATGCCCGGAAATGGAGCGACAACAGCCTTGAAGGATTGCAGGTCTGTCAGGCGCTGTACATTCGCTTTCGCGGCCAGAAGATCCGCCTGCCGGGCTTTATACGCAGAAACGTTCTGATCGACCTCCTGCTGCGAAACGCCGTCCGATTTGAGCAACAGTTGCCACCGATCGGCAGTTGTTTTCGCCAGGTCGAGATTCGCTTGCGCTTGCGCCTGCGCGGCTTCTGCCTGCCTCAATTCCTGATCCACTTCCGGCGTGTCGATCTCCGCGAGGAGCTGGCCCTCCTTCACCCGGCCGCCGATATCCACGTACCATTTTTTCAAGTAGCCGTTCGTACGCGCATAAATGGGCGTCTCGAGGTAAGCCTGAATATTTCCCGGCAGGACCAGTTCGCCAGACGCCGTGGAGGGCTGAGGGCGGACGGTTGCAACCGGCAGCCTGACGGAATTCCGCGCCGCGGTATTCAGCGAGGCGCGAACGCTTCGACGGCTCTGGATGCCCCATAACGCAATGCCCGCAAAGATCAGCGCGAAAATGATCGCAAGAATTAATCCTCGCGAACGTGGCCCATGCCCCGGCGCCGGATCGTGCTCTCCTCGATTCGTTGAGTCTGCGTAGTCCATAGTGGCCGCGAATTTGTCCTTGTTCAGATTGACTGCCGCTACTTGCTTAAAATCGCCCTGCGAATTTGCATAGTTCTGTTGGGCGGACCTGGCCGCCGGCTTATCCAATCAAGCTACGATTCGGGTTCGTCCTCGGCAAGCGCCACTTTGTACCCGTTTCGCCGGATGTAAGCTGTAAACCACTGGAACGAAAAAAAGCGTTGCCGACGGTGGCGAACAGCAGGCCGCCGATCACCGCCCGGCCGAGCGGCGCGTTCTGTTCGCCGCCCTCGCCGAATACCGAGAGACATCGGCAATCATGCCGACGATCATGGCCAGCGCGGTCATCAGCACCGGGCGAAGCCGCGTGAACCCCGCGCTCACGGCGGCCTCAAACGATGTTCTTTCCCTCGTCTCGCATCTCCGTGGCCGCGAATGTGACCAGCAAGATGCTGTTCGACGTCGCCACGCCGATGCACATGATGGCGCCCATCAAAGACGGCACGCTCAACGTCGTGCCGGTCACGAACAGCATCCAGACGATTCCCGAAAAGTGCGCCCGGCAGCGCCGTAATGATGATGAACGGATCCGACCCACGACTGGAAATTCACCACCATCAGCAGGTAAACCAGCAAGATCGAGAAGAACAATCCGATTCCCAGATCGTAAAACGACGTGTGCATCGTCTCCACCTGGCCGCGGACGGCGACGGTTGTCCCGCGCGGAAGCTTACCGCGGAACGAATCCACGACGCGGTTGAAGTCCGCGGCGACGCCGCCCGAGATCGCGGTCCTGCGCGCTGGCATAGATTTCGACGACGGGCTGAATGTCATACTGCGACACGACAGCCGGCCCGGCCTCCCGCCGAGATGCTGGCAACGTTGTCCAGCACTTGCGGCTGCGCCGCTCTTTCCGAATCACCGGGCATCGTCCTGCACGTCTTGCAACGAATCCATGCGATACTGCGGCGTCTGCGTCGAAACGCTGTACGGCACGCCCTGCGGGCTGAGCCAAAAATTCGGCGCCGTTTGAAAGCTCGTCGTCAGCGAGACGAGCGCGTTGTTCGCCACGTCCTGCTGCGTCATCCCACGGTTTCCGCGCTTTGTGCGATCCACATTGATTTCCAGCTTCGGCAGATCGAGGCCTGCTGAATATGAACGTCCGCCGCTCCGCGGCACTTCTTTGATCTTCGGCAGCATCTTGCCGCGCCACGTCGTAATTCGCTGCCAGATCCGGTCCGACGAGCTGAATATCGATTGGCGCCGGCAAACCGAAGTTCAGAATCTGGCTGACGATGTCGGCTGGCTGAAAGAAAAACTCTGTCCCAGGGAATTCGCCCGGGAGACTCCGCCGCAGCTCGCGAATGTAGTCGGCCGTCGGATGATGATTCTCCTTCAGCGAAATCAGGATTTCTGCATCCGAAGTCCCGATGACGCCGCTGTTGCTGTATGAAAGATTGATGCCGCTATAAGGCAGTCCGATATTGTCGAGGATTCCGGAGAGTTCCTCGGGGGTATCTGTCTGCCGGACCGAGGCTTCGACTTCGATCACAAAGCGCCGCCGTTTCCTCCACGCGCGTTCCGATCGGCGCACGAATGTGCAGCCGAATTTGCCCCGCATCCACGGTCGGGAACAAGATCCTCGCCCAGGAATGGGACCAGCACCATGGTGAGCGCGCAGAATCGCAAGAAAAAGCGAGCCGAAGACCAGCCGGTGATGCAGGCACCACTCCAACGATGCGACGTACCTGTCGCGAAACTCCTCAAAGCCGTGCTCGAACCGGTTATGAAATCGCCTGAACCACCCGGCGCTTTCCGGAGCATTTTGATACTGGGCGTGCTTTCTCCGCTCCGCTCGGAAGAAAAAGAGCACGAGCGTGGGCACGATCGTTCGCGAAAGCAGATACGACGCCAGCATCGCAAATACCACCGCTTCAGCGAGCGGCCGGAACAGATAGCCGGCGATGCCTTTCATGAAGAATATCGGGACGAACACGATGCAGATGCTGAGCGTGGCCACGAACGCGGGCACCGCGATCTGCTGCGCGCCGGTCAGAATCGTCTCGTGAAGCGACTTGCCCTCGGGCAGCAGGCGGTTGATATTTTCAATTTCCACCGTGGCATCGTCGACGAGGATGCCGACAGCGAGCGCGAGTCCTCCTAGCGTCATGATGTTGATCGTCTCGCCGAGCATGCTGAGAACGAGCAGCGACGTGAGAATTGAAAGCGGGATGGACACCGCCACCACCAGCGTGCTTCGCCAGCTTCCCAGGAAAATCAGGATCATGATCGCCGTGAGGAGTGCGGCGATGATCGCTTCCTTGAGTACGCCGTTGACGGCAGCGCGCACGAAGAGCGATTGGTCGATCGTTTTGCGTAGCGTAAGTCCTGGCGGCAGCGTCGCCTGGATATCCGGGAGCATATTCGTGATGCCGGCAACAACCGCGAGCGTCGAAGCGTTTCCGTTTTTCAGCACGGTCAGGAGTGCGCCACGATGGCCGTCCTGCCGGACGATGTTGGTTTGAAACGAGGCGCCGTCATGAACGTAGGCGACGTCCCGGACGTAAACCATCGCGCCGTCCACCAGCTTGATCGGCAAATCGTTCAGCTCCGGAACCTTTTTCGCAGTGCTGTTGAACTCGATGTTGTACTCGCGGTCGCCGATCTTCGATGTGCCTTGAGGCAGAATCAGATTCTGCGAATTCAATGTGTTTACGACGTCGGCGCCCGACACCTGTTTTTCGAACAGCGCCTTGGGGTCGAGGTCCACGTCGATCTGCCGCTGCTTGCCGCCGTAGGGCCAGGGAATCGCGGCGCCCGGAACGGTCACAAGGCGCGTGCGGATAAAATTGGTGCCGAGATCGAATAGCTCCTGTTCGGAAAGTGTCTCGCTGCTCAACCCCAGCTGGAGAATGGGCACGCTGGACGCGTTGTACGCGATGACGAGAGGCGGAGTCGTTCCCGGCGGCGATTGGCGAAGGATCGTTTGCGAAATCGCCGTAACTTGCGCCACCGCGCCTTCGATTTTTACGCCCGGCTGGAAGAATAGCTTGATGACGCTGATGCCGTTCAGCGAGGTCGATTCAATGTGCTGAATGTCGTTGACCGTGGTCGTCGCCGCGCGCTCCGAATTACCCGTCAGCCGGTCCGCCATGTCTTGCGGCGAGAGGCCGGAGTAATTCCACACCACGCTGACCACCGGGATATTGATGCTGGGGAAAACGTCGGTTGGCGTACTCAGAATGGCCACCACTCCCAGAATCATGATGAGTAGCGACGCCACCACAAACGTGTACGGCCGATTGAGCGCTAGCCTGACTATCCACATAGGTTCAGTTTTTCCGAGCGGTAATCCACTTCAGCGTTCGTCTCAAACGCTGGCACCGCGGCTCTGGAGTTAGACGCGTGTGGCCGTGCGCAGTTTCAAGATCCCCGCGGCTGAGCGCAAGGACGGCAAGCCACAATCACTGTTTTGCTGCGTTCCTTAATGCCCGGCCACCCTCGCCCGCGTCGGCGTTGCCGGGCCGGTTCCCGCGCCGGTAGCCCGAATGGCTTGCGAAATCTCCTCGAAATCCCGATTGTCCAGCGTCAGTGTTGCCGCGCTGATCCACCCATTCACTTGTTCTATGGACCGCGCGCCGACGATGGCCCCGGTTACTCCCGGCCAGTTCGCCGCCCAAGCCGCCGCAATAGCTGAAACCGTCACACCGTGTCTCTTCGCGATCGGCCTCAAAGAATCGCGCAGACTCAGATTCTGTTCCAGATTCGGGCTTTGGAAGTCGGGACTCCGTCGCCGCCAGTCATCCTCGCTGAATCGCGCGATCCGCTCCGGTCCGAAATCGTCCGTCAATAATCCGGATTGCATCGGGCTGTAGACGATTACGCCAGTTTGGTGCGCCGCGCACCACGGAATCACGTCCGCGCCGGCATCCCGGTGTATCAGCGAGAACGGAGGCTGCAGCGAATCCACGTGATGAATTCGCTCGCACCGCTCCAACAACTCGACGGTGAAATTCGATACGCCTGCGGCGCGAATTTTGCCTTCCTTAACCAGCCGGGCCATCTCCGACCAGGATTCCTCCACTGGAATGCCCGTCGCATCGGGCCAGTGGATTTGAAACAGGTCGATTTGCTCGACCCCGAGCCGCCGGAGCGACGATTCCAAGTCACGACGGATCAGCTTTGGATCGAGGTTTCGCTGTGGTTCCTCGTAGGGCTTGGATGGATCGAAAATCAGGCCGCACTTTGTGAAGATAAAAGGCCGATGTCCCTGAGGAATTTCCTTCAGCGCGTAGCCGACAACTTCCTCGGAATGGCCAAGCCCGTATACCGCCGCAGTGTCAATCCAATTGACTCCGAGTGCGACCGCGTGCCGGATTGTAGCGATCGATACTTTGTCGTCCTGCGGACCCCAGCTGTAGGTCCAGCCTCCGCCGCCGGCGGCCCACGCTCCGAATCCTACGGTTGTAATCTCCAACCCGCTTTTGCCGAGAGGTCTCTTTGGTAGTACGGTCGTCGCCATCAGATTCGCCTCCGAAGCGTCTATGTGGCCGGCTGACGCATGCACTTAGGATGACAGGACGTGTTCCGAAGATTCGGGGGACAGCGCCCGGTCGGGAAGGGAGTTTAACGTGAGAGTGGAGGCGCGGGTGGGATTCGAACCCACGAATGGAGGTTTTGCAGACCTCTCCCTTGGGCCTCTTGGGTACCGCGCCGTATCGCCCAGTATAACGAAACCCGCGCGATTCCTCACGGCAATCCGCGCTGGATCACGTGCATACGCCTGTTAGTAGACCTTCAACTCGAACGGCATTCGCACTTGCAGTGGTTCGTATGTGCTCGTCAATTGGCGCACCAGCCCGTCAACCGAGCTCCATTGCGATGAATCTTCCTGATGCCTTTCAACCAGCATTTCGAAAAATGTCTTTTCAGCGGGAAAACGAACCAGACGAACGGCGTGCCCGGACGGAATTCCCGCGAGCTGTTTGGCGACATCCACCGCGTGATCGAGTCCTCCCAGCTCGTCCACGAGTCCCAAATCCTTCGCCTGCGCGCCGCTCCAGATTCGTCCCTTTCCAATCTTGTCCACGTCCTCGACCTTCATTCTGCGTCCGTCCGCGACGCCCTGCGTGAATGCTGCATACGTCTGGTGCAGCATTTTTTCGAAAGCTTCCCGCTGCGGCGGCGTGAAATTCTGCTGCGCTGAAAAGAATGTGGCGTTGTCGCTCGTGGCCACATAATCGGTGCTGATTCCCAGCATGTTGTATAGGCCGGAGACGTTCAGCTTTCCGCCCAGCACTCCGATTGACGCCGTAATTGTGTCCGGATCCGCGACGATCTTGTTCGCTGACATCGCGATCCAATAGCCGCCCGACGCGGCCACGTCTGACATCGAAGCCACCACGGGTTTGACGCTCTTCGCCAATTGCACCTCGCGGCGAATTACTTCGCTCGCCACGGCCGAGCCTCCGCCCGAGTCAATTCGCAGAACGATGGCCTTGATATTTGAATTCTCCCGCGCGTCGCGGATGTCCGCTGCCACGGAATCGCCGCCCATGATGGAACCACCGCCGGGCGTGTTTCCGGATTTTCCGGATACGATAAGTCCGGTCGCGTGCACCACCGCAATCTCCGCCGTTCCGTGGTTCTTCACTTGCGAGCGGTACTTCCCGATCTTGACGGGATTCCAATCCTGCGTCTTCGTTTTGACGAAATCCTGAACTTGATCCCAGTAAGCCATCCGCTCAGCGAGTTTGTCCTTCACGGCATCTTCCGATGGAATCGGGCCCGCCTCGACCAGCTTCTCGAATTCCGCGCGATCCATTTTTCGCGAGGCGGCCACGTCGGTAAGAAACTGGCCGTAAATGCTGCGGACAATGGACTCGACTTCTTCGCGATGTGCCGGGGTAAATTTCTTTTCCGTGAGTTGATTCGAGGCCGTTTTGTATTCGGCGATGTGGTAGTAATCGGGAACGATTTTCAGCTTGTCCAGCGTACCGCGCAGAAAAACGGCCTGTCCCATCATTCCGTGAATGAAAAGGACTGAAGTTGGTACAACCCACACTTCCGAGCACGCGCTGGCAACGTAGTATTCCGGGTTGCCGATGCCGTCGCCGCCGAGATAACAGATACTGGGCTTGCCGCTCGCGCGGAATGAGAGAATGTGCGAACGAATTTCTTCGAGCTTGCCCCAGCCGGTATCGAGCGGGCCGATTTTGACGACCAGCGCGTCGATCCGCCGATCATTCTTCGCGGTGTCCAGTTCGTCCGTGAAATCGTGCAGAACCGGCGGCGTTTCGCCGCTCAGCGCCGTGAACACGTCCGTCGGCCGTTGCTCCTCGATCTGGCCTTCAAGTTCGAGCAGCAACGTCGAGTGAGCCGGTATGTGAACCGGCGATGACGCCGCAAACGCAATGAAAATCACGATGAATGCGACGACGACAATGATGATGAGCGCGCGGCGTGTGCCCCAGGTCATGGCGAAACCTCCAGCGGAAGAGAGTGGATAGGGAAGCATCACGATAACATCCGGCAGGTCGAAACTTCAACGCGGGCGCGCGTCGAATTCGCGGGCGGTGCTGCAGATCAGGTCGTCGCGGTCACAACGGCTTCGCGGAGAAATCGCGCCGCTTCTTCCGGCGGCGTGGGATTGATGTAGAAGCCCGTTCCCCATTCGAATCCCGCCACCTTCGTCAGCTTCGGCATCATCTCGATGTGCCAGTGGAAATGCTCGTTGGTTTCTTCGCCCACCGGCGATGTGTGCACAACGAAATTGTAGGCGGGCCGCGTGAGCACTGAATCCAGCCGTCCCAGAAAATCGCGCAAGAGCCGCGCGAGGCTGCCATACATCACGCTCGGCATATTTTCGAATGCGGAGCTATGCTGGCGCGGCAGCAACCATGTTTCGAACGGGAATCGCGGCGCATAGGGCGCCAGCGCAATGAACTGATCGTTCTCGAGGATCACCCGCGTCTCGGTTTCCACTTCCTGCCGAATCATGTCGCAGAAAATACACCGCTCTTTTTCGATGAAGTAGCGCTTCGAATTGTCCACTTCCTCGCGTACGCGTTTCGGCACGATCGGCAGCGCTATCAATTGCGAATGGGTATGTTCGAGCGAAGCGCCCGCCGGCTCTCCGTGGTTCTTGAAAAGCAGGATGTACCGGAAGCGCTTGTCGTTTTTCAGATCCACGACGCGATCCCGGTAAGCCCACAGGACTTCTTCCACCGACCGGTCGGACAGCATTGCCAGCGTCTTGTTGTGATCGGGAGTCTCGATGATCACTTCATGGGCGCCGATTCCGTTCATCCGGTCGAAAAGACCTTCGCCCTCGCGGTCGAGCCCGCCTTCGATTCCAAGCGCCGGAAACTTATTGGGGACCACGCGTACGTTCCAGCCAGGCGTGTCCTTGCCGGAGCCGTTTCGCCCGTAGGCAATGATCTCTGGCGGCGTCTTACCCTCGTTGCCCGGACAGAACGGGCATACCCCTTTTCCTTTGATTTCAACACTTTCCCGGACAAACTCGTTGGGACGCTTACCGTGATCTGTGGAAATAATGACCCATCGACCCGTAATCGGGTCCTTGCGCAGTTCTGGCAACCCGCCCTCCCCCGATGTCGGTTAGAAATTGCGATTGCAAGATGCCGCCCCCAAGCAGGCATCTCGGACTGGGCAATCCAACCCGCACAATTCCTCATTTTACTACGCAAATCGGCAAAATTACGCTCGACTTCGGTAAGGCTTTGGGATTGTGCCGATGGAATTACTACGAGTGTTCCGAGAAGGCGCCCTTATGCAATCGAACCAGCGGTTTCTGGCCGGAGCGCGATTCAATGGCCAGGATGTCAAAGCGGTAGGGCGTCGGGGCGCGCCCGAATTCGCGCAGGTAGCGGCGCGCCATACGGCTCACGCTGCGCCGCTTTTCCGCGTCCACCTTATTTTCGGGCAGGGCGATCTTGTCGCCCCCGGAGCGTGTCTTCACTTCGATGAACGCGAGAACCGGCCCATCGAATCCGATCAAGTCCACTTCACCGCGCCAGCCGGGCACCGCATAGTTTGAAGCGATGATCACGTATCCGTGGCGGCGCAGATACCAGTACGCGAAAGTCTCGCCGCGGATCCCAGTGGCGCGCGCCCGGCGCTTGCGCTGCGCAGCCGTAGCTTGCGATTCCGTGGACGTTGCATCCCCGCCCGTGCCGCGAATTCCCCGGCGCGATGCAAAGCTGACCAGCCCAAACATGATTCGCGCGAAGATCGGCACGGCTACTTCACCACCTCGAGCTTAAATTCCATCACTTTTCCCCGAATCACGAAGCTCAAGTACTGATCCCAAAATCTGCGGAACCACTTTGCATGATTCACCAGCAACTCGAGGCCGGTTAGGCGCCACGCGCGCAGCAACTTCACGTGCACCTCCAGCTCCTTCAATCGCTTCTGCGTGTACCACGATTCGCTGCCGTGTTTGCCGCCCGGATAGAAATAGTGGAAGGACTCGGTGCTGAGGTGGCGCCGGTGCGTGGGATCGGTGTACGACGAGATGTCCGTGTAATGCGGGGTGACCAGAAAAATCGTGCCGCCGGGCCGCGCGACCCGATGAAATTCCTCCATCGTCGTGATCACATCCTCGACGTGCTCGATCAGATGCACCGCGCGCACTTCATCGAACGAGTTCTCGCGAAATGGCAGATGTCCGCGGTCCAGATCGCAGATCACGTCGGCCGACGTCTGCGGGTTCGCGTCAATGCCAATCGAGCCGGGAAATTTTGACAGGCCGCAGCCAACGTCAAGAATGCGCGGCAAGCGCTCCTCCGCGTGCGATGGAATGGCGAATCGAGCGCCTATTCTAGTGCCGCACCCGGCGTTTCGCTCGATATCTTTTGCGGGAAAGCGCCTGAATTTCTACGGAGTGTGGGGAAATACGTACGTACTAAACGGCAAAACCACTGCGGCGCTGCGGAGCGGCCCAATCGCGTGGCCTCGCCGCTCCGCCCTGCCGTTTGCGCTTCGATCCGAAACTACAATGACTTTTCGAGTTCGCTGATGCACGTGTCGAGCGTTTGAATCGCGAACCGCGCTTGCTCTTCGTCAATTACCAGCGGCGGGCATAGCCGCAGCGTCGTATCGCCCGAACCGAGAACCAGCAGGCCCTTATGAAACGCCGCTTGAACGATCTTGTTCCGGAATTCCGGCGCTTTTTCCTTGGTCTTCTGGTCGCGCACGAATTCGATTCCGATCATCAGTCCGCGGCCGCGCACCTCGCCCACGTTCTTGTGCTTCTTCGTCCAGTCCGCAGTCAGCTTCATGATCAAATCGCCCATCCGCGTCGCATTGGCCATGTACTTTTCTTCAAGCAGCCGCAGCGTCGTGAAAGAAGCCGCAAGGCAAACAGGATTTCCGCCGAAGGTTGACGCATGAGCTCCCGGCGTCCAGTCCATCACGCTCTCGCGTGCGATCATCGCGCCCAACGGCATTCCCGATGCGATGCCCTTCGCCGCGGTGATGATGTCCGGCTCGATTCCCGAATGATTCACGGCCCACCACTGGCCCGTGCGGCCCATGCCGGATTGCACTTCGTCGGCCACGAGCAATATTCCCCATTTGCGGCAGATCCGCTGCAGTCCTTGCAGGAACTCCGCCGGCGCAAGAATGTAGCCGCCTTCGCCTTGAATCGGCTCGATGAAAATCGCGGCAACTTCTTCGGGATCCACGCGCCTGCGAAACAACTCGTTCTCTAAATATCCCAGACAATCTTCCGCCGCATGTTCCGGCCGGATGCCATACGTCCCGCGATAAGTGTCTGGATACGGCGTGTGGAACACGCCCGAGAGCAGCGTCCCGAATCCTTTGCGCTGGACCGCGCGGCTCGCCGTCAGCGAAAGCGCGCCGATCGTGCGCCCGTGAAATGCGCCGTGAAACGCGATGAGCTTGTCGCGCTTGGTGTGATATTTCGCGAGTTTGATCGCCGCTTCAATCGCTTCGGCGCCCGAATTACCGAAATAAACGCGCTTCGGTTCTTTCCCCGGCGCGATCGAGCTGAGCTTCTTGGCCATCTGGGCCATGCTCGTGTAATAAAAATCCGTGCCCGACATGTGAATCAGCTCGGCCGCTTGCTTCTGAATCGCCGCCACGACTTCGGGATGGCAATGTCCCGTGGCGACCACCGCGATGCCCGCGGCGAAGTCGAGGAACGTATTGCCGTCCACATCCTCCACCACCGCGCCCCGCCCGCGCTTGGCTACCAGCGGGTAATCGCGCGTATAGGACGGTGAAACAAACTCATGGTCCAGCTCGACCGCTTTCTTCGCGTTTGGTCCAGGCAGTTCCGTAATCAGATGCGGCAGTTTCTGTTCCATCACTTGTGTTTCAGACATGCATTCCTCCCGACGTGAAATTCGGCTCGCGCAAACCGGCCGCGGTGCGCGTTCCGGGCGATGCTGAGGGAGGTTCGAAACTAAGCCGCGCTGAAAAGGCCCGGCCGTTCTTGGGAGGGCAAACCGTGCAGAGGCTGCGGGTTGTGATTGGGTGAATTCACTTGCGCTTCCAGCGAATACCGCCGTCCTTCGTATCTTCAAGAAGTATACCATTCGCGGCGAGCTGGTCGCGGATTTCGTCGGCGCGTTTGAAGTTTCGTGCACGCCGCGCGTCCAGCCGTTCGTTGATCAGCGCTTCGATCTCCGCCGCGCCGATCTCCGGCTTCTTCGGTCCGAATCCAAGCGCGCGCAATTTATCATCGTCATCGTTTTTCAGGACGGAAAGCACTTCGTCGAATTTTCGCAGCGCCGCCAAAACGCTCGCCGCGTTTGCGTGCCGCATTTCTCCGCGGTCAATCGCCGTGTTGACGTCGCGCACCAGATCGAACACCGCGGCCAGCGCCTGCGCCGTGTTCAAGTCGTCCGAAAGCCCCGCATCGAAAGCCTCAAGAGCCGTCGCAACTCGCCGCTCCACATCCGCGCTTTCGCCTTCCGGAAACGTTCCCGTTTCCACGCGCTGCTCGAAGTTCCGCAGCCGTTCCACCGAGCTCGCCGCCTGCTGCAATCCGTCGAACGTGAAATTCAGTTGCCTCCGGTACGGCACCGAAAGCAGCAGAAACCGGATTGACGAGGGCTTGTACCCTTCTGCGAACAGATCGCGCAGCGTATAGAAATTCCCGAGCGACTTCGACATCTTCTCGCCTTCCACCATCAAGTGCTCGGCGTGCAGCCAGATCTTCACGAACTGTTTTCCTGTCGCCGCTTCGCTCTGCGCGATCTCGTTTTCGTGATGCGGGAACGCCAGGTCCACGCCGCCGGTGTGAATGTCGAGCGTATCGCCGAGATATTTCATCGACATCGCTGAGCACTCGATGTGCCAGCCCGGCCGTCCTTCTCCGATTGGCGTTTCCCAGAATTGCTCGCCGGGCTTTGGTGCTTTCCACAACGCGAAATCCCGCGCGTCCGCCTTTTCGTAGCGGTCTACGTCCACGCGGGCGCCGGCTTGAATTCCCGCCACGTCGATATGCGAAAGTTTGCCGTACGCCGGAAATTTCGCGATCCGGTAGTAAATCGAGCCCTCGCTCGGATACGTGTACGTCTTCTCTTGCAGCCTTTCAATCAACGCGACCATGTCGTCAATGTGGTCCGTCGCCCGCACCACTTTCTCCGGCATTTCCAGGCTCAGCGCCTTCATGTCCTCCAGAAACGCCTGCACGTATTTCTCCGTGTACTCGCGGATTTTCACGCCCTGCGCCGCGGCATTTTGGATGATGCGGTCGTCCACGTCAGTCAGGTTCATCACATGGTTCATCTTGTATCCGCGCAGCCGCAGAAATCGCCGCAGAACATCCTGAAACACAAATGTCCTGAAATTTCCGATGTGCGCGTAATCATAGACCGTCGGGCCGCAGGTATACATCCGCACTTCGCCGGGATGCAGCGGCTCGAGCAGCTCGAGGCGGTTCGACATCGTGTTATGCAGAAGAATATCTTGCATGTCGGGTGCATCTGGCCGCGCTTCGGCCAAAATTCAAATCGTTAATTGTAGCGATGTCGTTGCAGGGTAGCAAACGCGCTGTGCGCTGCCGTTTCGATTCGAGAGACAGCGGATGAACGGCGTGGCGTTAATCCGCTCCGGCCGGTCCGGCGGGCAGTGGCCGTAATTCCACGCGCCGGCTCACGATTGTGGAGTCTCCATCGTCCGAAGGCGTGGCATCAGCGGGCCGCGCCGTTCGCAGGAATGCGCCATTCGCGGGCAGCGCGTAGCTCTGATCGATCACATACACTTCCATCGGCGCTGCGTTCGGGAGATTGAAATTCATCTCCACGCCGTCCGCAGGCATCGTGACGTCCTCCAGCATCTTCCAGCCGTGCAGCCAATAATCCAGATAGGGAAGAACGTGCCCAAATGGCTTCGGCAGCGTCTGGCCCGCGATCTCGATCGCCGTCATGCCCGACGCCGGAGGGAAAAATACCGTGCAATCCGGTGCGCCGCGCGGTGACGTGATGCGAACGTGGTAGCGCACGCCCGCTTCGATCGTCTCGGACCCGAGCACGGTCAATTCCGGCGCCGCCAAATCGAGTTGCGTCGCGTCGGCGCTGAATCGCGCAAACGAATCCCATGGAAATGCTTTCTGCGGCTGCTTTTGAAAATTGGCGGCCGCCGCAAGCCAGTCCGGCAGCCGCTGCGAATTGACTTCCGCAAGCCATTTGCCCCGGTGCGCGTCGCTGTCTAGCCAGTATTGGAAATTCACTCGCTGCGGCGCGCGAATGGAATATGCCGGAATCGCAAACGCCAGCGCTGCGGCGGCGATCGTCAGTGCCACCGTCAGTGTGCCGAGTCCCCGCTGCGTTCCTTCGTCCGCGGATACGAATGCGGGTGCGAGGACGGCCACCGTCATCGCCAGTAGCAGTGAAATCAGCGGCAAAATCGCGCAGCCGAGCGCCGTGTACAAAAACCACATTGACGGAATCAGAATCGAAAAAGCGAACGCAGCCGGAATCAGCACCGCGAGATCCCTCAAGATCTGCGAATTCTTCGTGTCCAGCACGGCGGGCAGCGACCCGGCCACGGCCCCGGCAGTCGCTACGATGAAGACGAAACTCGCTCCCGCAAACACGCGCGATGTTTCGATCGCCGCCGCCGCGAAAATCACGTTTCCCGCCGCCCAGAATCCCCAGAAGCCCGCGCGCCTCTGAAGCGTCCGGGCAAACGCAAACACGCACGCGAACGCCAGCGCCCCGAAAGCAAACTCGGCAATCATCGGATGCGCGATCCAGCCGAATTCCGCGCCGCGCGGCGGCATGGCTCCGGTCACGCGATACGCCGTCAGTAGCGCATATCCGATCGCTCCCGCCACGCTCAGCGACCCAAGCCAGCCGAACATTCCCCAGATGAAAGTCGAGATCGAAAGCGCGTGGCGGTGGAGGAGCAGCGCAATTTCGACGAGCAAGAGAAACGCCAGCGTTGCCGCGATCGGAAACGATGCGCGTTCGCCGCCCATCACCAGCCAGCGGCCGAATAGATCGAAGTACACGCTGTCTCCGGCGGGCGGGTTCTCGAGATCTGCATTCGCCAGCGCGAGAATCGCAGCGAGCGCGTTGTCTCCCTGATGTTGCAGACTGCTCCCGGACACGTACTCGAAATTATCGAGCGGCGTATGGTAATGCGCGACGTCCCCGATAATCGCGAAGTTCAGCCCCTGGTACCCGGCCAATTTGAAAATGCTGAAATCCGTGTCGTTCGGCAGCCGGTTGTACACCGTGTAATAAATCGAGTTGGTGATCGGGTGAGGCGCCGTCCCGGCGAACAGCCGCACAACCCACGCATTCGCCGTACCCGTTTCGAACATCAGACTCGGCCCCGACGTCCCGCGCGCCTCGATGTTCACCGCGGCTTTCACTTCGCGAGCCCACGGATTTTGGGTGACAAATGCTTCGGCCCCCAGCATGCCGGCCTCTTCGCCGTCCGAAATCAGGAAAATGATCGAGTGCCGCGGCGGCCCAAGCGTTTTCAGCGCGCGCGCAATTTCAAGCACCGCGGCTGCGCCCATCCCGTCGTCCGAAGCGCCTGGCCCTGCAGGCACGGAATCGTAGTGCGCGGCCAGCAGCACTGCGCTCCCCGCTTCTCGGCCATCCAGCCGCGCCACGATGTTCTTCACCGTCCCGCACGTGCCCCACGCATCGCACCCGAAGCCGGTTTGTATCTCCGGCTGGTAGCCCGTCCGCGCCAGCGTGTCGAGGATTTTTTCGCGCACTGTCACGTTTTCCGCGCTTCCGACCGGATGAGGAATTCCGTCGCCGACCAACTGGAAGAGAACAGCCTCCGCGCGCGCGGCGGAGAATTGCGATGGCGGCGCACTCGCCGCGCGTGGCGCCGGCGGGTTATAGCGAATCAGAGTGACGCCCGCAATGATTGCGAGCAGCACCAGCCCAAGCCAGACACCACGATTCGCGCGATCGCCTGCCAACGCCGCCATTCTGTTCTCCGCGATTTGCGGGAGATGCTACGGCCCCCGCTCCGTCAAGTCAAACTTATCCGTAAGCGATTCACAATAGTGCTCTTGAACACTGGCCGCGCCTGTCCGCAAGGGTTCCAATTGCCTGGAATTCGGCTGTGGGGACGCGCGGAGTTTCGCATCTGGCGCGCCGCCCGTCCCCCCGCGAAAGTCTTAGCCCTTCGGGCAGGGCTGGTGTTAAAATCCGCGCCTATTTTCCACCCACAGCTCTGGCTGGGACAACGCGTTCGCGGACGCATCTCCGCGTGTTTGGGAAAGGACGAACATGGGTCTGCTTTGGACGCTCATCATCGGTGCACTCGCCGGTTTTCTGGCAGGCAAGCTCGTCAGCGGCCGGGGGTTCGGCCTGCTTGTGGACATCATCGTCGGCATCGTCGGCAGCGTAATTGGAAATTGGGTCTTCGGCGCGCTGGGCATCCTTCCGGCGGGACTTATCGGAACCCTCATCAGCGCGACGATCGGCGCGGTGATTTTGTTGATCATCGTCAAGGCCATCAAGAAGGCCTGAGTTCTCGCGGAAACTTTCGCAGAGTGATGTTCGACTTGGATATTTGGAAATATGGATGCGCAGGACGCCGGGGCTCTAGCTGAAATTCGCGACTCGCTGCTCGAGGTCTACGCGGGCAACGACTCGATGAATCAGCTGATTCTCGCGCATCTCGATCCTCGCGCGTGGCGCGCCGATTCACCGGGCAGGAAACGCAATGGCCGGACCATCGCGGCCATCTTCGCGCACCTGCACAACTGTCGGCTTGTGTGGCTGAAGCGATCCGCGCCGCACTCGAAGTGTCCTGCGCCGCTCGATCCCTTCCGCTGCACGATGAAGCAGGCATCCGCGGCGCTCAAAAAAAGCGCGGCGCAGTGCCTGCGGATGTTGCAGGACGCGCTCTCCGCTTCGCCCAGGCGTCGCGTGACGTCGTTTTCGCGCGGCAGCTGGTCGCGGACGTGGCCGGCGGGCGCAACGATGTTCGCGTACATGTTCTCGCACGAAGCGCATCACCGCGGGCAGATACTCATGCTGGCGCATCAGCTCGGCTATCGCTTGCCGGTGAAAGCCTGGGCCGGCATCTGGTGGTGGGACAAAATCTGGAAAGCCGCCGGCCTCCAGACTCGCCCGCACTGAATAAAACCAGGCAAACTCCGGCTTTCCACGGCGGGCAGGCAAACTCCCTGCTCAATTCTGCGTAGACCCGCGCGATTTCTAATCGCCACAAAGTTTCGAATGGGAAAATCGCAAAATACTGAAACTAAAGGCCTTATAGATTTCTAATCGCCACAGAATTTTGGCTTCGCGCCATCGAAAACTTCCCCGAAATTCACAGCGACACGACGAATTGATCGAAGATGTGTTCGGCCAAATCTTCCGGATTTTTCTCCATCCCTTTATGCTCGCGAAAGAGGATTTCGCCGCTTGCCGCAGCCTTCGGGCGGTAGATTTCCGTGCGGTTCGGAAACTCGCAACGCACTTCGAGGATGTCGGGATGATACGTAACGCTGAGGATTTCGTCGAACTCGCCTTGGATTCGAATTACAACTTTGTTGTTGTCGAGCCCGGCCCACTGCAGAACATTCTCGCCCAGGCTCTCATTGATCAAATCCATCCGGTGGCGAAGCGATTGCCGCGTGTCCAACCACATCTTCGGCGTAGCCGCGCGTTTTTTTTCGCCAAGTTCGCGGCGCGCTTTCGGGTCCAGGCCGCTCGCGCTGCCTTGACTGCGTATGAGTTCTGCTTTTTGCCGTGCCCATTCAGCTTCTGCCATGCGGCAGCTCCGGTCCGCCCCTCAGAGCTCTACCGCGGGGATGATTGACCATAACACAATATTTTCACAGCCGGGAATGTAGAAGCCAGTGAGACGTGGTGAAGCGGAACCAGGTTATCGCGCCGAGGCCTGGGTCTTGGCCGTCAGCTCCATGGCGCTCAGGCAGATATTCGGCGCGTGCAGCACGCACGTCTCCGCCTGTTCGTGCCCATCGCGGCGAATGGACTTGATCTTCATCAAAGCGCCGGTGGTCAGCGCTTTCACCATCAGCGGCTCGAGCTGAGCGTCGCGGCCGTTCGTGCACGAGAAAATCGCGAGGAAAGTGACCACGCTCGCCGAGTAGCCCCCGCGTTCGCGGACGATCTTCGCCATCACGCCCTGGCCCAGCGTCGCGTTTGCCGCCATTGTCAGCGGAACGGTGAGCCGGCCTCCTTCGGCCAGGCGCTCCAGCCACAACGCGAGCGGAACGATCACGCCGGCATTGACGAGCATGGCGTCGCATTCGCCCGGATCAAATTGCGTGCCGTCGCCGGAATGCACCTCGACGTTGGGATAGCGCCGGAGATTTTCTTTCGCGCGCGCGGCCAGGTCCGGAAGCGCTTCGATTGCAACCACGCGGCCGCTCGGGCCCGCGACTTCCGCCATGATCGCCGTGTAGTAGCCGACTCCGCAGCCAAGGTGATAGGCGCGATCGCCGCGCTTCAAATCCATCGCGTCAATCCAACGCGCGAGCGCGCTGGGCTGGCCGTTGTTCACATTGCGGGGAATATCGAGGCCCACGAGGACATTGTGATACAGGTCGCAAGGATCGCTGGTCGGAACATACGAGAGGCCGGTCGCGCCGGTGAGTGACATCGCGCGCTGTTCGGGCGAGCCGATCTGCCATGGCGGCGCGCCGAGATATTCTTCGCGCGGCACGGTGGCAAACGCTTCAATCAACGCCGGGGAGGAGAGATTCGCTGCGAAGCGAATTTCTTGCGCGTAGAACTTACGACAATCTTCCACATTCATGGCACGCCTCGGGGAGGATCGCAGCGTGGCCGATCAGGCCGGAACATATCCTATTCCAAATCTGGTCACGCGAAAACAAATCAGTTCCACGGCAGCAAGTCCGATATTCGCACTCAATATGCGCGGAACGACGGCGGAATGGCGTCTTTGCACGGCTGCGGGAATCCAAATCAGCCGTGGCGCATCTCTATTAGCTAGAGAGCGGGCTACCGATTCGAGCTGGAATCATCCCTGAGGTTTCGTTGAGCGAAATCAAGAATTCGGCAGCGTCAGATTTGCCATCCGTGTTTCAACGCGTGTCGCGCGAGAATCTGATCGACTGCATAGGGAATACTCCGCTCTTGCGCCTGCGCCGGGTCGGCCGGGAATTTCCGAACGCCGAATTTCACGCCAAGGCCGAATGGTTCAATCCCGGCGGCTCGGTGAAGGATCGCGCCGCGCTGCGCATGATTCTCGAGGGCGAGCGTCGCGGCGAACTGACCAGCGGCAAGATTATTCTCGACGCGACCAGCGGCAACACAGGAATCGCGTATGCCATGATCGGCGCGGCACGCGGCTATCGCGTGAAACTCTGTTTGCCCGCCAGCGCCTCGCTCCAACGGAAGCGCATTCTCGCGGCCTATGGCGCAGAATTGATCATTACGCCCGGAGACGAAGGATCGGACGGCGCGATTCGCCGCGTGCGCGAAATTTACGCTCGCGAGCCCGCGAAATATTTCTATCCGGATCAGTACAGCAATCCGGCGAACGTGGAAGCGCACATGACCACAACGGCGCCCGAGATTTGGGAGCAGACGCGCGGGCGCGTGACGCACTTCGTGGCCGGACTGGGAACCACCGGAACGTTTGTGGGAACGGCGCGGCGGCTGAAGGAACTGAATCCGGCGATTCGAGCGATCAGCCTTCAGCCGGATTCAGCGTTTCACGGCCTTGAAGGCATGAAGTATCTGGCTTCTGCAATCGTGCCGGAAATTTACCATCCATCCGTGGCCGATGAGAATCTCGAGATATCAAGCGAAGCGGCGTATGCCATGGTGAAAAGGCTCGCGCGTGAAGAAGGGCTTCTCGTAGGAGTCAGTTCGGGTGCGGCAATCTGCGGATGTTTCGAAATCGCGCGGCGGCTCGGCGCCGGCGAGCGCGCCGTGATCGTCACCGTGTTTCCAGATTCCGGCGACAAGTATTTGAGCGAGCGCTTCTGGGAAGAAGATTGAGACGCGCCATGCTGCGGATTCAAGAGGGGATTGTGGAGCGAATTCGAAATCACGGCGTCGAGACGTATCCAAACGAGTGTTGCGGCGCGCTCCTGGGACGCGAGCGTGACGGCTATCGCGACGTCGGCGAGATTCTGCCGCTCAAAAACCAGCGCGACGATTCCCCTCGCAACCGCTTTTCGATCACGCCCGAAGACGTACGCGACGCCGAAACCGCCGCGCGCGCCGCAGGACTTAAGCTGCTCGGATGGTATCATTCTCATCCTGACGCGCCGGCCAGACCGAGCGAATTCGATCGCGAGCACGCGTGGCCGTGGTACAGCTATATCATCGTCAGCATCGAATCGCGTGTGCCGCGCGAGATGAATTCCTGGCGGCTCGCGGACGATCGCGCGAGTTACGACGCCGAGGCGATCGAGATCGAGTCGCGCCGCCCGCTGAGATGACGGGCGAGATGAATTGAGCCGTATCGGGATTTCGACGATCTGTCAAATCAAGGGGAGAGCGAATGGCAATCAAGATCATGATACCGACGCCGCTGCGGGCTTATGTTGGCGAGAAAGATGCGATTGAATTGCAGGCGAGCACAGTCGGCGAGGCGCTCACGGCGCTGACGGCGCAGTACGCGGATCTGCGCAAGCATCTGTACGCCGAGGATGGCAGGCTGCGGAGTTTCGTAAACGTGTACGTGAACGACGAAGATGTTCGCTACCTCCAGAAGGACAAGACGCAGTTGAACGACGGCGACACGATCAGCATCGTTCCGTCCATCGCGGGCGGAGCGCGGCGTTCAGCCGATCGCGCGGATTAATGCGCGGGGATTTTCGGGAGATTCGAACATGGCGACAAAAACAGTGATCACACCATCGGCCACGGCGCCAGGGAAACGCGCCACGCTATCGAAAGAAGAAATTCTGCGCTACAGCCGGCACCTCATCATGCCGGAAGTCGGCATGGAGGGTCAGCTCAAGCTGAAGCGCGCGCGAGTGCTGCTCGTGGGCACCGGCGGGCTGGGAGCGCCGCTTGGATTGTATTTGACGGCCGCGGGAGTCGGGACGCTTGGGGTGGTGGACTTCGACAAAATCGATTTCACGAATCTGCAGCGGCAGATCATGTTCAGCAGCAACGACGTCGGGCGGCCGAAAATCGAAGCGGCGGCCGAGCGCCTGGGAGCGCTGAATCCTGAAATTCACATCGAGAGCTATGAGACGCAATTGACCAGCGAGAATGCGCTCGAAATTTTCCGCGACTACGACATCATCGTGGACGGCACCGATAATTTTCCCACGCGCTATCTTGTGAATGACGCGTCCGTGCTGCTCGGAAAGCCGAACGTGTACGGCTCGATCTTCCGCTTCGAAGGGCAGGCGAGCGTTTTCGGCTACCCGGATGGGCCGTGCTACCGCTGCCTGTATCCCGAGCCGCCTCCGCCGGGATTGGTTCCTTCCTGCGCCGAGGGCGGAGTGCTCGGAGTGCTTCCCGGAATTATCGGTTCGATTCAGGCGATGGAAACGCTCAAACTGATTCTCGGAAAAGGCCAGCCGCTGGTCGGCCGGCTTCTCCTGTTCGATGCGCTGGGAATGAAGTTCCGCGAACTCAAGCTCAGGAAAAATCCGGATTGCCCGGTGTGCGGCAAGAATCCAACGATCACAAAGCTCATCGACTACGTGGAGTTTTGCGGCATTCGCGGCGAGGAGGCGCCGGCCCCGCAGACAACGGTTCCCGAAATTACGCCGCGCGAACTGAAAACGCGCCTCGATCGCGGCGACGATATTTATATCCTCGATGTACGCGAGCCGCACGAATATCAGATCTGCAACATCGGCGGGCATCTGATTCCGCTCGGAGATCTCTCGCGGCGCGTGAATGAGTTGGACAGCGCCCGCGAAATCGTGGCGCATTGCCGAAGCGGCAAGCGTTCGGCGGAGGCGGCAGAATTCCTTCGCAATGCCGGCTTCCGGAAAATCTGGAATCTGAAAGGCGGAATTCTGGCGTGGTCAGATGAAGTGGACCCGTCCGTTCCGAAATACTAATTCGAAGCGAGGAGATCTCAATGGCAGACGTCAAGATAACCGCACGGAGAAACGGGCCGTTTCGCGTGGAAGCGCCGGAAGGCACAGTCGAAATATTCGACGCCGATGGAAATAAATACGACCTTACGGGGAAGGCGGCGTTTTCGCTCTGCCGTTGCGGCGGGAGCGTAAACAAGCCGTTCTGCGACGGCACCCACAGCAAGATCGGATTCCAGGCCGCGGAAGCGGCGGTGCGCAAGGAGCTGGAGCAGAATGCCGGCGCGACTCCAGAGCCCCAGAAGTAGCGGGCAGAGGTTACAGCCGGCTTGGCTTTGAGTGCGTTTCTGGTTACTAGTCACCGGGGTACCCTCGTGTAACTATTCTACTCGCGCCGCAGTTTCTTCGTAGGACTCAAGTTCAGGTCCCTCGATGAAAAATGATGCATCCCGCTATTTTTCAATCACTTCAACAGTACTATAACCAGCCCAAGAAAGGCACCTAGCGTGCTCCCTACCCACGAGGGGGCGACCAGGCTTTTCTTGGGGGAGTTGTGGGTAACAGCGACATCTTCTGGGGGGCGGTACACCGGTTCCGAGTGTCCATTTTGTGGGCGCTTGGCGCTGGGGCCTTCTTCCTCGCCGTCTGGATGCTCCGCCTGTCGGGATACCGCTCCGATCTCTTCGTAGACACATATCTGCAAATGGCCGGCGGCTTGGTGGCGTTTACGTTCGCCGCAAACGCGCTGGTGCGATTCCGCGGGACGCACGACCGCGTCAGCTTGATCATGGCGTTTGGATTCGTCCTTGCGGCGCTTATTGAGGCTGCCACGGCGATGTCGGCATATCGGGAGTCATACGCCTCGCCGGTCGAGCCCCTGCACGTGTCAATGGCCTGGATGGCGGGGCGGTCGCTGCTCGCAGTTTTGCTGATCGTGGCGCTCGGGGCAGAACGCAAAAACCCCATCGGCCGGGATACCGGCCGCGAAATTGCAGCGGCCACGCTGCTCGTCGGTGGAACCGCTTATCTGATCAGCGTGATTTTTTTCACCGTGCCGCCCATGCGGGTTCACGCCGATTCGATACTTCCGCGGCCCTGGGACTTGATGCTGGCGTTTCTGTTCCTGATTTCCGCGGTTGGATACAGCTTGCGCCTGCGGCGCGTGGAGTCCGCGTTTGACCGCTCGCTTTATTTTGCGGCGGTGCTGAACGTGGCGTGTCACATCGCGGCCAGTGAATCGCAGACGCCGCTCGACGCTCCCTACATGCTTTCCCATTTCCTGATGGTCTCGAGCTACGCCATCGTGCTCGGCGGCACGCTGCTTGAGAACGCGCACCTGTTCGACGAAGTGAGCCGCCTGGCGAAAAGCGATTCGCTCACGGGCCTGGCGAATCACCGCCGCCTGATCGAAGTCCTGGACGCCGAACTGCAACGATCCGGTCGAACCGGGCGGCGATTTTCAGTTTTGCTTCTGGATCTCGACGGCCTGAAGAAAATCAACGATCGGCTTGGACATCTGGTGGGCAGCCGCGCCATTCAGCGCGTGGGCCACGTTCTGCGCACATACTGCCGCGCTTCCGATACGGCGGCGCGCTACGGCGGAGACGAATTTGCGCTGGTGTTGCCGGAAGCCGGCGAAGACGAAGCGCTGCAGGCTGCGGCCCGCATCTGCGAGCGCGTGGGCAATGACGGTGAAAAACCGGTGCTTTCGATCAGCATCGGAGTCGCCGTTTATCCGCGCGATGGAACGACGATCGAACGTTTGCTTTCCGTGGCCGACCACAATTTGTACGACATGAAACTTCATGAGCACAGAAGCGTGCGTCACATGCGCTTCGCCACGGGGCACGGGCCTTCTTAAAAACTTGGGGGTGGGTATGCCACTGAGACTTCGGCGTTCGAAGAATTACGCTATTGCACGCGTGGAGAAACGCGTGCCAATGGAAGTCGGACTCCGGATATCAGGGCACGTGGACTTGCCGGGGATCGAAACGACGTTCACCGAAAATGTCAGCTCGCACGGCGCGCGCGTGGTCACATCGCGGCGATGGAGGCTCGACGACCGGCTCACCGTGGCAACCCTCACCGGATCATTTCACAGCATCGCGCGAGTGGCCTACTGTGAATCCGTTCCGAGCGCGGGATACGCCGTGGGAATCCAGTTTCTCGAGCTGGATGGCGCGTGGGTAATCGAGAATCGGGAAGCGGCACTCCAACCGGCGTAAAAGCGGCCCAAAACGGTGTCCTGCCGATGGGGTCTACTGAACGAAACCGACATTGGGAGTCGGAGCAGGTGCGGGACCTTCGGGTATTGTCCCGAACTGGGCCTCGTAGCGCTGAACATTTTCCTGCAGCGCGCGCATCAGGCGCTTCGCGTGTCCAGGGCTGACGATCAGGCTGCCAACCAATTTCCCCTGGGGAACGCTGGGGAAAAGATAGATGAAATTCAGCGTGAACTCTTCCGCATTGTGATGAATCATCACCAGATTGGAATACTGCCCCAGTAGTTCCTTTTCGTCCGCTTTGATTTGAACCTGTTTCTGCTCTTCCGGCATCGTTCCCTCCCGAGGATGTGCGCGACCAATATAGCAAAGCCGCGGCAAATTTCGCGTTCGAGACGCGAAATCGGTGAAGTCCGCCAAACTTGCCATTGACTGGCGGCAGGGTTAAGTGTAGTTTATACCGGAAGTTCAGCATAGTTAACCCATTGAATATTCGGCCCACAACCGAAGCGCTGCCCGCAGAAGTAGCCAATACGCCCCCGTCGGAGAAGGCCAGCGCAGCGAGAGTGTCGCGACGTCCGCGCGAAGCCTGGTGGTTCCTCGGGCCGGCGTTTGTCGCCTCCGTCGCTTACATGGACCCCGGAAATTTCGCGACGAACATCGAGGGCGGCGCGCGTTTCGGCTACAAGCTTTTGTGGGTGCTGCTGTGGTCGAACGCGATGGCGATCCTGGTGCAGTATCTCGCCGCGAAGCTCGGAATCGCGACGGGGAAAACGCTGCCCGAAAATTGCCGCGCGGAATTTTCGCGGCCGATAACGCTGGGGTTGTGGTTCGCTGCTGAAATCGCGGCGATGGCCACCGATCTGGCGGAGTTTCTGGGCGCGGCGCTGGGATTTTATTTGTTGTTCGGCATCCGGATGTTGCCGGCGGCGATTCTCACCGGCGTCGTGGTGATGCTGATTCTGCTGTTCGAGCAGGCGGGATTTCAGTGGCTCGAGCGCATCATCATGGCCTTCGTCGCGGTCATCGGAATCGCGTACGCCTACGAAGTGTTTCTAAGCAAGCCGCAATGGGCCTTGATTGCGAAAGATATCGTCGTTCCGCACGTGCAGAGCTCCTCGATCTACATCGCGGTATCCATGCTGGGTGCGACCGTGATGCCTCACGTTATCTATTTGCACTCCGCGCTGGTTCTGCCGCGCCGCGAGGCGGCCGACCGGGACGAGCATCATCACCGGCGGATGGAGCTCTTTGACGTGCTGCTGGCGATGAACGGCGCGTGGCTGATCAATACGGCCATGCTGATCATGGCGGCCGCGGTTTTTTTCGGGCACGGGCTGGCGGTGTATTCGATCGAGGCCGCGCATCACACACTTACTCCGCTGCTGGGCCGTTACGCTGGAATCGCATTTGGCGTGGCGCTGCTCGCATCGGGCCTTTCGTCTTCAAGCGTGGGGACGCTGGCGGGGCAAGTGATCCTGCAAGGATTTCTGAACGTGCGCATCAGCATTTTCTTGCGGCGCGTGGTGACGATGATTCCGGCAATTCTCGTGATTGCGTGGGGACTCGACCCGCTGAAAACGCTGGTGCTGAGCCAGGCGGTGCTGAGTTTCTGCCTGCCGTTCGCGATGATCCCGCTGCTGATTTTGACTTGGCGCCCCGGCCTGATGGGGACTCACGCAAACCGGCCGTGGACGAACGTCCTCGCCATCGTCACCACCGCCGTCATTCTGGCGATGAATGGCTGGCTGCTTTACTCGATCTTTTCCGGGCAGGCATGAGTGTGGGAAAATTGCGGATGAGCTTCGCGGCGGAATGAGCGCGAAGCGACGGTCCTGATGGCGAGCCCTCGAGTTCCAGATCAACCAAGCCCCAAACAAAAACGCGCGCGCATACTTCTCGGCGCGATCGGCGCGCTGCTCGTGGCGGCGCTCGGGGCGTTCATCCTGTCGGACGCCGGAGGGAACTGGAACGTCCCGCCGGAAGCCAGAACGCTCGTGAATCCAGAGCCGGCGAATTCGACGTCGGTCGCGGCAGGAAAAGCGATTTACGAGGATCATTGCGCCGATTGCCACGGCCACGCGGGCGACGGGAAGGGAAGCAAGGCGCCGCGATTTCGGGTGAAGCCTGCCGATTTCACGGACGCCGCCGTGATGGACACGCGAACGGACGGCGAACTCTATTGGAAGATCACAGTCGGGCGGAAGCCGATGCCGAGCTTTGAGACGAAGCTTACGGATGATGAGCGATGGATGGTGGTCGATTACATCCGGACGTTCGCGCATCCGAAATAACCGGCTGGCTGCAAGTCGCAGCACCCACTCGAGCGCGCCTGCGAGCCCATTCGCCGTTATGTTCGACTCAGCGCACGCTCAGTTTACCTTCGCGAGCGCGTCGGCGACTTCGTTGACGTCTGGAAGCGTCGGAATGTCGTACTGCTTGAACCAGGCGATCTTGCCGTTGCGATCGATGATGGCGATAGCGCGGCCGGTGATGCCCTTATCGCTCAAGTAGACGCCGAATTTATCCGCGACGGCCCCGCGTGGATTGAAATCCGCCAGCAGTGGATAGTGAATCCCCATTTTTTCCGCGAATGCCTTGTGCGACCACACACTGTCCACCGACAGGCCGAGCACTTGCGCGTCGAGCTGCTCGAATCTTTTGAAATCGTTCACCAGGCAGACGTGCTCGTTGGTGCAAACCGGGCTCCAGTCGAGCGGGTAAAAAACGAGAACGACGCGTTTGCCGCGAAAATCGCCGAGCTTCACTTCCTTTTGGCTTTGATCCTTGAGTGCGAAATCAGGCGCTGCCGACCCCACTTGAATTGCCACGTTTCCTCCCGAAGCCTCGCGAGTTTCTCAACGATAAGAATGGTCGAACCGCGAAGGCGTTCATGATATCCGAAGCAGGAGAGCGTGACAAATACGGTGTCGAGTGTATCGGTTGCGCGGGGGACGCTTGCGCCTCGCTGCTTTTGATATTATAGCCGCGCCGAAGTGGCCAATGCGCGTGACACACGAAGAAGCGTATCCCGGAATTCGATTCCTGCCGAGCAGCCGGAACTGGTGGGCCAGATTGAAGGGCGTACCGGCTGAGTGCATTCATCTGGAAGACGATCAAGCGTTCATGGCGTCTCTTCTGCCCGACACGCTTTACCTGCGCGGCAAGGCAGCGAAGCGCCGCGAACCCGCCCGGCCGGAGGTCTCGCTGTGCCGCAACTGCTTCCTGAATGTCTTCCGCCGGGAGTTTGAGGGCTGCACGGGCCGCGGAATTGCATTTGAGCCGGACGGTTCCTCGTTCTCGCAATATTTTTTCGTATCGGGACCGGACTTCGCCGCCGCGGGCCTTCTGCCGGAAGTGCAGGCGGCGGTTGGAAGGCGACTTGCCGGCGAAGCCGGAACATGCGAGCAGTGCTCGTATCCGGCGACGTGGGACTGGATTTCGCGGGAGGAGGTGCCGGACCTCGGTGATGCCGATGCGATTCTGCACGCTAAGGGCAAGAAATTGTGCGCGATTCACGCGGCGCGAACGATGGGCGAGGCCTTCGAGACGATTCCGGAAGCAAATCTCTATTACGTGAATTTGCCGTACGGCGAATCCGGCGCCTACGTCTGGTTTTGATGATGAGATTAAAAGAAGCCGTGGAAAAATATCTGGCGATTGCGGGTGCGTATGGCCGGCCTGTCGCCATCGCGCAATTCGGCCTCCCGCGCGCCGAAGCGGAAAAAATTTTCAGCGCCCTCGACGAGGACTACCACATCAGCCGCTTCTTCCATTTCTCGAACGAAAAGGGCGAGGCATTCGACATCAATGGTTTTCCGCAGACGCACTTTTCGATTGACGCTGAAATTCAATCCACGTTGTAGCGCCGCATGCAGCTGCAGAGCGGCCCGGGCATCTTGTTTACTCGGAGCTGTCGAAGCGCCCGCGTTCCCACGCAGCCTCACGCCGCACAAAATCGCCGGCCCTTCGAAAACTCAGGGTCCTCGACGGGATGCCAGCGCGACGCGACATGCGCGCTATTTGGGCACGACAGCGGTTTTTTGGGTCCGGTTGATCAGCGCCTCTTGCTCTTGTCGCAACTCTTCGGGCAAGCGGTCGCCGAATCTCGCGAAGAACGCGCCAGTGGCTTCTGCTTCGTTGGCCCAATCCGTCGAATCCACGCGTAGAAGTTCATCGAGCGTGTCCTGCGAAAGATTCAGGCCGTCCAGCGTAAGCGAGCCGCGCGCCGGGACGTAACCGATGGGCGTCTCTTCCGCCGCCGCACTTCCTTCGATCCGGTCCAGCATCCATTTCAGCACTCGAACGTTCTCGCCATAACCGGGCCACAGAAATCTTCCATCCGCGCCGCGCCGGAACCAGTTGACGTGAAAAATGGCAGGCGGATGTTTAGCGCGGCGGCCCATCTCGAGCCAGTGGCCGAAATAATCGCCCATGTTGTAGCCGCAGAACGGAAGCATGGCCATGGGATCGCGCCGCGTGACGCCGACGGCGCCGGTGCTGGCGGCCGTCGTTTCCGAAGCCATCGTCGCGCCGACGTACACGCCGTGCTGCCAGTTGCGCGATTGGTAGACCAGCGGAGCTACGCGCGCGCGCCGGCCTCCGAAAATTATTGCGGATATCGGAACGCCCTCCGGGCTTTCCCAATCCTTCGACATGCACGCAACCTGGCTCGCGGGAACCGTGTAGCGGGAGTTTGGATGAGCGGCGGTTTCTATTCCGCCCGTGTAGGGCTCTCCCCGCCAATTCGTCAGTCCCGAAGGCGGCGCGCCATCGATCCCTTCCCACCACGGTTCTTCTTCGGCCGTCAAAGCAACGTTGGTCAGGATCGTGTCCCGCCGCAGCGCCTTCATGACGTTTGGATTCGTTCTGGAGTTGGTGCCGGGCGCCACGCCAAAGAATCCAGCCTCAGGATTGATCGCCCGCAGCCGGCCGTCCGATCCGATGTGCATCCAGGCGATGTCGTCGCCGACGGTCCAGACTCGATAGCCCTGGTCTTCGAGCGCTGAGACCATCATCGCCAGATTGGTCTTGCCGCAGGCGCTTGGAAACGCCGCGCTCATGTACGTGATCTTGCCGGAGGGATCTTCCAGGCCGAGAATCAACATATGCTCGGCCATCCATCCTTCCTTGCGCGCGATCCAGCTGGCGATCCGCAGCGCGAAGCATTTCTTGCCCAGGAGCGCGTTTCCGCCGTAGCCGGAGCCGATGCTCCAGATGAGCTTCTCCTCGGGAAAATGCATGATGAAGCGGTGGCTGGGATCGAGATCGCCGAGCGAGTGCAGCCCCGGAACGAAATCCTCCGAATGGCCCAGGCGATCGAGCGCTACTTTGCCGATCCGCGACATGATCCTCATGCTCGCGACCACGTAGGCGCTGTCGGTGATTTCCACTCCGATTCGACTGTAGGGCGAAGCGACCGGGCCCAGGATGTACGGGACTACATACATCGTACGGCCCGCCATCGCGCCGTCAAAGAGCGGCCGGAGCATGTTCTTCGCTTCTTCGGGCGCCATCCAGTTGTTGGTAGGGCCGGCCTCGGACTTCTCGGGCGTGCAGATGTAGGTGAGGTGTTCGGTACGCGCTACGTCCGTTGGATTGCTTCGATGCAGGTAAGAATCGGGATAGGTCTTGGGATTGAGCCCGATGAATGTCCCATCCCGCAGCATCCCGTCAACGAGACGCGCGTGTTCATCCGCGGAGCCGTCAACCCATACTATTTTGGCCGGCTTGGTGAGGCGGGCGGATTCTTCAACCCAGCTCTCAACGGGCGTGGACAAAGAGCCTCCTGGGCAAGTTCACTCGAGACGCGGCGCGGGCCGGCCGGGGGGCGGCGAACTGAGGCCCGATCCAGCTACATCCATTGTATCGAAGCGAGGGAGTCTAGGTCACGCATTGCGGAATTGCAAACCGAATCAGCACCCCAGCGGGCGCTTGCCAGGACGTAACAGTCCCGGATGTTATACTTTGCGCGATGTTTGCCCAGAAACTTCAAGTGCAGATCGTGATGGACGGTGAGAAAAAGCCGTGTCCACTGGAGTGGCTGGATAGTTTTGCGATGCGGAATTTCACGCGCTCGGCCGAATTTGACGACACCTTGCCGACCGGGGCGGGCCATCTCGAAGCCGGCCTGAATGTCGATCCGAAGCGGCTCGCCGCGGCGCTCGAAGAATGGTTCAATGGCCGCGGAATGGGACAGGGAAAGACAGTGCGAGTCGAGGTCAGCGCGGGTTAGTTTCGCGCCGGATCGCGCCGGGCGCGGTTTCTTTCACTCTTGGAGTCTGGAAAAGAGAAGCCGAAGCGAATTCAGCGAATGACTGGGGCGTTGCAGCGGTCATCGCGGAGCTGCTTCGGCTCCTCACGCAAGTTTTGACGTGGCCTCGCGAAAACGGTAAGCAAGCCTGAGATTGGTTCGCAATGGATTCGCAACCCGGCACGGCGCCAGTGGCCGCGCCGATTCAGTGCGAGCGGGCCGATGCCGGTCCGTGACTCGAAGGCGGCGTATGCTGCGCGATTGCGGCGCGAATTTTGGGCAGCGCGATGCGGGTGGCTGCTGCGCCCGCGGCCACGAGTCGCGGCGTCTCCACAAATCCGTCCCAGAGAACATCATGGACGTTGGGCTCGATCAGCACGTCGGTGGCATGGCGCCACGGCGCGTCTTGCGTCGCCTGAATGATTGAGAACGACCGGCCAATGACTTCAATCGTATTTCGTGGCTTGTCTTTCAGTTCCCCCGGCTCCAGGTGAACGCCAATCACCACGTTGGCTCCCATCGCGCGTACAGCCCGCGAGGGCACGGCATCGGTGAGAAATCCATCCACAAGAAAATGTCCGCGATGCTCGACGGGAAGAAACAATCCCGGATACGCGCACGACGCCCGCAGAGCGATGCCGATTTCGCCTTCGGCGAAGTACACCGATTCGCCGCTCACAATATCGGTGGCCACGATGGCAAACGGCAGCTTCAGCTCTTCGAAATAGCGCGCCGTGGTGAACTTGTGCAGAAAATCTTCAAGCCGTTCATTCGAGGCCATGCCCATGCGCGAAAGCGTCCAGCGTCCGAAATCGCGAAAGCGCGTCTCCGAGCCCTGGCGCTCCATGTCGTCGAGCGTCGCTCCGCTGGCATAGGCAGCGCCGATCAACGCGCCGACGCTCGTTCCGGCGAGGCAGTGAATTTCGATTCCGGCTTCTTCGAATACGCGTAGCACGCCGATATGCGCGATTCCGCGCGCGAAGCCGCCGCCAAGCGCCAAGCCGACGCGCACCTGATTGTCGCCGCCATACGCGAACGTGCGCAGGCCGCGAACCGCGGACCCGATCCATTTTGTTGCGTTGCTCATGGGACGACTTGCTTATTTGACACTGTAACTCAAAGCGGAGATGCTTGTTATTGCGGTTGACCTCGTCGTACCTGTTTTGTAACCTCCGTCGTTGCTTCGAATGAGAATATGACAAAACGGATTGAAAAGGCCGCGGTTCTCGGCGCGGGAACCATGGGATCGCGCATCGCCGCGCACCTGGCGAATGCAGGAATTTCCTGCTATCTCCTCGACATCGTCCCACGCGAACTTACGCCCGAGGAGAAATCGAAAGGCCTGACGCTGGAGACGCCCGCGGTGCGCAATCGCATCGTGGGCGCGGGTCTGGAAGCGGCCAGGAAATCGCGCCCCGCCGCGTTTTTCACGCCGGACACCGCGCGCCTCATCACCATCGGCAATTTCGAAGACAATCTCGGCTGGTGCGGCGAAGTGGATTGGATCATCGAAGCGGTCGCGGAGAATCTCGAGATCAAGCGGAAACTTCTCGAGCGCGTCGAACAGCACCGCAAGCCCGGCACGATCGTATCCACGAACACATCCGGCTTGCCGATTCATCTCGTTGCCGCAGGCCGCTCCGAGGAATTCGAGCGCCACTGGGCCGGCACGCATTTCTTCAATCCTCCGCGATACATGAAGCTGGTCGAGCTGATTCCCGGCCCGAAGACCGACGCTGCCGTTCTGAAAACGCTCGACGAAGTTTGCGACCGGCGCCTCGGAAAAGGCGTCGTGACCGCGAAGGACACGCCGAACTTCATCGCCAATCGCATCGGCACTTTCTCGATTTTGAATGTCATTCGGCTGATGACCGAGCTGGGAATGACCATCGAAGAGATTGACGCGTGCACCGGTCCGGCCGTCGGCTGGCCGAAATCGGCGACGTTCCGCACCGCGGACATCGTCGGGCTCGATATTCTGGTGAATGTGGTTCGCAATATCTATGAAAACGCGGCGAATGACGAATCGCGCGAGGCCTACAAAGTCCCGGCGCTCGTTGAGAGCATGATCTCGCGCGGCTGGCTCGGCGAAAAATCCGGCAAGGGTTTTTATCAGGCAATCAGAAAAGGCGGCGAACGCGAAATCCTCACGCTCGACTGGCCGACTATGGATTTCCGTCCGAAGCAAAAAGCCAGGTTCGGGTCAATTGAGGCAGGCAAAACGATCGAAGACACGCGCGAGCGCCTGCGCGCGCTGATCGCCCCGGCGATGGAAGGCCAGGGCGGCGACAAAGGCTCGCGGTTTCTCTGGGCCAGCATCAGCGAAATGTGTTCGTACGCGGCGCGGCGCATTCCCGAAATCGCCGACAGAATTATCGACGTGGACCGCGCGATGCGCTGGGGTTTTGCCTGGGAGCTGGGGCCGTTTGAAATTTGGGATGCCGTTGGCGTCGAGCGCATGGCCAAGGCCATCGAACGCGAAGGCCGGGCTGTGCCGCCGCTCGTGCAGCAGTTGCTCGCATCCGGCAAGAAATCGTTTTACGAATCGGCGAAAGGAACCACCAGCTACTTCGATCAATCCTCCGCGACGATGCAGCCGGTCGTCGAGCCCGCCGGCATGATTTTTCTGAAATCGCTGAAAGAGCGATCGAAAACGATTCAAGACAACGCCGGCGCGAGCCTGATCGATTTGGGCGACGGCGTGATTTGCTGCGAATTTCACGCCAAGATGAACGCGATCGGCGGCGACATCGTCGCGATGATTCATGCCGGATTGAAACGCCTCGAAACTGAATTCGAAGCCATGGTCATCGCCAATCAGTCGCAGAATTTTTCGGTCGGCGCGAACTTGATGCTTCTTCTGATCAGCGCCCAGGAAGAGGAGTGGGACGACATTCATTTCGCCGTGCGTCAATTTCAGCGCGTCAATATGGCCATCAAGTACGCGCCGCGCCCGGTCGTCGTTGCGCCGCATGGAATGTCGCTCGGCGGCGGTTGCGAAATTCCGCTCCACGGCGCGCGCATTCATGCCGCCGCGGAAACCTACATCGGCCTGGTCGAAATGGGCGTAGGGTTGATTCCTGGGGGCGGCGGAACGAAAGAAATGATGATTCGCGCGAACGAGCACGCCGCCAGCGGCGAGGACATGGATCTGTTGCACGCATACAAGCCCGTGTTCCAGACAATCTCCACGGCCAGAGTGGCCACGAGCGCGGAAGAGGCCAAATCTCTCGGCATCCTCCGGCGATCCGATTTGATTGCCATGAACCGCGACCGCCTCGTGGCCGACGCGAAAGAAACGGCGCTGGGTCTCGCGCGAACCGGATATCATCCGCCGGCGCCGGCGCAGATTCGCGTGCTCGGCGAAGAATTGCTGGCGGCGGCGAAGCTCGCGATTCACACGATGCTCCGCGGCGCATACATCAGCGATTACGACGCCGTCGTCGCGCGCAAGCTGGCGAATATAATCGCGGGCGGCGCGCTCACCTCCGCGCAGCTCGTTTCCGAGCAGTACATTCTCGATCTCGAGCGTGAAGCGTTCGTCAGTTTGTGCGGCGAGCGGAAGACGCAGGAGCGCATCGCGCACACGCTGAAAACCGGCAAGCCGCTGCGCAATTAATACAAACGCGGCGCCGTGAAAAGGTAAAAACGAATTTGTCGCGCCTTCGACTCACTCAAAATAATGTCACGCTCGCCGCCGTGATCCTGATGGCCGCATCGCTGGCCTTCGGCTGCGGCACGAGGCCCTCAAAAGAAGATTCCCAGCAGCAGCAAGCCGCTCCGCCCCACGCCACGATCGTTTTCATGACCGACTTCGGGGCCGCGAATGACGCCGTGGCAATCTGCAAGGCCGTGATGCTTCAGATTCTGCCCGACGCGCGAATCATGGACATCACTCATCAGGTGACGCCGTACTCGATCGAAGAAGGCTCGCGCTTTCTCGCGGCCGTCACGCCTTACTATCCGCCGGGCACTGTGTTCGTCGTCGTCGTCGATCCCGGCGTGGGCACTTCGCGCAAAGCCGTCATCGTCAAATCGAAAAAGGGCCAGTATTTCGATCTGCCGGATAACGGCCTGATCACCCCGGTTGCGGATCGCGACGGCATCGAAGGCGCGCGCGAAATCACCAATCGTGCCTGGATGATCGGCGCGGGAATTTCTTCCACGTTTCACGGCCGCGATATTTTTTCGCCCTCCGGCGCGCACCTGGCCGTCGGCGAAGATTGGACGCTCGTCGGTCCGGAGATCGATCCGAAAGATCTCGTGCGCCTGACGATTCCGGCCGCGACCATGGATGAAAGGGGTATCACCGGGCAGGTAATCGGCCTCGACGACCCTTTCGGCAGCCTCATCACCGATATTCGCGGCGAAGATTTCAAGCAACTGGGCTACGCTCTCGGCGAAAACGTGACGGTGAAGATTGACCAAAAGCCCTTCACCATGCCGTATGTGAAAACTTTCATGGATGTGCTGATCGGCAAGCCGCTGCTCTACGTTGATTCCCGCGGCCGGATTGGCTTCGCGCTCAACCAGCGGGATTTTTCGAAGACCAACAAGATCACGCCGCCTGTGCCGGTGTTCATTCCGCGGAAACCGAAATGAACCGGCTAGCGGCGTATTGGACATGGCGCGTGCGTTCGCTTGGTGCTTCTTGCCTCCATCGAGCATCCAATATGTACTGCGATATCCGTATCGGAAGGTGACTTATGCCTGAAGCCGTAATCGTAAGTTCCGTGCGCACCGCCGTTGGCAAAGCTCCCAAGGGCACGCTGCGCTCCACGCGCCCCGACGACATGGCGGCTGTCGTCATCAAAGAAGCCATTCGCCGCGCGCCGGGGCTCGGCGCCGAAGAAATCGAAGATGTAATTCTCGGATGCGCGATGCCCGAGGCCGAGCAGGGAATGAACATCGCTCGGATTGCCTCGCTGCGCGCGGGCCTGCCCGTCGAAATTTCCGCAATGACCATCAATCGCTTCTGCTCGTCCGGCCTGCAATCGATCGCCATTGCCGCGGAACGAATCATGGCCGGGCAGGCGCAAGTGATCGTTGCCGGTGGAGTCGAGTCGATGAGCTACGTTCCCATGGGCGGCAACAAAGTTTCGCCAAATCCCTGGCTGGTGGATCACTACCCCGACGCGTATCTCGGGATGGGCTTGACGGCGGAAAATCTCGCGAAGAAATACGAGATTTCGCGCGAGCAGGCCGACGAATTTTCCTTCGCGAGCCACCAGAAGGCTCTCGCCGCAATCGCTGCGGGCAAATTCAAGGATGAAATTGTCCCGCTCGAAGTCACCTACACCGAAATTCCCGGCGGCAACGGCAATCAGCCCAAGACCACGAACATCGTGTTCGATCGCGACGAAGGTCCGCGCGCCGATACTTCGCTCGAAGCGCTCGCAAAATTGAAGCCCGCGTTTCACGCGCATGGCGTCGTCACGGCGGGAAACAGCTCGCAGACGAGCGATGGCGCGGCGGCGGCCGTGGTGATGAGCGCCGAAAAAGCGCGCGCGCTGAAAATTGAGCCGATTGCGCGGTTCCGCGCCTTCGCGACTGCGGGCTGCCCTCCGGAGGAAATGGGTGTCGGTCCGGCATTCGCAATTCCGAAAGCCCTGAAGCTGGCCGGATTGAAGCTCCAGGATATTCACGTGATTGAACTCAACGAAGCGTTTGCAACTCAGGCGCTCTCGGTCATCAAGCTCGCGGGCCTCGATCCCAGCCGCATCAATGTGAATGGCGGCGCGATCGCTCTCGGCCATCCGCTCGGCTGCACCGGCGCGAAACTGACGGCAACAATTCTTCGCGAGCTCGAGCGCCGCAGCCAGCGCTACGGACTCGTCACCATGTGCGTCGGCGGAGGTATGGGCGCCGCCGGAATCCTCGAGCGCGTCGCATAATCAGCATCTCACGCGATGTTGCATCAGATGCGATGTTGAAGGGCCTCGCTTGGATTTCACTTCGTCGGTGCCGCGCTTCCAGCCGCGTCCGCCGGTTGTGCCTCTACCAAGGCCTTCAGCCGTTGCAAATCGCGCTGAAACTTTCTCCGCGCTGCAAAGGTCATCAGCGGCTCAAGAATTTCCGAAAGCCGGCTCCGATACCACATCTGCGATTCGAACGAAATGTGCGTGCTTCCCTTATTTTCTGATAGCTGGTAGCGCGTGTCGGCGGCGAAATCCGTTTCCGGATTGCCGGTCGCAGAAATATCCAGCCCGAAATCCTCTCTCGGAACGTAATCAGTGATCACCATTTTTAGATCGGTTCGCGTGTGATCGTCCGGATTAATTTCGACCGCGTGCAGAATTTCGGCCACCGGCTCCTGCGGGTCGGGCACGCTGACGACGGCGATATCCTGCACGCCGCCCATCCATTGTTCCATTCGTTCCGGCTGCGAAATCCAGCGAAAAACTTCGGCTGCGGGCCGGTGAATTTCAATACTCGCGTTCACGTGGCCGCGTCCAGGCCTGAATCGCGCGAGCATCAGCAGTCCAATCACAAGTGACGGCAGGCCGACGGTCACGATTCCGACGCGAATCACCCATTTCATGCCAGATCATCCCTTCTCTCGCGTTCCATCTTTGGTTCCGTCCTTGTGGGGTCCGTCGTCATGTTTCGTATCCATTTTTCGGCGTGCCATCGTCGCGCTGGCTTCCAGCCGGCGGTTTTCCTCCGCGTGGCGCGGGCATCCTGCCCGCGTGATTTTTCGCCGCAGGCCCTCTCCCCTCCACGCTCGACCTGCCTTTGACGCCGACAGGTGCTCTCGCGCTCAGTTGCCCACCACTGCGTTTGCGCGTAGGATAATGCCACTGCGTTCTTCGCGCGATTCCGAATTCTTTACGCCGGAGACCTTGGCCGAGGAGGCATTCGTGGCGACTTCCACCATTTCTCAAAATCTTCTCCGCGGGGGCGCGTTTCTCATCACCCCCTGCCAGCCCGATGATGTCTTCACGCCCGCCGATCTTTCCGACGATCAACGCCTGATTGGCCAGACAGCCGAAGAGTTTATCGCCAAAGAAGTGCTTCCCTTGGCCCCCGAACTCGAGCAGCACAAAGCCGGCTTGATGCCGCAGCTATTGAAAAAGGCTGGTGAACTGGGCTTGCTCGGCGGTGCGATCCCCGAAGCCTATGGCGGCGCGGGCCTCGACAAAGTTTCTGCCACGGTGCTGGCGGAAAAGACTGCGGCGTACGCTTCGTTCGCGGTCACGCATGGCGGACACGCCGGAATCGGAACCATTCCCATCGTCTATTTCGGAACCGACGCGCAGAAAAAGAAATATTTGCCGAAGATTGCGACCGGCGAGCTGATTTCCTGCTATTGCCTCTCGGAGCCGCAAGCGGGCTCTGACGCACTCGCAGCTCGCACGCGTGCCGTATTGTCGCCCGACGGCAAGAACTGGATTCTGAACGGCCAGAAGATGTGGATCACCAACGGCGGATTTGCCGACGTCTATGTGGTCTTTGCCAAAGTGGACGGCGAGAAATTTTCCTGCTTCATCGTCGAACGCGGCTATCCGGGCTTCTCGGTTGGCGCGGAAGAAAAAAAGATGGGCATCAAAGGAAGCTCGACGGTGCCGATCTTTTTCGAGAATTGTCCGGTGCCGAAGGAAAATCTTCTTCACGAGATCGGCCGCGGCCACCTCGTCGCGTTCAACACCCTCAATGCCGGCAGATTCTCACTCGGCGCCTATTGCCTTGGCGGCGCAAAAAAAGTTCTCGAAGCTTCGTCGAAATATTCCAAGGAGCGCACCGCGTTCGGCAAGCAGTTGCGCGAGTTTGGCCTGATTCGCGCCAAGCTGGGCGAGATGGCCATTCGCATTTTCGCCGTGGACTCGATGATTTACCGTTCGGCTGGAACGATTGACGCCGCCGTATCTTCGCCTCAGGCCGGATCCGACAAGACGCAGCAAGCCATGCAAGTGCTCGAAGAATACGCGATCGAAAGTTCGATCAGCAAGGTCTACGGCAGCGAGACCGTGGACTTCTGCGTGGATGAAGCTGTGCAGATTTTCGGCGGTTACGGTTTCCACGAGGATTATCCCGTTGCGCGCGCGTATCGCGACAGCCGCATCAACCGCATCTTCGAAGGCACGAACGAAATCAATCGCATGTTGATCATTCAGATGCTGATGAAACGCGCGACCAGCGGTGTTCTCCCACTCATCCCCGCGGCGCTGAAACTTGCGGATCAAGTTCTGGCCGGCCCGTCGGCGGAAGACGCTCCGTCCGGCACGTTTGCCGACGAAGAGCGCGCGCTGGCTCAGGCGAAGAAAATATTTTTGCTCGCTTCGGGCGCGGCGGTTCAGAAATTCCGCGAGAAACTCGCCGACGAGCAGGAAATCGTGGCCTCGCTTGCCAACATCGTCATGGAAATCTACGCCATGGAGTCAGTTTTGCGGAGAACGCAGAAGGCGCAGGCGGCGAGAGGAGAAGCGGGGACAAGTGTGATGGCTTCGGCAGCCAAGGCATTCATCTATGGGGCGGGGGATCGGGTGGAAAAGGAAGCGCGAACGGCTCTGGCGGCGACGCTGGAAGGCGACATGCTCCGCACACAAATGGCGGTTTTAAAGCGTTTTTCGAAGCGCGAGCCCGTGGATGTGGTCGCGCTGCGCCGGGTGGTTTCCGACGCGGTTCTCGCGCAAGATCGATATCCGTTCGAAGGGCGATAAAATAACGCAGTAAGACTGTTGACTTAGGCTACGTCAAAAGTTGAGATTTTCGCGCCTGACCGCGGCGGTCTTCCTCTCGGGCACAAGAAGCTCAATCCCGGACAAAAGAAACTTAATCCTGGACCGATAAAACCGGGTTGTGGCGTACTGGAACTGCAAATTTGCCGGCAGTTTCCCGCTCGGGTAAGTTCTTTCTCCCCAAATTGCACTGTTCCCACGAATTATTTTTGCGGCGAGCGTCTTTTCAATGAGTTAGCGACGCGCCCTTTGGACTTCGTCTTGCATCCAAAGCAGTGTGAGGGGTGAGCAGGTGTCCACTGGCGAATTGGGGAAAAGGAAAAGGCTGAAACGCATCATCTGGTTAACCGTAGGAATCATTCTCGTTCTTCAGCTCTATTTTGTTCGGGAGCTTCTGGCGGCGGAGCTCATTTTCGGAATTGCCTTTTCGATTCTGTTCTCGATCGTTCTGATTATTTACGCGATCGGGCGAATGGGAGAGCGCGGCTTCTCCTGGGCGGAATCTCGCGCCCGCGTGTTGGCGGCGCCAACTCGCAAATGGATGACCGTGCTCGAAGAGATCAGTAGAAAGCCATTCCGCCATCCACGTTCAGAATCTGCCCGGTAATTGCACTCGCTTCGTCCGACACGAGGAAAACGGCCGCAGCGGCGATCTCTCCCGCCGTCTGCGGCCGTCCCTGTAATATTCCCTCAACAAACTTTTTAAACATTTCGTCACGGTCCAGGTGAAAATATTCTGCGAGGTCACGGCCGAGTTCCTGCGACATTCGTGTCTCCGGGACCGGGCCGGGACTCAATGCGTTCACGCGCACTCCCTTGCGCGCCGCTTCGGCTGCTGTTGTCCGCGTCAAGCCGGCAAGCCCGGCTTTGGACGCGGCGTACGCGCTGTTGAGCGCGAAGGGAACTTTGCCCGCTGCGCTGGTGATGTTCAGGATCGAGCCGCTCTTGCGCTGGTACATTTCCGGCAGAACGAGGCGGGAAAGCAGAAAAGGCCCGCGCAGATTGGCAGCCAGAACCGCATCCCATTCGGAGCCGGAGACTTGTTCGATCGGCCGGACCGGGCCGTTAATCCCAGCGTTGTTGACGAGAATGTCCACCGGGCCGAAATTCTGGTGTGCCGACTGAACGATTCTCTGGCAGCCATCCTCGGTGGCGACGTCCGCGGTGACGGCCGCAGCGCGGCCGCCAGCCTGGCGGATCGCCGAGGCCACCGCCTGCAGTTCGTTTTCGCTGCGGGCCGCGATGACGACGCACGCGCCTTCCTGAGCGAATCTCTCGGCAATCGCACGCCCGATTCCTCTGCTTCCGCCGGTTACAATGGCCACGCGGCCTTTGAGTCGCATACCAATCCTCCTCGAATCCGTCAAAACCTGCGTCCCGTGAAAACGGGGCAGAATATCACTGAAAGGCGAAGGCGGAAAACGCGGTAGCGGCCAGGGCGCGATTTCGGTTAAAATGAAGAGTCTTGAGGGGATACGCTTGGCTTTAACGCACATTCAAAGCACGGCGGCGGGAACGAAGACACTCGTGCGCGTCCGGCCGCGTGGATTCTGTGCCGGAGTGGTCCGGGCCGTGGACATCGTGGATCTGGCGCTGGAAGCGTATGGCCGGCCCGTCTATGTGCATCACGAAATCGTCCACAACCGCTACGTGGTGGACCAACTGCGGCGGCGGGGCGCAATCTTCGTCGAATCAATTGATGAGGTTCCTGCGGGCGCGGTGCTGGTCTTCAGCGCGCACGGCGTGCCTCCGCGGGTCCGGGAGGAAGCGACGGAGCGCCAGTTGAAGGTGATTGATGCGACGTGCCCGCTGGTGACCAAGGTTCACCTGGAAGCGCTTAAATTCGCCCGCGAGGGGCGGACGCTGATCTTAATTGGCCACAAAGATCACCAGGAAATCGTCGGCACCTCGGGCGAAGCTCCGCAGCAGACTGTGGTGGTAGGCAGCGTGGAAGAGGTCGATCGGCTCGAAGTTCCAGATCCGAATCGGCTGGCGTTTCTGACGCAGACGACGCTATCGCTCTACGACACGCAGGAAATCGTTGCGCGACTCCGCAGCCGGTTCCCAACGATCGCGGGCCCGGCATCGGATGATATTTGCTATGCGACGCAAAACCGGCAGGAAGCAGTGGAAGCGCTCACGCGCGAAGTGGAATTGATTTTGGTGGTGGGCTCGGCCAACAGCTCCAATTCGAACCGGCTGGTCGAAGTTGCAAAACGAGCGGGAGTTGCGGCCCGCCTGATTGAAGATTCCAACGATATTCAGCAGGACTGGCTCGACGGTGTGACGAACCTGGGGCTAACCGCAGGCGCGTCCGCTCCGGAAGTGCTTGTCGAACAAGTGAGCCAGCGTTTGGCCAGCTTGGGATACACGAACCAGCGCGATCTGGATTTAATTCGAGAAGATGTCCGATTCACTTTGCCGCCGGAACTGGCCGCGCGGCAGGGATCCGGCCGCTAGAATCCGGCCGGGCAAGCAGGGTTCACCGAGCCCAAGGAGAACCAATATGGCGGTTAAGATCACCCGCCAACCGGACAAGATTGCTCTGTTGGGCGCGCCCACGAGCGCCGCGGCGATGTCGCGTGGCCACGAACGCGCGCCGATGGCTTTGCGGTCTGCCGGAATATCGGACCGGCTTCGAGCTGCCGGTTACGAAGTGACGGACCTCGGCGACGACCCGATCCAACTTTCCGAACCCGATTCGGACAGCCCTCGCGCCAGAAATCTTCCCCGGATTGTAAAAGCTCTTGAAGCGCTGCGCCCGCGCGTTGAAGCCGCGGTGAAATCCGGCGCGCTTCCCATCATTCTGACCGGTGACTGCACGAGCGTGCTCGCGACTGTTGCCGGCGTTCGCCGCTATTTTCACAACGTCAGCATGATTTACGTGGACCGCGATGCGGATTTGAATATCCCGGCAACCACGCCTTCCGGTTGCGTGGACGGAATGGTGGTGGCGCATCTCACCGGTCGCGGCGCGGCCGAACTCGTCCGCTTTTGGGGGGAGCCGCCGCTCGTTCGCGATCCCGATATCGCGCTCTTTGGCGTTGATCGGCTCGACCCGCCGGAGGAAGAACTTCTTCAAAAAGTGCCGATTCGCGTTTTCCCTGCGTCGGAAGTGCGGCGTAAAGGCGCAGCTGCGATCGCACGCGTGGCGCTCGAACGAATCCATGCCAGCCGGAACGATTTTATTCTGCATTTTGACGTGGATGCCATCGCTGACTTTCCTGCGACGAATTATCCCGCGACCGGCGGCATGAGTCTGGACGAGGTCCGGGAGGCCCTGGAAGTGATTGCCTCGGATAAGCACCTTGCGGCAATCGTGGTCGCGGCGTACAACCCGGAAAAAGATTCTGACGGAAGCGCGGCAAAGACCATCGTGGAATTGCTGGCATCAGTTCTTGCGGTTCGCCGCCAGGCGACGGCAGCGGCCGTGCCGGAATCGGTGGCAGCCGCAGCCGGGGCATCTCGTACGCCATCACCCGGGAACAACAAGGGCGCTGAAACCGGCGGCTCCGCCGCACCGGCCGCCACGGGGGAAGCGTGGTCCTCCGAGACTCTCGATACGAGCGACATCGCGGTGGAATCGAGCGACGATATTTCGAACGAGTCCCCAGACCTGTCCGCCGATTCGACGATGGGCGCACCGGAAGAGCCGTCCGGCGATGGTTCCAGCGGGCGTGACGGACAAAACGAAACCAATGAATCCGCTAAATCGGCCGAATCCGCTGAATCGCACGAATCGCCGGAATCGGGTGGTTCGGAAGAAAAACCCTCCTGATGCGCCACTCACGGCTCTCGCGCGTCTGCGCCACGTCCTGAACGTCTGCCAAACGCGCGCATGAAACTTCCCGCCCCGAAAATCATAATCTTCGATGTCGACGGCGTGCTGGTGGACCCGCGGCAGTCCTTTCATCGCACGCTCATCGAAACTGTATTTCATTTCACCGGACAGCGTTTTGCGCCCGCCGACATTCACCGGTGGAAGAATCAAAGCGGTTTCAACGATGACTGGACGCTTTCCCATGCGTGGGTGCGCTCGCTGGGATTCAAGAATTCCTACGAGGAAGTGAAAGCGAAATTCCTGGAGCTGTATTGGGGAAGCGACGGCAAGCGCGGAAACGCCGGGCGCGAGCGGTGGCTCCTGCCGGCGACGGAACTGCGCCGACTGGGGAAACACGCGGAACTGGGGCTGTTCACGGGCCGCGTGTGGCGCGAGCTCGACTTCACGCTGGCTCGAACTCCTGTGCGTTCCGCGTTCAAGAGAATCGTGACGGTCGAGGATGTTTCGAGGCCGAAGCCCGACCCTGAAGGGCTGCTCAAGATTCTCGACGGGCGCGACCCCGCCACAGCCCTTTACTTAGGAGATAATGTCGATGATGCTAACGCGTCGCGAGCCGCGGGGGTGCCATTCGTCGGCGTGCTGCCGTACCGGAGCCAGGCGCGCGAGCACCGCGCAAAAAGTCTTTCTGATCTTGGGGCGCTGGCCGTATTAGGAAGCGTCCGGCAATTGGAAGCATGGCTCAGGGTTCATACCATCGCTTCGCCCGCCCGATTTCATCGCCCCCGACGCGCCCGCCGCTAAGTCCTCTGATTGAACCACTTAGGTAGCCCGCAAGTACCATTGTCACTTTGGAGTTCGCCACCAAATAATGTCGTCAAGCCGGAGAGAATTTCGGCTCAAAATGGAAGGGTTATGAGCTCCTCCCCACGCTCAGCGGCTGCTCGCGCCTTTGTGCGCAGTCTCAACATCTTGCTCAAGTTCGTGCGCATGTACGATTTCGGGCATCCACGCACGGCGGCTCAATACGATATTGCCTGGAGCGAGTTGCAAGCCGCGCTCGGCCGCGACGACGAAGCGGGTCTGCTTCTTTCCGCCTCCGGCGATCAACTGCTGCTTGACGGCGTGCCGCTGGAGTCAGCCGCTGCGGAGAAGAGTTTTGCCAAGTTGCTCTCGACCGCGGGAATCGCCAGCATCCATTTCGCGCCCAACGTGACGCAATCGAGCCTCGGACGATTCGTCAAAGCCTTCCCGACGGGCACCTCCAAACCGAACATCCTTGCCTCGCAACTGAAGGAAGCGCTGCAAGGAGATCCGGCGATCCACATCAACGAGATTATGTTCGTACCGGCCGACTCGGCGGTAGCTAAAGGTACGATCGCCGCGACGATCGCTTCCCACGCGTTTGGTCCCGAAGCCGACAAATTCAACGCGCTTTTTGACGATCCCCAGCGATTGCTGCAACTCATCACGGCTGCCGATGGGCTGCGCAGCGAGCGCCTGGGCCTCGACGACGCCGGAAACGGCAATCCGGGCCCGGCAGCCAGCGGTTCGCGCGGTTCTGGAGGCGCGGGCACTGGCGGTGGCGCGGGAGGCGGTGGCGGTTACGGCGGCGGAGGCGGCGGTGGTTTCTCCGGCGGAGGCGGTGGTGGTGAAGGCGGCGGCGGTGAGGGCGTGGGGTCTCTGATCCCCGGCGTGCCGACGTTTGGCCTTTCGTGGTTGGAGTCAGGCAACGCCGCAGAGCAACAGGGAACGCCGCAACACGGGCCGGCTGCAGGAACAGACGTCGAAAGTCCCGGGAATCCGGACGAACAGACGGCTGAAGGCGGCGGCACGGGCTCAACCGGGACGGTGAGACGCAGGGGCGGGTTTGGCGGACGTTGGGTTCCGGCGGGCAGCGGCGGCAGCGGAGGCAGTGGTGGAAGCAGCGGAAGCGGGGGCGGTGCCGGCGGCGGGCAAGTGGTGCACGGCGACGGAGTAGTGCTCGAGGCGGGCCTGATCGCTCTGCAGCAAGAGGAATTGAAAGGCATTTTGAAGATGCTGCGGCATGTGGCGCGGCTGGGCAGCGAAGGTTCTGAGAATGCGTCGGTGGCGTTCCAGTCTCGCGTGGCGAACTTGCCGCAGCGGGCGCGGTTTACGCTCACGGAGGCGCTGGCGGGAATCGCGTCCACGGCGCCGGCTGGAGCGCCGGAGCAGTCCACGCTGCTGCGACTGGCGGAGCATGTCGCGATCCGGTATGCGCTCGAAAGCTATCAGCGCGGTGACGTTCAGGTGGATGCGGTCCGCCAGATGCTCGACGCGATGAGCGCGGAAATCGAAACGCTGCGCAAGGTGCTTACGGGGCACGAGCAAAAGCTCGCGAATGCTGGAATCTCCGTGCAATCGCACACGGAAGTTCTTGCCCAGCAGTTCTGGAACGAACTCCCGCTCGAGAAGCGGAAAGAAGCTTTGATTTCACCGAGCGCGTGGTGCCTGCCGGTGCAGAGCATTCGCCAGTCGATCGAGGAGTTTCAGAAGAGCGGCGACAAGGAGACGGTCGTCAAGATTCTGGAGAACTACGCGAACTGCATTCACAACAACAATCCGGAAGCGCGACGCGCGGTGGCGCACGGCATCGCGGAACTCGCTCCGTTTTATGGCAGCTTCGAAGACAAGCTCTTCGTCGCCACGATTCGCGAGCTCGGGCTGACTCTGAGCGAGGAGACGGATTCGGAAATGCGCAGCGTGGTGAGCGCGGCGTTTGTGCGGCTCTCGCAGGAAGCGGGACTCCGCCGGTCGTATCCGGCGATGCAGCGCGCCATTGAAATGGTGGACTACATCGAGACGGAAAAGCCGGCGGTGGCGAAAAATCTCCGGCCGCGAATCGCCGTAGATACGCGCCTCAACGAGTTCGTGGATGACGCCGTGAAGGAAGGAGAGCTTCCTCCGGGATTGCTGGCGTTTCTGCGGCGAATCCCGGGACCCGCAGCGGAAACTCTGGCACAGAGATTCAGCCGCACCGGTTTCCGCCAGGAAGCGGACCTGTTGCTCGAAGCGATGTCGTCGCTTGGGCCCGAAGCGCTGGCGCACATCCGGCAAGTTTTTCAGACGGCCCCGGCGCAGCAGGCCGTGGACGTGATTGCGATTCTCGCGCGGCTCGATCTCTCGATCGTTGAATCGCAATTGCCGAGCCGGCTCAGCGAATGGAAGCGGCCTTCGCACGATCGCGTGGTGAGGCAAATCGCGGCGAGCGGCTCGCCCTATCGCGGCCGGCTGCTGCTGCAGATGTTCGATTCGCTCGATCCGCTGGTTCAGCCGCTGGCTCTGGATGAGATCGGCCTGGCCAATGAAACCGACGCCGGGCGGCGCTTGATGCGCATCGCGGAAGGCGATCTGCCGCCGGGGACGACTGCGTTTCTGCAACTGAAAGCGATTGAGGCGCTGGGACGCCTGCGTACAGCGGAAGCCGAGAAGCTGCTGCGGCGAATCGTGGAAGGAAAACAAGTTTGGCGCTGGACGTTTCCGAGCGAGCTCCGCGTGGTGGCGGCTCAGGCGCTCGAGAAGATCAATCCGGACTGGGCCAGGAATTTCATGCCGAAGAGCGGACTGAATCCGGCGGAAATGGCCATTCAGCCGCTGGACGCGGAGGCGAGCACGCTGGTCACGCGGCAGCGGCGATACCAACGCATGCGGCTCGATCATGCTTTGTCGGCAGAGACGACGAACTTGAAGGAGAATTGCGATATCCAAATTCCCGAGCTGAATCTGGGCGGCGGCGTGGCGATCAGCGATCAGCGCTTGCATCCGGGGACGGTGGTGGGGATCAAGATGGAAACGCAATCGAAGACCGTCAGGGCGCAGGCGATCGTTCGCGACGCGAACATGCAGGCGCGGGCGTTTGAAGTGATTGATATGGATCTGGAGGAGCGCGCGCGGCTCCGCAGACTTTTGGCGCAAATTGGAAGCGTGTTGAAAGCGGCGTCACCGGATAGCCGTAGCCGTTCGCGCGGACGGACGATCCTGACGCAATCCGAATAAAGGCAATCGGATAAACTTTTAGGCATGGACACTTGCACGAACACTTGGAGAGGTGCCCTTCACGATGGCTCAAGATACCCCTAAGACGTATGGAGGGCCCGCGGTGCCCTCCGCTACGCAAGATCCCAAAGACCGCCGGAAGTGGCCTCGCTATCCGCTGATCGCGGAAGCCAAGGTTACAGACGTGAAGACGGAGGCGACATTCCAGGCGAGAGTTTCAGAACTCAGCATGTCGGGCTGCTATCTGGATTTTCTGAATCCGTTGCCCGTGGGATGTTCGCTGCAACTGCGGATTTTCAAGGACACCGGGACGTTTGAAACGGGAGCGACGGTGGTCTATTGCCACCCCGGGATGGGCTTGGGGATCAAGTTTCACGACGCGGGAGAGGATCAGGCGCGGATCCTCGAGCGCTGGATCGAAGAGCTGAAGGCTGGCGCATAGTCTCGACAGCGTTGACGCTGCGATACGCGAGATGCCCGGCCGCTAATTGACGATGCGCGGCTGATGCTTGCTCGCTGGCGATGGCTACCTGGCGGCCGTGAGATATTTTTCCGGAAGCGCGTGGCTCGAATCTTCATCTTCCCAGAAGATCGTCAGAACCCACCAACGGCTGCCGTCGAAATATAATTGAAAGCTATTGATCCCGCGTGCGAAAGGCTTATCGCCCTTGGCATGATGGGATTCGTACGTGCTCCAGACCCCCGCGATGCGATCCCACGACTCGGTTCGGTTGGCGATGGCGCTTTCGAAGAAGGCGTTCTTGTCAAAATAAGCCTGCGCTTGCTTCGCGTAGTCATCGGCGCTCATGTCGCGGCAGTTTGGCTTGCCCTTGTCGTCACGATACGTGGCGATCAGGCGAGCGCCGGTGTAGAAGAGCGAGTGAAAGCGGTTCCAGTCGCGGGGCCCCGCCGGCCCAGAGATGACGTCGTAGACCGCAGCCATGATGTGATCGAGCGAATCCACGTCATTCGGGCGGGCGGCGGGCGGCGCGGACGGCGCGGCCTGAGCCACTTGCGGCGCCTTCGATTCTTGCGGCGCCTTCTCCTGGGCTGGCGTTACGAAAGCGGTGAATCCCAGCGCCAATCCCACGGCGATCGCGGCAGCGGCGATATGCAATTTCATAAAATGGCCTCCATTCGAAAAAGCGCGTGCGCAACTCTAGCAAGGAGAGGGTGAAGCTTCCAGCGACAATTCCATCGACTCTATGGACGCAGCGGCAGCGCCGCGGTTATAGGTGACGTTACTTTAAGACCTAATTGTCACTGAGATTTTCGGGGCGTCCGTGGTGGCCACCAAGCCTGAGCCCTATAGATTTCCACAGGGCACCCCTCTCGGGTTTCGCGGGCCTGGGAATGACTGGCGTGAGATCCGTTGGGTAAGTCGGGGGCGGCGCGGCGATCGGCCGCCGCGCCTGCCCAATGGGTGCACAAGGTGTGCGAGTAAACTGTTCATCTCAAATCTAGCCGAATAAGTCGATAGAGCGAATCACGTATGCGCGGCATCGGAAACACTGTAAGGGATTGGATGATAGTATTTTGATCAACCCTTCACCCTGACAAGGCCTTCTGCGAGCTTCGCGGAGGATTTTGCCTGGGACCGCGAATCCTGCGTTCTCGCGGCCCCGGTTGTATATGTTCTTGCCCGGCGCCCAGGTGTGCCGGAGAATGGCCGCAAGAGTCGCTCAAGCCATGAATCATCCGCCACCAGTGAACGGAATTCTCGAGACGTCGCTCTACGTCGAAAGTCCGGTGCGGTCGGTTGAATTTTATCAACGGGTATTCGGCTTCGAAGTGATTGATCTTGCGGGCGAACAATTAAACGACTCGACGCGCCTTTGCGCCATGCGTGCCGGCGATCGCGATGTGCTGCTGTTGTTCAAGCGCGGAGGCGCGTCGGGCTCGGATTTCTCCGGATCAATCCACATCGCGTTTGGCATTTCGCGGACGGAGCTGGGCGCGTGGAGGGAATGGCTGGCGGAGCAGGGAATCGCAATCGAGGAAGAGAAAACGTGGAAGTATGGAGCCCAAGCGCTTTACTTCCGCGATCCCGATGGCAATCTGCTCGAAGTTGTCACTCCCGGTGTGTGGACGATCTACTGAAGCCGGATGCATCTGGGAATATCGCCGGCTGGTGAAAATCTAGGGAATCGCAGGCGTCGGGGCGTTGTGGCGCGGGCTTCCAGCCCGCGTGATCATGCGCATATCAGGCGGCACAAAAACGCGGGCAAGATGCCCGCGCCACGAAGAACCGCGGCAAAACCGAAAATGGTCCGTCTAATGAGAAAGCCGACGCACAAATCGATGCGGACACCGGCGACGCGCCACAGCATGGACACGAAACATGACGACGGACACCACAGGGCAAGCAGGAAGCAAGCGCAAGGGAAGACGCGTGCAAGATGCCCGCGCCACGAAGAACCGCGCCACAAAATGGACGCGCGAGGTACCCTTCATGAGTTACGTTGACTCCTGCCGCGATGAGGATAGTAAATCCGTACGATTACTTACCTCCGATGAACACAGGCAAGGGATAAGGCCGATGTCGAGAGCATGTGTCTGCACTGTGGCGCTGTTCCTCGTAGCGATCGCGGCGGCTGGGTGTTCGAGTTCAGCGCCGCCGATTTCGGTGAGCCTGTCGCCGTCCTCGCCGCAGGCGATTGATCAGACGCAGACACTCGCGATCACGGCAACGGTGGTGAACGACACGTCGAACGCCGGGGTCACGTGGAGCCTTAACGGCCCAGGTTCTCTCAGCAATACGACAGTTTCATCCGCCACCTATAACACGCCCACGACCAGTCTTACGAGCAGCGAGCAGGTGACGATCACGGCCACGTCTATAGCGCAGACAACCAAGAGCGCTTCGCTGCAAATCACTTTGAATCTGTACCCGCAGATCCCATTTCAGACGTTTTCGAGCGGGTTGGTGGGCACGCCGTACAGCCAAGCCATTGCGCTGACCGGCGGTACTTCTCCGTTCCAGTGGAGTGTGTACGACGGGCCGATTGTCACCGGATATGCCGTGGCCGGCGCGGTGCCGGATGGACTGATGTTAAATCCGAGCAACGGGACGATCACTGGAACGCCAACCGCCGCAGGTACGTGGTACTTCGAGGCCACGGTGACGGATGCGACTGGCGCGTCCGCATTCGATGGCTTTTGCAGCATCCAAATTAATCCAATTGGCCCGGCGGGCAATCCGGTCCCATTTTTGAATCAGACACTTGTTCCGACGGCCGTTGCGCCCGGGGGCGCCGGCTTTACATTGAGTGTGAGCGGGACGGAATTCGTTTCCGGCGCGACAATTGATTTCAATGGCGCGCCACTGACGACCACGTTCGTGGACAGCGAGCATCTCACCGCGACGGTCCCGGCGACGGACGTCGCGAGCGCGGAAACGGCCTCGGTGAAGGTGGCGAACCCTGGGCCTGCCGGCGGCGCGTCCAACGTGGTGTATTTCCAGGTGGGAGCTTCCGAGGCGACGGTCAGTTTCGCGAATGCGGTGAACTCACCGATAGCGATGAGTGAGCCATCGGCGGTCGTTGCGGCTGATTTCAACGAGGATGGCAAACCCGACCTCATCGTCACTGGAAACATCAGGGTCTATGTGTTGCTCGGAAATGGCGACGGCACATTTACGCCATCGGCGACCTCTCCGATATCCGTGGCAAGCCCGCCGTACGACGACTTCGCCTCACCTTATACCGGGCCTTTAGCCGTCGCGGATTTCAACCACAGCGGTCATCTGGGATTGGCTGTTGGGGAATTCGATAACGAGGCAGCGGCGATCCTCTTCGGAAACGGGAAGGGAACGTTCACTCCCTCGTCTGCCGGCGTTGCCAACGCCGAAGGAATGGTATACGCGATAGCGTCTGCGGATTTCAACGCGGACGGGAACCTCGATCTCGCGTTCGCTAACCAGGCTGGGGGCAGCGCGCCCGTTCTGCTGGGCTATGGAGATGGCGCGTTCACGCCCGTGAGCGATCTGTTCGCCGTGGGCTTTCCTATAGGTATCGCGCTGGGCGACTTCAACGGCGACGGAAAGCTGGACGCCGTTGTGGCGAATGGTGGATCGTCGACATATCCGGATTCTGGATTGACTGTTTCGCTGGGGAACGGCGATGGTACCTTCACTTCCGGGCCCAATTCACCGATCTCCCTCGGGAGCAATCTGTCGGGCATCGTTGCAGCGGACTTCAACGGCGATGGGAAGCTGGATATCGCCGTGACGGACGCGGGCACCAACACCGTGATGATCCTGCTTGGGAATGGCGACGGAACGTTCGGGGCGCCGCTAACGATTCCGGTGGGCAATGAGCCGTATGCGATTGTGGAGGGAGATTTCAACAACGACGGAAAGATAGACCTTGCGATCATTAATCTCGCGGACAGCACACTCACTCTTCTGCTCGGGAATGGCGATGGGACGTTCACTCAAGCATCGGGTTCGCCTTACGCGGTAGGGAACGGCCCGGAAGCAATCACGGTGGCGGATTTCAACGGCGATGGAAAGCTCGATCTTGCCATCGTGAACTTTGACGCAACCGTATCGGTTTTGCTGCAGCAGTAGCTTCAGTCCCTGAGGCTCGCGAATGTCTGGCGCCTGGCCGAACTCGATCACGCGGTTTGCGGAAGCGATTCGCTCAGCGGAATTCGCCGTTCGCGCTGCCATTCGGCGTGACGAGATGCTGCGTGGCGGCGTGGCGCAAGGCTTTTGACAACGGCACGCTTTTTCCCGTCTCCAGGCAGGCCTGAACCGCGATGCAGTCACACGTCGCGGCCATCTTTCCCGGGTCGTCGCTCGACATCTGGTGGAGAAACCGGAAATATTTTTCGCCCACGGTCAGAAACCCGCTTTTGATCTCCACCAGTTCTCCGCCTCGCAGTTCCTTCACGAATTGATAATTCTGGCGGATGATGGCGACGCGAAGCTGCTTTTGTTTCATTGATGCCGGTGTCACTCCGATCGTGCTCAGCAGAAACCATGTGGCCTGATCGAAGCGCGACACGTACATGTGCGAATTCATGTACGCGGTGAAATCGTATTCAGATGCCAGCACCGCCCCTTTGAACGTCAAAACCCAGTCAGGCAACTGTCTCAGCGCCCAGGGCCGGGATTCACGCACACGAAGTTCGCCGCGTTGTTGGTGGCGCCGGATCCCGAATATCGGCTCTGCTGCGGAAAGGGGCAGAGCGGGCGCGTCCCACCGGTCGGGAAGTTTTGCGCCACGCGCGGATCAAAGGGCGGACCGCTTGGAAACGGCGAAGAGGTATTGGTGTTCGCGGCGATGATCCGGTCAGGGGCAACTCCGCTCTCGACCCAAGCCGTGAGCGCGGCCAACAAGTTTGGATCGAAGCTGTTCGTCGCCGGGCCGCCTCCGCAATGCGCCATGTTCGGCACCATATACAATCTGGCGAAATCCCGCGCATGCCCGCCAGTGACGAGGTCCACTGTGCCGAAATAATTTACGAGGTCAACCGCCGAGAAGATGCCGTCGTTGACGGAATCGTAGAAAATGATCTTGCCGCCGTGGTTCTTGAATGGGAAAAGAAAGGGCGAGGGCCCGAATGGAGTCCCGGTCATAAACAGCATCGAACTTTGCGGGTAGCCGGGCGCTGTTGCGTAGATTTTCGGCGCGTCGGTATCGAAACTGTAATTGAATACGAACGCCTCCTGGCCATTCGGCCCTGAGACCGGCGTTACGGCGGGCGGGGTCGTAAAGACCATGGGGATCGCGCCGCCACCGAGCGTCAGATTGAGCGCAGTGTTGGTATTTGGGGGCCCGAAGAAAGAAACGTTCCATCCTTGCCAACCGAGGCCAAACGCCGTCGGCGGGTCCCAAATGCCAGCATCCCAGAACCAGGTCGAGTAGAGCGGAATCCCTTGCGAATTCCTGGGGCCCGCATAAATGCCCTTGAGTGCGCTCACCTGAGCCGCGGTCAGGCACGTTCCGCCGTGCGGCGTGTCCCCGTGCGCCCCGTTGGGGCTGCATGTGTAAGCCTCCAGCGCGGGATAGACGAGCTCGTTCGTGCACGCCGTGTAGTCGTCAATGATGCCGTCAACGAGCCCATCAAGACCGTCGCACACGCTGAGAATCGCCGCCGAAGCCACTTCCAAATCCTGCGAAGGGAACGTCGGCGGCAGATACGGCTGGCCATTGCTGTCCGTGCTGGTGGCTAGCGGCGCAAGCTGCTGCTCGTTCCAAGCTTCGGCCACCGCCGCACGCGGCAAGTCGAACCCGGGGTTTCCCGCTACCAGACCATCGAACATGTCGGGATCGCGCTGAGCCGCCACGGTCGCGTCACGCCCGCCGTTCGAGCAGCCCCACAGATACGAATATTGCGGGCCTTGGCCGTAATACTGCGAAATGATCGATTTTGAGATCTTCGTGGTCTGCGCAATTCCTTCGTAGCCATAATCAATCCGCGCCTCCTCATCCACCCCGAAGTGGGCCGTGCCTCCCGCGTTGCTGTCGTCATCGATCCAACCGAACGCCGGGTTTCCAGGCGCGTCTTCGTGTCCTCCGTCGTCCGCGGCCACCGCCCAGCCCTGGCTCAATTCCGTTCCAGCACTCCCGACTGGACTCGAAACGGAGCCATCGGTCCCGCCTCCGCCCTGCATCTCGAAGCGGCCCACCCAGCTCTCGGGCAGGTTCAATTCGAATCCAATGCCGTAGGTGAAATGGTCGGGATCCTGCTCGCTGACGCGCTCATCAATCACTCCGATCACGTTGCAATAAATTCCGTTTGTATCGGTGACCTCGGCGGCGCTGATGATCTGCGTGTTCGGCAAAGTGAGATTTACAATGTTTCCGCATGCCATGACAGGAGCCCCCGCTGCAGCGAGCGGTTTTTCCTGGGCGGAAACTCGCGCCAGCGGCCAACAAATGAGCGCCGCGATTGCAGCCAGACAGAATCGAGTGGTCTTGAATTTCATGACGTGCCTCCCAATGGACCGATGTGGTCGCTCGCCCGAACGTCGAGGAGCATTCATCTCAGGATTAGAACTGCCAGGTTCACGCTGCCGCCATGAAGGGGGACTCTTCGACGGGCGCAGTCGAGAAGCGGGCGCACTCTGACTCGGGGCGGTGTTTCTTGTCAAGACCAAAAACGGTGCTTTTCGCATACCGAATCGGTATTGATATAAAAAAGGTATGGAGCACTGACGCGCGGCTTCGATATACTCCCCAGCCATATGGAACTGCATCATCTTCGATATTTCCTTACTGTGGCCGAAGATCTCAGTTTTACGAAGGCCGCGAAGCGCCTGAAAATGGCGCAGCCGCCGCTCAGCCGGCAAATCCACTCTCTCGAGGCCGAACTGGGCGTACAGCTGTTTGAGCGGCGATCCAGAAAAGTTTTCCTGACGGACTCAGGCGGGCGCTTTGTGAACGCAGCGCGACTGGTTCTGCAGCAAGCCGAACTCGCGGTCGATGTAGCGCGTCACTGCCCGAATGGCGACGCCGGTACGGTACGAGTGGGTTTCGGCAAGGGCCTTGGCGATGTGGTCAGCCTGGCCATCAACCAACACGTTCGCCTGTTCCCGGAAATCGAATTCGATTTCAGAGACATACTTTCGGGGCACCAAAGCGAGGTGCTGCTCGGGCGGAAAATCGATGTGGGATTCTCGCACGGTCCCGCAACGTCGCTCGAAGTGGCTTCCGAAAAGCTTTTTCGCGAGAGTTTTTCTGTCGTTCTTGCGCGCTCAAATCCGCTTGCCAAGCGGCCGTTCCTTCGCCTGAAGGATCTGCGGGCGGAAACGCTGCTGCTGATCGAGAGATCGATTTCGCCGCACGTGCACGACCTGGCTCTGACCCTGTGCCGCAACGCAGGCTTGAGTCCCAGAATCGTCCAGACCGACTCGACGTGCTATGACGAAGCCGGCGCAATGATGGCGGCATCCGGAAAGGGCGTCTTTATCGCCGTCGGCAAGAACCCCACTCACCCGTCGTTCGCGGATCGCCTGGTGGCGCTGCCCCTCCGCGAGGCGCTAGCCACAATCGAAGTCCACGTGGCCTGGCGCAGAGAGGAATCCTCGCCAACGATCCTCAACTTCATTCAAACGGCGCGGACGCTGCTTCAGGGCGTGTCACGCGTCCTGGATATGCGCAACTTTCCGCGCATCGTCCGTCCGGATGTCCGGCAGGCGATTCGAAGCCGCAGACGTAAGTAGCGGCCACAGCCGCAGCGTCAGCCGAAAGAATCTGATTTGAGGATCGCGGATCCGCTCAGTGGTTTGGCGACGCGTGATGGGTCAGACTCCACACGTATGCTGCAACCGCTGAAACCTGGTCGGGCGTGAGTTGCGCGCCACCCAACGGCGGCATGGTGTTGCGATATTCCTTCGGATACGACACGCCATCGGTTATCGTTTTCTTGATTCCGGCATAGCTGCCGTCGCTCCACAGCCATTTCTTTCCGTCTAGAGGCGGACCCAAAGGCGTGCCCTGACCGCTATCGCCATGGCATCCAGTGCACGTCCCTCCCGCCACCTGGCCGTGAAAGATGCTATTCCCCAATGTAACCATCTCGAGGGTCGCGCCCCGAGGAACCGTCAGACTGCCAGCCTTGCCAGCATCAGGATGCGTGCCCTCGGGCGGTTGTGCGGTCTCGGCGACGATGTTGCCCGCTGGTGAGGCGGGGTTCGGGCACGGCGTCACATTATCGGCACTCGTGCTGGCGCCGCCGCGATACACGATGCGGTAGATTCGACCGCGGACATCATCAGAAACGTAAAGCGAACCATCCGGTCCCACGGCCAAGCCACTGGGACGATGCTCGGCTCTCGCCGGTGACTTCACTGCCCCCGCAAACCCATCGGCGAATACTTCGCACCGGCCGGATGCGCGTTCTCCAGCGAGCGGCTGAAAAACGACGTTGTAACCTTGCTGCGGATAAGGCGCGCGATCCCACGAGCCGTGGAACGCGATAAACACACCGTCGCGATAGCGTTCGGGAAATTGTTTCTGATCGTATCGCGCCATACCATTCGGCGCCCAATGAGCGGGGAAGTCCGCGACGGGAGCGATTTTGTCAGCGCAAACGCCGAGTTTCTTGCCGTCACCGCCATATTCCGGCGCGAGAATGAGCTTTTGCACGAATGAATCGTAGTAGCATTCGGGCCAACCATAATCGCCGCCTTTTGTGAGCAGCAACAACTCTTCAGCCGGGAGTGTCGCCTCCTGATCCTGCTTGTAGACATTTGGCCAGTCATCGTGCAACTGGTCCCGTCCGTGCTGCGTGACGAAGAGGTGGCCCGCTTCGTCCTTGGCGAAGCCTTCACCATTGCGGATTCCGGTAGCGTACCGCTGGGCCGGCGAAAAGGTTTGGTTCGTCTTGTTCGCATCGAAGCGCCAGATGCCGCCTCGGGTCTCAAGTTCGGGACAGGGATTTTTGCCGGGCGAGCCCGGAACCCGGTTTTTTTCCTGGCAGGCATTGCTCGGGCTTGCGACGTCAACATACATGTTTCCGTCCGAGTCGATGAAGAACGGATGCATGGGATGATCGCCGGTCAAGGGCAATCCGGAGACGATCGCCGCTCCAGCCGCGGCGGGCACAATGGAACCGGCCGCCAACGTATAGCGCATGATTCGGTCGTTGCTCTCTGCGTAGATCGCGTCTTTATAGATCGCGATTCCCGTCCCGCCACGTCCTCCGGTCTGAGCGGTTTCACCAAAACGCTGAATCACATCGGCCTTGCCCGCGCCGCTTTTGTCTTGCAGGGCCACGAGGAAGCCACCTGTATGCGGCGTGTCGTTGCCGTAATACCTGCCCGACCAGGTATTGACGTAAAGAACCGCGCTTGGCGCAACGGCCATGTGGCGGGCGTGACCGATGCCGTCAGCAAAGACCGTCGCGCAAAAACCTGGCGGCAACTTCAAACCGCTGTCATCGTTCGGGCATGCCTGGCTCTTGTTATCCTTACCAGAACCGGACTGGCTTCGAGCCGAATCCTTAGGAACTCCTAAGTACAACAGAGCGAGCGACGCGATGAAGGCCAGAGCAAGTGTACGTGAGCCGCGCAAACGCATTTGAACCCCCGATTTTCGCAACAGAACAGTCGATGTCTTCGATATGACGACGGATACTGCCGAATGGTCACGCGAAAATCAAGTCCGAGAGGATCCCGTCACATGCGCCCTGGAAAACTCGAACCCCGGCCGCTATCGGCGTGCGAAGCCAGCGTGACGTTAATTCGCGTGCGCGTCCGTCGCCCCTGGAGATCAACCCTCTTCCGGCCCTCCAAGCGGCGTTTACGAAATTATTATGGATTTCTTATGCCTTCCTAATTTGCTGCGCCCTAACTTCGGGTCACGCGCGGTTGGGAAGGGCTAGCCGGGGGCCAATCATAAGCGGTCACAGTCTTTGTCATCATTCTTTGCGTTCTGGCATGTGCGTTCCGCGTCTCTCTTCTGGTTGAATTCCTACGGGGGCAGGGTACACGAGCCGAGATCGGTGACGGCTCGACCTGAAACGAAATGATAAGGAGTCCGTTATGTTGAGGCGATCGAACATCCTGTTGTTCGTCCCAGCGGTCGCGGTGTTGTTCGTTCTTGGAGCGGTTAAAACGTCTTCGTTCGCGCAAAAAGATTCAGTTCCGAAGCCGCTGAATACGCTTGCGCTCGGCGAGGATGAGGTCAAGCAGCTGTTGCTTCTGATTGACACGAACAAGAGTGGCAAGATTACCAAGCAACAGTGGATGAAGTTTATGGACGCGGAGTTCGACAGACTCGATACGAACAAGACCGGAGAACTCGACGCCCGCGAACTCGCGCAATCGAGATTACGGGTCAGCCACTTCGGAAGCGCCGGAAAGTGACCTTCGAGCAGGCACTCCTATCCGCGGTTTACTGCGGAGGCGCGCCCTGGGGTAGAGGCAGGACGACGTTCGGATCAGGCTCTGGCGTCGCAGAAACATCGGACAGCCGCAATTGTCTGAAAATCGTTGGCCAATATTCCTTGACGATATTGACCGCTGAATCGAATCCGACTCGAATCCCATAGCGCCGGAATGTTTTACCCACGGTGCGTTGGTCCGAAGGCAGATAAACGTTCGCCAGCCCTTCCGCCATCAGCGGACCAGCAAGTTCCGACCAGTTGACGTCCTTAGCCCTGGCATCCGTCTCGGTCACAAAAACGCGGGTGATGGCGTACAAGACCCTCTTCGGGGCGGTGCCGTGCAGCCGCACGAAATACCGCGGGTCTTCGTGCAACACTGTCGGCAAGAAAAACGTCCTGAAATATTGGTCCGTAGTGCCTGTCGCCAGTGAAGAACCGTACCTTTTTCCATAGCCGGCGGCGCCGCCACCATACCCCGAGAGCGAATTTGTTGCCTGGTCGATACCTGCACTGATCGCATCTCCGATCAGGGTCGAAGGAGCAATGCTGTTGCCGGTGGCAAGCTCGAGCTTTTTGAGAGACGTAAGCGCATTTCTGTCTGTCGCCAGATCAGGGAAGAAAATTGATCTTCGCGAGAGAAGTTTCAGAGTGTCTTCGATCGGCGCGGGCATATTTTCCGGCTTCTCCGAAGGATTTTGCTGGGTCTGATCCGATGGCGAGGGGCTGGCCGGACTTGCAGGCTTTGGTTCCTCCTGCGCAATCGCAGGAAAACCAGCAAAGACCAGCAACGCGCCGGCGCAAATCACTCGAAGGGCGAATAATGCCCGTGTTCTCAAGATTTCGGCCACGCAGTCCCGTCCCCCGAAGATTGGGATGAACGAGAAAGGCAGAGGGTTTCCGCGGAAACCAGTATCCATTCCGATTGGACACGGTACACGCAACGGTTTCTCACGAAATACGAGCGAAGCCGGGCTTTTGGCTGAGCGACATTGAGATGCGCTTCTCGCGGGACGTTCCGCGGATAGTCTTCGTGCTTCCCCTACAGAATAGCCCCGATTGACTGTACGCAATTCCTTGTAGACCATCCCATCGCGATAACGGCACCCCAGGCTGTCAACGAGCACCTACTGGAGGGGCATACACGGTTCGTGCCGCCAGCCGGCGCACGGAGGACGTGACTGCTCGTGAGGATCTAACCAGCACCCGCGTTTGCGCTCGCTCTAGTAACTCTCACGGCCTCGATCGAACGAATGGACACGCAATCTCGCAGCGCGGCGACTCGCTAGCCACAGCGTCATTTTCGATCTGCAGCAAAACTGTCGAGAACAGAGATTAATGCCAGAAACCCGCTAAGTCCTGATTGATGGGGTTGCCGGAAAGGCTAGTGTGACATAGCGTATCGTTGCAGCACTTCCTTTCGAAGGAGGGACGAGAGATGGATTGGAAATGGTTGATCCGGCTTGCGCTGCTTGGCAGCAGTGATTTGGAACAATATGCCATCCTGCTGGTACGCGTTTCGCTTGGGCTATTTTTCGCCATCTCCGGGGCGAAGAAATTGTTCGTCGCCGGCGGCACGCAACTGATGTATGAAACACTCGTCAGGGCCAAAGTTCCGTTTCCCCACCTGATGACTTATTTTGTGTCGGGTGTCGAATTTGTTGGCGGATTAATGTTGGCTGCGGGGCTTCTTTCGAGTGTGGCCAGTGTGGCTTTGTTGATCGATATGGTTGTCGCCATCCTGACCACCAAGCTTTCCACCATTCCCAAAGGACTTTCGCCGCTTAAGTGGTTCGACGAATTATTCTATATTCCGGAAGTCATGTACGTGCTCCTCTTTTTCTGGCTAATCTGTTCTGGTCCAGGAAAATTGAGCGTTGATTACTGGATCGCCGGCAAGTTACGGAGTTGATCGCTCGATGAAGCAGCCGGCAGCTAACGGTCCTGTAATCGTCCGTTCACATCGTCTCTAGGCGTTCTCTCAACCCAGACTTTGGCGTTGATTCGTTGCCCGGGTTCTGGCTTAATCAAGTCCCCTAATCGGAGCGATTATGACTGCCGCGATCACGGCCCTCGCACGGCGCTAAAACCAGAACTCCGGGACACGGTATTCATAATGAGCACCGTATCGGAATAGGAGTCGTCAATGAAGAGCGCACGAGCCAAAAAGAAGAGCGCACGAGTTGGAAAGAACAGCGTTCGGGTCGGAAAGAACAGCTTTGAGATGCCCCCGCGGCAAGGGATCACCGTCGCACATTTTCTCACCGTCAAGGACATCGAACGATCGGCTCGGTTCTATGCAAAGGTTTTCGGCGGCCGCATTCTGAGCAAAGGCGACAAAAAGGGCGCGCCTTCGTACCTTCAGTTCGCGAATACGTGGCTCCTCGTCAATGTCGGAGGCGGACCCACCCCGGACAAGCCGACGGTAACTCTCAGCACTCCCGACCCGGACAAGATCAACGGCTTTATGAATATTCGCGTTGCGGATATTCACGCGTGCTACAAATTATGGAAAAGCCGAGGAGCCGAGTTCATCACGCCGCCGATTCCCAAGTACGGCGAGATTCGCTGCTACATCCGCGATCCTGATGGTTACATTATCGAGGTCGGACAGAGCACCGATCTCACGTACGGCTAACGCTGTCACGCGGCGCAAACGGCGTAACAGCTCCAGCCTCCACACAGAACGCGGACGATTGGGGCACCCGCCTCCCGAAAATTGGGTTGCTCTACACAAACTAAAATCTCGGGAAACGGATTCGATTACAGAGAGGAGAACGAAATGACAATCACAGGAAAAATCCTGGTGCTGGTCTCGAGCGGTCACGGCTTGCCATTGAAAGACGGGAAGGTTTACAAGGGCGCCGGCTACTACCTCAACGAGCTGACGGTTCCGGTTCGCGCCCTGATGAAGGAGGGCTACGAAATCACCTTCGCCAACCCCAAAGGCAACACGCCGCAAATGGATGTCCATTCAGCCGTAGCCGACTTTTTCGGTGGAGACGAGGCTACGCTTCAGGACTATTTGAAATTCCGCGACAGCCTGACCGGTCTCAAAAATCCAAATCGCATCTCGGATGTCATCGCATCGGGCCTGGATCAATATGCCGCTGTTTTTGTCCCCGGCGGCCATGGCCCGATGATGGATCTTCTCGATGATCCCGACGCGGGCATCGTGATGCGGCATTTTCATCAAACATCCAAGCCCACGGCAGTGCTCTGCCATGGCCCGATTTCACTTCTCTCGGCGTCTCCGAATTCGAAGGAGATCGTCGCCGCGTTGTCGGCGGGCGATGCCGCTGGAGCACACGCAAAGGCTCAGGGTTGGATATATACGGGATATAAGATGACTGTCTTTTCGACGGCGGAAGAGCAGCAGCGGGAGCCGCTTGAGATTGGTGGCAAGGTTCTCTTCTACCCGGACTTCGCCCTGGCTACGGCGGGCGGTGACGTGAGTGTGCTCGCTCCATGGAAGAGCTACGTCCTAGAAGATCGCGAGCTGATCTCAGGGCAGAACCCGTTCTCCGATCACGCGCTTCTGAATCTTCTTCTTCCGGCACTCAACAGGCGAAGAGCAGCAGCGGGAGCCGCTTGAGATTGGCGGTAAGTTTCTCTTCTACGCGGGCGTCGCCGTACGGGGAAGTACGAGACACCGTTTGACGCCAGCGAGCCGTAATGCGATTTCAAGGACGTTCCGGACGCCGAGGCGCACATCGTTGACGGCGGGCATTTCGTCCTGGAGACAGCTGCCGATGAGATCGCGGCGCTGGCGAGCGTTCTCATGGTGTATTTACGCTCAGGGTCGAGGGCACGGCGCGTTGGGTGAGGCCGCCGATAGTTCACGGGAGGAAATCGAAAATGCGTCGTGACATTATTCCCGGAGGCGTTTTTCCTGACTATGAACTGCCCGATCAAACGGGCACACCGCGCAAGCTCAGCGCACTGCAGGGCGACGATCCGCTAATCCTCACGCTCTCGCGCGGCCACTACTGCCCAAAAGAACACCAGCAGCATTTGGAACTCGCCGCGTTCTACCCGAAGATCGCAGTGGCATACACTCAGATCGCGACGATCTCCACCGACGATCACCATACGCTGCAGGAATTCCGTGCGTCCATCGGAGCCGAGTGGACATTTCTTTCGGATCCGGGCCGAACGGTTCAAAAGGATCTCGATATTCAGGAGTACACCGACCCCGAGCACAATCCAATGATCCCGCATACGCTTGTGCTCAAGCCGGGCCTGCTGATTTACAGCGTCTATAACGGCTACTGGTTCTGGGGACGCCCATCGGTCATCGATCTTTGGCACGATCTGCGCGTCGTGACGAGCCAGATCCGCCCCGACTGGGATCTGAGCAAACCTGGACTCCGCGAGGCATGGAACGCGGGCGAGTTGTCGCGCTTCCATGGATGGAATAAGCCTGGAGCCGCGAAGGCGTCCTCGGCGGGAAAGCCAGAGTGACGATGATCGCCGGCGATGAGCCCGGCCCTTCGGGCACGTACCGGCGGAACCTACGACATCGATGGCGGCGAGCAACTCATGGAGGGGTGAGCCAGTGAAGAACACTCACGATCGTCGCCACAAATCATAGCGTCACATCTGCGACCGCTGCATTTCGAATCCAGATCAGCCAATAAAAACCGCGAGTTTAGTGCAAGGCCAGGCAACTTGTTTGGTAAGCGCGTTTTGTCGTCGAGGAGAAAACATGGTCCCTGACGCTCTATCCTTCGCCTCGAAGCTGGTTGACCTCAGCTTGCTGCTGCTTCGGCTGACAGTCGGGGTCGTATACTTCGCAGCCGGCTGGGGCTATCTCGCAGATCCCGCAGGAAAGAGCAAATCCATCGGCATGAGCAAATCTTTCACCATCTTTCTAGGGTTGGCTCAAGTTGCCGGGGCGTTGGGACTCGCGTCCGGCGTTCTGGTTCAGTTCGCCGCTGCCGGCCTGATTCTCATCATGCTCGGAGCCGTATACAAGAAGATGTTCGTGTGGAAAACGGGATTTTGGGGAACGGTCAGTCAGGGTTGGCACTACGATCTCATTTTCATCGCCACGAACTTCGTGATCATTACCACCGGCGGCGGAAAATACGTCCTATGGAGGTGACGATCGGAAGTTTTCAAGTCGCAGTCGGGCGGGATCCCAAGTCGGCGAGATTGCAGGAATCACTTGGGCTTCGTACACTTACACGAACCAAGCCCGGGTGGCGGAATGGCATACGCGGGGGACTTAAAATCCCTTGCCCTTAACAGGGCGTGTGGGTTCGACTCCCACCCCGGGCACATATCACCGCAAAATCTTCCTGCACGCGCTTCTGTATCCGTTCCCGTTTTGGAAATCGCAGCGCACATCGAAAATATTTTTTCTGCGCCCTAAATCTTTTCTTGCCACTCACTTCGGGCCGCTCTTACACACCACTCATTTGCATACGCGATTATCATGTAGTAATGTGCCGCTAGGTGTCTGGGCCGCGATCACCAGTGGTCAGGCGCGCTGCCGGGCTTGCAATCCTCAGCCCGGCGTTTAATGGAACAACCGAGGTGTCCTGTGAACGCGAAGCAGTTCATATCGTCGCGCTGGCTCCCGGCCGTAGACCCGGATTTTCGAAGGGTCGCAGATCCTGGGAGTCGAAGGACCGGCGTTTTCCTCGTCCTTACTGCCGTTGTTATCTTTGGCTTTCCCGGAGATTGGCGGCCAGCCGTATCTGACGTCCTCCGTACGTCTCGCGCGCATCGTCGGAACCAGTCTCTGCCCCCCAGCGCGCCGTCTCAATCTCAATTTCTAATCGGGACGGCTGTACGATTAGAAATCGGCGTAACTTCAACAAAACATGGATTCGAGGTCACTTCTAATCGGGACACTTTTGCCCCTCCAGCCGCCCGCTTCAGGGCACGGAACTGCGACCCGATAGACGCTCCTCGCCCGCGGATTTGCGGAACATGAACATGCAAACCACCAGAAATTTTTCCCGGAAATTCGTTAGGGCTGGACGCTATCGAAAGGGGACTTGTTGCGGCCCGTGCAACCTCGCTTGCGCGTGATGGCCGTCCTGATATGACTTCCGACTCCCGCGAACTGAATTCAAATCGTCGGTCATTCTTGAAAAGGACAGCCATTGCCGGCGCGGGAACGATCGCCGCCGCGGCCGGAGTGAACGCAATTGCTCCGTTGGCACTGCCGGAGGAAATGGTTTTCGAGCCGAACCGCGGCCACTGGTCCGGAGCGCTGCCATCTCCGAATCCAGCGCTCAAAGAAAACATTGATGCGGATGTCGCGGTTATCGGGGGCGGCTTCACCGGCCTTTCTTCCGCGTATTACCTCAAGAAGAATTTCCCGAGCAAGCGCGTCGTAGTCTTAGAAGCCAAGGCTTGCGGCAACGGTGCATCCGGCCGCAACGGCGCCATGATGTTGACGATGACCGACGATCGTTACATGGTCTGGTCTGGCGAACCGGAGCTCGACAAACGAATCTATGACCTCACGGTCGCTAACATCACATCGTTGAAGGCACTTTCGGAGAGCGCCGGGGTGGATTGCGAAATCGAACAGAATGGCGCTCTGCAGGTCTGCAACACACCCGAGATCGCCGCCACTGGGAAGAACTACATCGAGAAGGCGCGCGATGCCGGATTTCCATTCGAGTATTGGTCGAAGGATCAGACGGCGAATGCCCTCGGCACATCTGTTTATGCGGGAGGGCTTTTCGACCCGAATAGCGGGCAGCTGCACCCAGGAAAGCTCGTGTCAATGTGGAAAGCCTCCGCTCAAGCCGCGGGAGCCGAAATCTACGAAGGCACGCCAGTTGTTCACGTCGAGGAAGGTCGAATACATTCGCTCACAACTTCAACCGGCCAAAAAGTTCGCGCAAAGTCCCTGGTTATCGCGACGAACGCTTACACTTCGAAACTCGGCTATCTGCGGCGAGCTGTCGTGCCTGTGTTCGATTATGTCGGCATTACGCTGCCTCTTGATACCGCCTTGCTTGCAGAGATCGGATGGAAGAGCCGCATCCCGTTCAACGATAGCCGCACGGAGGTCTACTATCTGGGAATCACACGGGACAATCGCATCCATATCGGCGGGGGTCCGGTGGATTATTCGTTCAACGACGGATTGCGTGATCGAAGTGATTCCGCTCGGCGATATGCCACGATTCAGCGCGAACTGGCGCGAATCTTTCCGAAACTAGCCGGCGTGAAATTCGAAAACACCTGGAGCGGCTGTGTCGACATGTCTTTCGACGGCAGTCCGGCCGTTGGCGTGATGGGGCGATTCAACAACATTTTCTACGGGATCGGATTTTCGGGTCACGGCGTCAATCTCAGTTCAGTTTTCGGCCGCATCATTGCCGATCTCGAGGGGGGACGCGGAGAACAATGGAGTTGGCTGCCGTTCCTGAATCGTCTGCCTCCTTACATTCCCAACGAACCATTTCGCTGGCTTGGGATTCGACTGGCGCTGGACTACTATCGCCGAAAAGATCCCGCGACGCCTTAATTGCCCGGCAGCGTCGCGGTTGTCGCAGCCGCGTAGCATCGGCAGACAGTGCATCCTCTCCGCGCCGTAACGCAATTAGCGACGCGCGCGTGCGAAAGATTGATTCCTGTTGGCCGGCGCGCGACCGCGAGTTCTGAGGCCTGGCCGGACGAGTCCTCGCAATCTAAGTTGGCGGAGTACCGCGCGGGCATATTGTGATAGCGTCTGCGTTTCTATGCGATACGCGACGAGCTACATTCCAAGCCACGCCGATTACGCGCTCGCGCTGACCATGATCGTTTTGATGGTCATCGAAGTCGTTGTCTTTGGAGGATTGTTTCGCGCCGCCGCGCGAGGAACTCCCCGCAAATCGCGCCTGCCCGCGTACGTTTACCTCATCGTGTATCAATGGGCCGTCGTCGCATGCGTCGTGGCGCTGTGGATTGCGACAAAGCGGCCTTGGAGCTGGCTGCTGCTCGGACGTCCGCACGAGTGGGGATTCGCAGTGGGCCTTGTGCTTGCTGCGGCTTACCTTGTCCTTGGAGTCAAGCAACACCGGGCTATTCTGAAACGTCCCGAGCTGTTGCCGCGAGTGCGCGCGCAAGTGAACGAATTCGAGCCGATGGCGCCACACACGCGGCGCGAACACAAAGTCTGGTATCTGACGGCGGTTACGGCGGGATGCTGCGAAGAAACGATCTTCCGTGGATTCTTGCTGGCGTTCGTCGCGAGCTTCGCCGGTATCGTTGGTGCGGCGGCAGTCACCGTCGTGATGTTCGGCTTGTTTCACGCCTACTACGGCTGGAAGGGAATTGTGAAAACGGCCGCGCTCGGGTTGATTCTGACACTGATCGCGCTTTGGTCAGCCTCGCTCGTTCCCGTCATTCTTATTCACGCGATGATTGACGTGATGAGCGGCGAATTCGCCTTTGGTCTGATCGCAGCAGATGCGAAATAGATTGCTGGTGTGTAACTCGTCGTAAATATCTCGTCCCGTAGTGTCGCGGACGAGTTCAGCAAACTTCGGTTCGAATAGTTGAGAACGCTCCCGGTGCTCATGCCAAGAAGCTGATCAAACTTGTGTTTTTAGGGCTGGACGCTATCGAAAGGGAACTGCGAGAGGCTGAGCCGCCGATCGCGCACGTCGTCGCCGCGCAATTCGCGCAGCGCGGACGTAACGAAACTTGCTGTGACTCGCTTTCGCCACGTCAAGTCGAAGTCGGTGTTGTCGAGCGGCTTGGCAATCCGCGCGGCGATCGTCGCGGCGTCTTCGATGGCGTTGTCGCTGAGCGGGCGCTCAACGAGCGATTTGGCCGCATCCGCGGCTACGAGCGGCCGCGACGCCGCCGAGCCGATCACGATCCGTGCATCTTCGACGACGCCGTCGCGCGAAAACCGCGCCGCCGCCGCGACCGAAAGCACGGGAAAATCAAACGAGCCGCGCCGCCGCAATTTCCAGTACGTGCTTTTCCATCCGTGCAGCGAGTCGAGCAGCACCTCGGCGAGAATTTCATCCGGCCGCCGCTTGATGTAGTGGATTCCGTCGTTGTTGTAAAGATCCGCGAGCGGCACTTCGCGTTCGTCCGTGCGCGAGACGAGCCGCACCCGCGCGCCCAGCGCGATCAGCGCCGGCGCAGTATCCGTTGACGAAACCGCCACGCATTTCGGGCTGCTGAGCGCCACCCAGCACTGGTCGCCGTCTTTTTTCATGCAGAAATTGATCGCTTTGCGCCATTCGTAGCTCTGGTCGTAATAGTTGCAGCGCGTATCGAGGCAAAGATTTCCGCCGAGCGTGGCCATGTTGCGAATCTGCGGCGTGGCCACTTGCGAAGCCGCTTGCACCAGGGCCGACATTCCGTTTCGGAAGCGCGGATCGCCCGCGATTTCGCTCAGCGTGAGGCAGGCGCCGAGCCGCGAGCCCGAGTCCGAATGTTCGAGGCGCCGGAGCTCGTCGACGAGGCGGAGGCTCATCAGCGTCCGCGGAACTTGCTGCCGGCGCTTCATATTCGGCAGCAAATCCGTGCCGCCCGCGATCGGCATCGTCGTCGGGCCTTCGCCGCCAAGAATTCGCGCGGCTTCAGCGAGCGAATGCGGCGCGCGAAATTCGAAAAGGGGCAGGCGCATCATGAGCTGAGCACCTTTTCTTTTTCGGAGCCGAGTTTGGCGTGTCCGTGCTCGATGTCGTTCACGGCCTTGCCGTCGCCGCCCTCCCACGGGGGAGGAACGCGCAGCGCTTCGGGCCAATCAACATGCGGAAAATGATCCGGGCCAAAACGCGGCGCGCGTCCTGCTTTTTTCTCCGCGAGCGCCTTCATAACTTTTTCCGGCGTAATCGGGACTTCGTCGACGCGCACGCCGACGGCGTCGTAGACGGCATTCGCGACGGCAGGCATGATCGGAAGCAAAGGTCCCTGGCCCACTTCTTTTGCGCCGAACGGCCCGCGCGGATCGGGCTCCTCGATCAATTCGGTGATGACTTCCGGCATGTCGAGCGACGTGGGGCTCTTGTATTCAAGAATCGAAGGAAATTTGTGGACCAGCGCGTGCGAAAGTTTCTTCGGAAGGCGGCGAAATTCCTGTTCTTCCATCAGCGCTTCGCCGAGGCCCATGTAGACGCCGCCTTCGACTTGTCCACGCGCGAGCGTCGGATTTAGCGCCCGGCCGATATCATGCGCGATCCAGATTCTCGGCACTGTGATCCAGCCGGTTACCTGATTCACGGCAACTTCAACGACTGCGGCCGAGTACGAATACGTGGGAGACGGCCCCACTCCTCCACCCTTGTAGAGCGCGGGCGATTTCGGCGGCGTGTAGGAACCGACGGTTCCGATCGTACCGAATCGCGCTTCCGCGAGACACACCGCATCCGCGAACGTCATGCGCTTTTCCGGCGCTTCGGAATCGAACACAAGCCGGCCGGAGAAGCGCAGCCGCTCTTTGGGCACCGAAAGTTTTTCAGCGACCGCGTCCGTGAGAATCGCTCGCGCGCGATCGGCCGCCTGTATCGCGGCGTTGCCTGCCATCAACGTGACGCGGCTTGAATACGAACCGAGATCAACCGGCCCGAGATCCGTATCGCCGGTGTAGACGCGAATATCGAAGGGCTCGATGCCCAGAATTTCCGCAACGATCGAGGCAAGAACGTCGTCCGAGCCCTGACCGATTTCCGTCGCGCCGCAAAATACCGTGACGCCGCCGCCGCGATCGAGTTTGAGCTGCACTCCGGAATGCGGCATTTTGTTCCAATAAATCGGGAGTCCCGCGCCGGTGAGATAGGCGGAACAGGCGAGGCCGACGCCGCGCCCTTCGGGCATCTTTCGAAATTTGTCGGTCCATCCGGAAACTTTCACGAGGCGACGAATACATTCGGCGAGCTTGATGGTGCCGAGCCGCATGTAATTTGCAGTGACCGTGGCGGACGATTCGACGATGCGCAGCCGCAAGTCGGCTGGATCGATCTTCAGTTTCTCGGCGATCTTGTCGAGCTGAACTTCCTGGCCGAATCGCGGCTGCGGCGTGCCATGGCCACGCTTTGGTCCGCACGGCGGCTTGTTCGTGAATGTGCGGCAGCCGCGGAAGCGATAGCGCGGAATGTGATACGTCGTGGTTGCGAGCGCGCCGGTGTAAAACGTGCTGGCAACGCCGTAAGAACCGTACGCGCCGCCGTCGATCAGCGTCTGCAGATGCACCGCGGTGATCGTCCCGTCTTTCTTCACGCCGGTCTTGAATTTCATCAGCACTGGATGGCGGCCGCGATGGCAATAGAAGACTTCCTCGCGCGTCAGGCAGATTTTCACGGGCCGATCGAGCATCAGCGCGGCCTTCGCGACGACGATTTCGTGATTGAAGGGATCGCTCTTGCCGCCAAATCCGCCGCCATTCGGCGTGGCGATCACGCGAATGTGCGCCGGCGGCATCTCGAGCACTTTCGCGAGCGCGCGATGAAGGTAATGCGGCGTTTGAGTGCTGGACCAGATCGTCAACTTTCCATCGGGGTCTTTGACCGCCACCGAAGCGTGCTGCTCGATTGGCAGATGCGTGTTGCCTTGATAAAAAAATGTATCCTCGAAAACTTCGTCCGCCTCGGCAAAGCCGGCTTCCACATCGCCGAAATCGAGCGCGACCAGTTTGTGAATATTTCCGGACTCGCCGTAATCGTGAATGCGCGGCGACGGCGTTGTGAGAGCTTCCTCGGGGCCGGAAATGGTGGCGAGAATCTCGTATTCGACATCGATCAGATCGAGAGCTTCGAACGCGGTGAGTTCTTCTCGCGCAATCACGGCGGCAACCGGATCGCCGACGTGGCGGACATGATCGACGCAGAGCGCCTGCTCGTCCTGGCTGACCGGCAAAATGCCATATTCGATCGGAACGTCCTTGCCGGTGAGCACCAGATACACGCCGGGATGCGCCAGCGCCCGCGATGCATCAATTTTGCGAATCATGGCGTGGGGATGCGGCGATCGCAGGAGCTTGCAGTGCGCCATGCGTGGCAGAAAAATGTCGTCGGCAAAACGTGTCTGCCCGGTGACCTTTGCGCGGGCATCCACGCGACGGCGGGGAACGCCGATGATCCGCGTGGCGTCGCCGTTTCGGTCGGCGGCGCCGCTCGCCTCAGGCGGCTTGGGCGCCGGATTTTTCGGATCTGCCATTTAGTCTCCGCGCACAGCGGGCGCGCCGGAATTCACCGGCTCGCATTTCGCGTTGAGATTGTCTTGTTCTGCGATTTTCAGTACGGCAGCTTCGACAGCCTCGAAAATCTGGAGATAGCCGGTGCATCGGCACAAGTTGCCGGAAATCGCCTCCCGAATTTCGCCGCGCGTCGGATGAGGATTCGCATCCAGCAGCGCTTTGGCCGTGACGAGAATTGCCGGCGTGCAATAACCGCATTGAGCGGCGCCGAGATCGGCGAAGGCGTCCTGCAGCGGATGAAGTTTGCCGTCGAGTCCCATGCCTTCGACCGTAAGAATTTCGCGGCCGTCGCATTCGAGCGCCAGCACCAGGCATGAGAGCACCGGCTTGCCATCGAGCAAAACTGCGCACGCGCCGCATTCGCCCAACTCGCAGCCGTGCTTCGTTCCTGTATGGCCGAGATCTTCGCGCAGAACTTCGAGGAGCGTCTTGTAGGACGCGAACGAGACATCCGTCCCTTCGCCGTTCAACTTGATTCGGATGCGCGAAGTTTTCTGCGATTCAATGGGAATCAGTTCCACGCTCGTCTACCTCTCGATCGAAAGCTCGCGCGCTTCAGAGCGCGCACTCGCGTCGCGCAAAGCGGGATAGCTTCGCCCGTCTTGACCCGGCCGGGCGTTTCGCTCGAGCCGTATTCCATTCGGCTCGGCCAGCAATCCCCGGATCAAATAGTCCGCGAATTGCTCGGCGATTTCGCCGGCGGTGAGCGGTCCGTCGGGACGGAACCAGCGGGCGCTCCAATTCAGCGCGCCCAGTATCGCGCGCGCCGCCAGAGCCGGCTCGCAACGAACGAATTCGCCCGATCGTTCACCGGACGAAATCAATTGCCGGAGACCCTCTTCGTAGCGATCGCGTTTCGCCACCAAACGCTTTTGCATCGCCGCAGGCAACGAGCTGGTGAGCAAATGAGCGGCCGCTCCTTCGACCTCATCCAGCACGCACCGGACGTGCGACACAATCACCGAACGCAGCTTTTCGGGAACAGCGACGCGCATGCGCCGCGCCTTTTCGAGAGCGGCGAGCATGCGGTCCAGAGAACTGTCCTGGCAAAAAAACAGAATTTCATCTTTTCCGCGAAAGTAGTTATAAAGATTAGCGGGAGAAAGCTCTGCGGCTTCGGCGATATCGCGCATGCCCGTTTCCGCAAATCCGCGCGTCTGAAACTCTTTGCCAGCGGCGCGCAGGATTTCAAGGCGCCGTGCGAGATAGCGCTTGCGTGCTGTGCCGTTCCGCTGGTTCGTGGCGATGCTTCGAGGCACGGGCCATCCTCGGTGTGGCGGCGCCCTGCCAGGAGGGCAGCACGCCTACCCCAGATGTACCATGCGGGGCGCATCGAGTCAATTGAAACTGAACGGCTGTTCAGATAACGAACAATGGTTCAGAATGAGGTAGAATCGAATGGCGATGCCGCAAGGTGCAGGGCTGCAGCGGAATGATCCGGCGCGAATGGGGGAAGGAATGAAACTGACGAATTACGTTTCAGGCAAATGGATCGAAGGCAGCGGCACCGGTGAACCGCTGGTGGATCCCGTGACCAGCGAGGAACTCGCGAGAATTTCGTCGCAGGGCATAGACATTGACGCGGCGCTGGAATTTGCACGTTCGCAAGGCGCCCCGGCACTTCGAGAACTCACGTATGCCCAGCGCGCTGACTTGCTGGCCAAAATCGCCGAGGCGCTTTCCGCGAATCGCGACGAATATTTCCGGATTTCGCTTCTCAATCTCGGCGCGAATCAGCCCGATGCGTCCTTCGACGTCGACGGCGCGATCTACACTCTGAAATATTATGCGAAGATCGGCCGCAATCTGGGCGAGCAGAAGATGCTCAAGGACGGAGGAGAAAATCCGCTGTCGAAGACGAATATTTTTGCGGCGCGGCATTTTCTCGCGCCCGCCAAAGGCGCAGCGGTTTTCATCAACGCGTTCAATTTTCCGGCGTGGGGATTGTGCGAGAAGGCCGCGCCCGCGCTTCTTTCGGGCGTTCCGGTGGTCGTCAAACCGGCCTCGCCAACGGCATGGCTGACGCAGCGGATGGTGGAAGACATCGTCAAGGCAGGAGTTTTGCCAACGGGCGTGATTTCGATTATTTGCGGGTCGGCGCGCGATCTTCTCGATCATGTGCGCGAGAGCGACACGCTTTCATTTACCGGCTCGGCGGATACGGCCGCGCGGATTCGCGGGCACGCGAACGTATCGCGGCGGTCGGTCCGTTTAAACATCGAAGCCGACAGCATCAATTCCGCCATCCTCGGCTTCGATGCCGCACCGGGATCGGATATTTTCGACCTCCTCGTAAAGGAAGTGGTTCGCGAGCTGAGGCTCAAGGCCGGACAAAAATGCACCGCGATTCGCCGCATTCTGGTTCCGAAACAACATCTGCAAGCGGCAGGAGAAGCCATCAGCGCAAAGCTAGGCGCGATGAAAGTGGGGAATCCGCGCAATCCGGACTCAAAAGTCGGCCCGGTGGTGAACAAAGCACAGCAGGCAGCGTGTCTCGAAGGGCTGCGGCGATTGAAAGAAGAATGCGCTGTTGTCTATGGCGGCGACGAAAACTTTCGGCCGCTCGACGCCGATCCCGCGAAGTCTGCTTTCGTGCAGCCCACGTTGCTGGCAAGCAAAGATGGACTCAATGCGAAGTCTGTGCATGATGTCGAAGTATTCGGACCCGCCGCAACCCTTGTCGGCTACAGCGACACGAATGATTTGATCGCGCTCGCGCGCCGCGGCCTCGGTTCGCTGGTCGCGTCGATTTTTTCGAATGATTCGAATTTCGTGCGCGATGTCGTTCTCGGAATCGGCGATATGCATGGCCGTTTGCTCGTCGTCGATTCCACAGTCGGTGGGCAGCATACGGGCCACGGCAACGTTGTTCCGAGTTGTCTCCACGGGGGTCCCGGGCGCGCGGGCGGCGGAGAAGAACTGGCGGGGCTGCGCGCGGTGCTGCTCTACCATCGGCGCTTTGTTGTGCAAGGACCGCCGAGTTTGCTGAATTCGCTTGCCGAGAAGTCGACCGACGCCGGAATTGTGTTTTCATAAGCTGCACTCACACTGCTTAAATTCGGTTCATCTGTTCACGCGAGGCGAATATCCCGCTCGTCGTGGTGACGCCGCGCCTAGTAATTCGCCGCGGCCGGCTAGTTCATCCGGATGCAGGACCGATGAATTTTGCAGTAAGCTGCGCTTGAGGCAGGCCGAGAGTTAGATTATTATTTCGGCAATGGCGGACGCGTCCAAGGAATCGCATCACCCCATCACCTACTGGATTGGCGAAGGCGGCGGCTGGCTTCTGAAGCATGTCGTCAGTTTTCTGGCGATCACCGGCATCACTCCAAATGCATTCACGTATCTCGCGTTGATCGTGAACGGCTGGGCCTCCGCGCTGTTCGCGATGGGACGATTTCGCGAATCGGCCGCTGTGCTTTTCCTTGCCGGCTTTCTGGATATGGCTGACGGCCAAGTCGCGCGGCGCGTCGGTCGCGTCACAGCCTTCGGCGCTTTTCTCGACTCCACGCTCGACCGCTACTCCGATCTTGCGCTGTACATGGGTCTCGTCGTCTATTACACCTTGATTGGCCGCGCGTTTTATATGACGCTGGCCGCGGTCGCGATGGCAAGTTCATTTATGGTGAGCTATTCGCGGGCGCGCGCCGAATCGTTGATACCAAGCTGCAAAGTGGGATTTATGGAGCGGCCCGAGCGTCTCGTACTTTTGATTCTCGGCGGCGCGTTTCAGCGGATGGCGCCGGTATTGTGGGTCATCGCGTTGGTATCGACGATTACCGTGATTCACCGCGTCGTTTACACGTGGCAGGAGCTGCGCGCCGGGCGCGGACTGCCTGTTGTTGCGGCGACGTCGCCTTCCTAATCTTTCGTTTCAGGCTTCTCTTGCGCGCACATGTGCGCTTCGATCGGTTCGGAAACAATTGCCTGCACGCGGTCGCGCAGCGCGTCCAATTCATCGCGCCCCACGTTTTTTGTGTCGATCGTGTCGTGCAAGATGACGGTGATCTTTCCCGGATGCAGCATCCAATGGCCGGTGCGGAAAAACTCGTACGAGCCGACGATGCTCATCGGCACGATCGGCATTCCGAGCTTTTGCGCCAGGCTGAATATGCCTTTGCGAAACGGGCCGACGTGCCCATCGCGCGTTCGCGAGCCTTCGGCAAACGCGATCAAGCTGATTCCGGAATCGAGCGCGGCCTTGGCGCGCTCCGACATTTTCTCGAGGCCAGCGCGGCTCGGGACGTCGGGAACGGGAATATTTCCGAAGCGGCCCATCATCCAGCCGTAGGCAGGCACTTTGAAATGAGATTCGAGCTCGAAGCCGCGCACGAATTGCGGAATCGCCGAATAAATGACGAATGGATCGAAAATGTTCACATGATTGCAAATGAAAATGCTGGTGCGGTTCGGATCGAAATTGGGTGAACGACGGACTTCGAATTTCACTCCGGCGACGCGAAGGATATTGCGGAAAAACGCGCGCTGCGGCCAATCGTTCTTGCGAGGATCAACGAAGATCGCGAGGAAAACGAGAAATGTGCAAATGACGAAGAAATGAATGCCGCTGGCCGCCCAAAGAATCGCCGACCGCACCGCAAGATACAAATTCCTCATGCGAAGACGTCCAGCGCGCCCGGAAGAACCTCAATTTTTCTGAGATCGAGTTCGAGGACTTCGCCATCGATCATTACGTTCACGGGCCCATCAAGATTGAATTCGACCTCGCGAACCGCGGCGCGCGAAGCCAGCGGATGATTGATGTGTGTGCCGTCGAACAGCGTCGGAAAATTCTTCAAAAGACCGAGTCGTCCAATCGGGCCCCAACGAACATATTCAAGCAGCCCGTCGTCCGCAGCGGCTTTGGGCGCGATCATCATTTTGCCGCCGGTGAACCGGCTGTTGTTGAAGGCAAGAAAAAGGCAACGGCGCCGGTCGACTTCTGACGCGGAATCGAGGCGATGAGGAAACGCGCGACGCTGCAATTGAGCGAGCCGCACGAGGACGCCCAGAATGTAACCCGCCTCGCCGAGTCCTTTGAAATTCCTGTTCGTGGTGACGGCGACATCGGCAGGAAAACCGAGGGTGAGAAGATTGATGTAATAAATCTTGCCCGCGGCGTGCGTCAAGCGCATCACGTCGCAGCGATGGCGCGCGCCCGAAACGATAGCGCTTGCTGCTGCAGAGGCTCCGTTGGATGTGAAATCTTTTAGAAACGAATTGCCCGTGCCGAGCGGCAGAAATCCAATTGCCGGCCGCTCACCCGCGAGAGCTTCGGGAAAAAGCCCATTCACGATTTCGTAGGAGGTGCCGTCGCCGCCGACGGCGATAAAGTTTCGTACGCCTTGCCGGTAAGATGCGCGCGCAATTTGCGTCGCGTCTCCTTGCGCGGAAGTCGTTTTGACTTCGATCTCCACGCCTTGCCGGCGCAATTTGTCGAGGGCGGCGGGTGCGAGTTTTCCGCAGCGCTTGCCGCCGGCTGCCGGATTCACGATGGCAAGGAATCGTTCGCTCATACAGGAATAATGGCGGTTCGTTCGAGCGTCTGCCGGATTTCTTCGGCCAGGACGCTGCGTTTGATCTTGAGCGCCGCGGTGCGCGGAAAGTCGCGCTCCCACGGAACGATTCCGTTGATCCGTTTATAGTTCAGCAAGCGGCGATTTCGTTCGGCAATTTCCGCACGCAGAGCGTCACCGATCGTCTGGCCGGAATCCGGGTGCACCACGATGACGAGCTGCTCACCGATCATCGTCCGCTGCGGCCAGAGATAATTTGCGGCGAATACGCAGAACTCTTTGGCGCCAATTCCTTCGAAGACATTTTCGATGTCTTCCGGATAAATATTTTTGCCTTCTTCGGTGACGATCATATTTTTCTTGCGGCCAAATAGCTGCAAGTGGCCGGTCGCATCCACTCGGCCTAAATCCCCGGTCATCAGCCAGCCGTCCACGAGCACTTCGGCCGTCATTTCCGGATCGTCAAGATAGTGCGACATCACCGTTTTCCCGCGCGCGGCAACCTCGCCGATTCCCTCGACGTCGGGCGCGATGATTCTTACTTCCATGCCGGGCAGCGGCTTGCCAACGGTGTCCGCGCGAAACGGCTTCAGGTCATTGAGCGTGATCACGGTGCTGGCTTCGGTGCATCCGTATCCATTCGCGACGGCAATTCCGAGATCGTAGAAAAATTGGAGCGTGGAGGGCTCGGTGAACGCGCCGCCGGTGAAGAGCGCGCGCAGTTCGCCACCGAACGCCTTGTGGACGTCGCGCAGCAGCGCGCGGCTTAAGCCAAGCCGCGGCTTTCCGCGCGTCAGCGTGCGATTGAGGCGAATCAGAGTCTCGAGCGCCCGGCGTTTTCGCGCCGGCAATTCGTCGAATCGTTGGCGCAAGCCTCGCTCGAGATTCTTGAGAACCATTGGAACGAGACTCATGTACGTAATCTTGTAGCGCGTGAAGGCATCTCGAACGTATTCAGGCCGCAGCGTCCGCAAATGGACGACAGTCGCCCCACACGTGAAGGGACCGATGAAGCCGACCATGAAATCGACGGCGTGGTTCGTCGGCAAAATACTCAGATAGCGCACACCGGGCCAGAAAGGATAGAGCGCGGTGAGCGCGATGCACTGTTCGAGATAATTTTCGTGCGTGAGCACGCAGCCTTTCGGCCGGCCGCCCGTCCCCGATGAATACACGATGCACGCAGGATCGCGCCGCTCGCGCATGAAAAATTCCGGCTCGCTTCCGCCTTTGCGATCCTCCCAGCGCGACGCTCCGAAAAGTTCTGCGCCCGGCGGCGCCTCGGTCGCCAGGACATGCTTGACATGCAAATTTCCAAATTGCGGCGATTGCGCGATCGCACGCCAGAGATGATATTCGACGATAAGCACTTCGGCGTGAGAGTGCTCGAGCAACTGCAGTTGTTCCGGCGCCGTCAGCTTGCAATCGAGCGGCACGAGCACGCCGCCACAGTAAAAAATTGCGTACGCCGCAATCAGCCACTTGGACTGATTGGTCATGATGATCGACGCGCGGCTGCCAGATTGGAATCCCCAGTCCTGCAATCCGCGCGCGATCGGCAACGCGGCTTCTTTGAACTGACGGTAGGTGAGGCGGGAATTCTCGCGATCGCGGTCGGCCTCGATCAGGCAAATCTCATTCGGCCAGGTTTCGAGCGCGTCGCGAAGGGCTGCACCGAGACAGGAGTAACGGCTGAGGTCTAGCATCAGAGGCGGGCTTGAATTCGCTCCGCAAGCGTCCGGAAATCGCTCACGCCCTGCAATTCGTAATCCGGCAACTCCACGTGAAAATGATTTTCGAGCCGCGTGAGAAGATCGAGAGTTTGCAGGCTATTGATGCCGAGTTTCTTGAAAAAATCGTCGTCGGCAGTCAAAGTTTCGCGGGGCACTTTGAAATGCTGGGACGCAAGCGTAAGGATTTGCTCGGTTGTGTCTTGAAGGGTCGGCATTTTTTCTCAGATCTTCGTAACCGGCGTTGCCCTAGGGCAAATAGGGCAGCGCGTCTGTTGATTCGACAAATTTTCTCAAGCCTGCTTCGACTTCCGGGCGAACGAATAATTCGCAAAATGTTTCAATTTCGCGCTGAAGCTCCGCTTCCGGCACGCGTTTGATGAATTGTTTCGCGGCAATCGCAGTCTCGCGATCGAATTTCAGAAGCTGGTCAGCGGTGGAGCGTGCCAGCGCCAGCGCGTGTCCTTCCGCCGCGAGCTGGCTGACCAGGCCGATGCCGTGCGCCCTGGCCGCATTGATGCTGCGCCCCGTGAGAAGCAAATCGCGAACGACGGCATTTCCCAGATCGCGCTTCAGCCGGGGAATTCCACCAAATCCCGGAATCAGGCCGAGGCGAAGTTCAGGAAAGCAAAAGCGCGCCATTTTGTCGGCGATGATCAGGTCGCACGTCAACGCGAGCTCGAGACCTCCACCGAAAGCGACGCCGTGAACGGCGGCAATTGTCGTGAGCGGCGCGGCGTCAATCGTATTCATCACGCGATGGATGCGCTCGAGAAAATCGCGAACGCCATCGAGGCGCCGTTCTGCTGAAAGCGGCCGCATCCGCTCGTAGAGTTCGCGCAAATCCGCGCCGGCGCAGAAGCCCGCGGAAATTGTGCTGTAAACGATCAGCACGCGAGCGCTCTCATCGAGCGACGAGAGCATCACGCAGAAGCGTTCGAGCTCCGGAAGCGTCGCCGAACCGATTTCGTTGCAGGGCTCGCGGTGCAGCGCGAGTTCGATCACGCCGCCCGCCGTCGTCCAAGAAAGTGTCTTGCCTTGAAATTCCTTCATGAACTTTTCTTCCGGTAAAGTTCTTCGATCGCGGGACGCAGGCGCTCGGCGATGGCGTCCCGTTTCAGTTTACCATTGGTTGTAAGCGAGCCATTCTCGACCGAAAACAGCTCCGGTGCGACGCAGAATGCGCGAATCTGCCGGTAGTGAGGCAGGTCGCTGTTGGCGCGATCGAGCGCCGATTGAATTTCAGCGGACTTTAACCCGCCGTTCGCGCCGGAAAAGATTGCCGAAAGAAAACTTTTGTCGTTGCCGATAAGCATGACGTGATCCGCCGCCGGGATCAGAGCTCTCAAATTTTCCTCGATCGGCTCAGGCGGAACTTTGTGGCCCGAATTCAACACGATGAGATTTTTCACGCGACCGATGATGCGCCAGTTGGCGTCGCGCGATACTTCGCCCTGGTCTCCGGAATGAAACCAGCCGTCGCGCAGAGCCTGCGCCGTGGCCTCCGGCCGATTCCAGTAGCCCGGAAAAATATTCGGGCCGCGCACGAGCACTTCGCTGTTCTCGCCCAACTTCATCTCGATGCCGGGGATCGCCGGGCCGACGTAACCCGGCTCAGGATGCTGCGGGTCGTCGAGCGTGCAGATGGCCGTGGTCTCCGTCAGTCCGTAGACTTGCAAGACCGAAATGCCAAGCATCATGAAAAAAAGCTGAGTATCGACGGCAAGCGGCGCTGAGCCGCAGATTAATGCTTTTAAATTCACCCCGATCGTCTTGCGAATCTTTCGAAACATGACCACGTCTGCAAGCCTAAGCCATGCTCGGTCGCCGAAGTTCGCTAGACCGATCCGCTCGCGGCCATATCCCGCCTTCGCGCGCGCGAAAACCGTCGCCGCGAACCCTCCACGGTCGGCAATCTGTGCTTCAATTTTCGCGCGAATGCGTTCGAGCAGGATAGGGACGTTGATAAAATAGTCGGGCTGCGCCAGCTTCATTTCGTCGGCGAGTCGCGTCAGGTCCATCGACAACAACAGCGTGCTTTTCCGGCTTAACGCCGTCAGCATCACAATCCACGAGGCCGCGAGGCTCATCGGTACGTAATGAAAAATTCGATCCGGACGGGATTGCGGGGGATGCATCGCCATTAATTCGTCGAGGCGCGCATTCGTGCAGCGGAACATGAGCGTGACGTTGCGCGCATTCAGCATCACGCCCTTCGGCTCGCCGGAAGTTCCGGACGTGTAGATGATTGTGACGGATCGTCTTCGCCGGCGAGCGGTCTCGGCGGTTTCGGATTCGCCGCTCGCGTCGACTTGAAAAATGTCGTCGAACGAGCGCCGTGACGGGCGCTTCGGACCAAATCGAAATGATCGAATCGCGAAGCGCAGCGTCGGAGCATATCAATCGCGCCGGAGAGCAGTCCTTCATCATTCCGACGAGCTCTTGCGGGACCTGGCGTGCGTAGAGCGGAACGACGATCACGCCCTCCGCCGTCAACGCGAGGTCGACCGCGACCCAGCGAATGCTGTTTGGACCCAGCAGGGCGCAACGATCGCCTGGATGCAGCCCGCTTCGACGTAGAATTCGCGCGCCCGGCTGATGAGCGCAAGAAGCTGCGCACCCGTGGACGTTTCGAGCCGGTCAGGATGGATCTCCTGAATCACCGGCGTGGATCTGAGCGCGTTCAAATGCGCGAAAATGTCTTCGAGGAAATTCATCGATTCAGTTGCGCTACGATCATGCGTGGGCCGCCGCCAATTGCTTCAGGCCCGCGCTCATGGGCGGCAAATATTCTTCCCAGCTGCGAGAGCCGCCGCGAATCGGAAATTCGGGATAGCGGCGCGCGACGGCCGCCTCGAGATAAATTCCCATGCGCGCCATGAGCTGCAAATTTCGCACCACGGTTTGCGACATCGCCTCGCGGATGGCGTCGGCCTCTTTGTCAAGTGTTTGCAAAATGATGAGGAGTTTCTCTTCGAGATCCGGGTCGTCGACGCGAAGCAGCAGATGATCGTGGCCGCGCTCGTGCATGATGTTGCGGACGCGCTCGTCCATCGTCACTCCAGCGGAGACGACTCCGGCGGGCATCGTGGTCACGATCGCGTGGTAGCGCGATGAAACCATTCGCTCCGCCCGGCGAATAATGCTCACGAGTTCGTACATATTATATTGAGCCGAAGAAAATATTGGCGCCCCGCCAATCTGCAACGCCATTTCTTCGCACGCGCGGCGATCGAGCTGCTCCATGGCCACCAAAATTGTGAACATCGGCCGCGATTGCGTGTACCTCCGCACTGCCCCGCCGATTCCGGCGAGATATTTCTTGTATGCGGCGTCCACGTCCGCGCCGGAACGATGGAAATAGAGCGACCGGTAATGGCTTTCTTTATAAGCGCCGGCAACGCTGTGCGAAATCCATTTGGTCAGCGACGGTTTCACGGGCCACCAGAACGGATGGATTGGGCAGACGGCGAGAACCGGCGTTCGCCCGTCCCAGCCGGCATCGCGCAGCACCTTCTCGCCATATTCCGGTCCGCGCGGCTCAAATGTCCACGCCGTGTCGGTGCCGAGCTCGGTCGAAATGCCGAGCTTGCCAAGCACGTCCTGTGATTCGGGATTCCGCGTGATGATCAACGATTCGGCACAATAGCGCTTGCACATTCTGCGCAGCAGCGGATCCATGTCTCCGGCTTCGGCGCCATATCCGATGCTCAATTTGTTCTGCGCCGAAGCGATGCCGAGCGCGCCGATAATCATGGTCGTCAGTGCGTTGGCGAATTTGCTCTTGAACATCGAGCCTTCACACGCAATCACGCCATCATGCTGCGGCACTTCGCGGCGGAGAAACGGCGGATAGACATCCGGCAAATAAACCTGCCGCGCATCGCCGAAGTAGCCGCGAGTAATCGTCGAAACTCTGCGTCATCACGGAAAGTTCGAGATTCTCCGCGCCTAAAACGCGCCGCACTTGCCGCAGAATTTCTTCGACGCGCACGTCGGAGCCCGTGTTTCGCGTGCCGTTGTAGCCGGCAAAGAGCAATTTCAATTTTTCGCCAGGCTGCCAACTGCGCCCGGCACCGAGCATCCACATGAGCTTCTCCGCCTCGATGATGCTGCTCACCCAGGCTTCGAGGAGTACGTCCGTCATGCGCGCGAAGTCCTTGCCGATGCGCTCACCGCGGCTGGAGCGGCGTCCGGCAACGCCGCGAAGGGATATTGAAAATTGTGCTCGCGGCTAAAGCGAAGTAATTCGTAGCAATATTTCGAAAACGGCGCGGGCTTGCGTCCGAGTTCAGCGACGATGCGCGAGTTATCGAACACCGTGTTCCAGAGGAGGTATGGCAAAAACACTTTCAGCAGCGTGGCGATACCTCCGATTTTGCCGGAGCGCCTCGCCAGCGAATTCACCATGGATGTCGAGGGCTTTTCGAGGCCGGGCATGTAAACGGGCCCACGCTTTCCTTGCGCCGCGGCCAACGCGTCGGTCAACTGCTGAAACGTTTCCGAGTCCGTGCCCGACGAAAGATGATAAATCTCGTGCGCAGGCTTTTCTTTCAAATGCAGCGTCGAAATAGCGTCCGCGACGTAATCCACGGGCACGATATCAAGCCGATCCGCCGGGCGGAAGGGAAGCATCGGCAGCCCCGCCAGAAAGACGAACGCGCGCACCATATCGAATTGCGTTGTTTCCGGCCTACGACTGTCGCCGAGAACGATGCTCGGCCGCAGGAACAGCTTCGAGACGTCCGGCAGCAGCTCGCGACCCATGTGCTCGCAGAATTTTTTCGTGCGCGCGTAGGGATCGTAGTCCGAGCGGTCCCAGTCAATCGCCGTGTCTTCCTGCACGACTTCGTTCTGCGCACTCCCGCGACAGCCACCGTGCTCACGTGGCTGAATCGCCGCAGGCCGTGATCGCGATGCGCGCGCGAGGCGAGCTGAATCACCTGGAGCGTGCCACGCAAATTGACGTTAAGGCAGCTTTTTTCCGATTTTCGATTAAGCGAAGCGGCGCAATGAACGATCGAATCCGTGGATTGAACGAGGCGATTGTAGCCGTCATTCGCCAAGCCGAATTTTTCGCCTGTCAGATCGCCGCGAAAAAACGTGATTCGCGATTCGACGGCGTCGCGGAACCGCGGAAAATCGAGATGAATCTGAATCGCGCGCCAAAGCCGCTCGCGGGCTTCGCCGTCATCGCGCGCACGGACGAGCAGATTGGCCTTCTCCGCAGAGTTTTCCAGCAGATTCGCGAGAACGTGCGCGCCAATGTAGCCGGTCGAGCCGGTCAGGAATATGGCCACGGTGGTTGGGCGTTCAGGACGCTGCCGGCGCTGCTCGCGTCGCTCCCGCGGCGCCCTCCGGATTTTCTTCGAGAGGCACGCTGCGGCGCGGCTGCGCTTCTGGTGCGCGTCCTTCGATGAGAGGATAGCACCACTTCCTCAGTGCCGGAATGTGCACGTTGATCCAGTAGTCCCACCAATCGAGCGAGCGCGCATTGTAGCCAAAATCCGCGCGCTCTTCCGGCGGCAACGCAATCGAAAGCCGCTCTATGTTCGCGGCCTCGAAAATGTAGTCGTTGTGCAGAATAAACGGCTCGAAGAGTGCAATGAGCTTGATCACTTTGTCGAGTTCGCGCTCCTGCCGGGCCAGCGGCGGCTTCACGAACGGAATCGGCTCGACCGATCGATTGATCGCCTTCACGATCGCCTTTTGCGCCGGAGCGGAAAGCGTGTCGTACCGCGCCTTCGAGACGGGAATCGCGTCGAATTTGATCTTCAACCTGTGGCCGAAGCCGTTCTGCGCCCGATAGAACTTGCGATGACCGAGGCCCGTCAGTTCGATCGAGCGCCGCATATTGCAAGGATTCGTCACCGAGGACGCAATTTGATACACCGGCGCATGGCATTTCTGAACGAGCGCCGCTGCGACCAGCGTCATCCCGCGGCAGACCAGATCAACCGGAACGATATCGAGGCACTTGCGCTCATTTGTCGGCAGTTGCCGGAAGAATGTTCCGAGCAGATACGAAAGCGATGCAGACGTGTTGATTCCTTCATTCCAGCCCAGGAATGGCTTCTCAATCGACGACTCGACAATCGCCGGACGCACGATGGCAATCGGAATTTGCGGCGACGTAGACATCATTTTCTGAATCAGCGATTCGGCGAGGCCTTTGGTCAGCGTGTAGGTGTTCGGCCAGCCAAGCTCATTCGCGCGCCGCGTTCCCGCCGCCGTCAATTGCTGGCGTACCCAGCGCAGCCGATTTTTCCTCACCTGGTTCTCGAGCGCCACACCGTGCAGGTCCTTTGCCGCGTGCTCGCTCGCGAGCGCCTGGCGGCGCAAGTCTTCAGTCACCGGCGCGCTTTCGGCCATCGCCTCGGTGTCTTTGATCAATCGCTTGAGAGACTCCAATTCCATCCCGGCATCGAAGTCCTTAATCCCTGCGGGCGCGTAATTGGGTGTGATTTTTTCGAGGATACGGCCGTCGCGCTGGCCCGCCACATAGCAAGTGGAAAGATGCAGCAGCGCCGCGTTCCGGCACGTCGCGAGAAACTTCAGCACGTTTTCGACCGCAAAAACATTCGAGGCGAGCGCGTCGCGCAGATCGGGATTGAATTCAGTCAAGCCCGAGCTGTTGATGACGATGTCGAGCGTCTCGCGCAGCCCCGCGCTGGCGTCCGCCGCGAGCCCCAAGCCCGGTTTCGTCACGTCGCCTTCGATTACTTTTACTCGCGCGCTCAGGAATTTCACGAAGCCCGAGCGGTGCTTTTGCGCGAGCGGGCCGAACACCGGCGATTCTTCGACGATCTTCTGAAATCGCGCCAGCGCGGTCTGCGCTCGATTGCGCCGGATCAAGACATAAATCTTCCCAACTTCCGGCAGGTCGTACAGAAGATTAGCAAGCCACACTTTGCCGATGAAGCCGGTCGCGCCGATGAGCAAAATATTCTTTCCAGTAAGCGACTCGCGCACGGAGAGCCGCCCGATTTTGGCCCCGCCGGGGAATCGGATGACGGGCGGTGCAACCTTAACCTCTTCGTGCCGCACAGGACGGATCGCCTGCTCGAGGATCTCGGGATGCTTCGCGAATCCCAGATCCGCAGCCAGCTTGTCCCTATCGATGTGGCCGTCCGGCTTGTGTCCCGACAACTTTGCGAGCGGGCCGCGCGGCCGAATTACCGGATCCAACAGCCGCCCGGTCGCCAGGCCGTCCCGGAATTCCAGCCGGTTCGCGATCAAATCCTCGACACCGAGGTATTCCGCCAACGGCCGCATGATGTGGTCGAGCCCCTGGCTTACGAGGACGACCTTTTCGCGGCCGGCGATCGCTGCCTTAAGCTTCTTCACCCCGTCCGGCTTCAGCCGCGGCTTGAGCACGTACTCAAAGTACTCTTGCCCCAGCAGGTCGAGCCGGTCGCGGCTAACGCCTCGCAGGACCGTGTGTAACAGCCTTGTGGCGACCACCCGGTGGGTGGCGTACAGGAACGGCCGTGCGACCGCCAGAACGCCCATTGTGCCCCGCCGTGCCCAGCGCTCGAGGAATGTCTGTGCGTTCCAGGCGAAGAACCCCACCGGCCGGACGGCAGTCAGGTTCAGAAGGCTCCCCTCGACCCGCCAGAATGTGTGCGTCTGAATTCCGTGCACTTCTGGCGTGGCGGGAATCCCACCGGGCGGTTCTTCGGAAGATGCGCGGCTGATGGTGCTTCCATTTCTAGTCTCGGCGACCAGGGCTGGCTGGTCTGTATGCCTTTGGATTCGTTGAAATTAGCATTCTATCTCCGGCTAATCAAGCTGCCGGCTGCGTCCGAGGCGTCCAACGTGTTTTTCTCGACTGCCGGTGGCACCCGCCTCGGGCACTCGGCCGATCCTATGCCCGGTACACACATGTCGGATTATGACAGACCTGATCCGCATGTTTGCGTTTCTGCATGTATCACTTCGGCTCAGAATCCGATGCCCGCGCGCTAAAATCTCAAGTATCCTCTCCACTCGCCTCGATCCATAGTCGCCCTCGCCGAAGGAGGCGTCATGGCTAACGTCTTCGCCCCGCCCGATCTGTCGGCACGGCCGTTCAGGTTCTCGCTCGAGCGGGCAATGTCGGCCTCGCCCGCCACGCTCTATCACGCGTGGACCCAGCGATTTGACGGTTGGTTTGCCGCGCTGGGAACGGTGCTGATGAAAGCCGAAGTCAACGCGCCCTTTTTCTTCGAGACGCACTTTGAAGGCGGGCGGCATCCCCATTATGGACGCTTTCTTCGCCTCGAGCGCGACCGCCTCGTCGAAATGACTTGGGTCACCCAGGCGACCCTCGGCTGCGAAACTGTCGTCACGGTCGAGCTCCCGCCCGGGAATGGCGGCACGCATCTGCGCCTGGCGCACGCCGGTTTTCCCGACGCGCCATCGAAAGATCGCCACGAAAAGGCTTGGCCTATTGTTCTCGCGCACCTGGAACTGTGTATTTCTCCGAAACGCTAGAAGACAGCGCTTTGGGTATCCAAGATGCGCGTTGCCTGCTTACTGCGGGTATCGAAACTGAAAGCTCGCGCCCGCGGGGCCATTCACCGGCCGCGTATCATATTCGAGAATCGAGCGCAGATGCTCCGCATCGAGCGGATAGCCGATTCCGTCGGGGTAAGGGTAGGGAATCAAGGTGTGGAACGGCAGTGGCGAGACAGTGTCGCCGTGCGCCGCATAGAAATCCATGTCCTTCGCGAAGCCGTCGGCATAAAAGAAGTAATCGCGCGCCCAGCCTGCGGCGAGCGCGGGCAGATTCGACGGATCGAACTCCACGCTCACTTCATCGCCCGATCCGAAGATCACATATCGATTGTCCGACTGGGTGACCAGCTCTTTCACGTCGCCATAGCGCGTGTAATATCCAGACTGCCGCGTGTACGGGCCCGTCGCGCTCGCGTTTTCATAGACGTATCGAATATCGTTCTTCGGATTGCCTTCGATCACTTGCGGATATCCGCGAAATTCCAGCGTCGCGCCCGCGAGCGGCACTTCGCTCAGCCGGTAGGGAATCGTTGGCGATGAATTATCCACGCGGATGCGGTCCCAGTAGATTTTCAGATTCGTGACGATGCGAATTCTCCGCGTTCCTGCGGGTACTTTGCCGGTCAGGTCCGCGATCATCGTTCGTGCGAGCCCTGCGGGAAATCCCATGTCGTCCACTACGCGAACCCATTTTCCAGTCGCGTCCTGCGCCTCAACGTACGGAGCTACCGGTTTTACGCCGGCCTGCCACGCCGCATACATCGAATTCGCCGTGAAGTAATCGGTGAAGCCGTCCATCAGGAGCCGCAGCGGCCGCGACGCGTCCCAATCGCCGAGATCAATTTCGAGCGTGTGCATCGCCGCGAATCCTTGGTACGGCGCGCTGCCGATATCGGTCACGTATTTGCGATCGCGCTCCAGCAGCAGTGGCAGAACGTTGTGGCCGCGATCGTCCCACGCGCCTGCGGGCGGGTGCGCGCTTTCGCTCGCAATCACTTTGAAAGCCGGGAACGGAGGATTGCTCGCGAAATACTCGTTCGGATACACCTCGACGTTCGCCGGATGGTCCACGGCGAGCAAACGAACTTGGTCGAGATAGTCGAGCTCTTCCATCGGCTCGAGCATCTTGAAACTGATCCGGCCGTTGCGAGCCGCTACCTGCGACCCGCTCACTTTTAGATACTCATCGGGGTCGGGAACATTTCGCTGGCCCGGTCCGATCCAATGTCCCACGATGCCCGGTCCGATCATGTCCGCCAGAAATTCGTAACGCGTGCCGTTCCACACAAAAACAATCGGGCATGAACTTCCTCGCCGGTCAATCTCGTCAATTTCCTTTCGCGCGCCACTCGCGACATTGATTTCATCTTGCAGCACGCCCGTCGGCCACAGCATCCGAACGACATCGACCTGGTTTTCGGAGCCGAGGCCCGCGTGAATTTCCGCCGGGCCCTGTCCGAGATAGCCCGACGCGCCGATCACCTCGAATTTCTGGCGGAGCGCGCCCGCGAAGACTTCCACTTTCGTTCCGATGCCGCTCTTATTGTCGTTCGTTCCACGCGGCGCAATGTCGAGCCAGTGATTCTTGTTTCCGCCGATATTTCGCAACAGCACGGGCGGCCCTGCCGCTTGCGCGATGAGCAGATCGACCGCCCCATCACCGTCGAAGTCGAAGGGAACAATGGCGCGCGGATGCGACAATGTAATCTTGTCGAGGCCTGTGTCCTTCGTCACGTCGCGAAATCCCGGCGGCCCCTCGTTTCGAAAGAGTGCGATGCGCCCGCCCGATTCATCTTCGCCTGCGGCAACGAGATCAACCCATCCGTCATTGTCGTAATCGAGCGCCGCGACGCCCCAAGCGTGCTTCCACTTCAATTTCGGCAGCCCAACGGGCTCAAATTGTTTTCCATCCAAGTTTCGCCAGAGCGATACGAATGGATCTCGATCGTGCGTAAACGCCAGATCCATCCAGCCATCCTTATCGAAGTCGAGCACCGCGACGCCGTAACTTCGATTTGGCATTGCCGGCGTCCAGGGCTGGCTTTCCCGAAACATTCCTTCACGTGGATTGAAAAAGATTTCCGGCGTTGAGTCGGGTTCAGCGAGGACGAAATCAATCGCGCGGTCGTTGTTAATATCGCTCGTTGCGACGCCGACGCTCCCGGTCGTTGCCGCAAGCCCGCTCTCCGCCTGCCATTCCGTGAACGTCGAGTTGCCGTTGTTGCGCCAAAGGAAATTTTTGAATTTGCTCGCGGGCATGCCCTCACTGGCGCTGCTCAACGTCGTGGCAAAGAGATCGAGATCGCCGTCATGATCGAAATCGACAAACGTCATGCTGTAGGGCGTTTGCGTGGCACCCAATGCTGAAAGTTGCGGCCCGCCGCCGAACGTTCCGTTGCCCTCGTTGTGAAAAAGCGCGACGCGTCCGCGAAATCCGACGGCCAAATCGGCGTGGCCGTCGTTATCGTAGTCGCCCGCTGCGCACCCGATTCCACCGGTGATGCCATCGAGACCTGCTTCGCGCGTCACATCCTTGAAATGCCCGTGACCCTCATTCCGAAACAACGCCGCCTTGCCGTCGCCGGTTGCATTTGTCAGAAAAATGTCCGGCCGCCCGCTGCCGTCGAAATCAAACACGCACGCGCCAGAATCGCTCGCCGGAGCCGTCGCCGCGCTCACCTTTCCTGGCTCGGGCAATCCGGCAATCTTGTTCGCAATCTCGAAGCGAACCGGAATCGCACTCGCGACCGGCGGCGGCTCACCTGGAATCTGCTCCGCAAGCGAATACTTGCCTTGCTCGCCGTAGATCAAGCTCATGGGCGCGCCGAGCTTGCTGGCATTGAGTTGCTGGAATCGCTCGAGGTGAATTTTGGCATTTGCGGTATCGCCGCTGCGTTGGTACGCCTGAGCCAATCCGAATTCCGCCGACAAATGGAATTTGTTGAGCTCGAGCGCCTTTTGAAACTCAGCAATCGCCTTCGCGTATTCGTGCGATTGAGAATCCAGCTGCCCGATGAAGTAGTGCGTGTCGGCATCATTCGGATCGATGGCCTCGACCTTTTTGAAATTGGCGAGCGCCGTTTCCGTATTTCCGGCCGATTTTTCGAGCAGCCCGAGGTTGTACCAGACGTGCGGATCGCGCGGCTGCGATTGAGACGCCTCCATCAAAATCTTCCGCGCTTCATCCGTGCGTTGGGCGTTCAGCAGCGCCACGCCTTGATTCACTCGCGGGATCACGCTGCTCTGATCCGCTGCTGCGGCTTCCTCGAAACTTTTCAGCGCGTCTTGCGGCCGCTGCTGGTCCATGTATGCGATGCCGAGATTGTTCAGCCGCACGGCTTTTGCGTTCGGTGTCTTCGCTTGTCCGGCGGCGATCGATGAAGCTTGCACCGCCTGCGTCGTCCGTCCGCGCGGTGAAACGCGCGCCGACGCCAACACCACCGCCGCGCCGGCCACCAGCACCAGCCAGCCCACGGGCCTTTTATCGCGCATTCTTATTTCCTTCGCAGGGGTTGCGCCGCTGATTGTCCGGCGCCTTCTTGGATGGTGAGAACCTGATCGGCATTTACATTTGTAAGGCGGTCGGTTTTTCCGCTCGGCCATCGCACTTCGATCGTATCGGCTTTCGCGTGCGCGCCGAGGCCAAAGGTTAGCACAAGCTCGCTCGACGAGAGATAGCTCGATCCGCTGCGCAGCATTTGCGTTTGTGCGTCCGAGCCCGTCGTGAGCCGCACAGTCGCGCCGATGCCGTCGCGATTCGAGCTTGTTCCGGCGAGTTTGATGCGCAGCCGGTGATTCGTCGCGCCAGTGTTGTGGAAGAGCAGCGCCGCGCCGCCGTTTGTCGAAATCGCGATATCGGGTGCGCCGTCATTGTCAATGTCGCCGTATGCCGCGCCTCGCGCCACTCGCGCCGCTGCAAATCGCGCCCCCATCTGCGCCGTTGTTTCTTCAAACTTGCCGTTGCCAAGATTGTGGAACAAGTGCGGCGGCTCGGCGTATCGCACACGATTCTGAATTTTCTCGATTCCGTCCTCGATGTGTCCGTTCGCGATGAAAATATCCGGCCAGCCATCGAGATCGTAGTCGAAGAAAAAGCATCCGAATCCCAGTGTAAGCAAGCTTGCGCGCCCCACACCGCTCGGCGCCGCTTCGTCCACAAACAATCCATTCCGCTCGTTATGATAGAGCGCCGCCATCTGATTCGAGAAATTCGTGATCAGCAGGCTCGGGTACCCGCTGTGATCGTAGTCGCCCGCATCAATGCCCATCCCGGCGCGAGCGATTCCGTCTTCGCTGAATCCAACTCCCGCGGCCACGCCTTTTTCCGAAAACGTCCCATTGCCGTTGTTGATGTAAAGCTTGTTTGGCTGCGTGTCGTTGCTGAACGCGATATCCGGCCACCCATCCTGATTCGCGTCGAGAATCGTCACGCCGAGCGTTTTCGATGTCGCGTCGCCGAGTCCCGCCTTCTGCGTCACGTCCTCAAAGGTTCCGTCGCCGTGATTGTGCCAGAGCCGCACGGACGCGCCGTTGTACGATTCCGGCGTGCAATACGATTTCGATTTGCCGTCAATCGTGCAGTAAATGTCCGTTTTCTCCGACCACTGGACGTAATTCGCGACAACCAGATCCAATTTTCCGTCGCGGTCGTAATCCACCCACGCGGCGCTCGTACTGAATTCGTTCGGCCCCGAAAGTCCGGCCTGCTTCGTCACGTCCGTAAACGTTCCGTTGCAGTTGTTGCGGAATAGATGATTTTGTCCGAGCGCCGTGATAAACAAATCGTCGCAGCCGTCATTGTTGTAATCGCCCACCGCGACGCCCATTCCATACATCTCCACATCGAGCCCGGCTTTGGCGGTCACGTCTGTAAACGTTCCGTCATGGTTGTTGTGATAGAGCGCGGGATGCGCCGCGTGTGTGTGATGGTCCGGCCAGTCTGCGCTGTTCACAAAGAAAATATCCTGCCAGCCGTCGTTGTCATAATCGATGAACGCGACGCCGGAGCCCATCGCTTCGGGCAGAAACTTCTTTCCGTACGCGCCATTATCGTGCGTGAAGTGAATCCCGGCAGCGCGCGTGATGTCTTCGAATTGAATCGTCGCCGGTGCGGCCGCGTCAAACTCGGCGTGGCTCCGCTCCGCAAACGAGAGCGCGAGCGACAAGACTGCGATCGGCGCGACAACTGGCATCGCCAGGCGCGGCCATCGCGTTCGAAATTGTCGCGCCGCATGGAATTTCAATCCGATCCTCCATGCGCCTGCGCGCGCTTCGCATTCGCCGCCTGCAGTTCCGCTGCCGATATCGAGTCGTGCTCGTGAATCGGCTGCCGCTCGTTGTTGTCTTCAGGATGCGTGCGCAAATATGGTCCGGTCAGCGTCTGTGCCGATTCGTCTGCCTTGAATCGCAAATACCGCTTCTGAAATTCCGTGGCAGTTTGCGCTTGCCCGAGCCCCGTGTAACAAAGCATCAAGTTGTAGTTTGCTTCCAGGTCTTCGGGATCAATCTCGAGCGTCGCATCGAACTCCTGAATCGCATCCGCGTATCGCCGCTCCAGAAACAGCACGCGTCCGAGCTCGTCGTGAACCACGCGATCGCGCGGATATTGCGCGAGCACAATTCGCAGATGCCCGGCCGCCTCATCGTACTTGCCCATGTTTCGCAGCGTCTCGGCGTAGAAAAAATGCGCGCGGGCGAGCGCCGGAGCCACCGCCAGAGCACTTTTAAGCGCCGATTCCGCCGCAACCAGATTTCCTTCCTGCAACCGGACGCGTCCAACGTTCACCCACCCGTCCGGATTTTTCGGATCGATCTTCGTGATCTCCTGAAACGCATTCAGCGCTTCCTTCAAGTCGCCTTGCAGCAAAAATCCGATCCCATAGTCGTTCCACCGCGTCCAATCGGCTGCATCGAGCTTCAATTGCATCGGCGGCTGTTTTGCATTTGCCGGCAACACGCGAATCTGCGCCGAATCCTCAGCGAGCGTCACAATCGGCGGCGACGGAATCGTTTTGATTTTCCCCGATGCGTTTGACGTGTCGCCCGTGTACACCCAGTGCGTGTCGTCGTATTCCGCCGTAGCTTCCGGCGCGGGCTCGCTCGGATCGCGCGTCCCCGCGAAAGAGAATTGCGTGTTGATCCATGAAAACTTGCGGTAGTTCAATTTTGCGTGCAGCGAAATTCGCGAGCCGGCGTCGCTCGGAATCTTCAGCCGGTAGTGCACCGTATCCGCCGCGCCCGGCGGAATCAAATGGACGTACACTGTCGCGCGCGCCGCCCACGCATTTCGCTTGTTGATCGGGTGTCCGTGGGCGTCAATCAGCACGGAATGATAAAAATGCGCGCCCGGCTCGACCGGCCCGCGCCCGCCGCCTTCCGCCATGCCGCTCCAGAAAATCGTTCGCCCGTTTTCGTCCGTCGCCGTCAATTCCAGCCAGCAATCAAACGCGTCCACTGTGCCGCCCGGAAAAAAGTGTCCGACGCCGCGCGTCCGGACCACCACGTCCACGCGCTCGGTGTCGCCCTGCCTCACTTCGGCGTTTACGCGATTGAGCGGCGCCGTCAACGGAAGCGGTGCTTCGTTGCTTAGCGCCTCAGTTTCCTCCGTCGCCGGAGGGGCTTCGACTTCCGCCTCCTCGCCCACTGCGAACGTCGTGGATAGTGCGGGCGCCGCTGGCGCTTTCACAGGCGCCGCCGCTTTCGCCGCGGTTTCTTCGGGCGCGATCGCGAAAATGTCTACACTCACTTGCTTCTGCTTCAGGAATTGTTCGGTGTCGTCGAGCTGTTTCGCATCTTCGTTCGCGAACGGCACCGCCGTGTTCGCCGCGAGGAATCGGTGTGTGTGCACCATTTTCGGCGCGGACGTCGTATCGCGCGACGCCGCCATCGGCATGTGGCAATCGGGGCAGCTCAGCGGCTTCGGCGGATAGTAAAACGATCGCGCGCCGAATCCCGAAACTCCGCTGGCCTGCCAGTTGTCATAGTCGTTGAATCCGCGCGTCCAGCGATAGTGATTCACCGGCACGTCGAGATGCACCTTATGGCACGTCGAGCAAAATTCTGCCGTCTGCTCGCGCATAAACGGCTTCAAAAACGTCCGGCGGTGCGGCTCGGGATTCAGCTCCACCAGAAAATCGTGAAGGCGCCGCACCGTCGGATTGTTGCTCGTCGCCAGGTTGTGCAGCGCCGGAATTTCCAGCCGGTAATCGCCTTGTCCCATCGTGCTTTTCACCGACGCGATCGAATGGCACATCATGCATCCAAGTCCCGCTTGCCCCGCGGGCGTCATCTCCACGTCGCGCACCGGCTTGTCAAATTCGCCGCTGAACAGCAGCGCCGGATCGTGGCAGCCCGCGCACCATTTCGATGGCTTGATCCCGCGAACGTCCTGCATGTACTCGATGCTCTTGCGATACCACTGATTGTTGAACGAAGAAAAATGGTGCGCCGAACTCTGCCACTGGTTGTAGATGTCCTGATGGCAGCGCTCGCATGTCTGCGACTCCATGAAATATTCTTTCGCGATTTTCATTTGCTCGGGAGTCTGCGCCGAACTCGGAAAGAACGGTCCGTTCGGGCCGTCGCCTTCATCATCCATGCTCGCTGGAGAAATCCTTGGATTCTCGATGCGATGCCCACTCTCCCACGGCGCCGTGCGAATCCACCACGCGCCGCCCGTAATTCCCGCCGCGAGCAAAATCGAAAGCGCGTATCTCGCCGCCACGCGAGCCGCGCCGCCTGCAAGCCATCGTCTTTTTCCAGCCCATGCGCCCGCCAAAATCGCGCCCGCCGCCGCGCACGTGCCAATGTGCGCATACAGCAGCCGGTCCATGCTGTGCTGCGTGCCCGTAAAAATCAGCGCCACGCCCGCGGCAGTTCCCACGAGCAGCAGCAGCCAGCCGGTGCGCTCGCCCGCATTTCCATTCGCAATTTTTCGGAGAATGTACGGCAGGGCCAGCACCGCAAATAAAATGCCCGCGATCAGGTGATAGAGAACGCCGCCTTCATAAACGATCGTCGCCGCCGGCCACGCAAATAAATACGCGGCGCTGGCAAAGAGGGAATACAGCAGAAAGGTGCGGAAGCGAGTCATTTTAGCGTGGACACACCCGTTCGCTCGAAAAACGCCAACAACAAGTTGATTAGAGAGATTTCAACGGTGTGAGTCTCACTCCGGCGCGCATCTCGGTCAATAATATGAAAGCACTATCGCTCGGCGCCGCTTCCGCGCGTGTCGCCCGCGCCCGCGGCGTCAGCCCGCGGTGCTCGCCCGCGCGACCAGCAAAATCGCCAGCATGTAAAAAACGAACATCAGCCCAAGATACCCTCGCGATTTCGCGTTCGCGCCCGCGAATTCCTTCCACACGAAAACGCCCCAGAGCGCCGCGACCATCGGCGCCGATTGCCCAATCGCATACGAGATGGCCAGCCCGATCGAATTTCCCGCCACCAGATTGAACACCGTGCCCAGGCCCCAGATAAACCCGCCGAGCAATCCCAGCAGGTGATACTTCGTCGGCGCTTTGAAAAATCCGCCGAACGCCACCGGCTCGCCAACGAGCGGGTGCCTCATAAAATAAATATTCCAGATGAAGCACGAAAGCAGCGCTCCAAGCGTGAAGAACACGCACAGGCTGTACGGCCCCAGCGAATTCCCCTCGCGCATCGCATGCGCCGAGATCGGCGACCACAATCCCATCAGCACGCCCGACACCACGCACGTTGCGATGCTCTTCCGCGATATCGCGCGGTTTCCCGCCGCGAGCTGGCGATAGGCTCGCCCGTCGAGCACCACGGCAATCATCGCGCAGAGAACTCCGGCGCCGAGCAACACCACGTTGCCTTTCGGTTCGCGCAAGTACGTCAACGCCACGCCCACCACCAGCGCGATCCCGATTGACACCGGAAACGCGATCGCGAGGCCCGCCATATCGATTCCCGCGACGAGCAGCAAATTCGCCAGATTGAAAATCGCGCCCGCGATCATCGCGAACCCGATATTCGAATTGTCCGCCGCGTGAACGTTCGTCCAGAAATTCGATGGGTCTGTGCCCGTATTTCCCATCGTCAGCGCGAGGATGACCGAAATCACGAAAATCCCGATCGCGTAATCCCAGTAGAAAAGTTCGAAGCGATAATTTTTCACGCCTTTGTAGGTATTCGCCCACGAACCCCAGCAAAAGGCCGTGGTGACCATCATGATCAGCGCGATCGTTAAATTTGGCGGTGTGTACATCGCTTCGTCCCTTCCCTTCGTGTGCGCGAGAAAACTGTGTGAGCCGCGCTCGGGCCGTCTGCCGTCAGAAAAATGCGGGAGCTCCCGCCGGGCTCTTCTGTTTGATTAACGCCAGCACTTCGTCTCGCTTGGCCATCGCGCGAGCGCCGACCTTCGTGCAGCAAATCGCCGCGCACGCGTTGGCAAAAAGCCCCACGCGCGCGTTGTCCCAGCCTTGCAGCAGCGCAAACGATAGCCCGCCCATAAATGCGTCGCCTGCGCCCGTCGTATCCACCACGTCGACCTTGAACGCCGGCACGTGCACCTTCTCCTCCGCGCTCGCGATCAGGCAGCCCTCCGCGCCCATCGTCATTGCCACCAGTTTCGGTCCCAGCTTCAAGAGATTCGCCGCCATTCCTTCGAAATCTCCCGCGCCCGTCAGCTCGCGCGCAGCCGCCTTGCACGGCTTCAACACGTCCACCAGTTTCAAGGCTGCCGTCAGATCCTTTTCGCTTCCCAGTTTTGCCTGCGCAAAAAAGCTTGGTGAAACATCAAGATCGAAGATCACTCGCACTTTGGCCTCGCGCGCCACCTTCATCGCCTCGCGCACGGGCTCCAGCGGCAATTGCGACGCCTCCGTGTGAAAATGCTTTGCCTTTCGGATGTGCCCGGCGAAGCGGTTCTTCACCTGAGCCGGTGTGATTTTTCCCGTGACGTTTGGGAACATGTAAATGCAGCGCTCGCCCTGCGCGTCCACCGGAATCCACGTCAGCGACGATCGCTCGCCCTTGACGGTTTCGATTCCGCCGAGGTCCATCCCGTCGGCCTTGAACGCTCCCTGAATGATTCGGCCGTTGTCGTCGTTTCCGATCAGTCCGAGCCATCCCGCGGTCGCCCCCAGCCGCGCCACCTGCGTCAGGTTGTTCGCCGTCACTCCGCCCGCATGAACTTCCAGCCGGTCGGCATTGATTTTTTCTTCCGGGCCGAGCAGCCGCGGCACGATCGCGAAGTAATCAACCGTGCAGCTGCCGATCCCGACGACGTCAACGTTCGCAGCTTTGGCCATGTGCCCTCATTTCGAATTGTTCGCCGCGTGCGCTCCCGGCGTCGGCCGCGCCATCAGCTCGATAAACATCTTTTCGAATTTCTCGCGGTTCAGCTCCGTCGGCAGGTGCACGAGCTGCTCGCCGAGCCCTGGATGCGCGTCGGGCGTCCACACCAGCACGTTGCCGTAGCTCGCCCCGTGATCAATATCAATGTCCATGTAAAGCTGCTCTTCCTTGGTGATCACGCTCGGGTCGAGCCAGCTCGCCGCGGCGAGTTCATCCCACATGTATTCTTCGTCCGCATATTTCGCCACGTATTGCGACGCGGCGCTTTGTGACTTGGCAATTTCCGCGATCAGCGCCTTGGTCATCCGCGTCTTCACGGAAATGTCCACGGTCGTGATGGTGATTTTGTGCCACGGCGAAGTCAGCGTGATGTGCACGGCCTCGGGGTCCCACCAGAAATTAAACTCGCGCCGGTTTTCGGTGGCCCACGCGAGCGGCACGTTCGGTGCGACGCTGCCGCCCATGATCACCAGTTCCTGCGCGAGATCGGGCACTTGCGGATCGAGGCTGATCGCCTGCGCGATGTTCGTCAGCGGTCCGCCTGCATAGATCGTCACTTCGTGCGGATACTTATGCACCATCCGGATGATGAAGTGCGCCGCATCTTCTTCGGATGCCTTTGTCGTCGGATCGCCCTCCACCAGACGCGGCACCACAAACGGCTCGTGCCACCTTCCGCGCAGCCCTTCGCCAAGATTCATTCCCGGCCGGTGGCCGTTCCACGCGCCCTGATAATGCACCGTGCCGTAGAGTTTTTCCCAGCGCTCGATGAAATCCATTCGATTGATGAGCGGGTAGACCGCGCCCGGATACACTTCAATGTCCGGCCGGCCGACGAGCTCAAGCATTCGCAGCGTGTGCGCGACTTCTTCATCGCGCCACATGTCGCCGCTCACCACCGTGATGCCGAGCGTCTCCACTTCCGGCGATTGAATGAACATCAGCATGGATTGCTGGTCCGTCGTCGCAGGCCCGCGTGCGTCCTGGTCCAGAATCACTTTTCTTTTCTGTTGCGCTGCGGCGGGGAATGCGAGAATTAATCCGGCCAGAAATGCGCAAATCGTTTTGAATCCCACGGTACCGATTACCCCCTTTGAAATGTGTGAACCCTTTTCCGAATCAAGACACTCTGAGGCAACGTTTCGCGCGCGCTCCAAATCATTTTTGGGCAGGCGTTGCTTATAATTCCGGCCCGCGCGCCAGTCAAGCGAAAAGCCCTGCCGGCCGCTGCATTGCGCTTCACGCGCAGAAATCGAATCAAAGTCGAGTGCTATAATTCGCCGATGTTTTCGCATTCGCGGCTCGAGCATCTGCCGGATTGGCGCAATTTTCTGTTGCGCGCCCGCATTGAGCGCCTCACGCTCGTTGCGCTTTTGATCTCGCTCTTCGCCGCATGCTTCAGCTTCGCGCAACAGCTTCCCGCCGGCGCCAGCGCTCTCGTTCAACAGGCCCAAGCCGAATCCGAGCGCGGCCGGTGGCCCGAAGCTGCTGCTGCGTACGAAAAAGCCATTGCGCTCGCGCCAAATAACCCGGATCTCCGAATTGCTCTTGGCCTCTCGCTGGCGAATTCCAGCCGCTTCGCAGACGCCATCGCCAGTTACCAGGCGGCCCTGCAACTTTCTCCGCACAACAGCGCCGCGGAAGTGGATCTCGCCTCGGCCTACCGCGCCGTGCACAACGAAGCCGAAGCGCGCGCCCTGCTCCAGCTTTCAGCGCGCGAACATCCGAAAAATGCCGCGCCGCTCGCCCTCCTCGGCGATCTCGAAATCGAAATGCAGACCTATGACGCGGCCATTCATCATCTTGTCGCAGCCGTCATGCTCGATCCTGCAAACAACGAAACGCGCGATCGCCTCGGCCTTGCCTATAAATCCAAGGGTGATTCCGCCGCAGCCCTTGCGCAGCTCGCGAAATCGCTCGCCCGCGATCCAAATGACGCGCTCGCGCGTTACCTTCGCGCGCAGATCTACGACGATCGCAACGACGACCGGCTCGCCCTGCCCGACGCCGAAAAAGTGATCGCGCTCCAGCCGCAGAATCCGCCCGGCCGCGCTCTTCTCGGCAAGATTCTTCTTCGCACTTCTGAAACTCAGGACGCCGCAACGGCCGCGGCCACATGTTCTCGCGCCGCGGATCTCTTGCAGCCCGTCATTGGCGCCAAGCCCGGCGATTCCGAATCGCTCTTTCTTCTTGCGCGCGCCTACCATTGCGCCGGCAAGCTCGACGACGAAAAGACAACTCTCGCCGCGTTCGAATCGGCCTCAAAAACGCAGCGCACTTCGCGCGAAAACGAGAACCAGGCTCTGCATCTCGTTCAGCAGGCCAATGAACGCGCGCTTCAAAACGATCTTTCCGGCGCGCTCGATCTCGTCCGCCAGGCCCTCGAAAAAAATCCCGAGTATGGCGCCGCGTATTCCCAGCTCGCCAAGCTCTACTATTCAACCGGCGACATCGACCGGGCCAACGACGCCATCGCGCACGCCCTCGAACTTTCTCCCTACCAGCCCGATTTCCTCTACGTTCAGGGCAAAATATTTGAGAAGCAGGGCAAGCTCGACGAAGCCGTCGCCGATTTCAAGCGCGCCACGCTCGTTAATCCCAAAGAATCCGACGCCTATTTCGAAATGGGCGTCGTCTACCAGCAGCAAAATGATTCCATCCGAGCCAAAGCCGCCTACGAAAAAGCCGTCGAGCTTTCCCCTTCAGATCCCGATTATCGGCGCGCGCTCGCTTCGCTGCTTTCAAGTCCGCCTTCTTCGCCTTGAGGCGCCGTCTCATTCGCCGCGTGCGGACGCGGAGCTTCTGCAGTCATCAGCGCGATAAATTCGTCATAAAATTTCGCGAGATCCAAATCCTGCTGCACGTAGACAAGCTGCTCGCCCAGCCCCGGCTGCCGCCCCGGCAAGAACACCAGCGTATCGCCGTACGACGCGCCTCGGTCGAGCGAAACGTCCATATAGAGCTGCGTCGATTTCGTGATGACCGAAGGATCGAGCCACGCCACGGCCGCAAGTTCGTCCCACAGGTATCCTTCCTGCGCGTATTTCGAGACGTACTTCGCCGAGGGCGACGTTCCCGCTGCGATCTTCGCGATCATTTCCTTGCTCATTTTCGTCTTCACGGAAATATCCACGGTCGTCACCACCACTCTCGGCCACGGCGCGTGCAGAACGGCCCGCGTCGCTTCCGCGTCAATCCAGAAATTGAATTCGCGCCGCGGCGTCAGCACAAATTCCGGATCGTCCGTCGCCGGCGCGATCCCGCCGCCCATCACGATCAGTTCTTTCGCCAGCGACGCGAATTCGGGATCGATATTGATCGCGACCGCCAGATCCGTCATCGGCCCTGCTGCATATATCGTCACTTCGTGCGGATACTTGCGTACCATGCGTACAAGAAAATGCGCCGCGTCTTCGTCCGCCGCTTTCGCCGTCGGCTCTCCCTCGGGCATCGGCGGAATTTCATACGGCCCATGCACCGGCTTGCCCCAATTCCACGCGCCTTGATAGATGATTTTTCCGTAGATCTTTTCCCACCGCGCCATTTGTTCCTTCGTATTCACCAGAGGGAACACCGCGCCGCGGAACACCGGAATGTCGGTCCTTCCGATAATCTCGAGCAGCCGCAGCGTATGCGCCACTTCTTCGTCGCGCCACCCGTCGCCGGTCAGCACCGTGATGCCCAGCACTTCCGTCTCCGGCGAATTGACCAGCGCCAGCACCGCCTGCATATCCGTGCCGCCGGGCCCGGCGCAATCCTGGTCGATGATCACCTTGCGCTTCGCCTGCGCCGGGGTGGTTGCCGCCATCGCCGCTGCCGCTGCCATGCACAAAAAAATCCGCGCGAGTAGCTTCACTGTCGAGTGCCTTTCAGAAAGATTTACGATCATCGGCCCTGCAATTGCGTTCAATACATGATCGTTCGCGTCAAATGGTGCGGCCAGTGCGTGGTGTGATAATGGGTCCACAGCCGCGCATCCACTTGCGGAATGATGATCTGAAGATCGGGCGGCCGCAGCTTGTTGATCTCTTCGGTGAGAAGCGCCGTCGCATAGAGGCAGTGCGCCCGAATTTCGATTTCCTGTGTGCTGTCCCGTGGAATCATCTGATACGTGTTGATTGCGTGCTCGAGCGCCGGCGAGTAGCTCGTCATCCCCATCACGCGCAGCGCCGCTGGCACGATGTAATCTGCAAAGGCCGTCATCTTTTGCGGATCTTCCAGCTGGAATCCGCCGCTCCGCAGTTGCCGAAAGAGCATCCACACTCCCAGTTGCGGCAGCTTGTAAAATTTGATCTCGTGCCCGTCGTAAATGCTGACGTCGTTGAATCGCGGAAATTCCTTCACTAGCCGGTCAATGTATCCGTTCCCGTTGTCGTAAAGCCTCGGCGAGCACGAGTGAATGAATTTCGCGAATTGCCCGTCGTACTTCTCCGCCAGCACGCCGCCCACTTGGTGCAGCACCGCCAGCTTTTCATCGAGCATCGGCATCTCGATGTTCCCGGCGAAAATTTTGTTCAGCTGATCCCGGGTAATCTTCGCGAGATATCGCCCGTCGAGTATCGGAATCCCGTTGTCCAGCGCCCGCTTCAGGCACGCGAACTCGGCATCCGAATCCGACCAGTGCTGTCCCGCATAATCTACTTGAAACTTGACGTGGTTCGAGAAATCCGTGAACGCCGTGTCGATCGAATTCGTCACCATGATGAAATCGATCAGCTTGTCCGTGCCGCCCCCAATGTCGAGCGGGAGCGCGTAATCCGGCATCGGCAATTCTTCGTACGCCATCCAGCTCGCCACGTCCACGATCTTGTCCACGTTCGTGTGGACATCCCTCGACCCTTCGATCACGGGCCGCAGGCTGTCTAGAACGGGACTTCCAATCGGTTTCGGCCAGCGCAACGCTTTCTTCTCCATGGATTGCCAAGCCTCAGAAAAAGAAGCCGCCAGGAGCTTTCGGCTCCCGGCGGCTGCGATTGCCGCGATACATCCGGCTTCCTGTAGAAACTGTCTGCGCCCCGTGGGTCTCAAGATTTCATCAGAAGATGAACTTGACGCCCGCCTGGAACGCGAACGGCGTGCTTCCCGGCGCCACCTGCGTATTTTGATGGTAAAGCCCCAAGCCCTGTGAAAGCGCGGTCGGAGTCTGCGACAGCGCTTGCATCGTCGCCAGGGAAATCGAAGTAAGCGGCGTGCAGCTCGATCCCATCGCTTGCGGCGCTGAGGGATACAGCGTGCTCCACGGCGTGCAATTTGCCGTGTAATCGATTGTGCCGTTCGTGTCCGGGTCCGAATACAGGTTAGCCTTGTTCGTCAGGTTGTAGAAATCGCCGGAGAGCTGCAACGTGTATCGCTCGCCCAGCTTGACGTCCTTCGCGAGTCGAGCGTCCCACTCCGCGAAGCTCGGTTGGTCGAATGGATAGCGTCCCAGCAGGTATGGCGTGCCGTTTCCGATCTGCACGCTCGGCCTGTCGTTGTTGTGCGAGTAGCCTGAGTTGGCCACTCCATCTCCATTCACGTCCACATTGATGTAGAGCGGGAACGGAACTCCGCTGTGTGCAATCACCGTCGAGCTGAATAGGAAGCCCCATGGCAACTGGATCACGCCTCCCATTTTGAATTGGTCGCGAATATCCAGGCTGTTCCGCCCGTAATCGAGATTGATGTTGAACGGATCCTGCTGGCCAAAATACGTATCCGTGTCGCGTTCGCTCGCCCCGTTGTCCTTGTTTTGCGACAACATGTAGTTTGCAAAAAATTGGTAGCGGTGTGCGAAACGCTTCGTAATGTTGATCACCACCGACTCGTAATTCCCATGGGCGTAGCTGGCTGTCGTATCCGTGTCGTAGGAGAGCGTCGGATCCAGCAATCCGCACAGAATCGATCGGCCGAACTGGTCCAACGCGGGCGGCTCACCAGGGCCGCCGCATCTCACGAAATTCCGGTACCACGCTTCTTCGGAACCGTATCCGCCCGTCCTCAGGTGCTGCGAATTGACCCACGCGAACGTTCCCGTCAACGTCCAATTTCCCGCAAACGTGTGTTCAATTCCCGATGTCAGGCTCGAGACGCGCGGATCGCGGAAATTCGGATCCACGAGGTTGGGACCGGGGCAACCGATGTCCGCGATGTTGCAAGTCTCGTTGACTCCTTCCGGCACCGAGCTCGGGAGGAGGTACGGAAAACCAGCTGTCGGCATGCAATTGCTTGCGAAGCAGAATATCCCGGCCGTTTTCCCGCCGCCTCCGGTTGGCATAAAAATTGTTGGGATGACGGCGTAGTAGTAGCCCCACGCAGCACGGACTACTGTCGGTGCGTGAGTCGATCCCACATTCCATGCCAGTCCGATTCGTGGGCCCCATTGTCCAAAGTCATCCGGAACGCGCTGCGGGATCGGAATCGTCTTCGAATTCATTCCCAGTCCCGCGTAGGTTTCAACTCCCGGAAACGCCGTCTGCGGCTGCGGATACCACTGCCCGTCCCAGCGCAGCCCATAAGTCAGGGTAATGCGCGGCGTCACCTGCCATTTGTCTTGCCAGTAAAGTCCGGTTCCGTTCAGGTAGTTGGGATAAAGCGTGCCTGCGTTGAAGAGCGGGATGTTGTTTAATCCCACATCCTGAATCAACGCAAACGGGCTGGCGGTGTTGAAAGCGGCCACGTTCGCAAATTCGAATTGCCCGGAAGACCACCCGACAAACGTGTCTTTGCGATCTTCAAACGTAATCGAGTCGCCGCCAAACTTCATGTCGTGTTTTCCGAACGAGTAGGAAAAGCTGTCTCCGACTTGCAATTTGTTGTTTTCGCCGTTGATCGGCAAATAGTACCGGTTGCCGAATAGGTAGCTGCCTACCAGCATGGTCGGCGTGCCCGGCCCGTTCGAATGCCGGATCCGGTTTTCGGCCGCTACGCTGACGCGCAGTTCGTTCACTTTCCGGCCTTTCACCGTGCTAAGCGAAAACGCGACGCTGATGCCCTCGTTCAGGAAGTTCTCGGTGCTGTCAAACGCCGCCGGGGTTTCGTTCTGTCCGAGGCCGCCCGTAAAACCGCTGGTATGGTTCCGCGTGCCGTACGCCCGAACGCTGAAGTGATTCGCCGGCGAGAATTGATAGTCGTAATGCCCGAGGATCGTAAACAGATCCTGGAATTGTGTGTGCGGCCCATTGAAGTCGGCGAGACTGTTCACGCCAAAGCAGTCGTTCAGGAACGACTCTCCGGCGGTCGGTACAGCGCATGACGGGGGCAGCGTGACGCCCGATGTTGCGCCGCCCGGAAGCGGAATCTGGCCGGGGGCGCAGGTTCCCCCAGTGCCCGGTATGCAATTCTCAAACACTGGTCCCGTCGAGCCTGCCAATGTCGCGTTGCAATCCGCGACGGTGCCCGTGCCGCACAGGTTCGTCAGAAGCGGCCCGTTTTCTTTCTGCGTGTCCGCAGCGAGGAACAGGAACTGACGATCCCTGTGGATCGGGAAACCGACTGACCCGCCAAACTGATTTTGTGAGCTGATGTTTGGTGGCTCGCCGAGGCCGTCGAGCGCCGTCAATCCGCTGCCGCGATAATACTCGTGCGCCTCTCCGTGAAGTTCGTTCGTTCCCGACTTCGTGACCACGTTCACAAGTCCGCCCGTCGCGCGTCCAAATTCGGGCGCGAAGCCGTTCGTCACCACCTGAAATTCCTGCACCGCGTCGAGTGGAATCGTGAAATTCTTCGTTTCCAGCGACCCGAAAATCTCGGCGAAGAAGTTATTGAAGGTGTCCTGTCCGTCCACCACCATTCCCAGGTAATCGCTCTGCTGTCCGCCGAGGCGGATGCCGCCGCGCAATCCTGGAACGATTTGCGCCGAAGAGCTCAATTGCGCCAGATCGCGATAGTCGCGGCCCGAGAGCGGAAGATCTTGAATATCCGTACTATTGATCACCTGGTTGATTCCCGCGGTCGTCGTATCCACCGGCCCTGACTCCGACGCGCTCACCGTCACCGTTTGCGTCTGGCCCTTCACCGGCAGTGTCACGTCCAGCCCGAGGCTCGCGCCGATTTCCACGGTGATGTCCGTCACCTCCGTGGCCGCAAATCCCGTCGCTTCGGCCCGGATTTTGTACACGCCGGGGAGCAAGTCGGAAAACACATAACTCCCCGTTTGATCTGTCGTGAGCTCGCGCTTGAACCCGGTTGACGCGTTCGAGATCGTCACCTTGGCGCCCGGTACCACCGAGTGCGTCGAGTCGTAAACGAACCCGCGGATTTCGCCGCGTTGCAGCGATTGCGCGTTCACGCCGGCGGCGGCGATCAGCAATCCCAGCAGCCCCATCGCCACGATCATCATCTTGAACATCTTCATCGTCGCTCTCCCGTTTGAGTTGAGTTTGCGAGTGTCTTTCTTTTCGTCGTTTACCTTCGGCTTACTTTCCTTGAACCCGTGATATCAATAGCTGAAGAAATCGCTCGGCGTCCACGCCCGTGGCCACTTGCACGTTTGGCTTCACTTCCGTGACGCCCTCGATGATGTAACGGTCGCCATGCAGCACGTTATTCTCGATGGCGTTCCGGCGGTTGGCCACCGTTTCGCCTCGAGTGAACTCGCCGCGCGTTTCCACGTCCACGTGCATCGGCTGCGTCTTCAAAATCGTTGAATCAATCGCCTGCCCCACGGCCAGCGGGTCATACATTGGCGCGCCGGAGTCGCCGAACTTCTCCGCCATCCCGTCAAGGTAGCCAAGCACCGATACCATGAAATCGTTTTCCGGCCCGTGCGTTTTCGCCAGTTCCGCCAGATGCTTGCGCGTGAACAGCGTCATGTTTCCCACGTCCAGCCCGGCCATCGTCACTGGCCAGCCCGCCTGAAAAACGATTTGCGCCGCTTCCGGATCGTTGTAAATATTGGCTTCCGCCGCCGCGTCTACGTTGCCGCCCGAAATCGATCCGCCCATCACGATCACTTCCTTCACCAGTGGCACGATCGACGGATCCTTCAACACAGCCAGCGCTATATTCGTTTCCGGCCCCACCGGCACCAGCGTAATTTCGTGCGGCGCCGCGTGCACCATCTCGATGATCAGGTCTGCCGCGAAGCGCCCATCCGCCTTGCATTTCGGCGCGGGAAGTTCCACGTTCGCCAGCCCGTTTTTCCCGTGCCAGAATTCCGCCGTAATCAGTTTCTGAAACAGAGGATGTTCCGCGCCGCCCGCCACCGCCACGTCGCAGCGGTTCGCAAGCGATGCCAGCTTCAGCGCGTTCTCAAGCCCCTGCTTTTGCGTGACGTTCCCGGCAACGACCGTCAGCGCCTTCACGTCGAGTTCCGGCGAGTTCAGCGCCAGCAATATCGCAATCGCGTCGTCCGTGCCCGGATCGGTATCAATAATCACTTTGCGCGGCGCCGGAACAGCGCTCGCGCTCGCCGCATGCGCCGGCGTTCCCGCGAAGGCCGCGATCGCCATGCACGCGCACGATACCAGCCACGCCAGAGACTTTCCGCTCGTTCGAATCTGAGGGGGATCTACGACTGGAAACGCGCAGTCTTCAGGAACGATTCGTTGCTGCACACACTGGCCCAGGATTAACCCCCAAATTCACGATTCGAATGGGCGGTAGCGTATCCGTCGTATTTCGCGGTGTCAAGCGCAAACTGCCCGCCTGTGGATATTCAAATTTTTGATTGTTGTTACACAAACGATCTATTTCTCGTACTTTTCCGGCGCGCGCGCCTCTTCCAATTTCGAACTCTCACGGCCGCCCCCGCGATGTTAAGATTTTTGGCGCAATGCACCTTCATCGGCCTCCGCGCGCAACTCTGCGTACCAGTTCGGCACAGTCAATCTTTCTTCTCGCTCTGGTCACCACCTTTGCCTTCCTCGGCGCGCGTTCCCAATCGCGTCCTCCGGCTTCCAAGGCGCCCGCCGCGCCGCCTGTCGCCGCTTCCAATCTCGCAAATCCGTTTCACGTCCAGTTCACCGATGTCACTCGCTCCGCCGGCATTCATTTCCATCACGAGCGTGCCCAGTCTCCGAAACGCATGTATCCCGAAACCATGGGCGCTGGCGTCGCCTGGCTCGACTACAATCAGGACGGATTTCTCGACGCCTTCTTCGTCAATAGCGGCTTCACTCCGCTCTTTCATCCCGCGGACGCTCCGCAGCCCGCGCTCTATCGCAACAATGGCGACGGCACGTTCACCGATGTCACTGCCTCCAGCGGCATTCATTCCGACGGCACGTTTTTCTTCGGCGTCGCCGTCGGCGATTACGATAACGACGGCTTTCCCGATATCTACATGACCGGCTATCGCCATTCCGTTCTCTTGCACAACAATGGCGACGGCACTTTCACCGACGTTACCGCCAAAGCCGGCGTCGGCAACGACGGAAATTGGGGCACGGCTGCGGGCTGGTTCGATTACGATCGCGACGGCAAGCTCGATCTCCTCGTCGCGAACTACGTGAAGTACGACGTTGATCATCCAACCGTCTGCGGCGATTTTCGTCCCGGCTACGAAAATCTTCCGCAGGTCAGCAGCTACTGCCACCCCGATAATTTCCCCGGCACTTCGCCGCGCCTCTATCACAATAATGGCGACGGCACTTTCACCGACGTCACCGAGAAAGCCGGCCTCGTCAACAATGACGGCAAAAGTCTCGCCGTCGTCCTCGCCGACCTCAATGGCGATGGCTGGCCCGACATCTTCATCGCCAACGACACCCAGCGAAATTTTCTCTACCTGAATAATGGCGACGGCACTTTTCGCGATGTCAGCTACACCGCAGGCGCCGGCTTCAGCGAAGACGGCCGCCCTGAAGCTGGCATGTCCGCCGACGCCGCCGATCTCCGCAACAACGGCCGCATGGATCTTTTCGTCAGCCATCTCGATTTCGAGCTCAATCGTCTCTACTACTCGAATGGCGACGGCACTTACACCGACGCCACCATTTCGTCCGGCCTCGGTCAGTCCGACATGCTCAACAGTGCTTTCGGCGCGCGCTTCTTCGATTTCGATAACGACGGCTGGCGCGATCTTCTCGTCATCAACGGCCACATTCTCGACAACATCGCGCGCTATCATCCCGACGTTCGCTACGCCGAATCGAAAAAACTCTATCGCAATACCGGCGGCGGCCACTTCGTAGATGCCAGCTCCACACAGCCGGCGAGTTTCCTCGCGCCGAAGGTTGGCCGCGGTCTCGCCGTCGGCGATTACGATAACGACGGCTGGCTCGATTTTCTGGTGAACAACAACGGTGAGGACGCGCAACTTTTTCACAACGACGGCGCCGCTTCATCCGCCGCGCGCGCGAATCACTGGCTCGGCATTCGCCTCGTCGGCGTCAAAAGCAATCGGGATGGCACCGGCGCGCGCTTAAAAATCGTCGCCGGCGATTTCACCAGCTACGATCAGGCCAAGGGCGGCATGAGCTATTCCTCAGCCCAGGATCAGCGGATTTATTTCGGCCTCGGCTCGCACTCGAAGGTGGATTCGCTCGAAATTTTCTGGCCCAGCGGTATCCACCAAACTCTCTCCGATATTGCCGCCGATCAAATCGTCACGGTTGACGAAGTCAAAGGCACCACTCCCTACAAGTTCCCGCATCTCCAACAAAAATAATGCTTTGCGGGTCACTCGACCTCACGCCCGCCGCAAGTCGTGCCTTTTCTTGTCTCCGGCGGCGGCAATTTCCCGGATTCTGCCTGTGCGATGCTCTTTACAGATTTGGCACACAATCCGCGCATCTTGGTAGCCACTCCCCGCGCCATTGGGTGTATCCTACGTTCATCGTTCCTGAGGGATTAGGCGTTCAATCCAAACAACGGAAGTCCAACCTATACCATGGCCAAAAAACACGAGGGCTTTTCCCTCATCGAGCTTCTCATCGTCGTCGCAATCATCCTCATCATCGCAGCGATTGCGATTCCCAACCTTCTTCGCGCCCGCATCGCGGCCAACGAGGCCTCGGCTGTCGGTTCGTGCCGCACCTTGAACACGTCCGCGGTCACTTATCTCTCGACCTATGGCAACGGTTTCCCCATCAGTCTTTCAAATATGGGAACCCACGCGGCGGGCGACACTTCGGCAAGCTGCGGCGAAGCACTGCTGATCGACAACGTGCTCACGACGGGCAAAAAATCAGGTTACAGCTTCACCTATGCCGATGGTCCGGGTGACACGCCGAACGTCGCTCCTACTGGCGGTTGTGCCGGCTGGAACCTCTACACCATCAACGCCCAGCCGACAGAAGTGGGCACCACTGGTCAGCGTTATTTCTATACGGATCAAACGGGTGTGATTCGCTTCAATCCGACTGGCGCGGCATCCGCGACGTCTACGCCGCTCCAGTAGCGGCTCCAACGCCGGCTCCGAAGTTGTACTTTGCCCGCCGCTCTCGGTGTCTCTTCATCTCTTAACTCTTAACTCTCAACTCTGAACTCTCAACTCTCGACTGCCTTCCTCACCCCATCCTCGCTCTTCCGCACGCCTCAAACAGCGACAGCAAATTCGACAAACTGAGCAGCTTCCGGATCGCGTCGCTGTAGTTCACCACATTCAGTTCCCAGCCATCTCTCTTCGCGGCAATGTAGATGGCCACGATCGCCCCCAGTCCCGAGCTATCCATCTGCGTGACGTCGTGCAAATCGATCGTCAGCCGTTTCTTGCCCGCCATCGTCTTCTTCACTTCTTCCCTCAGTTCGGCGGCGTGCTCGAGCGTAAGCCTTCCCGAGCAATAGACGACGACGGAATCACCCGCAATTTCCGGGCGCAGAATCAATTTGGACGGCAACTCGGTAGTCACTCTTCACCTCTTCTTGTGGCGGCGTGTTGTATCGCCGGCGTCCCGCCGGCTCTTCCCGCCGCATAACGATACGTTTCCTGATTCGCGGCTGCGTGCTGTATCGCCGGCGTCCCGCCGGCTCTTCCCGCCGCCGTCAGTTTAGTTCGGGCCCGGCGTTCCGTCGGACCAGTGGTGCAGCACGATCATGAAAGTCGTCAGTCGCGATTGCGAATCAGCCACCGCGATCATCGGCGAGCCCGGCAGATTTGCCCCCCAGCTTTTCTCCACATCGCCCGCGGCATAGAACATCACGTGCGGGTGCCAGTTGTGGGCCTCATCGTTCAGGTACTGCTCCTTCGACATCATGTAGCACATGCTTTCCGGCGCCAGCGCCCGCAGTTCTCCGCTATCCAGGGCAGCGGCGACCGCCTGCGCGATCTCCGCCTTGGATTTGCCTGCCAGCACGAGCCGGGTCTTCATCAGATAAATCGGCGAAACGCTGCTGGCCGCCGCGGCATTGAAGCAATTGGGGGCGCGCATTTTGGGATTCCAGAATCCCGGATTATCCGTGGTGTTGGCCCAGGATCGCTCCACATAACAGAGAAAGCCGTTCGTGCCTTTCACGGCGGTCGTGTATCCCTGCCGTTCCAGCACCATCACGCTGGCGTCGTTCGCGATGGAGGCTGGTGCCGCGCTGCGAGCCAGCGCGATCTCCGCATCCTTGGGCATCAGATACTGCTCCAGAGGAGCCATCGCGGGATAAGGATCCGCCTGCGCTCGCGCCTGTTGGATGCCTCCCGGCAGAACTACCAGCGCCAGAAATACAAAAACCACGACTCCGGCGGTTTTTCTCATGCGATCCTCCTCAGCCAGAATGTTTTGAAGTCCGGAGGATATCCCAACGCTGTCACATCGCACAAGGATGCGTTCCGGCAGCTACGGTCCTGAACTGAAATCCACGGGAGCTTCCTTTCAGTGTGGTCCCTTGTGTTCCTCGCTCGGCTGGGATGCTGCAGTCAAGAATAGTTCCGCGCCTTCTGTTCATTGCGGTGACACCTGGAACAGATCAGTCGCACGTTTTCTGGAACGGATCCGTCCATTGCTTCCTTCCGGTTGAGAACTGCATTTTTGCCTAGACTCTCTAACGGTTCAGAGCAAATGGCGCACCTGCCCGACTGCTCCGAATATTTCGCGGCCTTTACAACTCTTCTGCGCATCGGCGTGCCACGCTCGTCGTAGGAAAGGTCTTTATATAACTTGCGGCGTAGAGCAAACAAAAGCTTCTCTTCGCCACTGCTTAAAGACTTGAGCTTTTCTCGCACGTCGCGTAGGAGAGGTGCAAAAAGCGTCTTGGATTCTTCCGCCGTCAGAATTCGATTTGGCATGTCCTCCTCCATCAGGAACGCCGCAAAGACCAGGCTGTCCACCGTTCGCGTAAACGTAAAGGAACGGCTCAATACGATCCAGTCGAAGACGAAATGATGTTGGACGCGCTCAGCGGTAGACTCTTCCTCGCGGCAGCAGTGCAGGGCGTCGACGAAAAAGGCGGTCGTCTTCGATGGAGCCCCAGTCTACAGCCGTGCCGTCGAAAACGAGTTCTTGCCGGCGCAAACTAATCCGGAAACCACGCAGACCGAGCAACGGCCGCGCGCGGATGCATCCACCTCCGCAATTCCGCGGATCCATATTTTCCGCTTCCGTACTGCGCTTCCACAACCTGGTAGTGTCCTAATTTGAAGCGAGAATGTAAAAACGCCATATTGACAAGCGTGCTAAGAATTAGGAGTGAAGAAAAAGCGGGTCAGTTTTTCCACTGCGGATTGCTCAGCTGCTGAATCACTCCATCGCATAGCTGAGTTACAGCGGCGATTGTTTGTTCGGCTTGCTTCGCCTGGCTTGCTAGGGCTTCTGCGTAAGTATCAGATAGCGCCGAGTCTTTGGAAAGAGCCTCGCGCATCGCAGCAACGTCAGTCACCAAAACCGCCAGTTGCAAGGCGTTCTGCTTCGCTAATTAAGCAAGAGCGATTAAAGCGTCTTTCCAAGCCTGCTCGTCTTTCATCAAAGTAGCGCAAGCGTATCACTACTTGATTGACGCGGCCAATATGCTACGGATCCATTGAGAGACCGTCTGCTTTGAGCGTTCGGCTGCTGTCTCAATGGCGCGTAATTCGTCCGGCGTTACTCGCACTCGAAGCGTACCTGCTTTGGCGTGGCCTTTGGGTAGCGGTGGCCGTCCTGCTTTCCTAGCTCTCTGTGGCATTGTCCCTGTACTCCTGAAGGATTGCGGCTCTGACGGCTAGTATCGGTGACGTTACAGGATCAAGATGCGAGACGGTGACGTGCCGACCGGGATTGTCTGCGTCGTCTGTGTTGTGCATCTCGAGTGCGTTGATTACGGCGATTTGCTTGTCTTTCGGCAGGACGTTTGGCATATCCATTCTCCCTATGCCAATTACCGTACCCCAATAATTAGTGCTTGTCAAGGGGTATTTTCGTGGTACAGTATATATCCTATGAAGTTGGCAGCCCTCATGGTATTGGCCGTCGTGCAAGCAGCGACCCCAACTCCACGGCAGACAACCAATAATCCAAGTAGCACAGGCAATGGCGTTGAGCGCGATGCCGCCACAAAGCACGATACACCCGGCAACCCTACGCCCATCCACAATCAAGTGAGCACTCCACCCAGCCTACACTCCACTCAAAATAAACCCAGCGATGAAGAAGCACGGCCAGTAGAAATTCGCTCGGTTCCTGTCATCAGCATAAGCAAGGATTGGCCCATCACGATTTTCACCGGGTTGTTGGTACTCATAACTGGCTTTGAGACGTATCTTCTCTGTAGAACATTGGGGGCCGTAAATAGACAACTGGTTCTCAGCGTCAAGCAAACTCGCGCCATCCTCGCTCAAACCCGGGCGACTGCACGTTCCGCTCAAGCGTCGGAACAGTCCAACAGCCAAAGCGCGACATTCTTCAAGATGGAAAAAAGGCCTTGGGTCGGAATGAACAAAGGGCCTACCGTGCTGGAAAAAAAATCCACCAAGCCGGGGCAATATGGGTTTACCGTCGGATACACGGTCAAGAACTTTGGGATCGCACCAGCTTTCAACACAATCGTCGTGTTCGAGGCCGCCGTTGAAGATGTGAACAATTACGCGCTTGTGAAAAGCAAAGTTGATGCTGCTCGTAAAACTGGCGAAAGCATCATCAATGTGACCGGAGACTTGCTGCTTCCGACCGGAGAAAAAAATGATACATGCCTCTTTAGCGAAATCAGTCGTGCCGACAAATTCGTGGTTCCGGGCTGCATCGTCTACCGTTTCGCCGACGGCACTGTTCATCATACGGAGTTGAGTTACTGGATTGATTTCGGTGAGGGAGAAAAAGCCTTCTTTCGCACGTCTTGGTTCCAAGCCGCTGACTAGCCAAATTAAGACAACCACTAGAGTTAGAAACTCAAATCCGGTCACTACCAAAGCGAACAGAAGACAAATTAAGACACCACCCACATCCTCTGCTACTTGCGCTCTCTTTTACATCGTGCTATCCCTCGTTCCATTATGATTACTGATGATAAACTAAGCAGCACCCGCCCTGGGCTTCTGCCAAAGCCCGATCCTGCGCGGCACTCTCGCAAATGCGAGATCTGCCACCATCCGGACCGCGCCTCCATCGACTCCGAATTCGTTGATTGGCACCATCCGGACAACATCGTCGAGCAATACGATCTCTCTTCCCGGTCGGCCATCTATCGCCACGCCCACGCCACCGGCTTGTACGACCTCCGCCGCCGCAATCTCCGCTCGGCCCTCGAGCTGGTGATTCAGGAGGCCGAATCGACCACTCCCACGCCCGACGCCATCATTCGCGCGGTCCGCGCGTATTCCTGCCTCGATGATGACGGCCGCTGGACCGATCCTCCCCAGCGCATCGTCGTCTCGCGCGACTTGCCCACTCCGCTCCAGCCCGTGCTGGCCGCCGATGTCATCGACGCCGACGCTCGCGTTGTTGATCCCGTTCCGATTAAGCAGGCTTCCGCGCGGGGCGACGCGGCTTCTGCCCCGGCCGAGCCCAACTGCGCCGTTGATCCTGCCTGCCCCGGGGCCGAAAGGCCCTGCCCTGAGCTAGGAAGCGAGCCTCGAAGGTGCGCCGTCCCGTCGCCCGAAGTTGCCCCTCCTACCTCTGACATGGCACCGGCTTCCTCATCCACAGTGCGAAAAGCGCGTTCGTCCAGGAAGCCCCGCGAGAACCGCAGCGTCGCTCGTGGCCGCCGTCGGGAGCTTCTAATCGGGACACTCAAACGATTAGAAATCCTCGCAACTCCATCAAAACAAACCTCCGAGGTCATTTCTAATCGGGACAAAATCGCCCCTCCCCCCGACACCACTTAAGCTGGAACTCGGCCCGTGGATTTCGACGCATGGTCAAACACCTCAGAAGCGCAGGACGCCGTGCGGCGTACACGGGTCATCGCTCACGCGCCAAGAAGAGGGCGGCTAATTTTGTGGATCGGGCGTGGTGGGCGGCGGCACGGGCGTCATGACCAGGCGCCGGTTGGCCGCCGGCGGCGACACCTGGGAAGCGGCAGCCGGAGTAGCCGTGGCGGCCGGCTGGGCCCCGGGCTGCGAGCCGGGCGCGACGTAATAGCTCAGATAGGGCATAAACGGCGTGACCTCGAAGGGTACTTTTTCGCGGACCGAGACCAGCGCGACGGCGTTGGGCTTGAGCATCTCGACTTTGTCAGACCAGGGATCGAGCTTGATGCGCGCGCCCAGCGGCAACGCGGAAATTTGATCGAGATTGGTGGCCTGAAGCTGCGGCGCGGAGTTGATGAGCTGCTGCGCGAGATAGATGCGATTGCCCAGCATCGGATTGATCAGCGCGGGGAGAGATTTTTCTTTCGCGTCGAGCTGCTTCAGGAAAAGGCCGGCGGAATTGAGCTTGTCCTTGTACGGCGAATTCTGCAAAAGAGCGGCGGCGCGCTTGCTGGCCAAATTCTGCTCGTCCGGCGTGAGGCGGAAGGTCAGCCGCGCGACGACTTCGGTGGGGGAAAGATTGGTGAGATCGTTGAAACCCCAGGGATCGGCGGCGCGGCGGGTTTCGAGAATCGTGCCGACTTCCTGAGCGAGCATGGCGGCGAGGCTGGATTCGTCGGGAAGCACGTCGAGCAGGCCGCGGCTGAGCACGACGGTGTGGCCGATGTTGAACGACTCGAGCGTGGCCGTGAGCAGAACGCGGCAGCGGATGTCCGGCTCAATTTCGATATTGTTGGTGACTTCGAGATTGTTGACGACGGTGGCGAGAACTTTATCAACCGAACTCGGAGGCGCGACGAAACCGGCGCGCTCGAGGCGATCGATCACGTTGTCTTCGCCTTCGCGGGCCCACTGGCGCTCCGCTTCAATCGGAGACGGATCGTTCGAAGCGGACTCCGGATTTTGAACGGCGCCCGGCGCTTCGACGACGAGCTCGCTGAATTCGCTTTCGTGCGCGGCGTTGACGAGATCGTAGCCCCAAAGGCGCGTTTGCGATTTGAAATGAACCGTGGCGCCGAGGCCGCTCTTGAGCGCGCTTTCCTGGCTGAAGACGTAAGTTGGAAGCCACAAGCCCGGCTGCAAATTCGTCCGCCAGCTATCGAAGTGAACGTTGAAGCCGTTGCCGATGGCGATTGGCGTATACACGCCATTGAAGCGGACGATGGTGAAGTCGCGCTCGTTGGCCCAGATGCGTCCCTTGAAACGAAACTTGCCGGAACCTTTGAGCGGAGTGAGGTCGAAGACCAGGCAGCGCGTCTCGCCGAGAAATTCGCGGCGGACATATTCGAAATGATAATGCGCGCGATCGATTCCGTGTTCATCAACGAAGGCCATTTGGAGGAAGCCTTCGGGATCGTACTGATTGGAGAAAAATGACGTGAGATGCGCGAAGGGTCCGGAATAACGTCCGCTGTATTTCGCCCCTTCTCTACCGAGAAGCGATTGAACGGCAATGCCGTGGCGGAAATCGGCGACACCGAGAAAATAGTGGTCCTTCACCGGAACTTCGCCGAACTCGTTGTCGGCATGCATATCCTGAATGTAGGTTTCGATCAGCGGGCTGTAGTGGCGGATCGTGTCCGTCTCGACTGCTTCGCGGGCGATGATGCGATCGATCACTTGATCGGCGCTCGACGAAGATTTCTGCGCGGCGCTGACGAACGGAATAGAGAGGAAGATGGCGAACGAGCAAAGAATTCTTGCGCAGGCGCGCGCGAGCGAAGAGCGTTGAAGTTTTATATTTGGCCGGGTTCGAAGTGCGAGCATTACAGCCTCCGTGAGAGTGCCGAGCAGGCTCCGAGCCGGAGGCGGGGCACCAAACCAGATGAGGCGGGTGTTCCTCCGGCTCAGGTCTGGTTACAGCGACGCCTGGACGGATTATCGCGTAGCGCGCGAGAAGACGATGCAAACGCTCGGAGACAGCAGCGCTATTCGATCGTAGTTGTAACTTCCTGACCCGTCAATGCGATGGGAGTGTGAACGCGAGAGGTGAGGGACTGCAACAGAAAAATCTGTAAATTTGTGGATGGTACTAGAGCCTGACCGGATTAGACCAAAAGGATTAGAACCCGCAGGCTTGAATGCGCTGCGTTCGGCCGGTTACGAGGGGCTTTCCGGCCGAACGCTGAGCCACCGCGTGCGAAGGAACGGGTTACAGATCCTCGCCCTGGCTGTCGGTCATTTTTCTGGGGTCGAACGCCGTCAGGACTTTCGAGCCGCCGATCTTGAAATAAAAATCGATTTCCTTCTCGTCGGCCGCGACTGTAGGCTCGCCGTTGGCTGACTTCTTTGGAAAATAGAAAACGACGCCGTTGACGCTGCCGTCAGCCCCTTTCAGGAAACCCACTTTTGTCGGGAAAACTTTGTCCTTGGATTTTTTCAATTGCAGCCAGGCGTCCTTGGTGAACGCATCTTCGCCGCGAGTTTGGAAATATTTCATGTTCTGGGATTGCAGGAGGATCATGTACTCGTCGGGAATGGCTGTGAGATCTTTTTCGGCGTCGGCTTGCGTCATCGAGCCTTTCAGGACGGCCTTACGGTAAGAAGCGGCGCGAATCGTGCGGGATGACCACCAGAAAACGCTGTAGGACTGGGTTTCGGCGGCAGCAGCCTCGTTCTTTTCCGTTCCGCTGGCGGTTCCCGGAGCCGCGGAAGCGGAAGCTTTCGAAGTGTCGCCGGCCCCGCCGGGCATGGCCGTGCTACCGCTGGCCTGGGTCATGCCGTCGGGATGCCAGGCGCCTTGCGCCTGAACGTTCGGACGAGACCATGGCGAATTTTGGAGGATGTCTGCAACATCTTTATCGGTCCACTGACTAAACGGTTTTGTCTTCCAAGGATCGCCGCCCGCCCAAGCGAGTGTCGCCGCGATCAAGAGAGCCGCACCTGCCAAAAATTTCTTTCGCATCAAGATTCTCCTTTCGCACCGCGCGAAATGCGCAACCCGCCCCGGCGTCGCGCGCATTGCCAGCGCGCCAATACCGACCCGGCGCTCATACTTTTTACCACGATTTGGCGCCGGGAGGCGATTCGGAACGAAACTGAGGGGCCGCGCGCGTCGAGATGGTCGAGTCGCGTTTAGAAACGGTGTCTGAAACTCGCCACACGGAAGCATTATTGAATATCGGAGAGAAGGCGCGATACGCCACGCCAGAACTCGGCGCAATGCCCGAGATCGACGGGCCTGCCGAGATGAAGTTTCAGGCTTAGGCCGTAGGAATCCACCGGACGAGGATCAGCGGGCTGATAATGGCGCGGCGGACGAAAATCCAGAAGACCTCCGGCACCGGAAGGCCCGAGAACGACGTTGCCGAAGTGCAACGTGGCGCTAAAACCTGCGAAGGAGAGGCGGCCTTTGCCGAATGTTGCGACGGGAATGATCGATTGGGAGGCGAATAACGTGGTGACTTGATCGGGGAGGGGCAGCAGGGACACGCCGTTGTTTCTGTATCTGCCGGCAAGAGCGGGAAAGCGGCCAAGTTGCAAACCGCTGCGGAACTGAAATGCCGAATATGGGAAAACTCGATCTCGCCAGGGGGAGGCCGTCCAGCGCGGCGCCTGGAGATTTGAGTGGGCAGCTTGAGCTAAAGAGCCATGAGGAGCAGAGGATTGCGCTGCAACGGGCGCCCCGCCCGCGAAAAACGTTTCCAGGATCAGAAATACGATGCGAATGCGCATCTCGTTGATGCTCTCCGCTCCAGTGGGGGATTCACCGGTGTAATATTGCGAGCACGTTTGCGCCCACGATTCGCAGGGGCGCGAAGAGGGATTCCTCGACCGCTGAAGCGGGTCTCGGAATGACGGCGAAGGCACGGAGATCGAAGAAGGCGGCGATGGATTGATTCCGGTCCCGACGCTCAGGAAGGAGCAGGGCCATGGGCGTTCGAACAGTGCTGCAATTGGGGGATCCGAAGCTGCGGGAGACCGCGCGGGCGGTGACTGATCCCGGGTCAGCGAAGATCGCGGCGTTGATTGGCGATCTGGCGGACACGCTCGCCTTTTGGCGCGCGAAAACCGGCTACGGACGCGCGATTGCGGCGCCGCAGATTGGAGCCAGCGAACGAGTGATTTTCGTGCAACTGCCGGGCGCGGAGCCGTGGCCGCTGATCAATCCCGAGATCACGGAGCGAAGCGCGGAAAAAATTGTGGTCTGGGACGCCTGCTTGAGCTTTCTATCAATTTTTATGCAGGTGGAGCGGCATCGCGAAGTCCAGATCCGGTATCGGGACACGCGCGGGAAGGTGTGCGAAATCCGGGCGGGCGACGATCGGAATTTGTCGGAGCTATTGCAGCACGAAATCGATCACCTGGATGGAATTCTGGCGGTGGATCGGATTACGGACATCCGGACGCTTTGCACGCGCGAAGAATTTGAAAAACGATACAAGGCGCAGAGCCCGTACGCCGAAGCCGCGCCGATGAGCAGCTGATCAGCGGCCAACGAGTACGAAGGCGCCCCAGTAAAACGGAAGATCTTTGCCGTAGCGCTGGCGGACGGTCTCGCGCTCCTGCAATTGAGCCTGGCGAAGGGCTTCGTGCTTATCGAGGCCGCCGAGCCACCCGCGATAAAACATAGTCATCAACTCCTGAGTTTCGCGATCGGGCACGGACCACATGCTCATGAGCACGGAATCCGCTCCCGCTTCCTGCAAGCCGCGGCGCAATCCGAAGACGCCTTCGCCATTGCTCTGCTTGCCGAGGCCGGTTTCGCAAGCGCTGAGGACGACGAGTTCAGTGCCCTGGAGATTGAGCTGCGCGGCTTCGTAGGCTGTGAGGACGCCGTTATCGAGGCCCGCGACCGGGGGCGCGCCGGATTGCGCACGATCGGCGCCGGCGAAGAAAAGGCCGGAACGCAGCATGGGATCTTCGTGGGCGACGGCGCGGGCGCTGTTGAGATCGGGATCCTGCGCGATTTCCTGATCGGAGAGAAAGAAGCCGTGCGTGGCGATGTGAACGATGCGCGGACTTTCCATACGGCCGACAATTTCCTCGAGAGCATTTTCGCGAGTGTAGGAATTCACCTGCCAGCCTGCCGTCTTGAGCTGCGCGCCGACAGCGTCGATTTCGGCCTGCGTGCCCGGTAGAGGATTGAGCGGGCCGCCGCGAAGATCGCTCGAGCGCTGCAAACTCGAGGGAGGAGCCGCGGCGCCGTCGGGAGAAGTGGTTTGCGCCACGGGCCTGGCGGCGCCGATTTTTGCGACGGCGGCACGCTGCTCGGCTTCGGTGAGATCAAACCTGGGATTTCCGACAAGGACGGCGAGTTTCGATTTCGAAGCTTGCGGCGCGCGCAAGACGTCTTTGGTGCTATTGACGATTCGCAGATCGAATTTTTCGAGGAGGAGTTTGCCGGATTCGCCGGCGAGAAGGCCGAGCGGAATCTGATTCAGGATGCCGTCGGGCGAGACGTAGACGCGCCTGGAATTGCCGAGCGAGGGTTCGAGCGGCTTCCAGAACGCGTCATAGGCGGCGCTTGTGCCCGCGGCGCTCTCAGCGACTTTTTCTTCAGGCGATTCTTCGGCGGCGACGCCGCGAGTGAGCGCGACGCGAGCGCGGTAATTCGAAAGCGGCTCGGACTCGAGTTTTTGCGCGTCGCCGAGCGAGATCAGTGCAGGCGAGGACGCGCGCGGCGTAACGACGAGTGCGGCGTAATAGAACTTACTCGACCATTCCTTGCCGTCGTTGCTGCGGTAGCGGACGAATTCGATCGCGGCCTCGTCGGGCTTCAACGCTTTCTGGACATCTTTCCAGGTGGCGCCGGCGAGAACTTTTTGCTGGCTGATTTTGTCCACGCGACGCGCCAACTGCTGCTCGAGATCGCTGGCGTCCGCGTCAAGCTTGGCCTGCGCCGCCGCCCATCCCGGCGGGCGCGACGTGGCGAGCTTCGAAGATTCGCTCTTTTTCTCGGTAAGCTGATCGAAAAGCTGGAGCGCGGCGGGATCTCCGCTGGCGGCCACCTGCGCGCGAAGCGCGGAGACGCTCGTACCCACGAGGCCTTTTTCCCAGAGGAGGACGTCGTACATTTTGCCGGCGCCCGACGAATCACGGTCGTGGCTGGCCACGATGAAGCTGAAGTAACCGGGGAAAAGATCTTGCTCAGTGGACAAAAACTGGAGGCGATCCTTTTCACTCATGTAGGCGAAGCCGTATTCAAATCGCTTGTGAGTCATTTCCATGCCGCGATCAAAATACGGGGCGGCATCGGAGTAGCGGCCCTCGGCCTGATAAAGCTGCGCGAGATTCAGGACATTCGAGGCGAGCGCGGGAGCTTGAGGCATAAGCACTTTTTCATTGATGGCGAGCGCTTGTTTGTAGAGAGGTTCGGCTTCGGGCTCGCGACCCTCGCGTTTGTAAATCAAGGCCAGGTTATTGAGGCTGGAAGCGTACTTGGCGCTGTCCGTGCCGAACGCTTTGGCGTTAATTTCTACGGCGCGTTTCATGAAGGCTTCCGCGCCGGGATAGCGGTTCTGATCTTCGTATATCAGCGCGAGTTGATTCAAATTCGAGGCGACGACTTCGCTGTCTTTGCCGAGAGACTTGACGTTGACGATGAGCGCGTTTTTGGCGAAAGGTTCCGCGTCTTTGTAGCGGTGCTCGGACTCGTAGAGACTTGCGAGGCCGAGTTCGGCCGCTGCGACGCTGGGATGATCGGGCCCAAAAGCTTTTTGGTAAATTTCGAGCGCGCGTTGGAGGAGCGGCTCGGCTTCGGAATAGCGTCCTTGCGCGATGTAGATCAATGCCAGGCTGTTGACCTCGGCGGCCACCGTCGGATGCCGCGGGCCGAGCGCTTTTTCATCAATGGAGACGGCAATTTTTAGGAGCGGTTCGGCGGAGCCATAAAAGCCCTGGTCGGACGCGAGCGCCGCCATGCCGTGAAGGCGATTGGCGACGTCGGGATGATTGGGACCGAGCTTTTCGAGATCGATGTTCACCGCGCGTTTGTAGAGTGGGAGAGCTTTCGCGTAGTCGCCGCGCGTGGAATAGAGGAGCGCGAGATTGCTGAGGTCCCCGGCGACGTCGGTGCTTTCGGGGCCTTGCGCTTTTTCGTCAATGGCTATCGCGCGCTGGTATAGCGGCTCAGCTTCGGCATAGCGCGACTGCTTGAAGTAAAGCAGGGCGAGATTATTGAGATCGATGGCGACGGACGGATCGCCGGGGCCAGCCGATTTTTCGCGCGTGGCAAGAGCTTGTTTGTAGAGTTGTTCGGCGTCCGCGTAGCGCGCTTCCGATTCGTAGACGGAGGCGAGATTGTTGAGCATGCTGGCGACGCCGGGATGATTCGCGCCGACTGTCTTTATCCCGATGTCGAGAGCGCGCTTGAGAGTTGATTCGGCGTCGGAATAGCGGCCGAGATCGTCGTAAATGGTGGCGACGCGATTCAGAGACGCGGACGTGAAGGCAGCGTCAGGGCCGAAGGTGGATTCGGCGATTTTCTCGGCTTCCTGCGCGACGGGCAGCGCCTCGCTGTAACGGCCTGCATTTTCCAATTGGCCTGATTGCTCGAAGAGCTGCTTCCAGCGATCCTGCTGCGCGAAGGACGGAAGGCAAGGGAACGAAGCGAGCGACGCCAAGATTGCAAGGCGCGCGGCGGCATGAAAGTTGGCAGGGGACCGACCGCAATCAAAAGCGTGGAATGACGGAAGCGGCACTGTGGCTCGGCAACCTGTTCTTGGCCTCGGGCGAGTGTAGACCAGCGGAAGGCAGCGCGCCAGAGCCGGATGCGACGCGTGTGACGCTTTTGGCGGCCGAGGCAAAAGTGGTAATATTCGCGCGCGATGACCGATCAGACCCCATCCGGAATTTCTCTTTCCGGCTCGCAATTCTCGCACTACCGAATCCTCGAGAGGCTCGGCGGCGGGGGAATGGGCGTGGTCTACAAGGCCGAGGACCTCAACCTTGGGCGACCCGTTGCGCTGAAATTCCTGCCTGACGATGTGGCGAAGGATCCCGTCTCGCTCGAACGATTCCGGCGCGAGGCGCGCGCCGCATCGGCGCTGAACCATCCGGGAATCTGCACGATTTATGAAATCGGCGAGGATGCCGGGCGGCTGTTCATCGCGATGGAATATCTCGACGGCGAAACGCTGAAGCATCGCCTTTCGGGCAAGCCGTTGCCGTTCGAGGACACGATCGATTTCGGAATTCAGATTGCGGACGCGCTGGCGGCGGCGCACGAAAAGGGAATCATCCATCGCGACATCAAGCCGGCGAATTTATTCATCACGCAGCGCGGGCAGGCGAAGATTCTGGATTTTGGATTGGCGAAGACGATTGCGCTGCCTTCGGCGCAGTCCATTTCAGCGCAAGAAACGGCGACGGCGGCCGGATCGCTGCACCTGACGAGTCCGGGAAGCACGCTGGGAACCGTGGCGTATATGTCTCCCGAACAAGTTCGCGGAAAAGAAGTGGATGCGCGGAGCGACATATTCAGTTTCGGCGTGGTGCTGTATGAGATGGCCACTGGCGCGCCGCCTTTCCACGGCGAAACATCCGGTGTGATTTTCGATGCGATTCTGAATCGCGCACCGGTGGCGCCGGTGAGATTGAATTCCGAGATTCCCGCGGATCTGGAGCGAACGATCAGCCGCGCGCTGGAGAAGGATCGCGAGCTGCGGTTCCAGCACGCCTCCGATCTGCGCGCCGAGCTGAAGCGGATGCGGCGGGAATTTGACTCGACGCGCTCGACGTCGGTAACCGCGACGGTGACGGTGGCGAGCTTGACGCCGGCGGCGGCTTCGGACCGGATGCCAGTGCCGCGAGCGGGGGCAACGGGCTCGGGATCATCGAAAGCGCTGGCGACGCCCGCGCGCACCGGATCGAGCGCAGTGGTCCCCGCCGAGACGGGCGAGAGCATCGAGGAGGCGCCGGCGCGAAGCTCGCGGGTGTGGATGATCGTCGCAGGGCTTGCAGTCGTGGTGGCGGTAGCGGGCGCGTTCTGGTGGCTGAAAGGCCGGAGCAAACCGGCGGTGCTCGGCGAACGCGACACCGTGCTCGTTGCGGATTTTGCGAACTCGACGGGCGATCCGGTGTTCGACGACACGTTGAAACAGGCGCTGGGCGTTTCGCTCAGGCAGTCGCCGTTCTTGAATGTTTTGTCCGACGACAAGGTTGCGTCAACGCTCGGGATGATGACGAAGCCGGCGAACACACCGCTGATTCCGGATGTCGCGCGCGAAGTTTGCCAGCGGTCGGACAGCAAGGCCTACGTGAGCGGCTCGATTGCCAGCATTGGAAGCGAATTCATCGTGGGGCTGAAGGCGGTGAATTGCCACACGGGCGATATTCTTGCGGAAGAGCAGGAGCGAGCGGCGGGCAAGGAAAAAGTGCTCGATGCGTTGGGCACGGCGGCGACGAAACTTCGCACTGAGCTGGGCGAATCGCTTTCGTCCGTGCAGAAATTCGACGTGCCGCTGGCTCAGGAAACGACTCCGTCGCTCGAGGCGCTCAAGGCTTACAGCCTCGGACAAAAGACGGAACGCGAGAAGGGGCCGGGAGCGGCGCTGCCGTATTTCCTGCGCGCGGTCGAACTCGATCCAAATTTCGCGAGCGCGTACGGCGGAATCGGAATCATGTACGGCAACCTCGGGCAGCCCGAACGCGCGTCGGTGTCTCTCACAAAGGCATTTGAACTTCGCGATCGGGCCAGCGAGCTGGAAAAGTTTCATATCACGTCCGCCTATTACGGATTCGTGACCGGCGAGCTGGAGAAGGCCGCTGAAACCTATCAAGAATGGATTCAAAGCTATCCGCGCGATTCCGTTCCGTACAACAATTTGGGCGTCGTCTACTCGGAGCTCGGCCAATTGGACAAGGAACTGGACGTCGCGCGCTCCTCGGTCGAGTTTGGTCCTAACAACGTCATAAATCAGGAATCGCTTGCGGGCGCGTTGACGAATCTGAATCGATTCGACGAAGCCCGAAAGCCAATGGAAAATGCGTTGAAAGCGAAGCTGGACGACGACGGCATTCATCTCGCGCTGTATGAACTCGATTTCCTCAAAGGCGACACGCAGGCAATGAAGGAAGAAATGACCTGGTTCGATGGCAAACCGGACCTCGAGCACGAACGCTGGGCATTTCAGTCGCAGACGGAAGCGTATTTCGGGCATGTGCGTAACGCGCGAGAACTGACGAAGCGAGCCGCCGATGCGGCGCTGCGAACGGACAATAAGGAATCTTCGGCGCTTTGGCAGGACGACGAAGCGATTCGAGAGGCCGAATTTGGGAATGTCGCGGACGCTCGGCGAGACGCGGCGGCGGCGCTCAGCCTGGGACTTAGCGACAGGCCTTCGTCGGAAGAATCTGCACTTGCGTTGGCGATGGCGGGAGATACGGCGCGGGCGGAATCGATTCTTCAAGCAGTCCAGAAGCGCTATCCGCTGGACACGCTAGTGAAATCGTTATGGGTGCCGGCGGTCGAAGCCCAAATTGCCATGGGACAGAACAACCCTACTCACGCCCTGGAACTCCTGCAGGTGGTGTCGCCGGTTGACTACTCGATCCTATCGGGCGCGTCGGGGATTGGTTCGTGTCTCTATCCGATTTACCTGCGGGGGAACGCGTACCTCGAAGCGAAGCAGGGAAGCGCGGCTGCGGCCGAGTTTCAGAAACTCATCGATCACAACGGCGTGGTTCAGAATTGCCCGACGGGGGCGCTGGCGCACCTCGGCCTGGCGCGGGCGTATGTCCTCGAGGGCGATAGCGCGAAGGCGCACGCAGCATACAACGACTTTTTGACGCTGTGGAAAGATGCCGATGCCGATATTCCGATCCTGCGCGAGGCCAAGACAGAAGCAGCCGCGGTCCATTAATTCTGAGTCGTTATCCGAGCTGAATAATCCTGACGGGAAATAATGTGGCGAGGAGACTGGCGCCAGGTGGCGATCCAGTGGGGCGGAGCGCGGCCTCATGGTCACGCCATTGGGCCGACCAGGCCCGCGAAAGAAACAAGGCGACTGCAGGACTGTCTCGACGGAACTGGGTCCGCCCGGCTTCGCTGGGCGAGCGGATCAGGTTCTGAGGCGGCGTCTTGTACAGCCCTGCAGTCGGCCAGGCAAGAAAAAACAAATGCTTATGCCGCTCAAGGGGCGTCGCGGGAGCCGGTTTACTAGCCCCGAATGATTAAAGTCTTGATCTTGGGCAGAGACTTCGACACCAGCTTTATTCCGGGCTTTGCTGACTTCGTCGGTTTCTTCACCATGCCGGTTCTCCTTGTTCAACACGGTCCTATGCCAATGAGAGCAATTTCGGTGCCAGGGCCGAGAACGGAGGGGCGACGATTAAATGGCTGATTTCAGGGGCAGTTATCGCAGCCGCCGCGGGCGATCGGCGCTCCGGTTTCGTTGAATTTCTCACATCGCGTTGAGTTTTTCAATGCAAAACAGCGCGGTCTACGCGCGCGAGCGAGAAGCGGGTGTTAGTGCGCCGGAAGATGAGCCGAACTTGATCCACATTTCTCGAGCAATGCCGATTCTGCGCTTGGCGGCATGCTGGAGCCGCACGCTGGGCCGCGTGCGTTGACTTGTCACTTTCGACGGCCTACCATTTCGCACAAACATGGAAGTTCCCCGATGATTGGCAAAACCATTTCGCACTATCGCATCGTTGAGAAAATCGGCGGCGGCGGAATGGGCGTGGTCTATAAGGCCGAGGATACCAAGCTGCGCCGCTTCGTGGCTCTGAAATTCCTGCCTGAGGCGATGGCGAAAGACCGGCTGGCGCTCGAGCGGTTCGAGCGCGAAGCGCAGGCGGCATCCGCTCTGAACCATCCAAACATCTGCACGATTTACGAAATCGGCGAGCACGAAGGACAGCAGTTCATCGCGATGGAGTATCTGGAGGGCGAGGTCCTGAAGCAGGGCATCAGCGGCAAGCCGCTCGAGCTCGAAAAGACGCTCGACCTCGGAATCGAGATTTCAGACGCTCTCGATGCCGCGCACTCGAAAGGAATCGTCCACCGGGACATCAAGCCAGCGAATATTTTTGTGACTGAGCGAGGGCACGCGAAAATCCTCGATTTTGGCCTGGCGAAGCTGACGCAAGCCGACGCGGGCGAGGATTTTTCGGCGCTGCCCACGGCGACGAATGAAGAAATCGTATTGACGACGCCCGGCACGGCACTTGGCACGGCGGCGTATATGTCTCCGGAGCAGGCACGTGGGGAAGCACTGGATGCGCGAACGGATCTCTTTTCGTTTGGCGCGGTGCTTTACGAGATGGCCGCCGGAAGTCGCGCGTATCCTGGGAACACCGCGGCCGTCGTGCACGACGCGATCCTGAATCGCGAGCCGGCAGCACTCGTGCAGACAAACCCCGAGGTTCCGGCCGAACTCGAACGAATCGTCAGGAAATGCCTCGAAAAGGATCGAAGCCTTCGTTATCAGCACGCCTCCGATGTCCGCTCGGATTTGCAGCGGCTCGACCGCGATTCAACCTCGGCAGCACGCAGCACACCGGCAGCGATTGCCCCCAAGGCACGACCGCGATGGTACACGACGGCCGGTGCTGGAGTAGCGGTGGCTGTGCTTATCGGCGCGATTGTTGCGGCGACGATGTGGAAGCGACATTCGACTGCGCCGGGCGCGGCGGGCGCGCCGGGGACGCAATCGGCGGCAAAGGCGCTGGCTGTGGTCGAGATCGAGAATATGTCGGGCGACAAGTCGCTCGACTGGCTCGGTCCGGGCGTGGCGGAACTGCTGACGACGGATTTGGCACAGACGAAATCGCTGGAAGTGATTTCGACAGAAAGAGTTCGCGGACTGATTCGCGAGCGCACGAAAGGCGACGCGCCGTTGCCGCCGGGACAGGCCCAGGATGTGGCGCAGGCTGCCCACGCGGACATGTATCTGAGCGGCGCATTGTTGAGAGTTGGCGATGGATTGCGGCTGGATTTGCGCGTGCAGGAGACGGGAAGCGGGCGCGTGGTTTACGCGGACAAAGTCGAGGGAGCCGACGCGAAAGCCGTGTTCGCGATGGTGGACGAGGCTTCGTCGGGCATCCTAACGCAGATTGCGCCAGGAGAATCCTCGAACCTGAATGTTGGTGCGAGCCTCACGTCGAATCTGGAAGCGCTGCAGTCGTACGAGGAAGGCTTAAAGTATTTCGAGCGTTTCCTTCTGGATCAGGCGCAGACGTCGTTCCGCCGGGCGACCCAACTCGATCCGAATTTCGCCATGGCGTATTACCAACTCGCTGAAATCAGTTTCGACAACTTCGAAGAGGGGCACCAGGAGATTTCGCTTGCGGCGAGAATCGCGCAGCAGCATCCGTTGCCGCCCCTGCAAAGAGTGCTCATTCACCTCTCACAACTTCGATACGACGGCAGGCTGAGCGAAGGCGAGCAAGCTGCGAGGGATGCCATCCGCGACTTTCCACGCGAAATTGATCCACGCTTTGAAATGATGGAATTTCTATGGGACCAGGACGAGGTGGGCCAGGCGAAGCCGTATCTGGAGGAGATCATAAAACTCGACCCGAGCCGGGCGGCGGCGCACAACTACATTGGATATGAAGACGCGGCACTCGGAGAGCTGGACGCTGCGATAGCCGAAGTCGATCGATATGCCGCGCTCCTGCCGCCGAAGGATCCGAATCCGTACGATTCGCGCGGCGACGTATACACGATTTGCGGACGCTATCAAGACGGCATCGCGCAATACCGATTGTCGATGCAAATGAGTTCACAAGCTTCGGGCGTTGCGTACGGCGATCCTTTTGAAGAAGGGAAGATCGCGCTCGCCTACGCGAGTGCTGGAGATTTCACTCACGCAGATTCGATTTCCCTGCAGGCTTATAACGAAACCAAGGGAGCGACGCATGCTTCGGAGGCGGCTGTTCGCGCCGATGTTGAGGTGATTCGCGGGCAGTTTGCAACCGCGGCAAATTACTACGAAGAGGCGGCGCGAGTATTTGCCGACAATAAATACGACCTGGCAAAGGGCCCCCTCATCGAGGCTGCTGAACTATTTGTCGAACAGGGCCGCGCGGAAGATGCGATGGCGCTTGGGCGTCGCGACACGTCGCCATGGGCGCCAGCCGTGCGAGCGTTGGCGGATCTTGATCTCAAGAATGAGCCGGAGGCAGAGCAGGAATTTGACCGGCTTCACAAGTCTGTCGATCCGCTCCTTGGGTCGTACTCCACGGACAAAACAATCGAGATGATCCGCATATTGGGCGCGGCGCACGCGGGGCGGTGGCAAGAAGTCAAAACGAAGTGGCCCGAACTTCAGAATCGCGATGACAAGCAGCTCGCCGGGCTGGCTGAGGCACGTGCGAATATTGAAACGGGCGAGCTGGGCGCCGCACAGGATGAACTCGATACGCTGGTAGCGTGGGGACGACTCTGGGGCAACCAAAGATATGTCGCCTACACGAATAGCCTTTCGCAAGTGCTGGCGCACTACTATCTCGGAGTCGTTTATGAAAAGACGAATCGAACGACGGATGCTGCCAAAGAGTACCGTAGTTTTTTGACGCACTTCGATCATTCTGACGCAAAGCTGCCGCAAATCGAGCTGGCGCGCGCGGCGCTGAAGCGCGTGAGCTGACGGCAGACCAGCGGTTTCCCACTCGAACAATCGAAATTACATGTAGCCTGCGGACGAGCGACGCTCGGCGGCGATGGCTTCGAGCAGACGCTCGCTCGAAGGAAAATTTTCCGGCGGGGCCGTAAGCCTGGGTTTGATGCGCGCGACGATTTGGTCCGCCATCTGGTAGCGGATGTAAGGCTCGAGCGAGTCGCGGCGATTTAGAAATGCTTCGACAACCGCGAATTCGTCCGGCGTCAAATTCTCGGCGCCGAATTTCGTCGCGGCGGAGTTGGCCGGCGTTTGCCAGAGCGGGCGAATGTCCTGAAGCTCGCGCTCGTGAATGACAATCGTGCCGGCGACAAAATCGCCGAGGCGCTTGTTTTCTTTGCTGAGCAAGACGCTGACCATTCCGATGGCGTAAAGAAATCCGGGTTGGCTATCCACGATTCGCATCAGGTTTCTTGCGACGGACTCGGCAGGCGTAATCGGACGGCCGGAATCCTTGATCACTCGAATGTGGGTGATGAGCTTGCCGGGCGTCTGACCGTTCCACACAGCTTCGAAGATGGCGAAGTAGCCGAAATAAAGCGCGAAGGTGAGAAAAATCAGCAGCGCCGCGGTCCAGGTGGCGCCAATCCCGCCGGGGAAGACTCCCGAAATCAGGAGCGAACCCGCAAGAATGATAATCGTGGCGGCGATGAGCTGGATCAGGAGATCGAATCCGAGCGCGAGAAAGCGGCTGCCGATGCCGGCAATCGCAAATTCGAGCGCCGTTTGCTCCGGAGTTTCGATGGTAAGCTTGTCCGCATAGGGGTTCTGTGGCGGAGAAGTTGGCGGCGGAAGCGACATGATCTCCACACGCTGGCTCGAGAAGCGAAAGCCGTACTGGTCAAGGCTCGAGCAACTCGTGAGCCGGTCGAAAACGGGCGGAGTTTCATCTCTCGACCATCACGAATTGCAAGAACTGGGACTGTTGTACAGGCAGACCGCGTCTGACCTTGCGACTGTGCGCGAGGATATCACGAGTCCTCAGCTGGCCGCGTACTTGAATCAACTGCTGGGACGCGCGCACAACCTTATTTACATGGGACACCGGCCGAAAATCAGCGGCCTGGTGAAATTTTATTCGCAGACGTATCCGCAAATTTTCCGCGAGACGCTGCCGGAGACGGCACTGGCGTTTGCAATCTTCGCAGCGACGGCAATTGCCGCGTGGGCCATCACGATTCACGATCCCGCGTTTGCACACCGCCTGCTCGGGCCGCAAATGATGGAGACGATCGAACGGCGGGAGATGTGGACGCATTCGATCGTGGCAATCAAGCCGCTCGCCGCGTCTGGAATCATGACCAACAATCTGACGGTCGCGTTCGCGGCGTTCGCTTACGGAATCACCGCGGGCATCGGGACGATTTGGATGATGGCGCTGAACGGACTTTTGATCGGCGTGATCGGGGCCGCAACGTGGAAAGCGGGAATGGCCGGGCAACTCTGGAGCTTCGTCGCGCCGCACGGCGTGCTGGAGCTCCCGGCGATTTTCATCGCCGGTGGCGCAGGCCTCGAAATTGCGCGCGGAATGCTGTTTCCGGGATTACTGCCGCGGCGCGAGTCGTTGGCGCGAGCGGGAGGGCGCGCGGCGCGGCTGCTTTTAGGGACAATTCCGATGCTCATTGTCGCGGGAGTGATCGAGGCGTTCCTTTCGCCTTCGGAGCTCCCGGCGTGGATGAAATATTTGTTCGCCGCCGTCATGTTCGCCGCGCTGATGACATATCTGAATTTTTCGCGGCGCGCGGCCGAAGAAAAAACGTGAGGCTCGCCGGAAGCTAGAGAAGGCTGCGCTCTTTGATATCGAGATACTGATTGACGAGAGATGCCGCGAGAACATTCGGCATGAGTTCGACGGCCAGGACGCCGCTCTGGCGCAAGCCACGCAGCAGCACGTCGCGGCGATGGGAGATTTCGAGCGCGGCGACATGGCGGTACATCTCTTCGTGCGATGCAGGCGTGGCGCGGGCTACGGCGGTGAGGTCGGGCTGGCCCATTGCGGCGAAAAGGACCAGATGCCGCAAAGTCATGTGCGTCGCGTATTCGATTACTTCTGGAATCGCCGGAGTTTCCGCAAAATCGGTGATCCAGACGACGAGGCTGCGGCGCTTTTGGATTCCGAGCAGCGTATGCACAGCGCGGCCATGGTCGGCCTCGGCGACTTCGCCGTGGACTTGCGCGAGCGATTCGACGATCGCGCGAACGTGGCGCTGCCCGCGGCCCGCGTTGACATTTTGCTGGATGCGGTGGCCGTAGGCGAGCAGTCCGACGCGATCGCCGCAATGCAGAGCGACTTGCGCGAGTGAGAGCGCGGCATTCACCGCATAATCGAGCTTCGAAATCCGCAGTGAGCGCCCCGGCTCTTCCACTTGCGCACGAAGCAGGCGTCCGGCATCGAGGACGAGCCAGACGATCTGGCTACGCTCGATTTCGAAGACGCGGGTGACCAGGCGATTTCGCCGTGCCGTGGCGGTCCAGGAGATGTCGCGGATATCGTCGCCATCGCGATACTCGCGCAGAGAATCGAATTCGCGGCCGAGGCCTCGCTGGCGGCGACGGCGCCGCTCCATTTCAACCTGGCGGCTGCGAATCAAATATAGCGTGTGCTGCTTGGCCTCTTCGATATTGGGAAGCACGCGAACAACTTGCGCGGTGTCAGCGACGGCCCAGCGCTCGGCCAATTGCATCGCGCTCTGATAACGAATGAACGTGCGGCCGAGGCGCGCGTCGCCGCGTTCGGAAGGGAGAATCGGGTACTGCGCCTGCGTCGCGCCGGGACGAACGCGAAGTTCGAGAGCCGCAGGCTCGAGGCGCAGCGCGAGCGGCGTTTCATCTGTGATGCGTGCGTGAATTGCGGTTCTTCCTGCATTTCGGACTTCGATCGTGACGGAACTTGCGCACGCGAGCGCGGGTCGCATCTTCCAGATGCGGCGGATTTCGATGCGGGAAGGCGCGGGGAGCCGAAGCAAATCCCAGAGCCACGCCGCCAGAATGACGCCGTCCCAGAGAAACATCGCGGCGATGAGCCGAGGAAACCACCACGCGGGAACGAGCCAGCCGAAGCCGAGCAATAGCCCAATAAAAAATCGCGGGCCGAACCCAAAGGGAATTCGTCCGAGCGGATGGGCGCGCGCGGACGCGACCGGCGGAATCAGCGGAGTTTCATCCACTACTTCGGCACCTCGACGGCCGCGAGAAGATCAGCGATTACCTGGTCGGCGGTCAAGCCTTCGAGGTCGGCTTCCGGCTTCAGCAAAATGCGATGACGAAGGACGGCCGGAGCGGCCGCCTTGATGTCGTCGGGGATCAAAAAGTCGCGGCCTTCGATTCCCGCCAGCGCGCGCGCGACGAAGAAGAGTCCGATGGCCGCGCGAGGACTCGCGCCGAGCGTCAGCGCGGGCCAATCGCGTGTCCGGCGAACCAGCGTGACGAGATATTTGTAAAGCGTGGGCTCAACGGTCACCTTTTCAATTTCCTGTCTTGCGGCGGCAAGCCATGCGGGATCAATCGGTGTGATCGCGATGGATTCGAAGCGGCGCGAATCGAATCCGTTTTCCCATCGCGCGAGAATCTCGGTTTCCTCTTTCTCGGAAGGATAGCCGACGCGAATCTTGAGCAGAAAGCGATCGAGCTGCGCTTCGGGAAGCGGATACGTGCCCTCGAACTCGATCGGATTTTGCGTGGCGAGGACAGTGAAATTTTGTGAAAGCGGGTAGCGCGTGCCGTCGATCGTAACCTGGCGCTCCTCCATTGCTTCGAGAAGCGCGGCCTGGGTACGCGGTGACGTCCGGTTGATTTCGTCCACGAGAAGCAGATCGGTGAATACGGGGCCGCGGTGAAGCGAGAATGCACTCGTGGCCATGCTGAAAACATTCGTGCCCATTACGTCGGCGGGCATGAGGTCAGCCGTGCACTGTATGCGCTGAAAGCCGAGGCCGCAGACGCGGGCGAGCGTTTTTACGGCCAGCGTTTTTGCGATGCCCGGCACTCCTTCCATCAGCGCGTGACCGCCGCAGACGAGAACGAGAAGCAACTGGTCGATGACGTCCCGCTGGCCGATGATCACTTTCGAGTATTCGCCGCGAACGTGCGACGCCAGGCGTGAGAGATTCTCCACGGTTCAGATTTCTCCTAGATTTTCTTTGGCTTCAGGCCAAGCTGCTCTTCCAGATTCTCGAGATCGCGAATGATGGCCAAGGCATCTTCGACCGGAAGCTTGCCGGCGCGGGATGCGACTGCTGCGCGCGCCATTTTCTCGCGAAGCGTGTCGTCCTTCCAGCCCAGGCGGGCACGCACTGCATCGGCGAGAAATCGTCCGTCGTCCCAGCGGGCAAGCGCAATTGCCGCGTGAGAATCGTCCGAAAGCGCTGATATACGGCGCCGACCAGGGCAGGCTCAGCATGCGCGCGCTGGTAGAGGCCGCCCAGCGTATCCACGAATTCAAGCGGCCACAGGCGTGAAATTTTTGCGGGAAGCGCGATCGGCCCGCTGCGCCGGCTGAACGTGAATAGAACCGCGAGACCCAGAATCGCCACTTGCAGCAGGCCCCACGCAACAGGCGTATTGCCGACCGAGGCCCAAAGAGACGCACGCTCGCCGTGAAAATATTCATCCCAATAGATTGCGGGCTTGCGGGGGGAGTTGGCGGCGAAACTGACGGCGTCAAGAAAAAGATTCAGGTTGCTCTCGTGTGTGATTCCTGCGTTCGTGAGCGGCGTGGCGGCAGCCCACCACAGAATTTCGCCGCCAGCTTTGCCGACGCGCCAGCTGACGACCGTCGCTGAATCCTGATCGCCGTAAAGCTCCAGTTGCGACGGCCCGATCGTGATCCACTCCGCTTCCGGCTGAAGTTCAATTCGTGGCGCGCCTGCGGTGAATGGACTCGGAATTTTCGCATCGTAACCGCGCCACTCAGACTCGTAGGGCTCCTCGGAAACGTTGGCATCGGAGAAAAACGAGTTGATCTCCGGCCCAGTAAAAACAATTCGCCCGCCCGCGACTGCAAATTGCATCAGCGCCGCGCGCTCCTTTTCCGAAGGCGATTCGGAGGGGTTGACGATGATCAAGACGGCGCCTTCAGGATCCTCGGGCAAGCCGGCCGGCGGGCGATCCCAAACGGTCACAGAATAGCCAAGCTGCTTGATGAGCAGGTAGGCCGCGCGCGCGCCGCCCGATGCGGCGGAATAGACCGATGGCATCTGGCTCATTTGCTGGGCGTTTGGCGGAGCCAGGATCGCGAGCGCGATCGTCAGCGTCAGCAAAATCGCTCCCGCGATGAGCAGGAGCTTTCGGTCCGATGGATCTACTGCCAGCGGCATCCGAGCTCCTTGAGCTGACGCAGCGAATCCTCGAAATCTTCCGAACGCGCGGGACGCAGACCATACCAAATGCGCTCGAGGCGCGAGGTAAGAGCGGAGAGCGATTCGCGGCGCTTCGCCCGATCGGACGGCAGCCCCTCCGACAATTCGTCCACCAGGCGCAGGTATTCGCGAGGCGTGCGCGCGCGATCGACGGCAATCACGTTGAGATTTTCGAGATACGCGATTCCCGCCCAGTAGGCCGAATGCACCGCCTCGCGAAAATCGCCGCGATCAGCCGCCAACCGCGCGGCCCGAATCCATTCCTGCCAGGTGCGCCGTGTTGGGATGACCTCGACGGATTGCATCTCGTCCATCCGCGCGTGCCCGCTCCAGTAGCGGAAAAGCATCATCGCGAGCCACGCAATCGCGCCGGCGATGACCAGCCAGAAAAGAACTTCTGCGCCAAGAGGATGCCGGGCGATATTTCCGAAGAGCTTTTCGATCAGGCGCAAAAACCACCGTTGAATTTTCTGCTTGAACAAATCCCATGCATTCGGCGGGCGGACCGCGGCAAACTCGCGGCGGCTCAGAATGCTGTTCAGGTCATTTCGCGCAGCCGCGCGGCCTTGCGCTGCGGGCGGCGAAGCGTCGTCACATTCGCTCGAGAGATGTTCGAGCCACATTTCGGCATCAGCGAGGCGCGCGTCCCGCTGCGAAGCGTTTCGCTCAGCGTCAAGTAGAAGCGAGCGCAGAGGCTCGGTTGAGATTGTGTATTCGTGACCGGGCGCGTCGACATGCCATTCGGTGGGAAGGGCTGTGCGAACCCCGGCAAGGGCTTCGCGGGTCTTTTGCGCGCTGCGCAGAGAAGCATCGATCCGGCGAAGCTCGGCGACGAAATCGCGAAGATTGTATGTCGATTGGTCCCTGGCAGTTGCCGGCGGAGGCGATTGCGCTGCCAATGGCTTGAAAGAGGGAGCCGCAGCACCGCGCAGAATCGGTGGTGCGAGCGCTGTAACAGCGGCAAGCGCGAGGAGAATGAACGCCGGGATTCGCGACGCCCGGAAGATTGCCATCTGCAAGCTGCTCGGCCTTTTCACGAATCGGTTCGTTTGCGCGAAGCACTCTGCGAAGTTCGAATTACGTAATCGTCTTGGGCACGCCGCACGTGACGGGCCCGCCAAGCGGCGCCAGCATCAGTTGAAGGTCGAACGCTTCCTTCCGGACGCGCAGGTCATAATATAGGATTGAACTCGCGATGGTCATCACCGGCGTGACGAGCACGTTGCCGATAAACGCCCCCACCTGCGTGAGGCCCAGGTATATCAAAACCATTTCCGGACTGTTTTTCTGGAGAACGATCAGCATCTGAAACGGAAAAGTAAGAAGTCCGGCGGCCGCAAAGCTCAGAGCGAAATAGAGAAGGATGATCAGAAAAGCGCGCCCCGCGTTGTCGCGCGTGAGTTCCCAGCTCCGTTCCATCGCCGCGCGAGCGTTAAGGCTTTCCAGGAGCGCGGCGGGCACGCTCACCAGCAGCCGGCACATCACGAAAATTCCCGGAAAGATGAGCAAAATAAAGCCGGCCAGGATGGCAAGGCCATTCAGCATCAATACGCCGACGAGCGTGCCAAGTTCGCCGAGCACCCTCTGGAACGATTCTTTGATGGTGATCGTTCGCCCGAGGTAGAGCTCGGAAACAGCCATCACAGTAGCTCCTTGCGACAATAACAGTGTCACGAAAGCCACGATGATGGCGAGAAACGCCAGCCCAAAATAAGCGCCGAGCGCTCCCGGGGATCCGATTGAAGACGGAATCGGCCCCTGACGGGTACCGGGTATCGGCATTCCGGAAGGAATCAGAAAAGCCAGCTGAGAGAGATTCACCAAGAGAACCAGAATGTGAGGGATTGCGGAGATGCCCAGGAACAATACGAAGTAATTGCGATATAGCGTGAACGTGCGATCGAGAACTTCGCCGACCGAAAGGGGGCGCAGGTCGAGGTTGTTCATCAGCTTCTCCCGTTGAATGCGAGCGGGTGTTAGCTCAACGGGCAATGTAGCAGAAACAGTAACAAAAGCGAATCGCGGACCGCGGACGGATTTCCTTTCGCGCACCGCCGGAGCGGGGCGAAATCATCGCGACGGCAAGCGCTAAGACGACGATCCCGTCAGCCGTCCGACAAGCAGCCCCATGAACTTCTCGGCATTGACGTCCACGGCGACCCTCGCATTGTTTTGCAGGGGCTCGTCCGCGACGCGCCCATCGAGAGGAGCGCCGCCTTCAATCGGCGCCGAGTGCCGCACTGGCGCGTGGCTATACGCGAGCGATTCTCCCGCCGTCAACTCGCCTTCAATCTCGATGTTCACGTAATAATCGCGGAACGTAACCAGCGACGAATCGAGAAGCGTCGCCATCGCAAGCGGATCGTGCATCATCGGATCGCCGGGGAATCCGGTGCGGCGATACTGCGCAATCGTGCTGCGGGCAATCTTCGCAGCGGCCTGGCTCACAGGGTTCGAAGCCGCTTCGAGCGCCGCGGCATGTTTCTCCGTGAGCTGAACTTTTCGCGTGACGTCGAGACCCACCATGGTGATCGGAACGCCGGAGTGAAACACCACGTGCGCAGCTTCCGGGTCGACGTAGAAATTAAACTCCGCTGCCGGCGTAATGTTGCCGCCTGAAATTGAACCGCCCATCAAGACGAAATTCGGAATCATGTGCGCGAGCTCGGCATCGGAGCGAAGCGCAGTGGCGATGTTGGTGAGCGGGCCGACGGCGACGATCGTGACTTCGCCCGGATGGCTGCGGACGATGCGGCGAATAATTTCGGTCGCGGATTCAGCTACGGGCTTCGTCTTCGGCGGCGGAAAATTCACGCCCCCCAGACCATCCTCGCCGTGAACGTAACTGGCGGTGATGAGGCGGCGCGTGAGCGGAACGCTGGCACCGGCGGCGACGGGAATGTCGGTGCGGCCGGCGATTTCGACGAGCCGAAGCGCGTTTGGAAGCGTCAGCGCGAGCGGCACATTCCCGGAAACCGGCGTGATTGCCTCGACCTGCAATTCCGGGGAGCGCAGAGCCAGAAGAATGGCGAAAGCATCGTCCACGCCCGGGTCCGTGTCAATGATGATGCGGCGCGGCGAAGAGGGATGCGGAGAGGACAGCGGCGCGAAGGGCTGACTGAAAACATCCGCCCGAGAGTCTGACAGCAAGCCGCCCAGCGCGACTCCGGCGGAAGCACCGAGAAATTCCCTTCGACTGGGACCAGCAGGCTTGGAATCCGATTTCATGGTTCTCCTTTTGGGTTCCTGGCTAACGCGATCCGCCGGGCACGGCGAGCCGAGCATCCTATCGCACTTCGGAAAGCCACGCCGCATGAAACTTGAGAGCGGCACATGGCTCACGGAAAATCGAGGTCAAGCGCGAAGTCTAGCCGGCCCGCTGACGAAAGCATTTCCCCGCTCGTAGAACCGCAGAATCAGATGGGCGTCGCGAGTGATTCCGATGCGGCGGCTCTCGCCGATGGCGCCTCGCCGGCGAATCGCCGATCCCAGCCAGATCGGCCCTTTTGCGCAAAGGTCCACGCCATCCAAACGATGATCGATGCGAAACGCGGACGCGAGGCGCCCTGGACCGCGCGCGAGATCGATAAGCCGAGTCGTGCCGCGGTGGCGAGACATGCGCTCGATTCCTTCGATAGGTTCAATCGCACGCAAGAGCACCCCGGCTCCGACGCCAGGCTTTTCGCCGGAAACGTTCATCATGAACGACGAACCGTAAATAAAATAAACGTAGGCGTGGCCGTGCTCGAGGAAGAGCGAGCGATTGCGCGGCGTCGGGCCGCGAAACGCGTGGCAGGCGGCATCGTCCGGGAGATAGGCTTCGGTCTCGACGATCCGTCCACTCAAGCGTTTCGCCGGGAGTTCGCGCACAAGCGTCTTGCCGATCAGAAATCGCGCGAGTTGGACGGTGCCGGCTGGAAGTTGGTCGCGGCGCAAGCGCCGAATGGGCGAAATTTTCACGCGACTTGTGCCGGCAGGGAACGCCGACGCAGACCATTCTAAACGCGGAAGCGCTTTTCACGCCGCATGAGTTCGACTATCCTGCAGGGGCAATCATTCAGTGCTCGAGGCATGCGGCGGTGGCCTCGAGAAAAAAATCAGGGGGTACCGGTGCATGAGAAAAAACGCGATCGCGAACTCGGGATGTATCGCGCGATCACGAGACGCGATTTTCTGAACGGATTCAGTATTGCAATCGGAGGAACGCTCGCCTTTCGGCATCACGCCTGGTTCGACTCATTCGGCTTACCGCAATCCCCGTTCGCACCCGAGAAAGAATCGAGCTATTACCCGCCGTTGCGAAATGGAATGCGAGGCGATCACGATGGCTCCTGGGAAGTCGCTCATGCCATGCGCGACGGCGAGACGTGGGACAAACCCACGCCTGATTCGGAGACGTACGACTTGATCGTGGTTGGCGGCGGGATCAGCGGGCTTGCGGCCGCGTATTTTTATCGCAAAGCGGCGGGACCAAACGCGCGCATCCTGGTGATCGAAAATCACGACGATTTCGGCGGCCACGCAAAAAGAAACGAGTTTCAGGCGAACGGCCGGATGCTGCTGGGCTATGGAGGAACGCAATCCATCGCCGGGCCGAAACATTACAGCGCCGAGGCGATGGGATTGCTGGGGGAGTTGGGCGTTGAAGTTGAACGCTTCAAAAAATATTTTGACGGCAATTTCTATAAGTCACGCGGACTAAGCCGCGCAATGTTTTTTGCCAAGGAGCGATTCGGCGAAGATCGACTCGCGCGCGGAATGGGCGAATTGCCGTGGCCCGAATTCCTGGCTCAGACGCCGCTGTCCAAAGAGGCACAGGCCGATATTGCCCGGCTGTACACCGAAAAGGTGGACTATTTGCCGGCGATGAACCGCGAGCAAAAGAAGCTGCACCTCGCTCGCACCAGCTACAAGGATTTTCTGCTCAACGATGTGAAAGTTCACCCGGACGTGATTCCTTTCTTTCAGGAATCGACCTACGGGCTTTACGGCGTGGGCGTTGATGCGGTGCCCGCGGGCGATCTTGCGGGCCTCGGCGAGCCTGGATTTGCGGGAATGGATCTGTCTGGACCGCCCGGACCGGGTCTCGGTTACGAAGTTACGCTGCAGGACGTTCACGCGCCGTACATCTATCATTTTCCGGATGGAAATGCTTCGATCGCGCGGCTGCTGGTGCGCTCGCTTGTGCCGGCCGCGGCGCCGGGTCACACGATGGAAGACATCGTTACCGCGCGCATCGATTACTCAAAGCTTGATGATCCGAGCTCACCGCTGCGAATACGGCTGAATTCGACGGCGGTCCGAGCACGGAACATTGGCGGCAGCGCGAGTGATCCCACGTCCGGTAACGAAGTTGAGCTGACGTATGTGCGCGGTGGTGCGGCGCGCTCCGTTCGCGCGAAGGCGTGCATTCTGGCGTGCTGGAACATGGTGATTCCGTACCTCTGTCCCGAAATGACGGACAAGCAGAAAGACGCACTCGCGTACGGCGTGAAAGTGCCGCTGGTTTACACAAACGTGCAGATTCGAAACTGGACCTCATTTGAAAAACTCAAGGTAAGCGGTATTTCATGCCGCGGCGCGTTCTATCAGGAAGCGACGCTCGATTTTCCGGTGAGCATTGGCGACTACCACTTCCCGTCGAATCCGGAGGAATCCTGCTTGCTGCATATGGATTTTATTCCCTGCAAGCCGGGGCTTTCCGCACGCGAGCAGCAAAAAGCGGGACGTGAAAAAATGCTGCGAATGAATTTCGAAACTTTCGAACGCAACCTCCGCGAGCAGCTCGGCAGGATGCTCTCAGCGGGCGGGTTTGATCCGGCGAAGGATATCGAGGCGATTACCGTGAACCGCTGGCCGCACGGCTACGCCTACGAATACAACTCGCTTTACGATCCGGACTTTTCGGAAGCGGAACAGCCGTGCGTGATCGGGCGGCAGGCATTCGGCCGGATTCACATCGCGAATTCGGACGCCGAGGCGTACGCATACACCAACGCGGCAATCGATCAGGGGTACAGGGCTGTCAGCGAAATCACAGCGAAGCGCGCCTGAACTCGTGGGTACCTGCCCGGCGCGCTTCCTGAGGATTGCGGAACTAGAACCGGATGATCAAGCCGCCTTCCAGGCTTGCGCGGTTGATGTAATTTCGCTGATTCGCGACGAAGCAGTTGCCGAATGGGTCGCAATACGTCGCCGGAGTAGAGTTCGCGTACGTTGGCGTGTACCGGACGTCGCCGCGGAAACCGAAGCGGCGAGAGAAGTAGTATTTTATGCCGCCGCCGATATTGTAGGAGAACTCCGTGTCACTCGGATTCCCGCCGGAATTTGCGTCGTGGGTGAACCCGAGACCGAATCCGACGAAAGGACGCCATTTCTGTTCGGGGCTGCGGAAAGCATAGTCAATTCCGAAGCTAAACTGATCGATGTTTGAATCGTAGGCGGTCGTCCAGATACCGGTGGCGGTGTTGTGCTCGGCGAAAGAGCCCCTGTTTCGATTCCACATGCCTTCGAACTGGAAGCTGTCCGTAAAGTTGTAATCTGCAAAGACGCCGAAAGAAAGGCCGCCATCCGCGCGGAACGAATCAATTGTGGCTGAGTTCGTTACCGGATAGCTGCCGGCGGTCTCGTAACCGACGAACGGAGTGACTTCCCACTTGTCGGTCTGAGCATGAAGTACCGGCGTGAAAAGGGAGAAAACCAGAACGAGCCAGCCAAGTCGAAGTCTCATCATTCCTCCAGTTAAGTAACCTCAGTGTACTTGTCCCGCCAACGTAGTGAGATGCGCGGCGCGGCGCGTGGGTTTCGTCGCCGGCTTATGCAAGAGCCTCCGACACAACGGTTTGGGCGTGGCGAACCGGAGCGGTGGTTGCGAAGAGAAGAGGGATCTGGGGGTCCCCGTTAGGCGTCCCCGCAGCCGACGGAGAAGAAAACTCTTCCCATGCAGTGCTACGCAGGCTGCGATGCCGCATTGCCCAGACCCCTCCCATTACTCTCAACCCTGGTTCGGCCAAAAAGTTTCCGTTCGATGCGAGCGCCGTTTGTAACAATTCTCCGACGTGCGTTGCAATAATTCAGCAACCATTTTAGTTTGAGTGACATAGGCTTTAACACAGGTTTAACAATCCGGTAATCTAGCCGTCACCCTCCCCTTTTAGCTTTGCCGTGCCCAACGGGGTGTTTCTGGACGCCAATTAGCAGGAGATTGCGTTTTTTAATGGCTTCAGTGTGTTCGGCGCGGCGGAGACACCCCGATTTCAGCACGCAAGGGCGCTCGAAGTTTTTCGATTCGCTGCGCAAGAGATCGGATTTGAATTCTCCCGAAAATTTCCAGAGGCCGCGCGCGCGGCAAGGCCACGAGGAATATCACCTGTCAACTTGAAGTCGAATTCAAGGAGGAAAGGCATGCGAGTGCTTTTAACTGCGTTGCTGGCATTAGCTGTGGCTGTAAGCCCGGCGATGGCCGGCGACGATACGAAAAAGGATGCCGGCGACACGAAAGCTACGCCGTCTACCTCGGCATCTGATTCCAGCAAAACCGCGACAACGGAGTCCAGCCCGGCTCTCGAAGCTGAACTCCAGCAAATGAGGGAATTGCTTCAGGCGCAGGCGGCTCAACTCGAGCAGCAGCGCGTCGCGCTCGAGCGCGCGGAGGAAAAAGTACAGGCGCTCGAGTCGCGGTTCAGTCCACCCGCGCCGAACACCGAGGCTACGGTAACTCCGGGAGCCGAGGTGAAGTTGGCAACTCCGCTGGCTGATGGAAACGGAACAGGCACTGGCCAGGCTTCGGATCAAAACGGCCCCGACTCGATCCACTTCAAGGGAGTCAACCTTACTCCGGGCGGTTTCGTGGCCGCGGAATCGGTTTACCGCCAACACGCCATCAGCGCGGATATCAATACGCCGTTCAATAGCATTCCATTTCCCGGCAATGGGCTGGGTCAGCTTGCCGAGAATAACTTCACGGCCCGGCAGAGCCGCATGAGTTTGCTGTCGCAGAGCCAGATCGGCAGCACCAAACTGACCGGATACTGGGAGGCAGACTGGCTCGGCGCAGGATCGACTTCCAACAACCGTCAAAGCAACAGCTACGTCTTCCGCCAGCGCGTTTTGTATGGACAAGCAATGCTGGATAGTGGCTGGAGTTTCACCGGCGGTCAGATGTGGACTCTGGCGACCGAAGACAGAAAGGGAATTGACAACCGCGCCGAGGCAATTCCGTTGACGATCGACCCATCGTACCAAGTGGGATTCACATGGGCGCGGCAATATGGATTCCGGCTGGTCAAGAGCTTCGGTGACAAGTTCGCACTCGCGTTTGCCGTCGAGGCACCGCAGGCGACAATCGGAGGCCGAGGATTTTCTACCGTAACGACAAACAACGTGGGGTCAATCTCATCCACGACGGTAGGAAATACATTCCTCGATGCTCCGGGCTCCGGGGGCGGATTGTACAATCTCTCCGACACGACCGGATACTCTGTGAACAAAGCGCCTGACTTCATCTTCAAGGCAGCCGCGGATCCCGGATGGGGCCATTACGAGCTTTTCGGGATCGTCAGTGTGTTCCGAAACAGAATCTATCCTTGCGGTGTCGTGGGCACGAACGCAAATGACACCAATCCTCCCGCAACCACCACGACGATCGCATGCCCCGTGGACGGCACGACTTCACCGAGTGCTACCGGGGCGTATGACGATACGCGAACGGGCGGCGGAATCGGATTCAATCTCCGCGTTCCGCTCGGAACGAAGAAGGTCGAATTCGCCTTCCAGGGACTCGGCGGCGATGGCGTTGGCCGCTATGGTGCGTCGCAATTACCCGATTTGACGTTCCGTCCCGACGGCACCCAAGCGTTGGTTCGTACCGTGCATGGACTCGGCGAACTTGAGTTCCACCCGAGCAAGAAACTGGATATCTTCGCTTACTACGGGTCAGAGTATGCGTGGCGAGCGGCCTATCAAGGCTACGACAGCATAACAATCACCGAAACGCCCGAGATTCAAATAGCGGCTCCGGGCGTGTCGATTCCCGCCGGCCTCACGACGGCCTTTAAGATGGGTCAGATCGGCGGGTACGGATCGCCCTTCGCCAATAACAGCGGTTGCAACACGGAAAAGCCGCCAACCAACGACCTCACGCCGTCCGCCGGTGGCACTTGCGCCGGCGATACTCGCATCATCTCGGAGTTCACCGTCGGATTCTGGCACAAGATTTATCAGGGCCCGATGGGCGGCCTGCGTTGGGGTGTTCAGTATTCCTACTTCGACAAGCTTGGCTGGTCCGGGAACGATAGCTCGCCCAGCAGCACTTCACCTGGCGCGAGCATTTCGCCGAAGGCCACCGAGAACATGCTCTGGACCTCGTTCCGCTATTACATTCCTTAACCGGATTGAATGGCGGTCCCGCGGTCAGGGACACAGACAGAGGCAACTCCGCGGGAGTTGCCTCTGTCAATCATCTGAGCGACGTTCGGATTAGCAATTAGACCCAGGCATAACAGTTTCGAGAGCGACACCAGCCATACATGCCCGCTGGCCCACCCCGGCGCGTTTTCTTTTTTCTGGTTGGTGCTCGATGCCGTCCGCGCCGCCCCACGTTACGGCGTGGTTGGGCTCGAACTACTGACGGCTTCAATGAGCTTTTGAACCGGCGCTGCGACCGCGAGCAGCAAATCGGCTTGCGGCTTCTTCGCTTCTTCGATTGCCGCAATTTGCTGTGATTTCCAATCGGCCGGTGCGGTTTCGGCCTTGTCCAAATAGTCGATCGCTTGCAAGCCCGCCGCGCCCAGCGACGCCAGATCGCGCGAGAGCGGCTCGACCGGTTTCAGCAGGAACGAATTCTGCAGGAGCGGTTCGAGGCGCGCGTCGTTATCTCGCCACATCACCAGTAGCGCGCGGATTTGATTTTCGGTGGCGCGGTCGTGGAACTGGCTGGCGATAAAAGTATCCACCGCGCTCGAAAATTTTCGCGCAATATCGCTCTCCGGCGCCACGGCATCCTCGAGGCGGTTCAACGGTTGGTCGCTCTTGAGCGCGATGCCGGCAGTCGCGGCCGCTTCTTCGCGCCCATAGTCCTTCATGGGCTCGAGAACGTCAGCAAGCACGGCGAGCGATGAAACATCACTTGAGCCCGCCATGCGCCGCAGCATCGCGTTCAAACCTGTTCGGTGCGTCAGCCCAAGGCGGTCGAGCCGCCAACTCACTTCCTGGCTGCGCCGGTACATCGATTCCGTGTCCGAGACATTTTGCGGCGACCATAAACGCTCGGCGATCGCGGCCGTCCGCGGCCAAATCCGCGAATCGATGTTTTCGCTGGAAACGTATTCGGACCACATGCACGCTTCACCGCCGAGCACCAACGATTGCTGTTCCGGCGTCAGGCCCGCCGCATCGCCGCCGAGTGGATCGTTCGCGTAGTGCTCGCTGGCCGGCCACATCAAATCGAGGTAATACCCGTAAGAAAGCAGGCTGCGGAATCCCTGACGTGCCGCGTCGGCGAGCGTCTCCTGCCCGTGCCACGATTGGATGACGACAGTATTCGGCAGGCCGGGCGCGAGGATTTCGTCCCAGCCGATCATGAGCTTGCCGTGCCTGCTCACAATTTTCTGAATGCGAGTGTTGAAGTAGGCCTGAAGCGCGTGATTGTCCGCAATGTTGTGCGCGTCCATGAAAGCCTGAATTTTCGGATTGGCGTCCCACTGCTTGCCGTTTACTTCGTCACCGCCGATGTGAAAGTAGGGGTCGGGAAAGAGGCGGCTCATTTCGCCGATGAATCGGTCAAGAAATTTGTAGGTGGTTTCTTTCGTCGGATCCATCGCCGGATCGAAAATTCCCCACTGGCGGTCGATCTGGTACGGCCCTGGCGCACTTGCCAGTTCGGGATAACCGACGAACCACGACGTGCTGTGGCCGGGCATGTCGAACTCCGGCACGACGCGTATCCCGCGGTCCCGAGCGTATTCGATCAGCTCGCGCGCTTCCGCTTGCGTGTAGAAAAAACCGTCCGAGCCCAGCTCGTGCAGCTTCGGATACACCTTGCTTTCGATGCGGAAGCCCTGATTTTCAGACAGGTGCCAGTGAAAGACGTTCATCTTCAGCGCGGACATTGCATCAAGATTTCGTTTCAGGACGTCGAGCGGAATGAAATGGCGGGATACATCGATCATGAGACCGCGCCACGGGAAGCGCGGCCGATCGTCGATTCGCACCGCAGGGACCGCGAAGCCTTCCGGCGTGATCCGGATAAGCTGAAGAAACGTTTCCAGGCCATGCATGATGCCAAGCGGGTTCGGCGCATCGAGCTTCGCAGCATTCGGCGTGATTTCCAAAACGTAGCTTTCGTCTTCGTCAACGTCCTGCACGGACTTGCTCGAGCGGTCCGTGTGAATCACGAGCGTCGCCTGTGCCGTCGATTGCGCAATGCGCGGCGAGAAAGCCATTCCCGTTTCGCGCGAAACAGAACGCAGAAATCGTTGCACGGCGCGCTCGAGCCGCGCTTCCTCATGGCCCGTGATCGCGACAGAAAATGATTGCTGAATCACAAGCTGGGCCGAGCCAACCTGAATGCTTGCCGGGATGGGCATGAGGTCGAGCGAGTCAGGTGGAAGTTGAGTTTGCAGCCGGATCGTAAAGCCGACTCCGAAGCAGAGAATCAATAGGACTGCGAGGATGCGCATGCGTAGGCCGGATTGCCGGTTACCCCCAAAACGCCGTGGGACGATGCAGAGGATATTACAGGCCCTCAATTCGCTCCAATTCGATTCCCGCGGTCGCGATGCGCGCGGAATTACAGTTCGCGCAGTTGTGCCGCGATCGGACGCAGCGCCGCTCGAATTGCCGGCGGAACGCCGCCGACAAATCCCATCAACAGCGCGAACGCAATTCCGATGCCGAGCAGCATCGGCGTGACGAGAAACGCGAAAGCGACGTGCGAAAACGTCTGGAAATTCATAGCCCCGGTCGTAAAGCCGTTCAGCGGAAGCACCGCGAGACATCCGATCGCGCCGCCAATGAATGCAATGAACAGCGCCTCGAAGATGAAAGACATAATCACGCTACCCGCTCCGAATCCGAGCGCGCGCATCGTCGCGATTTCGCGCGAGCGTTCCGACACGGCCGAATACATCGTGTTCAGTGCTCCGAAAACTGCGCCTACGCCCATCACCAGCGCCACGATGCCGCCGAGAAACGTGATCAGCGTCGTTAGCGCACGCGATTGCTTGTCGTAGTAATCCACCTCGCGCTCCACCTGAACGCTCATCCGCGGGTCGGAAGTCAGCGCGTCCTTGAATGAAGCGAGCGCCGCCGGCGAAGTCAGATGCACCGTGACGGACTGGAAAACGTCTTCCGGCCGTTTAAACGTCTGATTCAATACGCGCGAATCGCACCATACTTCCGAATCGAATGCACTGCCGCCGGCGTCGAAAACTCCAACGACGGTCCAATTCGCGCCGCCCAGTCGAAGCGAGTCCCCGAGATCGAGCCCGAGATAGGTGTGCGAGACGTTGCGTCCGACGATGAGCTCGTTGAGTCCCGGTTGAAAAAATCTGCCTGCCATCATCTTCACGCTCTTGCGAACCTCGAGCACCTTGGGCGACACGCCGCGGACTTGGACGTTCGCGTCGGTTCCCGTCGAACGCAGCGGGATTGCCACGACGACCACGACTTCCGGCGAAACCAACGGGCCGTTCTGTCCTCGCGCGACTCCCACCGTATCTTCAATCACGCGCTCCTGAGGAAGCATCACTGCACTGTTCATTTCGGACGATGACCCGGCTCGGCTGACGATCGCGTTGTCGGGCGAGCCCGACGACACCAGCGTCGTTTTGAATCCCTTCGCGAGCGCGAGCATGGCGATGAAAACGCCGACGGTGCCAGCCACGCCGAGGATTGCGACGACGGTCGAAGTCCAGCGCGCGCGCACGCTACGGATGTTGTAGATAAGAGGAATCGCCACGCGTCATACCCTCCGGAGCGCGTCCACGACGCGCAGCCGCATCGCGGCGATCGCCGGTAATATACCCGCGATGATCCCGACCGCGAGCGCCAGCGCGGTCCCGACGACGATGGACTTTGGTGGCAGATAAAAGAAAGGCAGGAATCCGCCGGTCGGGTCTCCGCCCAGCGTCCACAGTTTCGCGAGGGTCAGTCCGATGCCGCCGCCAATCACCGCCAAGAGCAGCGACTCGACCAGCACGAATGCCATCACGAAAGTGTCCGAGAATCCCACGGCCTTCAGCACGGCCAGCTCCGAGGTCCGTTCACGCACCGCGGTAGCCATGGTGTTTCCTGTGACGAGCAGCAACGTGAAGAAAACCACGGCGCCGATTGACAGAATCAGAAACTCGATATTTCCCATTTGCTTTACCCACGACTCGCCGAACGCTTTTTCCGTATCGGTCTTCGTCTCGTAGGGGGAATTTGCGAACTGCTCGTCGATCGCTTTTACCACTTTGGCGGAGTCGTCAGGATTGGACACGCGCACGATATACCAGCCGACGAGTCCCTTTTGTATCGCGGCCTCATCGAGCCGCTTCCAGTGGAACCAGAATTGAGTTGTGTCGTCCTGCACTCGCGAGCCGTGGTAGATCCCGCGAATATTGAACTCCCAATTCCCTGGATAAATGGTGCCGATCATCGGGACTCGGTCGCCAATCTTCCAACCGTATTTCTTGGCTGTTTTCTCGCCGACAATTGCGCCTTCGCGATCGGCCATGAAAGCAGCCCACTCCTCGTCGCTGATTTTGAACTCCGGATACATCTTGCGGTAGCCGTCTTCATCGATCGCAAATTCCACAATGAAATTCTTCGGATCCTGATAAACGCCGCCGAACCAGTTGGAATACGTCACTTCCTTCACGCCAGGCGTCGTGACAAGTCGCTCTCGATAGGAGAGCGGCAGCGGCTCAATAATCGAAACTTTATTGATTACGAATAGCCGGTCTACGCCCGCGATGTCCACGCCCTGGCTGAACGCGCCGCGCACGATGGCGAGCAGGCCGAAAAGAAACAGCGCGACGGTGAACGATCCAATCGTCAGCGCCGTGCGAACTTTTTTGCGGAGTAAATTCGCCCACAACAGGTGAAAGTACTTCATGCGCGCGCTCCCGCCGCAGCCCCTTCAACCAGAACACCCTTGTCGAGGTGCAGGGTCACATTGGCGCGTTCCGCCACGCGCGGATCGTGCGTGACCAGCAGCACCGTCTTGTGATATTCGCGCACCAGCCGATCGATCAAATCCATGATTTCATCGGCGCTTTTGCGGTCGAGGTCGCCGGTCGGTTCGTCGCAGAGAAGAAACGTGGGGTCGGCGACGATCGCGCGCGCAATCGCCACGCGCTGTTCCTGCCCGCCGGATAGCTGCCGCGGGTAATGGTGCTGGCGGTCGGCGAGCCCAACTACGGCCAGCGCGGTCTCAACGTGCTTTTTCCGCTCGCTCCCGGATAATTTGGTCAACAGCAAGGGCAATTCCACATTCTGAAAAGCTGTCAGCACCGGAAGCAGGTTGTACATCTGAAAAATGAAGCCGACGTGCCGCGCGCGCCACGTCGTCAGCTTGCTGCCCGACATGTGCGTGATTTCGTCGCCCGCAACGATGATACTTCCCGCCGATGGCAGGTCGAGACCGCCCAGCAAGTTCAAGAGCGTCGTCTTACCGGATCCGCTCGGGCCCATGAACGCCACAAATTCGCCCTTGTCGACGTCCAGATTCAAGTTCTGCAGAACCTGAATCACTTCACTCCCGCGGCGATATGTTTTCTGAAGGCCGCGCGCTTGAACTAACGCGTTGCCGTCGCCTCGTCCATCGACTCGAACCATCTGGCTCTCCCCTAACGCTTGATTTCAACTGCGTCGCCATCGCGCAGCCCCGGCGGCGGCTTCACCACGACGGATTCGCCGCTGTTAATGCCGGCGAAGACCTCGACGTCGCTGCCACGATTTCCGCCGAGGCTGACGGCACGCCGCTCGACCTTCGTGTCGTGCACCACAAAAACCACTGGCTTACCGCTGTCCTGGACCACCGCGTCCTGCGGTATCAAAGTTTGCGGCGTGGCTTTCGCAGATTTCGATTTGTTGGCGTCTTGCTCCGACGTGTCAAGAAACGCGACCTTGACGCCCATATCGGGCAAGATCCTCGGATCCAGGTGATCGAATGAGATGCGAACTTTCACCGTAGCCTTTTGCCGGTCGGCGGTAGGAATCACGGTTCGCACCTTCGATGGGATCTGCCAGTCCGGGTACGCGTCGAGTGTCGCTGTGACGGGTTGTCCCTCTTTTACGCGCGCGATGAACGATTCGTTCACATCGACTTCGATTTCGAGAGATTGCATATCCACGACGGTCGCAATTCCGGTGCGCGTGAATCCGCCGCCGGCCGAAATCGGCGACACCATTTCGCCCACCTGCGCGTCTTTCGACACGACCTCGCCCGTGAACGGCGAACGCACGGTGCAATTATCGACGTCCTGCTGCGCCACGCCGATTTTTGCCTGCGCGGCCCGCACTTGCTCTTTCGTCAGTGCAATTTTGGCTCGCAGGCTGTCCGCCGCGGCGCGCGAGGTGTCCAGCGTTTCCACGCTCGCTACGCCCGACTTCTGCAATTCTTCCGCGCGATGCAGTTCGCGTTCGGCAAGGTCGAGCTGAACCTGAAGATCCTGGATCGCGGCTTGCGCGGCGTCGCGATCGGCCCGCGCAGAGGTCAGCCGCACCTGCGCGTCGGAATCATCGAGTCGCGCGAGGATGTCGCCTTCATGAACGCGCATGCCCTCTTCCGCGTAGACCGCCGTAACGCGCGCTGTGATCTTCGCCGCTACCGTCGCGCGGCGCCTTGGCGTCACGTAGCCGCTCGCATTCAACAGCGTCGCCGCTTCGCCGGGTGTGGATTGCCGCGCGGCCATCACCTCCACAACCGGCTTGTGCCCGCGAAATGCCAGGATCAGACCGATGACGATGACGACGGACCCGCCGCCGGCAGCGATGGCGGCAAAGACCTTGCCTACCCCGCCCCTCTTCCTGGCGTGGTCGGCAATCTTTAGCGATGACAGGTCTGGTCTCGACGAACCCATTGGATTCCTGCGCTTCTCAGCGCGACTGAGCGATTCTCTCCCTCTTTACGATACGTTCCTGGCGGCGCAATATTTCACCTGTTCCACGTCCCAACCTGTGTTCCGGCGCAAGCACCTCGCGCCGGCAGCTCGCGAATCGCCGGCATCGCGACTCGACGACCCGGGCGACTCTGTGGCAAGATATTTCTTTGAGTGTAAACCAACCGCTTGGGGGAATCACATGGAAAAGGCCACGTTTGCGGCGGGATGCTTCTGGGGAGTCGAAGCAGAGTTTCGCCGGTTAAAAGGCGTAACGTCCGCGCAAGTCGGCTACACCGGCGGCTCTATCGATGATCCGACCTACAAGCAAGTTTGCACCGACCGCACAGGCCATGCCGAAGCCGTCGAGCTGGAATACGATCCCGCGCAGATCAGCTACGACGATCTCTTGAAAGCGTTTTGGGAAATGCACGATCCGACCACGATGAACCGCCAGGGTCCGGACGTCGGCTCGCAATACCGCTCCGCGATCTTCTACCACACGCCTGAGCAGGAAGCCGCGGCGAAGAAATCGCGCGACGCGCTTGCCGCTTCAGGCAAATTCAAGAGGCCCATCGTGACGGAGATCAAGCCCGCGACGAAATTCTGGCGCGCCGAGGAATACCACCAGCAGTATTTCGGGAAGAACGGTATTGCGGCCTGCCACCTGCCCGGCGGCCGCTAAGAGAAGAGCCTGAAGAATCCGTAGCCGAGTGACGCGCCAATTGCCGAACCGGCGATGACGTCGCTCAGGAAGTGCATTCCCAGAATAATTCGCGAAGCCGCAATACACACCGCCGCAACCATCAGCGTGTCAAAAAGCTGCGGGTAGAACATTCCAACACAGATAGCGATTGCGAATGCCGTGATCGAATGTCCCGAAGGAAATGAAAATTGGTCGGGCGGAAGAATCGCCGACCAGCAATGCGGTTCGAGCTGGCACGGCCGCGGCCGGTGGCTCGTCCGCTTGAGAATCTTGAATAACCCGATTCCAGTCCCGACCGCGAGCGATGCGGCGCCGACGGCCGCGAACCGCTCCGGCCCGCCGTACGTCAGCAGAATCGCTCCCAGCGCGTACCACAGCCAGCCATCGCCGCAACGCGTTGCCGTGATCATCCAGATTCGAAACCATCGCGGCGCGCGCCAGCGGTGCACCCGGCGCATCAATCGATAATCGCGCGTTTCGATAAATCCCCAGACGGCTCGTGCGACTGTCATTTCGGTTACTCCACAGCGCCTGCTTCCATGGCAAACAGCGGAAAGCGGCGGGAGCCTGGAAATCTCGGAATCGCTCGCCGGGACCACCGGCGCGCGAACATTCGTTCGGAGAAGCAATTGGCGGCGATGACGGCGGGGACGAGCAGGGCCAGCGGCGCCATCACCGTGGTCCAGCGGCGTTCGCGCATCATTGCGCCCGCGATCAACAGAACATCGCGCGTCAGCTTCGCGTAACTTCCCGACTTGCCGCGAGGCTTCGCGATTCCTCGCCGCACGCCTGAAAGAAATTCTGCCGCGGTCGCCGCGCCCTCCACCTCGGTATACGCCGTGCCCGCTGAAGCCAAAGTGTGCGCGTCGCTGCCGCCAAGCGCGATTTTTCGCGTGCGGCGCGCGAGCCGCATGGCATGGCGATTGTTGCCGACCGGCATCAGGCTGTTACGCGTCTCCATCGCCGGAAAATATTCCTGGAACCACTCGAAATCTTCTTCCTCGCGCCGCCCGGTCAGCGACGAAAACACGTGGTTCACGCAGAAGAAAAGACGCAGCTCCGTGAGATACATCAGCAACGCAATCAGATCGTCGCGCCGGCGCTGAATTTCGATGTGCTGGCGGTCCGTAATGTCGTAGACGCCCACGTGGGCCTGAGTCCCGCTCGGCATCCGGCAGGTCACTTCTTCGCTGACAAAAAAATCCGGATGCCGCCGCAGCGGCTCGCAGCCCTCGATCGAATCGTGATCCGTGAGCGTGACGAGATCCATGCCGCGCTCTTTTAGAATTGCGTACACATCCTCGGGATCGCTGTAGCACTCGCGGCAAATCGGTCCCAAAAAGCTCGGCGACTGACACGGACCCGAGTAGTAGGAGTGAACATGCAGATCGCATCTCATGAAAAATTTGTAACAAATGCGCGTTACAACGCCGTGAAGGCCCCGCGAACTTCTTGTAAAAGCATGAGTTATGACTGATTCGATACATCTCTGTGGATTGTTACCAAGCTTTAACAGCCAGCGGAATCGCGTGTGCAAGAATTTCGCGGCTCATGAAGCGGATCGAATTCGTATTCTTTGACGCGGGTGGCGGGCATCGGAGCGCGGCTACCGCGCTTCAAATGCAGGTTGCTTCAAGACAACTTCCGTGGGATGTGCAACTTCTGAACCTTCAAGAGCTACTCGACCGGCTGGACATTTTGCGTCGCTTCACGGGAATTCGAATTCAGGATTTTTACAATAAAATGCTGGCCTCCGGATGGACGCTCGGAAGCGAGCAGTTGTTGCGGGTTCTGCAACTTTTCATCACGCTCTACCATCGCCCGACGGTGAAGTTGCTCGCGGACCATTGGCGCGCGAATCCGCCCGACATGGTCGTCTCCTTCGTGCCGCATTTCAATCTCGCGCTGAATCTGGGACTGCAAAAATCGTGTGCGGGCCGGCCATTCGTAACTCTCCTGACCGATCTCGCCAACTATCCTCCGCGTTTTTGGATCGAGAAACAGGGCCAGGAATTTATTTGCGGCACGCAGCGCGCCGTCGAGCAGGCGCTCGAAACCGGTAACCCGCCGGAACGCGTTCATCAAGTATCAGGGATGATTCTTCATCCGCGCTTTTATGAGCCGATTGCTGTGGATCGCGCAGCGGACCGGCGAGCTCTCGGACTTTCGCCCGTTCTGCCGACCGGCCTCGTGCTCTTCGGAGGTCACGGCTCCAATGTCATCGAAGACATCGTGAAACGGCTCGATGCGTCCTCGATCGAGACACAACTGATTGTGATTTGCGGCCGCAACGAATCTCTTGCGAACTCGCTTCGCGCGCGCAAGGGCCGCATGAGGATTTTCGTCGAAGGATTTACGTCGCGAATTCCGTATTACATGTTTCTCTCGGACTATTTCATCGGGAAGCCCGGGCCCGGAAGCGTAAGTGAAGCCGTGGCGATGAAGCTGCCTGTCATCACGGAATGCAATGCCTGGACACTTCCCCAGGAGCGCTACAACACCGAATGGATTCGCGAGAACCAGATCGGAATTGTGGTGAAGAATTTCAGGATGATCGAATCGTCCGTGCGCGAGCTGCTAGAATCCGGAAATCTCGAGCGTTTCAAAAGGAACGCTGCCGCCATGCCGAATCGCGCCGTCTTCGAGATTCCCGATGTCCTCGAGCGCATCTTGCATCGCTGCGCGCCCGGTTCCGGCAACTGCTGACCAACCAATTTGCATCACGGCTGTGCCTCGAGCACCGCCCGCAATTGGATCTCGCCGTCTTTGACCGCTTCGAGATCGCGCTCCCACGATTTCTTTCCTCGCGCGCTCACCGAAATGTGATGCGTGCCAGCCTCGAGCGGCAGAGTTGAGGGCGTATCGCCGACAAACTTTCCATCCACATAGATTTCCGCATTTGCGGGATCGGACTGAACCGTCACCGTCGCGAATCCGCGTGTTGCATCGCTCGCGGCATCTCCCGTGCCCGGCGCCGCGCGATGCAGCGCGTCAATCACGTCCTGCGCGCTCAGCGCGAAATTCATCCTTTCGGCCGGCGTCCCCGACGGTGTCTCGATGCGCTTCATCGTCGCAATCCCAACGACATCTCCATCCGAGTCCAGCAGCGGTCCTCCACTGTTTCCCGGATTTAGCGCCACGTCGGTTTGAATCCACGTTCCATCGTGGTGCTCGATTTTGCCGACCGCGCTGACAATCCCTTTCGTCACCGTGGCGGATAATCCTCCGCCCGGGTAACCAACCGCGAGGACCGGCGCGCCAGGATGCACGTCCGCCAATTCGGCGAGCGAAAGATAAGGAAATCCACTTCCATCCACCTTAACGAGCGCAAGATCGAGCTGCGGATCCGAATAAATCACGCGGCCGAGTAAATTCGCGCCTGTCGATGTGTGGACAAAAAACGTTGAGTTTCCATTCGCGACATGGCGATTCGTTGCGATCAGTCCCTTATCGGAGATGAAAAATCCCGTGCCTTGAAGCTCGGTTCCAATCAATTGCACCACTGCCGAGGAGGCGCGATGTACTACGTCCGCAGACGACGTTTCCTGCGTCGCATGCCGCTTCGTCGCCACGCCCGCCACCGCCGCTTCGGCCTTGGGCGTGCGGAGTGAGGCGGTGGATTCGAGAGATACTTCGACGTGGTTCGTCTTCAGCAGATAGTACGATCCGCGAGCCACGCCCGTGGCCGACAACCACTTGTATGGGCCCTCCGTCAGGTTGATTTCCTGCGGCGCGTATCCTTCTTTATACACACGCGCTGTCATCGTGTGTTCGAGCCTCTCGCTGAACACGGAATGAGGCTTGTGCAGGTAGCTCCCCGGAATTTTCATCTGGTAAGGCGTGGTGCCCACCACGACGCCGTCCAGTTCCACTTTCGCTCCTGGGGGTGTGCTCGTGATGGTCAAGTTGTCGGCGAGGGCGGTCGGCGCGGCGATGGACAGCGCCAGCACGGCGGCACACCCCAACCGGATGGCCCAAAGATTCGCCATATTGGCAAGCCTCCCGGAAGCCAGGTCGCGCGCAAACTGTCACTTCGGAGAGCCGGTGTCAATTGTGGGAAATACGGATATGCATGAGGCTGGACTCGTTCATTTGGCGCGATGCCGTCGCGCAGATCGCCGCTGATTCGTGCCTATACCCGCCGCTGCGGTTGCCTCGACGCGCCAGTGGCCCGATGCTAAACTCCGCCGTTCAGCATTTCTCGCGATTCGCGTGATGCCCATCTCATCTCTGCATATCGATACGCGGCCCGATTGGCGCGGCGGCCAGAATCAAGTTCTCCTGACGTTGCGCGGCCTTCGCGCACGTGAGCATGAAGTCGAGCTGATGGCTCTCAGCGGCGGCGCGCTCGAGCAACGCGCGAGCGCGGAGAAATTTCGCGTGCATGCAATTCCAACGCGCAGCGTACGTCCCGGCGGCGCGAATCTTCTTCGAAAAATTCTGCGCGGGCGATCATTCGACATCGTCCACGCGCACGATCCACATGGCCTGACGATTGCCTGGCTCGCAGGCGCGCAACGCCGAGCGGCGCTCGTAGTGCAGCGTCGCGTCGCGAATCCGCTGACCGGCGGCCGCATCGCACTTGCGCGCTATCGCGCGGCGCAACGCATCCTGGCCGTCTCGCATTTCATCGCCGAAAGCGTGATTCGCTCGGGAATTTCCGCGGACAAAGTCGAAGTCGTCTACGAAGGCGTCGAGCTGCCCCCAATCGTTTCGCCGCCCGAACGCGAAGCAGCGCGAGCGAAGTTTGGCGTCGTCGCGAATGACGTTTTGCTCGGCTGCGTCGGATATTTGCTGCCGGAAAAAGGCCAGGACGTGTTGGTACGCGCGATGCCGGCAGTGTTGCGTGAGTTTCCAAATTGCCGTCTGATTCTTGCCGGCGATGGACCTTGCCGCCGCGGACTGGAATCCGCAGTGAAAAAACACTGCGTGGCGCAAGCGGCGATTTTTGCGGGCTTTGTCGAAGAAATTTCAAGCGTCTATCGCGCACTCGATATTTTTCTTTTTCCTTCGCTGGCCGAGCCGCTCGGCACGTCTCTGCTCGCCGCCATGTCCTACGGCCTGCCGTCGATTGCGGTGGCGAGCGGCGGCGTGCCTGAAATCATCACGAACCGGCACAACGGAATCTTAGTTTCCGCTCCCGAACCAGGCACTTTCGAAGCTGCAACCCTCGAGCTTTTACGATCACCAGAACTCGCGTCACATCTCGGCGCTGCGGCGCGAGCGACAATCTCCCAAAAATTCACGGCCGATCGAATGGTCGAAGCCACCCTCGCCCAATACGCGTCAATCTTGCAAGCCGATTCGCGCAAGCCGCCCCTCTAAGCCCTGCAAACGGTCATATACAGTGTTTCTCGTACGCTCAAAATATCTGGCATCGAGTCTCGCGGGGAACGCATCTCGATGATAGTGCGCAAGAGAACGACGTTTGCGCTGGGCTGCAGCAGTGCCCGCCCGCTGCGAGCTTGACTCGAAGGGAGGTGGTTTTTGCATGTCTATACGTGTCAGCCGTTTCATTGTCACCGCGTCCGCGCTTGCCGCATTGGCATTTCCCTCGTGGGCGGCGCATCGAGATACCGCGCGTTTGACGACGAAGGAAACAACAACAATCGGGTCAAAGACTCTAACGCCAGGCGATTACGAACTCAGAGCTGAAGAAGGCTCTCAACAGCTCCAGATCCTCCGAGACGGAAAAGTTATCGCTGAAGTGCCAATTCATTGGTACCAGTTGAGCTCGAAGCCTGCGGAAACCGAGGTGATCTCAAATCAAAACTCCGTTCAGGAGGTACATTTCGCCGGACATGTCGATGCAGTGAAAGTGGATTCGTCAATGGCCGACGAACGCCAGTAACAAACGCAGAGGGGAAGAGTGGGCGGGCGTTTGCCCGTCCCTCTTCTTCTCGAATTTCTGCGGAGACCTCTCGCGCTTGGCGATTTATTTCAGGTAGTTCGCGAGCCAGTCGAGAACCGTCTTGTACCAAAGCTCACTATTTTGCGGTTTGAGTATCCAGTGGCCTTCGTCGGGGAATACAAGCAGCTTCGATGGCACGCCCTGGCGCTGGAGCGCGCTGAAAAATTCCAAATCCTGTGTGTAGGGCACGCGGAAATCCATTTCGCCGGCGGTCACCAGCGTCGGCGTCTTGAATTTTCCCAGTGCCGCCGCATTCGCTGCCGGCGACCATTTCTGGTATAGCTCCGGGCTCACCCACGGCGGCCCGCCATATTCCCATTCCTGAAACCAGAGTTCCTCAGTCGCATACATGCCCTGCGGGTCGTAGGGCCCAGCGTGGCTGATAATGCATTTGAAGCGGCGTGTGTGCGTCGCGATCCAATCCATCATGAATCCGCCGTACGACGCGCCGGCCGCGCACACCCGCGAGCCATCGATGAACGAATATTTCGCGACCGCGGCATCCACGCCGTCCATGATGTCCGTATAGACTTCGCCGCCCCAATCCTTGCTGATTTCTTCCGTGAACTTCGAACCATATCCGGGTGAGCCATGCGGATTCGGCATCACCACCACGTACCCCGGCGACGCGAAGATCTCGGGATTCCAGCGATAACCCCAAGAATCGGTCCACGGCACTTGTGGGCCGCCGTGCACGAGCAGCAGCATCGGATATTTCTTTTCAGGGTCGAAGTTCGGCGGCCGTATGATAAATTCTTCGATCTGCGCTCCATCGGCCCCGGAATACCAGAACGGTTCCATTCTCGGCATATCCAGTTGCGCAAGCAGCGCGCCATTGTGATGTGTCAGCTCGTGAATGTCTTTGCCATCGCTTCCCGCTACGAAGATTTCCGGCGGAAACGTGAAGCTCGTGCGCGTGAAGGCGATCTCGCGCCCATCGCGGCTTAGTTCGAAATCTCCGTAATCGCCATCCGTCATGACCGGGTGCGGCGCATCTCCCGGCGCGATGCCCATCGCATAGATCGGCAGCTCGCCTTTTTCCTGCGCTTCGAAATAAATTGTCTTGCTGTCTGCCAGCCAATCGAACGCCGTGATACCTTCGTCGAATTGTTCCGTCAGGTTGATGTGCTTTCCCGTCGAGCGCTCATAAAGAAACAGCCGCCAGCGATCCGATTCATATCCGGGCGTAAGTTGCGCGCGATACGCGATCCACTTTCCATCCGGCGAATATTTCGGCCCCCAATCATCGGCGGGATTGTCGGTAATGCGCTTCGGTTCCGGGCCGTCTTCCAGCGCGACCGTGAAAATATCGCCGTTCGTGCTCGTCGCTTCGTCCTTGTCCGTGTTCGCCGTGAACGCAATTTCCGCGCTATCCGGCGAGAATGCGATCGCTTCCGATTGGCCGAGGCTGAACGGAGGAATGTCGTAGTCCGCGCCGGGCGTCAGGTCTCGTGCGTCCGCACCACTGGCTGCAATCACGAACAAGTGACTGCGCTTGCCGTCCCACCACTCCGTCCAATGACGATAGAGAAGTTTCGTGTAAATGCGCGCTTTCACTTTGCTCTTCGCTTTGTCGGCGTCGCGCTTCGCGTTGCATGCCTCGTCCTTACAATCCGGATACACCCGCGAGACGAATGCGATCGTTTTGCCGTCTGGCGACCACAATTCGTTTGCCGCGCCGCCGGAAAGCGAAGTCAGCCGCGTCGCTTCGCCTCCGCCCACTGAAATCCAATAGATCTGCTTCGTGCCGCTGCGTCCCGAAAGAAACGCGATCTTCCTTCCATCCGGCGACCACCGCGGGCGGTCGTCGCTGCCGCCGTTCGTCATTTGCTTCGGCTCGCCTCCTGATGTGGCGACAATCCAAATGTCGCTCACCAGTTGATTTGCTTCTTTGTCCGGCGTCGCCACGCTGTAGACGATCCAATTTCCATCCGGTGAAATCTGCGGATCGCTCACGCGATGCATCGAAATCATGTCGTCAAAGGTGATTGCCCGCTTCGGCGCTTGCGCAAATGCCGCGGCACAAGAAATTGAAGCAAATGAACAAATCACCAAGACTCGGTCCACTCGCAAGATAATTCCTCCAGTCCAAAATCGCTTCTATCGTATCGCGCAAACCGCGCATCATGCCATTTTCCGCTCTTGATTCCAAGCGGCCCTCGCCGCAAAAGTAATCGGGCTTTCCGCTCGACTCGTGCGCGTGGGGTCTTTGACTTCCATCACGCTCGACCATCCCACTACGCGTCTAATGATTGCGTTCTGCTGGCCGATGTATAAGATTGGCCGAACGGGGTGATCCATGGCAGAGGCGTTGTTTGTCCACCGGCTCCATTTCGCCTTCACCGTCACTTTTCATTACATTTTTCCCCAACTCACGATGGGGCTGGCTCTGCTGATTTTTATTATCAAAACCATTGCGCTGCGCACCGGCGACGCTCGCTGGGATCAGGTCGCGCGATTCTGGGGAAAGATCTTCGGAATTAGCTTCGCCATTGGCGTGGTCACCGGCATTCCGATGGAATTCCAGTTCGGCACGAACTGGTCGGCATTTTCGAAATCTGCCGGCGGCGTCATTGGCCAGACGCTCGCAATGGAAGGAGTGTTTTCGTTTTTCCTGGAATCTTCCTTTCTCGGTCTTTTCCTCTTCGGCGAAAAACGCCTCGGCGCAAAGTTGCACTGGCTATCGTCGTTCATGATGTTTCTGGGATCGTGGCTCTCCGGCTATCTCATTGTGATCACGGATGCCTGGATGCAGCATCCGGTCGGCTACACCCTGGAATCGAACGGCTCCTTCGCTCTTCAAAGTTTCTGGGCGCTCATTCTGAATCCGTGGGGGCTGGCGCAGTATGCGCACAACATGATCGGCGCCGTGCAGACCGGCTGCTTCGTGATGGCGGCCGTTGGCGCATTCTATCTGCTATCCCAGCGCCACGTCGATTTCGGCCGCCTCTTCCTTCGTGTTGCCGTCACCGTTGGAGTCATCGCCGCTGTTCTTCAGCTCTTTCCTACCGGCGATCTTCAAGGAAAAATGATTGCCGCCCATCAGCCGCCGACTCTCGCTGCTATGGAGGGCCTCTTCAAATCCGCATCGGGCGCACCTCTTGCGATTCTCGGCCAACCCGACATGGAGAAAATGCGGCTCGACAATCCCCTGATCATTCCCGAAGGCCTGAGCTTTCTCACCTATCGCGAGTGGACCGCTGAAGTGAAAGGGCTCGACGCATATCCGCAAAGCGATTGGCCGGATAATGTCCCGCTGGTTTATTTCAGCTATCACATCATGGTCGGCCTCGGCACGCTGTTCATCCTCATCTTGCTGATCGCCGCGTTTCAGCTTTCTCGCGGAACGCTTTTCACTTCGCGCGCCGTGCTCTGGACGCTCATGCTTTCTTTTCCTTTTCCATTCATCGCGAATACCGCCGGCTGGATCACTGCCGAAGTCGGCCGCCAGCCCTGGATCATTTACGGTTTGATGCGCACCAGCGCGGGGTTCTCGACGCAAGTTTCTGCGGGCAATGCCTGGTTCACGCTTCTCGGTTTCCTCGGGCTCTACGGAATTTTGAGCATCCTGTTTCTCTACCTGATTTACCTCGAAATCGATCGCGGCCCCGCTGGAAACGACTCCGGCCCTGCGAATCGAACTCGTCCGCAGTCCGCCGCGGCGCGTTAAGGAGTCTTGAGATGGTAACGATCTGGTTTGCGCTCGTGGCTGTAATGATCGCGATGTATGTTGTCCTCGACGGTTTCGACATCGGCGCCGGCATCGTCCATCTCTGGGTCGCGCGCAGTGATCCCGAGCGCCGCTCGGTGATCGCTTCGATCGGCCCAGTGTGGGATGGCAACGAAGTGTGGCTTCTCGCGGGAGGCGGCGTGTTGTATTTCGCTTTTCCCGCCCTGTACGCGTCAAGCTTCGCCGGTTTTTATCTTCCGCTGATGATGGTTCTCTGGCTGCTGATCTTGCGCGGAACCTCGGTTGAATTTCGCAGCCACGTCGCCGCGCCTCTATGGGCGGCGTTCTGGGACGTCGTCTTCTGCGCCTCGAGCCTGCTTCTCGCTGTTTTCTATGGTGCCGCTCTCGGCAATGTGGTCCGCGGCGTGCCTCTCGATGCATCCGGAAAATTCTTCGAGCCGCTCTGGACGAATTTCCTCCCCGGTGCGGACGCCGGCATTCTCGATTGGTACACCATTTTGATCGGCGTCGCGGCACTCGCCGCGCTCGCCATGCACGGAGCCTTGTGGGTCGCCCTAAAAACAGGCGGGCAGGTTTCGTCGAGATCGTCGCAATTCGCGTCGAGAATTTGGTGGCTCGTCGCGGTGCTCACCGTCCTGGTCACAGTCTCGAGCTTCAAGCTTCAGCCTCAACTCGCATTCGGTCTCCGCTCCCGGCCTTGGGGCCTGATTTTTCCAGTTCTGGCCCTCGCCGGTTTGCTGGGCGTGTTCTATTTCGAGCGACGTCGCGACGAACTGAGCGCTTTCCTCGCCTCTTGCGCTTACATTCTTGGCATGCTTACCAGCGCCGCCTGCAGCCTCTATCCTTTTGTTTTGCCCGCGGCCACAAATCCCATCTATGGCCTTACCGTGTATTCGACGCACGGTCCTGAACATGGGCTTCGCGTCGGCTTCGTCTGGTGGATTCTGGGAATGGCCCTCGTGGCGGGATACTTCATCTTCACCTATCGCCGTTTTTCAGGAAAGGTCACTTTAAGCGGCGATAACGACGGCTACTGATGGGACCACGGTTTGGCGCGTCGACCGCGCTGCAGGCATTCTGCTGTCATTTCGGAATCCCGACGGCCCACGTATACCCGTCGGGATCCTCGAGGATGACATCGCGCCATCCATGCGGCTTATCCTGTGCAGGTTGCAGGATCTTCGCCCCGGCCGCTCGCGCGCGTTTCTCGAGTTCGTCCGGATCCATGTGAAACAGCCGCAGCTCCGCTCCAAGCCCGCGCCTCACGCCCGCCGCAAGCTCCGCGCGCCACGCGTGCTTATCGTAGGTGTGGTCTGCGTGAATTATGAATTCCAGCCGCGCCGCGCGCATTGCCGCAAAATCGCGGTCGGAATGTTGAACCGTCGCGCCGAGAACGTCACGATAAAACGCGATTGAGCGGTCGATGTCGCGTACCAGCAGATTGACGGTGAACGCCGGCATTTGCCGGCCATATTCGTCGGCAGACATCCACTGTTGTTGCGAGTGTTCATTCATCTTTCGCGGTTTTATATACCTCACCTCTGCTGAGGTGAGGCCTTTCCTTGCCTCACCGTCCTCGGTTCGCGGCGTCCTGGCTGCGCTCCTGCGTCGCGTGCGGCTTGGCGATGTCGCCCAACAAATCCGGCTGTGACTCCACGCGCTCCAGGTGCGGAAAGCGCAGCCCGCCGTGATAATCCACCGACATCGCCTTCACATACGGCCCGTTGGCCACCAGAAAACTGATCGGATCGGCGCTCAATTTCGCTTTCTCAACGGCCTGGCCGATCGCCTCTACCGAGAACTGCCTCCCGTTCACTGCGACGATGCGCATCCCCGGTCCAAATCCAGCCACGTACGACGGCCCACCGTGAATTACATCAGCGACTCCGCCTTCTTCATCCACCAAAATTCCGATCGAGTCGCGGAGATTGAGGCGATGAGTTGCATCCTCTGAGGCCGACTGGACATCGTTCGGCGCTCCGTTATAGACGAGTTTCCACCCGCCATTCTCAATTCCGCCCAGCGGCGCGTGCGGAGAAGTCGATGTGAGCCGGTCTGTGAGCAGCGTCCGCCAGTCGTAAGCCGCCACGGCATTCAGCGCCGTCACCACATCGTCGAACGTGTACGTCTTTAATTCCGGTTTTCCACCCGGGCCGCCTTCAAAGAGCTTGCAGAAATCATCGATCGATTTCTTGTTTTGAGTGAGAAGGCGAATTCGGGTGTCCACTTCCAGCCAGATCAATTCGCCTTCATCGTAATAATCGGTCCCGCGGCGCCAGTTTTCCCAGTCGATGCCCGTAAAATAAAGCAGCTGTGCCGCGTCCGCCGTGTCCTGCAGCGGCCTCCACGTTCGGCCGGTTTGATGCTCATACGTTGCCGCGATTTCCGCGAGATGCTCGCGATACTCTTGCTGCGTGTAAAGTCCGCTGCGCGCCGTCAGCACATTCCCCAGATATTCAGTCAGCCCTTCGTAGACCCACAGCAAATCGTCTTTCATCGGCTGCTGGTAATCCGGCGTCGCGAGGTCGGCCGGCCGGCGGTATTTTCCGTTCCACGAATGGACGTATTCGTGCGGCAGCAGCCCGGCACCGTCGAGCCGCAGCGTTTCGTCAATCAACGAGCGTTCCGGCAGCCGCGAATCATCGGACTCGTGATGTTCGAGACCGAAGTGCGCTACGTCATCGCTCAGCGTCAGCAAAAAATGGTAGTCGCGATAGTGCCGCGAGCCGAAGAGCGCGCCCGCTTCGGTCACCAGATTCCGTAAGTGGAGCTGATATTCCGGCGTCATCGCCACCGCCGCCTCGCTGTCTCCCGCGATGTCGATTTCGTGCGGCGGCGTTTGTCCCGGCGACAGGTCGATCACCCGCAAAAAGTGGCCCGAAATCACCGGCGAGTCCACCAGCATGTTGAGCTGCACGGGAGAGAATTGAATTTCGCCGCCGTTCTGGCTCGCAACGGGAAGGGAAGTCCCAAATTTCCAGCCGTCGGGCAAACGCAGGCTTGGCTCGAACGTGATTTCATTCGCCGCGTATCCCTTTGGATAGAGAAGCACCTGATTCCAGCTCAGAAGATCGAGTTGCGACGTCGCCGAGGCTCCGGCCGAAAATCCCGTTGCCGGAGCGGAGAGCAGAAAATCGAGCTGAACGTCGAGCGAAGTTGCGCCCGCTGGGATATCGAGATGGAACGCGAACATATCCACCAGATCGCGCCGCCACGGAATCACTTTGCCGCCCACGCTGAAAATCAGCCCCGCCAGATTGGCAATTGGGCCGTCGGGTGCGTGCTCGCCGGGAATCCATTCCGGATAGTAGAGCGTCAGCGCGCCCGGCCGGACGGGAATAGTTTCCTTCGCGTGCAGGATCTTTTGCGGCGCCTGCGTCGTGTCCACCGAAAGGTGAATCGTGCCCAGCGGCGATTGTGCTCGAGCTGCCTGCGTCAAGCCAAAAAACAACACGCAAAGCGCCACCACACACGCGCGCATCGAAATTAAACGAATCATCGTTCCCCCTGAAATGCCTCTTTTGATTGCCGCTCGGTTAGACGGCGAATTGGCCCATCCGAGTTACTTCCCACTTACTCCAAGCTGCGAGAACAAAAAGCTGAGAATGTTCGTATATTCCTCGATTTCCTTGTTCAAAGGCCGCCCACCCGAATGCCCCGATTTTGTGTCGTAAAGTAGCAAAATCGGATGGCCGGACGCGTTCGCAGCCTGCATCCGCGCCGCCATTTTCCTGGCATGCAGCGGATTCACGCGCGTGTCGCCATCGCCCGTGATGAAGAGCGTGGCCGGATACTTCGTTCCGTCCTTCACGTTCTGAAGCGGCGAGTACGCGAGTATATATTTAAATTGCGCGGCGTCGTCCGACGAGCCGTACTCGGGCACCCACCATCGTGCCGGCGGAAATTTCTGATAGCGCACCATGTCGAGCAAGGGATAAAGACATACCACCGCGCCGAATAGGTCGGGCCTTTGCGTCTCCACCGCCCCGACCAGAAGCCCGCCATTGCTTCCTCCGGCAATCGCCAGCTTCGACGAATTCGTGTATTTGTTCGCGATCAGCCACTCTCCAACCGCGATGAAATCATCGAACACATTTTGCTTGTGTTCCATCATCCCGGCTTTGTGCCAGGTCTCACCAAACTCTCCGCCGCCACGCAGGTTCGCCAGCGCGAAGATCCCGCCATGGTCTGCCACCGCCACTCCGAACGCCCGATATTGAGGAGTGCTGCTGACATCGAAACCTCCGTAGCCCGTCAACAAGACTGGCCGTTGTCCATCGCGCACCAGCCCCTTCTTGTAGAACAGAAACATCGGCACACGCGTCTTGTCCTTCGATTCATACCAGACTTGTTCGATTGCATAGTCATCGGGATGGATCGGTACGTCAGGCTTCGCCCAGGTGTCGATCTTTCGCGTCGACACGTCGTAGCCGAGGATCGTTGGGGGAGTAGCGAACGATTCGAAGTTTACAAAAACGCTCTGGCTATCCCACGCGCCGGATATCCCATTCACCGCGCCAAGCGACGGCAGCGGCACTTCAGCCGCGGGCTTGCCATTCGTATCAAAAAACTTCAGCTGGTCCGTCGCGTTGTGTACGTATTCGGCAAGGATTTTGCCGCCGAACAAGTTGAGACTTTGAATCGTCGCGTCTGACTCGTGAATAATCTCAGTCCAACTTTCCTTCGTCCCGGGATTCTTCAGATTCGCCGCCAGAATGCGCCAGTGTGGCGCCTTCCAGTTCGTCAGGATGTAGAGATTGCCGCCCTCGACGTCGCCGTAGAAAACGGCTTCGGTGTCGTTCACGATCGGCTTCGCGGGCTCGCGGCTTTGCGTATCTTTCACATAAAGGTCTGAGCGCGAAATTCCCGAGCCGTACAGAACGACAATTCTCAGATAGCGGCCGTCTTCGGAGAGCTTGGACACGATGATCTTGTCCGGCCCGAAACCTTTGCCGAAAATTTCCTCGTCCGTGCTGGGGTTGCTCCCCATCACGTGATGAAAAACGCGCGGCCCCGCCGCTGTCATCGTCGTGTAGTAGGCCCCGCGATTGTCCGGCTCAAGCGACACCCCGAAATAGCGCGCGTTCGGCAATTCATCCGGCAGCGGCTTGAGCGTGTTCGTGTCCAGAAAATGTATGGAAATTTCATCCTGGCCACCCAGGCGGACGCTGTACGCCGCAATGGACGCGTCGTGCGACACGTCCAAGAGCCCCACGCTCGTCGAATGGTCGGGGCTCAGCGGATGCGGATCGATCAGCACCTCGTCTTTGCCATTCAGCCCCACGCGCTTGTAAATGACGAACAACTCCTGATCGGTTCGGCGTTTCTCGAAGAAATAGACGCCGTTCCTTTCGCGCGGCAATTCGATCGAATCCACCTTCATCAATTCCGTGAGTCGCGCCTGAATCTCGGGCCGGCCCGGCACGGCGTCGAGCACCGCGGCCGTGCATTTATCCTCGGCGTCGATCCACGCGCGTGTCTCGGGGCTGTTCTGGTCCTCGAGCCAGCGATAGGGGTCTGCCACGGACACGCCATGGATGACGTTCACTACGTCGTCCTTGCGCGTCGCCGGCGGGCATTTTCCCGGCGCGGCCGATTCTTGTGCGAACGTTGCGGCTGAACTCGCCGCGAGGCCGGAAACCATTAGAAGAACTATCCTCAGAATTTGAAAATGGCGCGCCACGGGAAGCACTCCGCGCGCGCGGCGGGGCCTCGGTTCTTCGTCAGTCACTTTTCCTTCCTCTGCGCTCGGCGCCCCGGCGTCGCGCTATTTGATCGGAGTTGCGGTCTTTCTCGGCGGATTGAAAAACGGCAATTCGCGCGCGGTTGCGCGAACTTTCTGCCGCACGGCCTCCACCGTCAATTCCATCTGCAGTTCGGTGCCCGGCGCGGCGTGCTCCCGGTTGATGCTTGCGAGCGCGATCATCTTCTTCAGCGTCGGCGACCACGTGGTGGACGTCGCTTTCCCCACTTGCATTCCTCCGCGAAACACCGGCACGGCCGTGCGTGACGCCGCTGACGGAACTTGCGGCGCCAGCCCCACCGCTTCGAATTGCCGCTCCACGTCGTCCCAGTTGATGTCAATTCCCGTCAATAAGCGCTTCGGCCCGCGCTCGTTTTCCTTTGCGAGCGCCGAACGCCCGATGAAATGTTCTTTCTTCAAATCCACCAGCCGCCCCAGCCCGATTTCGTACGGCGAATATTTCTGCGCCTCGATCAGTGCTTTCTTGCTGCTGAAATAGTCCACTTCGATCAGGATGAGTCCCGCTTCAATCCGCGCCACGTCTAGCGCCAGCATTCCTGCGGGGTGAATGTCAAACTGGCCTCCCTCTTTCATCAACGTATCCCACACTTGCGGCGCTTGATCCCAAGGAATCCAAATCTCGTACCCGAGATCGCCCGTGTATCCGGTGCGCGAGATGTCCACTTTCACGCCGCCGATTTGCCCGCGCGTGAATCGAAAGTATCTCAGGTTGGTGATGTCCGCATCGGCGCAACTTTGCAGCAATCGTCCTGAAGTCGGTCCCTGCAGCGCCAGCGCCGCGATGCGGTCCGAAATGTCCTCGATTTCAACGTCGAGTCCCAGTGCGTTCTGCCGGAACCAGCGCATGCTCGGATCGGCTGCGGTCCACCGATACGTGTCCTCCGTTAGCCTTGAAATTGTTCCGTCGTCAATCACTTTGCCGTCTTCATCGCACCAGCAGCAGTAAATCACTTGCCCGACGGCCGCCTTGTTAATGTCGCGCGTGATCACCCGGTTTACGAACTTCGTCGCGTCCTTGCCGGAAATGAAATATTTAAATAGTGGAGTGACGTCGATCAGCGCTGCCGAGTTGCGGATGGCGTTGTACTCGTGCTCGTGGTGCATTTCGTACACGCCCACCGCGTAATAGCCGGACCATTCGCGGTAGTTCAGGCTTTCGCACAGCCGGAAAGTCCTCTCGTGAAACGCAGTCCCAATCGGCACGATTTCTCCTTCGCTCGACGCGCACAGCATCGCGAATCGGCTACAACTATTGGCCGCATAGATCGGTTACAAGTAGCCGATTTTGCCGCCAAATTATAGTGCCCGCCGCCTGCCCCCGCAACCCGCCACGCGCAGGTTTGACGGCAGGTCTTGAAGAGACGCCGCGCTTTTCGTCGCCTTGAGTACTTTGCGCAAAGACACCCGATCAGAAAAATCCGGGGTGGGCATGCGCCTTACCGCTCTTCTGACTTAAACACTGCGTGACTCGAAGTCAGTCCAGATCGCTTCCGGCTTGAGAGCAGAAGCGCGCGCCTGTAGAATGATGCGGCTTCGAACGCCCCGGTGAGCACCGTGGGTGATCGAATCTTCCCTGTGCCAAATCGCTACGACGTAATCGTCATCGGTGGCGGCCACAATGGCCTTGTAACCGCGGCGTATCTTGCGCGCGCGGGACGGAAAGTCGTCGTATTCGAAAAGCGGCACGTTCTGGGGGGCGCCGCGGTCACCGAAGAAATTGTTCCGGGCTTCAAGTTTTCCGTTTTTTCCTACGTCGTCTCGCTACTGCGCCCTGAAATTATTCGAGATCTCGATTTGCCGCGTCACGGTCTTGAGATTCTTCCTCTCGACGGCACGTTTACGCCCATGCCGAGCGGCGATTATCTCTGGCGCGTGAACGATCACGCCAAGACGCGGCGCGAAATCGCGCGCCATTCGAAGACCGACGCGGAAGCTTACGAAGAGTTCGGCAAGGAAATGGTGCAAATGTGCCGTTTCGTCAAGCCGATCCTCGGGATGGTGCCGCCCGATCCCACTTCGCTCGACCCGCGCGATCTGAAAAAACTTCTTTTCCTTGGCCGGCGCTTTCGCTCGCTCTCGAATGAGGATCGCTACAACCTGGTCCAGCTCATGACCATGAGCGCGACCGATTTGCTCGACGAGTGGTTCGAGACGGACGTGCTGAAGGCCACGATGTCCGCTTCCGGCATCATTGGTACGTTCCTCGGCGTGCGTTCGCCCGGCACCGCTTACGTTTTGCTCCACCACTACATGGGTGAAATTGACGGCGCGTTTCGCTCCTGGGGATTCAGCCGCGGCGGGACCGGCGCAATTTCGAACTCGATCGCCGGCGCGGCTCGCGAAGCCGGAGCTGAAATCCGCACGGAGGCGCAAATCGCGCGCATTCTGATTCGCGACGGCGCCGTTGAAGGCGTGGTCCTCGATTCGGGCGAAGAAGTCCGCGCGCCAGTGGTTTCTTCAAGCCTCGATCCGAATTTGACGTTTCTGAAGTTGATAGACGCGCGAGAGCTGCCAGCCGAATTTATCGAAGACGTTCGGCGCTACAAGTACCGCGGTTCGTCGGGAAAAGTGAATCTCGCGCTGGACGCGCTGCCGGAATTCACGTGTCTTCCGGGCGCGGGCCGGCATCTGCGCGGGGCGATGTCGATTTCGCCAAGCGTCGAATACATGGAGCGCGCTTACGACCAGGCCAAATACGGCGAATTTTCGCAGCGGCCGTATATCGATATGGTCATCCCGAGCCTCACCGATCCGTCCGTGGCCCCGCCGGGAAAGCACGTGCTCTCATGTTTCGTGCAGTACGCGCCGTACAAATTGAAGCCGGGGCTGAATTGGGATGAGCAGCGCGAAGCGTTCGGCGACACCGTGGTCAACACGATCTCAGAGTACGCGCCGAATCTGAAGAAAATCATCATCGCTCGGCAAGTTCTTACGCCGCTCGACATCGAGCGCTCGATTGGTCTCACCGAAGGCAACATTTTTCAGGGCGAACTTTCGCTCGAGCAGCTCTTCTTCCTGCGCCCCGTAGCCGGGTGGGCGCGCTATCGAACGCCCATTCGTAATCTTTTCATGTGCGGCTCGGCCACGCATCCGGGCGGCGGAATCATGGGCGCGCCGGGCCGCCTCGCGGCGCTCGAGATTCTGAAAGATAAGGGAGCGCGGTAGCGATGGCCTCGCCGCGCGACACTGTCATTCTCGGCGCAGGCCATAACGGCCTCGTCACTGCTTTTTATCTCGCCAAAGCGGGGCATAAACCACTCGTACTCGAGCGCCGCGGCGTCGTCGGCGGCGCGGCCGTCACCGACGAATTTGTTCCCGGCTTCAAATGCTCCACGCTGGCGCACGCCTCAGGCCCGTTGCTGTCTGAAATCGCGCGCGACATGCAACTCGAACGCCACGGCCTTTCGATGATCGAGCCCACCGTGCGGCTCTTCGCGCTCGCACCGGACGGTCGCGGGCTGATGCTCCACTCGAATACGGGCGATTCCGTCCAGCAAATCAGCGCCTTCTCGAAAAACGATGCGGCGAAGTATGCGGAGTTTCAGTCGGCGCTGGCGCGCTACGGCGGGCTTCTTCGCCAGCTTCTGACCCTTACGCCGCCGGACATCGATCGGTTTTCCCTGGACGAATCACTGAAATATCTGAAAGTGGGCCGCCAGCTTCGCGGCTTCGGCAAAAAAGACATGATGCGGCTTCTCCGCTGGGGGCCGATGGCCGTTGCTGATCTGGCTGCTGAATTTTTCGAAACTGAACTTTTGCGCGCTGCGATTGCCGCCCGCGGGATTTTCGGCGCCGCGCTAGGCCCGTGGTCGGCGGGAAGCACCGCGCTTTTGCTTCTGCGAGCGGCAGCGGATCCGCATCCTGCCGGGCCGGCGGCTTTTCCGCGTGGCGGCATGGGCGCTCTGACGCAGGCGATGGCCGCGGCTGCGCGTGAAGCCGGCGTGGAAATTCGCACGGGCGCCGAAGTTCAGAGCATCTCGGTGAAAGATGGGGCAGCCGCGGGCGTGGTTCTCGCCAACGGCGAAGAAATCTCCGCGAAGATCGTCGTTTCGAACGCCGATCCTCGCCGGACGTTCCTCAAATTGATCGATCCGGTGCATCTCGCGCCCGGCTTCGTCGTCAAGTTGCGAAATTTCCACGCGAATGGCACCGTCGCAAAAGTCAATCTCGCCCTCGACGCGCTCCCCGATTTCACCGCGCTCAAGCGGCTTTCGACAGCTCAGGCGCTGGCGATCAACGACGAGAGCACCGCTCTCAGTGGCCGCATCCACATCGGCCCCGAAATTGATTATCTCGAGCGTGCTTTCGACGCCTCGAAATACGGCGAATTCTCGCGCCGCCCCTATCTTGATGTGATGATTCCGTCGATTCTTGATCCTTCGATCGCGCCGCCAGGCAAGCATGTGATGTCGATCCACGCGCAGTTTGCACCCTATCGCCTGAAAGAAGGGAATTGGGATTCGCAGCGCGACGCTCTGGGCGACGCTGTCGTCGAAACGCTCAGCGAATACGCGCCGGATTTGCAGGGGAAAATTCTGGGCGGCCATGTGATCACGCCGGCCGACCTGGAAGAAACCTACGGACTTACGGGCGGGCATCCATTCCACGGCGAAATGTCGCTCGATCAACTTTTCATTGCGCGGCCGATTTTGGGCTCAGCGCGCTATCGCGCGCCAATTCGCGGGCTCTATCTCTGCGGCTCAGGCACGCATCCCGGCAACGGGCTGACGGGTGCGTCCGGTTACAATGCCGCTCGCGAAATTCTGAAAGATCTGCGCTGATTCTCGAAGGCCCGCGGCGTTCAATATCAATCGAATTCAAGCCGCGATACACTAGGCGCCGCCATGCGGGTGATGATCTCCATGCTGCGCGGTGTCAACGTTGGCCCGCACAACCGGATGAAGATGGACGCGCTCCGCGAGCTCTGCGGATCGCTCGAGCTGCGCGACGCTCAAACCTACATCCAGAGCGGCAACGTAATTTTCCGCACTTCCGAGCCGAATATCCCACGGCTTACCAAGCGCGTTCAGGACGGCATCGACGGAAAATTCGGTTTTCGTCCCGACGTGGTCTTTCGCACGACCAGTGAAATGCGCGGCATCGTCGCGCGAAACCCGTTCTCCAAGCGTCGTGGAATCGATCCGAGCCAACTTCTCGTTGTATTTCTTGCAGTCAAACCCGCCGCAGCCGCGGTGGCCGGCGTTTCCAAAATCAAATGCGAACCTGACGAGATTCGAATCCTCGGCCGCGAGGTTTATATCTACTACCGCGGCGGAATGGCACGCCCGAAGGTAGTCTGGACGACGATCATGAACAAGCTCGGGACCACCGGAACCGGGCGAAATTGGAACAGTGTCGTCGAGATGTTGGCGTTGGCTGAAAAATTCGAAGGTTCGAGCTGATTTTCCTTGCTTTCCGTTGCTCGGCGTCACATTTCCGGCATCCGCATCGTCACATCTGATATAACGTTGTTTTATGAATAGCGGAACGCAGAAGCGAAGAATGGCCTCAGGGGGTAAAGCCTCTTTTCTCAATCAGCTCTACGTTGGAGCTAACGCTCCGATGCACTGAATATCATTCACGAAACGGTTTCACCACGGTCTCACGACGGACAGGAGGGGCCATGATCACGATGAATGACATCGCGTTTGTGGTGGGGAGAATCATCGTCGGCGGATTTTTCATCATGAATGGCATCCATCATTTCCAGAAGCTCAAGATGATGGCTGGCTATGCGAAGAGCAAAGGCACACCGGCGGCAGAAGCTGCTGTCGGCGGCACCGGGGTGCTGCTCCTGCTCGGCGGCGCGAGCTTGCTTTTGGGATTTCATCCGACGATCGGCGCGGCGCTGCTGGTGATTTTCCTTCTGGGCGTTTCATTCAAGTTGCACGATTTCTGGGCCGTTCAGGATCCGCAGATGAGAATGAACGAACGGATCAATTTCTTAAAGAATATGGCCTTGTTAGGATTTTTGCTGTTGACGCTGGCGATCCCCAGGCCGTGGGTGTTCAGCCTTGGGAATTGGTAGTCACGAGGTCCTACTGCGGAATCAGTATTTCCTCGATCGGCGCTCTCAAGACGCCCTCGCCGTAGCTCGACACGTACAGATAGCCGCCATCCCATGCGATTCCTTGGAATCGCCTGGACGTGGCATTGCCGCTGATATCCGTCCACGCGCCACCCGGTTGTGAAATGTAGACGCCGTCAATCGTGGTGACTACAGCCACGCCCGGGTACGCTTCCGGAGCGAACTGAATTGAAGTCACGAACGGCCCGGGCGCATTGGCGCCTGACTTCGCAGGTAGTCCGTCATTCGCCGCGGTGAAAGTCGCGCCGCCGTCTGTGCTGATCAGCACGCCGCCGCCCGGCAGGCTCGGCGCTCCGGACATGCCGAGGAGAATCATTTCTGGATTGGCGGGACTGACACTCAGCGACGTCGGAGTCTCACGAGTACTCGTCGGAAGCTGGCTCGGAGTCCATGACGCGCCGCCATCGCGGCTGACGCTCAGCGTTCCCGAAGCTTCGCCCAATCCGCGCGTGCCGACAAAAATCGTTCCGTCAGGCCCAACCACAACCATGCTCGGACTTTTCAGCGGCCAGGAAGTCTGCTGCCACGTCGCTCCAAAATCCGAGCTTTCGAAAATCCCGTCCTCGGCAGCGAATAAAGCGATGCCGGGAATCGCGGGATCGAATGCCATGCGATTTGCCGTTCCGGTGGCTGTCCATTCTTTTTGCGGAATGGTGCCAGACAAACTGAACGACTGCCCGAAGTCTGTGGAGTATTCGAGACCTGCTCCGCTGAAAATGTATTGATCCAACGGATTCGCGGGATTGATTGCCACCGTGCCGGCCTGGTTCGGCGCATCGCTTCGCAAATCCGCGCGCGACGCGACGGACCAGCTCTCTCCGCTATTGAAGGTCTGAACTGGACTTACTCCTTCAAGCGTCGCGAGGATTTCCGCGCCGCTCACCGCAATCGCACTCACGGAATTCGCTGAAGGATTTCCGTTCTGCGTGCTCGGTCCAAGCTCCTGCCAGGCCGGCGCGGCAATTTTGTAGTTCGCGCTCACCGCGTCACTTGCTGTCACCGTAAAGTCGACGGTATTCGACGCGCCGCCGCCGGGCCCTGGATTGGTCACGATCACCGGATACGAGCCCGCGTTCCTGAGATTGCCGTTGGTCAACTGGATCGTCAATTCGGTCGCACTCAAGTACGTGACTGTCTTGTTTCTACCGTTGTACGTTGCTGTCGATGTCGACAAGAATCCGGTTCCGTTTATCGTCAGAGTTTCCGCCGCAGAGCCGGCCGTCGCCGAACTCGGAGAGAGCGAGGTGATCACCGGCACAGGATTATTGACTTGGAAGTCTACAGAGTTCGAGGCGCCACCGCCGGGCGCCGGATTCGTCACGATAACGGCAAATGTTCCCGCGGTTGCGAGGTCGCTCACGCTCAACGTGATGGTCAACTGCGCCGCACTCACGTAAGTCGCCGTGTGAGACACGCCGTTGTACGTCACCGTCGAACTGCTGACAAAGTTTGATCCGTTGATCGTCAATGTTTCCGACGCTGCGCCGGCTAGGGCCGATGAAGGAGAGAGCGACGAAATCACCGGCACGGGATTCGTGGCATTGCCGACCGAGAAGTTGACAGAGTTCGAAGCGCCGCCGCCGGGCGCGGGATTCGTCACGACTACGGGAAACGATCCAGTCTTTGCGAGGTCGCTCGCGCTCAACGTAATCGTCAACTCTCCCGCATTCACGTAAGTTGCGGTGTGGGCGACGCCGTTGTACGTCACCGTTGAAGCGGTGATGAAGTTTGATCCGTTGATCGTCAATGTTTCCGACGCCGCGCCGACCGTCGCCGAACTCGGCGAGAGTGAAGTGATCACCGGCACGGGGTTATTCACCTGGAAGTTTACAGAGTTCGAAGCGCCGCCGCCGGGCGCAGGATTCGTGACGACCACGGGAAACGCTCCCGCCTTTGCGAGGTCGCTCGCGCTCAACGTAATGGTCAACTGGCCCGCATTCACGTAAGTCGCCGTGTGGGCGACGCTGTTGTATGTCACCGTTGAAGTGGCGATGAAGTTTGATCCGTTGATCGTTAATGTTTCCGACGCCGCACCGGCTAGGGCCGATGATGGAGAGAGCGACGAAATCACCGGCACGGGATTGTTGACGTCGAAGTTGACAGAATTCGACGCCCCGCCGGGCGCTGGATCCGTCACGACCACGGGAAATGCTCCCGCCTTTGCGAGGTCGCTCGCGCTCAACGAAATGGTCAACTCGCCCGCATTCACATAAGTCGCGGAGTGCGCTACGCCGTTGTACGTCACCGTCGAAGTCGAAACAAAGTTTGACCCGTTGATAGTCAAGGTTTCTGAGGCCGCCCCGGCTACAGCCGACGATGGAGAGAGCGACGAAATCACCGGCGCTGGATTTTGGACGCCGAAGTTGATCGCGTTCGAAGTGCCGCCTCCCGGCGCTGGGTTGATGACCTCGACTGGATACGATCCGGCCGTTTGCAAGTCTGCCGCGCTCAGCGTTGTCGTTATTTGAGTGGAATTTATATAGTTGAAGCTGAGCATCTGCCCGTTGAAATCGAGCTGAGAAGAAATCAAGAAGTGCGTCCCATTGATCGTCAGGGTCAGCGCCGCTGAACCAGGGAGGGCCGAGGTTGGGGAGATCGACGTGATCGTCGGCACGGGATTGTCCACAGTGAAAGGCTCCGAGTTCGAAGGACCGCCTCCGGGCGATAGATTCGTAACTACGACGTCATACGTTCCCGCGGCGGCCTGGTCGGTCGCGGTCAGTTGGATCGTCATCACCGTCGAATTCACGAGCGTCATCTTGTGCGCCACGCCGTTGTAAGTCACCGTCGATGAGCTCAGGAAGTTGAGGCCGTTGATCGTCAAAGTCTGCGCCGCTGCGCCGGCCAAGGACGACGTCGGCGAGATCGAGTCGATCACCGGCGGCGGATACCCGACTGTGAAATTATCGGGATTTGAATTGCCGCCTCCGGGCCCCGGATTCGTCACCACTACTGGGTAGTAGCCCTGGACAGCCTGCTGCGCTGCGGTCACGTTAATAAGTATTTGCGTCCCGCTGAGAATTGTCGCGGCGATTGCGGCGCCATTAAAGGTGACCGTTGAATTGGCCACGAAATTGTCGCCATTGATCGTAATGGTCTGTGCCGAGACGCCGGCGATGACGTCGTTGGGCGAAAGCGAATCGATGCGTGGAGCCGGATTCAAGACCTGGAATGACGCCGCCTTCGAATTAGTACTTGGCGGATTGGTAACGACGACAGGAAACGTGCCGCCCATGCCTTGGTCACTGGCCGAAAGCAGGATGGTCAACTGCGTGGCGCTCACATATGTCGCTGCGTGCATCACGCCGTTGAATGTCACCGTGGAAGCCGAAAGAAAATTTGTGCCGTAGATGGTGAGTGTCTGCGGCGCGCTGCCGGTTGTCGAAGTGGTCGGCGAAAGTTCCGTGATCGTCGGCGCGTTGCCCGTCGTAGTGGTCGTGCCGGTCCCTTTTGAACTGCTGCACGCGGCGAGCAGCAGGATCAACGTGAACGCGAGTACAGTAGGCCGCAGATTGCACCGGCGCATTGCTTCCTCCCTGCGTAGGCTTTGCGAGGGCAGTTCTTCAGAGCACACCCGGATCGTCCGGGTCGCCCGCGAATGATGATTGAATTCCTTACGATTCCCCAACTGCCAGCCCCTCGCCATCGCGCGCGCCGATAGTGGCGCGCCATCCAAATTTGTGCGGTGGAGACCTTGCGGATTTCCTGCACGCAGCCAGCCAAAAGATTGAATTTACTGGCCTTCACCGGATTGCCGCTCGGCGGCCTCGCCACCGGCGGCTGCAAGCCGTATGCAATGAAATTTACGCACCAACTGCGGCAGGTGGACTGGTCCCGAATTGGCACTTTTCAGTGACTGGCGCGCGTGATATGCGCTAATGCGCTGGAGAAATTCAGCTTACAAATTTGCGGATGAAGGTAGGACTGAGCGGCGGCAAGGAATTAGACGATGCGGCTGCGGCTATAGAGTACCGGAACCAGAGTCGGGATGTCGCGACGAGGTGTCCTGTGGAAAACCTTGAATAGAAGATAAACTGTGCCCAGAGCCGGGATCGCGTGACGGGCGAACTTTGACGTGTGAACGCCTGTGTCCATCGGGTCTAATTCTTTATCCAATCATTCCCGTTTGATTCCACCCCGTCCTGAAGCTCTTATCAGTAATAGCTCCTACTAGCGCAGTAGTGGCGCTGCGTCGCGAACCGAGGGGCCCACTCATAGATCATTGACCGGCGCGCCCGAGAAATGTTCGTGGCAGGACTTGATACAGCGGTGCTTGACCGCACCTCGCGAGTCCAGCAGACTCGCGTGAGAAAGGATTGTGGGTGAATCGAGTTCACCATTGGTTGTGCCGCTCTGAATCCTGGCGCAGGACGCTTCAGAATGAACTGATGCCGTGGGCGCTGCGCGATGTGAATCTCGGCGGCAACGTGCTTGAGATCGGTCCCGGCCCCGGCCTCACGACGGATATTCTTCGCAGCCAGGTTGAGCGTGTGACGTCAATCGAAATTGACCCGAAACTCGCGCGGTCACTCCGCGCTCGGCTGCACGGCACCAACGTCGAAATCGTCGAAGGCGATGCGACCTCGATGCCGTTCGCCGATGAGAGTTTTTCCGGCGCTGTTTCGTTCACGATGCTCCACCATATTCCGAAGCCAGAGCTTCAGGACGCGCTGCTCCGCGAAACTCTCCGCGTCCTCAAGCCCGGAGCGCAGTTTGCCGGGGTGGACAGCAAAAATAGTTGGAGAATGAAGTTGCTGCACGTTGGCGACATTCTGAATGTTATCGACCCAGATACATTCGGCGCGCGCCTTGAGAGCGCGGGCTTCGAGGATATCTTCATCGAAGCCACTCCGCGCCGCTTCCGTTTTCACGCGCGCCGCGCGTGAAGCACGCTTCGCATGCGCGTCGCGAGCGACACGCCCAGCAAGCGGGCCTAAATTGAGTGCAGTTTTTGCGGGGAGGTCGCGGCTACTCGGCCTTTTTCCAGGAGCTGTCGGGTTTGTAAGTGGAGATTTCTTTGGCCATATCGGCGGTCTTCGCGCCCAAATCCTTTTCGTACGCGTCGCCCTTCGAATCCATGATGAAGCTCATAATGCCCGACATCCGGTAATCCGCCGGAAACGCAAGGATCGCAAAGCCGCCGGACGTGTCGCCATTCTGAACGCCCAAGATTCGATAGTAGTAACCGTGGTACGGCTCGCCGCTTGATTTTCCGGAAGCGCCAACTCCTGCGTGCGCGAGGTAAGGGCCAATTGGGCTCTTCGAGCTGCCATTTGGCCAGTACAGCCCATCGCGCGCACTGCCGTCGCTCACAAACTTCATTGTGTAAGTGTGATTGCTTGCGTAGTAGTCCTTTTCGGCTTCGACGAGCGCCTGGCAAACTTGCAGCGCTTCTGTTTCGTTTCTGCCGATGCGGCGGAACATAATCTCTTTCTCGCCCAATTCCGAGTCGAAATACCACGAGCCCTTGTACTCGACGAGCGGAATCGGCAGCGGCCAGTTTTGCGAGCCGACGTAGAGCGCCACGGTCCCGTCGGGTTCTTTCACGAGACGGTGCATCTGATCGTACTTCTCCGCGAACTCGGCGCGTCGTTCTGCGCGCACTTTGGGATCGTCACTCCAGTGCAGAATTTCCTTTACCGTAGGACCGAGAACAACCAGGAGCTGAGATTCGTCGTCATTTTTCGCAGCAGCATACAGCGCTGCAGACGCGTCTTCCGGGGAGGCAAAGGACTTTCCGTCCGGCTGCGACTCGACCGGAGATGCCTTCTTCATCGAGTCCGACTGCGCCTTCGCTTGCGGGGCCATAACGGTCAAGGCAATTGCGGAAGAGATGAAAAAAGCGAAGGCCAGTTTTCGCATCGTAAGAAACCGTCGCAATTCGAGCTTAATCATATTCCGCACTCCAACCCGTCACTTCTAATGCCGCCCGCCGCCACCACCGTGGAACCCTCCGCCGCCAAATCCACCACCATGGAACCCGCCGGAGCTGCTCTGGCCACGCGCGGAAAATCCCCTGGCTACGCCGCCGCCGTGCTCAATTCCGTTGAACGCGCCCGATCGGACTCCCGGTCCATCCCGCGGCGCAGTATATCCGCGATACGCATTTCGATCTCCCAGCATCGGACGCAAATTTCCGGGCCGATAAAAATCGCCACGCCCGCCGTAATACGCTCCGCGATTAAAAAATGCCGGGCCGCGCGCGAAATAAGGATTGTGGTGATACCACACGTTATAGTGGCCCCAATCGAATCCCCAAGCAGGCCAGCCCCACCCGAAACCGAAAAACGGCCCGAGCGGGAACCCGATGCCGAAGTAAATCCCTGGTCCATCCCACCAGATTCCGGGCACTTCAACCCAATACGGCCACGGCGCGATTGGATATCCATACACGAGCCACGGATCGTATTCCGGGACGTAGACGACATTGGGATCAACCGGATCGATTACGACCTTGCCGTCCTCGTCCTGCACATTCAGTTGTGAAGTCGACTTGAGATTGCCGGCGCTCTTCGCTTTCTTGCGCATCTCCTGAACGGCCTTCATCACATCTTTGGGCTGATTGAAGTAAGCGTCGCCCAGTTCAGAAGTCCACCCGAGATTGGAACTCAGATTTGCGAGGACGGAGGGATATTGCACCAGGGCCTTTACGCTCGGATCCCACGGTTGCTTGTCCACTTGCGCGCCAAGATCGGCGGGGGTCAGCCCCGGATGGGCCTTCAGCCACTCATTGGCATCGACGATTTGCGAAGGGTTACTCGAAGCCGCGAGAATCTGCGCGACGAGCGCGTCCGGATACAGGGCAATCGGCGCCACGAGACGCCCGAGTTGCTCCTTGGACAACGGCTCGTACGTATTTTGGTCCGCGGGCGCCTGGTCCTGAGGAGGTGCGGCTTGGTCCTGAGGCGCCGCGGTTTGGTCCTGAGCGTAGAGGCGAGCGCCGCAGAAAACGAGAGCGGACACCGCGACCGCAATCAAAAGCATCGCCGCGAGATATCGGTTAGAACGGATCATGGGCATAGAGCACTTCCGCTTTTATAGATTCCCAGAATGCGCAAAAGGTTCCATCGTTTCGGACGCGCTGCGGAAATTCTTCCGGCGGGGTACTGGAACCGGGCCGTAGCAAGTTCGCCAACGTCACGTTCGTTTGCATCGCGCGAAAGCGCGTGCTAGCGTGTTTACAGGAGTTTTGCGCGCTCGGCACTCGCGCTGAAGTTAGCCGTTCGGCAAAATAACATGCTGCAATTCGAGGAGGTATTTCGCCTATGAGTGCGACGTTGACGACCAGTGTAGAACGCGGAGAGTTCAAGAATGAGCCGTTCGTCGATTTTTCGCGCCCTGAAAATCGCAAATCGATGGAGACGGCGCTCGCCAAAGTTCGCGGCGAATTCGGGCGCGAATATCCGTTGGTGATCGGCGGCAAGGACATCACGACGACGGACAAAATTAAATCGACGAACCCGTCGCGGCCCAGCGAAGTAATCGCCGTTTTTCAGAAAGCCACGGTGGACATGGCAAACGAAGCGGTCGAGGCGGCGGCTCGCGCATTCGAGCGCTGGAAGCGCACGTCCGCCGAAGAGCGCGTTGCATGCGCCTATCGCACCGCAGACATTCTCCGCAGCCGCCGCTTCGAACTTGACGCCTGGCTCGTCTACGAAATCGGCAAAACGTGGCCCGAAGCCGACGTGGACATCGCCGAGCTGATCGATTTCTGCGAATACTACGGCCGCGAGGAACTGCGCCTTTCCGTCCCGCAGGCGCTCACGCCGATGCGCGGCGAGAAAAATCATCTGCGCTACATTCCGCTGGGGGTCGGCGTGATTATTCCGCCGTGGAATTTTGCCGCTGCCATCATGGGCGGGATGACGCTCGCAGCCATCATCACCGGAAACACGGCGATCGTGAAGCCATCGAGCGATTCGCCTACGATTGCGGCAATCTTCGTGAACATCCTCTACGAAGCGGGCGTGCCGCGCGACGTCGTCAGCTTTTTCACCGGCCCGGGCAGCACGGCCGGCGAAGCGCTGGTCACGCATCCCAAGACGCGCTTCATCGCCTTCACCGGATCGAAGGAAGCGGGCCTGCGAATCAGCGAGCAAGCCGCGAAGAAGCAGCCGGGACAAATCTGGATCAAGCGCACGGTGCTCGAAATGGGCGGCAAGGACGCCATCATCGTGGACGACGAAGCGGATCTCGATGCGGCCGTTGAGGGCGTTGCGCTCTCGGCGTTCGGATACCAGGGGCAGAAATGCTCGGCGTGCTCGCGCGCGATTGTGGCCGAAAAAATCTACGACAAGTTTCTTGAAAAGCTGATTCCCCGCGTGAAACAGATCAAAGTCGGAGTGCCGGAAAATCCCGATAATTTCATGGGGCCGGTGATCAACAAGGCGTCGATGACTTCGATTCTCGGCTACATCGAAGCGGGGAAAAAGGAAGGGCGGTTGGTGGCAGGCGGAAAGGCCGCGAGCGATGGAGGATACTTCGTCGAGCCGACCGTAATCGCGGATGTTTCGCCGAAAGCGCGAATTTTTCAGGAAGAAATTTTCGGGCCGGTTCTCGCCGTGACGAAGGCAAAAGATTTCGATCACGCGCTGGCCATGGCGAACGACTCGGAATTTGGACTGACCGGCGCGGTCTACTCGAAGAATCCCGAAAAAATCGAGCGCGCGGCCGAGGATTTTCACGTCGGCAATCTCTATATGAATCGCAAGTGCACCGGCGCGATGGTCGGCGCGCACCCCTTCGGCGGATTCAATATGTCGGGGACGGATTCGAAATCGGGCGGGCAGGATTATTTGTTGCTGTTCTTACAGGCGAAAACAATCTCCGAAAAAGTGACGAGCTAGATTTGGTTCGCGGCGCCCGGCACGGGTTTTAGCCCAAAACCGTATCGCAGAATCAGGTATGCGAACGGGCCAGCAATCAACAGCCACGGCGCCCAGCGCCACACCAGCGGATCGCTATAGAAAAACTGCACGCCGCAGAGAATCACCGGAAAAATCAGAATGTACGCCATGCCGATTCCTCCGCCGGGAATTCGGAACATCCGCGGCGCGTCCGGCAATTTTCTTCGGATTTGCCACGCGGCGAATAGCGTGAAGAGCGTTGTCGCGATGCGCGTCCAGATGTAAACGGCGATCAGCAGTTCCACGCTGAACCGGCACAGCAGGCAATAAATCACCGTAGAAACCGCAATCGCTCGCACAGGGGTGCGAAAGCGCGTGTCGATTTTTCCGAGCCAAGACGGCAGATAGCCATCTTCCGCCATTGTCGCGGGCACGCGCGTCGTATAGAGGATCGTGCTATTTGAGAGCGAGAGTGTGCCGATGATCGAAGCCACCAGCATCGCTGCGCCGAGCCACTGGCCGCCGATTTGGCGCGCCGCGGTCACGATATAGCCGGTGTCCCATTGCTGCCAGTTGCCGAGGGCCGCAAGCGCGAGCGTGGTGGGCAAAACATACGTGAGAATATTCATCGGCGTATTCCACACGAGCACGCGGACAAACGTTTTCTGCGGATCTTTCATCTCTGCGGTGACGCTCGAAAGCTGTTCGTATCCAGCGTAATTCCACATCGCCAGCGCAAGCCCGTTGCCGAAAACGCTGCCGAACGGCTGTCCCGGAGGCGCGAGCGGCACCACAGGATTGAAGTGCCAATGAAACAGTGAAACGACGCACAGCCACGCTACCGGGATGAACACTGCCACAAGAAGCGCGATCGACACCGCGCCAGCCACTTGAATTCCGCGCGCATTGAGATATGCCAGAAGAATCAGAACCAGGCACGCGCCTGCCCATTTTGCGTTTCCGCGCAGCCATGGAATGTAATCGCCGAGATAGTCCATTGCCAGGACGCCGTACGACGCGTTCAGCAGGAACGTGCCCGTCCAGTTCCACCAGCCGCACTGAAATCCCCAGAAGTCGCCGAACGCAGCGCGCGTCCAGCGATAGAAGCCGCCCTGCACTGGAAGAACGCTATTCAACTCCGCCGACGCGAATGAAACCGGGATGCTCCAGAAGAGCGGAACGAAGGTCAGAAAAATAAGCGCCATGCCGGGGCCGGAGCGCTGAAAAATCGCCTCGTAGCCAAACGGCCCGCCTGCTGTATAGCCGTAGAAAATCGCGAGAAGAGGGAAGAAGCCGATCTGGCGAACGGCAGACGATATCGCGGGCGAGCGTGGCGGAGCCGATCCCGTTGGCGTGGTCATCTCGAGTGCCGCAGAGTGCGGCATCATAGTGAAGCGCAGCGGCCAATTCAATCAGAAACGCCGTGCGCACGTGTCAACGCAAAGTAGAAATGTCCGGTTTTTCGCCAGATAGAAATGTCCGCTTCCAAGGTTTTCTCCAAGGGTGTTCGGGAGGTGGATGGTATTTGGTTTTGATCTTGGTTGGGAGTTTTGGTTTTGGATCGGCAAGGCCGGGAGGCCGTAGGCCGGAAGGACTTGCCGATCGCGGCACGTTCGGGCAGGGGATCAGCGGCAAGTAACGGCCGCGAAAGCGCAGCCAGTGCGAGCCGTCGAGCCGCCGCTCGATCTCGGCGCGGGTGCCCCGCAGTCCCGCACAAACGGATTCGCGAGGAACTCCCCAGCGCTGGCCGTTCCATTTGACGGTGTGGTCGGAAGCGACGGTCCGCGCCAGGCGCACACTGAGAATTTGCTCCAATCGCTGAGCGCGTTGTAAACCTCGGTGCGCGTCACCGCTCGGCGTGGGTTGCACCGTGAAGCGCTGGTCCCAGAACGGCCAGAAGGTGATCTCCAGAAAGCGATTCGCCTGTTCGAGCGTACGGATTTCCGCCAAACGCATTTCTTTCACCAGGCGGTCTTGCAGCGTGCCGAACAGCCGTTCGATGCGCCCTTTGGCTTGCGGGCTATGCGCCGCGATCCACTCGATGTCCCGTTCCGCCAGGGCCCGGCCGAATTGAGTGCGCGAGGGTTCGTCGCGCAGTTGCTCTTGCCACTGCACCGGTCGAGAGGTCACGAACAGGCCGTTTTTATCGGTGTAGAGCGCCAGCGGCCGCCCGTAACGCTCTAGCCAGCCGCCCAGGGTGCGCAGATTTTCTTCGCTGGAATCGTGCTCCGCGAAACGGCCCCAGACCCGACTGGTCGCGTCGTCGATCAAGGCGATCAAGTGGCAAGCGGGGCCGCGATCCTCCAACCACCGGAACGGCGAGCTGTCCATCATCACCAGTTCGCCGAACCAGGAACGACGCGGGCGCCACACGTGCACCGGCTGGCTGCGCCGACGGCGCGTCTGCCACAGTCCGGCGGCACTCATCCACTTCCGCAGGGTTTCTCGGCTCACACACAGCCCGTGCTGCGCCAGATGCTCAGTGGCGAGGGTGGGACCGAAACCCGCGTAAGCCGGCAGCTGCAACCGTCGCAGACTGCGCTGCTGTATCGTCAGAGAAATCTTGCGGTTCGAAGGACGTCCGCGCAGCCGATGCACCAGCCCGCCATCCCCCACGGTACGGAGACGCCCCAGTAAGCGTCGCACCTGACGATCGCTCAGCCGCAGGCGGTGTGCGGCGTCGATCTGCCGGAGATGCCTTTGCTCAACTTCGTGCAGCACCTTCAACCGCTCCCGCTCTCTCGCGCTCAACTCGATCCGCTCCTCTTCCATCGGGCCTCCCGGCCCCTAGAAAAGCGGACATTTCTACTTTGCACAAACCGGACATTCTCACTTTGCAGCGACAAACGCCGTGCGCACGTTGACTTGGATGAGGGCGCGGCCTAAGATTTGCGGCCAGAGGCAAGGCAAGCGATGATCGGCCAGACCATCTCGCACTACCGGATTGTGGACAAGCTCGGCGGCGGCGGAATGGGCGTCGTTTACAAGGCCGAGGACATCAATCTCGGCCGCTTCGTCGCGCTGAAGTTTCTCCCGAATGAAGTCTCGAAGGATCCCACGGCGCTTGAGCGCTTCCGCCGCGAAGCGCGCGCTGCTTCTGCCCTGAATCATCCGAATATTTGCACGATCCACGAGATTGACGCGCGCGATGGCCAGTGGTTCATCGCCATGGAGTTTCTCGACGGCCAGACGCTGAAGCATCGCATCGCCGGAAAGCCGCTGGAACTCGACCAGATGCTGGACGTCGGAATTCAAGTGGCCGATGCGCTCGATGCGGCGCATACGGAGGGCATCGTCCATCGCGACATCAAGCCCGCGAATATATTCATCACCAAGCGCGGCCAGGTGAAAATTCTCGATTTCGGCCTGGCGAAGACGATCTCGCCCGCCACGCAGCAGTCGGGCTCGGCCACGCAGGATTTTGTGGGCGTTTCAGCCGAACATCTCACGAGTCCCGGAAGCACGCTGGGGACGGTGGCGTACATGTCGCCGGAACAAGCGCGGGCCCGCGAGCTCGACGCGCGTTCGGATATTTTCTCGTTCGGGACGGTGCTCTACGAAATGGCGACGGGCGTCTTGCCATTTCGCGGCGAAAGCGCGCCGGTGATTTTCGAAGCGATCCTCAGCCGCGCGCCCGCGCCGGCGATCCGGCTCAATCCCGATCTTCCCGCGAAAATGGAAGAAATTATCGAAAAGGCGCTCGAAAAGGATCCGCAGTTGCGCTACCAACACGCCGCTGACATGCGCACCGATCTGCAGCGGTTGAAACGCGACACGGCGTCAGGGATCGTGAGCGGAACCCATCCGATTCAACCGGGCTCGTCATCCTCAGCTCAACCCGCAGCGCAATCGGCAGCGCAAATTGGTGCGCAGCCCGTAGCCCGCGATTCAGGCACGTCCGCTTCGGCCGCAGCGCCATCCGTAGCGTCGCATGCTTCCGGAAGTTCCGTCGTCGCCGCCGCAGCGAAGCAGCACAAACTGGGCCTGACGGCCGGCGCGATCGTCGCGCTGATCGTGCTGGCGGCGGCCGCTTACGGCGTTTACTCGTTGCTCGGGCGAAAAGCGGCGATTCCTTTTCAGAATTACTCCGTCACTCAGATCACCGACAACGGCAAATCCCAGGGCGCCGCCATTTCGCCCGACGGCAAATACATCCTGAGCGAAGTCCAGGATGGCGGCAAAACGAGTATCTGGCTGCGTCATATTCCGACGAACAGCGACACGCAAATCGTTGCGCCCGCGGACGCGAACTACAGAGATTTCGAATTTTCTCCGGACGGAAATTATTTTTATTTTCGTAAGACGCGGACGTCCGCCCAGGACTTGTGGGATGTATATCGCGCGCCCGAACTCGGCGGAAATCCGGACATCGTCGCGCGCGACGTTGATTCTGCCATCACAATTTCACCCGACAGCAAACGCATCGCCTACGAGCGCGACAACGATCCCGACGTCGGCAAATACCAATTCCTGACTGCCAACGCCGACGGCACCGATGAAAAAATGATTGCCGGAGGACCGACTGTTGATTCACATACTTATATGGCTTGGTCGCCGGATGGCAAGCGGATTGCCACGACGCCCGCCGCACGCGCTTTTAGGCCCATGCAGACCTTCGATCTTGCCACCGGCAAGGCCCAAGACCTTCTGGATCGAAAGGGTTTCGTCTTCCTGAAACCGGTCTGGATGCCCGATGGAAGCGGCCTCTTCGTTCAGTATCAGGACATGAGCCTGGGACCGAATCACAACCAAATCGGGTTCGTTTCCTATCCGAGCGGTGAGTTTCATACCATCACCAAGGACACAAACAGTTACGTCGCGCTGAGTCTTTCGGCGGACGCGAAAATAATTGCGACGGTTCAATCGAAGAGATTGTATTCGCTGTATGCGATTCCCGCGGCGGGGACAGGGTCGAATCCGCCGAATCCAGTGATCCCGCAGCAACAAAAAGGACTAATGAATTTCGCTTGGGCTGGCAACGATGGATTTTACGTGTCCGAAGACAATCACCTTGTGCGGGTTTCTTCCGATGGAGGCAACAAGACGTCGCTGGTCAACAATGCAGTGGCTAACAGCTTGAGCACGTGTCCCGATGGACGAACTCTGCTTCTTTCGCTAATCAACCAGGGCGGCGGAACGGGCACAAATATTTGGCGAGTCAACACAGACGGCACAAACCTGAAACAACTCTCGACGGGACGCTTCGAAGGCAGCCCCGAGTGTTCGCGCGATTCGAAATGGGCTTACTACCTCGTCCAAGGCACTTTTGAAATCAAGCGCGTGCCCATCGATGGCGGGGCCGCCGAAACCATTCCGGGGACGCCGATCCCAAACTCGATCATCTCCGGCGTTAATTTCGACTTGTCCCCGGACGGTAAGTGGCTTGTTGCCCTGATTGATTCGAACGAGTCCGGCTCTCCGGTCACCAGGCTCGCATTGATTCCGCTCGACGCTGGCCAGCAGCCGCAATTGCGTTTTCTCAATCCCAATCCGGCGATTTCTGCGTTTGGCTTGAGATTCACTCCCGACGGTACGGCTCTTGTCTATTCGATTTCTCAAAACGGTGTGGACAATCTTTGGCTCCAGCCTCTCGATGGTTCGGTGGGCCGCCAGATCACGAATTTCAAATCGGACCTTATTTCCGCATTGCGATCGTCGCCCGATGGCAAGACCATAGGGGTGCTTAGTTTCCGCAATGAATCCGACGTCGTTCTGTTCCGCGAATCGCGCTGAAACTTTCCATATCAGTGTGTCCGAGCAACGCGGACGGTTCACGCCGGCGTGATATCAAAAATGTCGGCTTCAAAGGGTTCGAGCCGCACATAGAGGCCGGGATCGAGCAGTTCGCCGGCGCCGCGGACGTAGCGCCTGCCGTTCAGAATGTCGGCGAGCATGTAAGGTCGCCCGGACGCGATGCGCTCTCCAAGACGTATCCGCCCCTGCGCAGCGCTATCCGAAAGATTCACGACGATCAACTTCCAGCCCTTTTCATTCTGCCAATCGTAGACAATCAGACCAGCGTTTGAAGAATCGCCGACGGATTCGGCGCTGAGCAGCCGCCACGCGCCCGAATGAAAAATGTCGTCGCGCGTGACTTGCAAAATGCTGCGGTAGAAAGCGTCTATCGCGTTATCCACGGGTTCGTCTGCAATGTGCGCAAGCTGAATCGGAAAATGAATCCGCCGGCCTTCGAGCTGGCCTTCATGGTAGAAACGCAGACTGGGACCCGTGGCGACGATCGTTGCGGCGGCGCGCAAACGATCTGGGCCGAACGCTACGGCCGCGCGATCTTCATCATGATTTTCAAGAAATCGCGCCATATGACTTTGGTAATTGAGATCGGCGGCGAGACGCGTACGGATTTCTTGCGCATGGCCGGCTCGCAGCGCGTCGTAGAAGCCTTTGTCATAGATAAAGTTGAAGCCAAGATCGATCAGCTGCTGCTCGGTATTCCAATATGCTTCGGCGAGAAGAATCGGCTCGGGCAACGCGGCGCGCGCTTCCTGCCAAAATTCCTGTGCCGGAGCGGCAGCTCCTCCCAGACGGCCGGCCCACGTTTGCGCGAAAATATCGTTCAGGACGAGCATGGCCATGTCGCAGCGAACGCCGTCGCAGTGGTTGCAGACTTCGCGGAGTTTCCCGATCAGCGCCGCGCGCAATTCCGGATTGAAGTGGTTCAATTGCGCGACGTCGCTCCACGGCGGGAAGTAAGGGTCCTTTCCGAGCGCCAGCACACGCGCTCCAGTCGGCGTCTCCACGCGGAAGAAACTCGCAGGATCGCGTTGCCAGTCTTCCGGCGATCCCTGAACGAAATATTCGGGATGCTCGCGTGTCCAGGCGTGATCGACCGCCAGGTGGTTCGGAACAAAATCAAGCAGCAGGCGCATGCCCCGCGCGTGCAATTTTTCGCGAACGATGTCGAGCGCGTTCCAATCGCCGATGCGCGGATCGGGGCTGTAGTCGTGGATCGAATAAGGCGATCCGGCAACGTCGTTCATCGTGGTGCGGGGGAACGCCTGTTGGAATTCGGGCAATGAAGCTGTTTCGGCGAAAAACTTCCGGCGTGATTCCGGGCTGCGCTCCCACACTCCCATCAACCAGATGAGATCGAAGCCAAGCTGCGCCTGACTGTCCCACTCCGACTCCGGAACATCCGCAAGCGTCACTCGTCGCCCGGCGCTGCGCGAAAGTTCTTCGAGCCATTCCCACGTATTGATCTCGAAAAGATGAGGGCGATTGCGAAGTGGAATCATTGGCGGGGCGCGATGGGTGCGCGCGACGAGCCGCCAGCCTAATTGGTTTGGCGCTGCCGTGTCAATGCAGTCGATACCTGAAGATCAGTCGATCCACGAACTTCAGTTGATGAATGCGCTGATGCCGCCGGAAAATCAGCGGACTTCGGTGGTGGGAATGGAGACGCAGTTGCGCCCGCGCCGCTTTGCGGAATACAACGCCACGTCGGCCTGAACCACGAGACGCTCGAAATCGGGAACCTGACCGCGGCGGAAACTCACCACGCCGAAACTTGCGGTGACGCCGCACTCTTGCCCATGAAAAACAAATCGTTGCGACTCCACTTGCTGGCGCATGCGTTCGAGTACGAGGTTGATCCCTTCGGGCTGCGAGTGGGTAATGACCATCAGAAATTCATCGCCGCCGATTCGTCCGCAAATGTCCGACTGCCGCGTGTTGGATTTCAGGATCTCCGCGAATTTCCGGATCACCACGTCGCCGGCATCGTGGCCGTGCGTGTCATTAATGCTCTTGAATTTATCAAGGTCGGTCATGATCACCCAGAACGGAAATTCGTGCCGTGCGGCGGCGTTCAATTGGCGCTTCGCCCATTCCTCCACGGCCCGGCGATTCGGCAAATCGGTGAGCGAGTCAGTGAGCGCAAGCTGTTCAAGGAGTCGATTTTTTTCCTCGATTTCGCGATGCATTTCCAGAATTCGGCGGCCGACGTCCACGCGGGCCAGCAACTCATCCGGATCGAACGGCTTGGTCAGATATTCATCGGCCCCGGCTTTCAAGCCGCGCACCACCGCAGTTTTTTCCTGAACTCCCGTCAGCACGATGATGTACGTGAAGGTTTCACGAAATTCCTTGCGGATGCGCTCGCAGAATTCGATTCCGCTCAGATCCGGCATCAGCCAGTCGGTGATGATCAATCCGGGACGATGCTCCGCGAATTTATCGATCGCTTCCTGGCCGGTCTTGGCCATGATGATCGCGTATTCATCTTTGGGTAGGGAACACTCGACGAGCTTTCGCGCCACGGGCGAATCGTCCACCACTAACACTGGGAATGGCGTCCGCGGATTTTCAGCGGCGTGCGCCGGCGTGCGCGATGGCTCGGCGGTTGGATTCGAAATAGAGACGTCGTTTTCCGCGCCCATATCAACCTAGCTTAGCCAAGCAAACGCGGAAATGGGCGCCGCGGCATAGCGAGTGTGCCCAAAGTGAACATGCTGGACGAAGAGACAGGTATCCACTGTATCGAAGCTGGCCGTTCGTGCGGCTGCCGGATTGACCTAAACCATGCGTTTCTTGATATTTGTAGGCGATTTGGCGCCCGCTGGCAACCGGCATTTCTCCGCGCGTTGACTTGCACTTCAGCGCGGCCTAACATCCATCTCCATCGGTGACTTTCCAACCATGATCGGCAAGACCATTTCGCATTATCGAATCGTCGAGAAAATCGGCGCTGGCGGCATGGGTGAGGTCTATCGCGCGCATGACGAACAGCTCGATCGCGATGTCGCGCTGAAGATTCTTCCCGCCGGATTGCTCGCCGACGAGGCTGCGCGCAAACAATTCCGCAAAGAAGCTCTGGCGCTCGCCAAGCTCAATCATCCGAATATCGAGACCGTTTACGAATTCGGCTCGCAGGACGGCGTCGATTTCCTGGCGATGGAATTGATTCCCGGCCAATCGCTCAGCGCAAGAATCAAAGAAGGGCCGCTTGCGGAGCGAGAGATCGTGCGGCTCGGAACGCAACTCGCCGAAGGTCTGGCCGCCGCGCACGATCAGGGCGTCATCCATCGCGATTTGAAGCCCGGGAATTTGTTCGTCACGCCCGACGGCCGGCTGAAGATTCTCGATTTCGGTCTCGCGAGGCTGATCCATCCAGAACTCGCGAACGATGTGACACGTAGCATTACGGTCGAGAGCGGGACGATTTCCGGCACTGTGCCGTACATGCCGCCGGAGCAGTTGCGAGGAGAACCGACCGACGCGCGCAGCGACATTTACTCAGCAGGCGCAGTTTTCTACGAGATGGCAGCGGGGCAGCGGCCATTCCCGCAAACGCAGGGGCCGCAGTTGATGGGCGCGATTTTGCACCAAGAACCGGCGCCGGCGACTTCGATTAACCCTCGCATCTCTTCAGGACTTGATGCCGTGATGCGCAAAGCGCTCGACAAAACGCCGTCGCAGCGGTATCAGAACGCCGGCGAGCTCCGCGTCGCGCTCGAAAGCGTCACAGCCGGCACCGGCGCGAGCGCGGGCGCCGCTGTGGAATCGAGCTCCGCCTCCGGCGCGAACGCTGCTCCCTACTCCGTTGCAGCGAAGTGGGCCGTCGCGTTGGGAGTGGCCGGTGTGCTCGCCATTGGCACGATGATTGGACTCAACTTCGGTGGCCTGCGCGGTCGCCTGTCCCGCTCCGGCGCCGCGGCCGTTCCTGCGAGCGTAACGGCGACCGGAATCCCCGTCCGGCCCGCGCAAATTCGCCCTGCGGTTGCGGTCCTTGGCTTTAAGAATTTATCCGGGCGATCCGACGAAGCATGGCTTTCCACCGCGCTCACCGAAATGCTGACGACTGAAGTTGGCGCCGGCGAAAAGCTTCGCACGATTCCGGGCGAAAACGTCGCGCGAATGAAAATGAATCTTTCGCTCGCGGACGCAGACAGCTACGGCGCCGATACCCTGACCAAAATTCGCACGATGATTGGAAGTGACTATGTTCTGCTCGGCTCGTATCTCGCGCTCGGCAACGGTCAGGTCCGCCTCGATCTTCGTATCGAAAATACGGCCACCGGCGAGCTCCTCAGCTCCATATCCGCCGGCGGCACCGAAATCCAGATCGCTGACTTGGCATCGCGCGCGGGCGCGGAAATTCGCACAAAGCTCGGCGCCGGGCAGATCACTCCCGAGGACTCTCAGATTGTTCATGTTTCGATGCCGTCGGATCCGGAAACCGCACGGAAATATGCCGAAGCGCTGAACCGCCTGCGCAACTTCGATACCGCGGGCGCCAAGCCGCTGTTCGAGCAAGTGATCAAGTCTCAGCCGAATTTCGCGCTCGCGCATCTGGCCATGGCGCGGGTATGGAAAAATCTGGGATACCGGGAGCGATCCAAAGCGGAGTCGAAACTGGCCTTTGACCTTTCCTCCACTCTATCGCGAAGCGAAAGGCTTTCGATTGAGGGCGCGTACGACGAATCCATTGGCGATCGCGCCAAAGCCATTGAAATTTACAAATCCATCTGGAATTTTTATCCCGACGAAATTGCACCCGGCATCGCGCTGGTCGAAGCGCAAATCGCCGACGCGCAATTCAAGAACGCGCAGGCCGGCATCGATGCTTTGCGAAAACTTCCCGCCTCCGGCATTGAGAACATTCAGATCGATACCGTCGAAGCCAATGTCGCGCAGGGACAGGGCGATTACAAGCGCGAGATCGAAATTACGCAACGCAATCTCGAAAGAGCCCGGGGCCTTAACGCTCGAACTCTGGAAGCCGACATGCTCTTCATGGAATCGCGACCCATGGAAATGCTCGGCGATCTGAAAAATGGGCAAAAGGCATGCGAACAGGCGCGTGATATCTTCGCCGCAATAGGCGATCAAGGTGGCGTAGCTCGCTCGGAATCGTGCGCCGCGAATCTGCTCGCCGATCAGGGCGACAACGCCTCCGCGCGGCGCATGTACGATCAAGCGCTTGCTGCGGATCGAAAAATTGGAAACAAGCAGGGCGAATCCAGCAACCTTCACAACATTGGCGTCGTGCTGCACGACCAGGGCGAATTACTGGAGTCAAGAAAAACGTTGGAGGCCTCGCTGGCCATCGATCGCGAAATCGACAACAAGGTGGGCATCGAGCAAAATCTAAATAGTCTCGCCAACGTAGCAGCCGATCTCGGCGACATGACTGGCGCAGAAAAGCTGTTCCGCGAAACGCTCGCACTGGCAAAGGATATCGGCGATCGCACCAGCGAGGCGCTAGCCGACAATAACCTTGCTGCGATCTTATACGGCTACGGCAATGACGCCGGCGCGCAAGCAATGTTCGAAAATGCCGAGGCGATCTACCGGCAAACGGGTCAAAAGGACGGCATCGCGTTGACTGAGATTAACCTCGGCGCGGTCCGCACAGAGCAGGGCGATCTCGAGGGGGCCAAAACTCACGTCCAGGAAGCGCTCACGCTCTCCGCCGAGTCCGGCAACAAACAGAACACCGGCACTTCGAAGCTCGGGATGGGTCAAGTCCTGCGCGAACAGGACGATCTTGCGGGCGCGCGAAAGTCTTACGATGAGTCCCTGGCGATACGCACGGCTCTCGGCGACAACACCGCTGTTGCTGAAACCGAGGCGGCGATCGCCGACTTGGACAACGTGGAAGGCAATTACGCCGCTGGACGCGCATTGGCGGCGAAGTCCGTCGCGGAATCCCATCGTGAGAAAGCTTCAGATCAGGAGGCCGGAGGTCTGGCAATTCTCATCCGGGCTTCGCTCGGCCTGAATAAAATTTCCGACGCGCAGAGCGCGCTGGCAATGGCCGCCGCCATCACAAAAAAGAGCCAGGAGCGCCATGCGATTGCGGCCGTTCAAATTGCCGAGGCGCAAGTCGCGGCTGCCACCGGAAAATCCGAAGATGCCGCGAAAATTCTTGACGCCGTCGTTGCCGACATGACCCGCTTGGGACTTGTCTCCGTTCAATTTGAAGCGCGCTTGGCACTCGGCCGAGTCCAGATCAAATCGCCCAAGACCGCTGCCGCGGGTCATACGACACTCGCTACTCTTGAAAAGGACGCCAGTGCGAAAGGCTTCGTGCTCATCGCCCGCCTCGCTCGCACCCCCGCGCTTCAATAACGCAATTCGAGTCCGCCTGTTGGACCTGCACACGCTTGTCATGCACCGACGGAACGAAGTTCGCGCCTCACTGGCACGGTGCGACGAACTGCCTGCCGACGGAAGTTATACAAGAAATTGACAAGCTAGTGACATTTGGCCGCGGCCCGAGATGGAACATTGCCCCGGCCGAAAGGCTTATATCGCTCTGTTTCCGCAAACCCAGATTGAGGAGGCGGCGATGGCCCCCGCTCATAGCACCATGCTTCGAACAATTATCTTTGCACTCACATTGCTGGCATTTCCGATCGCATCTTCGGCGCAGACCTATACGATTACCGACCTCGGAACACTCGGAGGCGCCGAAAGCCTCGGCTACGCGATTAACGCGAGCGGCCAAGTCGCCGGTTATTCCTCGCTCACAAGCGGTTCGGGCGGCGCGTTCCTTTATAGCGACGGGGAAATGACCAGCCTTGGAATGCTGGGCGGGACGATCAGCCTGGCGGAGGGAATCAACGCGTCGGGTGAAGTGGTGGGGTTTTCGACGCTCGCGTCGAACACGTACGGCGCGTTTCTCTATTCCAATGGGACGATGACGAACATCGGAACTCTCGGCGGCAACGAAACGGTGGCGTATGCGATCAATGCGTCGGGAGAGATTGTTGGATACTCGATGACGACGTCGGGGCTGACACATCCGTTTCTTTACAGCCGCGGATCAATGACCGATCTCGGCACGCTCGGAAGCACGCAACCGGGCTGGACGAATCTCGCGGCTGCAATCAACGCCCCGGGACAGATCGTGGGCTACTCATATCTTGCCGACGGAAATTTCCAGGCGTTCCTGTATTCGGCGGGGAAGATGACAGACTTGGGGACGCTCGGCGGCGACTGGAGCGAGGCGTACGGAATCAACGAATCGGGCGAGATCACGGGGATCGCGTACACGAAGGGAAATGAAGCGGGGCACGCGTTCCTCTACAGCGACGGGAAGATGACGGATCTCGGGGTGCTGGGCAGCACATATAGCTGGGGTTTCGGGATTAATACAGCGGGAGTTGTGGTGGGGCAATCGACGATTAATAGTTCGAGCGAGTCGGAGGTCTATCACGCATTCGTCTACGCCGGCGGAAAGATGCAGGACTTGAACAAGCTGATTCCGTCTGGCTCGGGCTGGACGCTGACGCAAGCGAGAAGCATCAACGACGCGGGACAGATCGTCGGATACGGGACGAACAAGAGCGGCGAGGAGCACGCGTTCCTGCTGACGCCGAAGACGTGATGTGAATCGTTGCATTGGGGTTTATTCAGTTGGAGCGATTAGCTGTTTGAGATGCGGGAGCAGGCGGGGATTGAGGACGAATGACGCGCCAAATGCTCCTCACTTTTGCGCAGCCAAAGTGCCTGATCTGTCCCGATTAGAAATGACCTCTGTCGTTTGTTTTGTTTGAGTTACGGCGATTTCTAATCGTACAGCTGTCCCGATTAGAAATCGTACTATCTTCGGCGACTCTCTTTTTATTACCCCAAAGTTAACACACTCTTTAGATACTACTTAGCGACGAACCTAGCAGACAAAATCGGCGGAATCAAGTGGCAGGTGTGTGGCGAAATGGTTCAGGCCCGGATTCAAGGGAGTAGAATTGGTCACGCCGGGGGAGAAGCGAGCCTCTGTGCGCCGGCGGCGGCGCTCCGCATATAATCCTGAAACGATTGCGGCGAAGCTGGCGGAACGCGACAGGAGTGGCGGATGAAACAATTCAAGGATTTAACCGAACAGGAAATTCTGGCGCTGGCGGTTTCGCTCGAGGAAGAAGACGAGCGCGTGTATGCCGATTTTTCGGAGGGGCTGCGGCGCGACTTTCCAACAAGTGCGGAAGTGTTCGATGCAATGCGGAAAGAAGAATCCCAACACCGCCGCCGGCTGCTCGAACTTTACCGTCAGAAATTCGGCGAGCACATTCCGCTGATCCGCCGCCAGGATGTGCGGGGATTCCTTCAGCGGCGGCCCATCTGGCTGATGCGCCCGTTGCGAATCGAAGCGGTTCGAAACCAATCGGCCTCGATGGAGGAAGAGACGCGGCGATTCTACGAGAAGGCCGCGGCGAACTCGCGCGATGCGGGAATCCGCCAATTGCTCGATGATCTGGCGCAGGAGGAACGCGCACACGAATTCCGCGCCGGACAATTGGAGCAGGTGCGCGAAAGTGTGGAGACCCAGGCCCATTCGGAACAGGCGCGCCGCAAAGTGCTGGTGTTGCAAATCATCCAGCCGGGATTGGCCGGGCTGATGGATGGGTCGGTCTCAACGCTCGCGCCGGTGTTCGCGGCGGCGTTCGCGACACGTAACACGCACGACGCGTTTGTGGTCGGTCTGGCCGCGTCGATCGGAGCGGGAATCAGCATGGGATTTGCGGAAGCGCTGTCGGACGACGGCACGTTATCAGGGCGGGGAAGCCCGATGCTGCGCGGATTGATTTGCGGGCTGATGACCGCGCTGGGAGGAATCGGGCACACGCTGCCGTATCTGATTTCAAGCTTCAACCTGGCGACGGGAATCGCGATCGGGATTGTCCTGGTGGAACTGGCTGTGATTACGTGGGTGCGTAAGCGATACATGGATACGCCGCTATTTTCGGCGGCGATGCAGGTGGCGCTGGGCGGCGCGATTGTGTTCGCGACTGGAGTGTTGATTGGGACCTGGTGAGCGGCGGCGAGGGACAAACGAGATTGGAAGAGTGAAAATGAAAGCCTCGAGAGCGACGGGCGGTGTTTAGGCACGCGATTGTGCGGAGGCCGGGAGTGAATTTCGCCGAAGGCCTGACGTCATTTCGCGGCGGGGCGCCGAATTATCAGAAGGCGATCGAACAGCACGAGGCTTACGGCGCGGCGCTCGAGCGCTGCGGGCTTGAACTTGTGCGACTGGACGCCGATGAGGCGCATCCGGATTCGACATTTGTGGAAGATGCGGCCGTTCTGTTGCGAGAAAGCGCGGTGCTGACCAGACCGGGAGCGCAAAGCCGCGAAGGGGAAGTGGCGGGGATCCGCGACGCGATCGGCCGATTCTTCAAGACGGTTCATGAAATTGCCGCGCCTGGGACGCTCGATGGCGGCGATATCTGCGAGGCGGGGAAACATTTTTTTACTGGGGTGTCGCGCCGAACGAATGAACAGGGCGCAAACCAGCTTCTGCAAATTCTTGCGCGAGAAGGTTACACGTCGTCGCTTGTGGATATCCGCGGAATGAAAAGCATTCTGCACTTGAAGAGCGGAATTGCCTGCGTGGGAGACGGAGAGCTGGTGGTGATGGAGGAGATGGCGGAGCGCGAGGAATTTCGGGGATACGAAGTTATTCGAGTCGCAAAAGCGGAGACGTACGCGGCGAACTGCGTGCGCGTGAACGGCGACGTCCTGATCCCAGCGGGATTTCCTGCGATTGCGAAGGAACTCACCCGGCGGGGTTTCCGGCTGGTGCCGCTGGAGATGTCGGAATTCCGGAAGATGGATGGCGGGCTGAGTTGCCTCTCGCTGCGATTTTGAGCGGACGTAGGACATATCGCGGGACGCTGCGGAACAGGTCCGTCTTGGAGACGCAAACGAGGGCAGAGATGCAGGGCGAGCAATGCAGGGGCGCGAGAGGCAGAGTTGGATTATGGCGACCGACCCTACATGGGCGAAGAACAGGTCCGTCTTGGAGACGCGAACGGGGCAGAGATGCAGGGCGAGCAATGCAGGGGCGCGAGAGGCAGAGCGAAGAACAGGTCCGTCTTGGAGACGCGAACGGGGCAGAGAGGCAGGGCGAGGAATGCAGCGGCGCGAGAGGCAGAGTTGGATTATGGCGACCGACCCTACACGGGCGAAGAACAGGTCCGTCTTGGAGACGCAAACGAGGGCAGAGAGGCAGGGCGAGGAATGCAGCGGCGCGAGAGGCAGAGTTGGATTATGGCGACCGACCCTACACGGGCGCAACCGCGATGGCGCTTGATTTCGCCGGAGGGAAGTCATAGTGTTCTTGTGAGTTAGTCCTTCGCGAGCGCGGCGAAAAATCATGGAGTGCCCGAACTGCCACACAATTAATTCCCCGACGGCTGTGCGCTGCTCGAAGTGCGATGTCCCGTTCGATCTGGACGGCGCGACGATGGCAGCCGTCACCGCCGCGGTAACGCCCGCTCCGCCTGACCAGCAAGCAACTCAAGCAACAGCCGACATTGGAAAAGGATGGTCGAATCCTGCGGCGACGACCGCCATTGGAGCGCTCGGAGCAAGCGGGGGCGCGCTTGCGCCGGGAACTTTGCTCGGAGGGCGCTACGAAATCACGCAGATGCTCGGGCAAGGCGGCATGGGAGCGGTCTACAAGGCAAAGGATCGGGAAGTCGACCGATTCGTTGCTTTGAAAGTGATTAAACCGGCTCTGGCGGTCGATCCCGAAATTCTGGCGCGCTTCAAGCAGGAATTGATTCTGGCGCGGCAAGTGACCCACAAAAACGTGATTCGAATTTTTGATCTCGGCGAGGCCGAAGGGATCAAATTCATCACGATGGAGTTTATCGAGGGGCAGGACCTGAAGTCCCTCGTCACCGAAAAAGGCAAGCTAAGCAACGAAGAAATCGCCAAGGTGATGGAACAAGTGTGCCTCGCGCTGGACGCGGCGCACGGTGAAGGCGTGGTTCATCGCGATCTGAAACCGCAGAACATCATGATCGATAAATCAGGGCGCGTTGCCGTGATGGATTTCGGCATCGCGCGCTCGACCGAAGCGGGCGGGATGACGCAGACGGGCGCTCTGCTGGGCACGCCAGAGTACATGTCGCCGGAACAGGTGATGGGCGAGCACGTGGACGCGCGCTCGGATTTGTTCACGTTCGGAGTGATTTTGTACCAACTGCTGCTGGGGCAGATGCCGTTCAAGGCTGAGACGGTACAGGCGGCGATGTTCAAGCGCACGCGCGAAAAGGCCAAGGCGCCGATCGAAGTGAATCCGGAAGTGCCGAAGATGTTGAGCGACATCACGGCGAAATGCCTGGAGATGGATCCAAACCTTCGCTACCAGTCCGCGGGCGAGATTTTGACCGACCTGACGATCTGGCAGGGCGGGGGGACGAAAGTATTTCCGGCAACGGTGCAAGTGCCAGTGCACCCGCACGCGCCGGCGCGGAAGAATGCGATCCTGTTTAGTGGAATCGGCGTTGCGGTGGTGCTGCTGGGAATTATCGGCTACGTGGTTCGAGAGAGATTTGCAGGGCCCGCGGGACCCGCGCCGCCGGCGACGGCGTTGGCGATTTTGCCGTTTCGAAATGCATCCGGTGACGCATCGCTCGATTGGCTGGGATCGAGCGTGGCGGAAATGTTGAGTACGGACGTGGGGCAATCGGCGAGGCTGCGGACGGTTTCGTCCGAGCGCGTGGGGCAAATTGTGCGCGATTTGCGGATCACGCCCGACACATCGCTCGACGCGCCGACGATCGCGCGCGTGGCGGAGTTTAGTAATGCCGATGTCATCGTCTGGGGACAATACGCAAAGTTTGGCGATCAGATCCGGATCGATGCGACGGTACAGGACGTGAGGCATTCGCGGACGACGCAACTGAAAACGGACGCTGCCAGCGACAAAGAAATTCTTGCGACCGTGGACCACCTGGCGGCGGATATTCGCGCGAGCCTCGATCTATCGAAGAGCGCGGTGCAAGAGCTGCAGGCGATGTCGTTCAAGCCCACGTCGGCATCGTTGCCGGCGCTGCGCGAATATAACGACGGGCTCCAACTCGCGCGGCAGGGCAAGAACCTGGACGCGGTGCAGAAATTTGAGGCTTCGACGCAAGACGATCCGGATTTTGCGATGGCGTATTCGCAGCTCGCGCGGGCGTACAAGGAGTTGGGGCAGGATAACGAAGCGGAGCAGAGTTCGCGGAAGGCCGTCGAGTTGAGCGACAAACTGCCGGACCAGGAGAAATTCCTTATCGCGGCGCGCAACGACGAGATTCTGAACAATTATCCGAAAGCGATTGAGGCCTACCAGAACATCGTGAAACTGGCGCCGGACAACGCCGATATTCTATTCGATCTCGGACGAATGCAAGAGAACGCGAGCATGTTTGACAAGGCCAGCGATACGTTCAAACGCGTCATCACGCTGGACCCGAAGCGCGTGGATGGATTGCTGGCGATGGGCCGGGTGGATATTGAAGCGGGAAACGCTCAGGCGGGACTGGATTATCTGAATCGCGCCCAGAGCATGGCCATTGAGTTGGGTAACGACGAAGTGAAGGCGCAGATTCTCCAGGCGATCGGCATTGCGTATTCCGTACTGAGCAAGCCGGAAGATGCGCTGAAGAATTTCCAGGACGCGCTGGATATCAATAAGCGGCTCGGACTGAAGAAGGGCATTGCCGACAACGTCGAGATGATCGGGCAGATGCAGGCGGCGCTGGGGAAAAACGATCTGGCGCTGAAGAGTTTGAACGATGCGCTGCAGATGCGGCGGGACATCGGCGACAAGGCAGGCGAAGGCGGAGTTCTGACGGATCTCGCGCGGTTTTACAACGATCACAGCCAGTACGATCAGGCGCTGAAGCTGCTGAAACAGGCGGTGCAGATTGACGTGGACGTTGGCGACGAAAACAATCAGGGAGTGACGCTGAATGATATCGGCAATACGTATCTGGCGAAGGGCGATTACGAAGACGCGCAGACGTATTTTTCCCAAGCGCTCACCCTGCGCGAGAAATTGAACGTTGCGGGTGACATCGCGGACACACTGCACAATCTGGCCGAGACGGATATGAACCTCGGCCAATACGACCACGCTGTCGAACAATATCTGCGTGCGCTCGATCTGCGGCGGAAATCGAACGACACGCGAGGCGCCGCTCTGGAGTCCATGAGCATGGGACAGCTGTTCGGTTATCAGGGGCGGCTGGGCGCGGCCCGTGACTCGGAGAATGATGCGCTGAAGACGATGGTCTCGATCCACGAAACCGGATACTGGCTGGCGGAGGCCTACACGGATTACGGCGCTGCGCTCGCGCAACTCGGGCAATTCGACGAAGCCAAGAAGTATCTCGATCAGGGCCTTGCCGCGGCGCGCGATGGGAATAACGCTGTGCAGGTTGCGAGCGCGCTGGATGCGGAAGGCGACAATCTTTTTTATCAGGGCGACTACAAGGGCGCTTCGGCCGATTACCAGCAGGCGCTGCAATCGGTTTCAAAGACGTCGGACCGGCCGGTGACGCTGCTGACGAAGGTCAATCTCGCGAAAGTCGCGGTCAAAGAGGGCGGCGCGTCATCGTCGGTGAATACGCTGAATTCTCTTTCACAGGACGCCAATACGATCGGATTGAAATATCTTTCGGTGCAGTGCTCGGTTTTCCTTGCCGAGGCGCTGAACGAAACGAAGAATTATCCGAAGGCGAAGCAGGAACTCGATCGCGCGTTGAATCGAAGCGAAAAGCTCGGCATGCGCGTGCTGCTCGCGCAGACCCAATACCTCTACGGCCGCAACCTGGTGCTATCCGGAAAGGCTGCGGATGCAAAAAGCCACTTCGACGACGCGAAATCCGTTCTAAGCGACATTCAGAAAGAAGCTCGCACCGACACGATCCTCAAGCGCAGCGACTTCAGTCCCATCGAGCAGTCTGCCGCGAAGTAGCTGTCCGCTCCCCCGGCGTGAACTCGCGTTCTTTCCACTGATTCCGTCGCGGCAGAATTCACCGAGCCTAGTATCGCTTTTGCGACTTCGCACAGGGGCGTACCGCGAGCGGAGGAGCTAACTGCTAGGATGGCATCTGTTTATGGAGACAACCGCGAACCAAGCAACGGGTGCGACGCAAAGTGCGTCGGTGGTTCAAAACGAAACGTGCGATTCTGAGACTCCCGCTCTAAAAATCACCGCGACATTTCTTCGGGCAAACTGGCTTTTGGTCGTCGGAATTTCTGTCGCGCTCCTCATTCCTTGTTTCTGGCACCCGCGCATCGCGGCCGGCGACCTCCCAAGCCACACGTACAACGCCTGGCTCGTGCAATTGATAGAGCAAGGAAAAGCGCCGGGCCTGTGGCTCGCGCGACAGTGGAACAACGTGCTTTTCGATTACAGTCTCAGCGCCGTGGCCAGAGTGGTTGGATTGCGGGTCGCGGAAAAAATCGTCGTGGCGGCGGCGGTCTTGCTGTTTTTCTGGGGCGCATTCGCGCTGATTTGCGCATTGACGCGTCGCACGCCGTGGTTCGTGATGCCGGCGCTGGCAGCCTTTGCGTATGGATGGACGTTCGAGCAGGGCTTCATGAATTACTACCTATCGCTCGGACTCGCGTTCGTCGCTTTGGCTTTAATTGCGCGGGGACGCGGACGCGAGCTGCTTCTGTTGTTATTACTCGTGCCGCTGATATGGCTCGCGCACCCGCTGGGATGTGTGCTGGTTATATGCGCCGGGACGTACATTTATCTCGCGAATCGGTTCGGCGCTCGTGCGCAGAATTTTCTTTTCGCGGGCGCGATCGCGGTGCTTGTGGCCGTGCACTTCTTTCTTGCGCACAGTTTCAACGTGATGTGGAATTCGGGGCCCTTCCTGCGAAATCTGCTGCGATTCAACGGCACCGATCAGCTCATCACGTATGGCGTTCAATATCGCGCGGTGGCGTATGCGATGTTCGCCTTGCTGGTCTTCTATGTGGCAATGGAAATCATTCGACGCGTGCAATCCCACGAATCCATCGGTAGCTGGTGGCTGTCATTGCAGCTCTATGGAATCGCAGTGGTGGCGGCGTTCCTTCTGCCGCGCGTGCTGTATCTGCCGGAGATGCTCGGGCCCCAGGTTGGGCTGCTTACGGAGCGGCTGACTTCGGTAACGGCGGTGCTGGCGTTATGCGTGGTCGGCGCCGCACGCCCGCAGCGATGGCATTTAGCTGGTTTTGCAGCCGTCGCAACGGTTTTTTTCTTTTATCTGTATGTGGATACGGGCACGCTCAATCACATGGAAGAGCAAGTGGAACGATACGCGGATTCGCTTCCACCAGACACCCGCGTGGTCGCAACGATCTGGCCGCTGCCCGGCTCGCGCGTGCTGATTGACCATCTTGTAGATCGCGCGTGCATCGGCCACTGCTACAGTTATGGGAATTACGAACCGTCGTCGGGGCAGTTTCGAGTGCGCGCGAGGCCCGAAAACGGTATCGTTGCCGCGAATTTTGACGACACCGATGCGATCGAATCAGGCACGTACATCGTGCAGCCGCAGGATTTGCCGATGTTTCAGATTTTCCAGTGCCAGCGGGATTTGATCGGCTTGTGCATGCGCCAACTCGACGCCGGTGAACGAAACGGCCGAGTGGGCTATCATCCCGCGCTGCGACATTAGGCGTAAGTCACGCTCGGTGAGAAAAATCAGCGGCTCGTCAGCCACATCAAAGCGGCGCCACGCCGAAGGGAATCGCTATGGCCATCGCGGCAAGCAACGCGAGTGAGACGTCGGGCGCGACGAAATCCAGCAGCATCGCGCTGGTAATCGCTGCGTCGACGCTAGGCACGCTGATTGAGTGGTACGACTTCTTCATTTTCGGCAGCTTGACCGCGATTCTGTCTGTGAAATTCTACCCGCCGGGCAACGACATGTTCGCGCTGATCGCATACCTGGCGACGTTCGCGGTGGGATTCGTGGCCCGACCGTTCGGCGCGCTGTTTTTTGGCCGCATCGGCGACATGGTTGGACGAAAAAATGCTTTTCTCGCGACGCTTGCCATCATGGGCGGGTCCACCGCGACGATCGGCTTGATGCCAACGTTTCGGACCGCTGGATGGTTTGCTCCGGTCACGCTGATCGTCATTCGAATCCTGCAAGGGCTCGCTCTCGGGGGCGAGTATGGAGGCGCAGCCGTCTATCTTGGCGAGTACTCGCCCGATGGCAAGCGCGGCTTTTACACGAGCTTCATCCAGATCACCGCCGCGCTGGGGCTGATGATTTCGTTGCTGGTGATTCTGGCCACGCAATTCGCAATGACCGCGGAAAAATTCAGCGCCTGGGGCTGGCGTCTTCCGTTTCTATTTTCTTTGATTCTTGTGGCCATCTCGCTTTACATCCGTCTGAAGCTGCGAGAGTCTCCAATTTTTGCAAAATTGAAAGCGGCGGGCAAAACTTCGACGCAGCCATTGCGCGACGCCTTCGGAAATTGGTCGAACCTGAAACTCGTGTTGATTACGCTTTTCGGAGCCGCAGCGGGACAAGGCGTCGTAGCGTATACGGCCGAGTTTTATTCTTTGTTCTACATGCAGACGATCCTGCGATTGAATACTCGCACCGCGAACGTGATCGTGGCTGCAGCGATCGCCCTCTCGTTTCCGTTTTTCATAATCTTCGGCGCGCTTTCGGACAAAATCGGACGCAAGAAAGTCATGATGACAGGATTTTTGATCGCGGCGCTGACATTTACGCCCATCTATCACGCCATGGCGCGAGCGGCGGGGAATCACGTTGTTTCGGTGGCATCAACGCGCAACAGCGTGACCGGTGCAATTAGCGTTACGCCAATGACTCGCGATGCCAACGGCGCGATCGTTCCCGCAAGAGAAGCTGCGGACCCAAACATGGGCGCGCTTATTTTCTTCAACTGGCTGCAACTCGTGTTTTTCGCGATGACCTATGGGCCAATCGCCGCTTACTTGGTGGAAGCATTCCCGGCGAGGGTGCGCTACACGTCGCTTTCGCTCCCGTATCACATCGGCAATGGCGTTTTCGGCGGATTGCTGCCGCTGATTGGGCTTTCGATTTGCGCGGCGACCGGCAATATCTACGCCGGACTTTACTATCCGATTGCGGTTTCCCTGATTAGCTTCGTCGTCGGCGGCCTGGCGCTGCGAGAGACTCACGGAACAAAGCTCTGGGATGAATTAGGGGAACCGACTGTTTGAGCGGATCGTTACCGCCTCGGACCGCCGGCGGGACGCGTATGGAAGTGTTTGGTTCCGATCGTGCCTCAGCCGATCGCTACAGACAGCACCAAGTTCGAGCCCGCAGTCAGACTGTCTGATCCAGGAGCGAACGTACCTTCTGGCCGAGATCTTTTGAGCTGTACGGCTTTTGCAACACGAGGACTTCTCTCCGCACGAGCGATCTAAGTGAGTCGACTTCGGCGGTGTAACCCGTCGTGAAGATTGCGCGCAAGCGAGGTTTGCGTGCGGCCATTTTCTCGAACGCATGCGGGCCGCTCATCATGGGCATCACCACGTCCAAGAGCGCGAGATCGACCATGCCGCCACTGGCCTCGAACATCTGAACGGCTTGTTCGCCCGTCGCGGCGAGCAGCACGCGATAGCCGAGAGATTCCAACATTTCCTGCGCAGCTCCTCGCAAGGCGTCATGGTCTTCCGCGACAAGAATTGTTTCAGTGCCGCCTCTTACCTCCGCATCTGATTTCTTGGCTATGGCCTGAGCAGCGCCGCTTCCGAGCGGAAGGTAAACTCGAAAGGTTGTTCCCACGCCGCGCTCGCTCTTCACTTCGATGACGCCGTCATGTTGCTTCACGATGCCGTAAACCGTGGCCAGGCCGAGTCCAGTTCCTTTTCCCACTTCCTTCGTCGTAAAAAATGGTTCAAAGATGTGATCTAACGTCTCCGCATCCATGCCTGTTCCATTGTCGGTGATCGTGAGCAAGACGTATTTTCCGGCTCGAGATTCGCTGCGAAGCACTCCATCGCCGGGCCGGAGTTCTGCCATGCGCGTCTCAATCCGAATTATTCCGCCGAGGGGCATGGCGTCCCGCGCATTGATGCACAGATTCATAACCACCTGTTCGATCTGCGTCGCGTCCGCCCACGCCGGCTCAAGATCGGGCTCGAGCACGAGCTCAATTTCAATCTGTTCGCCGATGATCTTGCCAAGCAGGCTGACCGTTTCCTTTGCCAGTGCGTTGATGTCCAGGTTTTGCGGCTGCAAGACTTGGCGCCTCGCAAAGGCGAGCAATTGGCGCGTCAGACCGGCCGCACGGTGCGCCTGGTGTTGGATTTTTTGCAGGCGTTCACGCGTTTTGTGATCGTCCGGCAGCTCTTGATATCCGAGTTCGGCCCATCCCAGGATCGCACCGATGACGTTGTTGAAATCGTGCGCGATTCCGCCCGCCAGACGACCGATGGCTTCAAACCGGCGAAGGTGATGTAGCTGCGTTTCCAATTTCTGGCGCTCGCGTCTTCCATCGGCCTCACGCAGCTCGCGTTCAATTGCCGGCACGAGCCGGGTCAGTTTGCCTTTCACGAGGTAATCCTGTGCGCCCGATTTCAAGGCTGCGACGGCTGTTTCCTCGCCGAGCGTTCCGGAAATGAAGAGGAAAGGCACCTCAGTATTTCTCGCGCGCACCAATTTCAGCGCTTCAGTTCCAGAGAAGCCCGGCATCGAATAGTCGGATACGACGATGTCCCACTTCGTTGCGGCGAGCGCGGAGACCAGGGAGTCTGCCGAATCGACGCGTAAATGGCTGACGTTGAATCCGCCGCGTTGCAGCTCTCGGACTATCAACGCGGCATCATCTTCCGAGTCTTCGACGATTAAAATGCGAAGGGGTGTTGACATTCAATTTCTCCGCGAAGATGGCGCCGTTCGATTCAAGACCAGCCAGTAGAGGCCGAGCTGTCTCACCGCCTCGATGAAACTCCCAAACTCTACGGGCTTTCGAACGTAGCTGTTCGCTCCCAGGTCGTAGCCTGCGATCCTGTCTCGCTCTTCGTCCGAAGACGTGAGAATCACAACCGGCAACAATTTGGTGCGCTCGTCCGCGCGCAGACGGCGCAGCACTTCAAACCCGTCCATTTTGGGCAATTTGAGATCCAGCAATATGACTTGCGGCATGATTCGTTCGTTTCGGTCAGCATACGAGCCGGTACCAAATAAGTAATCAACCGCTTCCGCACCGTCGCGCGCGATAATGACCTCGTTCTTGATGTTGTTCTTCTTCAACGCACGAAGAGTAAGCGCCTCGTCGTCCGGGTTATCCTCAACCAGCAGAATCACTGCGTCGTCCATTGGTCCCTCCAATCCGTCCAGTCTTTAGAGAGTGAAATAGAATGTCGCGCCTTTTTCGACGGCTGATTCGGCCCACACCCGGCCCCCGTGGCGATGAATGATGCGGTGGACTGTCGCCAGGCCGATGCCGGTGCCCGAAAACTCGGTGACTTTGTGCAGCCGTTGAAATGCGCCGAAAAGCTTCTCGGAATAAACGGGATCGAATCCGGCGCCATCGTCTTTCACGAAGTACGCCGAGCTGCCGTTAGAATTCGTTTGGCCGAACTCGATGCGGGCGCGTTCGTGTTTCGACGTGTATTTCCACGCATTTCCCAGGAGATTGTCGAGCACCACTCGCAGCAATCGGGAATCGCCCGATGCGTTCACGCCATCTTGTATGATCCATTCGACCTGCCGCTGGCCGTCGTTTTTGGCCAGTTCTGCAACGACGGATCGTGCGATTCCGGAAAGGTCGACCGCCTCCCGATGGATCTCGGCCCGCGTGACGCGCGAAAGATTCAGCAGATCGTCAATCAGTAGACCCATGCGCTGGGTGGCGGCTCGAACCCGTTCGATATAGCTCAAGCCTTGCGAGTCGAATTTGTCTCCGTAATCCTCTGCGAGCGCCTGGCTGAAGCCATCGATGCTTCGTAGCGGTGCGCGCAAATCGTGCGACACGGAGTACGAAAAAGATTCGAGCTCGCGATTCGCAGCAGCCAATTCTGAGGTGCGCTCTTCGACGCGTTTTTCCAGTTCGCGATGGGCGGCATGCAAGCTCCGGTCGCGTTCCTGGATTTGGACTAGCATCTCGTTAAACGCCTCCACCAGAACGGACAATTCTTCGCTTGCTCCCTCCTGCGATGCCCGCAGCGAGTAATCCTTGTCGCGGGAAACATGACGTGCAACCTCCGCCAAACTGACGATGGGCTCGGCGACCGATTTGCGCGATAAGCGCGACACCACGAATGCGGCCAGAAGCGAAATCATCAGCATGATTGCCGCGATGGCCACATAGCGCGTGAGCCGGGCCCGAAGTGTCTGGAGATCCGATTGGATGAAAACGAAGCCTGTTGGCTGGCCCTGAAATGTGATCGTGTGAACCAGCATCACATTTTGGCGGCTGAACCAATAATGCTCGTCTTGACCCGGAAGAATCGAAGGATTCGCTGGTATCGGTGCGCCGGCATCCCGCTGATAGCTTGTGAAAACCGTTCCGTCGGCTTTGTAAATGCAAGCGGACACGATATTGGGCGCGAGCTTGAATGCGGCCAAAGTCCTTTCCGCGCTGCTGCGATCGTCAAACAAGAGCGCCGAGACGCTGTTCGATCCGGCAACCTGAGACTGAATCGAGAGATTGCGCACGATCGAATCGCGGAATGAAGACAGGTCATACGCAACAAATCCCGTGCAAGCCAGGATCAATGCCGTCGCACACACCACCATGTTCATCCGCGTCAGCTTTGTAGCAACCGAGACCGGGTGTTGCGTCGCCATCGTACTTTCAGTCTCCGGGCTGAGAATTCTTTCGTACCGTGACTGCAACTTTGAGCAGGTCAGAACTGAGAATCAGCCCTGCGTCCGTCGCATTCGTCAAATTCACTTCGAAACGAACTTTGTCTCCGTCCAACAGGAACTGAATCATTCCTCCGCGCTGGGAGAATCGAGGAATGTCGCTGACTGTGAGCACGCTCAGCTTGTCGACGGCCGCAACGACCTCTTTGAGACGGCCTTCCTCGGATGCAGCCACGAACAAGATTCGGCAAGAAGCGGCATCCTGCGGCCTCGAAATGCGCCGTGCCACGTAGCGCTTACCGGCGGAGTCTTCGCCGGAAAGAATCGTATCCAGAACCGGACCGAAAGGATCCTTGCCTAACACGCAAATGGGGAATGGCTCGTCTTGCGCGAGCGCCGCCGCCGGAGGCCACTCGACAAACTTGCTGAAGTTGTAGAGATAAATTGCCTTGATCTGATACTCACTGGGCTTGGGCTGCTGCCCGAACAAACTGGATGGAACGATCGCGCACGCTGCCAGCACGAGGACGATGAGAAAAAGCGATCTCACGCAACTCAAGCCACCGCAATTGGCGGCTTCACTTCGAAGGAATCGGATGTTGAGGATTCGCTTCATGATCAGCCTTCATCGTCGCAGCGTAATCTTCCCGTAAACGCTTCTCTTGATCCCGACGAGAGGGCCCGGGTCTCCGCCAAATTCCGTATGGAACGGCTGCATCAGATTCTGACCCACCACCGAAAACTCGGCATGTTCGCCGAAATGCCATCCAAGCCTTACGTCTCCGGTCTGATAGGTAGGAACAGCCTGCGCAGTCAGCCCGGTAGTGACGCGATACATCAGATCGAGCTCGAATCGCTTAGGCAGATTCACCAGCGATTGCACGACGCCCACGTGACGCGGACTGGACCCTTCATAGCTGCTCAGCAAGCTTCCCACGTTCGTGAATCCTGGGGCGTCCCTCAGGTTCATACGCAGGAATGAATAGCTGGCGCGCACCTGCCACCACGGCGTGATCTGCCAGTCCGGCGCAATTTCCCCTCCGGTCGTATTGCCTTCGATGCCATTCGCGTAGGGCACGACGATCGCATAATGTGCTGGCGGCGGCGTCGGTTGCGCAACGATGGAAAGCGGGCCGTAGTTTTGCAGATCGTGATAGACGTTGTAGAAAGCGGCGAAATCCAGGTAAAAGTGACTCGTGATCGACGTGCGGTAGCCAGCCTCCCAGCTGTACAACTTCTCGGAGACGAAATTCGGATCGCCTTCGATATCGAAATAGATCGCCGGTGGCGGAGTGTCGGTGATGAAAATCGCGAATTGCACGTCCTGATCCAGGCGCGAAGGCGTCCGGACAGCTCGCGTCGCGGCAACCCAGAACGACTGGCGCGGAGTCGGGGCCCAGAGCAACCGCACGCTCGGCTGGTATTCGAAACCACTGAAATTGTTGTGCTCCAGCTTGGTGCCGGCAGTGAGCGTGACTTTGTCTATGATCGGAATTTCGTATTGCGCGAAACCGCTGTAGATGGTGTCAGTTTGCTGGTTCGGGAGGAAATTCACGCCCGGCGACGTTTGAATAAAGTTGCTTGGACTGAGTCGCGCGCCGAGACCCCAAGTGAGCTCCTGGTTGCTGTGGATGCGCTGATGTTGAATGAGGTCAACATCGAAAGTGTCGCGCGTCTCCCCTAGCTCGACGTCCTGGAAGTTGGTCCGGTCGAAGTAAGTCTGGATCTGGATGTCGGAGCCTTCACTCAAGTTGTGCTGCCAGCGCGCGACGATATTTCCACCGGAAACGTACGCGGTGTCGTCGGGAAAGAGCTCCGCTGGGGGATTAAAGGTAGCGATGGAAACGCGCTCACCGGTCAAGCCTCCGTAGATGTCTCCCTGGACAGTAAGAGCGTCGTTGTCGCCCATTTTCCAATCCGTGCGGAAGCCTGATTGGCGCACGCGCCAGTCGTCGAATCCATCTCCGTCCGAGTGGTATTCAGCGCCGCGGATGAATCCCATCCCGTATATTCGATAATCGAAATTCTTTCCCACCGAGCCGCCGTAGCGCACGCCGCCCGTTCCCTGGTCCACAGTTCCGCCACCGGCAGTGGCGAGCTCGCCCTGCGTATCCTTGGCGCTCTTGGTGATGATATTGATCACGCCGTTGACGGCGTTTGCGCCCCAGATCGTGCCTCCCGGACCGCGCACTACCTCGATCCGCTCGACGTCCTCAAGCATTAGATTTTGGACATTCCAGTAGACACCCGAAAACAGCGGCGTATAAACGCTGCGGCCGTCAATCAGAACGAGCAAGGATTTCGAGAACTGTCCGGCAAACCCCCGAATCGAAATGGACCAATGATCGGAATCAACCTGAGCGACTTCCACTCCTGGGACAAGCCGCAACGCTTCGGGAATACTTGTCGCGCCGGATCGGCGGATGTCTTCCTGAGTGAGAACGTAAACTGCGGCGGGCGTTTGTTGAACCTTTTCGGGCTCTTTCGAAACGGTGGTGACCTCGACGTCACCCAGTTGCTCGAGACTCAGTTGTTTCAGGTTTGCCGGAGGATTTTGATTGTCTTGGGTGTCTTGGGCCTGCGCTGGCGTCGCCGGCCGCACGAGAAACAATGCTAACGCCAAGGTCGTTCCGATCACGGATCGCCTGGTAGTTTTCATGCGACGAACCCTTTGTCGCTAATGCGAGCGCCGCGCGGTTGAGCCAGGGCTCCGTCGAGTCGGAAACGAATCCAAGCGGTTGCCTGTCGCGATGAACACTCCCCCGTGTCGCGACAAGGCATCCCGCCGGAATGGTGGCTTCGGGGCCGAAAGCCACTCTGGCGCTCAAGGTCAGACTAGCACCTCTTTGGGGCAGTACTAGTCCATGGTTCGGAGTTTATAATCAAAAGGTTATTAGGGCCCTGGGACCGTACTCGGACATTTTAGGCGTTGTTGGAGGTCCCGTTTCGACTGCAATTGGAGGCGAGGATTAGATGGGGTGAGCGATGGGATTTGAACCCACGACGTTCGGTGCCACAGACCGATGCTCTACCAACTGAGCTACGCTCACCACCGGCCGGCTGAAAACAGTTTACGCTATTTTCTGCGTGTCGAAAAGCAGGTTAACCGTCTACCTTCAGCTCCACACGTCGCCCGGATCGAACCAAAGCATTGCGAGGAGCGCGCGACGATGCGCATCTCCGAACGAGATGCTCGATTCTCAACGGTTCTGTGTTTGGGCTGGAACGCTAAAACTGTACGATTTGCGACCAAATCTGCATCGTAGCGCCGTCGCGCGTGTCCGGCCATGCGGCGTGCACCACTCCATCCGGCCCGGACACGAGTTGGTTGTAGGAGCCGAAATATTCGCATCCGGGAAAACCGATGCACGGGTTGAACGGCACGTCGTTGACGGGCAATTGAAGACGGAATGTCCGTCCGCCATCGATCGACTTGCCGACAAAATACTGCACGTTCGTGTTCGTGGGGTCGTTCCGATCGTCAAACCAGCCTACGTAAACAGCGCCTGCCGGAGTCGCCGTCGCCCAACCGAAAAAATGGTGCTTCATGTCGTTGAACGGATCGTTGTTCACTCGCGCGATTGTGGAAGCTCCGGTGTTCACGTTGATGCTCGCAAGATAAACGCTCGGTGTGGCCTCGACGGGCCCTCCGGCGATTTGATTCGCTGAGAACGCGCAATACGCGGTGTGGCTGTGGATGCTGCATCCCGGCGCTGCCGCTCCGCTATCGGGAAATGCCCAGTTCACGTTTTGAAGACCGTTGTAGACAAAGCTTACGACGGGATTTTTCGAGACCGTCCATACGCCCCCGCTCAACGACGATTCCCACATGTTGATGACCGGCGCGTCCGTGTAGTCGTTGAAAAAAATGTGCGGCGTGCCGGAGGGATCGATGACCATGTCGGAGTACGATGTGTTGACCAGCGAGCCGCTTACCAATGCGGGAGCAGTGTAAGCCTCGCCGGGGCCGGGCGACTGCGACTCCAAAATCGCTGTGCCGGCGCTCGGAACAACAGCCGTGCCGTCGGTGCACGATCCGGATGATACGTTGCAGTAAAACGTGTAGTACACGTAGTTCGTCCCGGCATTCGGGCTTCCGTTGTTTCCATCGGTCGAATTCAGCGGCTGGCTCACGCCTCCGTTGCAGACGAAATTACTGAACGTGCCGCTGCAGGGTTGACTGTCAATCACGGTAGGAATCAGAGCCGAGTAGGTGCCGTGATCGAATCCCTGAACCACATCGATCTCGGTGTCGTCGTTGATGTATTCGTTCGTGAAATCCACGATCGCATTGCCGCTTTGCGTCGAAAGGTAGTTGTTCCCCGCGCCGTCGAACGAAAGCCCCGGATAATCTTGATACGTCAGCGGAATCGAGCCGAGGTTGGGATCTGCTCCCTCGACCAGCATGTCATCCGTCCAGGTTTTTCCGCCGCTCGTTGACACGTGATAAAACATTCGGGGAAAGTTGACGCGATAATCGATCGTCATTACCAACCAGCCGCTGGGCTCTGACAGATCCGCTGCTGACGCGATTTCGACTTTCGGCCACGGATTGCGGTCCTGGTTGACCTTTATATTTCGGTAGGGAGGCGCTGGCGCCGCGACGTTCTGAGCACCTAGCGCGAGAACCTTCGCCTGCGCATCCAGCAGCGCCTTGGCCGCCCCCGGCGGCATCACCTCGTTGCGGTTGAACGGCGCCTTGTGGATTTTCTGCATCCACGCCACGTAACCCTGAAAATCCTTGAACGGCGCCGGGGCGCCCGATTGCGCCCACACCGGCATCGCCATCAGCAGCAGGATGCCCATGCCGGTGAGCCGGGTGCACACAGGCTTTGCGAATTTATTCAGTTCCATCGTCGGCTCCTTGGTCCTCTGCGGCGGGACGGCGCATTCGGAAGGTGCAAAACGAGCACTCTAGAGTGCGCGAATTATTCTCTTCATCTATGCACTTGTCAATATGCGTTCCAGTACTCGGAACGTGCAACTTGGCTGGCAGGAATCATCGAAGGCGGGCGACGCTGCGTCCGATCCAAATCGAGCGAGTCTACGACCGCACCAATTAAAAAAGCCGAGGCCGCGGCCGACCGATCGTGTTGGGCAGGCATGTTGGGCAGGCACCGGGCTGGAATATTTCGCGGAGAACGAAGCGCCTGCCAGTTCGTAGTTAGACGTGCTGGTGCTTCGATCTACTTCTTGGACGTCGCCGAAGACGTAATCATAATCGTGCCTTTCACGCCGATCAGCACGTCCTTGGTTTTCGCAATAGTGGGCGGAGGCGGCTGGCTGGCATTCGGTGCTGTGGCTTGAAACCACACCTCGCCGTCGACGCCCGACGCAAAAGTATAAGGTCCGTTCAGTCCAGCTGCGCATACCAGATAGTCATTTTGCTCATTGGTGAAAATATTCGCAGGATTCCCATCCGAATCCCAAGTCCAAATCCAGCAGGGTTGGCCGCCGGTGACATTGAAATAGATCGAATCAGCGTCATCGGCGTTCGTTTGAAGCGGGCTGGGATTGCCAGTCTGGGATACCGTGATCGTGTGCGATGCTGCTGCTATGCGTTTTGCCGGTGCGGGTTCTGCCATTTTTCATTCTCCTTCTCAAGGATTCGATTTCTTCGCGTTGGGCCGAAAATTCGGGTCGGAGACCAGATTCTTCAATTCCGGAGTGTCTTTGAGATCTTCGAGAGAGTAGCCGTGCTGGACGGCTCTTTCGATGTATTCGAGAGCACGGCTTCGGTCGCCGAGATTCTCATATGTTTCTCCTGCTAATTCAAGGACATTCGCGTCGTCGGGCGCGCGTGCCAGGGCAGCCTGGACGCGGGGAATAGCTTTTTCTCGCAAACCTTTTTCGGAGTAAAGAGAGGCAAGCGAAGCTTGCAAGAGCGCATCCTCGGGTTTGAGTTTCACCGACTGCTCCAGCAACGTGATTGTGTGATCTCGCGCAGCTTCGAAATTTTCCTTTTGGTTCAACGCCTGGTAAGCGCTCGCGAGGTTCGCCCAAACCATGTAATCCTTATCGTTGAGCTGGAGCGCTTTTTGGCTCATGGCAGCTGATTCGGCGTAGCGTTTTTCATTCAAGTATAGAAACGCGAGATTGGAATAGGCGAAGTAGCTCGGGCTGAGCTGAATTGATTTTTTGAGTGCCGCTTCAGCTTGCGGATAGTCCTTCGGGTCGCCTCCGTCCAGGTATGCGGCCGCAAGATTGCTGTAAACGACGGCATTATCCGGAGTCAGTTCGGCAGCGTGTCGCAATTGCACGACGGCTTCCGCATGTTTTCCCTCGTGGTTATAGAACACGCCAAGTGAGTTGTATCCGTTCCAATCGTCGGGCCGCAGCGCCGCGGCCTGTTTGAAAGACGCCTCTGCATCGGCGATTCGCCCCATCTTTTCATAAGTCCCGGCCTCGCCCATTAGCGCAGCCGCGTCATGAGGGTTCAATTGAAGAGCTTGCTGGTACTCCTGCAATGAGAGATCAAGCTTGTCCTGAAGGTTGTGGAGGTTTCCAAGCGTGACGTAAACCCCGGGAAGCCGGCTGTCGAGCTGCAATGCGTAGTTGCAATTCGCGGTGGCTTCTTCAACCCATTTGGGATTCGGATTGACCTGAAACTTCATCCGGTAGGCCTCTCCGAGTTCCGCGAATCCGAGCGCAAATCGCGGGTCTGTCTTCACGGCGTCATTGAGCGCCGCGATGGCTGAATCGAGGTTTCCGGGCTCGTCATAGCGTTGCACATAGCCCAAAGCTTTGACGTATGACTCGTAGGCGGCGGGAACTACGGATCCGCCAGTCGCGCGGAGCATCTCCGTGCTGACGTTGATGCGCATCAGCTTCGCGAGTTGGGAAACCGTTTCATCCTGCAGCGTTTCGAGATCGCCCGCGCGATCTTCAAAACTCGCTGACCCAATCTCACGCAGGTTCTTCGTGTCAATCAGGTTGGCCGTCAGGCGAAGGTCCTGGCCATTGCGTTCAATGCTGCCTTTGACTACAAGCGTGGCGCCGAGCTCGCGCAAAGCCGATGTCGCGTCAGAAATTTTGTGGTGGCGCACTTCGCTCGACGGGACAACCCACAGCGACTTGCCGCCCACGTCCAGGTCCGACAATTTTCCCGCGAGGCTGTCCATCAGGCCCTCCGCGAGCGGCTCGTTCGCGGGATCACTGCCGATATTATCGAAAGGCAGCACCGCAATATGCTTCTCGCCCGGCGCGAATAGATTTCCCTCGATGCGCTCCCGAAGCGATGGGACGAGAAGCACCGTGAGCGCCACAAGCGCGACGACGCTCGCAACGCCGAACAGCCATTGCCACGCTCGATTCTGGCGCGCCGCGGCAAATCCCCAGGCGGACTCGGACGCGTGCTCGATGTACTTCTGGAGCTGAGGCGAGCTGAGCGACTGCGTGGGTGCGGATGGATCCACGCCAGTGGAAGGCGCAAGTCCACTTCGCGCGTTCTCCAGGTCGGCACGAAACTCGGAGCAACTCTGATAGCGGTGAGCCGGGTCCTTCGAGAGAGCCCGATACACGATCTGCTGAAGCGGGAGCGAGATTCCTCTCAACGTGGGCGGCGGCTCACCCAAAATGGCGACGATGATCGAGGGAACGTTCTCGCGCCGGAACGGATTCTGGCCGGCGAGCATCTCGGACAAAATTACGCCAAGCGCCCAAATATCCGTTCGATGGTCGAAAGGCTTGCCTAGCGTCTGCTCGGGTGACATGTAGCCTACCGTGCCTGCCGTGCTGGCGGTCTGCGTCATGCTGGCCGACGTGACCACCCGGGCGAGCCCGAAATCCACAATCTTGACCAGGCCCTGATTCGTGATCAGGACGTTCGAAGGCTTCACGTCGCGGTGGACGATATGCCGCGCATGAGCGGCCTCAAGTCCTTGGGCGATTTGGATCGCTAAATCCACCGCTTCGCGAGCCGGAATTGGGCCGCGGTGAATTCTCTGAAAGAGCGATTCACCTTCATAAAACGCCATCACGATGAATGAGCGGCCGTCGGGCGTTTCTTCGACTCCGTGGATGACGCCGATGTTGGGGTGATCGAGCGAAGAGGCGGTACGTGCTTCCTTCAGGAAGTGTTCTTTCTCTTTGTCGCTGATGTTCAGTTCGTGCGGCAGGAACTTGAGCGCGACGGTGCGCTCGAGCTTGGTGTCGAGCGCCTTATAGACCACACCCATCCCGCCGACGCCGGCCAACGCCAGAATTTGGTAATTGCCGACTCGATCGCCGGCTGAAAGATTGTGGGCCGTATCAGGCATGTAATCGCCCGGTGCTCAGATGCAGGCATGGAGCCTAAATTCGTTGCCGCACGGAAAGCGGCTGCAGCCTCGCGGGGCAATCATAAGCCAGCGCTTCAAAGAGGCGCAAGAAGCGGGTAGGCATTTCGACAATACGCAAGTGTGAGATTTTCCTCGTTTGGTCTCGCCGCACCGCAATTCATGCCGAGCTCGCGATTCGTTCTACTATTCCTCGTCGCCCTCCGGCATTTCCGAGAGTTGCGGATGCGCTTCGATTTTTATTTCTGGAAGTTTTGCCTCGTGCAACTGGCGATTGAGCTCGGGAAGATCCGCGGACAGGAACTCCTTCCAACGCTTGATCGCGGCATCAGATATTGCAGCAATCTGGGATGTGGCGGCGATCTGCGCGGCCGTGGGCGCTGCGTCGCCTCGGTCGACTTGTTCGTAGAGCCCGGCGATGTCGCTGTTTACTTTTGCGAGCGAGCTTTTTGAAGAGGCTCCGCTGGCGTCTTCCGGATCTTCTCCGAGTGCAACTCCGATTTTCTTCTGTGCGTTCTCGATGGCCTCCTTTGCGGCGCCCGATGCTTCCTTCGCGTCGTCCTCAAGATGCTCGCGGATCGAGCGGGCCTGCATCAGAACGGTCGAGCTGCTCGAAAGAATTTCCGCTTCGTGCGTCTCAGTCTGCAATTCCACGGCGAGATCGGCTTGCGTGGCCTTTACGCGCGGATCCATTTTGATCGTGAGTGGCGAGCCATATGTTTTTCCGTCCACAATCAGCTTCACGGTGTATTCGCCCGGCAGGGCGAGCGGGCCCAGAGGGCCGCGAGGCGTATCGCCGGGAACCGCCGCGATCGGATAGCCGTGACGAATGGCCACTGGCGGCGCGTAACGAAAATCCCAAACCCACCGGTGCATGCCCGCGCCCGTCAGCACTTGCCGTTGAGGCTGCACCCAATAAGGCGGAATGAGCTGTTTTTCCAGCTCTTCTTGCGTCACCGCAGCCGAATCGTTGCTGGAATAGCGCCGCACAATCTGACCCTTTGCATCGAGAATCTGGATTTCCACGGCGCCGGTGGCCGGTTGCCCGAGGTAATAATCGATCATTGCGCCGTCGGGAGGATTCTGTCCGGCGGGTTCGTCAGGGGGCAGCGGAGTATCTGTATTCGTGTCGCGGCGGACGCGATAGGCCGGCGCCGGCTTGAAGAGATGCGGATCGGCTGTTACAGCCGCGGCGTCGAGCTGGCGCAGCGGCGAGATGTCGTCGAGTATCCAAAACGAGCGGCCGTGCGTCGCGACAATCAAGTCGTCCTCGTGAATCCAAAGATCGCGCATTGACGTGTGCGGCAGATTCAATTGCAATGATTGCCAGTGCTCGCCGTCATCGAACGACACCCACACCGATTTCTCCGTCCCGGCGAAGAGCAGACCTTCGCGCACCGGATCCTCACGCACCGTGTCGACAGGTGAATCGTCCGGCAGGCCCGCGATAATTCGCGACCACGTCTTTCCGCCGTCATGCGTGCGATAGATGTACGGGTGCAAATCGTCGATGCGGAAGCGGCTCACGGACGCATAAGCCGTGTTCTCGTCGAAATGGGATGCGCTGATCTGCGTCACTTTGCTCCACGCAGTGAGTTCAGGTGGCGCAATGTCTTTCCAATTCTTGCCGCCGTCGCGGGTGAGCCAGATCATTCCGTCGTCAGTCCCAGCCCAGAGCGTTTCTCCATTCTTGAACGATGGCGCCAGCGCATATACGACTCCGCGCTGTTGGCCGGCCTTTGCGTCTTTCGCCGCGAGCTGCCCGAGTGACGCGGGAATCCCATCGTGCGGCCGCGTGAGATCCGGGCTGATCGTCTGCCAATGTTTTCCGGCGTCGACCGTCTTGAAGACGTAATTCGCCGTGTAATAGAAAATGTGCGGATCTACCGGCGAGAACATCGCCGGCTGCGTCCGGTCGACCCGGTACTTCTCGCCGCGGATTGGAATTGGCGTGACGTTTTCGACTTGTCCCGTGCTCCAATGGAACTTTGAAACCTCGTTCGTTCCGGCTCCGAAGACTATGTCGGGATTGAGCGGGTCGGGCGCGACATAGCCATACTCAATCGTGCCCACGGGGTGCCAGTCGCGAAACGTGATCTCGCCGTCGTTGCCGCGCGATTCGATGCAAACAGATCCGCTTTCCTGCTGCCCGCCGCAAACGCGATACGGAAAATCCCCGCTCACACTCACGTGATAAATCTGGGCGGTCGGCTGGTTGTACCAGGAGCTCCACGTCTTTCCACGGTTCACGGAGACGATCGCTCCCTGATCGCTCACGACGAGCAAAATGTCCGGATTGTTCGGATTGATCCAAATATTCTGGTAATCGTCGCCGCCGGGCGCGCCGCGAATCGAGTCCCACGTTTTTCCGCCGTCCTCCGAGCGCAAAGTCACGATGCTCGCGCTATACACTACGTCAGGATTCTTGCCGTCTACCCGCGGCACCGGAAGATCTCCGCCGCCGATGCGCATCGCCGGGCGCGGATCGGTCGTAATTTGCATCCAGTGTTCGCCGGCATCGTCTGAGCGATAGACGCCCAGGCCTGCGCCCGTTTGGTATTCCCCAGATTTTGAAGTCGCCACCGTTGCGTAGAGCCGGCTCGGTTTGCTCGGTGCAATCGCAACATAAATTTGAACCAGATCGTCCGGCAGGCCGTTCGTGAGCTTGTTCCAAGTCGCGCCGCCGTCCGTCGATTTGAAAAGCCCGCCGTCCTTGCCGTTGTAGGCGTTGCCGTATTCCCACGGGCCTTGGCGCGCTGCCCAAAGGCACGCGTACAGAACGTCCGGGCTCTGCGGATCCATTTCGATATCGGAAGCGCCGGTGTCCGCGTTTTTGTAGAGAACTTTTTCCCAGGTTTTTCCGCCATCCGTCGTGCGGAAAATTCCGCGCTCTTCATTCGCGCCGTACGGATGTCCCAGAACGGCCGCAAAAACCCGGTTGGGGTCGCGCGGATCGATCGCGAGCGCGGGAATTTGCTGGCTATCGCGCAGGCCGAGGTGCGTCCACGTTTTTCCCGCGTCGGTCGATTTATAAATTCCGTCGCCGACCGAGAGATCCGGCCGTTGGAGTCCCTCGCCGCTGCCCACATAAATAATATTCGGGTCCGATGGCGCCACCGCAATTGCACCAATCGATTGCGTCGGCTGACCGTCGAAAATCGGGTTCCACCCGCGTCCGTAATCATTCGATTTCCAGACGCCGCCGTTCACTTGCCCGACGTAGAAAACGTTCGGCTCGCTCGGAACGCCCGTTGCCGCACGCGTCCGGCCGCCGCGGAACGGACCGATCATCCGCCAGCGCAATTCTTGATACGCGCTCGGCGGAATTTCCTGCGCTCGCGCCGCCGCGAGCCACGTCATGCCGCACGCGCCTGCAACGATCACCAGCGCGATACGCTGAATTCGGTTCATCGGCCCTCTCCTCGCATCCAGTCAAGCCACCAAGTCCTTCGGATTATCGAGACGCTTTCTGATCCACGAAGGGTCTCTTTTCTTGCGTCGGGGGGATTCGCACCGGCCGGGGGCTTTGGATTCCCTGATATTAGCGTGTTCCTTCTACGGTTTCTTCGGGAAGGGAATCGGCGGGGAAGGCGGTTTGCGGTTTGGCCCGAGCTGTCGAACTCGCGCGCGCGCTTTTTCGGCCCACGCTCCGTGCGGATCGAATTTCAAATACAGGCTCCAGTGCTCCCGCGCTCGCGTTTCATCACCTTTCTTTTCGTAGGCCAGCGCGAGGTTGAAATGCGCGTCGGCGTGAGCGGGCATGGCGCGCACAGCGCGGCGTAGATTGTCGATCGCTTCGTCAATTTTCCCGGATTCCTCGAGAACGCACCCGAGGTTATACCGGCAAATTGCATTCGAGGAATCGAGTGCCAGCGCCGCCAGAAATGACTTCTGCGCTTCTTCCAGTTGCCGCGTGTGATATTGCGACACGCCGAGATTGATGTAGGCCTCCACCCAATCCGGCGCCAGCTCGATCACGCGCTGATACGCAAAAATCGCGTCCTGGATGCTGTCAGGCCGTCCCTCCGCCGCCGCGGCAATCTCGAACCATTCTTCCGCGGTGCGGGATTCCAACTGATGCAGCCGCTGCGCCACCGCGCGGCGCTGTATCGGCAGCATCCATTGTCTCGTTATGGGGTCGAACGGCGCCGAATTCGTGCCCGGCGGCACAACGGCTACGTTCCGCCCGTACTCGACGATTTGGAGGTTTTCGACGCGCAGCGAAGGCTGCCCGAGCTGGCGCGCCATCGCCGTCACGGCGCGACCCAGCCGGTACGCAGGCACGCGCGAATCAGTCAATTGCTTGATGACGCGGAGAGCTGCCAGATCGCCAAAGTCGTAGAATCGTTCGCCCCATCGGATGCGCGGACGCACCAGGCGCAATCGCTCCCAATAGCGGAGCCGGCGATCGTCCACGCCCACGATTCGCCGCGCCTCTCCCCGCGTAAAGCGTTCGGTCAAATTTTCCTCGGTGAAGTTCCGTGACTGCAGCAGGTCCGTCCAGAAGATTATCTCTCGCCTGTCAACTATTCGCAGGACTCGCCGGGCCACCGGCAAATCGCGCCACCTTCATTCCGACCCCCGAGAGATGGCCCCCCGGCCTCGCGGATTCGGCATTACACGAAAGGCAACACGGCGCCGGGCGTCCTCGCTGCCATGCTAGCCTCGATAAGGGGGATTTGTCCTAGGCATTATGCTCGCCAGCTTCGCAGAGAAGACCCATTTCGGCCGGCAAGTCGCGATCGCGCGGCTCGCGTGCGTATTTATCGCGCTGACGAGCATGGCACAGGCGCGGCACGCGATCGGGCCTGACCAGTGGCTTCTCATCGGGTACTTCCTGGCTGCACTCATTCTCGCGGTCATCAGCCGGTTGCATCCCGAGTCCGGCCTCCAATTGCCGGTGTGGATGGACGTGGCGCTGCTTGCCGTATTTCTTATTTTGTCCTCATCTTTCGTGGCCATCCTCTTCGTGTCGTCCTTTGCAGCCTTCGCCGTCGCTACCTATGCGACGCGGCGAATCGCGAACGCCTTCGTCGGAATCGCCGTCACTGCGGCAACGTTGCGCCTGGCGATTCATTACCGGGGGAGCGATACCTCGGTCATTGACCTGGTTCTCCTTTGCCTGGCGTTGGCTGCTGGTTGCGTCGGTGCGGCGTGGGTGGCCTCGCGCGAGAAAGAAGAGGACCAGCGCCGGACGGTTTTGGAGAAGATCACCGGACAATTTCAATTTGGTCGCGGACTTTCGGAATCCGTGCATCAGGCGCTCGTCGAACTCGCCCTCGCTTTTGATTGCGAGCAAGCTTGCCTCGCAATCCTTGAAGACGAGCTGGAACGTATTTTCGTCTGGCGCGTTCGTCCCACGGAGCAGGCACTGAGCGGGCCCGAAACTCTTCCGCCCGTTCGCGCGGACGCCTATCTGCTCGATTGTCTCGAAGTCACGCTGTGCTGGAACTCTGTCGAGGGCCGGGGAGAAGGTTTCGGATGGGATCGCCGCACCGGTCAATTCTTTGCGAATCCTCCGCGTCCCCCGGAATCGATGAAAAAGGATCTCGGAGTAAAAGCGCTCATGGCCGCGACCCTTGAGGATGCCAGCGGCCGCCCGATCGGGCGCATCCTGGCGTTTAATCCCCGGCGGAAATGTTCTCACGCCGATCTGAGGTGGTTCGATCGGGTCGCCCGGCATCTTGCTCCGCCGCTCGAGAATGTTTACGAAATGAGGCACGCGCGCGCGCGAGCCGTCGAAGCCGAACGCAGCCGGATTTCACGCGATCTTCATGACGGCGTCCTGCAGACCCTGTTGAGCGTGCAAATCCAGCTCGAAGTCTTGCGTCGCGCTCTTCCGCAAGGGACCGCGCCGTTGTCCGCCGATCTCGGAAACCTGCAGAAGACGGTGCGGGAGGAATCGGAAGAGCTCAGAAGAATGGTTACCGAAATGCGGCCTCTCCGGGTGGAGAGCGCAGACCTTCGGGAACTCATGCTGGGATTCGCCGAGCGGTTTCAAAATGAATCGAGCCTCATGGTGGATTTATTTATTGAAGATCGCGATTTGCGTGCGCCCGATCGCGTGTGTCGCGAGATTTTCCAGATTTACCGCGAGTCTCTCAACAACATAAAAAAACATGCCCACGCCAGTCACGTCGTGGTAAAACTAGGCCAGGACGACACGAAGGTCTTTCTGATCATTGATGACAATGGACTTGGGTTTAGTTTTTCCGGTCGATTCTCAAGCGAGGATTTAGACCGGCTGCGGTTGGGCCCTATTTCAATTAAGGAACGCACGCGTGGTGTCGGTGGCAATCTCACGGTAGAATCAAATCCGGGGCATGGTGCGCGCCTAACTATCGAAATCCCACTGAGTTGAGATGACAAAAGGGAAACCGCCTGTTCGAATACTGGTCGCGGACGACCATGCGATTTTTCGCGATGGCCTCCGCAAACTGCTCGAGGGAGCCGACGATGTCTCCATCATCGGCGAAGCCTCCAATGGGAATGAGTGCGTCAAGATGCTGGCCAAGCTCAAACCCGATATTCTTCTTCTCGACTTGCGCATGCCGGAGAAAGACGGGCTGGGCGTTCTAGAAGAGATCAACTTTGACTCCGCTTCGACGCGCGTCATTGTTCTGACGGCTGCCGAAGATGATCGCGACGTCGTTCGCGCCATGCGCTTGGGCGCAAGAGGCGTCGTTTTGAAGCAGTCGGCCAGCGACCTCTTGCTGAAAAGCATTCGCAAGGTCAACGATGGCGAAATCTGGCTCGATAACCGCATGACGGCGGAAGTCATTGACGCATTCAAGAAGTCGTCTGAAGCCGGACAGCGGCGTGAAAAGCCGCTCCTGAGCGACCGCGAGAAGGAAATCGTTCAACTCGTAGCCCAGGGTTTCCGGAATCGCGAAATCGGCGAGAAGCTGTTCATCAGCGAGCAGACGGTGAAAAACCATCTGCACAATATCTTCGATAAGCTCGGCGTCTCCGACCGTCTCGAATTAGCTCTCTACGCCATCCATCATCGCCTCATCGATCAAGCCTAGCTTTCTCTTCGATTTGAATTTCGTTGCGCCCTGAATGAATGCCCCGTGGGGTTTTTCGTTCCGGCTTGTTATGCAATTGTGCCGGCGAAAGTACCGGCGGGGAAATATCTCGTGTTACGATATAATGTGGTTGCGACCTGATGCATCGTTCCCGAGAACTGCAAACGGCACGACGGAGACCCGGCCCTCCGGACGCGGGCTATTCTCGCCAGACCGTCGTCGTTGCGTCCGCCGCGATTCTGGTCGCATTGTTCACCGTCACCGGGTTTCTTTCCCGCGCCTTTCACCTGAAAGAACTGGCGATTGCCGAGGACTGGAATGAGCGCGGAAACGCCGCTCTCGCCGCGGGCCATGCTCGCGAAGCCAGGGACTCCTACCGCAACGCGCTGATCTACGAGCCGCAGAACACCGACTACCAGCTTCACCTCGCGCAAGCCCTCGCTGCGTACGGGCTTCCCGATCAGTCGCGCGCTTATCTGCTGAATCTTCTCGTTCAATTTCCGGGCGACGGTGAAATCAACCTGGATCTGGCGCGTCTCGCGGCGAAGGATGGCGTCGTGGATGCTGCGGTTCATTATTACCATGGCGCGATCTACGGCGCCTGGGGCACCACGCCGGTCGAATCCCGCCGTAAGGCACGGCTCGAACTCGCCACTTTTCTCGTCAATCACGGCGAAGACGCACAGGCCGAAGCGGAGCTCATCACGCTCGCGGCCGGCGCGCCGCCGGATGAAGCCGGCCTGCACGCCACAATCGGAGATCTCTTCTCGCGCGCCGGAGACACTGCTCGCGCTCTCAGTGAGTTTGAAATCGCTCTCAAACGCGTGCCGAATAATTTGGCCGCGCTTTCGGGCGCCGGCGAGGCGGCGTTTCGGATGCGCGATTACCGTCGTGCGGCGGAGTATCTGGAGCGCGCGCTCGCCGAACAGCCCGGTGACGCCGAAATCAATTCGGAATTGGACGCCTCGCGAATGGTCCTGAGCTCCGACCCGTTCGCTCCCAATCTTTCGCCCAACGAGCGAGCGCGTCGCGCGTCTGCGTCGCTCGCGGACGCGGCTTCGCGCGCTGGAAAATGCCTCAGTACTTCCGAGGAGCCGGGCACAAGCACGCAGCTCGGATCGTTACTTGAGCGCGTGAAGGCTGCATCTCCAAATGCCTGGAGCGAGCGCGGGCTGCGCCTTCATCCTGAGCAAATTGCACCGGCCATGCGCGCTGCGTTCAACCTCGAATCGGAAGCCGACCAGCGGTGCGGCAATGCACAAGGTAAGGATCTGGCTCTGGAAATGATTCGCGACTTGCATGCCGACATCTCTCAGGGAGCCCCGGGCACATGAGCGCAACCGCGGTCCCCGGTGCCGGCGATTCTTCCTCTCCCGCGATCGCGACTGAGCGCGAGCACGGCTGGCTCCGGCGCATCTGGGATCGCTGGGAATCGCGGATTCCTCAGTTTGGCGAAGGCCATCTCTTTCTTCTTCTCGCCGTCATAATCGGGATATTCGCCGGTCTGGGCGTCGTTTTATTCCGCATTGCGATCGAATGGATCCAGTTGATGCTGCTCGGCTCTGCTCTTCATCCCTCGACGCTCCGGCTTCTGCTTGTTCCATCGATCACGGGTCTCGTTGTCGCGGCTCTCGTGATCCACGTTTTCCCGCGCGTGCGCGGTAGCGGCGTCAATCAGACGAAGGCCGCTGTCTATATCTTCGACGGATACGTTGCGTTCAACACCGTCATCGGAAAATTCATCACCTGCGCGCTGGCCATCGGCAGCGGCCAGTCGCTCGGCCCTGAGGATCCTTCGCTGCAAATCGGCGCCGGGATTGCCTCCAAGCTTGGCCGCGAGCTCAAGCTCTCGCGCGACAAACTCCGTTTGATTGCGCCCGTCGGCGCGGCTGCGGGACTCGCCGCCGCATTTAACGCGCCGATTTCTGCGGTCCTTTTCGTCATCGAAGAAGTGGTAGGCAACTGGAGTGGCGGAGTGCTCGGCGCGATCATTCTCGCTGCCGTCTCGAGCGTCGTTGTGATGCGCCAGTTTCTTGGCGCCGACGCGCTATTTCGCGTCCCGCCGTTCCGTTTCGAACATCCGCTTGAGTTGTTCTCATACGCTGTGCTCGGTGTCGTCGGTGGCTTGGCTTCCGTCCTCTTCCTGCAATTCATCGCCTACGCTCGCCCGCGGCTTCGGCGCCTCCCGCATTGGACGCAATATTTCCAGCCTGCGATCGCCGGCCTGCTGATCGGCGTGATTGGCATGCGCGCGCCACAAGTGATGGGCGCGGGCTACCCGATCATTGACTGGGCCCTGCACGATCAATTCGCGTGGAACGTGCTCCTCGCTCTGGCGCTCTGCAAGATTGTCGCAACCGGCCTCTCATTCTCGAGCGGCACGCCAGGCGGAATGTTCGCTCCCACCCTTTTCGTCGGCGCGATGATCGGAGGCGCCGTCGGCGGCGTCGAACATCTTCTCTTTCATCAAGTCAGTGGCTCGGTGGGCGCCTTCGCGCTCGTCGGGATGGGCACGTTGTTTGCTGGTTTCCTGCGCATCCCGATTACGTCTGTCTTCATGGTCATCGAAGTCTCAGGCAGCTACTCGGCGGTTCTCCCCGTCATGGTCTCGAATATGATCGCGTACTTGATTTCGCGTCAGTATCAGCCCACCCCGCTCTTTGATCTTCTCGCACGACAGGACGGCATCATATTGCCCTCTCTCGAAGATTTAAGGGAACAGTCCGTCCTCCGCGTCGAAAACGCCATGCAACGCATCGATAGCGAAGACCGTGCAACGGACGAAATCTTCCTCGCAGCCTTGGAGCGCTCCGGCGCCGCGCAAGATGGCTACTCTCTGCTCCTCGGCACGGCCGGCTGGCGTGTCCTTCGCCAGAAAGGCCCGGTCGTCGGTCACGACAACGATTCTGGCGAAGGCGCTCCTTCGCCTCCCGTCGTGCTCGAAAGCTCGCCTTATCTCTATCAGGATCAGCCTCTCGAGGAAGCTCTCCGCGCCTTTGGCGATTGGCCGGTCCTCCCGGTAATCAGCCGAGCCGATCCCGATCATCTTCGTGGCCTCATCACCCTCAATGATGTCCTTAAGGCCTTTCGGGAATCGCCGGTCTCCTGAATCGGCCGGCCGCCGCCCGCAATTTCGAGGCTCCCGCTAAACCTCGTGTTTTCAGCGGTCGCCCAGTACCTTTGTACCTCGTTTCCTCTCCCAAAATGACCCGCGTGCGCTATTGTCGCCGCGCGGCCCTCCGCCTAACCTTACTTCGTACAACTGGAGGCATTCGTCCGTGGCCCATAAGGAAAGACGCTCGAGTCGGCGCTTCATGATGAAGCTCCCGCTGACCGTCCGCTGGATAGACAACTCAGTCGTAGGTGAGGTTGCAACGGAATCGCGCGAAGTAAGTTCACGTGGCTTGTATTTCTTTCTGCCCAAGGGCTTGAAGAGTGGATCTCCAGTCGAGATCGTAATGACGCTTCCCCATGAGCTGACTCAGGCTGGTCCAGTCCGAGTGCGGTGTCTCGGGCGCATCCTGCGATCCGACGCGTCGATACCTGGCGATATTGGCGTCGCTGCCGCGATCGAACGTTACGAGTTCTTGCGCAACAGCGAACCCGTCGCTTAAAGACTTCTTGCCCAGCCCCTGCGGAGATGGGCGAGAAACGGCCGGGGACTCCGTTCCTCAGCGAAGTCCCCAGCCAATTTGTCCGTTGGACGTTGAAACATTTCCCTGCCTTTTCGCGTAAATCCCAATAAGCTTGACGCGGTAGAGCTGTTCGCACGTGTCCGAAACTGGACACCAATAATCGCGGCAGCGGACAGATACAACCCGTCACGGGTTGGAAGCGTCTAGCCAAGTAGCCTGGATTCATAGCCATATCCGTTTGGCGGGCTGGCCAATAGGCTGCTTGCATCTTGCGGGCAGTCGTAATCGCGCGGGGCATCTGATGGAACGGAAGCGAAGGTCCTTTACTCGTAGGTCGGCCGGGGCTGTCGCCGGTCTCCGTAAATCTTGGACCGCAATTCTTACGCTGATTCTGGGCTTTGCATTTCAGAGTTCGGTGGCCCGCTCCGCCGCCGCGCTGCTGCTTTCCGTTCAATCGAACCCGCCCGATATCGCTTCCGAATATCTGCAAGACCAGCTTCGGGGTACGCATCTTGATCTGGTGGTCCGGCCCGGCGGAGGATTCGCGTTCGTCAGCGACGGCCCGCGCAGCGGCAATCCACTTATTAAGGCGCGCGAGACTCCCTTTACGCTGACTGGCAGCGGCGAACCCGATCTCGTCGTCGGCGCCGCCGTCGCGCCAGTCTCATTTTCTCGCGTTTGTCCCAAGCCCATTCTTGGGCGCGTCCTGCAACCCAGTGATGAATCGGCGCGGCACCGCGTCGTGCTTTTGAGCGAGCGCCTCTGGCGCCGGCGATTTGGCGCCGATCCCGCGCTCATCGGAAAGACGATCACGCTGAACGATCGAGCCTACATCGTCATCGGCGTGATGCCCGCAAATTTCTGGTTCCCTTATCGCTCCGATCCCGTCGAACTCTGGGTGCCTGAGCACAGCGCGAGCGATCCGGACCTGCTCGTCACCTAACGCTCTCTTCCTCCCGAATTTTTCGCGCGTGTTCATCCGCGCCCGCAGCCCACGCGCCTCGAAGCTCCAGATCCTCGATGCGCGCGATCCTCCAACCTTACGAAATCCTTATGTCGTCTTTATTCTTTCCTAATCTTTTCTGATTCACGCTTGCACCTGCATCTCGGCCGGACTTGAATCAAGTTTCCGTGTGCCTTGACGCTAAGTGGTTCGCCGATGGCCGTATTCATCCACGAGGCGATCTGCATTTTGGGAGTGATGTGTATGTTGGTTTTCTGATCCAGCTTCTTTGCGATCCCGGCCACAAGCGGCGGCGCTAGGTTTCTCGTCTGCAATTCTCGTTCTCAAATCGGGGGATGCAAAAAATAAACGCTGAACGAAGTCGTCTGGGATTCTTGCGGCGAACTCCGCTTTTGGAATAGTTTTTTTGCTGTTCTTTTTTCATTACAAGTCGCTGCGCCGGCATTGACGGTCGAATACTGGCGCGTCACACTCTGCAGCGCCGCCGATCAAGGAGGCGCGCCAAATGGGAACACGCGGCGCCGCTTGCATGACGAGTGCGACTTTTCAAATACGAGAGGGATTACATGAACAGCCCACTGATGCATCGAATTTGCTCAATCGGGTTCTGCGCTTTGCTCCTGGTTTTGTCGCCGCGAACGTGCTTCGCCCAGGACGCGGGAGCTGCTTCCGGCCAGTCGCAGTCTGGCCAGGCGTCGCAGCCTGATCAAGATCAGGGGATTCCGCCGGCCGTGGCGAAGCAACTGGATGCCATGAAAAAGCGGATTGACGAGCTCGAAGCGCAGCTGAAGATGGCAATCGAGCAAAATCATCCCGGAGCGCCCGTGATGACCGCGAAAGCCACGGTCGCGGTCGCCCCGGCTGCTCCAGCGGCCTCGGTTGCTCCCGCAGCTCCGGTCGCTCCGGCGGCCTCGATCGCGCAGGCGACGCCGCCCACTGAGACTGTTTCCGCCCAGGCCGCGCCGAGCAACGAAAAGCCCGCAAAGATCGATCCATTTTCAGACCACGACTGGACCTGGCTCAACGGTAACCCGCGCACGAAGGATATATTTTGGGACACAAAATTCTTTACGCCGGAGATCAGGGCCGACACGACTTATACGTTTGACTTTAACCATCCCGCCGACCACTCCATTGGCGGGTCGAGCGAGATCTTCCGGGCCCAGGAAGTCCAGCTTGAGCAACTCGGCGTCGGGGGCGATTTTCACTATGACAATGTTCGTGCCCGGCTGATGACGCAATTCGGCATGTACTCCGCGACCACTCCGCGAAACGATGCCAGTCCGGCGCACGGTCAGTGGGATCTTGACACGGCGTATCGCTACTTATCGGAAGCGTATGGCGGATACCATTTCAATGTCTTGAACGGCGTGAATGTCGATGCGGGAATCTTTCTCTCCTACATCGGCCTCTTCAGCTACTATAACTTCGACAATTGGGCTTACCAGCCGTCGTACGTTTCCTCGAATACGCCGTGGTTCTTCAATGGTGTGCGCGTACAGATTTTTCCTTCGGCTCATTTGAAGATTGAGCCATGGTTCATCAATGGTTGGCAATCGTACGCCTCCGCCAATCACAGGCCGGGCCTGGGTGGACAGATCAAATGGACACCGGTGGCATGGATCAACGTCATCGCCAACAATTATGGACTCGGCCAGGACGACGTGTTCACGCCCGGCCGTTCACGAATCCACACTGACGACAGTATCGAGGTGAAATACTTTGACAGGCCGGACATCTCGCTCGACAAGATGGCCTTCAGCCTCACCGCCGACGCCGGTTGCGAGTACGGCGCGGGCGTAAGCTGCCACGGGGATAAAAATGGGAATCCGAAGCAGAGCTTCCTGGGGTACATGCTCTATAACCGCTTCTGGTTTCGTCGCGACCTGTTCGGTCTGACGCTCGGCGGCGGAAAAATCAACAATCCTGGGCGATATCTGGTGCTGCTACCGCCGATTAACGGCGAGTCCGCCATTAGTGCGGCAACGAATTCGCCATACTTTACTGAGAATCCGGGTAACCCGTACAAGGCCTGGGATTCATCCCTCACGTTCGACTATATGCCGAAGCAGTACATCACGTTCCGCTGGGAATACGACTATCGCCACGCGAGCGTGCCCTATTGGACTGGACGAGGCGGGATTACGCCCCCCGGTGGAAATAACGGATCTCCCGAGGACTACGCCTGCATTAGCGGCGCCTCGTCCGGGCAAATGACCCTTAGCGCGGCTGAAGTGGCGTGCGGCGGCGGGATCGGCAGCGTCTGGTTCCCCGACCTTCGCAGAGACGAGTCGTTTATAGACATGGACATACTGGTCAAGTTTTAGCCGGCTAGGGCGCTTGGTTTTCCGGCTCGTGTTGGCGGTGCGATCGCGCGGTGTTTTTCTTGTGACGGTTTAGGAGCGACAACGATGTCTGACGTTATTTTCATAGTTTGCACGGTAGTGTTTTTTGTGGCCGCGCTCGCTTACGTTCGCGGCTGCGAGAAGCTGAAGTAGGGGAAATCCGATGAACCTCGCCACGATTGGGCTGTTGGTGATCTGCGCTCTTCTGTTTGCCTATTTGCTCTACGCCCTGCTGAAGGCGGAAAAGTTCTGACCATGACTCAAAACGGTTGGTTTCAAATCGGTGTTTTCCTCTTCGTGATCCTCGCAATCACGAAGCCGCTCGGTATCTACATCACCCGCGTCTTCGAGCGGGAAAAGACATTTCTCGACCCTCTTTTTCGTCCGATCGAGCGGCTGATTTATCGCGTCACCGGCGTGCAAGAGGATTCGGAAATGCACTGGACGGAGTACGCCGGCGCCATGCTTTTGTTCAGCGGCGTCACGATGGTTCTGCTCTACCTGATCGAGCGCGTGCAGCTATGGCTGCCGTTCAATCCGCAGAAGTTCGTGAACGTCGCGCCCGATCTCGCCTTCAACACCGCGGCATCGTTCACCACCAACACAAACTGGCAGGCGTACACGGGCGAAGCCACCATGAGTTACCTCACTCAGATGGCCGGGCTTGCGTATCACAACTTTATGTCCGCCGCCGTGGGCATTGTTCTCGCCATCGCCGTCATTCGCGGAGTTGCGCGCCGCGAGCGCGACACCATCGGAAATTTTTGGGTCGATTTAACGCGCTGCCTGTTCTGGATTCTTCTGCCGGTCTGCCTGGTCGTTGCGCTGGTATTCGTCTCACAAGGCGCGGTGCAAAACCTTAAGCCCTACGACACCGCTTCCATCGTTGAGCCGCAGCAAGTGCAAGTCACGGGCTCGGATGGCAAGACTACGACGCAGACGGTCAGCACTCAATCGATCGCGCAGGGGCCGGTGGCTTCCCAGGAAGCCATCAAGATGTTCGGCACAAACGGCGGCGGGTTTTACAACGCCAACAGCGCTCACCCGTTCGAGAATCCCACTCCTCTCGCCAATTTCATTCAGCTCATCCTCATTTTTGCCGTGCCATCCGCGCTCACTTACACGCTCGGCCGGATGACCGGATCGCGCCGTCACGGCTGGGCCGTCTGGATGGCCATGGCGTTCCTGTTTCTTGTCGGGGTCGCCGTCGCGTACCAGGCCGAGGCGCGCGGGAATCCGTTGCTTCCCGCAGTCAATCAGCAAGTGACGTCGCTTCAGCCGGGCGGAAACATGGAAGGGAAGGAAGTACGCTTCGGAATCGCGGATTCCGCGCTGTTTGCCACGGTCACCACCGATGCCAGTTGCGGCGCGGTGAATGGCGTGCACGATTCATTCACACCGCTCGGCGGACTGGTTCCGATGGTGAACATCATGCTCGGCGAGGTGATCTTCGGCGGCGTCGGTGCCGGACTCTACGGCATGGTCGTGTTTGTCATTCTTGCCGTTTTCATCGCAGGACTGATGGTGGGCCGTACGCCCGAATACCTGGGAAAGAAGATCGAATCGTACGACATCAAGATGGCCATGCTCGCTGTGCTGATCTCGTCGCTCGTGATCCTGGTTTTCTCGGCGGCGGCATCGGTGGGGAAATTTGGCACGTCGAGCATCACGAATCCCGGACCGCATGGGCTCTCGCAGATTCTCTACGCCTACGCTTCCTCGGCGGGGAACAATGGATCCGCCTTCGCCGGCCTGAGCGCCAACACGCTTTGGTACAACACGAGCACTGCGACGGTGATGCTCCTGGGGCGATTCTTCATGGTGATTCCCATCCTCGCCATTGCCGGAAGTTTGGCTCGCAAGAAAATTACGCCGGAATCGGTGGGAACATTCCCGGTTACGGGGCCGCTTTTCACCATCCTGCTCGTATCCACAATCATCATCGTCGGCGCGCTGACTTTCTTTCCTGCCCTTAGCCTTGGTCCGATTCTCGAGCACCTGATGATGCTCGCTGGAAAGGTGTTTTGAGGTAACCATGTCCACGACGCCCAAATCCAAATCACTCTCGGACGCGCATCTCCTGGGGACCGCGATCGTCGATTCCTTCCGAAAGCTCGATCCGCGTGTCCTTTACAAGAATCCGGTCATGTTCGTCGTCGAAATCGGCGCGGTGCTGACGGCGATCGAGTGGGTCTACGACGTGATGCATCATGTCGGTTCCACCGGCTTTGGACTCCAGATCACGCTCTGGCTGTGGTTCACCGTGCTCTTCGCCAATTTCGCCGAAGCAATGGCGGAAGGCCGTGGCAAAGCGCAAGCGGAAACTCTCCGGAAGGCCAAGGCGGAAACCATTGCGCATCGCATACGCGCGGGCGCAACCACCGAGGAGGTCGCAAGTTCCGCTCTTCGCGCGGACGATCTCGTTGTCGTTTCGGCCGGTGAATTCATTCCCGGCGATGGGGAAGTGGTTGAAGGCGTCGCGTCCGTGGATGAGTCCGCGATCACCGGCGAATCCGCGCCGGTCATTCGCGAAGCAGGCGGCGACCGTTCCGCCGTCACTGGAGGAACTCGCGTCCTCTCCGACGTAATCAAAATCCGCATCACTTCCAATCCCGGCGAGACCTTTCTCGATCGCATGATCGCTCTCGTCGAGGGCGCTTCCCGGCAAAAGACTCCGAATGAAATCGCGCTCAACATCCTTCTCGCCGGACTCACGATTATTTTTCTTCTCGCTGTCGTCACCCTTCAGCCCTATGCGATTTATTCCGGAGCGCCACAAAATCTTTTTGTGCTGGTTTCGTTGCTCGTCTGCTTGATTCCGACCACGATTGGCGGGCTTCTCTCGGCCATCGGCATCGCGGGAATGGATCGCCTGATTCAGCGAAACGTTTTGGCGATGTCGGGCCGCGCGGTCGAGGCCGCCGGTGACGTGGACGTCCTCCTTCTCGACAAGACTGGAACCATCACGCTTGGCAACCGGCAGGCTACGCGATTTGTGGTCGCGCCGAATGTCGAAGAGGATGAGCTTGTCGACGCCGCGCAACTGGCATCGCTCGCCGACGAAACGCCGGAAGGGCGCTCCATCGTCGTCCTCGCCAAGCAGAAGTATGGTCTCCGCGGTCGCGAGCTTTCTCCCCACAATCCGACATTCATTCCCTTCACGGCGCAGACGCGCATGTCTGGCGTCGATCTCGACGGGCAGGAAGTGCGCAAGGGCGCCGCCGATGCCATCGCCAAGTACGTCGCCACTCACGGCCAGCGTGTTCCGCAGGAAATTCAAGATGCCGTGCAGGCGATCTCGAGTTCCGGCGGCACGCCTCTGCTCGTCGCCAAGAATCGAAAAGTTCTCGGCGCGATTCAGTTGGAAGACATCGTGAAAGGCGGAATGAAAGAACGCTTCGAGCAACTTCGGGCGATGGGAATACGCACGATGATGATCACCGGCGATAATCCGCTGACGGCGTCAGCAATCGCGCGGCAGGCTGGGGTGGATGGTTTTCTGGCCGAAGCGAAGCCCGAAGACAAAATGGCGCTCATCAAGAGCGAGCAAGCCAAGGGCAAGCTCGTCGCCATGACCGGCGATGGCACCAACGACGCGCCCGCGCTCGCCCAGGCCGACGTCGGCGTGGCCATGAACACCGGCACGCAAGCCGCGAAGGAAGCCGGAAACATGGTCGATCTCGATTCGAATCCGACGAAGCTGATTGAAATCGTCGAAATCGGGAAGCAGCTATTGATCACGCGAGGCGCGCTGACCACATTTTCCGTGGCGAATGACGTGGCCAAATATTTCGCCATCATCCCGGCGATGTTCGCCGCCGCGTTTCCCGAGCTCGAGCTACTCAACGTCATGCATCTTCGCACTCCGCAATCCGCGATTCTCTCCGCGGTGATTTTCAACGCGCTCATCATCGTTGCTCTGATTCCGCTCGCACTTCGCGGAGTGCGCTATCGGCCGGTGGGCGCTGAAGCTTTGCTGCGGCGAAATCTGCTGATCTACGGGGTCGGCGGCGTGATTGCGCCGTTCATCGGCATCAAGCTGATTGACGTAATTGTGACGTTCCTGCATTGGGCGTGAGGCCAGGATGAAAAAAAATCTGCTGATTTCGATTTGGATGACCATCGCGACGACGATTATTTTCGGGCTGCTCTATCCGCTGGCCGTCACTGGCCTCGCACAATTGATCTTTCACGATCGCGCGAACGGCCAGTTGATCCGCCGCGACGGCAAAATCATCGGCTCGCGAATCATCGCTCAACCTTTCACTTCGGACCCCTATTTTCATCCGCGGCCTTCCGCCGCCGGCAGCGGATACGACGCCACCAACAGTTCGGGCTCCAATCTCGGCCCCACGAATAAAACGCTGATCGACCGCGTGTCGGCCGACGCGAAAAAACTCCAGGCCGAAAATCCGAACACGCCTGTGCCCATCGATCTTGTTACCACGTCGGGCTCAGGATTGGATCCGGATATCACTCCGGCCGCCGCCGATTTTCAGGTACCCCGAGTGGCGCGCGCCAGGGGCATGAACGAAACGGATTTGCGGGCTATCGTGGCCCGGCACACGGCGCCGCGCGATCTCGGATTTCTCGGTGAGCCTCGCGTCAACGTCCTCGAGCTGAATTTGGATTTGGACGCCGTAAAACCGTCAAAATAGCGCTGTAAGAAGGTTGCCTCGGTCTACACAAAATGCAGGCCATTTCGCGCCTGCGCGGAAGTTTGCAGACGCGCTGCTAGGCTTCCGGGTTTTTTGACCGGGGCTCGCGCGGATTCACCAGCCGGTAGCCCACCCACGGCTCGGTGAGAATGTATTTTGGCTTCGAGGGATCGCGTTCGATCTTCTTGCGAAGCTGATTTACAGTGACCCGCAAATATTCCGTCTCGTCTCCGTAATCCGGACCCCAGATCGCCTGAAGCAGGCGGCGATGCGTCATCGGCTTGCCTTGATTCGATGCCAGTTGCCGCAGGAGCTCGAATTCTTTTGGAGTAAGGTGCACAGGATTTCCGCGGACGGTCACCAGGCGCGAATCGAAATCCACGCTCCAATCCTTTGTTGAAATCGGAACGGGCGTCTCGCTTGGCCCCACGCGCCGCAGCGCCGCGCGAATCCGTGCCAGCAATTCTTCCATGCTGAAGGGCTTCGTGACGTAATCGTCCGCACCGGCATCGAGCGAACGCACTTTATCTTTTTCGCCGCCGCGCACCGTCAAAATGATGATCGGCACGGCGGAGCTGGCTCGAATTTCCCGGCAGGTTTCGAGACCGTCCATTCCGGGCATGTTCATATCGAGCAGAACGAGATCCGGGCGCTCGCCACGAAGTCCTTCCAGCGCGGCCGCGCCGTTTGCCGCTTCCAGGATGGTGTAGCCTTGCGCGGAGAGCGTCGCACGCATCACGCGGCGAATCTGGGGCTCATCGTCGACGACCAGGATCTTGGCAGTTTTCATCGCGGCGGCGCGGAACTGTGGTCGAGCGGCAAACTGAAGTAGAAGACGGAGCCGTGTCCCAGCTGGCTGGTCACGCCGATCGTCCCTCCGTGCGCTTCAACGATGGCTTTTGCGATGGGCAGACCCATTCCAGTTCCCTGCACTTGGAATCTTTGGTCTTTGCCGCGATAGAAACGATCGAAAATGAGGCCGATTTCCATCTCCTCGATCCCGGGGCCCTGATCCGCGACGCTGGTGACGAGTGTCGAATCGTTCTGTTCCGCCGAAATGGTCACCGGGGTACCGGGAGGCGAATAGGCGTTGGCGTTTTCAATCAAGCGAACCAGGACATCGCGAACGCGGTCGAGATCCGCGCGCACCGGCGGCAAGACCCCGTCGAGCTCCAGGCGCACCGGGCGGCTGCCGAGAAACGGCTTGGCCTGCTCGAGCGCGGCCCCCACGATTTCCTGGATCGAGTGAGGCTCGAGCTTCAACTCAAACTCGCCTGCATCGAGGCGGGCCATTTCCGCGGCGTCGCCGACGAGCTGGTTCAGGCGATCCGCTTCCTCATTAATGATTGTTAGCAATTCGCGCTTATGAAGTTCCTCTGATTTTGTTTCCGAGAGCAAGCTGGTGACGGAAGCCTTGATGGACGTCAATGGCGTGCGCAGGTCGTGGGTGATGGAGTCGAGAAGCGCGGAGCGAAGTTGTTCGCCCTCACGCGCCGCCTCCGCTTTGCCCAGCCGTTCGACGGCGCGCGCCCGCTCGGCAGCGATGGCGACCAGCGTCCCAAGGGCTTCGAGCGTTTTGCGCGTCAAAATCGGCCCTGAAATTCCCAGGCTTCCCAGCGGCTGGACGCCAATCCGGACCGGAACGTAGGAGATCATCCGCTCATAATCGATCGAGGGTTCTTCGCGGTTCGCCGCGTTCTTCATCGCTTCTTCATCGAGATGAGCCTGCCCCGAGCCCGATCGATAAAACTTTTGCTTGTTGATCAAATACAGAGCCGCCGCACCGACTTCAAAGATATCGACGATGTGATTGGGGATCGCGTTGAGAAGCTGGATGACGTTTCCTTCCACCAGGAGTTGCTGGCTGAAGGTGTAAAGCCGCTCGATTTCGCGCCGCTGGCGCAGGGCCGTGTCGGCTTCGCGGCGCACCCGCGTGGCCAACTGGCTGGCGACCAGCGCGGTTCCGAGAAAGGCGACCAGCGCCACCCAGTTTTCCGGCGAAGCAACCGTGAAACTCCCGACCGGCGGCAGGAAATAATAGTCGTAAACCAGCATGGCCACGAGCGACATGAATACCGAAATCCGCAGGCCCCAAACGGTGGATACTGTTAGAATCGCGAGGAGAAACGTGAGCGCGACCGTTGTCTGATTAACAGGTAGAATTCTTCGATAGACGTAGGCAATTAAAAAAAGAACGCCGAGAACCAGCGCGTAACGGAGCGCTCGGATTAAGAGGCGTGGCCGCCGCACGCCGGTATTCTAGCTTGCCTGCAGCGCGGCGCAAAGAAAACGCGGTTGGCGAAATGCCCAAACGACCCGAAGAATGGCTGGAAGTAGCGGCGCCGCCGGAAAAAACCAAAGGCATATTCAAGCTCTTCCTGGGTTACGCGCCGGGAGTCGGCAAGACCTATAGCATGCTGAGTGAAGGTGTCCGGCGCCATGCACGCGGCGAAGACGTGGTCATCGGCGTCGTCGAAACGCACGGGCGCAAAGGCTTGAACGAGCTGACCGCGCAACTCGAGGCCGTTCCGCGCCGCAAAATCGAATACAAAGGCACCATCTTCGAAGAGATGGACGTGGATGCCATCATCGCGCGCAAGCCGGCGGTGGTCCTCGTCGACGAGCTCGCTCACACCAATATTCCCGGCAGCAAGCATCGGAAACGCTACGAAGACGTCCAGGACCTAATCGCCGCGAAAATCGACGTTCTTTCGACGATGAATATCCAGCACATGGAAAGCATTGCGCCCACCGTCCGCGCGATCACGGGCGTGGTGGTGCGCGAAACCGTGCCCGACTGGGTGCCGCTGATGGCGACGGAAACCGTGATGGTGGACTTGACGCCCGAGGCGCTGCAAAGCCGGATGCAGCGCGGCGATGTCTACACCACCGACAAAGTCAACCAGGCGCTGAATAACTTCTTCCGCCGCGGAAATCTGATCGCGCTTCGAGAGCTGGCCCTGCGTCAAGTGGCCGAGCATGTTGATCGCAGCCTGGAAAATTACATGGCGGCGAAGGACATTCACGAGACCTGGCCGGTGCGGGAAAGGCTGGCGGTTTGCGTGAGCGCAAATCCGGCGGCGCAGTATCTGGTGGCGCGGGCGGCGCGCATGGCCAGGCGCCTCGACGCGGAGTTTTATGTGCTTTACGTGGGGACGCGCGAAAAGCTGCGAGATTCAGAGCAGAAGTCGCTGGAGGCAAATCTTTCCTTCGCCGAAGATCTGGGTGCGACCGTTGTGCGGCTCCAGGGGCGGCACGTCGCCGATGCGGTGGCGCACTTTGTGCGCGAAAAGCACGTCACCCAGGTGATCTTTGGGCGCTCGGCGGCTCAAGGCGTTCGAAAGTATCTGTATCTTTCGGCCGTAAATCGCTTTTTGCGTGAGGCTCCGGCCGTAGATGTACACATCGTGACGCAGGAATCGGAGTGATGCTGGCAGGCACTTAGGAATGAATTTGGTGCATCCGGTTTATTGATTCCGGCGTCTTATTGTACGTAAGATAATGAATGGTAACGGTTTCCCGATGAATGCGGTTGGAAACGCGTGACTACATCAAGCTTTCTAATGAAATCACATCCGCGTCGCGCATCCGGCGGGATCTTGACCAAGGTCCTCATTTTCCTCCTGCTGGGCGCGGTCGGGGGGCTTTCAACCGGCGCGAAAAACAGCCTGTACTATCCGCAAACGAATTCCGTCCATTTCCTTTCAGCCGCCTCAAAGATCAAGATCCCTTCTTCTCCCCAGCATGTCGATCGCAATCTTTTGCAGCCGGTTGCGAGAGTTGTCGCATCGCAGCCGGAAACTCGAATAGGGCGCGAGGAGCAGACGGAGGCGCCGCCGGTTCAAAGTGTCTCTGTGACGGTTGCGCTGCAACATCGTTCCCCTCCGTTGTTCCTCCTCTAGCTAGTCTGCGTTCTCCTGGAAATCAATTATTTCACGTTGTCGTCCTGGACCAGGCGAACGCGTTCGAATCGTTCTTGCCATCGCCGATTCATTGGAGGAAGCATGAAGCAAAAGCCGCAATTGCCGGCGCTGCTGGAGCCGTATCGTGAATTGAGCACGTGCGTGGTTGCCAGCGCGATTGAGACTTTTCGGGTCCGTCTTCCCAACACAGGATTTTCCGATTCCAGCATCGCGTGCATATTTCCAGATCTCGCTCCGATGGTGGGCTACGCCGCAACGGCTCGAATTCGCAGTGCGAAGCCGCCGATGGAAGGATGGAGCTATTACGAACAATCGGACTGGTGGAAAAGCATTGGAACGGTTCCGTCGCCGCGCGTGGTCGTCATATCAGACGTGGATACTCCACCGGGACTAGGCGCGTTTGTCGGCGAAGTCCACGCGAATATTCTTGTCGCACTCGGCTGCGTGGGATTGGTCACCGACGGCGGTGTCCGCGATCTCGAACGCGTCCACGCCGCAGGTTTTCAAATGTTCGCCGGAAACGTGTCGGTATCGCATGCCTACGCACACGTATTCGATTTCGGCGGCACGGTCAAAATCGGCGGCCTCGAAGTTCATCCCGGAGATCTGATTCAGGCCGATCGGCATGGCGTCCAAACCGTTCCGCTCGCAATCGCAGACAAAGTGCCAGCCGTCGCGGAGGAAATCTTGAAAAAGAGGGAGCAGTTGGTGGAGCTTTGCCATTCTTCGAGATTTTCGGTCGAAATGTTGCGCGAGGCACTGAAAACCATCGAGCCCCGGCGCTGATATGAACCGCAAACACAATTTCGAACGGGAGCTGAGTGAATCCATGAAAACTTCACCCGAGGCGATTGACACCGCGCCGGCGGTCCGAATCCCGCGACGATCGCTGGTTCTCTTCTCACTGTTCGTATTTCTCTGCGCCTGCGGATGTTCTTCGCCAAGGGGGGACGATGCGGCGAACGCTCCGCAAGTCGCCGTCGTGAAGGTCACCCGAAGCGATATCTCCAGCCAGCTCGAAATCGCGTCGGAATTTTTGCCCTACCAGGAAATAGACGTATTCGCAAAAGTCTCGGGCTACATCCAGAAGCTCGACGTGGATTGGGGATCGCACGTGCGCCAGGGGCAGGTTTTGGCCGTCCTGGAAATCCCGGAACTCGAACAACAACTGCTGCAGGACGAGGCTTCGATGAAGCGCAGCGAACACGATATGGATCGCGCGCGCCAGGATTTGACCCAGGCTCAGGCCTCCTACAGCGTCGCGCACGTGACTTATGGACGCCTCGCCGACGTGCAAAAAACGCAGCCCGGCCTTATCGCTCAGGAAGAAATTGATGAGGCGCAAGGGAAAGATCGGGAAAGTTCGGCCGGCGTTTCGGCGGCGCGAGAGGGAGTGTCCGCGGCCGAACAGGCTTTGGCGGCTACGAAAGCCGCGCTCGACAAGGACAAGGCTCTCTTCGCATATGCGCGGATCACCGCGCCGTTCGACGGAGTCGTGACGCGAATCGACGCGTACACCGGAGCATTATTGCCCGCCGGGACTTCTTCGAATAAAGGCGACCTCGCGCTGTGCCATCTCTCCGACAACACGCTGCTTCGGCTGGTGATTCCCGTGCCTGAGCGAGCCGTTCCCGATCTTCGTGCGGGCGAGACGGTGGACGTGGAAGTTTCCGGCCTCCAAAAGAATTTCAAGGGGCAGATCGTCCATATCTCCGATCAAATCGAAACGACGACGCGCACGATGCACGCGGAGGTCTCCGTGCCAAATCCGAAATACGAACTCGTTCCTGGAATGTATGCATCCGTAAGGATTCCGCTGCACACCATCGAAAAGGCGCTTACGGTGCCCATTCAAGCCGTGGAGACGCACAACAATGTTGATGGCACGGTCGTCGTGGTGAACAGTGCGAATCACGCCGAGCGGCGCAGGATCAAACTTGGGCTCGAATCCGCGACGGACTACGAAGTGACGTCGGGCCTAGCCGAGAACGATCGAGTGATCTTCGGCGAACAATCCCAATTCAAGGATGGCGAGCTGGTGAATCCGAAGCTGATCGAAGCACCCGCGCCGCCGCAGGAGTAAGCATGCCCTCATTCTCGATCAATCATCCCTACTTCATCATCGTCCTGTGCCTGTTTGTCTGCGTGCTGGGGCTCACCAGCATCGTGCAGATGCCGGTGGATATGTTTCCGCCGATCAATATTCCCGTCGTCGAGGTGGCCACGTTTTACAACGGAATGCCACCGGAGCAGATTGAAGCCGACATCACCGACACGTTCGAACGCTTTTTCACCCTGGGCAGCAGCATCGATCACATGCAATCGCGTTCGATGACGGGCGTTAGTTTGATCTGGATTTACTTCCAGCCGGGAACCGACGCCAACGCGGACACCACGCAGATTTCCAATCTCGCGATGGCAGACCTGCGTCGCTTGCCTGAAGGGACTTTGCCTCCGGTGGTGCTGAGCACCAGCGCGTCGAATCTGCCGGTATGTCTGCTGACCGTGGAAGGTCAAGGCCTCAACGAAACTCAGCTCCACGATTACCTGCAATACCAAATTCGGGATCAGATAGCCGGCGTGCCCGGTGCGACCGTGCCTCCGCCGTATGGCGGCAGATACCGGCAGGTCATGGTCTACGTCGATCCGCTCAAGCTGCAAGCGCATCAGCTCAGCCCGATGGATGTGGTTCGCGCGACCGACGAGGCCAATTTGATTCTTCCCGCCGGTGATGTCCGCCTGGGACCGCTCGACTACAACATCTATACGAACGCGCAAGTTCCCAACGCCAACGCGCTGAACGGCGTTCCGCTGAAAACCGAAGGCGAGAAATCGATTTTTATCGGCGATGTGGGCCATGCGGTCGATGGCTCGTTTCTTCAGTACAACATCGTGCGCGTGGATGGCCAGCGGTCCGTTTACGTTCCGGTCCAAAAGCAGGGCGGCAACAGCAACACGATCGCGGTGGTGGACGGAATTCGGAAAGCGATCAGGACGTTGCGCGATATTCCGTCGCAACTGCACGCGCACGTGGCGTTCGACCAGTCGGTGTTCGTCAAGGAAGCGATCAAGACCGTCTTGCGCGAAGGCGGCATCGGCATATTTCTTACCGCGATCATGATTTTGATCTTTCTGGGCAGCCCTCGAGCGACGGCGGCAATCTTTCTTTCGATTCCGCTCTCGGTATTCATCACTTTTTTTGTATTGCACACAATGGGAAAGACGATCAATGCAATGGTCTTGAGCGGGCTGGCGCTGGCCTTCTCTCGATTGATTGACGACTCGGTTGTCGTCATCGAGAACGTTTTTCGCCACATGGAGCTGGGCGAAGACCCGCGCACCGCGGCGATCAACGGAACGAATGAAGTGGCGCTGGCGGTGCTGGCGATCATGCTGGTCGCCGTCGTCGTGTTCTTTCCGGTGACATTTTTGTTCGGCGTCAGCAAATATTTATTCTCGGCTCTGGCACTCGGAGTCGTGATCGCGCTCTTTGCCTCCTATTTCGACGCGGTTACGGTCGTGCCGCTGTTCTGCGCCTACATGCTCAAGCCGATTCATCATGCCGGAGAAGGCATCGAGGGCTCGGAGCCGGCGAAGCGATCCTGGGGCGCGCGGTTTCACGCGGGCTTCAATGCGCGCTTCGAGAAGTTTCTGAATTTTTACGAGAAATGGGTTCGCAAGTCGCTCGAGTATCCACGCGCGACGATCGCCATCATCATCGGCGCCTTCTTCGCCAGCTTTCTCCTCCTTCCTTTCGTGGGCGTTTCGTTCTTCCCCCGGACGGACGCCGGCCAATTCCTGATTAACGTGAAGGCTCCAACGGGAACGCGCATTGAACTGACGAATGAGTACGTAAAGAAAGTGGAGGGAATCGTCCGCCAGGTGATTCCGGAGAAGCAGTTGAGCACGATCGTTTCGAACATCGGCGTGTTTCCGGATTTGTCGTCGCTCTTTACGCCCAACTCGGCCATGCACACTGCATTTGTTCAAGTTGGACTCGCGGAGGATCACGCCAGCAGTTTCGCGTATATGGCGAAGGTGCGGCGGCAGATCGAAGATCAATTGCCCGAATTGCGGACCTACTTTCAATCCGGCAGCCTGGTTGACTCGGTTTTAAACCAGGGCTTGCCCGCTCCAATCGACGTGCAGGTGAGTGGAATGGATCTGCGTTCGGTGAACGATATTGCGCAGGACCTGGCCGTGAAATTCAAAGGCCTCAAGGGAGTCGAGGACGTCTACGTGCCGCAGGATATGGACTACCCGGGCCTGCAGATCAATGTGGATCGAACGCGGGCATCGGAACTCGGCCTGAGCACGAAGGAGGTGATCGACAATCTGATTACTTCCCTCACTTCCGACGAAATGATTGCGCCGAGCTACTGGGTGGACCGCCGATCCGGGAACAACTACTTCGTGACGGTACAGTATCCCGAGAACGAAGTGAAAACTCTTCAGGACCTCGAAACGATGCCGCTGCGAGGACCTAACCTGAAGCAGCCAACCTATTTGAACCAGGTCGCCGACGTGCGACCGATCCAAACAACGACTGAAGTAGATCACTACGCGCTTGAGCGCGAGATGGATATTTACGTCGCGCCAACTGGCGAGGATCTGGGGAAACCAAGGAGCGAGATTGCTCACGTCATCAAAGGATTGCATCTCGACCCGAATATTCGAGTGGATGTAAGAGGACTGGTGGTAACGATGGATGAATCGTTCAAGAGCTTCGGAGTCGGGCTGATTCTTGCGATTCTTCTCGTCTACCTGATTCTCGTCGCTCAGTTCACTTCGTTTGTTGATCCCTTTCTGATCATCCTGGCGGTGCCCACGGGTCTGATCGGAGTCATTTTGACGTTGGTCTTGACCGGCACGACTTTGAACATTCAATCGTTGATGGGAGTCGTGATGCTGCAGGGAATGGTGGTGTCGAATAGCATTCTGATCGTTGACTTCGCAAACGTGCTTCGAGGCGAGGGAAACCCGCTTCGCAAGGCCGTGATTGATGCATGCCGGATCCGGCTGCGGCCGATTCTGATGACTTCGCTCGCGACCGTCGTAGGCCTTTTGCCGATGGCTTTCAAGCTCGAGACGGGAAGCGAAGCGTACGCGCCGCTCGCTCGCGCGATCATTGGTGGTTTGCTTTCATCTATCGTGCTGACCATCTTCATCGTCCCGGCGGCCTATTTGCTGATGTATCAGCGGCGCGAACCGGCGATGGCGGCAGAGACGTCCGAGGAGATTCAATAATGCGCACTCGTGTAATCGTTTCGATCCTGCTTGTTCTGGCGTCGTTCGCGCCTCTTCTAGCGGCACAAAACTCGCAGACGCAAACTCTGAGCCGCGAACAAGCCGAGCAGCTTGCGATTCAAAATCACCCGCAAATTCAAGCTGCGGCGCAACTGGCGGTGGCCGCTTCCGCGGAGGTGAAAGCCGTGAAGTCGTCCTACTATCCGCAGGCGTACGGCAGCGCGACGGGCGTCGAAGCCGAGACCGATAGCCGCGTCGCGGCGGGCGTGCTGAGCAACTCGATCATCTACGACCGGTATGCGAACGGCGTGACCGTAAACCAGCTTGTCACGGATTTTGGCAGAACGCACGAGCTGGTGAAAAGCTCGCAGCTTCACGCCCAGGCTCAACAGGAAAACGTCGTCACCACACGCGCGGATGTCTTGCTTGCGGCGGACCAGGCATTTTACGGCGTGCTCAAGACGAAAGCCGTTCTGCGCGTCGCGCAGGAAACCGTCAAGGATCGTCAACTCGTCTCAGATCAAATCACCGCGCTCGCCAAAAATCAGTTGAAATCGCAGCTCGACGTTAGCTTTGCCAATGTGGACCTTGCTCAGGCGCAACTGCTTCTCGTTCAAGCCCAAAACGACTTGCAAGCGTCGTACGCTGCGCTCTCCACCGCGTTAGGCTACGCCGATCAACGCACTTTTGAACCCGTCGAGGAGCCGCTTCCGGCGGCGCCGCCTGCCGATCTTTCGCAATTGATCTCGCAGGCGCTGCGCGACCGTCCCGAACTGATCGGCCAGCGTCTCGATGTGAATTCGGCGACAAGCTACGCCACCGCCGAGCGCGATTTGTGGATGCCAACCCTCAGCGCAGTAGGCACTGCGGGCGTTATACCGTTTCGCGAAGAAGAACTCGGATCGCGTTACGCGGCTGCCGGTTTCAATCTCAACATCCCGCTTTTCAATGGCCATCTCTATGGCGCGCTTCGTGACGAAGCCGGCGCGCAGGCCCGCGCCCAATCGCAGTATCTCCGCGATCTCCAGGACCGCATCGTCCGCGACGTTCGCACCGCCTGGCTCAACGCCAATTCCGGATACCAGCGGCTCTCCCTCACGGAACAACTTCTCCACGAAGCGACCCAGGCTCTCGATCTCGCTCAGGCGCGATACGAACTGGGCCTCAGCTCGATCATCGAGCTGAGCCAGGCGCAGTTGGGTTTGACGCAAGCCGAGATTGAGCAGGCCAGCGCGAAATTCGACTATCAGACTGACTTATCGGCGCTGAACTATCAATTGGGCGCGCTCCACTAGCATAGTCATCGCTGCGCCGCGCGCGATCCATGCCGACGAACCCTACATATCGCTAGCAACGAAAAAGCCGTCTCCTTCGTCAAAAAGAATGTGCGCGCACCGGGTCCGGGGAGCATCCAATTGGCGCTCGCGATTGCCCTGACGTCGAGTTTTGCGTTGAATATTCGGGCGCAATCGCCCGCTCAGGCAGAAGCAGACGCGAACGTCAGCCACGCGAAGGTCGAATTGATTGCTGAACAAAGTACAATTCCGCCGGGCACGCCAATCTGGGTTGGACTGCATTTCCAGCTCGACTCCGGCTGGCACATCTATTGGCAGAACGCCGGCGATTCCGGCGAGCCGCCAAAGGTTCAGTGGATTCTTCCTCCGGGATTCAAAGCTGGGGCGATTCGCTGGCCCACGCCCAAGCGTCTCGGCAGCGGTTCGATCATCGATTACGGCTACGAAGGGCAAGTGCTGCTGATGGTTCCCATCGAAAGCCCGGCAGCTTCCGCGTCCAAGGCGCTGCCAAATATTTCCGCGGACGTGAAATATATCGTCTGCCGCGAGATTTGCGTGCCCGGGAAAGCGCACCTCGGATTGTCACTCCCCGGCCCGGCCGATTCGTCCGCGCGGCACGCGCTTTTTGCGCAAACGAGAGCCACGCTGCCAAAACCATTGCCGCCAGACTGGCAGCCACACGCCACATCCGACAACGATCATTTCTATTTGCATGTGCAAACGGGTTCACCCCAGCGCGCCGCGGCTTTTTTCCCGCTCGTGCCGGGAGATATTGAAAATTCGGCCCCTCAGAAATTTGAATCTTTGGCCGATGGATTTCGTCTGACGCTAAAGAAGTCGGACCAACTGACGGCGCCCGTACATTCATTGAAAGGACTGCTCGTTCTCGGTGACGGCAAAGCCTACGAAATCGCTGCGCGCGTCGCGATGTGAGAACGGCGGCTGACCAAGGGAGAAAACAATGAAGCGACGTCATCTTGTAGTTGCAGCAATCTTTTTTGCCGCTCTCTGCGCGCTTTCCACTGCCTGGGCTGCGCGCATTGGCGAGCCCGCCCCGGCCTTCACGGCCACAGACTCGAACGGCAAGTCTCACTCGCTCGCCGAGTATCGCGGCAAGTTCGTCGTCCTCGAATGGACGAATCGCGGCTGCCCGTACACGCAAAAGCACTACAACAGCGGCAACATGCAGCGCCTGCAGAAGGAATGGACCGGCCGCGGCGTCACCTGGCTCACTGTGATTTCATCCGCGCCGGGCAAGCAGGGTTATCTTACTGCCTCCGACGAAAATTCTTACGTGAAGCAGGTGAACGCGTCGCCGACGGCGGTCCTTCTCGATCCCACCGGCGCGCTCGGCCATCTCTACGACGCGAAAACTTCGCCGCACATGTTCATCATCAACCCGGATGGCACGCTGATTTACGACGGCGCGATCGACGATCGCCCCACCACCGACACAGCCGACGTGAACGGAGCGAAGAATTACGTCTCGCAGGCGCTTTCAGAGGCGATGGCAGGAAAGCCGGTGAGTGTTGCGACGTCGCGGCCCTACGGCTGCTCGGTCAAGTACGCGGAGTGACGCTCAGAAATAATTGAAGGTCCGCGACTGCGCGCGCCTGCGCCGAGCGCCGCGCGCAATCGCTCGTTTGTTACGAGTGATCCGCCGCTGAGATTATCGGGGAATCATCAGAATCGGGTGACGACCCACAGCGATCCGCCAATCGTTACGAAATCTTCCAACACCCCGAACACAAAATCCGGCGCGTCCGTCGTTTTCACGAGCCACTTGCGCACATGATAGCCGCCGAACGCTCCAGCGATTGCGCCGATCGCGCCGAGCACCGCACCCACGGCCACTCCCTGCGCTCCCGCCGCCGCGATGCATGCGCCCGTGAGCGTTCCCGTCACGAGCCTGGCAGTCAGCCCGCGCGGCGCCGTGCGCGGTGGAGTGTTGGGAAGTATGTCGTAGACGTACTCGACGAGGGCCAGCACGGTGAGAATCGCCACGGCAGGAACCGCGCCGAGCCACGCGAAATAGCGCGGCAACGCGAGCCAGCCAAGGTGCTTGCCCCAAGCCGTTGCGGTCAACGCCGTAAACGTGCGAAGTCCCGAAAGAATTCCAATCAATAGCGCGAGCAGCAGGATATTCGCGGGAGACATAGCGCGGACACTCTCACATTCTTGCGCGTTGAGTCAACCGGCCACGCATCCCAAGAATAATGGAAGCCGTTCGCGACGATCAACATGCAGACCAGTGTTTGCAGACGAGAGTTTGCAAGCGCACCGGGCAAAATAAAGCAGTCACGATGTGCCATACGGGACAGTTTACTCGGCGGGAACCATGCGATGCTTCGGCGCATGGCGCCAGACCATTTCCATTCCAACGGTGAACTGGCACGAACCGCAGTTTCAGAAACAAGGAGGGGACTGAAATGATTCCCGTGACTGAGGCGAAGACGATTCCAAGCGTGGCTCCCGAATGGACGAGTGCTCGTGGTGGAGCAGCCGCTGCGACAGCACCGGCAATATCAACGGCGAGAGCTGGAACGGTTTTCAGCGCCACACCGGGTCTGCCCCAACTCTTCCAGTCAAACTTCGATTACCAACTGGCAAGAGGTATGTTAGCCGGGGCCTATGGAGATGGCGGCGCAGTGGGTGAGTCGTATTCTACGGCGCGACGGATTACGGACAAAGACATAGAAAGCTGGACTGTCGCGTGGACCGCCACGGCAGACCGGATAGAGGGCGTAGCCAATCGATGCCTTAGCGGCGGTCATATCGTGAGTGCTCGCGAGGCGTTCCTGCGTGCATCTGTGTACTGGAGAACAGGCTTTTTCTACCTCGAAACCAAAGATCCACGCCAATTCGAAATGTACAAGCATCACCGTTCATGTTTCAGGCAGGCGGCAAAGCTGTTCGACCCGCCGATTGAGACGGTAAGCATCCCCTATGAGAATGGTAAGACGCTGCCGGGGTATTTCATGCGAGCGGCTGCAGACGGTCTTCCGCGTCCGACCGTGATGCTTCTTGGAGGAGGCGACTCTACCTGCGAGGAAATGTATGACTTTGGCGGTGGTGCCGCAGCGGTTCGCCGAGGCTACAACGCATTGTTGTGGGAAGGACCGGGACAGGTGGGCGCGTTCGCCGCGGACAGTACTCTTACTTATCGCCCGGACTATGAAGTCCCCACTCGATATGCTGTCGATTATGTTCTATCCCGCACGGACGTAGATCCGAAGCGGTTGGCACTCGCCGGGAACAGCATGGGAGGATACTTCGCCCCGCGTGCTGTGGCGTTCGAGAAGCGCATTGCCGCTGTGATAGCAAATTCGCTGCTGCCGCTGTTTGCGCCCTGCATGCTGGCGCTTCTGGGCCTCAAAGACGCCTCTGGCGATGACCTCGAAAGCAAGGTGGACCTCTTCGATCCAATGAAGAAATTTCTTGTGACCAACGTTCAGGAACGGTGCGGTATGGCTGGGAAGTCACTCGCTGCCTTCCTGGACAATCTCAGCCATTACACTCTCGCCGGGCTTGAGGGGAAGATTACTTGCCCGCTCTTATCCGTCGGTGGTGAAGGCGAAGGACCATCCGCGAACGCCATGGCTCACGAGTTCTTCGAAAAGCTGACCTGCCCGAAGACGGAACGCGTGGTGACTTCAGCGGAAGGCGGTGAGGCACACTGCCAAATCAATAATCCAAGCCTCAAACACCAGATCGAATTCGACTGGTTGGATGAGGTCCTCGAATAACGGCGCTGAGGCTCTCACCCGCGGGCGAAGCGCTTCTCGACTACGCGCGGCGCATGGCGCGTCAAGGCAAGGTCACCCGCACGCACACACGCACGGGACCTGCTGGGGCGATTGCGCGCGCGTAATCGCCCCCGCTTCTCGATTCTGCTTCTATTTCATCACGCCAGCCGTTCTCGTTGCCGATTGTCCCGCGCCAAGAAACACCAACAGTTCGCGATTCACGATGTCGGAATGCGTCCACGCGATCCCGTGCGGCGCGCCTTCGACCAACACGAGCTTGCTTCCCGGAATCGCTTCATGCGTCCGCTTTCCGCTGAATTGAAATGGCACGATTCTGTCCTGGTCGCCGTGAATCACCAGAGTCGGAATGTCGAATTTCTTCAGATCGTTCCGGAAGTCCGCTCCCCACGTATCCACGCAATCCAATGTGCCTTTCGGCGATGCGCCCACCGCGATGATCCAATTCGCCCGAAAGTCCTCCTCGCTGATGAGTTTCTTGCTCTTGTCATCGTAATTGAAAAAATCTTTAAAAAATTGTGTGAGGAACGCCGGCCGGTCCGCCACAACCGCTTTCTTGATCCCTTCGAATACTGCGGGGTCCACCCCTTCCGGATTGTCCGGCGCTTTCTTTAGATACGGCGGCACGGCAGAAATAAACACGGCTTTGCTCACGTTCTTCGTTCCGTGCGTACCCACATAATGCGCGATTTCCTCGCCGGCCATCGAATGTCCCACCAGCGCAAATTCGTGCAATTCGAGTTTAGTCACCAGCGCGTGCAAATCCGCAACAAACGTATCGGGGTTGTAGCCCGACCACGGCTGGCTCGACTGTCCGAATCCGCGCCGGTCATACGTAATCACGCGATAGCCTGCGTCCACCAGCGCCGGCACTTCCTTTTCCCACGCGCGGCCGCTCAGCGGATACCCGTGAATCAAAACCACGGGTTTACCCGTGCCGTGATCCTCGTAATACAATTCGATGTTTCCTGAATTTTCCTTGCCTACCGTCACGTATGGCATCGCATCCCTCTCTTTCTCACTTGCTGTGAGTCTGATCTGTTTTTCAACTGCTGCCAGGTTGTTTTTCTTGTTTCGTACCGCCGCTTCTGGATATGTTCGATTCCGCGTTCGTTGTCAAGGAGCAGCGGGAATTTCGCTACCTATATTTCGCTCGCAGCAAGCTTTAAGAGCGTCTGGATATTCGCTACAACCTCGTCGAAAGACCGGCGCGAAGTCACGCTGACCCGCTGGGCTGTGATCAAGCGCGTTTCCATTTTCCTGGCATTTGGATGCCGGAGTCCGAAGTCAAGATGCGAGATTTTTCCATAGGCTCGATATATGCTATGTATAAATTTAGTCAATTTAAGCTATTAAGAAGTTAAACAATTGTTTTGTGAAATTCTACCCGCCGTGACTATAATCCCTCCAGGCTCCAAGGTTCGGTGGGTAAGCGATGCGCACTTGGGATTCCCACGCGGCGAAAGCCGTACCATCCGTTTTGTCTCCGGCCTCGACGATAAACTCGCCGAGATTGTGGCCAATATCCTGCCTGAAAACCTGGGGATGCTCGCACTCTCCAAGCACTACAATTTCAAAATCCGCGAAGGCGAAGATCCTGACCTGGTCATCGGCGTATCGAGCCTCTAGAGACACCGCTCACGATTTCATTTTGTGATACTCGTCACACCTTGCCGTATCCCGGGGCACATCCTTTGACGCCAAAGTTGCGTAGATTATGGCTGTTAGGGAAGAAGGAAGAGAAATTCATGAGTACGATCACCGAGCATTCGATTCAGAACTGCAAACGGGACTTCCACCGGCTTCCAATGGACCGCAACGTCTGCCCGGGAAAATCAAAGGAAAATTTATGCGTGTACATTCGGCCTCGCCGAGCAAGCGCTCTAAGCTCGCGCGATCCCAAAAACTCGGGCCCCGGGCGAAGAGCGATTTCCTGATCGTCGCGATCGGAGCTTCGGCCGGAGGGGTCGAAGCGAATACCGAACTCGTGCGAAATCTGCCTCCCGATACTGGCATGGCGTTCGTCGTGATCCAACACCTCGATCCCAACCTCCCCAGCGTCCTCACCGAACTCCTGTCCAAGGAAACACGGATGCGAGTCGTTGAAGTCGAAAACGGAATGAAGGTCGAGTCCAATCGCATCTTCGTGATCCCTCCGAACGCCTCAATGTTCATCTCGGATCACACCTTGCATCTGGCCCCGCGGGGCGATTCGCGGGCCGGCCAGACTCCGATCGATCGGTTCATGCGCTCGCTGGCGGAAGCGCAGGGAAGCCGCGGGATTGGAGTGATTCTTTCGGGGTCGGGTACGGACGGCACGCTGGGAATGTCTGATATTCAGGCGCACGGGGGAGTTACATTCGCGCAGAATGAGCGTTCGGCGAAGTATGACGGAATGCCACGCAGCGCCATCGCCGCGGGTTGCGTCAACTATGTCTTGCCGCCAATATCGATCGCGCGCGCACTTGCCCGAATTGCCCGGCATCCCCATATCGCACAGGATCGCATCGACGAAGGACAATTTGCCTCCGATGGAGACGCGGGCCTGGACACTATTTTTGAGAGTCTGAAAGAAGCCACCGGCGTGGATTTCACGCATTACGGCCAGACGACGATCTTGCGGCGCATCCAGCGGCGGATGACGATCCAGAAACTCGACAAGCTGAAAGACTACGTCAAGCACATCCACGAAAATCCCGCCGAAATCGGGGCGCTATACGAGGACATCCTGATCGACGTGACCAGCTTTTTCCGCAATCCGCAGGTTTTTGAAGCCATGAAGAAGCACGTCTTTCCAAAAATCCTGAAGAATCGCGATTCCGCGTCCACCGTTCGCATCTGGACCCCCGGATGCGCCTCCGGTCAGGAAACGTATTCGGTGGCCATGGCGATGGTCGAGGTTCTGGGTACGGAGCGGGCGCAACCGGCGATCCAGTTGTTCGGCACCGACGTGAGTGAATCCAATGTGACCAAGGCCCGAGTGGGCTTTTATCTGGAAAACATCCGGGACGACGTTTCGCCGGAGCGTCTGCGGCGCTTCTTCACCAAAGTTGAGGGCGGTTACCGGATCAGCAAGAACATCCGCGACATCTGCGTTTTTGCCCGGCACAACCTGCTGAACGATCCGCCTTTTTCACAGATGGATTTGATTTGTTGCCGCAACCTCCTCATCTATCTCGAGCCCGCTCTCCAGAACAAGGTGATTTCGCTTTTCCACTACGCCACGCGGCCCGGAGGATTTCTCGTCCTCGGGACCTCCGAGGGAATCAGTTCGGCGCACTTGTTTGCGCCGGAAGACAACGCTCACAAAATATTTTCCAGGACGGCCACAACGGTGCGCCAGCTCGCCACCTTTTCTCTGCGCCGCCGGGCCGAACGCGGCGAATACGCCGGCCCACAGCACCCGTCCGGGCACCGCGACGCCAACTGGAACTATGCCGAAGCGCTGAAGGAATTTGACCGGCAGCTTCTGGCGCGGTGTGCGCCCGCGGCAGTTTTTCTGAATGAGGATCTGGAAATCCTGCACACGCGCGGGAACGTGAATCGTTACCTGAAGCTGGCGCCGGGCCGGGCGAGCCTCAGCATCCTGAAAATGGCGCGTGAAGGCTTGCTGATGGATCTCAGGAATGCGCTCGGACGGGCCAGGAAGGAAGACGTTCGCATTCGCAAGCAAAACGTTGAAGTGAAGAACGGGAACGCAGACGGAAATGCGCGCGAAAGTGACGGCAGCCGCTCGCCAGCCCGTTCGATACGCGTCAATTTCGATGTGATTCCCGTCAATGTAGGAAATCCCAAGGAACTCTATTTCATGGTCTTGTTCGAGGACGCCTCCTCCGAACTTCGGGCGCGCCTGCGAGGTGAAAAACCCAAACGGGAAACCGAGTCGATCAAAAGCAGGATCGATCAGCTCGAACAGGAACTCAGCTCCACGAAGGAGTACTTGCAATCCGTTATCGATACGCATGAAGCCACCAACGAAGAACTTCAATCGGCCAACGAGGAAATCCTCTCGAGCAACGAAGAGTTGCAAAGCACCAACGAGGAGTTGGAAACGGCTAAAGAGGAGCTGCAGTCGGCAAACGAAGAGTTGACCACCGTGAACGACGAACTCCGCAGCCGCAACGTGGAAGTCACGCATGTCAACAACGATCTGACGAATATCCTCACCAACATTGATATTGCCGTCGTCATGATCGGAAGCGATCTCACGATTCGCCGGATGACTCCCAAGGCCCAGGAGATCCTGGGTTTGATTCCCGGTGACATTGGACGCCCTCTCCTGAACATTAACCCGGCGATCGAGATCCCTGACTTTCAAGCGACCGTGGCGCAAGTGATGTCCGACCTACGCGTGATTGAAAAGGAATTCACGGATTCCAAAAGCGCTCGTTATTTGTTGCGTGTCCTGCCCTGTCGAACCGGCGACAACAGGAGCGGTGGGGCCGTGATGAACATCCAGGAGGCGGTGCCGCGTGAGATAGGCAGGAGCGCTCCATGAGGCGCGGCAAGGCATCCGGCGGAGATCGCGGGCGCGGAGGACTCGTCCGTAAAAAGCAACCGAAGACGCGGAGCCGTCCGCGCGGGTTGGCGCCAGGAGTTCGCGACACCCGCAGTGCCGTCGGCCCCCTGCGCGCGCGTGAGCCAGGCAGCCGGCGCGCGTTCCGGGAAATTCTCGATGGTCTCGACGTCGGAGTCGCAGCGGCCACAGAGAACGGATACCTCGTCTATGCGAACTCTCGATTCGCTGAAATTCTTGGGGTATCTCTGCATCGCCAGCTCGCCGGATCAAATCTCCAACGCTTCGTGAACGCGAACGGTTGGAAAGCACTGCAGACGGCGTTGGAAGATGCGCTGCTCGCGCCGGCGGAAGGCGAGATGAAGGTCGAATCATCGTCCGGCCCGCCGCGGACCGTCCGGTTGTCACTGACTCCGATGCGCGGAGAAGCCGGAGCGAAAATCCGGATCCTGGCAGCCGACGTCACCGAACTCGTGGAAGCCACCGAAAATCTGAAAACGTCGAAGGCTTCGCTGCAATCCCTGTCGGGACGGATATTGGGGCTTCAGGACGAAGAGCGGCGGCGCATCGCTCGCGATCTTCACGACGTGACCGGTCAAAAGCTGGCGGTCGCGATCATGTCACTCAAGCATCTTGCTAAGTCCCTCGGCAATCGGGAGGGGGACGTTGGCGTCATCGTTGCGGACTCGATCGATTCGCTCCGCGGCGTCGAGCGAGAAGTCCGCACGCTCTCCTACCTCCTGCATCCTCCGACGCTGGACGATCTGGGCCTCGGATCGGCTCTGAACTGGTATGCGGAGGGAATCAAGAAGCGAAGCGGACTCGACGTGAGTCTGGAAATTCCCGAGGATTTGGGCCGCTTCGGAGTTGAAAAGGAAATCGCGCTGTTTCGCGTGGTTCAGGAGGGCGTCGCGAACGTCCTGCGGCACTCAGCCAGCCTGCGAGCAAGAATCCGCATCCTGAAATCCACGGACCAGGTTCAACTGCTCGTTGAAGACGATGGAAAGGGAATTGATCCCGCAACTTTCGCCAGGCTGAAGGACGGGCGCGAAGCCGTAAGCCTGGGAATTCCGGGCCTTCGAGAACGGCTGCGGCAGTTCGGCGGAAAGTTGGAGCTCTTTTCCTCTGCCACTGGCACTCGAGTGGTGGCATCGATGCCGACTGGTGAACGCGAGATCGCCGAGAAAGGAACTCATCCATCCCAAGCGGCTGTTCAGAATCGCGAGGAAACCGGAAGCGCCACAGCCCGCTTGCGAACTCGCATTTTAGTGGTGGACGACTACGAGGTGATTCACCACGGGATCAAAGCGCTGCTGGCCGGCGAAGCCGACCTCGAGGTCTGCGGAGAGGCCAGAGACGGCTTTGAGGCTATCGTCAAGACCAGGGAGTTGAATCCGGATTTGATTATCATGGACTTGGCCATGCCAAACGTCGGAGGGATCTCCGCTGCTTATCAGATTCGGCAGTCTGGCTCGGCGGCAAAAGTGCTCATTTTTACGACCCACCAATTTCCCGGGCTCGAAGACATGGTCAAAAAGTCTGGTTGCGATGGCTTGGTGCTCAAAACCGACGCGAGCGCGGACTTGATTCGCGCGATACGCGCGCTTTCGCGAGGCGGCCAATTCTTCACCGCCGCTTCGTAGCACGGGGAAGAAGGCCACGAACGCGAGCATCTTTCCTTCTTTGCTGGCGGTAATTGAAGGGCGAAGAACAACGAGCGCGATCAAGGCCGCGCTGACCAACAGAAGAGCCTAAAGGAGAGATTCAGGCGAAGGTAGAATCAAACGATCGCATCCTTAGCGCTGACGGGAGCCCCGAATTCGAGCGGGGCCGAGACTGCGAGAAGGCACGCGTTTACTTCTTTTTCGCTAGATCGCGGATGTAGCCGACGAGCTGCTTAATCTGGTCATCGGTGATCTTGCCCTTGTAGGCAGGCATTTTGCCTTTGCCGTTCGTGGTGATATCGATCAGCTGGGCGTCGGTCTGCTTTTGAACGTCGTCGGAAGCCAGATCGCGAACTTTCAGCGCCTTGCCCGCGCCGGTGTCGCCTTTGCCATCGGGCCCGTGGCAGGCCGCACACTTTGCCTTGAAGAGAGCGGCAGCGTCATCCGCGCGCGCCACGGTGGCAAGCACGAACAGCAGCGCCGCGAAAAAGAGCAGAGTTTTGCTGCCTCGAACGAAGAATTTCATATTTGAACTCCTTCCGCGAATCGTATTGATGCCGCCAGCTTGCGGGCGTTTAAGAGCTTCCGGGTCCTCAGAACGCATAGCGTAGCGCAAAAGTAGCGGTGCTGCCGTTGAAATCTTCGGCAGTGAACGCGTTGTTTGCGCCAGCGCTCGGATTCGGCGCAACGGCGAGTCCCGGCACGCTGCTTGGCGAAGGCCCCTTGCCGTTAAACCCGTAATAGTTCCAGCTAACCCTGTAGCTGAGCCCGCGGTACAAATCGAAAAGCACCGTGGCATAGGGCTTCTGATAGTTGAAAGCCAGCGTCCCAACAGGCTGCAGCGCATTCAAAGGCGGCTCGATCGTGCTTCCATTCGACAAGATTTCACTCCCGGCCACGAAAGTGCCGGCATAGCCCAGGCTTGCCGTAACACGCTTGACCGGTTTCCACATGAAGTCAAAGTAGGCGAAATGTTGCTTGCTGCTGTACGTCGCCAACGCGCCCAGCGAATTGAAATCTGCGGGATCTGTGGGACACGCCACGGTCGGCGGAATGGGCGGGGCGAACCCGTAGAAGTAACAAACATTCGCCGCTGAGTAGATGTCCGAATAGTTGTAACCGATATCGAACGACAGCTTCGAGTTCGGCAATAACGTTGCCAGGATGCTGTACGTGCGGCTGTGCTCCACGTCGTTCACCGTGGCCACATTGTCGCTATTTTCGTGCAAGTCAATCGCGCCATCGAAGTTAATCCACGTGGGCGGTTTATAGGTCGCATGGATCTTGTAGATTTGCACGTGCCGGGGGTCCGTGCGCGTAAAGGCGAAGTCGTCGTAGCCGAATGCAAAATCGCTGCTGATGCGCAGCGCATCAAGCGGCCGCAGAGTCAATCCCAACAACAGCGTCTGTTCGTTGATTCCCGTGAGATTCCGTGAAGTGTCGTTGCCGGCCTCGGGACCCGAGAAGATCAGCGATCCGCCCGGCCCCGGCGTACAGGCCGCGGCAACCGCGCAATCGCCGCGCGCCGCAAGCGTCGGGTAGTAGACCTCCTCTGAGAAAGTCTCCGCGCCGAATTCAGCGATCGTGCGACTCGTATAGAGATAGCCAATCCGGCCGCTGAGCTTCTTGTTGAGGTCATACTGGAGTTGAAACGTATTGGATTTGATCCGTTGGCCCAGGAATGTGGACCACAAGCCCTGGCTGATGTCGGCGCCTGAACTCGAATTGTGGGTCGGACAGGTGGACGGGACGGTGACGCAGGTCCCCGGAATCGGCGTGATCGGATCCAGCATCCCCGTTCCGGTGGTGAAAAGGGCCGTCTCGTTGAGCGCCCACATGCCTGGCGTGCGCCAGTCGTCAAACCTGAATTCGTCCAGGATTCGGAACTTGTCGGTTACCGCATACACTCCCGACCAATCGGCGTTCACGGAAATACGCTTCGCTTCCGCCGGCCCCGCCGTGCTGCTTCCCCGGCTGATCGTGCGCGACGTAAACCCGGTGGTGAACTCATCGAAGTCCGGGATGACGTTATCGGAGCGGCTGTAGCCGAGTGAGCCCGAGGTCTCGAAATCCTTGAGGTAGTTCGATTGAAAGCGGAGCCGCTCGGTGGGCGTGGAAGTTCGCGGCCTCCCAACCTGGCTGTAAGAGAGCGTGCCGGCGCAAGTTGGATTGGCCACGTTTCCCGTCAGGAGGACCGGCGGGGCGCACGGCGTACCGTTCACCGTGTCGAATGCGAGGCCCAAATCCACAGGAGTGCCGTTTGAAAGAACGAACGGGGCGGTTCCGTTCACCAGCGAGAGATCCGATATCGAACTGTCTTGCTTGAAATAACTCAAGAATTGATCGTAGGAAATCGTAGTCCGCGGCAGGCTCCGGAAATCGACGCCCGCGCGATACGAGTTTGTGGTGGTGCTGAACAGCTCATTGAGCTGCGCGACGTTCCCGGCGCCATCGTCCGGAGTGTTGGTCGTGTAGCCGCCGGGGCCGGTGTAGCGGCTTCTCGAATAGCCCACTCGGAAACGCACCCGCGACTGCGGAAGCAGCGTCAGATCGTAGTCCTCCATGCGGCGCACCGTGTCCAGGAAATGCGGCGAGGTGGTGATGGGGAAGGCGGGGGTCGAACTCGCAGGGTTGAGCGGGTTCCCCAGCAAATTCCAATCCCAATAATTCTTGGCCCGCCGAAAAAGGACGCGAAAGTCATACAGCTTGTTCTTATCCATCCGCAACCGGCTCACGCTCTCCGGATCGCCGCCGTACCCAAAGTTCGTGAAGCTCAAGTTATCGAAAAGCAGGCCATTGTGATCGATCGAACGCATGTCCAATGTGTAATCGAACAGGCGCACTCCCTGTCCAAGATTCAGAAATGTGTCGTAGGTGGACTGATCCCCGCCAATCCAGTTCGCGCGATATCCTGCTTCAATGGACTGCTGAATTTTGTATCCGGCCTCGTTGATTCCCGTGTCGTCGCCGGAGTTGGCGTCGCTTGGGGCGCTCTGGGCGCGGCAGACGGACGACAGAAAAAAAACCGGGAGCAGGATCAGAAAATTCAGGCCGCGCAATCTCAGGCGATTGTTCATAACTTTCCCCCGCTCACAACGTCCACCGGGCGCCCCGGCAGATCGGATATTCAGGTGTTTCCGTCTCGACAGTGCGCGAGCCATCACTTCGGGCCCTATTTAAAGAAAAAGTTATCGAAATTTGACCCGTGGATTTGCGAATGGCACAGCGTGCATGCCTGAAAGTATGTTTGCTGATTGTGGAACGTTGGCGTATTCGTCGCGCCGCTGAAGCTCGAATTCGTGTGGCACTGTATGCACAGCAGGTTCACGTTGCTGACCTTGAGCATGTGCGCATTCGCGCCGCCGTGCGGAACATGGCACGACTGGCATCCGTCGATCTTCACGGCGGGATGCTCGAACACGAACGGGCCCTGTTTTTCCGTGTGGCACTGAAAGCAGACGGCGTTTTGGGTGGACGAAGTCCGCACCTGCTTGGCTTTCGTCGAACCGTGAACGTTATGGCAATCGCTGCATCGAATCAGGCCTTCGTTGACGCGATGATGGAAGGGCATCTCGAATTGCGGCTTCTGCTGGAGATGGCATCCGTAGCAGAGCTCCGGCTCAGTTTTCTTGAGAAGGAATTCTTTCGACTCGGAATGATGCGGCGAATGGCAAGACGTGCAACTGACCTCATTCTGGGTGTGCAAGGAATTGATCGCGTTCATGTGCTGCGTTCCGCCGGCGTGGCAGCTCAGGCAGCGCTCGTTGATTTCCTTGGTCGAAGCGTCCTTGAACGTGAAGATTTTTGTGACGTCGCCGCCGCCGGCAACGTGGGCCGCGCCCGGACCATGGCATCCCTCGCATCCCTGATGAGACGGTCCGCCCTTGGTATCGAGCGTCGTCTTCCAATGAGGAGTTTTCTCCCAACCTTTATAAATTTCTTCGTGGCAGGTCTTGCATGTGTCGGCGCCAACGTAATCAGAGGGGGCTGCGGACTGGGGGGTCGCGTCTTTTTGTTGAGCTTGAGGAGCGGGCGGGCTGCCCGCGGGAGACGCTCCGTGGAGCAGTGCGACGGAGCCAAACGCGAATACGAGAGCCAAGCCAAGGAGGAGAACCCATACTTTCGAGATCATAGAATGCAACATGCAGCGCCCCCCGTTTCCCCAATCGCTCGCTGGAGCGCGCGAATGGTATACGACATCCAAATGCAGCGCAGTGACGCACGTCACGATCGAGGTGAAACGTGTCACCGGGTGCTTGGGCCCGAGATCGGGAAGGGGATCCTACGACTAGCCGACAGGCCTGAACCATCCGCCAAACGTTCCAAGCCTGTCTTGTCGCGAATTGTAAGAGTGGATCCTTTCAATTGCAACAGTTGTTTTCTCTTAAAGTTGCTAAAGAGCCTTGTCACGGTTTCGCGCGAGGCTCCAATCGTCTGAGCGATTTCCTCATGAGTTAGCGTCAAGGTTGCGCGAACCTCGCCTTTTGCGTTTCCATGATTGGCGCACCAATCCAGAAGAAAGCGAGCGAGTTTTTGGGTGGCGGAATGCGAGAGTCCAATCGAACGCATTTCCGCAATTGCGGCGTGGTAGGTTGCGGCCAACTGTTGAGCGACGTGCAGCGAGGCCTCGCCAAACTCGCGAAGAAACGCCAGAAAATCGGCGCGGGGAATAAAGTTTGCCTGCGACGGGTCGATCACCTCAGCAGTGAGTTCGTAAGGCGTCCCGGTGACGGTTGCGGGAAGTCCGAGCACTTCACCGGTGTCGGCAATTCTGACGATGAGCGTCCGGCCATCGACTGAAGCGGTGGAAAGTTTCACGCGCCCACTGCACAGGATGAACACGCCCCGAGGCGCCTGCCCTTCCACAAACAACGTCGCTCCGTTCGGATACGTCGCTGGCGAAGTAATGGCCGAGAGCCGTGCCGTGGCCGCCGGCGAAAGGTCGCAGAATATCCGCTCTTCACGGTGAGGGCAGGCGATGCAGCTTTCGATGATTGCGAGTCCGTATGGTGTGCGCATGTTTGAACTTGCCGACATTCTACACCCCTTCCTTCGCGCGGACATGAGGAAGCTGTGAGCCCTCTCTTGCGGCATCTGATTCGGTCCTTTCAGGATGCGTCTGCCGGGGAGCTCGCGGAGGGCGTGTGACGAGCGTCACCAAATTACGTGACCGGGGTCACGGCGCATTGGGCTGGAGAAATGGATACTGAGCATGAAAGGAAAGACACGTGGAGGGCGCCATGCAAAAGGATGAGCGAGATCTTCTGGAACTACTAAAGTTCGAGTTGGAGTTCCTGGAAAAGGGTGGGTATGGGCGTTCCCCACGGGAGCCGTGGAGGCCGCTTTTCATTTTCGAGGACTCTCCGACCTGCATGAACTATGACAGCAAGGAACATCCCGCTCCGTGCAGCGAGTGCGCGCTGATGCATTTGGTGCCGCCCGCGCTCCGGTCGGAGAAAACTCCGTGCCGGCATATTCCGCTGAACGAGGCAGGGGAGACGCTGGATTCGCTCTATCGCTGGAGCGAACAAGCCGAGGTTGAAGAGACGGTAGACGGCTGGCTGAAAACGACGATTGCCAAGCTGGAACAGCAGCGAAGGAATGCTCCTTACGCTGAAATCAAGCCCGCGCCGTTGACGAGCGCAGTGCTGCAAGGGACTGCGCTACACGAGAGTTTGCATCCAAAATGCGCGAATCCGGCGTGCCCGACGGCATTTCACTGGCTGGGAGGCGGGAAGTTTTTCCGGTTCCGGCCCGAGCCTTCAGCTGATAAGTCGAGTCATGGGACTCCTGATCCGCCGAGCAGTTCACCGAAAGTGAAGCATTATTGGTTGTGCGAGAATTGCTCGCACATGTTCAGTCTGGCATACGACAACGAGCTCGGGGTGGTACTGACGCTGCAGCGGACGGAACTGCCTTCCCCCGAGGTCTATAAGAGCTTGCCGGTCGCGTAGAACGTCTAAAGCAATCGTGGCTGGCGCCGATGCTACCCAAAAGGGGGCCGGCGCCGGCCGCGAGTGAGAGTTCCAGTTCGGTCTGCCCACCGATAGCGACACAATTCACCGCACATTAAAGCATGCTGGTTTAGGCGCAGGTATAACTGGGGCTGAGGCTCCTGCGTGACGGGACCGCCGTAATAATCTGAGTGGGTTAGAATGTGTGTGCCCAGTTTTCGCAGGCGCGGCTTCCGCGATCCGATGGAGGGAAAGAAATGGCAACTCAAGCACCGACGGGGGCTACGATTTCGCCGGAATCCCACGGGCCACTATCCGCCGAAGAACTGCGCAAGATGGACGCGTACTGGCGCGCGGCAAACTACCTCTCGGTGGGCCAGATTTATCTCTACCAAAATCCGCTGCTTCGCGAGCCGCTGAAAATCGAAAATATCAAGCCGCGGCTGTTGGGCCACTGGGGCACGACGCCGGGGCTGAATTTCGTTTACGTCCATTTCAACCGGCTGATCAAAAAGAACGATCTGAATGTGATTTATATCGCGGGACCGGGACACGGCGGACCGGGCATCGTGGCGAACGTGTATCTCGAAGGAACGTACACCGAGCTTTATCCCCACATCACGCAGGACGAAGAGGGGATGAGGAAATTATTTAAGCAGTTTTCGTTTCCAGGAGGCATACCGAGCCACGTCGCGCCGGAAACGCCGGGATCGATTCATGAGGGCGGGGAACTGGGCTATGCGATTGTGCACGCGTACGGCGCGGCATTCGATAACCCGGATTTGCTGGTGTGCTGTGTGGTCGGCGACGGCGAAGCGGAAACGGGGCCGCTAGCCGGCAGCTGGCATTCGAATAAATTTTTAAATCCAGCGCGCGACGGAGCAGTACTGCCGATCCTGCACCTAAACGGATGGAAAATCGCGAATCCGACGATCCTGGGACGGCTGAATGACGGAGAGCTGACGCACCTTTTTACGGGCTACGGATATAAGCCGTATTTTGTGGAAGGGCACGAGCCGGAAGTCATGCACCAACTGATGGCGCAGACGCTCGATACGATCCTCGAAGAAATTCACGCGATTCAGCGAACGGCGCGTGGCGGGAAAGTGAGCCAGCACTTTCCGGCGTGGCCGATGATTATCATGCGAACGCCGAAAGGATGGACGGGGCCGAAGGTGGTTGATGGGAAGCCGGTGGAAGGCACGTGGCGCGCGCACCAGGTGCCGGTGACGGACTTCAAGAAAACCGGGCACCTGAAAATTCTGCAAGACTGGATGAAGAGCTACAAAGCGGAAGAGCTGTTCGACGAGAATGGCAAATTCGTAAAGGAACTGGCCGACCTGGCGCCGAAAGGCGAGCGCAGGATGGGCGCGAACCCGGTGGCGAACGGCGGGTTATTGCTCAAGGATTTGGCGATGCCGGACTTTCGCGATTATGCCGTGGAGGTGATGAAGCCGGGAACGGATGTCGAAGAAGCTACGCGCATCCTGGGGAAATTCTTGCGGGACGTGATGAAGCTGAACGCCGACTCCAAAAATTTTCGCGTTGTCGGTCCGGATGAGACGGCGTCGAATCGCCTGGATGCGCTGTATGAAGCGACGGACAAGGTGTTCCTGGAGCCGCTGCTGGCCGTGGACGAGCATCTTTCGGTGAACGGGCGCGTGATGGAAGTGCTGAGCGAGCACATGTGCCAGGGATGGCTCGAAGGATATTTGCTGACCGGGCGGCACGGATTTTTCTCGTGCTACGAGGCATTCATTCATATCGTGGATTCGATGTTCAACCAACACGCGAAGTGGCTGCAGGTGACGCGCGACATTCCGTGGCGCCGGCCGATCGCTTCGCTGAATTATCTTTTGACTTCGCACGTCTGGCGGCAGGACCACAACGGATTTACGCACCAGGATCCGGGATTTATCGATCTCGTGGTCAACAAGAAGGCCGATGTGGTCCGCGTGTATCTGCCGCCGGACGCGAATACGCTGCTCTCAGTCGCGGACCACTGCCTGAGGAGCCGCAATTACGTGAACGTGATCGTGGCGGGGAAGCAGCCGGCGCTGCAGTTCCTGGACATGAAGTCGGCCATCGAGCACTGCACCACCGGGGTCGGGATTTGGGACTGGGCCTGCACAGACGCGAAAGGCGAGCCGGATGTGGTGATGGCGTGTGCCGGCGATATCCCGACGCTCGAAACTCTGGCGGCTTCCGATCTGCTGCGCCAGCATTTTCCGGATATCAAAATTCGAGTCGTGAATGTAGTCGACTTGATGACGTTGCAGCCTTCGACCGAACATCCGCATGGCATCTCCGACAGGGATTTCGATTCCATGTTTACCGCTGACAAGCCGATTATTTTTGCCTACCACGGCTATCCCTGGCTGATTCACCGTCTGACTTACAAGAGGACGAATCACGACAACCTTCACGTGCGCGGGTACAAGGAAGAAGGCACGACTACGACGCCGTTCGACATGACCGTGCTCAACGATCTGGATCGGTTTCACCTCGCGGGAGATGTAGTGGATCGAGTTCCGCGGCTGCGTCCGATCAGCGGCCATTTCAAACAGTTCCTGCGGGACCGGCTGATCGACCACAAATACTACATTCGCGAGCACGGAGAAGATATGCCGGAAATCCGCGACTGGAAGTGGCCGTACTAATCGATGAAAATTCTTGTGCTGAATTTTGGTTCGAGCAGCCAGAAGAGCTGTCTCTACGAGATTGAAGAATCGCTTCCGCAGGATCCCCCAGAGCCGATTTGGCAGGCGAAAGTCGAATGGGCCGGCGAAAAAGCTGACGTCGACATCCGGACGGCAAGCGGAACGCATCGCAAGACCGAAGCAAAAATCGAATCGAACCACGTGGCGCTTGGACCGCTGCTTGAGACGATGTGGTCCGGCGACACGCGTGTCATTTCCGGGCCTGCTGAAATCAACGTGGTTGGCCATCGAGTGGTCAGCGGTGGCAGCCGCTACAAACAGCCCACGCTAATCACCCCGGAAGTAAAAGCGGCCATCGCGGAAATGTCGCGGTTTGCGCCGCTTCACAACCGCGCCGAGCTCGCAGGAATGGAAGCGATCGAGAAGCTGCTCGGCCCGGTTCCGCAGATCGCCGTGTTTGACACGGGCTTCCACAGCCAATTGCCCGAAGCCGCTTACGTTTACCCCGGCCCGTACGAATGGCTCGAAGACGGAATTCGCCGCTTCGGCTTCCACGGAATCAACCATCAGTATTGCGCCGAACGTGCGGCAGAGATGCTGGGCGCGAATTTGCAATCGCTCAAGCTGGTGACGTGCCATCTCGGAAATGGCTGTTCCCTGGCGGCGATCGAAAACGGCCACAGCGTGGACACGACGATGGGGTTCACGCCGTTGGAAGGCTTGATGATGGGCACGCGCTCTGGATCCGTCGATCCGGGAATATTGACGTACCTGATTCGCCAGCGCGGCTACAGCGGCGAACGGCTCGACGAGTTGCTGAACAAGAAATCGGGACTGCTGGGAATCTCGGGAATTTCCAGTGACATGCGCGAGATCGTCGCCGCGATGAATCAAGGCCACGCGCGGGCGAAGCTGGCCTTCGATATTTTCATTCATCGCTTGCGATCGGCCATCGGCGCGATGCTGGCGGCGCTGGGCGGATTCGACGCGCTGATTTTCTCGGCGGGGATTGGAGAAAATTCGCCGGAAGTGCGGGCCGCCGCCTGTGCGGATTTGGGATATCTCGGTCTTGAAGTTGATGCCGAAAAGAACGCGCGGGGCGTGAAGGATCAGGATCGCGATATTTCTTCTGAGGATTCAGCCGTCAACGTTCTGGTAATTCGGGCACAGGAAGATTGGGCCATCGCGCGGGATTGCTGGAAATTACAATCCCGCGCGACGGCCGCGGCCTAGCTGGCGGTAACGTCTCTCAACGGATGTCCTCAGGGCTTGATGGCGACCTTGATGACCCCGTCTTTCCGCCCGCCGAATAGTTCGTAGGCTTCCGTGATCCGGTCGAGCGGAAACGTGTGCGTCAACAGCGGCGTCAAGTCGAGCTTGCCATGTTGGACAAGTTCCATCAGCCGGCGCATCCGTTCTTTACCGCCCGGGCAAAGCGTAGTGATGATTTTGTGGTCGCCGAGGCCGGCGCAGAATGGCTCGAGCGGCACTGAAAGTTTCCCGGAATAGACTCCCAGGCTCGAGAGCGTTCCACCCGCGCGAAGGACACGAAGCGCACTCTCGAAAGTGGGCTGCGTTCCCAGCGCTTCGATTGCCACGTCGACTCCGACGCCTTTCGTCAGCCGCCTGATTTCCGCGACGGCATCGACCTTCGTGTGATTCACGACGATATCGGCGCCCATGCGCTTGGACATTGCAATCCGCACCGGATCCGACTCGACCGCGATAATCAGACTGGCGCCCTTCAGCTTCGCGCCAGCCGTCGCGCAGAGACCGATGGGGCCCTGAGCAAAAACGGCTACCGTGTCGCCAATTTGGATATCCGCGCTTTCGGCCGCGGAGATCCCCGTGGAAGCGATGTCCGAAAGCAGCACAACTTGTTCGTCGCTCAACTCGTCTGGAATCTTCGCGAGATTTGCCTGCGCACTGGGCACGAGCAGGTATTCAGCTTGCGCGCCGTTGATCGTGTTTCCGAACTTCCAGCCGCCGATCGGGCCGCCGCATTGCGACCAATCGCCGCTCAAACAGTAGTTGCACTGGCCGCACGGAGTGATGGCCCCGACGAGAACGCGATCGCCAATTGAATATCCCGTGACGCCGACACCAAGCTCATGAATCACGCCGACTGGCTCGTGGCCGATCGTCAGTCCATTGAGAACGGGATACTCGCCCTTCAAAATGTGAAGATCGGTCCCGCAAATAGTGGTGAGGGTCACGCGAATAACGGCTTCGCCAGGCCCCGGTTTGGGAATCGGAACTTCTTCGATTCCGATTTTGTTCGCGCCTCGAAATACGAGGGCTTTCATCGTGGAAGTGTCCCGTTTGCGGCTTTGAATCGGATGCTCGGTGAGTGTGCTCATGAATTTCTCCTCCTTCTTCCTTATCGGCCATAATGTACGGAACTTTGGCGTCGGAGGCTGTGTCCCCGGTTACGGCAAGGTGTGACGAGCGTCACAAAATGAAACCGTGGGCGGTGTCTCTAGAGGCTCAATACAGCGATGACCAAATCAGGATCTTCGCCTTTGCGGATTTTGAAATTGTAACGATTGGAGAGGGCGAGCATCCCCAGGTTTTCAGGCAGGATATTGGCCACAATCTCGGCGAGTTTCTCGTCGCGGCCGACTTGAATCAAGCGGCGGACGAGCTCGGCGCCTAACCCGAGTTTTTGGTAGCGGTCGCTGACGAGGACCGCGAGCTCCGCATCATTGCCGGTTCGTAATTTGGTGAGGCGGCCCACGGCCAGAATCTCATGCTCGCCGGTGGCCGGAGCGACATGCTCCGCCACGAGCGCCATTTCGCGGTCGTAGTCGATAAAGCATTTTCGAATCAAGCGTTCATGGGCAACGCGCGAGCTGAGCGCCTCCATGTGGAAATAACGCAGAAAAACGCTCTCATTCGAGAGAGTCGCGTGGAACTTCACCATGAGAGGCTCATCTTCGGGGCGGATGGGGCGCAGAAGAACTTCCTCGCCGTTCTTCATTTTCCAGCGCGCGATGTACTTTGACGGGTAGGGGCGGATGGCGGAGTGCGGCAGATTTTCGTCCGTGATTTCGGAGCCGTAGAGAACGATCCGCGCATCAAGAGCGATCAAGTTCTCGGGGGAAGCGAGGAGCGGATTGATGTCGATTTCCTTGATGCGGGGCTGCTCAACGACAAGGCGGCTGAAACGCACCAGGATTTGCACGAGTGCGGCGATGTCAACGGGCGCGCGTCCTCGAACTCCCTTTAGCGCGGTAAAGATTCGCGTCTGCTCCATGAGGCGCTGCGCCAGTGTGGAGTTGAGTGGAGGCAGCGCCAGGGCGCGATCGCGATACACTTCGACGAGCTGCCCTCCGGATCCAAAGAGAATTACGGGGCCGAATTGGGAATCGACCGAGCTGCCGAGGATGAGTTCGTATCCGTCGAGGCGAACCATCGGTTGGACGGCGACGCCTATGAAAGCTTGCGCCCCGGCCTTCGCGGTCACCGACGACTGAATTTCCTCATATGCGCGCCGAATGGCATCGGCGTTTTGAAGGCCCAGCTTGACGCCGCCGACGTCTGTTTTGTGCGTGATTGTCTCCGAGTGAACCTTCAGAACGACGGGAAAACCAAGCGCTCGAGCGGAACGCACGGCTTCCTCTTCGCTTCGCGCGATGACCGTTTTGACGGTTGGGATGGCGTAGCGAGCCAGCACCTCCTTGGACTCGAATTCTGTGAGCAGCGAGCGGCCGGACGCAATCACTTTGCGAAGTAATGCCTCGACGTCTTTGCGAGTGGGCTCTTCGGATTCGGGCTGGTCTTCCACAACCGGAGTTTCGTAGAGGCCGCGGACACTGTAAGCGTGCCGCCACATGTAATTGAACGCGCGCGCGGCAGTATCCGGATATGTAAAGGTAGGGATGCCGCCAGCGTTGAGGATTTTTTCGCCTTCCGCGACCTGCTCGCCGCCCATCCAGCTTGCGAGGATCGGCTTTCCCGAGCCGCTCGCGAACGGCTTCAGGCGCTCGGCCACGCTGGCCGGGTTTGTCATGCCTTGCGGAGCGAGAACGACAAGGAGGCCGTCGCTATTGGGATTCGCGACGACAATTTCGAGGGCGCGGGCAAAGCGCTCGGGGTCAGCGTCGCCAAGAATATCGATCGGATTGCTGTGGCTCCAGTGCGGCGGCAAGATTCGATCGAGAGCGCTCATGGCTTCTGGAGGAATCGGAGCGAGCTCACCGCCAGTGGCGATCAGAGCATCGGTGGCCAGGACGCCGGGGCCCCCGGCATTTGTCAAGATCGTGAGCCGGGGGCCGCGAGGACGCGGCTGCTTGCTCAAGACTTCCGCCATGTAGAAAAGATCTGAAATCCTCTGAACGCGCAGAACGCCGCAGCGGCGGAACGCCGCGTCAAACACTTCGTCGCTGCCCGTGAGCGCGCCCGTATGCGAGCTGGCTGCGTGCGAGGCGGCTTCCGAGCGGCCAGCCTTGATGACGATGATCGGTTTGTTCAGCGCCACCTCGCGGGCCGCCGAAAGAAAGGCGCGGGCATCGCCAATCGATTCCATATACAAGAGAATGCTTCGTGTTTTCGGATCCTCGCCGAAATAGGAAATTAAATCTCCCCAGCTGATATCGAGCATGGAACCCGTTGAGACGATCGCGCTGAAGCCCACTTGCTCCTGCAAGCTCCAGTCGAGGACGGCGGTCAACAGCGCGCCGCTCTGACTGAGGAAGGCCACGTTGCCCGGCCGCGCGATATCGAGTGCAAACGTGGCGTTGAGGCCGAAGCTCGGATTCATCACGCCAAGACAGTTCGGCCCGACCAGGCGCATCGCTCCGCGGCGAAGCTCGCTCTGGACCTGGCGTTCGAGTTCGGCGCCCGCGGGACCGAGTTCCTTGAAACCGGCTGAAATGACGACCGCGGCGCGCACACCGGCATCGACGCATTGGGCGACGACGCCAGGGACCGTTGGCGCGGGAGTGACGACGACGGCCAGATCCACCTTTTCCGGTACAGCGCCAATGGTGGGAAAGCTCGGAACTCCGAGGATTTCGGGCCGATGCGGATTGACGGCGTAAATCTTGCCTTGAAACTTTCCGCCGCTCAAATTTGCGAGGACCGTGCGACCCACACTGCCGACGCGATCCGTGGCGCCAATGACGGCGACCGTCTTCGGGGTGAAGAGAGAGTCAAACGAGTTTCGGATGGTCATGCTTTCAGTCGCATTCATTTCGATGGCCGGCTTGATGCCTGCAAGATTTTATGAGAGCACGAGCGCCCTTGCATATGCAGGAATCGGCCCGAACGCGCGACTATTTAATATCGGATGAGAGATTTTAGAAAGGGACTTGCTGGCCCGGCGCGCCGAGATCGTCAAATCTCAGAAGCACGGGAGAGGCCCCGCGCGCCGAACTCAACTCGCTGAGTTGAGATCAGTATCGCGGAGCCTCTCACGGACTTGCGGTACTCACGCACGGACAGTGAGGACTGGGCAGCTTGCATGTGAAACAACTTTGTGCGCCGTCGCGACCGGCAGATGCGTTGCCGCACCCGTAAGTCCGGCAGGACGATGCACGCCGAGAACGATGAGGTCGGCCTTTTCGAGTTTTGCGGCTTCCAGGATCGTCTCGCCGGCCTTGCCGAACTCGACATGGAAGCGCGGGGCACACCAGATCTCCGCGTCAGACGGAACAAGCTTCCGCAGGCGATTCATTGACGCGGTGATGAGCTCCTCCGGCTGCACCAAATCGTTGGGCTTGCGCTCGTCGATGACATGCAGGAGCGTGAGGCGCGCCTGAAACTCCTGGGCCATCGAAACCGCCAACGCTGCGGCCGCCTCGGACGCCGGGCCGAAGTCCGTGGCGTAGAGGATATTCTTGAATTCGCCGCTCTGCCGTAGCTCACCGTTGGAATATGGCCCAACGGTCATCACCGCACACGGCGCCAGACGAAAAATCTCCTCGGCCGTCGAACCCAGGAAGAATTTCCCCAAGCCTGAGCGTCCCCGAGTACCGAGGACGATCAGATCAACACTGTTCTTCTCGACCAGAGACTGCATGACCGGCCAAAGTTCACCCTCTTCGACCACGACTTCTGGTTGCATACCTGAAAATTCCTTCTTCAGAGTCTCTATCTGTTGCTCCCGCTCCCTCTCAGAGACTTGTTCCAGAGCGACCCACGTGGCGGGTTGGGTCATCGGATTTATCGTATTTGCTCTGACGTGCAAGGCATAGAGCTTTGCCCCAAACTTCTTCGCGGCCTCGGCCGCGTACGGCACGGCGGCGGAAGCTGCGGGAGAAAAATCAGTGAGAAACAGGATGTTCTTAAACTCGATTCGCGTCTGAGGATCGAGCGTCTTTGTGGCTGCTTTCATGGCGTTCCCCCTTTCGCTTACTAGATAATCGCAACCGCGCTCGCGAGGATGTGACCATCGTCACAATTCAACGTGTCGGGAGTCACCGCGCGCAAAATCCGTTCCGATGCACACTGGGATGGATGGGAGGTGTCCGATGCGAACCGCCGAGGCCAGAACAAAAGCAACGATCAAGAACATTCTCTGTTTGACGGATTTCTCACAGCCGTCGGAAGCTGCAATTCCGTTCGCGGCCGCGATTGCCCGTGGATATGGGGCGACCGTTCACGCGATGCACATATTGATTCCAGGACCCTACCTCTACACGACGCCTGAGCTGACACCCGCGGCCATTGAAGCCGAAGAGGAATACGCGATGGCCGAAATGCAACGAATCGAGTCGCAGCTGAGCGGGTTGCGGTACGAAACGATCGTGGAAAGAGGAACCGGGATCTGGGCACACGTTGAGCGCGTGATCAAAGATCGAAACATCGACATGCTGGTGCTGGGGACGCACGGTCGCACCGGTGCCGAAAAATTCCTGTTGGGGTCGGTCGCGGAGGAGATCTTCCGCCGCTCACCAGTGCCGGTGCTGACGATTGGACCGCACGTGATCAGCGGCGTTCATAGCGGCGGGCGCTTTCACCGCGTGCTGCTGGCCACGGACTTTACGCCGGAATCGGTAGCTGCGGCGCCTTATGCGGTGTCGCAGGCGGAGGAAAGCCACGCGCGTCTTCTGTTGCTTCACGTAATCCCATCGCGTGAGCGGCCGAACTGCGAAACGTGCGATCTGTCGGTCGCCGAAGCGATTTTTCAGCTCTACGAGTTGGTCCCAGATGACGCGAAACTCGAGCACCCTCCGGAAGTGGCGGTCGAGTACGGCGACCCGGCTCAAGTGATCGTCGATGTGGCCAAACGGCGTGGCGCCGACCTGATTGTTGTCGGCGTGCGGGCGGCCGCAGGGCGCGTGGGCGCGGCGACGCATCTTGAGCGGGCCACGGCCCACAAGATCGTTGCGCACGCCGAGTGCCCAGTCCTCACTGTGCGTGGCTGACCGGCCGGCCACCCGCCGGGACCGATCGCACCTCAGCGAGTTGGTCCCGGCGGGCTGCACGACTTCTGACTTGCACCGGCATCGCGACCGGACTCTCGCCTGTTTGGGGCCGCCAAATCGTTGATTCGCGGCACTGGAATTCGATTCTTGCACTTCGGATGGCCCTGGGCGCATTTCGTCTTTCCCACCTTGACAGAAAATCGGGAATCAGTTTGAATGTCTGTTCTAGTTGCAACCGAGTTACAACTGAGACTTGTCGACGGAAGATGACGCGCTCGTGGCGGCAGGCAGCATCTCGCGGCATGGCGGCGATTCAGAAAACCAGATATCAACGACCGTTTGACTAACAATCCCGGGCGTACGACTTGATCCGGCCGCGGGCGATTCGGGAGAAAAAAACAGTTGAGGGAAGTGCGCTCGGGCAAACGGCGGCTCCATCCTCGGGAAGTCCCCTTGCTTGCCGCAATCCTATTCCCGCCGGGACGGCGGCTCTTCTCCATCCTTGGACTTTTGGTCCTGTTTCCCAGCGTGGCTCTCTCGGCGTGGGCCGGCGTGGGCGGAAGCATTTCCGGCACGGTGACCGATCCGAGTGGCGGGGTGGTTCCCAAGGCGAACGTTACGGCGGTGAACGTCGAAACGGGCGTCCGGCATAGCGCGGTGACTGATGACAAAGGATTTTTCTCGTTCCCAAGTCTCTCGATCGGCCGCTACGATCTCGAGATCGAGAGCGCGTCGTTCAAACCTTACCGGCGCACCGGAATCGCGGTCGACGCGAACAGCGAATTGATGATCAACGCGGTGTTAGAAGTCGGCGGGAGGAGCGATGTCGTCACCGTGACCGAAAACCAGGTGCACGTGGACACGACAAGCACGCAGATGGGCGAAGTGATCACGAGCGCGGAGATCACCGCGGTGCCGCTCGCCGACCGGAGCTTTACCGATTTGCTTGCGCTTCAACCCGGCGTCGCTCCGGTCACGTCCGTAACTTCCGAAACCGTGCAGGATGTGGGAGCCAGCGTGCTGACTCCCTCGGGAGATTTGAATCCGGGGACCATTTCGATCAATGGCCAGCGGGAATTCGCCAACAGTTTTCTTGTGAATGGAAGCGATGTCGAGGAGGACGTCAACATGGGGGCGGCGATAATCCCCAACCTTGATTCCATCACCGAGTTCCGGATTCTGACGAACAACTTCGACGCGGAATATGGAGAGTTCAGCGGCGGCCAGATCAACGTGGTGACAAAGTCCGGTACCAATGCTTTTCACGGCGATGCATTCGAATTTCTTCGCAACGAAAATTTCGACGCACGCAATTATTTTTCTCCCGCGCGCGGCGCGTTCGCGCAAAATCAATTCGGTGGAACATTGGGCGGCCCGATTCAAAAAAACAAAATTTTCTTCTTCGGCGATTATCAGGGAACTCGTTTGACGCAAGGAGTGGATACCGGCCAGATTCCGGTTCCTTCCATGCAGGAGCGGACGGGTGATCTGTCGGAGCTCGCGGGTTCGTTCGTGACCACCGGCGCCAACGGAGTCGCGGTGCCGACCACGGTCAGCGGGCCCTATTGGGCGAGCCAGCTTGCGGGCAAGCTCGGTTACGGGGTTTCCGCGGGCGAGCCTTACTACACGCCCGGATGCACCATTTCGACGTGCGTCTTTCCCGGCGCCGTGATTCCGCAGAGAGTGTGGTCTTCGCCCGCGGCCAATTTGTTGCAATACATTCCTCCGCCCAACAACGCGAACGGAACATTTTCGACGTCGGCTTACAACGAAACTTTGCGGGACGATAAGGGCGCCTATCGCATGGACGCCAACACGGGCTGGGGTCTGCTCTCGGCGTATTACTTCCTCGACGACTGGTCGGAAAACAATCCTTACCCGATCGCGCAGGGTGGAGCGAACGTACCCGGCTTCAATGCGCTTTACACAGGCCGCGCGCAATTGCTCGACCTCGGCGACACAAAAACTCTCGGCTCGAATGCGGCGAATGAATTTCACTTCAGCTACCTGCGCGACGCGAACGACCTGGGAAAACCGATTGGAGGAGTTGGAGTCACACTGGCTTCGCAGGGATTCGAAGTCGGGCCGGGAACGCCCGGGATTGTCCCGCTGTCGCCGAAAACCGAGGGAGTCGAGAGCGTCGGCTTCAACAGCTTTACGATTGGAACAAACACAAACGAATTAAAGCAGGTCGGCAACACGTTTCAATGGCTGGACAACTACTCAAAGATTCTGGGAACGCACACGTTCAAGGCCGGCGGTGAGTTTCATTACGATCAGATCGACGTCAACGCCATCGCTCAGTTCAATGGCAATTTTCTGTTTTTTGGAACGGAGACAGGCTCTGACTTTGCGGATTTCCTGCTGGGCATTCCGAGCCAGTACAACCAAAGCCAACTGCAAGCGTTTTACGGCCGGAATAAATACACAGGCCTATTCGCGCAAGACAGCTGGCGCGTGAAGCGGAGTCTGACGCTGAATTACGGTTTGCGGTGGGACCGCATCGAGCCGTGGTATGAGAAATACAACCAGATCGCGACGTTCGCGCCGGGGCGCCAGTCGGTGGTTTTTCCGGGAGCGCCGGCGGGAATCCTGTATCCCACGGATCCTGGCGTTCCGAGAACGTTAGCGCCGCCGGGGAATCTCGATTTTGCGCCACGCGTCGGCCTGGCGTACTCGCCGAACGTTTCAGGCGACTCCGTACTCGGCAAAATCCTCGGCGGTCCCGGCACCACCAGCATCCGCGCCAGCTTCGGCCTGTTTTATACGGCGATCGAAGCCCTCACGATTGGCGTGATGAGCGCGAACGCTCCGTATGGAACAACTTATACCAGCCCGGCGCCTCCAATTTTTGCCACTCCGTTTATCACGGCGTCGAGCGGCCAGGATCTCGGGCAATATTTCCCGGTGACGCTCGCGCCGCTGAACACCAGCGCGAGCCATCCCGATTCGAGCGTCAATTGGGCGCAGTTCGAGCCCATTACCGGGCTGCCGAATTACTCGACAAGCAACCGCATCCCGTACACCGAGGAGTACATGCTTTCGCTCGAGCGCGGCTTGGGCGCCGACACCGTGCTCAGTGTGAATTACGTGGGAACGCAAGGGCATCGGCTTCTGGTGCTCGAGGAGGCAAACCCAGGCAATCCTTCGCTCTGTTTGTTCCTGAGCAATCCCGCGAATCTTGCGACGCGACAAGTTCCATGCGGGCCATTTGGTGAAGACACCACCTATGAGACTTCGACGCACGAGGTTTACGACGGTACGCGAGGGCCGTTGGGATCGTATTTCGGCAGCGATGCCAATCAGTCTACGAGCGGCAACTCCAACTACAACGCGCTGCAGATCACCGCGCGCCACACCGGCAAGCGGCTGAGCCTGCTAGCCGGATATACGTTCAGCAAGTCCGAGGATCAATCGTCGAATCTCGGCGAGGAAATCAATCCGATAAATCCGGCGATCAGCAAAGCGCTGTCGTCGTTCGATGTGAAGCACAACTTCGTCGTCAGTTACAGTTACGAAGTTCCTTTGGAGCGCCTTTTCCGCGCCACCAACCGCATGACGCAGGGGTGGGAAGTGTCCGGCATCACGCACTACAGCTCTGGCCTTCCCGTGACGCTTGTCAATTATGGCGACAATTCGCTGCTGGGATCGGAGCCGAACGGCGTCAATAATTTTGGCGTAGATGAGCCCGACTACGATGGCGGCCCACTCGATCTCAATCATGATCCTCGCAACGGACAACCCTATTTCAACACAGCTGCATTCAGCGAGAACGCGTTGGGCACGCCGGGCACCACCAAGCGGCGCTTTTTCTACGGCCCAGGGCTGGACAATTACGACATCGCGCTCGTCAAAAAGCTTCTGTTGAGCGAGTCGAAGTCTTTGCAGTTTCGCGTCGAGGGCTTCAACGTCTTTAATCATGCGCAGTTTTTCGGCCCCGCGGCTGTCGAAGGGAACATCAGCAGCTCCTCGTTTGGTCAGGTGATTGGCGCAGCTCCGCCCCGGCTTGTCCAGTTGGGCCTGAAGTTCGTTTTTTAGGCAATTCGCGAGTCAGACCAGAGGCAATCCAGGCGTCAATCGCGCGCGGCGAGTCCGAGGTTGTCGTTCAGGGCCGCAAGAACGGCACGAACGTCGTCGAGCGTGTTGTAGACGTGAAACGATACGCGCAAGCCGTCCATGCGATTGGATACGACGATATCCCGCGCCGCGAGTTTCTTTACCGCGGCTTCCGCATCGTTCATCTGCAGCACCACAAGCGGACCGCGCGTGTCCGCGGGCGTTTTGATACTGATTTTCATTTGCCGCGCTCCTTCCACGAGCGTCTGCGCGAGACTCGCTACGTGCTCGGAAATCGCTTCGAACCCGACGCTCGAGAGCAAGCCGAGCGCCGCGGGTACCGCGAACGCGTGCGGCAGCGGCGGCGACCCGGTTTCGAAGCGGCGCGCCGACGCGGCCGGCAGAAAATGCCTGACGTCGAACGCGAACGGGTTCTCCTGTCCGAACCAGCCTGTGATCGTCGGCGTCAGCGTCTCAATCAATTCCCGGCGCACGTAGAGAAACGCGATTCCCGAAGGCGAAAGCAGATACTTCAGCGCCCCGCTGACATAAAAATCCAAGTCCAGCGCCTTGACGTTGGCGGCGCGAGTCCCCGCATCCTGATAATCATCCAGCATGACCAGCGCTCCGCGTCTCCGGGCGGCGCAAACGACAGCGGGCACATCGGAACGAAAGCCGTTCATGAAGCAGACATGAGTCAGCGGAACGATGAGCGTCTGCGCATCGACAGCGTTCGTGTACGCATCCGGCGTGATTCGGCCATCTTCGGCGGTTACGAACTGCATCTCGGCGCCACGTTTCTGCTGCGCGAGCCAGATGTGCCCCATCGTCGGAAACTCGAATTCGCCCATCACGACTTTGCGCCGCTCGCCGAAATCGAGCGCACTCGCGATCGCGTTGATTCCCGCGGACGCGCTCGGAACAATCGCAACTTCCTCCGGAGCCGCGCCGATGAATTGCGCGAACGCCGTCCGCGCCGCTTCGTATTCTTCCACCCAGCGGTGCCACGGAGAGCCGTTTTCGTGCCACGACTGGATGTGCTCATGCAGCGATGCTTCCACGGCATCGCTCAGCGCCCCTTGCGAGCAAGAGTTCAGATAAATCTTTTTCCGGAAGATCGGAAATCGAGAGCGAATAGATTCGATTGAGGATGCACTCGGCAAGTTCGAGTCCTAACCGGCGAATCGAGCGTGCGGCCAGCGAATCCATCTCGCCGGAACGCGCGCGTGAAAGGAGCACAACGACGCCGCTGCGCTCCGGGCCCCGCACACGGATCGGTTTATTGCGTCAGAACAGCAACTTCAAATTCAATTGAAACTGTCTCTGCGCGCCTGCGCCGAAGTGTGAGTCGTTGTTGACGTTGTCGGCAGTCCCCGATACGAACTCATCTCCGAGAACCAGGAATGGATTCCCGAAATTCGGATGGTTGAAGAGGTTGTACGCATCGCCTCGAAATTGAAGCTTAAACCGCTCCGTGATCGGGAAATACTTACCCAGAGAGAAATCCCATTGACCGAGATGTGGGCCCGGGATCATGTCCCGGGTGCAATTGCCGAAGCTGTCAATTGGAGGCGCAGTCAACCCACTGACGACCGCCGGAATGCTGAAGTTCTTGTATTGCGTCACAACGGGGCCAACGCAATCAGGCACGTCGTGGCCCTCGCCGGTGCCGCTATAGTCGAAGAAATCGAGGTCGGGAAGCCACATCGAATCGTGCCATGTAATTACGCCCGAGAGCTGCCAGCCGTTCACAACTTGACCGACGGCTCCGTTGTAGTGCGTTTTCGGCAATTGATAGACATAAGTTACGTTGACCGCTTGCGGCACGTCGAATTCCGAGTCGCTGCGATTGCTCCTGAGATTTGTGGAATCTCTCGGAACGAACCCGCTCGAACCGAAGAAATCCATCGTTTCGGAACCTTCGTCAAGGGCATGCGCCCACGTGTAGCTGAATTGCATCGTCAGGCCGCGGTACACCCTGGTCCGTAGCAGCGCTTGCAGGGAGTTGTAGGTCGAGTTGCCTCCGGAAGTAATCGTGCTGATCTGTCCCAGGTCGGGGTACAGGCTGAAATATGGCCGCGCTTCCTGCTCGGCGGTGGTGTCGGGCACACCGGCAGCGATCGCCGCAGGCGTCCAACCGGAACCGAGGGGCGGTTGATTCACATCGAGATAGTTGTAGATATGGGAGCCTTTCGAGCCGACGTAACCCAGCTGGAATTCGAGACCGTGCGTGATTTCCTGCTCGACGTTTAAATTCCACGACTGAAGGTTGCGCGGGTCGAGGTTTGGGTCCACGGCTGTGATGTTGAGCGGAGGTGTGGGAACGCCCGCGGTGCTGAAGATCGGAACGTTTGGCTCGATCGGAACGCTGGAAAGCGGCGCGGCAAAAATGCCTTCGCCGTTGAGGGGATTCGTCGCGATGCCGGGATTGTTGTTGGTGAGATTGAAAGTCTGGCCGACAAGCATGTCGAGCGACATGTTCATGAAATACATGCCGTAACCCGCGCGGATAACTGTATGGAGGCCGTTGAACTCAAACGGCGAGTATGCGATTGAGAGCCGCGGCGAAAAATTCCTCCAAGTGTTGTGGAAAATCTGACTCTCCGAAACGAGGCCCTCGCTCGGCAGGAAATTGCTGAACCGGTCGCGGTCCTCGACCGGCACACCGAAGAAATCCCAGCGAAGTCCGCCGATAACCGTAAGTTTCTTGGTGAGCTGGTATGTGTCGGTGGCGTACAGGCCAACGACATTCTGGTGAATATCAAAGCGGCTACTGCCCCGGTTGATGCTCGTCGCGGTTGGATCGGGCAATCCAGCGAGCACATCGATCAGATCGGCCTCAGGTTGAAGGGCCGACGGAGGCGGAGTCCCACAGGTGTAGGGTCCGACCAGGCTGTCGCCGAGTTCGCAGCCGTCGAAGGTAAGGATTCCGCGGAAGTTGGTGTCGTTGATGCCCCAGACCTTGTTCGACTCCCAGTTGACTCCGAACTGAAGGCTGTGCTTTCCGATGCTGTGGACCGCGTCGTCATTAAACTGAAATGTCTCGCTGGTTCGACCGCGCGGGTAGCTTGTGTCGGTGCCGAGATTTTCGAAGACTCCTGCGCCGATATCGATCTCCGGAAGTCCGTAGTCCTGAGGCGGCGCGCCAGTGACAAGCCCGATCGTGCTTGGATTGAACGTATTGTCCGCGTTGAAGAAGTAAAGGGTTACATGATTGTACGAAACGCGAACCGTGTTGATGAGAGTCGGCGAAAAGTTGTGGACTTCGCTGATAGCGCCGTTTTGCGGGCGGGCCGGCGTGACTCCGAAATACTGCGGCAATTGTGAGCCGCCCGTCGGAGAATCGCTGCCCTGCGGGAACGAATCGTGGCCGTTACCGATAATGTAGCGGCCGGCGAGGAGATCGCTCGGCCCCAGATGTTCGTCGATTTTGATCGAGCCCGCATTCGGCGCCTGGCTCCCGGCGCCGTTGATGGTGAACGGGCCGTTATACGGACTGTAGAGACCCAGAATCGTCTGGCCGAGAGGGTTGGGGGACATCCCGGCACCGGCCAGCGCCGATTCGGCTGCCGTGATCTGCGCGGTGGATGGCGCGTTCGCGGCCAGCGTTGTGCCATCAATCGTGTTGCCGCCGTCATACGCGGCAAAGAAAAAAGTCTTGTCCTTGATGATCGGTCCGCCGACGCTGCCGCCATACTCGTTCCAGATAAAGTGCGCCTTCGGCAGCCCGTCGAGGTTTTCGAAGAAATTATGGGCTTCGAGAGAGGCATTGCGGTTCATCTCGTATACCGATCCGTGCCACGCGTCCGTTCCGCTCTTCAAGACGACATTGATGGCTCCGGCTCCCGGTTCGGTGTCTGCCCCGCCTCCTGTGACCACGCTGATTTCCTGGATGCCATCAGGTGGGAGTCGCGTTGCGGCGGTATAGGAGTTGCCGCCTTGATTGATCGCGGGCAACTGCCGGTAGGCGTCCATGTTGTCCGAACCGTCGATGTTGAAGCCCACCGAGCGGCTCGGCGAGCCGTTGATCGCAATCTGTGTGAAGGTGTAATCGGTGTTTGTTGACGTGCCCGGCAGGAAAAAGGCGTACCGGGTGTAATCGCTGTTTCCCAGCGGAAGCTGCTCGACCTCCTGCGAAGTGAAATCTCCGCCAATGATGTCGGTCTGCGTCTGGAGAAGGGGCGTCGTCGCTGTGACCTCGACCGAGGTTGAGACCGCTCCTGTTGCGAGGACGACCGCGATTTCGTTCACCTGGTCGAGACTGGTCGCGATTCCTGTCTGAACGTAGGTCTTGAAGCCAGTCTTCGTGACTGTGAGTCTGAACAATCCCAGCGGCAATTGGGGAAAGCTGAACGCACCCGTGCTGTCCGTCGTCGCGCTACGTTCCAGGCCGGTGTCGGGGGCGGCGAGCTTCACTTCCGCGCCAGCGACCACGGCGCCGGACGCGTCGCTTACGGTACCGGTCACGCGACCCGGAAAGAGTTGGGCGCGAGCGGTATCCGTCAGGAAAAAGAGCGAGCCGAGCACAAAAACCAAGGAGAGGCTCAAACGAATCTTCGTCATGAAGTCCTCCGATCGAAGCCGCACGAAACCGAGTGCTGAAACGCAAATCGTTCAGTTTGCCCATTGCATAGAATGGGTCGAGAAATCGGTGGGAAGATATGGGGGCAGGACACGCTGGACAGAGGTATCCCCGCATAATGTTCCTCAGCCAAGCGCATTCCCCCGACCCCAACAAACTCTCAGACGGAACAACCACGGAGACACGGGCCACACCGCAAAATATAGGCCGAACGTATATCGCGGTAGTTGCCATGTCAAGAAAATATGCAGGACATACTGATTGAATTCAAACTGTCATGCGCTTCAACTCGTCGTAGTTTTCAAAAAAAGGCCGATGCGTGAACGAAAAAAGTCTTGCTGGAGCTTCCTCGACGCAACTAATATCCCCACGGATGAACGCATGCAGAGGTGAGCCATGAAGCGAATCGCAGAAATGTTGATCGTGGTGATGGGCATGTTACTGGGAGCGCAAACGGTTGTCGCGCAGGAATGGTCGCAGCCGTGGGCGCGCGAGAGGATTGCAAAATCAGCGCGTCATAGCGAGTGGGTCACCGTGAAGCACGATGGCCGCAGCGTGGAGACGCTGGTCGTCTACCCCGAATCGAAAGACAAGCGTCCCGTGGTGCTGGTGATTCATGAAATCTTCGGCTTGAGCGATTGGGCGCAAGAACTTGCAGACGAAGTGGCCGCTGCCGGCTACATTGCGGTCGCACCGGACCTGCTAAGCGGGATGGCGCCGAATGGCGGCCGAACGAAGGATTTTCCGGAAGGCGTCACCGAAGCCATCAGTAAGTTGAATCCCGATCAGGTGACCGCGGACTTGAACGCCGCCGCGGACTACGCGTTGAAGCTGCCTGCCGCGAACGGCAAATTGTTCGTCACAGGATTCTGCTGGGGCGGCGGCCAAAGCTTCCGCTTTGCGACAAACCGCGGCGATCTTGCGGCCGCGTTTGTTTTCTATGGACCGCCACCGGCCAAAGAGGCGATGTCGCAGATCAAAGCGCCCGTCTACGGCTTCTACGCAGGAAATGACGCCCGAATTGACGCCACAATTCCCGACACAATATCCGAGATGAAAGCGGCGGGGAAAACGTTTGAGCCCGTGACTTACGACGGCGCGGGGCACGGATTCATGCGCGCCGGCGAAGCTCCCGACGCGAGCGACGCGAACAAGAAAGCCCGCGATGACGCGTGGAAACGCTGGAAAACCTTGCTCGCAAAGTAGATTTTTCAGCGAAATACCTTCATCGCGATCCGAGGAATTCCACTATTACTGGCTGCAGCGGCGATTAGGTCAACTGCAGCCGTCGCCGGCAAGCCGAACAAGAACTCGTCTAATTTCATCAATTGCACTTCAACGGCTACCGTTGCGGCCAAGCCGTCCAGGCGGCGCTGGCGCCTATTGTCCAATCTATCTGAGTGCCCTCGACAACCCCGGGTACCTGCAGTTTCCACTACCTTGCAGTGACAGCAAAGTCGACGACAATTCGTAGTTGCTCGAGAAGATTGGTCGGGGCGTGGAGATTCGAACTCCAGACCTCCTGCGCCCAAGGCAGGCGCGCTACCAGGCTGCGCTACGCCCCGACACTTGCAATTACCCTATTCTAGCGATTCTGGCGCGTTTGTCATCACCCGACGCTGGCCGTCGTTTATTTGAATTACTGATTTTTCTCTCCGTGTCGCAAAACCCCGACGCATTGAAAGCTATTTACCGCGTAATCAAACTTATTGGTGCCGTCCAGAATTTATGCTTCGGGACGCGGTGAAATTTCGGTTCAATCGGATCAGGATTGGCGCAAGACCGGCGGCCGGGGCGTTCGGCACACGAATGAGCGGAATACAGCAAAGCCTGTATTTCGAAGACTTTCGCGCCTGCTACATACTAATTCGTCCCGAGCTCCGCCCCGGGATCCCCCGCAGGCGAGCTCCACGTCCAAAAATCGGCGTCGGCAGGTTGTGATTCTTACATGGCGTGACCGACGCAGGTACACATTTTGAATCGTTCATGGAGACTGCTGATATGCCTGTGCGGGTGCTCATCGTCGACGACAACGACGCGATAAGGCGCGGAATAAGAGCGCTTCTGACTCGTCAAGCCGATTGGTCTGTCTGTGGCGAAGCTGCGAACGGACTCGAAGCGACCGAAATGGCGCGACGCCTGCTGCCGGATATCGTCCTCATGGACATGTCCATGCCGTTAATGGATGGCGCCGAAGCTACACGCATCGTTCGGCGGGAATTGCCCGAAGTGGAAGTGATCATCGTCTCACAGAATGATGTCGCGCTCGTGAGGCAGCAAGCAGTGCAAGTCGGCGCACATAGATTCGTTTCCAAGTCGAAGCTCGCGCGGGATCTGGTCCCGGCAATTCAGGAGGTCATCGCGGGGCGAGCTCCCAATAATTCCGGCGGAGGTGCGGTCGTGGATGTGGCTGCAAGGTTGCCATCGCGGCAAACGAAGGGGGACGGAGAACAGCTTCTCCGTATGGCTGAAACGGCGGCAGAAATCGGCACCTGGGAATGGGATCCGATAAATAACTCGCAAATGCTCTCTCCCGAGCTCCACGCCATTTTTGGCACTGACGCCGGCGATGCGAACTATGTGGAAAAGTGGATCTCGCGGATTCATCCCGGCGATCGGCAAAGAGTGCAGCAGCTCATGCAGGAAGGTCAGCGCTCCGGCAGCATGGAATTCGAGTATCGGTATCATCATCCCGAACTCGGACTTCGCTGGTTTTACTGCAAGGGCCGCAGGATTCGGGATGAATCACCGATGTTCGGACTGGTTCTGGACGTAACCGAGCGCAAGCGAACCGATGACGCGCTTCGGCAAAGCGAGCAGCGCTTTCGAGACATGATCGATGCGCTACCCGCCGCCATTTACACCACAGACGCGGCTGGCCGATTGACGCACTTCAATCCTGCGGCGGTGGAATTATCGGGCCGCGTGCCGGACCTGGGCAGCGATCAATGGTGTGTGACCTGGAAACTAATCCGGGCCGACGGCACGCCCTTGCCTCATGACGAGTGCCCGATGGCCATCGCGCTGAAGGAAGGCCGCTGCATCGACGGCATCGAAGCCATTGCAGAACGGCCTGATGGCACGCGGATCTGGTTCGTTCCGTATCCGCGGGTCTTGCGCGATGCCGAGGGACACATCATCGGCGGCATCAACATGCTGGTGGACATCACCGAAAGAAAGCAGGCTGAACAAGCCGGTAAGCTCCTGGCTGCGATCGTGGACTCTTCGGACGACGCCATTGTCAGCAAGAATCTCGACGGAATGGTCACGAGCTGGAACAAAGGCGCCGAGCGGATCTTTGGGTACTCGGCCGAAGAAGCTGTTGGCCGGAACATCTCGTTGATCATTCCGCCGGAGCGCCAGGAGGAAGAGAAGGATATTTTGGCGCGGCTTCGGCGGGGAGAGCGCGTCGATCATTTCGAGACGATCCGCCGGAAGAAGGATGGCACGCCGCTCAACGTTTCCGTGACGATTTCTCCCATCAGAGACGCGACCGGGCGCGTAACCGGGGCTTCGAAAGTGGCGCGGGACACCACCGAGGGCCATCGTGCCGAGGAAAACTACCGCAAACTCGCGGAATCACTCGACGCCCAGGTTCGTGCTCGCACGAAAGAGTTGGAAGAGCGGAACGCCGACGTGCTGAGGCAGTCGCTGCTGCTTCGGGAGTTGTCCTGGCGGCTCTTGCACTTGCAGGACGAAGAGCGGCGCCACATCGCTCGCGAATTGCACGACAGCGCCGGGCAAACCCTTGCTGTGCTCGGCGTGAACCTTGCCGCGCTCGCGAAGAAAGCCAAAGTCCTGGCTCCAGAGATCGCGGAGACGGCGGAAAAGTCGCAGGCGCTGGTGGAGCAATTAACTAATGAAATCCGGACGACCTCTTATTTATTGCATCCGCCGCTTCTGGACGAGAGTGGTTTGCCGGCGGCGCTTTCCTGGTACTTCCGCGGCTTGAAGGAACGCAGCGGCCTCGAAATCAGCTTGGACATCTCCAAGCATATCGAAAGATTTCCGCGCGAACTGGAACTGATGGTGTTCCGGCTGATCCAGGAGTGCGTGACGAACATTCACCGGCACTCCGGAAGCAAGCGCGCCATGATTCAGATCTTGCGAGAGCCGGACCGGATTGTGGTCGAAGTGCGGGATCAGGGCAAGGGTATGCCGCCCGAGAGACTCGCCCACATTCAGTCGAATGGATCTGGAGTCGGAATTCGAGGAATGCGCGAGCGGTTGCGCCAGTTCAACGGGGAGATGACGATCGATTCGAACGGCACGGGAACGACGATTCGCGTCACAATCCCGGCGTCTAAGGCGGCAGGAGGTATTGCGAAGAGCGCAACGCAAACGCTACAATCCGCCGACTAACTTTCAGGCTGGCAGCTCAAGTCCATGCGAATTTTGGTCGCAGATGACAATGATCTCGTCCGTGACGCAATTCGGAGCCTACTTGCGGCCGAGGGGGATTGGGAAATTTGCGGCGAGGCCGCGGACGGCGTCTCGGCTTTGCAGAGAGCGCAGGAACTTCAGCCAGATTTGGTTCTTCTCGACATCAGCATGCCGCTGGCAAGCGGATTTGAAATCGCGCGGTCATTGCGGAAGGATCTTCCGCAAATCAAAATTCTGATTATGAGCCAGGAAGATGCCGTGCAGCTCGCCCCAAGCACCGTGGAGGCCGGCGCCGACGGGTGCGTCGATAAAGCGCGAATTGCGCGCGACCTGGTGGATGCGATCAAGAAGCTGGAGACCAGAGAAATTTCAGGCGCCGCCGGTAGCTAACCTCCGCAACTCACTTCAGCACTCCCCATTTGCCAACTATCGACGCTGAGCTCAGAGGGCAGGCCGATGATCCACTTCACCGGCGTGCCGCGGCCGTGCCCGCATCACGCAGACCGGCGATTCTTGTAAATGAATTTCCGAAGATTGCTGCTAGGGCGCGTGCGCCTGACTGTGGCATAAATGGGCGTCGTTCAGGCGGCCACGGAGCAATCGGAGGCCCGCATCCGAACCGCCTTACGAGGTGCAACCGGATGATGTGGAACTGGCAGCCGCTTTTCTTGAGCGGGCTGGCGATGATTTCGACGCTGTTCGGCGGATTCGTCGCGGTTCGCGGGCAGAAACAGGCGCACCTGCTCCTGGGCTTGGGCGCGGGGATGCTCCTCGGCGCGACGTTTTTCGATCTACTGCCCGAATCGGTGGATGCGGCGCAGTCGCAGGGTTGGAGCCCGCGCCCGATTTTTTTGATTTTGGTGATTGGGTTTCTCGGATTCTATGTGGCCGAGCGAATTCTGATCCTGCACGCGTGCACGGAAGGGGACTGCACGAACGAAGCGCATCGCCACGTGGGGCGCTGGAGCACGTTAGGATTGATTGCCCACAGCACGCTCGATGGCGCGGCGATCGGCGCGGCCAGCTTAGTCAGCTGGCACGTAGGCGCGGTGGTGGCGCTCGCCGTGATCGCACATGACATGAGCGATGGGCTCAACACCGTGATGCTGGTGACTCGGGGAGAAAAAGCGCGGCGCGGCGATTACGTGTTTCTGTTTCTCGACGCGATCGCTCCCGTCTTTGGCGCGATTCTCGCGCTCGGTTTCCTGCCGTCGCAAAAATGGCTGGCAGTATTTCTGGCTCTGGCGTCCGGCTTCTTTTTGTATACAGCGACTTCGGATTTGTTGCCCGAAGCGCACCGGCGATCGCCGAGCGCATCCGTGATGGCGCTGACGCTTCTCGGCGTGCTGGTCATGGCGTTTGCCGTCGGGCTGACGCGCTCGGGCGGCGAATCATTCCACCAACTCGTTCGATCCATTTTTTAAGCTTCTGGATTATTTCAGCGGTGGGCGGCTAGATCGTTTTGTCGGCTGAGTAGCAGATCGTATTGAGATTGCATTCGATGCACTTCGGTTTGCGCGCCTGGCAGACGCGGCGGCCATGCCAGATGAGCTGGTGAGCGAAAAGAATCCATTTGTCCTTCGGGATTACCTTCATCAAGTCTTGCTCGATTTTTTTCGGATCGGTGTTGCGAGTGAGGTCGAGGCGCTGCGACACTCGCGCGACGTGGGTATCGACGACGATGCCGGAGGCGATGCTGAAGGCCGTGCCGAGGACGACGTTTGCAGTTTTGCGCGCGACGCCCGGTAAAGTCAGCAGCTCTTCCATCGTCTTCGGAACTTCACCGTGAAATTCGTCGACGATTTTCTTGCTCGCGCCGATGATCGATTTTGTTTTGTTGCGGAAAAATCCGGTCGGGCGAATTTCCTGCTCGATTTCTTTCGGCGAAGCATACGCAATCGCTTTGGCGTCTGGATATTTCTTGTAGAGCGTCGCGGTCACTTGATTGACGCGTTCGTCGGTGGTTTGGGCGGAAAGAATCGTCGAGATGAGCAATTGAAATGGATTGGCGTGAGTGAGCGCGCAAGTCGCCGCGGGATAGGCCTCGTCGAGGCGCTCGAGGATCGCGGCCACGCGCTTGGGATCGGTGCCGCCGGCCTTGGCGGATTTTGCCGCGGCAGCTTTCGCAGCCGGCTTCGCCAGCGCGGTTTTTGCGGGCTTCAGTTTCTTTGCAGAGGGGCGCTTGGGCGCACGATTGGCAGCTTGCGGCTTTCGTTTTGAAGAAGAATTCTTCGATTTTTTCGCCATGGTCGCGAGCCGCAACTATATCACGGTCGGACCATCACGCTTCGACGCGGACTCCATGCCAGAAGGCGATGTGATCTTTGATTTCCTTCGCGGCGGGTTTGGGATTCGGGTAAAACCACGCGGCATCGGCATTTCGTTCGCCGTTCACGACAACGTCGTAGTAGCTCGCCTTGCCTTTCCACGGACACTCGGTGTGATTGTCGCTCGGCTTCAAAAATTTAAAATCGACTGAGGCGACAGGGAAATACTGATTGCCTTCGACAACTACCGTCCGATCGCTTTCGGCGAGGACCGCGCCGTTCCAGGTTGCTTTGGCCATGATTCGGATGCTCCAGCAGAGCGAAAACAACCGCTCGCGCGATCTTTTTAGCGTCAGGCGGCGATGAAGAGGCTTTGCGCGAACGGCCACTCGGCGTCAATCCATTGCGCTTCGCATCGGTAGCCTGCTCGTTCGCCCATGGCCGCGACTTCGGCGCAATTGTACTTGTGACTGCTCTCGGTCCAGATGGTTTCTCCGGCGAGCAGGTGGCAGGAAAATCCAGCGCTGCGAAAAATAATCGTTTGATCCGCGCGCGAGCGGAGATGCATTTCGATGCGGCGATCGCCTTCGTCCCAACGGACCGAGTGCTCGAAATTGCGCAATTGAAAATCGGCGCCCAGCTCGCGATTCACGTGCGAGAGAATATTCAGATTGAACGAGGCGGTCACACCGGTCGCGTCGTCGTACGCAGCCAGAAGCTGCGGCACGGGCTTTTCGAGATCCGTGGCAAGCAGCAAAGCATCGCCGGAGCGCAGGACGCGGCGCACCGCGCGCAGAAAATCCTCGCCGGCGGGCCGGTCGAAATTTCCAATAGTGCTGCCGAGAAAGAGCACGAGGAGGCGTTCCCCGGATTCGCGCCGCGCGGCGACCTCGAGCAATCCATCCAGATAGGCGCGCTCGAATCCGACCACGCTCACCGAATCGAGATGGCCGAGCTCCTGCCAGCAGCGCGAGAGCGCCATTCGCGAAATATCGATTGGAAAATATTTCACCGGCTGGCGCGCGGCCAGGGCTTCCAAAATCCAGCGCGTTTTTGAACCGCTGCCACTGCCAAGCTCCGCAACCACGACGGGTGACGGCAGCCGGTCGATCACTTCCGGCGAGTGGTGGCGGAGCAAGCGCCCGCCGGCGCGGCTCAATCCGTACTCCGGCAGAAGGCAGATGACTTCGAAAAGCTCGGAGCCAATTTCGTCGTACAGAAATTTCGACGGCAATTCTTTTTGGCCGGGCTTCGTCAAGCCGTCGCGAATCTCGGCCGCAAAATCCGCAGTGATGGGTTCAGTGAAGCGTTCGATCAGTCTCGGACGGGCAGTCGACATCTCACGCCTCCACGCAGCGGAATTTCGCGTACACGTAGGGATAGTGCGGCTGAAACCAGTTGCGGAAGCTGCGACGCAGCATGCAGGCGGCGGTTCGCTGCGATCCGCCTTTCATGACGAAGTGTTTGCCGTCGAAGAAATCAGCGGAGTAGCCCCGATAGAAAGGGAACGGCTCGAAACCCGGAAGCGGGCCGAATGGCGTCGACGTCCATTCCCAGCCGTTGCCGAGAAGATCGTGGACGCGGAAATCGCTCGCGCCCAGCGGATGCGAGCCCACAGGCGCGGAATCCCACGACGCGAAATCGAAATTGCCGCGATCACTATCCGGCAACTCGCCGCCCCAGGGAAAATCGCGCTCATTGCCGTCGAGAGCTCCATACGCGGCGCGATGCCATTGCGTCTCGGTCGGCAGAGTTTTGTCGAGCCAGCGCGCGTACGCCGAGGCTTCGGCGTGGCTCACCCAGACAGGCGACGAGAGCGGCAGAGGAGTTTCTTCGAACATACCGCGGAAATTCCAGCTGTCGCCGCGCGGGATCCAGAAAAAAGGATGCGTGATTCCCGCGGAAGATTTCCATTCCCAATCTTCGGGCCGCCAGAGTCTGCGATCGTCATAACCGCCCGCGCGGACAAATTTGAGGAAGCGGCCGTTCGTGACGGGGAAAGCGTCGATTGAAAACGCGGGCACCCTGAATTTGATCGACTCGAATTCGTTGTCCCAACCGAATGGATGTTCGGTCCCGTGGAGATCTGCATGCGGGGAATCAGCGCCGCCATTGCGGCGTGGCAGGCCGAGCGTCGCGTGACCTTCGCGAATGGTGACCATATGCTGCACCGGGGCCACTTCGTTCTTCGCTGCGATTGTCGGCGTCGTGCGATTCTTTATTTTTGCCTCGAAGGGGAGCTGGTGCAGGAGATAGGCAAGCGTTTCGGCGTGCATCAGGCGGTGCTCGATCGCGACATTCAGGAGCGTGCCGTCGCCGAGGCCGGGAATTTCTGCGCGGCCATGGATCGCTCGTGCGATGTTTTTATCAATCCGCTCGCGGGTGTGTGCGTTGTACGCGCGGACTTCCGATTCCGGCGGCCAATCTCCCGGCACATCGTTCGGCAGATTGCCGTTCGTGGGATCGATGCCGAAGGCGAAAAGCTTGTCGAACCCCGCATTCTCGGTCTTCAGATCGAGCGCGCCACGGCCCAAAAGATTCCAATCGAACGCTTCAAGATGTCCAAGATAAAAAATCAGGCGATGCCGCTCAGGAATCGGGCGGTCGTAGAGCGCCTCCGGCGCGAGCAGATCGAAAATGGCGTCCGAACGGCGACGGGCATCTGCGACGCGCTCAAAGAGCGTCCGCGGATACTCCGGCTGTACGGCGGTTGCGGACATATGTGTTTACCTCAGCGGGCGGCAGGAGGGCGCATTTAACACCTCTTCTTGGATGCCAGGCAAGAAGAAAAAGGTTCAGAGGCCGCCGGCGCCGAAGGTGACGCGGATTGGTCAGATCAGTTCGGGCGAGCCGGGCTCAAGAAGATACCGCAGCAGCTTGCGGAAGGCACGGCCGCGATGGCTGTATACATTTTTTTGTTCGCGGGAAATTTCCGCGTAAGTTTTGTCGAGCTGCGGAAAATAAAATACGGGATCGTAGCCGAAACCCTCGGTGCCGCGCGGCGCATCGGCGATGACGCCTTCGACTGCATCCGAAAAAACGGCCAGCGCGCGTCCTTGCTGTGCGAGCGTGAGCACGCAGACAAATCGCGCGCGGCGATCTTCGCCCGGCTTGTCCCGCATTTCCGCGAGCAGCTTGCGAACGCGGTCCGCATCGCTTGCGCCGGGGCCCGCGTATCGCGCCGAATGAACGCCGGGTGCACCGCCAAGCGCGGGAACGACAAGGCCGGAATCGTCAGCGATGAGAAGCTCACCGGTGAAACGCGAATAGTGAAGCGCCTTGCCTGCGGAATTTTCGGCGAACGTCGGCGCGTCTTCGGCGAATGCCGGGAGCCCGGCAAATTGCGGAAGCGGTTCGATGACGATTGGATTTTCGCCGGCGAGGGCACGATACTCGCGCAGCTTGCCGGGGTTCGAAGTGGCGACTTGAAGCTTAACGATTTTGCCCGCCGAATTTCATGTGCAGCAATTCGCGCTGCAGCAGCGTCAGACTCTGGATTCCCGATGCAGCGAGTTCGAGGAGTTGCTCCATTTCTTCGCTGGTGTATGGCCGGCCTTCCGCCGTGGCCTGGATTTCGACGAATTTGCCGCTGCCGGTCATGACCACGTTCATATCCACTTGCGCTTGCGAATCTTCTTCGTAGTTGAGATCGAGAAGCAATTCGTCGTTTACGATTCCGGCGCTGATGGCTGCAACAGAATCTTTGAGCGGCACGACGCGAAGGATTCCGGAGGCGACGAGGCGTTCGAGCGAAAGCGCCAGCGCCACAAATGCTCCGGTAATTGAAGCCGTGCGTGTGCCGCCGTCGGCCTGAATCACGTCGCAATCGATCCACACGGTGCGCTCGCCGAGGCCTTTCAGATCCATCACCGCGCGGAGCGAGCGGCCAATCAGGCGCTGGATTTCCTGAGTGCGGCCGGACTGCTTGCCGCGGCTGGCTTCGCGCGGGGTGCGACGCTCGGTGGCGCGCGGCAACATGCCGTATTCGCTGGTCACCCAGCCCTGTCCCGAGCCTTTCAGAAATGACGGAACGCCGTCTTCGACGGTGGCCGTCGAGATGATGCGCGTCTGGCCTGCTTCGATCAGCACGCTGCCTTCGGCGGTGGAAATGAAATCGGGAGTAATTTTCACGGGCCGCAAGTCTTCCGGCGCGCGCTCTTCTGATCGCAATTCGGTATTCCTCTCTACAGGCGATGCTGATTGGGCGGAGGACAGTTTGCCGGATTCGCCCGAGGGCGGCAATAACTTTGCTAATGAGCTTCGGCGTTATCGATGGAAACGATGGTGCAGGGCTCGGAATTGCGCGCGGCGCGCCTGCAGTTCTCGAGAGCCTTGTCGCGCGCCTCGTCGATTCGAATTTGGGCGGTGGCATAACCGAACGAATGCGCGGAGGTGGCGAAAGCCTTGTGCGGACCGAGCGTCAAATAGCTTTGGAAAGCGCGCAGCCCCTCCGAGGAGAGCCCGGCTGGCGGTGGAATGTTGGGCGGGGTGACCTCGGGCAGCGGTTGCGCGAGCAGCATCAGATTTTGCTCGGAGAGAAATTCATCCACCGCCGCAGACCACGCGTCCACGTGAGCGAAGAGCGAATGGCCGTCGTCTCCAATTGCGGGCGCCAGCACGAGCTGATCCTGGCCTCCGTGGGAACGAAACGCGCGGTCGAATTCCTCGGCCAGTTCGGGCCAGAAAAATTTGTCGTTCTGCGCGTAGATCCAGAGCATCGGCGTCCGCGAATGCTTTCCGAAATCCTGAAAGGCATGAATGAGATCGCCGGGATTGCAAACATCGTGATCCGCTTTCGAGCCTCGGCCGCCGGCAAAACTGATCGCTGCGACGAGGCCGGGTGGGGGATCTGCTGTCAGGGCGACAACGCTAAACCCGCCTGAGGAGACGCCGGTGGCGATGATGCGCGACGCATCAACCTCGGGTAGCCCGCGCCCGTAATCGATGGCCGTGCGCAGGTCTTCGGCTGCAAATTTTCCGGCGGTCTCATAATCGGTTGCGGGGCATCGTCCCATGTGATCTGAATCGGGCTCGCCTCCGGATGTTCCATAGCCGCGACGCACGACGACCAGCACGAACCAACCTCGCCGGGCAAACCACAGCGCTTGAGGAAGCTGCCGCCACGGCGTGACTTGCGCGAACTCTTCTCTTTTGCGCGCGCTTCCGTGCGTGATTACGACGAGAGGATGGTTGCCGGGCAAATCCGCGTAAACCAGCAGCGCATTGAGGCCGTTAGATCCTGCCGCGGTCCACGGAATCCGGACTTCGCGCTCATGAATATCCTGCGCGTTGGCGAGAGGAACAGCGAGGAGCACGACGAGAAAGCCAGGAAGCCAGGTTCGCGACGGGCCGGGCATGGGAGAACATTACAATGGATGCGCCGGCAGTGGCCGCAAAAACCTATGCCGCAGTCACATGGGCGCTACGGTTTCTTTGGCGGGGATGCGGTTTGCGTCGGAGATGATGGCGGGGATGAAGACGGCGGCTGCGAAGACGACGACGCGGCCTGAATGGCGGAAGGCGACGACGATGGCGGCGCGCTGGACGCCGAAGGCGGCGAAGGCGATGCGGCGGCGGGAGGTGTGGCTGGCGCGACGGAATGGAGATCAAAATAGCCGGTGAGATCGGCGTGGCCGGCGAGCGTTTCGGCTTCCTGCCCGTGGATCAAAATTTTCAGGCGGCGCAGCGACGGCACGTTGGCTTCAAGCGTGCGCAGGATGGAATTCACCGCCAGGGCTTCGCTCAAAATTCCGGAAGGCGTTTCGGAGCTGAGCGCGTCGGAGAAATCGGCGATGGCGGTACCGTCCGGCAAGACGTAGAGCGCGAGCAGATTGGCATCGCCGGGAAGCGTGCGCTGTTGGGCCGAAGGCGCGTTCAAAATCAAAGCGCGCAAAACCTGCTTGCTGCGCACGCTGGGATCGGCGGCAAGTTGCAAATCGACGGGAACGGGCGCGAGCTGATCGGGCGCGGATGGCGAAGCCCAGTAAATCAGAGCGCGAGCAGCAACGTCCGAAGGCGAAGTGATCGGCGGCGTCACCACTTCGCGGCGAGCTCGTTCTTCAATGGATTGGTCTGCGGCCAACTGATTTACGCGCCTTTGCAAGCCGCGCAAGCTGATCAGCCCGGCGATGACGGCAACGCCGAGAATCGCGAGCGTGATTTTGAGGTTGCGCGACACTAGTGCGCTCCCTCGGCGTATGTCGAATGGAACGCGACGATGGAACGGGCCACGCTGGACGCGAGCGTCGCGATCATCGGAGCGAGCGCTTGGGGATCTTGCACGGTGACGCTGGAAAGCTCGACAGCGACGGCGGGCGCGGCAACCGAACGAAGATCGCGCGCTGGAAACGCGACCGACGCGGAGGGCGAGCCGGGAAATTTTAACGCGAGCTCAGCCTGGATCAAATCGGCGAGGCGATGGCTCGCGTCGACATAGGATGCTTGCGCGGACACCCACGGCGTGAGACGCGAGGCGGGATGCGGCGGAGTATCGGCGGGGGCGTCCGCGTCCGCGGACCCTACATTCGTGGAGAAAAGATAAGAGTAAGCGCGAGCGGTGCCGATCTGGCCGGTGGACGAAACGTGAAAGCTGACGAGAATGGCGGAAGGCTGGGCGTTGGCGACAGCGGCGCGATCGTCGAAGGAAGGATCCTCGTCGCCATCGCGCGTGAGGATTGCGTGCAAGCCAAGTTGAAGAAGCTGGGTGCGCGTGGCTCGCGCGATTTCGAGCGTGAGATCTTTTTCGACCGCGCCGGTGGAGCCGCGTGCGCCAGTGTCCGTGCCGCCGTGGGCGGGATCGAGGACGACGACGAAGATGGCGCGCGGTGAAGGGATCTGTGCTGCGGGCGTGGAAGGCGCGGCAGATTGCTGCTGCTGCTGCGGCGGCGATGTTTGCCCCGCGGATTGCGAATGCGCGAGAGCGGCGGCGAGAAAAATGCAGCAGCAAGTTAAGGCGAGGGCGAACGGCCCGGCGATAAACAGTTTGCGGCGAGCGAAGGGGCCCACGGCTGGAAAGAATAGCAAACTTCCGCACCCTGAACTCGTATCGCGTGCGCTTATTTTCCCTGCAGGATCAGATCGGCGGCTTTTTCGGCAATCATGATCACGGGCGCGTTGGTGTTTCCGTTGGTAATCGTCGGCATGATGGAGGCATCGACGACACGCAGGCCTTGGATGCCGCGGACCGCAAGCCGCGCATCAACGACGGCCATGGCATCGGTGCCCATTTTGCAGGTGCCGACGGGATGATACGTCGTCTCGGCAGAATCGCGGACGTAGCCGGCAATCTCGCCACGCGATTTAATGTCCGCGCCAGGAACAACTTCCTTGCCGCAATACGTCCGCAACGGATTGGCCGCGGCAATTCGCCGCGCGAGTTCGATCCCCGCCACCATCACTTCCACTTCCGAATCGCTCGATAAATAATCCGGCTCGATTCGCGGCGGATCCATCGGGAACGTGGTGCGCAGCCGGATTCGACCCCGGCTTTCGGGGCGCAGCAGCGTCGGGCCAATCGAAAAGCCGTGATCTTTCGGCCGCACGAGGCCGTGATTCAGATAAAAGGCGGGACCGAAAATATATTGCAAATTGGGGCGATCCACGTCTGGGCGCGTGCGAACAAAGCCGCCGGCTTCGGCGACATTGGATGTGAGCATGCCGCGGCGAAACAGCATGTAGCCGAGCAGGCTCGAGAACGAAGATGCGCCGATGAGGCTGACCGGCTTGGTGCTTTCGTAGGAGACGGGAAGAAAGAGATGGTCCTGCAAATTTTCGCCGACGCCGGGAAGATCGAGATGGACTTCGATGCCGAGTTCTTCGAGATGCTTCGCCGGGCCTATGCCGGAAAGCATCAGCAATTGCGGCGAATTGACGGCGCCGGCGCAGAGCAAAACTTCACGATCGGCGTAGACGGTGCTCTCGCGGCCGTCGCGAACATATTCCACGCCGGTGGCGCGATACTTGGCGAGAAGAATTTGCGTAACGTGCGCGTGAGGCAGAACCGTGAGATTGGGATAGGAACGCCTCGGGCGCAGATAGGCATTGGCGGCGCTCCAGCGGTGGCCGCGCTTTTGGGTCACTTGATAGAAACCAGCGCCATCCTGTTCGCGGCCGTTGAAGTCTTCATTGCCGCGAAGGCCGGATTCGATGGCGGCGGCGACGAAGGCGCGCGAAAGAGGATTGATGGTGCGCAAATCTTCCACGCGCAAGGGGCCGCCCACGCCATGAAATTCGGACGTGCCTCGCTGCTGATCTTCGGCGCGAAGAAAATAAGGAAGAACGTCGCGATACGCCCAGCCGGGATTATCGAGCCGCTCCCACTCGTCGTAATCGAGCGAATTGCCTCGAATGTAAATCATCGCGTTGATCGAGCTCGATCCGCCGATCACTTTTCCTCGCGGCCAATAGAGGGCGCGGCCGTGCAGAGTCGGCTGCGGCTCGGTCGTATAATTCCAGTCAACCTCGGTTTTGAACATGGTCGAGAACGCGATGGGGACGGGAATTTCGCGGCGATTGTCGGGGCCGCCCGCTTCGAGGAGCAGAACGCTCAGGTCGCGCGACTCGGCCAGGCGCGAGGCAAGAACGCAGCCGGCCGAGCCCGCGCCGATGATGACGTAATCGTAGCGGGCCATGGGAGAAAGAAGGATGCCACGCCGGCGACGGATTGAAAAGACGCGAGAAGCCCGAGTGTCTTGTAGCTAACGCGGGGCGCGAGTTCGTCTTATCCTCGCGCCATATTCGCAGCGAGCGGCACACGCGGGCGTTCGCTCTGCGTATGGCTTCGCGGCCGCGAACGCGGTATTCTTCGAATGGCCCAAAAGCAGGAGCGATAGCGAGCATGTGCCGCGCCATGCGGCAATTTCGGAACGAAGTCAATCCAAACGAGGAGCACTCGAGTGAATTATTATGGAGCCAAGGATCTGGCCGACAGTTTTCGCACGGTTCGCAAGAACACCATCACCATCGCGCAGGAAATTCCCGAAGAAAAATATAATTTCCGGCCGGCGCCGGATACGCGTACGGTAGGCGAGCTGCTCACGCACCTCGCGGTGGCGTACTCGTTTCAATATCACACGCACGCGGAAAAGAAGCTGACGACTCTCGATGGTTTCGATTTTCCGGCGTTCATGCAGCGCATCACCGCGCAGGAAAAACAGCCACGCACGAAGGAACAGATCATCGATCTTCTGCGCACCAGCGGCGATCAGTGGGCCACTTGGGTCGCGGGACTATCAGACGAATTCCTCGCGGAAAAGGTGCAGATGCGGCCGGGCATGGTCCCGCCCGCAAAAACGCGGTTTGAGATGATCAGCTCGGTGAAAGAGCACGAAATGCATCATCGCGGGCAATTGATGCTGATCGAGCGGATGATTGGAATCACGCCGCACCTGACGCGGCAGATGCAGGAACGCATGGCGTCGGCGCTGACGGCGAAGAGCTAGGGAAACCGTGGTGCGGGCATTTGTGGCGCGGGCATCCCTGCCCGTGTTCTTACTCTCGTGTAGGGTCGGGCGCACTGAACGAGGGCGCTTCGTGCGGCGATATGACGGCCGCGATTGTCTTGGGCTTATGAACTCGCGCAAGCCGGACCTGTTCCGCGGTGTCGTGCATGAGTGCCATGTTTTTCGAAGCCGCTCACTGTGCTGGCCGATCTCGAGACTGTTGCCGATCCACGCAAGACGCCTGAACAGGTCCGTCTTGAGGCAAGCGCCGGTAAGCACTGTTAGCGGGGTGATTGAAACGCCAAATCCCGCGCAGATGGATTAGGGCGACCGACCCTACGCAGGCCCGCGGCCACGGCGCCTCGATTTCCATGATTCCGTTGTTCGATGTGCGCAGGTTGCACATCGCGAAAGGGGGATTCATGCGACTCGTCCGAATCGCCGGCGCGATCGTGCTCGTGTTCCTCTGCGCCACGGCTGAAAGCGCTGTTCAGTATCAGAACCCGAATCCAGCTCAAAATCCGAGCCAGAATCCGGCCGCCGGGGGCAAAGAGCTGCCGCCCTGCGCCGGCACACTCGGGACGATAAACGGGACACCCCCGCGAGTTCATCTCGGCGACATTCCCACCCCCGACGCGCCGGATTGTAACGGGCCGCAAACGGGCGCGAAGCGGCCGGTGAACATGGCGCAGGTAAAAATGGAATCAATGGAGCTGCAGAAGCTGGTGGATGGCCTGCCGGATGAGCTGACGAAAGTGCAGAATGGCGTCCTGCCGGCGGATTTGGTCTTAAACCTCAAGAAGATCGAAAAGCTGTCGAAGCACATTCGCAGCGAAATCGATTAGTCAGATTTCCTCGACCGCAACGGCGATCAGACGTTCACGGCAAACAAGCTGTACAACAATACGCCGAGCACAATCAGCGTGACGCCGACGTACAGCCAATCGCGCTCCTTCCAAAATCCGACGACCGAAAACGCCACTCGCGCCACCGGCGTGGCAATCAACAGCAGCAACCCGAGGAAAATGATCGCACGGCTATCGGCGTGGATCAGCCCAGTGAAAAGGCTCGCGACTCCGTGCAGCGCGGCACGCTGCGCGGAAAAGTTGTTGTAGCTGACCACCACGCGCGCGTTGCGGATCACGTAAATAAATCCGCCGACAAACACGACGGCGCCCGCCAGCGCCACGCCCGTCTGCAGCAACTGCCCGACGATCTGCTCCATCTTCGCGTCGGTCCACGCGCCCGATTTCGTTCCGCGGCTCACCTCAGATTTTCCCCGTCAATCCGCGATAGACCATTTCGATCCCCAGCGCCACGATCACCAGGCTGAAAATGATGCGCAGCACTTTCGGCCTGGTGTTCACCAGAATGCGCGTCCCGACGAGCGAGCCGATCAGCACTCCCACAATCACCGGCATGGCCACGCCCGGCAAGATGAACCCGCGGCGCAGGTAGATTCCCGCGCTGGCCGCCGCCGTCACGCCGATCATGAAATTGCTCGTAGTCGTCGAGACCTTGAACGGCACGCGCATGATCAAATCCATCGCCAGCACTTTCAGCGCGCCCGAGCCGATCCCCAGCAGCCCGGAAAGTGTTCCAGCGCCGAACATCATTCCGAAGCCAGCAGGAACTCGCCTGACGTGATATTTCTCCGGGCCGTCTTTTGTGGGATAGCTCGAGTCCATTCGCAGCCGGGTCGCCAGCGCGTCGGGCTTCTCTTTGCCGGTCGCCGCCGCCGGCCCCCGGACCGACAGCGCGGCAGAGAGAATCAGTACGGCGCCAAAGACGACGCCAATGGTTCCAGTATCGAGTCGCGTCGCAAGGAAGGCGCCGAGGATGGCCCCCGCCGTCGTGGCCATCTCGAGAAACATACCGATACGGATATTGGAATAGCCTTCGCGGACGTAAGCAGCGGCCGCGCCGGAAGACGTGGCGATCACGGAGATCAGCGACGCGCCGATGGCGTAGCGAATATCCACTTTGAACGCCAGCACCAGCAGCGGGACGATGACCACGCCGCCGCCCAGGCCCGTCAGCGCGCCCAGCAGCCCGGCAAGTAGCGAACCCAGCCCGACCAACAGCGTGAACGTCAGAGTGGACATGGCCGATGGTCGAGCATTCTAGCGGGAGAACTCGGCGCGAGCCATGCTTATAAACACGTAAGCGCGGCAGTCGCGGCGCGGGCTTCCAGCCCGCGTTCTTAGGCCCAAGCGTCGCCGCAGCAAGCCGCGGGCCGGAAGTCCACGCCATCGAGACAGCCCGCGCCACGAATACGTCTCATCCGCGATCGCCCTCGAGGTACTATTCACTCCCGCGAAAAATTATTCATCGCCGTGCAGATTTTTCTTGCACTCCACGTCAACGCTTGTATTCTGCGATTGCAAACTTGCTCCGAACCCAGGCCTAAGGGAGAGCGAGGGTTGCCGGTGGAGGAAATCGAAATCAATTGAACGCCATCTCTTTGGACGCGCGGCTCGGTTCTCGGGCCGTTTCCACTCCCCAAAAAAAATCCGCAAAGCTGACGCTCTGGCCGCTGGTGGCCGCGACATTTTTCATGGTGTCGGGCGGCACCTACGGGACCGAAGATATCGTCCACGGCGCGGGCTATGGCCGCGGCATTCTGGTTTTGCTGCTGACGCCACTGCTCTGGAGCCTGCCGACCGCGTACATGATCGGCGAGCTATCGAGCGCGATTCCAGCCGAGGGCGGCTACTACGCGTGGGTGCGGCGCGGGCTCGGAAATTTCTGGGGATTTCAGGAGGCGTGGCTGTCGCTAGTGGCGAGCATTTTCGATATGGCGATTTATCCGACGCTGTTCGTTGCCTATCTCACGCGGATGGTGCCGTGGTTCGGCGTGAACCATCGCGGGCTTTACGTCGGCATCACGATCGTCACCGTCTGCGCTCTGATGAATATTGCAGGAATTCGCGTCGTGGCCATTTCTTCGCTTTGGCTTTTCTTTCTTCTTTCCGCGCCGTTTGCACTGATCGTAATTCTTGCGCCGTTCAAAGCCGGAGCGCTGGGCGGCGCGACCATCGCGCCTTCCGCCAGCACCGTTGATTTCATCGGCGGGATTCTGATCGCCATGTGGAATTACATGGGCTGGGACAACGCTTCGACGATCGCCGCTGAGGTCGAGCGCCCGCAGAAAACGTATCCACGCGCGATGATTCTGGCCGTCGTGGTCGTTTCACTGTGCTACATCGTTCCCGTCGGCGCCATGTGGGTCACCGGCCTGCCTGCGGCATCCTGGGAAACCGGCTCGTGGGCTGATATCGCCGGTCTGGTCGGCGGGCAGGGGCTGCGCGTCGCGCTGGTGCTTGGCGGGATGATGAGCGCGTTCGGCATGTTCAACGCCCTGGTGATGAGCTATTCGAGACTGCCGCTGGCCATGGCACAGGACCGCATGTTGCCGCAGGTGTTCGCGCGACAGACTCGCGGGGTGCGTTCGCCGTGGGTGGCCATCGTCGCGCTCGCAATCGGCTGGGCGTGCTGCCTCGGCCTGAACTTCGAGCATCTGATTACGCTCGACATTTTGATTTACGGAAGCTCGCTGATGCTCGAGTTCATCGCACTCGTGGCCCTGCGCATCAAGGAACCAACGCTGCGCCGCCCGTTCAAAGTTCCCGGTGGAATGATCGGAGCGGTGATGCTCGGCGTTTGCCCGCTGATGCTTCTGGGATTTTCGATCGTGCGCAGCGAGAATGAGACCGTCCTGGGCTTGAGCAGCTTTACGTTTGGAATGATTTTGATCGCCGGCGGATTCGCGGCCTACGGCATCAAGCTGCTATTCCAACAGGCCGGCCCACTGTCAGTTGTCGCGCAAAAGCCGCGCGACGCCGCGTAGTTCTTCCTTGCGTTCACCTTATCTTCTCGAAAATTTCCTCGAACTGCCGCACCGTCGCCGGCCCATGCCCTGCGAAGTGGTTGTTGGCGTACGCGTAGATCGAAACGCCGCGGCGCAGAATCAGCTTGCACGCCTTCGCCCATTCGGAAAGCGCGCGCGTACGATCGACCACGACTTTGTCCCACGTCTTCGTCACCTTCTCGATCCCATAGCGGTCGCCGAGCCAGCGAATGTAAGTAAAATCCGCGGTTACCGGATCAAAGCGTTGAAACAAGTCTGATACAAACGGCATCCACGGGTGATCGATCAGCGCCATCGCAATCTTCCGCTCCCGCAGCGCCTCCACATACGCCGGAATCAGAAAATTCTTGTTGCGGATTTCAACCGCGAATCGGCGGTCCTTCGGCAGCGTATCGAGGAAGGGAATCAGCCGCTCGACGAATTCTTCCGGCTTCGCGAACGCTTTTTTATTGAAGTAGGGAAATTGAAACAGCAACGGGCCAAGTTTTTCACCGAGCAAGTCCATCACGCCTAGAAATTCCTTTAGCTCCGCCGCCGCATCCTTCAGAACTTTTTCGTGCGTGATGATCTGCGGCACCTTCGCCGCAAAGATGAACCCCTTCGGCGTCACCGCCTGCCAGCGTTTCACCATTTGCGCCGACGGAATCCGGTAGAACGTACTGTCCACTTCCACCGAGCCGAATTGCGTCGCGTAGTGGCCCAGATAATCCGCGGGCTTGAGTCCCGGTGGATAGAACGTGCCTTCCCATCCCTCCGCGGTGAACGCCGATGTGCCGAGGTGGATTTCCGCTTTTGCCGCCATGGCGCGCCATTGTATTCCATTCCCGGCGCCCGCGCTTCGGCGGAACTACGTAGACCACCGAGGAGCCGCACGCTTCATTCTTCGTAGCCGCCGCCGCACGCGACACATCGCGCTTCGAGGAGCCACCGAGTCGTTCGGCTAATTCAGCAGATACGTCTTCATAAATTCGACGGTCGAATCAAACATAAAATCCACGTTTTTCTTTTTCGCGAAGCCGTGCCCTTCGTCGTCGGCCATCAGAAACCACACCGGCGTGCCGTTTTTCTTCAGCGCTTCCACAATTTGCTGCGATTCGCTCGCAGGCACGCGGGGATCGTTTTTCCCGGCAACGACGAGCATCGGCTTCTTGATGCGCTCCACGTTGTTCATTGGCGCGATACGTTCCAGGAATTCGCGCATCTTGGGATCCCGCTCGTCGCCATATTTCACGCGTCGAAGATCGCGGCGGTAAGGCTGCGTGTGTTCGAGAAACGTGACCAGATTCGACATGCCCACAATATCGAACGAGCAGCGGATCCGGTTGCTGTAGAAGGTTGAGATCGCCAGCGTCATGTGCCCGCCGTAGCTTCCGCCCATCACCATGATCCGCTCGGAATCGAGTTGCGGCTGCGCGCCGATCCAATCGAACAGTGCGTTAATGTCTTTGTAAGAGCCCTCGCGCAGAAATCCATTATCGAGCGCCAGAAACGACTTGCCGTAGCCCGTGGAGCCGCGCACGTTCGGTTCAATCAGTGCCACGCCCAGCTCTTCGACAAAATAATTCAGCTCGCCCTGAAACACCGGCCGCGACTGGCCTTCCGGCCCGCCATGGATGTCCATGACCACCGGCCTTTTGCCGCTGAATTTTGCCGGCGGCGCGTAGAGGAAGCCGGAGATCGTCCGCCCGTCGAACGTTTTCCAGTGAATGATCTGCGGCTCCGGGAACGCCTCGGTGTTGATGCCGCCGGTTTCGCTGTAAGTCCATCTCTCCACTTTGCCCGTGCTCACGTCGAGCGAATACACGTCAGCCGGCGAGCGCGCGGAGTTGATCACGAACGCGACATCGCGATTGTTCTTGTGCCAGCGCAGGCCCGAAATCACGCCCACCGGCAATTTCGGAACCGGCAATTCGCTTCGCGAGGCCGTGTTCATCAGGTGCAAGACGCTGATGCCATCTTCATTCGTCGCGAACGCAATCTTCGCGCCGTCCTTCGACATCCTGAAATCATCCACATCCCAGGGAATTTTTTCCGTCAGATACGTGTGCTGCTTTGTCGCCAGATCGATGTAGGTGAGACGCTGGAATTCGGAATCCTTGTCCGTGACTGTGTAAATCCCTTTGCCATCCTTACTGAACTGGCCGCCGTTGTAGGCAATCTGTTCGCCCACCGGCGGCCGCAACGTGATCGGCGTCAGCTCCCCTGAAGCGGCGTCGCACAACCACAGATAACTTTCATTCGCCGAGATGGACTCGAGGAGAAGAATCGTGCGGTCGTCGGGAGACCAATCGAGCGCACTCCATCCGCCGCCCGTCATTTTCGCGATCATCTTGTCGGTTTTTGGATCGGCAGGATTTTCGAGATAGAGATCGACATCGGCGCCATTGCGTCGCGTCGAGCTGTACGCGACGCGATCGCCGGCATTCGACCAAACAGGGCCGGTGTTACGCGATTTTCCGTCGGTCAGAAGCGTAATCGCGCCGGTCGAGAAATCGTAGCGGTAGAATTGATAAAACTCATCGCCGCCGCGATCCTTCGCAAAGATGAAGGAGTCTCCGGTGGTCGGCTGAAAAAGCGCGTTGCGGGCCGCATCGCGAAAAAAGGTCAGTTGCGATCGCTCCGCCCCCGGCCCTTTCACCAGATGCACTTGCACGGTATCGGCGAAGCGCGTGCCGATCAGCATTTCACGTTTCGCCGGATGCCAGCTGGTGATCGTGGCCGAGCGAAAGTTGCCGTAGCGCCCCACGTCTTCCGCGAGCGACGCGGGAATCGGCGGAATGCCCTCGACGACGAGATTGTCACCGGGGACGACCACGTCTTTCGCGTCCTGCGCGACGCAGGGCAGTGCGAGAACCAGAGAAAACGCAGCTAGCGCAAGACGTGGTTTCATCGCCGTCCCTCCGTCGTTTCTTCCACTCGGCCCGTGCGAATGAATGACGCTGCCGCGCGCTTATTTCATGTTTGACTTCTGCAGATCGGCGAGTGCCGCGAGCACTTCTTCGCTGTGCTTGCTCGGATCCACGCCGATGTATTCTTTGACGATGACGCCCTTCGGATTGATCAGGAACGTGTTGCGCGCGGCGTATGTCGCGCCCTTGTAGTCCATTGTCGAGCCGTACATGGTCGAAACTTTGTGATCCGTGTCCGCCAGCAGCTTGAAGTTCAGTCCTTCCTTCGTGCAGAACTGCTTGTGCGAATCCGCCGTATCCACGCTGACGCCGAGAATCACGGCATCGAGCTTCTCGTATTGCGCCAAATCCCGCTGAAAGTTGTGCGCTTCAAGCGTGCAGCCGCTGGTGAAATCTTTCGGATAGAAATACAGAACCACCCACTTGCCGCGAAAATCGTGCAGGTCTACCGTCTTGGCTTCCTGCGACGACAGCGCAAAATCCGGCGCCACGCTTCCCTCGGCCGGCGGCTGCGTTCCGGCGTAAATTGCGGCAGAGGCCGCAACGCCCAGCACAGCTCCGAAGACCAGCCCGATCGCGATGCGAACACTCTTGCCTGGCATATCTTTCATCTCACACCTCACCTTTTCATCCTTTTGAAATTGTCCGCCCACTATTTTTGCCGCGAAATTTCAATGTACGCCCGCGTAGTTTCCCAATCCACGCGCATCGTCGTGCCAATCGCGCCTTTCACGAACGAGATCGTGAAATTTTCCTCAGGAGCAGGAAGGGTCGTAATTTTCATGTCCGCGCGAATCAGATCGCTGCCCTCGCCGGGGTAGGGAATTCCCCATTCGCCGGTTTTCGTGCTGATGATCAGCGTCCACTTATTTTTGTCGGGAATGGTGAAAAGCGTATAGCGGCCGGCGGGAACGGCCTTGCCGCCAACCGAAAGATCCGTATCGGTGACGAACGTCGTCGCCTCATTCGCCCCCGTGCGCCACACTTCGCCGTAAGGAACGAGGTCTCCATAGATCTTGCGTCCTTTCATCCGCGGGCTCGAGTAATCGACGACGATGGTTTTGCCGTCCACGAATTTCCATTCCGCGTGAGCCGACGGGCTCGGCCGCTTTTCCTTGTCCCCTTGCCCGTAGGAGTCCGAAGAGAGGACTCCCGCCACTGTCAGTCCAAGCGCCGCCACGATCATCCCGTATGCCGCCAGCTTCGAAATTCGCATTTCGCGTCTCCTGTTACCCTGCCGCCACGTTTAGACGCCCGGACCCAGTCGGGCGGTAACCTCGCAGCCCGTGCGATTGTACGCCAAGACAGCGAGGACGGCGACGCGGCGTTTGCAAGCCATTCGCCGCGACGGGAGTGGAGTGTGTAAAGTCTGCGGGTCGAATGCGCCGGCGTCCCCATGGAGGAGCATCGCGGTTTTCGGAGGCAACCTGCGGTCGGATTCCTGCTGTGCGCCGGGCTGCCTGGTTTGCCGCCAGCGTCCAATCGCCACCAACACCTATCGAAAAATTCGCTCCAGACCCTCAATTCATGTTGACTCGTGCTCATTTACGTGATAAATGCGCACGAAATTGCGCGTATCGAATGCCATCGGCAATGCTACGCCGTCGGGCGGGGTCAGCCAAAGCCCAGGCAAGGGGAGGGTGGTCATGAAGAAGTGTTTGCGAGCGGTATTACTGGTGTGCGGTTTTCTGAGCGTCGCCCTGTTCGCGACGCGATCGGCTTGGGCTCAGGCTACCACCGGGTCGATCTACGGCCACGTCACCGACCCTTCTAAATCCGCGGTTCCAGGCGCGAAGGTTACCGCGACGAACCAGGGCACAGATATTACCTATTCGTCCGTGACGGACCAGCAGGGCTACTACACGGTTCCCGACCTGCCGCCCGCCTCGTACACCGTTACGATCACGAAGGACGGCTTCGACACGTCGTCGATTTCTGATGTCGTAATAGTCGTCGACCAGAAGCAGCTTCTGGATTTCCAAATGACCGTCGGCGCGGTCAATACGGTCGTGACGGTGACCTCCGCGCCAACGATGCTTCAAACGCAAAACACCAGCACCGGCGAAGTGATCACGACCAACGACATCCTTGATCTTCCACTTCTCGGCCGTAATTTTCTTAGTCTGACGGTGTTGTCGGCTGGTGTCCTTCCGGCGAATGGCGCTGTTGACCAGTTCAGCTTCGCGATCAATGGGCAGCGCGGCTACGCGAACTCTATAATGATTGACGGCGTCGAGGCCACGACCAACCGCTCGAACGACATCACCGTGACACCGGGCGTGGATTCCACGCAGGAGTTCAAGATCACTACGTCCGCGTATTCCGCCGAGTTCGGGCGTGCCGCGGGCGGCGTCGTTTCGATTCAGACGAAGTCCGGAACGAACACATTCCACGGCGACGCGTTCGAGTTTTGGCGCCCGAATTTTGTGGCGGCCAAGCCTTACTCCATTCTGGCTGCGCCCGAGGTCGGCTCGCCTTTGCAGCAGAACAACTATGGAGGAACGCTGGGCGGTCCGGTCGTCAAGAATAAGTCATTCTTCTTCGTCTCTTTCGAGCGTTCACAGCAGACCGACGCGTACACCTATGTCGATGCGACTCCTCCGATGCAATACATCAACGTGCTGCCCGATGGCTCCGTCGATCTCTCCAAGCTTGTGGATCCCTACGGCAATCCGATCCTCATTTTTAATCCCTATAATCCGTCCGAGCAGTTCCCAGGCAACGTCATTCCCGCATCGATGGTCAGCGCGGCTGGACTGAACACGTTGCTGGATTTCTTCCCGAAGCCGAATCTGCCTGGAACTTATTTCGGTTGGTATGACAACTTTTCGGTGTACTCGCCGACGAGTATGTCCGGGAACATCGGAGACGCGCGCTGGGACCAGGAAATTACCTCGGCCGACCGCCTTTCCGCGGTCTACCACTACGGAGATTCAAACCAACTCGTTACCGATCCTTATCACGGCGCCACCGTGGTGCCGGGAGCGGGCGACGCCGATCAGGCCAACAAAGAGATCCTGCGCAATCAGGAACTCTCGGTGACAGAAACGCACGTGTTTAACAGTCGCATCGTGAACGAAGCTCGGTTCGGCTACACGCGCTTGCGCGAGAATCTTTTCAGTCTGCTAAATGGACACGACTATTCAACCGAGTACGGCTGGGGAAATATTTTCGAGCCAGGCCTGCCCGAAACGGAAGGTTATCCCTATGTCTACCTCGGCAGCGGCTACTTGACCGGAGGCTCGACCTATAAACCGTATCTTGAGTTGGACCGGAATTTTCAGGGTGCGGACAACGTGATGATCACGTCGGTTGGCAAGCATGATTTCAAATTCGGCGCTGACTTCCGCCGCCTGAACTCCAATCCAAGTTTCCCGATCTTCCCGACCGGATTCCCCTATTTCTGTTGCGAGGACTACGCTGCGACTTCCGGTTACGGCCCGCCGGGCTCGAGTACTGGATCGGACATTGCCGACCTTCTCGTCGGAATTCCCTTCGCGGATTACATTGGGCTGCAGCTAACGGACCCTCATACCCATGCCTGGGAGATGCACTACTACTTCCAGGACGTATACAAGGTTACTCCGAGGCTCACGTTAAACGGCGGAATCCGCTACGAATGGCAGTCCCCCTGGGCTGAGGCTCAGGATCAAATGGCGAACTACGACCCAGCCACGGACAGCCTGCTCCTTGCCGGCCGCGGAACGAATTCGGCGACCCTCATTAACGGGAGATGGAACGATTTTGGCCCCCGATTCGGATTGGCCTATCAAATTACGCCGAAGACCGTGATTCGCGCTGGATACGGCTTCTTCTACTCCCCTGAGAACGACGCGCGCGAGGACATTTTGACCAAGAACTACCCGTTCGCAACGTCCAACACTTACAACAACTGGCCCGGATTCTATGAAGGTAATTACGGCGCGCCGTATCTCTACCAGGCAGATATCGGCATTCCGCGGATCACGACGCCGCCGATACCTCCCGGCGCATCCAGCATTCCAACGGTCAACACAATTCTGGCTGGACAAGTCCAGAATGCCTACTACGAGAACCCCAATATAAAGTCGGGATACTCGCAATCGTACAACCTCACGTTGGAGCGAGAGATCGGTTCATCGTTCACGGTGTCCGCGGCCTACGTCGGTTCGCTCAGCCACGATCTTGGGTACAAGATCGGGAACATCAACCAGGTGGGCAGCGCAAGTAATATTGTGACGCCTAATTTGGGACAGATTCAGGCATATACGAGCGCCGGCTGGGGCGTCTTTCATTCTCTGCAGCTCAAAGCGGAGAAGCGGGCGTCTCGGAATTTGAGTTTCCTCGCGGCCTATACGTACGGCCACAACATTGACAACGGCCCTGCGCCATTCGACGTCGGGCATGTCGGAAACAACACACCGGAAGACCCGTACGATCTGCATCGGGAGACTGCCTCGGCCGATGACGACGTCCGGCACACGTTCGTATTCAGCGGTCTTTACCGCCTGCCGTTCGGCCGTGGACAAAAATTTCTGTCCAATTGGGGAACGGTCGAAGAATTTCTGCTTGGCGGATGGCAGTTGAATGGCATCTTCATTGCGCGGACTGGTATTCCTTACAATGTGATTTGGAACAGCTACAACACGAATTGCCCGGGCGATCGGCCCGATCTCGTTCCCGGCGCGAATATCCATACGCCCACAGTACCGGGCACTTTCTTTAACACGATGGCGTTTCAAGCGCCCGCGGGAAGCCTCGGCCCTATGGGAGACCCCTGCGCTCTTGGCGATGCCGGCCGAAATCTGCTTTACGGCTCCGGCTTCGTGAATGCCGATACTTCCATCTTCAAGGATTTCCGCGTCAAGGAATCTTGGAAAGTGGAGACTCGGCTCGAGGCGTTTAACGTCTCGAATTCTCCCCATTTCGATAATCCCAATTCGGATTTCGGGAACCCGTCCAACATAGGGCAAATCACGGGTACCTACGGCAATATGCGCATCCTGCAGCTCGCAGCGAAGTTCATTTTCTGATCGACTGGCGTGACGCGAATCGTCGAGGCCAAGGCCGGCGGCCCGGTGCGTCGGGGGACGCCGGCCAGCACCGCTTCGATTCCGTTCGGGTGTCTCTTTAGCGCGATGCTTTGATATGCTGGCGCCGCTTTTGCACCGCGAAACTGAAGGATTGGCCGGAGACGTTTGGGCACACTCGACATGACACTATTGCTCGCCCTGGTCGCTCCTACTCACCTGGTTCGCCTCGCTCCGGTTGATCTTGTTATCGTTGCTTTCTATTTCATTCTGGTTCTTGCCATCGGCCTCTATCTTCGCGGGCGCTCCAACACCGGCGAAGATTTTTTTCTCGCCGGTCGCGAGATGACGGCGTGGATCGCCGGCCTGAGTTTCCTCTCCGCGAATCTCGGAGCTCTGGAATTGATGGGCTGGGCTGCGGCTTCCTATCAATACGGCATTCTCGCCACGCATTGGTATTGGATCGGCGCGATTCCCGCGATGCTTTTTCTCGGCATCGTGATGATGCCGTTCTATTACATCTCCAAAACGCATTCCGTTCCCGGCTATTTGCAGCTTCGCTTCGGCGAATCGAGCCGTGCGCTCGCCGCCGTTTCCTTCGCCTTCATGACCGTGTTGATGAGCGGCATCAACATGTACTCGATGGCGCTGGTGATGAAAGTCGTCCTTGGCTGGGACATCAATTTCAGCATTTGGGTTTCCTCGCTCACCGTCGCGCTCTATGTGGCGCTCGGCGGCTTGCGCTCCGCAATTTTCAACGAAGTTCTGCAATTCGTGCTGATCTGGGCTGGCGCGCTGCTCATCCCGATTCTCGGTTTGATCGAAGTCGGCGGCTGGCACAAGCTGCAATTGCGCGTCGCGCAGAATGCCTCGGCCGAGTACACGCATCTTTGGTCCACGCTCGGATCGTTCACCGATAATCCCATGGGCATTCACTGGACGGGAATCGTCTTCGGCCTCGGCCTGATTATTTCCTTCGGCTACTGGACCACGGATTTTCTTGTCGTGCAGCGCGTCCTGGCCGCAAAGGATCTGCGCAGCGCGGAAATGGCCCCGATCATCGGCGCGGCATTCAAAATGTTCGTGCCGTTCATCGTGATTCTCCCCGGCCTGCTCGGCATCGCGCTGCTCCCGATGAAGCTGACCGGCGAAGCCACGGCCGTTGCAACTGGCGGCCACAGTTACAACGAAGTCCTCCCGCTGATGCTGGCGCGCTATTGCGGTCCCGGCTTGCTCGGCCTCGGCATCACGGCGCTGATCGCGGGGTTCATGTCCGGGATGGCCGGCAACGTCAGCGCGTTTTCAACCGTGTGGACGTACGACATCTACAAGGCGTTCATCAACAAGGACGCGACCGACGCCGCTTACGTGTCCATGGGCCGCTGGTGCACGATTCTCGGCGTCCTGATCAGCATCGGCACAGCGTACCTCGTGATGCAATTCCTCAGCATCATGGATTACGTCCAGGCGCTCTTCAGTTTTTTCATCGCGCCGCTTTTCGGCACCGTTCTTCTCGGGATGCTATGGAAGCGCGCAACGCCGAAGGGCGGCTTTTGGGGCCTTCTTGCAGGCACGCTCTCTTCGATTGGCATGTGGGCCTGGGTGAAAGTGAATCCGGCGGCGCTCGCTTATGTGGCGCTCTCGTCGCACGCGAAAGATATGGCCGAAAATATGTATAGGGCGTTGTGGTCGTGGATCGTCTGCGTCGTTGTTACAGTTGTGGTGAGTTTGCTGACGACGCCGAAACCCGAAAAAGAACTCGCCGGTTTGGTTTACGGCGCGACGCAAATTCCAACGGAAGGCCACATGCCGTTTTATCAGCGCCCGGCTTTCTGGGCAGTGATCGTAGCGATTGTATTTGTGGTGCTCGATATTATTTTCTGGTGATGGCGATGCTGCCTGACAATACGATTTCGATCTGGTTTTTCATCGGGCTTTCTTTGCTCGTCAACGGCGTATTGATTCTCGGCGCGGGGATTTACGAGATCGTGCACCCGCCCGAAAATCCTGTCGTATTGTTTCAATTGCACGCGAGTGTTTGGTGGGGCGGACTGCTGTTGCTTCTAGGATTGATTTATTGCGTGCGTTGCGCACCGGCGCGATTCCGCCGGAAAGGCTAGCGCTTCGCCGCCTGTCCCGCCGGTTGTGAGATTTCTGGACATATTGGATTCATGCGATATTGTCGCGCCAATTCGAAGCGATTGTTTCTCGCGGCGGCCCCGATTGCGATTCTGCTGGTCGCCATTGGCCAGCCGATTTTCGGCCGCGCCGTGGAATCTTCTTTCGCTGATCGCTATCGCACGTTTTTGTTTGGCGTTGACTACTATCCCGAGCAATGGCCCGAGAGTTATTGGGAGCAGGACGCGCAGCGCATGCAGGATGCGGGAGTGAACGCGGTGCGCATGGCGGAGTTCGGCTGGAGTGCGCTTGAGCCGGAGCAGGGGCACTACGATTTTTCTCTTTTCGATCGCGCGATCGCGACGCTCGGCCGCCACGGAATCAAGACGATCCTCGGTACGCCCACCGCAACGCCGCCAAAATGGCTGAGCCACGATTATCCTGAAACGCTTTACGTGTTCCCCGACGGCCGCGCTTCGAACGACCAGTCGCGCCAGCACTATTGCTACAACAGCCCGCTCTACCGTAGGTTTTCACGCGAAATTGTCGAGGCCATGGCCTCGCACTATCACGACAACGCCAATATCATCGGCTGGCAAATCGGCAACGAATTCAACAACGAAAATCCCGAATGCTTCAGCGATAGCTGCCGCGCCGCGTTTCGCATCTGGCTGCAGGCAAAATTTGGTTCGCTGGACTCGCTGAACGCGCGCTGGGGAACGCGTTTCTGGAGCCAGTGGTATACGAAGTGGGATCAGGTGGATCTGCCGTTTCCGGCGGTCGGCCTGCAGAATCCGGCGCTTATGCTCGATTTCCGGCGTTTTATTTCCGACTCCGTTTCTTCTTACGTGTCCGAACAAATCGAAATCATTCGCAAACACCGGCCGGACGATTTCGTGACCACGAACGGCGTATTCCGGAACATCAATTACTACTCGTTCGGCAAGAAATTCGACGTCTATGCGCAGGACAATTACCCGACGTTTCTGGAAGAGCCGCAGTATTCAGTCGGCGCATCGCTGACGCTCGTGCGCGGATTCAGCGAGCGAATGATGGTCATGGAGGAGCTCACGGGATCCGCCGGTCAGACGTATCTGTTGCGCACGCCGCGCCCGGCTGAAATGAGCTTGTGGGCATTTCAGACCATCGCGCACGGCGCCGACGGCGTTCTGCATTTTCGCTGGCGAACGGCGACGCGCGGTGCTGAAGAATTATGGTCCGGCGTTCTCGATCAGGACAATATTCCTGGCCAGAAATACGCAGAATTCAAGCGCGAAAGCGAAGACATTCATCGCATCGCGCCGGAAATCCTCGACTCGAAATTGATTTCGCAAGTCGCGGTGCTGAACGATTCCGACGATGCGTGGATCTACGACAATCAATATTTGTCGAAGAATCTCCAGTCGAATGAGGCGTACGCAGCTTTGTTTCAAGCCGCTTCCGAAATGAAATTCAACATTGATTTCATCGGCCCAGACGCCGAGTTCGGAAAGTATCGCGTGATTTTCGCGCCACGAATGATCGTGATCGATCCCGATCTGGCACACAAGGTTTGCAACTTCGTCGAGCAGGGCGGAAGATTCGTCCTCGCCGCGCGCGGCGCGATTCTCGATCGCGATCACGCGCTGATTGAGCAGCCGCGGCCCGCATTGCTGAGCGACGTTTTCGGTGTCACCGTGGTCAAGACGCAATTCTATCCGTCGGGGTCGGGAAACTCGATCCAAGTCGAGAACGGGCAATCGGTGCCGGCCAAATTCGTGGCTGAATCGCTGAAAGCCGGCGGCGCAACCGTGCTCGGCAAGTGGAATCAGGATTTTCTCAGCGGCGATGCTGCCTATACGGAAAATAAATTCGGAAAGGGCGCGGCGATCTACTACGGCTCGCTCGTCAATCTCGCTGCGGCTCGCGAGCTGTTGCAGCACGCCGCTGCGGAGAGTGCGCTCGAGCCGCTTCTCTCGGGCGTGCCGAAGCAAGTCGAAGTCACCTGCCGGACGAAAGGCGGTTCGGATTACTTTTTCATTCTCAATCACGAAAATCGCTCCGTGACGGTAAATCCCGGCGCAGGATTTTTCGATTTGCTCCAACAGCGGGCCGCGCCGGAATCGTTCTCGCTCGCGCCATTTCAGTATGTGGTGTTGAAGCGAGCGCGGAAGCACGCCGCGATGATCAGCAGCCCTTCGAGTCACATCGAGGCGCGAGTTCAATGAGAGAGGCAGCGGCCATTCTGGTTTTGAGCTGTGCGCTCTTCGCGCAGCAGCAGAGCAATCCGCCCGCGGAGCCGCGCCCCGATTTGCTTGCCGAAATGCGCGCGGCTGGCAGTGCGAAGCTCGATACAAACGCGGCAACGGTCTTCATGGACGATCGTTCGGGATGCATGACGATGACATTTCACTATCTTCACGGCGATCCGGAAGTGAAAGTTCCGCTTGCGGCGATTGGCGCGCCTTCCGAGTGGTTGGACTACGAGGAAATGTCTTTCGACATGCGCTCGACCAGCCTCGAGCCCATTTTTATCAATTTTTCCGGCGCCGCCGGGAAAAAAGACATCGTCATCGAGCCACTCGCAGGCATTCACATTCGAGGGATGATTCCATTCGAGCCGCTGAATCCGACGCAAAATCGCAACGCGCCGCGTCAAAAGCCGCTCGGCTACAAGATTTGGCCCAACTCGCTGGACGTGCCGAATCCCGTCCAGCAAATTTCGTTTCGCATGCACAATCCCGCAGAACCGACTCAAGTCACGTTGTGCGGATTTGCGCTCGAACATGGAATCACCGGCAACGATATACTCGAGCGGCATCCCGTGATCGATCGCTATGGCCAGTGGATCCCAGAAAAGTGGCGCGACAAAATCTACAGCGACGACGATTTGAAGCGCTTGTGGGATAGCGAAGACCTCTCGCCGCAGCGATATGACTACTGCCCGCTCGGCGGCTACGTCGAAAAGCAATTGAACGGCACCGGCTTCTTCCGCACCGAAAAGATCGACAACCGCTGGGCGCTCGTCGATCCGCACGGCCATCCTTTTTATTCCGCGGGAATCGATATTGTCGGCGTCGCCGACGGAAGCTTTGCCACCGACGCGGCGGATCGCGAATACTTGTTCGAAGAGCTTCCGCCCGCTGGTGGCGCGTGGCTCGAGCCGGACAAAAAAGTGGTTTCCTTCTACGCCGCAAATCTGATTCGCCGCTATGGCGCGGAATGGAAAGAACGCGGCAATCAGCACATGGTCGAGCGTCTGCACAATTGGGGCTTCAACACGCTCGGCAACTGGTCAGACGCGACCTTCGCGCCGCATAGCGGCATGCCATATGTCCTTCCTCTCTACGGTTGGAGTACGAAGAAAAGGTTCGATTATCCGTACGGTCTGCCGGATATGTTTTCCGACGAGTTCAAGAACAATGTGGATGCCGCGGCGCGCAAGCAGGTGAGCGATTTGAAGGGCGACGCAAATCTAATCGGCTGGTTCCTCGATAACGAGCCAGTCTGGGCGGATGAGTTCACACCAAAGATTTCCTGGGCCGATGTCGTCTTGGATGATCCCGAGCAGTCCGCGACGCAAACGAAACTGAAGGAACTTCTGGCCGCGAATCTGAAAGATGCTGATCAGATCAAGCGCGATTTTCTCTACAGCTGCGTGAAGCAGATGCTCGAAACGGAAATCGCGGCCGTGCGCAAATACGATCCCAATCACCTGATTCTCGGCGTGCGCTTCGCCGGCCGTCCCAACGCGCAATGGATTCGCCTCGCTTCGATGTTCGACGTTTTCAGCGTCAACGTCTATTCCGAAACTTACGCGCCCGACCCAAAAACCATTCAAGAATATTCGGAGGGGTCCGGCCGCCCCGTCTTGATCGGCGAATTCACGACGGACGCGCCGGGCCGAGGCCTGCAAGGCATTTTTTATGGCATGCATAAAGCGCGCGATCAGGGGCAGCGCGGTCTTGCGTATCGCTATTTTGTCGAGAATTCCCTGGCCAGCCCTTACATTGTCGGCACGCACTGGTTTCAGCTGGTGGACGACATGCCGACCGGCCGCCCGGGCGACGTCGAACGCCAAAATTACGGCTTCGTGAATGTGGTGGACGCGCCGTACGAAGAACTGGTGAAAGCCGCGCGTCTCACTCATTCGCATTTGTACCAGTTGATGTTCGGCAGCGTTACGCCGACAACCGTAGTGCCGCTTCCGAACTAAGCGCGGAGAAACTTTTCGAGATAACTTTCCAAACGCACGTGCGCGAAGAAAAACAAAACGAACGGCATCTTTCGACGCCTCGAGAAACTGCCCCATCGGCGGCCTCACCCAAGAAAAGCGCGACGGGCGGCGTATGGGAAGAGCGCTGGCACCCGCTTCGCGAAGAGTGGGTGATCGTCGCGGCGCACCGGCAGGACCGCCCGTGGAGCGGCAACAAAGTTCAGCACGCGCAAAAGGATTTGCCCGAATATGTCGCGGATTGCTACCTGTGCCCCGGCAACGCGCGCGTAAGCGGCGCGGAAAATCCGGATTACAAGCAGACGTTCGTTTTTAACAACGATCACCCGTCGGTTGCGCTGAATGCGCCGGAGCACATCGAAGTGCCGCGCGGAATCTACCGGAATCAGCCGGCGCACGGAATCGCTCGAGTCGTTTGCTATTCGCCGAAGCACAATCTTTCTCTGGCGGAGCTGGATGTCCCGGATATCGTGACGCTCTTGCGCGTTTGGCAGGAACAGTATTGCGAGCTCGGCAAGCGGCCCGATATTTCTCACGTTCTAATATTCGAAAATCGCGGCGAGGTGGTCGGAGTCTCGAACCCGCATCCGCACTGCCAGATCTACGCGACCAATTTCGTCTTCAAGACCATCGAGACTGAGGCGCGCGTGAGCCGCAGGCATATCGAAGTTACCGGCCGGCCATTATTTAAAGATATTTTAAGCGCGGAAAAGGATGACGCGCGTCGCATTATTTGCGAAAACGACTCTGCGATCGCGTTCGTTCCCTATTTCGCCCGCTACGCCTACGAACTGTTCGTCGCCCCAAAGGAAACTCACGCCAGCCTCGCGGCTCTTTCCGGCACCGAACTCCGCGACTTCGCCGAACTCTTGCAGCACGTCCTGATCAAATTCGATAACTTGTGGCGCATTCCTTTTCCCTATGTGATGACGCTGCATCAGGCGCCCACCGACGGCGGCGATTATCGCGGCTTTCATTTTCATGTCGAGTTCCATCCGCCGCTCCGCAAGCCCGATCTTTTGAAATATCTCGCCGGACCCGAAATCGGCGGCGGAAATTTTTTGAGCGATACTTCGCCGGAGCAAAAGGCCCAGGAGTTGCGTGCGCAGCCCATCATTCATTACAAGCATGCGAAAAAGGAGCGTTCGTGACGCAGGAAGTTCACGCGCTTCTTGAGCCGATTCGCCGCTTGCACGATCAAATTTGGCGCGCCGTCGTTGCCGCGGCCGAAAAGAACCCGCCGTCCGAGCTCGCCCGCGTCGCGCGCGATTCCTCAGGCGACACCATCTACGCAATCGACACTGTAAGCGAAACTCTCGTCGTCGATTTTTTCGAGCGCGAAATTGCGCCTCACTCGCCGCTCGCTTTAATCGCCGAAGGGCTCGCGGACGGCCAGTTGATTCTCCCGAAGGGTGCGCGCGAACGCGACGCCGTCTGGCGCATCATCGTCGATCCGATTGACGGCACGCGCGGCTGGATGTATCAGAAGCGCAGCGCGTGGATCTTGACGGGCGTCGCGCCAAATCGCGGCCCGGAGACGAATCTCGCCGACATCGCTCTCGCCGTTCAAACGGAAGTGCCGCTGCTGAAGCAGCATCTTCTCGACACCGTCTCATTCATCCGCGGTCAGGGCACGAAAGCCGAACGCATCAACCGGCTATCGGGCGAGCGAACTCCGCTGCAGCTGCAGCCTTCGCGCGCGGAAACGATCGAGCACGGATTCGCCATGCTCTCGCGTTTTTTTCCGGGCGCGCGCGAGGAGCTGGCGGCCATTGACGAGGAAATTGTCCGCGCCGCACTCGGCGAAGGTCGCGAAGGCAAGGCGCAGTGCTTCGAAGATCAGTACATTTCCACCGGTGGACAATTCTACGAATTGATGAGCGGGCACGATCGCTTCAACGCCGATCTGCGCCCTCTCATGCGCGACATTTTGCAGCAGCGTGGCGTTGCGTTCGGACTTGCCTGCCATCCCTATGACGTTTGCACCGAACTTGCGGCACGCGAATTGGGCGTCGTGATCACCGATATTCACGGCGAACCGCTTCGCGCGCGCCTCGCGGTCGAACCCGACGTTGCCTGGGTCGGCTACGCCAACGAACGCATTCGCCGTCAAATCGAGCCGTTGCTGCAAGCGGCGCTTCGGAAACGCGGCCTGCTGGAGAGGCGCCATCGGGTTTTGTGAGCCCACGGGCGAACAAGAACTATGTTTCGAATTGTCGAGGGCGATACAGCGGGCCTTGCCGATGCGGAAGAGTTCGTCAAAGCTCTTGCCGCACTCGACCGGCATCCCGCGGAATCCGCGCGACGTTTATTCGATCGCGCCGGCGATTTGATCGTGGCGCGCGCTCCGGGCCGCCTCGACGTGATGGGCGGAATCGCGGATTATTCCGGCTCGCTCGTCTTGCAGTTGCCGATTCGCGAAGCGGCGCTTGTCGCGCTGCAGGAATCGCCGGATCGCGTTCTGCGAATGGTAAGCCTCGGGCAGGAAAGCGAAGGGCGGCCGGCACGATCGTTCGAGCTGCCGCTGTCGGAGTTCGAAGCCGGCGGTTCAGCCGTGCCATACGACGCGGTGCGTGCGAGCCTCGCGCGTGATCCTCAAACTCACTGGGCCTCTTATGTCGCCGGCGTATTTCTTGTGCTCATGCGCGAACGAGGCGTGCAATTTCCGCGCGGCGCGCGCTTGCTCGTTGATTCGCGCGTGCCGGAAGGCAAGGGCGTGAGTTCCTCCGCTGCGCTCGAAGTCGCCACTCTTTCGGCCGTTTCCGCTTGGCGAGATCTGAAAATCGAGCCACGAGAAATCGCGTTGCTGTGCCAGAAGGCGGAAAATCTTGTCGTAGGCGCGCCGTGCGGCGTGATGGATCAGATGACTTCGGCGTGCGGCAAATCCAATCGGCTTCTCGCGCTGCTCTGCCAGCCCGCGGAGTTGCAGGGGTATGTGCCCATCCCAAATGGAATTGCGATTGCCGGTTTGGATTCCGGCGTGCGTCACGCTGTGACCGGCGCGGCGTATGGCGACGTGCGAACCGGGGCATTCATGGGTTATCGAATTATTGCCGGCCTCGCCGGGCTCAAGGTGCATCCGTCACAGCGCAACGGAGTAGTTAAGATCGATGATCCCGAGTGGCGCGGATACCTCGCGAATGTGCCTGTCACCGAGTTCGATAAATCTTTCGCCCCGCGGCTCCCCGAAGTTCTTTCCGGCGCGGAATTTCTTTCGCATTATCACGGAACAACGGACGCGGTAACGCATGTGGATTCCGATAAGAAATATGCGGTGAAGACGCCGACGCAGCACCCAATTTTCGAAAACTCTCGCGTCCGCACCTTCGCCGAGCTTCTTCATTGCGAATTGGACGATTCGCGAATGAGCGCGTTGGGCGAACTTATGTATCAGTCCCATGCGAGCTATTCCGCGTGCGGCCTCGGCGAGCCGCGCACCGATCGGATCGTGAAGATGTTCCGTCAAGCGGGACCCGAACGCGGCGCGTACGGCGCAAAGATCACCGGCGGCGGCAGTGGTGGAACCGTCGCGCTGCTCGGACGCGGCTCCCGCGACGCGATCGAGCGAATTGCCGCGGATTACGAACGCGAAACTGGTTACGCGCCGCATCAATTTTGGGGATCGTCGCCGGGAGCGGCGGAGTTCGGAACGCTGCGATTGCAAGCCGCGGCGTAGAGAGACCGCGCGAGTCAAGACGCGAACGTCCGCTCGAGAAAAATAACGGAGCGAAAAGAATGTCTGTTTTGGTTACCGGCGGTGCAGGCTATATCGGCAGCGTGACGGCGGAGCTTTTGAACGCCAAGGGCGAACACGTCGTCGTCCTCGATGACGTTGCTCGCGGCCATCTCGGCGCGCTTGCACCCGGCGTACCGTTTTATCAGGGCAAGGTCGGCGACGTCAGCTTGCTCGCGCGAGTCACGTCGGAGCATTCAATCGAATCGTGCGTTCATTTCGCGGCGCTGGCCTATGTCGGCGAGTCCGTTCTCGAGCCCGCGAAGTATTTTGAGAACAACGTCGAGCAAGGCATCGTGTTTTTCGACCACTTGTTCCGTGCGGGCGTAAAGCGCGTCGTGTTTTCTTCCACCTGCGCCACATACGGCGAGCCGGCGCAAATGCCGATTTCCGAAAACTGTCCGCAATGGCCGGTGAATCCTTATGGCTGGTCCAAACTCATTCTTGAACGATTGCTCGACGCCTACGACCGTGCGTACGGAATGAAATTTGTGGCCCTGCGCTACTTCAACGCCGCGGGCGCTTCCGAACGCCTCGGCGAACGCCACGAACCCGAATCGCACCTGATTCCCAATGTGCTTTCGGCTGCGGCAGGCGATCTCCAAGAAGTTGCCGTATTCGGCGACAAGTATCCGACGCCCGACGGCACCGCGATTCGCGATTACGTGCATGTGATCGATCTCGCCGATGCGCACATTCGCGCGCTTGAGCACCTGCGCCTCGGTGGCGCATCCGAGTTTCTGAATCTTGGGACCGGTCATGGCTATTCGGTTCTCGAGGTTATCGAAACGGCGGGGCAGGCGACGGGCCGAAATATTCCGGTAAGAATTGCGCCGCCTCGTGCCGGCGATCCGCCGCGACTCGTAGCCGACCCGGCGAAGGCGAAGAAAATTCTTGGATGGAATCCGTCGCGGTCTGATCTTCGCACAATCATCGGCTCGGCATGGAAATGGCGGGGGCTCCATCCGCGCGGCTACGCCTGACGGGAGCGCGAATCACCATTTATGGCTTCGAAACTACTCGGAATCGACGTGGGTACCGGAGGGACGCGCGCCGTTTTGCTCGGCGACGACGGCCGCGTATTGAACTCTGCCGTTTCTGAGCACGCGCCGATGCTATCGCCGCAAATTGGCTGGGCCGAGCAGGAGCCTGCGGACTGGTGGCGTGCGACGCGCATCGCAGTGAAGGCATGTCTCGAGCGCGCGAAGACAAGCGCCAAAGAAATCGCCTGCGTCGGGCTCACGGGCCAGATGCATGGGCTCGTTCTCCTCGATGGCGATGGAAAAGTCCTGCGGCCGTCCATCATTTGGTGCGACCAGCGCACCGACGAGCAGTGCAAAGCAATCACGGATCGCGTGGGCGCGGCGCGGCTGATCGAATGGACCGCCAATCCGGCGCTTACGAATTTCACGCTTCCGAAAGTATGGTGGGTCCGCCGGCACGAGCCGGATATATGGTCGCGCGTGCGCACGATTCTTCTTCCTAAAGATTTCGTTCGCTACGAGATGACCGGCGAGCGCGCGATCGACGTCGCCGAAGCGTCCGGGACGTTGATGTTCGACGTCGTTAATCGAAAATGGTCGGCGCCCATGCTCGAAATTTCGGGAATCAGCGAGTCCTATTTGCCGCGCGTTCTCGAATCACAGCAAATTTCAGGACGAGTTTCAAAGAGCGGCGCAGAAGCGACAGGACTTCTCGAAGGAACTCCTGTTGTTGCCGGCGCTGGCGATCAGGCCGCGGGTGCGGTCGGAATGGGGATCGTTCGCCCCGGCGCCGTCAGCGCGACGATTGGCACTTCCGGCGTAGTTTTTGCCGCCACCAGCAAGCCAGTTCTCGATCCGAAGGGGCGCATCCACACTTTCTGCCACGCGATTCCAAATCGCTGGCATGTAATGGGCGTGACGCAAGCGGCCGGGCTTTCGCTTCGTTGGTTTCGCGATCAATTCGGCGCCGGGATCAAACCTGGCGCCGAGCCCGGCGTCGATCCCTACGACCGTCTCTTAGCTGAAGCGGCAGAAACTCCCGCTGGTGCCGATGGACTTCTCTGGGCGCCCTATCTAATGGGCGAGCGGACGCCGCATCTCGATCCGCACGCGCGAGGCGCGCTTGTTGGAATTACGGCGCAGCACACGCGCGGGCATGTTGTGCGGGCGATTCTCGAAGGCGTCGCCTTCAGCTTGCGCGATACGCTTTCGATTTTCAGCGAATTGAAAATTCCGGTCGAGTCGATTCGGCTCGGCGGCGGTGGCGCGCGCGGGCCGCTCTGGCGGCAGATTCAAGCCGATGTCTATGGCATGACTGTCGAGTTGATCGAAGCCGAAGAAGGCGCGGCGTATGGCGCAGCATTGCTTGCGGGGGTTGGCTGCGGCATTTGGACGTCGGTCGATCAGGCGTGCGATTCAGCTGTAAAAGTCGCCGGGCCGGTAACGCCCGACCCCCGGCACTCCGCGCGAATGGAGCGGCACTACGGCGCGTATCGGAAACTCTATCCGGCGTTGAAGCCGATTTTCAGCGATCTGTCAAATTAGAAGATCACGGGAGAAGCACATCATGGCGACCGACAAGTTCCAGCCTCGGCCTGAACACAAATTCTCGTTCGGCCTTTGGACGGTGGGCAATCCCGGCCGCGATCCTTTCGGCGAAACCGTCCGCAAAATTCTGCCGCCTACCGAACTTGCCAATCTTCTGGGTGAGGTCGGGGCGTGGGGCGTGAATCTGCACGATAACGACCTCGTGCCGATTGACGCCACGCCGGCGGATCGCGAGCGCATCGTCCGCGATTTCAAAAAGGCACTCGCGGCCAACAGCCTGTGCGTGCCGATGGCGACCGTAAATTTGTTCACGAATCCGGTATTTCGCGACGGTGCCTTCACTGCTAATGATCCATCCGTCCGCGCCTACGCCGTGCAAAAAACCCTTCGCGCCATGGATTTGGGCGCGGAACTCGGCGCGAAAATTTTTGTTTTGTGGGGCGGGCGCGAGGGAACGGAAACCGACGCCTGCCGCCGGCCCGATGAAGCCGTCAAGCGCCTTCGCGAAGCCGTGAATTATCTCTGCGAATACTCGACGGACCAGAAATATGGCTACCAGTTTGCGCTCGAGGCCAAGCCCAACGAGCCGCGCGGCGATATCTATATGTCCACCACCGGTGCCTACCTCGGCTTCATCGCCACGCTCGATCATCCCGAGCTGGTCGGCGTGAATCCCGAAGTCGCGCACGAGACCATGGCCGGGTTGAATTTCCTCCACGCCGTCGCTCAAGCCTGGGAAGCGGGCAAGCTTTTTCACATTGACCTGAACGATCAGGTCATCGGCCGTTACGATCAGGATTTCCGTTTCGCCGCCTCGAATCCAAAAGGCGCTTTTTTCCTGGTGAAGTTTCTGGAGGAATCGGGGTACGTGGGACCCAGACATTTCGATGCGCACGCCTACCGCACCGAAGATTACGAAGGCGTCAAGGATTTTGCGCGCGGCTGCATGCGCAGTTATCTGATTCTGAAAGAAAAAGCCGCGCGATTCGCCGCCGATCGCGAAATCCAGGATCTCCTCAAGGATCTCGGGAAAGCGGAGAAGGGCGTGCCCGGCGTGGGGCGCTACTCGAAAAAGGCTGCCAAAGAATTGTTGGCATTCGAATTCGATCGCTCCGCTCTTGCATCGAAGCGCCTGCCTTACGAACGGCTCGATCAGTTGACGATGGAAATTCTGTTCGGTACGCGTTGATCGGCGGGGGGAATTGTTCGTGCGACGAGCGGCGGCAAACATTTTCATTCTATTCGCGCTCTGGGTGATTCCAGCTCGCGCAGGAACTCGCGTCAGTCTCAACGGCGATTGGCAATTTTGCGTCGATCCGAACGGCCAGGGCGTAACGCAAAACTGGTGGAAATCACTTCCTGACGGCACGAAAACAGTTCAGGTGCCGAACACGTGGAACATCGGGGAGTATGAGGACTACGAAGGCATCGCCTGGTATTTCAAAACCTTCGAAATCCCCCCGGAGCTGCGAAGCAGGCACATCGAAATTCATTTCGGCGCGACTTTCTATCGCGCGAGAGTGTGGCTGAACGGCGCCGAGCTCGGTTCCCACGAAGGCGGCCACACCGCCTATTATTTTGTTCTCCCCGCAAGTCTGCCCGCCCGGAATTTCGTCGCCGTGGCCATCGACAATCGTCCGACGGAAACGAGTATTCCCGGGCTGGCGATGCGCTCAGAAGACTCGAGCAGCTACTGGTATGACTGGTGGCACTACGGCGGCATCGTTCGCGACGTTTGGCTCAGCATGAATGATTCAATTTTGCTGCGTCGTCAGGAAATTCACGTCCATGTCCACGGAGACGCGGCATCCGTTTCAGATCACGTCTTCGTTGAAAATAATTCGCAACGGTCCTTGTCCATCGCGCTCCACGTCGCGGCTCGCCTCGAAGGAGGCAGCGCCAATGCCGTCGCCGTGGCCGATCAGTCGCTCACGGCCAGGCCCGGCGCGCAGGAAGTGGATCTTTCCTTCGAAATTCCATCCGTGAAATTGTGGCACTTCGATCATCCATTTCTGTACGACATTGAAGTCCATCTTGCCGGCGCGGGCGGCCAGTCGCTTGATGTGTTGACCGATCATTTCGGCGCACGCACGATTGAAATCCGCGTGAACAAGCTCTATCTCAATGGCGAGCCGGTTCGTTTGACGGGCATCGCTCGGCCCGAAGATTCGCCGTGGGAGGGTCTTGCGGAGACCCGCGGCACGTGGGAACACGATTACGACGACTTGAAAAATCTTCAGGTTGTTTTGACGCGCCCGGTGCATTATCCGCAGCCGCCCGGAATTCTCGATTACTGCGATCGCCACGGAATTCTCCTCACGCCCGAAATTCCTGTGTGGCAGCTCGGCCGCAAGCAGCTCGGAAACGCCGCCGTCCGCACGCTCGCGAAACAAATGCTGCGTGAAATGATCGAATCCGATTTCAATCATCCGAGCATTTTTGCCTGGAGCGTCGCGAACGAATCGGACATTCACAGCGCCGAGGGCATCGATTACGTTCGCGGCATGCGTGACATCGAGAAGTCTCTCGATTCCGACCGATATTTCACTTTTGCCGACGATACGCTGCCCTCGGTTCAAGATCCCGCTCGCAGCGCTTCGCAATTCGCTGATTTTCTGATGTGGAATCAATATTTCGGAACGTGGCACGGATCGGCTGCCGCTCTTCCGGCCGCGATCGAGCGCATCCACAAAACGTTTCCCGGCAAAATGATCATTGTGTCCGAGTTCGGCGCGCCGGGAATTTTCGCCGCGAATTCGCAAGAAGCCGATCGCTTGCGCGTTCGCATCCTTCGCGAACAGCTCGCGGAATTCGCAAAACATGATTGGATCGCTGGCGCGATTTTCTGGTGCTATCAGGACTATCGTTCGCACGACAATTTGTGGCCCGGCCTCACGAGTGGCTACGTGGATCACGGCGTTGTCGACGAAAACCGCCAGCGCCGGCCTTCCTTCGACGCCTGGAAAGATGCCAACTCGCCCGTGCGCATCGCGCTCGATTGGAGTCGAGCCCCGGATTATCCTTACGCTCCCGTCGGATTCTCAGCTCGCATCGAAAGCCGGTCAGCAGACGAAATCCCCTCGTACGCCTTGCACGATTACCGCGCGGCATGGGAACTCCGTGACGGCCAACAATCAGATTCTCGCAAGCGGCGAAAGAGGATTAGGCGAGATTGGACCGCCCGTCCTGATCGATGAGCAAATCAAACAATCTCCCTTGCGAGCGTCGACGCTGAAAATCCGAATTTACCGGCCGACTGGCTTTCTCGCGGGCGAAAAGGAAATCAGCTGGCACGATCCGCAAGATGCCGGCGCTGCGGACAGGGAAGAGATGAAGCGGAAGGGAACGTATCCTCCCAATCCGCCGATTTTGGAGGTCAAGCCGCCGGAGTCGCCGCAATGATTTTTCGCACGTCGCGGCTCGCCCGAAGGCTTGAGCGCAAAGGACTAGCGCCTTGAACCACATCAACAACAAGCGCGACGCCGTATCCGAAAGTCGCCGCGAGCAGATTTTGCGCGAACTGCGGCGTAATGGCCGCTTGCTCGTTGACGATCTTTCGCGCCAACTCAAAATCTCGTCATCCACGATTCGGCGCGACCTCGCGGAACTCGAAAACGAAGGCATGTTGCGCCGGACGCACGGCGGCGCGGAGCCCATCGAGCCATTCCTCTACGAGCCGTTTCGTCATGTCTCGTCGTTTCAAGAGCAGGAACAGCAGCGCGCTTTGGAAAAGAGGCTCATCGGGCTTGCCGCTGCGGAACTCGTTTCCAATGGCGAAACCATCGCCATCGGCGCCGGCACTACCACCACTCAGGTCGCTCGAAATCTCCGTCATCGCGGCGAATTGATGATCCTCACCAATGCGGTCAATATCGCCATGGAGTTGAGTCACAGCAAAGAAGTGAAAGTCGTTTGCACCGGAGGTTTCCTCAGCGGCGATTGGTTTGCTCTCGTCGGCCCGACGGCAATCGCTGCGGCATGCGAAATCTTCGTGGACAAAGCTTTCATCGGCGTGGACGGCGTTCATCCCGCTCACGGATTCACGACCAATTATCCGGATCAAGCGGCAATTCACAACGCGATGTTGAAGCAGGCGCGGCAAAAAATCGTCGTCGCGGACCATAGCAAGATCGGCGTTATCGGCACCGCCCTCATCTGTCCGCCGAATGGAATTGACATGCTCATCACCGATCGCAAAGCGGAAGAAAAACATCTCACGGCGCTGGTCGGCAAGGGCGTTCGCATTCGAAAAGTCTGACGAGCCGGCAACGCGCATCGGCAAAATATCTCGCGGTGGCAGCGCTCCCGGCGAAAGGAATCCGACGATGCAACGTACCAGTCGATATCGGCCGCCAATTTTCGCGCTTGCGGCGCTGATCGCTGCGATCTTCGGCGTGGCATTTCTCTCGCCGGGCGCGCGCGCGCAGCACGAGAACGCCTCGCCGCAAGCCAGCCCGCAATCCGCATGGGCGCCGATGGCCTTGGGCGAGCCGCTCCTCCACGATCCCATCTGGGTCTACAACGATTGGTCTGCGTATGACGAGCTCTCCGACAACATCAACTTGACGGAGAAGCTCGCGATGCGTGAACTGGACGAAATTTTGCGCCTTCGCAAATCCGGCGTTCATTTCGATTACTACATGATGGATGCATTCTGGTTCGCTAAGGACGGCGGCTACCGGACGTGGCGCAAACCGGATTGGCCGGATGGCCCTGATCGCTGGATCGCCGCGTGCAAAGCCGCTGGCTTGAAGCCAGGCCTGTGGTTCAGCACGAATACGCTCGTAAAAATCGACGCGTCGCCCAGATGGAAAGATTCGCTGACGGCCAATGGCGGCGCGATGTCCTTCTTTGAAGGCAGCTTCCTGTCGGATTTCATCGATGTGATGCAGTATTGGTACGACCGCGGCATTCGCATGTACAAGTTCGATTTCGTTGATTTCGGTGCCGCCACTCCCGAAACCGCGAAGCGGCTGAGCAGCGAAGAAATTCACGCGCGCAACGAAGCCGCCTTTCGCGATGCGCTCAAGGCATTCCGCCACAAGAATCCAGATGTAGTCCTCGTCGCCTTCAATGGATTCGGCGGCGATGTCGAATCCACTGCTGGCGCGTTTCCGTTTCATTGGCCCGTGGATCTTCGCTGGCTTGAGGCTTTCGGTTCGATGTATTCGGGCGATCCGCGTCCGTCCGATGTCCCCGAAATGAATTTCTGGCGCTCGATGGATATTTATAGCGACCACATGGTTCGCCGCTACGAACAAAGCTTTCTTCCGATCGAGCGCATCGATTCCACCGGATTCATGGTCGGCAATACCGGCACGATTTACTATCGCCAGACGCACGCGTGGCAGGGCGCTCTGCTCCTCGAACAAGCGCGCGGCGGCTGGGTCAACACCATTCACGGCAACCTCGAGTTCATCGACGACGAAAAAGCGAAATGGTTCGCGAAAGCGCAGCGCTTGTTTTCAGGCTTGCAAGCTGAAGGTCGTACGAAAACGTTTGGCGGCATTCCTGGCAACGTTGAGTCTTACGGTTTCGGCTCGCTCGACACTGACGGCGCCGTCTACACCGTCATGAATCCGGCGCAGTCCGTCCAGTCATTGCAAATGCCGCTTCTCTCCCGCGTGCAATCGCCGGTTCAAAACGGTCGCATCCTTTTTCGCGATGCGGGTTTCGCTCCGAAATTGAGCGGCGATCAAATTACGCTGGGGCCCGGGCAAATGGCGCTCGTGGGCTTCGGCCAATACGCGAACGCTTCTTACGATCTCGGCATTCAAGCGGACGTGGTTATTCCGAAATCGATTCAAAATCTCTCGGCAACGTTTTCGGACGCCGGCAAGAATGCCATTGAGACAACGATCTCTGCTCCGGCCTCAGGGGATTTACGAATCGTCATGCAGCAACGCGATGATCACGGTGCGATTCAGCGAAGCTGGGAGGGCGGTCCGCCGAACGGCAAGAATATGGGCACGTTCTTCGTCATTGAAGTGTCACAAAACGGCAAGGCATTGCCCGTCGAGATCAACTACGACAAAATAATTTGGAGCGGATTGTCCTGGGCGGTTGGTGAAGTGCGCCACAACTCGATGGCCGCGGGCGCGCCGCTCCACATTCGAATTTCGTCGGCTGAAACCGAACCAAGGAAACTCGAAGGTAAGTTGTACGCCGTCGAATATTAATGGCCGGCTCGAATCCGCAACGCATCGAACGCCCGACGCTATCGGGCGTCGTGCGTCATGCCGGGCCAATCATCCGTTCTGAATGGTGACGCCGGCAATCCTTCCTGGTTATACAGATTGCAATCCGGGCTGTTGGCCCACGCATAGCGCACAGCGACAGGCGCGGGCACATCACCGCTCGAAACGATTACGGAATCACCTTCAATTCGCGCTTCGGCCCAATGAAATTTCCTGTCGGTGCCCGCGATCGCAAATCCTTTCAACTCTCCGCCGCCTCGCGCTTCTAACCCCGAACCAGCATCCGCAAATTTCACGCGAATCTGATTGCCTTCGACCTCGTACGATTGAAACAGCGGTCCCGAGTACACGATTTTCTTTCCGTACGTCGTTCCCAGCGCGTCGAGCGCGAGCCGCTCGCCCACTCCGTATTTCTCGTGCGGATGAAGGTTTCCCGATTCGCCGATATCAATCGTCACGGCAAGGCCAGCATCCGCCACTTTCTCTGCCGTCATCAGTTCCGCTTCACGCAATTCTGCCCACGCCGAATCGCCCAGTTCAGGGCTCGTTCCAAAGTTCGGCAGTTGCACGATCAAGAATGGAAAATTGCCTTCGCGCCATGCGTCGCGCCACCCCGCGATCATCGCCGGCAGCAGCGATCGATACTGGAAGGCTCTCAGCGCATTGCTCTCGCCTTGATACCAAATCGCGCCGCGAATTCGATAGGGAACGAGTGGCGCAATCATGGCGTCGTACAACCCCGAAGGCGGAACAGGCGGATCCGCCACCAACGGCAGCGCGACAATCTCGATTCCACTCAGCGCGTTGATCGTCAGAGGTTCGGGAATGCCCCATCCCTCCTGCTTCAGCGATGAAAAGTGAATTTCAATCGGTTGCCACGCCGGCGTCGCGCGAAATACGCCGGCTCCATAGTCGTCCCAATCCCAAATCGTTGGCTGCAGCGTTTTGAAAACGAACTTTCCGGTCCCTCGAACAAAAAAGCGCACGCCGTCGAATGCGCTAAGATCCATTGGCGCCGCGCCGTCGTGGAAACTGGCGCGCAAGCGGGGATACGTTGCGCCGTCCAGCGCCCCCGAAATTCGCGCGGCATATCCCGCGCCGCTCCGGCCCGGCGCGATCAAGTCGAATTTCATTGCCCTCGACTCATTCCAGTCAAACGTCCACACGCCGTCGGGCCAGGTGCGCGTGCTCCCATCATCGAAGTTGCTGAACTCCTGCGCCGCGGCGTCTTGCTGCTTCGGCAGGAGTTCGAAATCGTCGAATTGAAGCTCGATGCTCGACGGATTCCTCCAGAAATCCCGCTCCGCCGCCGGCCGCGCATTCCACTTTGCGACGATTGGCTGAAGAATCGGATCGTCGCGTAGAGAATCTGCGTCGGTCCACTCCTCCCCGGTTGTGCCCGGCCACGCGCTCAAAATAATTCCGATCGGAACGCGCAATTCTTCATACAACTTCCTCGCGAAAAAGTACGCGACGCCCGAGAACTCCTTCACCGTTTCCGGAGCGCACACTTGCCACGATGCGGGCAATGTGTCCGATCGTGGCTCGAGCGCAGCCGCTCGCGGCACGGTGAACAGGCGAATGTCCGGCTCTTTCGCGTTTGCGACGGCGCTCGCTCCGTCCGTCGTGCTATCCAGCGCGAACGTCATGTTGGATTGCCCCGACGCCACCCACACTTCCCCAATCATCACATCCTTAAACGTCGCGCTCCATTCCTTGCCTTCTATGTCGAGAGTGAACGGGCCGCCCGCACGCATCGGCGGCAACGAAGCTTTCCACGCGCCTTTCGCGTCGGCCAGCGTCTCGCGCCGATTGGTCCCGAGCGTTACCACAATTTTTTCGCCCGGCTCCGCCCATCCCCAAACGGAGATTTCCTTATCCTGCTGGAAAACCATGTGATCGCTGAAAAGGTGAGGAAGGACTGGCGCGGCACCGCTTGCCGAAACTGCGATCGTGCAGGCAACGAGTAAGAGCGCTGCGCAAATCGCTTTTTGCGTGAAATGTTTTGTCATCACGTCGGCGCGGACATGGTCCGCATGCGGAATCTATCCACCAATGCTGATTCGATGCGTCCCTATTGTCCGGTGGCTTCTTTTGTCAGCGTGAATTTTGATTTCAGCGCGATCCGGTCGGACGAGCCTCCCACCAGAATTTCGAACTCTCCCGGCTCCGCGACCCACATCTTTCGCTTGACGTCGTAATACGAGAACGAGCGCCGATCGAGATCGAATGTCACCGCCTTCGATTCGCCCGGTTGCAGAAATTCCTTTGCAAAACCCTTTAGCTCTTTCACTGGCCGCGGCACGCTCGCATGCGCGTCGCCCACATAAATCTCCGCGACTTCCGCGCCTGCTCGCTTGCCCGAATTCCGAATCTCGAATGAAACTTTCACGTGATCCGCGTCGGTCCCGGAGCTCGGCGAAACCGCGAGTTTGCTGTATTCGAAATTCGTATAGGAAAGCCCGTAGCCGAACGGAAACATCGGCTTCGTCGTCGCGCGATCGTAGTATCGGTAGCCCAGGAACATTCCCTCGCGATACGCCACGCGCTTCGTTCCCGGCGCGGGATAATAATTCTCAAACGTTGGATTATCTTCCGGGCGTTTTTCAAACGATGCGGGAAGCTTCCCGGACGGATTCACGTCGCCGAAAATCACGCGCGCAAGCGCATCGCCGCCTTCCTGCCCCGGATACCACGCGTCAATCAGCGCCGGAACCTGCTCGATCCAGCGTGTCATCTCCACATTGCCGCCGGCCGTCAGCACCACGACGAGATTCTTATTCACGCTCGCAATCGTTCGAATCAATTGATCCTGCGCGTTCGGCAAGCGATACGGCCGGTCGGCTCCTTCGCCTTCTGTTTCCGCCGTGAATCCGACGCACAAAATCACCGCGTCCGCCTTCGCTGCCAGCTTTTTCGTTTCGCGCCCGACGATCGAGTCCGACGCAATCGCGCCAAAATGAATCGCCGCCGCGCCCACATCTTCGAAGTATTCGACCTTGATTGCATAAGCCTTGCCCGCTTCAAGCGTTCGCGACGCCGTGTGCATCGTTTCGGAATGTCTCGTCCAGTCGTCGATGATGCGCTCACCATCCATGTAAACGTGCATGCCGTCATCCGCCGAAACATAAAACGCATAATCGCCGGACGATTTCGGAACGTAGTAGCCCGTCCACCGCGCAGAAAAATGATCCACCGGATGCCCATCCGCGAAGCTGCCCTCGCCCCAGTTGAAATCCACGCGCCGGTCCGTCCGCGTGAGCGCAGGAGCGCCGCTGAGATCCTGATTGTCGAAATACTCGCCGTGAAGGCCCGATTCGCCGCCCGTCGCGCTCGTCTGGAATTCGGAGTTCTCCACCACCTCCGGCAGCGGCGCCGAATCCTCCGCCGTCAGCACCTTCACACCCGGACCCAAATAGTTGCTGATTCCTTCAAGGTAGCTGACGGAGCGGTATGGCGCGACGAGCGAGCTTCCTCCTCCGCCAATCACTGCCGGATACGCATCCGGCCCGATCACCGCAACTGTCTTGAGTTTGGATTTATCCAGTGGCAGCAGATGGCCGTCGTTTTTCAGAAGCACCATGCCGTCCTCGGCTTCCTCTCGCGCCAGCACGCGCCCTTCCTGGTTATAGTGAGGAATCGTTGCATCCGTCTGATCGCGATCGAAAAATCCGAATCCAATCGCGGTCCGAAGAATCGCACGCACTTTTTCATCAATCGTTGCAATCGACACTTTTCCGTCGCGCACTTCCGGCTCGAGCGCGCTCAAATTCATATACGTGCCGGACGGCATCTCGAGATCCAGCCCGCCGTTCGCCGCTGCCACTCCGTCGTGCGTCGCGCCCCAGTCCGACATCAGAATGCCCTTGAATCCCCATTCTTTCTTGAGGATTTCGGTGTTGAGATGGCTGTTCTCCGTCATGTAAACGCCGTTAACCAAATTGTACGCGTCCATCACCGCGCCAACCTTCGCGCCTTTCACCGCGGCCTCGAACGCCGGCAAATAAATTTCGCGCAGCGTGCGCTCATCCACGTCCGAGCTGTGATCCATCCGCCCGTATTCCGAATTGTTCGCGATGAAATGCTTCGCCGTCGCGATCGCGCCCTCCGATTGAATTCCTTTGATTTCCGCGACCGCAATCTGCCCGGCCAGATAGGGATCTTCTCCGAAGTATTCAAAATTCCGGCCGTTCATCGGAGCGCGATAGATGTTCATCCCGGGCGCGAGAATGATGTGCACGCCCCGCGCGCGAGCATCTTCTCCCATCATTTTGCCCACGCGGTTCGCCATTTCGCGATCCCATGATGCCGCAAGCGCGATCCCGGCCGCGTACGCCGTCGTCGGCCCGTAGTCGTGCACTCCCAGCGGCCCATCCGACATTTTGAGCGAGCGAATTCCAAGCCGCGGGACGGGTTGCGTCAAGAAATCTGGAACGCCGCCGATCAGCGTGATTTTTTCGTCCAGCGTCATCTGGTTCATGATTGCTGCGACGCGCTTCTCAACGTCCGCCGGCGTCGCGTCTTGCCCTGACGGTGCCCAACTCGCGTCTTGCGCGGACGCAGCAAATGCAGCGTCCTGCGCCGGCGCGCGCACCCCAAAGATCGCCACGCCGAACGCCGCGATAAGCGGAAGCCAACGCCTTAGTTTGTGTTGCTGCATTCGGCTCCTTCAAAGCCGCGAATCAATCCGTCGCCGCGGGTGGCCCCTTGTTGCATCGGCCCTCACTTGGGCAAAACTCGTTTCGATCTCATCAAGTCGAACGATTCGATTTCATGCGTCGCGCGCTGATCCCGGCGGGTACTCACTCTCGAAAAGCGCACATATTATTGCATGGAAACAACTTAGCCGTATTCGTCGTCAGCGCTTCTCCGATCTGATATGTTGTTCGCTCGTGCGAGCCATTCGCCCGACACTCAGTTCGGCGCGGAAAATGTCGATCCCCGAATCCATTTCCGGGGCTTAATAATGAAGCCGATAAAAATATTGCTCGTCGCACTTGCGATCCTCAGCCTGGCCGCCTGCGGCCTTACGGGTTTACAGTCTGGTCCACACAGTGGCGTCGCCGGAAAGTGGCGAAGCGCCGACGGCAGCTACGTTGTCGAGTTCTTGCCTTCGGGAGAATGCTCCGCCCACTACCGTATGCACGGACAAGAACTCGGCGGGCCCTGCAAATACACGGTCGATACCGACGCAATAACCATTCACTATTACGGGCCGAATGCTCAACCTCTAGAAGGGCCCAATGCCACGGCAACGTGGCGCTACACTTTGGCGGGCGACACCCTCAACGTCAGTGTGTTCGGAAATTCCCTGGCTCTTCAGCGAGTTCACTAAAATCGATTAGCCGCGACGATATTCCGCGCTGCGATGTCGGCGCGCTTGCGCCTGCACCACACCTCGCGGGGCGCATTTCGCTTTGTGTGCACCGTCTCCGCCGTGTTCGTGAATCTCGCCGCTCCGCCGTCTCAGCGGCCCACCATTTTTTGCAGTTCGGCGGGATACCGCGCGCCTTGCACGGGTACTTTTGCGGCCGCATTTTCCAATTCGCGGAGATCGCCCGGCGAAAGTTCGACGTCCACGGCTCCGATATTTTCTTCCAGGCGATGCAGTTTCGTTGTACCCGGAATCGGAACGATCCACGGCTTCTGCGCCAGCAGCCACGCAAGAGCGACCTGCGCAGGCGTCGCCTTTTTCTCTTGCGCGAACCGGCCGATCAGATCCACCAGCCCCTGATTCGCTTTCCGGTTTTCTTCGGTGAAACGAGGAACGATATTTCGAAAATCGTTCTTGTCGAATTTTGTGTTTTCGTTGATCGTGCCGGTCAGGAAGCCCCTTCCCAGCGGGCTGAAGGGAACGAGGCCGATGCCGAGCTCTTCGAGAGTCGGAATGATCTCCTTCTCCGGCTCTCTCCACCACAGCGAATATTCGTTTTGCAGTGCCGTCACGGGCTGCACTTTATGGGCTCGACGGATCGTTTGAACGCCCGCCTCCGACAGTCCGAAATGCTTCACTTTGCCTTGCTGAATCAGGTCTTTCACCGCTCCCGCAACATCTTCGATCGCAACTTTGTCATCCACGCGATGTTGGTAATACAGATCGATAACGTCCGTCTTCAGGCGCTTCAGCGATGCCTCCGCGGCTTCCTTGATGTGCTCCGGTCGGCTGTCTAGGCCGGCCTGCTTGCCGTTCTCGATGTGGAATCCAAATTTCGTCGCAATCACCACATCTTTGCGAAATGGCTCAAGCGCTTCGCCGACGAGTTCTTCATTCGTAAACGGACCATAAACCTCCGCCGTATCGAAGAAAGTTACGCCGCGCTCGACCGCCGCGCGTATGAGCGAAATCCCTTGCTGCTTATCCATGGGTGGGCCATAGCCGGAGCTCATTCCCATGCATCCGAGCCCAATCGCCGAACCTTCTAGATTGTTTTTCCCGAGTTTTCGCTTTTGCATTTCTTCTCCCTGTTTGCGCGGTACCCCGCTTTTGCTCGGCCCTGATTCCAGGCAATTGTAGCGGAGGGCTTCAGAGTCTGTGTGAAGACTCGTCGCCTGGGGACTTTATGTGCGAATGACGCGCGCGAAGATCGACTCCAGTTTCCCTCCGGCGCCGTCGAGAGTGGTGACGAATCTCGACGGCAAGCGTTAGCCTTATGTGCTCTGTCCGACCTCGATAATATAACCGTCAGGATCGCGGATGTAGCAGCGAATCTCGCCGTACTTGGCAATCGGCGGCGTGATGAACTCAGCTCCTCGACTTTTCCATAATTTGTAGCACGCTTGGATATCCGCAACTCGGATGTTCATAAAGCTGCTGACCTTATCCGGGTCGGCGGGGACGCTGAGCGTTACCGTCGGCTTGTCCGGGGTGGGCCCGCCCCCGACGTTGACGATCAGCCACGTATTCGCGATCCGAATGTGCCCGGATGCGCCCTTGCTGTCGCCTCTGCTCAGAATGCGGCCGCCGAACACCTTTTCATAGAAATCAGCCGATCGGTCGATGTCGGCGACAGTGATAAAGAGTGTGATGGTGAACCCTTCGCGCGGGGGCATCTCATAGCTCTTTTGTTCGATTTGTGCGCCGCTCATTGACGACTCCTTTCGATCGAGTGTTCAGGACGACGACGGCCACGCTCACCGCGGGCGCGGTACCTTTGCTGCTGAGCTGTTGCTCACCGGAATGCCATTGTCGAAAGTCTCGATCCTATTGGGACACCAAGGCGAGCAAGTCACGGAGCGGCATTTTTCTCCGTGAGTCTCTCAAAAACCAATAAAAAGAGGCCTGAAAATGGTGGAGGCGGGGGGAGTCGAACCCCCGTCCGAGAAGCCTTGCCACCAGAAGACTACATGCTTAGCCCGTTCACTTCGCGGCCGTCCCTTGCGGGTACCGCGCGTTCGCCGTCAGCGCTCAGAGTGGGCAAGAAACGCCGCCAGCTAGTCCGATGATCTCGCCGGCACGATACGGACCGAATCGCGCCAGCCAGCCCACTGTATGACGCCTCATCTCAAGCGCGTGGGCGACGCCTGAGGAGACGCGCTACTTAGTTTTTAATTAAGCAGCGAGAGCCAACTGCGTATTGGCAGTTGTAAATTTCCACCCGATTTCGGGGAGGTGGGAGCCCGGCATGCCTTCTGGCCGCGACAGCTTCCGTCGAAACCGTGTCGCCCCCAGATGCAATTCAAGAATAGCACCCGCCGCGGAATGCCGCCACTTCCCGCGCCGCGGTTTTCGATCGCTCGAGCCTCAGCGGCCTCGATTTTACTTCTTCGTTTCCGCCTCGAGCTTGCCGCGGTCAATCCTGAAAATCACGTAGCTTCGAACCGCTGGATCGTTTACTTCCGCGAAAGCTGCGGGATGGTCGGCCGCCGCGCGTTCGATCTGTTCGCGGGCCAGCCGCAATTGCATTCCTCGCGAATCGGAGGCGTAGATCGCGTAATCGACTTTCGCCGCCAGGATGCCGCTGATGAACTGCGACTCGCTTCCAAGCGAGTCGCGGTGATCCCGCGCATAGGAAAATTCGAACGGGTCGAAGTAAAACAATCCAATCGCTCGGCGTCCGGTCAGCAGGAATATCGTCGCATCATCGCCCAGTAGGATCGCGTCCGGCGGCGTATTCCGGCTCACCCATTGCATCGCCGAAAGCGTCGCCGGCCAATTTTTTTGCTCCTCGAGCGGAAATCGTTCCGTGCCGTTCCGAAGAGCGGATTTGGTTTCCATCACCAACGCGTGACTCGCAAATGGAATCACCAGCACCGTGCACGACCACGCCGCAACCTTCGACGGAAATCGAACTCGTGGAATTCGAGCGGCAATGTCAACAAGCCCGAGATACGCGTAATACAACAGAAACGGCAGCACCGGCCCCAGGAATCGAATCGACGGCCACGGCCACAAAAGCAGCATTCCTTCGTAGAAAAAAATGAACAAGTTCAGCGCCGTGATTCCATCTCGCACATCCAGCACGAACCCGTAGATCACCAGTGCGGCTAGAGCGAGGCAGAGAAGAAAGCCGAAGGTTGTCGGGATAAAGCCCATTAAGCCGCCCGGCGAAATCAACGCACCGGCGATGTTCGTTCCGAGCACGCTCAGTCTTTGCGACCAGCTAAAGCTCGAAAGCAGGCCCAGGTTGGCGCTGATCGAGCCTCCGTAATAGGCGTTCACCGAGTTTTCGATTGCTCCTCCGTGCCGTGACGACCAAATCCACCACGGAGATACGAGCGCAATCACCACCATTAAAAAGACTGCTGATTCCTTGAACTTTCTTCGCCAAATAAACGCGCCGCTCCCAGCAACCAGCAATGGAAGTCCCGCCGTCCGGGTGAGGATCGCCGCGGCCGCAATCGCCGACGCCAGCGTCACTTTCCACCAGATGATGCGGTCCAATTGCAGCATTCGATCGATGAGCAGAAGAACCGCGGTCAGGAAAAATGCAAACATCGATTCCGACATGAATGCGACGCTGCTGAAAAGCACCCATGGCGATGCAGCCGATAAGAACAGCAGCCACGCGGCGGGCCCGAGCACACCGAGTTTCCCGCGAATATAAACAAAGAAGAGCCACAGCCAGCCAATCGCGCAGCCGAAAGGCACCAGCTTGAGCGCGTAGATATTCTGCGAAAAGTTTGGAAATATCTTCCACACCGCGGCCAGCGCTAAAGGAAACATCGGCGGATATCTTGTCTGCGGGATTGGATCGGGAAGGCTGATGATTCTGTATCCGGCGCCCTCCGCAACTGCCTTCGCCGTCACGAGGTACATCCCGTCGTCGTGATAGACGTCAAAGCCGGGAGCCATGTACCCGATCGCATAGGGCACCAGGAGCGCCGCGCAGACGACGATTAACAGTAGAACCTTCATCAACATGTTCTCGCGTTTAGTGTGGCGCGGGCATCCCTGCCCGCGTCCTATCGTCGTGCTGGTTTCCAGCCGGCGCTTTCTCGCCACCGCATTCTCGCGCGGTCCATGACGACGTACCCTGCATAAACCCGTAGGAGGGCGTTGTCATCGATTTGTCAGTGGTTGATCGAACCTTTTCCTTTTGCTTCGGGACTGCCGGTCGCATGTCCAGTGCTGTGCGAATCCGGAGACTCCTTCGGATACTGGGATAATGTCGGCGGATCGGTGTCCGCTTCGACGAGCCATGCATGACGCTCCCGAAAATAATTCAGCAACGGACGCATGTCGGCGTCGCTGATTTCTCTCGCCCAGACGACTTTCGCATGATCGATGTCCGCGCGATTGTAGACCCACTCCTCGCCCGGATCGTGTTCCGGAGTGTATCGGACAATCACAAGCTGATCGCCGGGAAATTTCTCAAAGTCGGATTCCAGTTGCGCGCGAAATCGCATGTGCTCCTTGTTCGTGTCGCGCGGCATCTGTTGCACCGAGAACCATGCGTGGGGAGGAATTAGCACGACGACGCAGAGCGCCACGCCGCGCGTGACGCCCACTCCGATCCGCCGCCGTCCGATGCGCCATCGCCGCGCATACCGCATCGCCTGAACAACGATTCCGAACACTGCGGCCGTCATCGGTGCCGCGTAATGCGGTTCGAACCACACAACAACGAGCACCGAGACTACGCAGGCCCCTATCAAAAACCCAAGCGCGCGCGCTTTGCCGTCGCGCCAGAGCCACGGCAGCGTCGCAAGCACAACCGCGAGCCAATATTTCGGCAGGAAAAATTGTTGCAGTTGCCCGAGCTTCCAAAACAATCCTTTCTCCAATCCGTGCCGGCTTGCATCGAGACGGCTGTCTTCCCAGATCTCCCGTGTCCAATCGTTGTAGAAACTGTCGAACTCGGCATTTCGATATTCGCGCGCTGGCCGCAATTTTTGCCAGACGAAATGCGGCGTCCTCAGATACGTTTGGTCATTCAGTTGATACGGAAAGAGCAGGGCATTGCCTGTGAGCCGCCAGTTGTAATAGCCCATAAACGCGCCTGCTGCTGCCAGCACAAGCGCAAGCGGAATAAATACTCGCCGAAACATGACGCGCCATTCATGGGATCGCTTTTTCGCCATCCGGGCCAACAGCAAGACGCTCGCGGCCGCGCAAAAAATCGCGCCCTCAAATGGACGGCTGTTCGCGAGTATCGCGGCTCCGGCGCCGAAGATCAGGGCATCACGCGGTCGCAAATATCGAACGATTCTCGGCAGCGCTCCAACCACGAGCGCGCCGCCGACCGCGGCCACCGCGCCTCCCCAATACGAGTCGTCCCAATAGTTGAAAATGCCAAATTGAATCGCTGCCACCGCTCCCCCGAAAAGCGCCCACCGCGCCGGAAACCATCCCTGCAGCGCCCACACGATCGCCGCGCACATCAAGCCGACGCTCAAGAGCACGCCAATCCACGGGTGTCCCAGAATTTGGCCGAGCGCCAGGATCGCTCCCTGTCCCGGCTGGTATTTCGACATATACGTCGGCTGCATATTCACGTGAAACGTCTCGAAAAAAATCCACATTGCGGGCGTGGGATTCGTCAGGCGGCCGTGCGCGAATGTGTCCGCGGCAAGCAGGTAGCTGAATTCGTCGTGAATTCCGGGAATCGGCGCGGGAAGCCATTTCACAAACGCGACGCGCAACAGTATCGGCGCGATTCCGGCGGCGACGATGGCTTGCGATTTGCGAGCGGCGACACGCGCGCCCCAATTTTCAATTTTTCGAAATCCGCGATCTGCGAATGGCGGCGCAAAAATCGCAGCCAGCACGCACACCACGCAAATCAAACTCGTAGCCGCTACTTCATTGTGGGCTAGCGTGGAAAAGAGCATGACTCTGCAATGGAATTACTGCCCGCCTCGTCCTCCACAATCGTTCTTCGCAATGGTATCTGAACTCTCTACGGTATCCGTCTGAAAGAATTATCACCGGCACCATGTGCGTGGTCATGTTTCACGCGCGTCTTGCCTATCTCCGCTCCTCCTCTTTCGCTTTCGCGTTGCACTCGCCTATTCACTCCAATCTTGCTATCGTGCCCGTTTTCCGGAGGCCCGCACCATTGGATCGCACGCCTGTTGGCACATCACAAAACCGCGCGGACGCTGCCGCCTCAATTTCCTCCGATCGTCCCGAAGTCTCCGTCGTCATTCCTTGCCTGAACGAAGCTAATTCGCTCGCGCTTTGCATCGACAAGGCGCTCAATTCGTTCCACACCGCTGGAATTCGCGGTGAAGTCGTCGTTGCCGACAACGGCTCGACCGATGGCTCGATCGAGCTCGCGGAAAAACATGGCGCGCGCGTCGTCCAAGTCAAAGATCGCGGTTACGGCTCCGCGCTAAAGGGCGGTATCGCTGCCGCCCGCGGCGATTTTTTCATCATGGGCGACGCTGACGATAGCTACGATTTCTCCGCGGTTCCCGATTTTGTCCGCAAATGGCGCGAAGGTTACGACGTCGTGATGGGCAACCGTTTCCTCGGCGAAATCAAGCCCGGCGCGATGCCCTGGAGTCACCGCTACATCGGCAATCCGGGCCTCACCGCGCTCATGAATGTCCTCTTTCGCACCGGCGTCGGCGATTGCCTCTGCGGCCTCCGCGGTTTCACTCGCGATATTTATTGTCGACTCGATCTACGCACTTCCGGCATGGAATGGGCCTCCGAATTCGTCATCAAAGCCGCCCTCTCTCGCGCGCGGATCGCGGAAATTCCGATCGTGCTATGGCCGGACAAGCGCGGCCGGCCGCCTCATCTTCGAAGGTTCAACGACGGCTGGCGAATCCTGCGTTTCATGCTGCTCTACGCGCCCAATTGGCTGTTCCTTCTGCCCGGCGGCCTGCTGATGTTCTTCGGCGTGGCCCTTGTTTTCTGGCTTTTTCCGGGCCCGCGGCACCTGGGCCCACGCATCATCCTGGATATTCACTCGATGATTTTCGGCGTGCTCTTCACCTTGCTCGGCGCTCAGATTCTTTCCATCGGGTTTTTCGCGAAAGTCTTCAGCTACGCCGAGCGCTTCGATCGCAATACCGTTTCGTTGAAACGTATGCTGCGGCTGGTCAAACTCGAACACGGCCTGGCGCTCGGCGCTCTGCTCGCGCTCGTCGGTTTCATCGGTGATACGCGAGTTTTCTGGCAGTGGGTGTCCGAAGGCTTCGGCCGCCTCCACGACGAGCGTGCCGTTTTATTCTGGTCGCTCTGGTTTTTCCTGGGCGTTCAAATCCTCTTCTCTTCGTTTCTCCTCAGCATGTTGGGCATCAGTCGCGACACTTATATTGGCGATTACGAGCGCCGCCAGGGCGAATAACTCCTCCCGGCCGCATCCAGCCGTCATTCTCAGGAACCCCGCCCCCGAAACTCAGTTGACACCTTCTGCCACGGTTTCCATAATTCCAAATGGAGATTCTTTGGTCGTGACCAAGTCCCACAAGTCGCCAATTCCGGCTGCGCCGGAGACTCCGCTCGATGCCGCGGTGAACCGCGCACTGCGCGAAAATTTGACGCCGCTCCAGCACACCCTCGAGGAGCTCCAGCAGGCGTATGCCGATCTGTCGGCCTCGTGCGCTTCGAGCCGCGCCGCAAATGCCATTCCGGCGATGCTTCGCGCCCAATCCGCGGCGGCTTCGCTCTCGGCGAGCCTCGGCGTCCTCGCGCATTTCGTTACCGTGGCCTTGCAGCCGCGCGACCGCGCTTCCGCTGGAGCCAGCGCCGCAGCCGATATGCTTGCCTCCGCGGTCTCGGCGCCGCAGCCAATCATCCATCCGCAAGTTCCTGAAGATGAAGCGATTGCGGCCGAAGAAGCCGCTGTAGCCGACGAGTTCGCCCCGGTAGAATCGCTAGATTCCAATGGCGGTGCCGCGTCCCCGGCGTCATCCGAGGCAGCCGCGACTTTGAGCGCGGATTCCTCGTTCGACGTCGGAACTCTCAACGTCGAACTTCAAGAATTGCACCGGCGCGCCAGGCGCGTCGCCAAGGTCGCCATGCAAGACATCAAAATGCTGCGGCCCAAGGACGTTCGCCTCGCCCAGGAGAAGAAGGACATCTGCGTGCGTTTGCGCGACGATTTGGACAAAGCCCGAAAGGAATACGATCGCCGCTTCAAGGCCATCCTCGATCATCCCGTCGATCACTTCCACGATTGGATGGTGACGATCCTGGCCGACGGCGATCCGGAAGCCCTCGGCGAATACCCCTATCCCTCGCCGGTCGCACGGCATTAACATAATTTGTCACCAATGAAATATCGGTTTCGTTCAGTCGGGATGGCGGTAGTGTTCGCGTGCGGAGCCTGGCTCGCCGCGACGCCTGCATTCGCGCGCCCGCCCCAGAATACTTCGAGTTCCTCGAGTACGCGGCGTCCGCAATCATCCACAAGATCTTCCGCCGCCGCGAAGCCTGCGAGCACCGCGCAGCTCGAGCAGTGGTCGCGCGCTCTTCGCGATAAGAATTCAACTGCGGCCTACGCCAATCTCAGTGCGTTCGCCATGCGTCGCGGCTCCGGCGAACTCGGCGAGCGCGCCGCTCTCGCCCTCGGCTACTTCGACTACAGCCGGGGCAATTACGCCAAAGCCGAGACATGGCTCGCCTGGGCCTCGAGCGATCCCTTGCTCGGTGATTACGCTCTCTACTTGAGCGCGGAAACAGACCATGCGCTCAAGCACGACGCCGACGCCGTTGCGAAGCTGAAAAAATTGCGCGCCCAGCATCCCGATTCCGCGATGACCGAGGCTGCGCTCGAACTCATGGGCGATGCCGCTCTTGCCGCTTCCGATCCGCAAGCCGAACTCGACGCCCTCGCCGCGTATCCTCCTGCCGATACGACGCCGGCGCTGATCCTCGCGCGCGGGCAGGCCCGCGAAATGGCGGGGCAGCTTCAGTTGGCGGCTTTCGATTATCTCAACGTCTACTATCACTATCCGCTGAGCAACTCGTCGCACGAGGCGGGAGTGAAAGCCGACCTGCTTCGGGGCAAGCTGGGCTCGGCGTTTCCAGTCACGCCACTGGATCTGCGGCTCTCTCGCGCCGAAGCACTCTACACCGCGCATGAATGGTACGAAGCCCGCGAAGACTACATCAATCTCCTCCCCGATCTCGCCGGGGCGGAACACGAACGCGCGGAAGTGCGCATCGCACAATGCCGGGTGGGCCTCGGCGCTCCGCTCACCGTGCTCACCGATCTCACCATCAGCGATCCCGATGCCGATGCCGAGCGGCTGCAATGGATCGCTCAGGTTTACCGCGGTCAGCAAAAAGACGCGGAAATGCTCGCTGCCGTTGAAGCCTCCGTCGCGCGCGCGCCCGGCAGCCGCTGGGCCGAGCAAGCTCTCTTCACCGCAGGAAATGAGTTCTGGGTTCAGCTCGATCGCGATCGCGCCTCCGCGTATTACACTCGCGTCTCCACGAATTATCCGGACAGCACCGATGCAGCCGTCGCAAGCTGGCGTGTTGCCTGGACTGCTTACCGCGAGCACAAGCCCGAAACACTCGCTCTTCTGAAGCACCAGCTTTCGCAGTATCCGGCTTCCACCTTCATCACCGACAATCTCTACTGGCTCGGCCGTGTCTCGGAAACCACTGGCGACGCGCCCGCAGCCCGCGCCTATTACGACAAGCTCCTCGAGCGCTTCCCGCGAACCTATTTTGGCGCGCTCGCCCGGGTTCGCCTCCAGGACATGGGGCAGGGCGAGCCCGACCCGATCGACGCGCTCACAAAGATTTCCCGGCTTCCGCCTGCGCATCCGATGGGCCCCGTGCCGGCCAGCGCCGCGAAGAGGCTTGCTCGCGCCGATGCGCTGCGTTCGATTGCGCTCGACTCGTCCGCCGAGCTTGAACTGCGCACCGCCTACGCAGCCACCGGCGAACCCTCTCTGCTGCTCGGTGCGGCCGAGGCTGCGGCCGATGCCGGGCACTACTCCGTCTCCATTTCCACCGCGCGGCAAATCGTTCCTTCGCTGGAAGCGCGCAGCCTCGATGACGTTTCGCGCCAGGTCTGGCGCGTTGCTTATCCCTTGCCTTACGAAAAGCAGTTGCGCGACGCCGCCCGCCGCGCCGGGGTCGACCCCATGCTCGTCGCCGGCCTCGTCCGCCAGGAATCCGCGTTCGAGGCCAATGCCGTTTCCCACGCCAATGCCTATGGCCTGATGCAGCTTCTTCCGAAAACGGCGCGCCTCCTCGCCCGCCAATTGCACATCGGCTATTCGCACAGCCGTCTGACCGATCCGGGTTACAATCTGCGTCTCGGCTGCGTGTATCTGGCAGGCCTGAAGGAAACGTGGGGAAGCTTTGAGGCGGCTCTCGCCGCTTACAACGCAGGAGAAGATCGCGTGGGAACCTGGCGCACGGGACAAAGCTATGCGGAGCCCGCGGAATTCGTTGACTCCATTCCCTTTACGGAAACGCGCGAGTACGTCCAAATCGTCCTGCGCAATGCCGAAACCTATCGCGCTCTTTATGGTTCGGACGCCAGTTCGCCCCGCCCGGGCGCCGTCGCCTCGACATCTTCCGGCGGGCATAAGTGAACGCACCCGGCCCGCAGGCTGTCCCGAACGGTTCGCGGATATCCATCAAGGCCTCGCAATTTACCGAGTCCGTCATTCGCGAGATGACCCGCCTCGCTCTCGCGCATAACGCCGTCAATCTTTCGCAGGGCTTTCCTGATTTTCCCGCGCCCGCTGAAATCAAAGAAGCCGCGCGCCAGGCCATCGCAGCGGACGTCAATCAATACGCCATCACCTGGGGCGCGAAATCGCTGCGCAACGCGATTGCCGGCAAGGTGGAACGCCACCAGCGCTTGTTCATCGATCCCGAGCGCGAGATCACCGTCTGCTGCGGCGCCACCGAGGCCATGATCGCGACGATGATGGCAATCATAAATCCCGGCGATGAAGTCGTTTCCTTCGAGCCGTTCTACGAAAACTACGGTCCGGACGCGATTCTCTCCGGCGCCACGCCGCGTTTCGTCAAGCTCCAGCCGCCCGATTGGAAGTTCGATCCCGACGAGCTTGCCGCGGCCTTCGGCGAGTCCACCAAAGCCATCATTCTGAATACCCCGAATAACCCCACGGGCAAGGTATTCACCGTCGAAGAAATCAACGTGATTCGCAATCTCTGCGACAAGTGGAACGCCTACGTCATCACCGACGAAATTTACGAGCACATGGTGTACGACGGCGCCGTCCACGTTCCGCCCGCCACCGTTGACGGCTTGCGCGACCGCACCATCACGATCAACGCGCTCTCAAAAACCTACAGCGTCACCGGATGGCGCGTCGGCTGGGCCATTGCGCCTCCGGAAGTCACCTCCGCGATTCGCAAGGTCCACGATTTTCTTACGGTCGGTGCGGCGGCGCCTCTGCAGGAAGCCGGCGCAATCGCTCTGCAATTTCCCGACAGCTACTACGAAAAATTGGCCACGGATTACTTGATCCGCCGCGATCGCATGCTTGAAATTCTGGAAGGCGCCGGCTTCAAATGCTTCCATCCGCGCGGGGCTTACTACATCATGACCGACATCTCTGATTTTGGATTTCCAGACGACGTCACCTTTGCGCGCCATCTCGTTCAGGAAATCGGCATCGCCGCCGTGCCCGGCTCGAGCTTCTATCGCAATCCGCGCGATGGCAGCAATCAGGTTCGCTTCGCCTTCTGCAAGAGCGAGCAAACTCTCGCCGCCGCTGCCGAACGCTTCTCCAAGCTTCATCGCGCCTGACCTCCGTCGTTTTCCGCCGCGGGCTCTCTCACCTCCGCGCCTCCTCTCGGTGTCGCGGGCGTCCCGCCCGCCTCTTCGCCTTTCCAACCCCCTCACTCTCGTCCCGTTTCCTCTGTCGATCGGTCCGCATCGACTCTGCCCTGCGCCCGCCATCTTCGCTCTCATTCTTCGCCATTTCTGCGATAATCTATCCCGCATTCTTCGCCGCCCGTTCCAATCCGGCGGCCTGAATCAACTAATGGAGCCACACTCCGCATGCCCTCATCACTCATCCTGATCGCGCCCGGAACTCGCGTCATCGCCAACGGCCACGGCGATCCCTTTGACGTTCGCCAGTCTCAGACGCGCACTTTTCTGTGCAAGCTCGTCATCACCGATCAGATCGAGCAGGAATCCCTCGATGTTTCGATTTGGGGATCGGCCGACGGCGAGAATTTCGGCGCCAAGCCGCTTCTGATGCTGCCGCAGCGGTTCTATCGTGGCGAGACGCGCCAGGTCCTCGACCTCAACTCGCGCCCCGAAATCAATTTCATACGCGCGCAGTGGGATCTCGTCCGCTGGGGACGCGTCGCGCCGCATCCCATGTTCGTGATTGGCTTGAAACTCGAAGAAGTTCCCGCAATGGCGCCGCAGCCCGCTGCCACGCGCTGACGTGCACGCAATGCGGCTGCTGACAGTGGAATTATTTCGTCAGCTTGCCTTTTTCATTCTGAGCTGTAAGCCCATCTCGTATAGCCGCTTCCAGCGTATCGATGTTTATATCCTTTAGAGCCTTAAACCGAATGCAATATCCGGTCACGCTCGCCTTGCCCAGTTTTTTTCCATACGTCTTGGCCAAGTACTTCTTATCTTTGAGACCAAGAATATAGACGGAGATTCCGGTTTTGTTTCCGCTCACGCCAATTTGAAAAAACTCTCTACTTTTTCCATTGGCATACTTGATTGTGTGAAGTCCATATCCGATCGTAGGGTTGGAAACTGTGTGATCTTTGCTGTCTTTACCATCGAAGAACCATAATTTGCCTTTTGGTGACACTTGAAGTGTGAGCCGATGCAACTCGCGCATGTCTCTGCGTTTTGGCTCCGGTTGGCTGGCAATATACTTCTGGATTTGTTCTTCTACGTTCATATGTTCTGCTCCCCGGTTGCGCGCACTGTGTTGGTTCAGCCTGAAATGGAGAGGCGGCGTTTCCCGTTAGTAAGTGTTCCGCCGTTCGGGCGGGGATTTTCAAGGCACGATCACAACCACCACGCAATGCATCAGCATGGTTGCGTCCCCGCAGAGCCTGCTTCCGTTTCACCCGGCCGGATCATTGTAGCTCCACCACGTCCATCCGTCTCAATTACCGGCTAGCCTGTGATTCGCCCCAAATAGGGCTGGTCCGCGATTGACGCCGCGGGCAGGGAGAGATATACGAAGAGTGTGCTTCAGGTTGTGGGGTAACCCGGCATCCGGCTCATCAGCTCCGGCGCGGGAGCAGCTTTCCTAAGAGGAGATCATCGTGAAACGCGAACGCATTCTGCAAGTCGCCGTGGGACTCGTGGGCCTCGTTTATGTCGCCATGATTTATCCGCTCTACATCGATCTCGCGCACTCCAACTGGCTTCTGAAAATGAAAGACGCCTGCGATCCGATGTTTCTGAGTTGGTTTATCGCGCTCGGCCCCTTTCTGCTGCTGGCTGCCAGAAAGCCGTCGTTGTACCGCTCGCTGATTATCTTCGCCGCGTGCCAGTGCCTGGCCCATGCTTCGGTGATGGGCATCCAAACTGTGGAAGCATGGAACCACGGCGTTCATCGGAATTATACGGATGTTGTCGTGGTCGGCGTCATCGGGGGAATCTTGCTGGCACTCACACTGGGAAAACGAAAGCAGAGCGAATTCGTTACCCAATAACTGTCGAAAACATCATCCGCCGTGGAATTCCGGGGTAAATGTCGAGCTCATCGGTGAACATCACTTCGACACCGCGCACACTCGGTTCCCGGCCTTTGGTCATACAAATTCCACCGTCTGTCCATATGCCGCAATCGTCACCGGCCAGTGGTATTGCTGCACGATCGCGTCGTGAAACGATTGCAGCGCCGGCGGTTCGCCGTGAACTAGAAATGTCTGCCGCGGCGCCGCCTTGATTCCAGAAAGCCAGCGGAGTAACTCGCTCCGCCCCGCGTGCGCCGAGAGTTGCGCCATCTCCACGACCTCCGCTCTCACCGGCACCATCTCTCCAAAAATTTTCACGAATTTCGCCCCGTCCTGCAGTTGTCGCCCTCGCGTGCCTTCGCCCTGATATCCCACCAGCAGCACGGCGCTGCGCGAATCCGGCAGCCGATGCGCCAGGTGATGCAGGATACGTCCGCCCGTGGCCATGCCGCTGGCGGAAATGATCACGCACGGCGCCACCACGTCGTTGATTTGTTTCGATGCCTCCACCGTCCGGGTCATGCGCACGCCCGCCACGTTCAGTGGATCGGTTTTTCCGGCGTCCTCCTCGCCGCGCAACTCGGCGTCTGCATCTTCGCGGTGCCCCTCGTAGAGTTCCGTCACGCTGATGGCCATTGGGCTATCCACATAGATCGGCAGCGGCGGAATCTGATTGTTCATTGCGAGCCGATGCAGGTAATAGAGCAGCGTCTGCGTCCGCCCGACTGCGAAGGACGGAATCACCACCGCTCCGCCGCGCTTCGCCACTCGGTTGATCACATCGCCCAAGGCGTCTTGCGGCGAACCCGGCGGATGATCGCGGTCGCCGTAAGTGGATTCACAAAGCAGGTAGTCCGCGCGGGTGGGCGGCGCGGGATCGTTGATAACCGGTTGATCGTAGCGACCGACGTCTCCGGAGAAAACGACGAGCACTTGCTTTCCATTGTCCGTGATGGTCAGTTCGAGCCATGACGATCCCAGGATGTGTCCAGCGTCGTGAGGCAGGACCGAAAACTGCGGGCTGATCTGGAACCGATCGAAGCGAGGTATGTCGCGCATTTGCGAGAGCGCTCTCTCCGCGTCCTGGACGGTGTAGAGCGGCAGCGGCGGTTGGTGCTTGGAGTATTTCTTCCTGGCCGCGTACTGCGCGTCTTCTTCCTGCAGGTGCGCCGAATCCCTCAGCAGAAGATTGCAAAGCTGATGCGTGGGGGCATTGCAATAAATCGGCCCGCGAAAGCCGTCCTCGACGAGCCGCGGAAGATACCCGGTGTGATCGATGTGCGCGTGCGTCAGAATCACCCAGTCGATCGTCGCGGCATCTATGGGCAGCTTCTGCCAGTTGCGGGCTTCGAGTTCGCTCGGGCCTTGGAATAACCCGCAATCCACCAGCAATTTCTTGTCGCCGGCTTCCACCAGATATTTCGAGCCTGTGACCGTCCCTGCTGCGCCCAGAAAAGTGATTTTTGCCATCAGCGCGATATTGTAGCCTCTTTGAGCCTCGCCACGGCTTCCGTTCGCCGTCTGATTTTCCGCGCGGTAACGAGATGCGTACTTGACGCTGCGCGTTCGAGTGCCTTACGCTCATCAACTTTGCGTTTGTGCGAGGACAATGGATGAACCGGCAGCGAAGCATGAAAATTGACTCGAAGAATGTATTCGGCAGCATTGCCGCGATGTTTTTCGTTTTGTGTGCGGCGGGAGCCGCTCGCGCGCAAATCAATCCGCAATATCAAATCGCGCCCCCGGCGGCCTTTTCCGCGGATTTGCCGTTGTTCACGCTGCCTGCTGCGGATTCGGCGCCTCTCGATGGCGACGCATCGAAATCTGCTTCGGCGTCGCCAGCGCAAACTCAAACGCAAACTCAGACGGCGGCGCCGGCAGGATCCGAATGGCCGCAGGGCGCGCCGACGGCCGATGCGCACGGGGTGCCGTATGAGCACGTCTCGCAGGTGTACTACCACGAATGGTCGTGGGAGTCGGGCGTGTACGCGGGGGGCGGGACCGGGCTGGGCTCGTCAGACGGAACGCAGTTCATGGTCGTCGGGCTGCACGTGGGGAAAGTTCTCACCGGCGATCATTTTCCGTCAATCCTTCACGGCAATTTCGAATTTGGCGGCGAGTTTATGCCGGTATACGAACTTTTCACATTCACGCCGCAATACACCAGTCAGAACGTTTACGGCGTCAGCATCAAGCCCGTGATTCTGCGTTGGAATCTTGTGAGCTGGAATAAAGTTGCGCCGTTCCTGCAGCTCGCGGGCGGATTTCTGATCACCAATTCGCCGGTGCCGCCGGGTCACACTTCCGCGTTCAACTTCACTCCGCAGGGCGGCTATGGCTTCAACATTTTCACGAAGCCCGGCCAGGCCATCAAGATGGAATTTATTTTCGGACACATTTCCAACGCGAATCTCGGCATCCGGAATCCCGGCTACAACTCGCTTTTTCTGTTTGAACTCGGCTACGAGTGGCTTCACGGCTGGCGGCACCACTAGTTCCGGCGGCCGCGTCTCCTCAAATTAGCGTAGCCTGGGCCCGCCGAGTTCCGGACCGATCGCCTGCGCGCGCAATGACCCCGAAACATGCGAAATTAAGGTAGACCAAGGCAACAGTTTTACTGCCTTATTTTGACGGAATTTTTCTGTCGTTTCAGAAATAAGAAAAATCGGCGGCGCGAAGGAAAATCCCCGCGCCGCCGGCTCAGCGAACATTTCGGTTATTAGTTGCCGCTCGGCTTTTCCCCCTCCTTCTTCGGCGCGGCAGCGGGCATGGCCATCTTTGGCTTCCAGAAGTCCGGATCGGCCTTGATCATGTCCTCCCGGACGTAGCTCATGTGAGGATTGATCGAGAACAATTGTGACTCCGACGATTCCACCGAACGCGCCCACATCTCATCGAGCTTTTTCATTCCTTCTTCGCCCATAGCGGTCATGAAATCCTTGTCATGAGTGAAATCGGCGTCTACTTCGGAGAGCGATTTCCTCAGCGTGATGAAGATATACGTTCCATCGGGCGAGCCGTAGCTGCCTTGATACGCAGCCCAGTGCGCATCGGGATTTGATTTTTGGATGGCCGCGGCGCCCATCTTTAGCGTCTTTTCAAATTCATCGCCCATGCCCGGCTTGGCGTGAAACACTCCGATATCCACATAGCGAGTGTGCGCCAGAGTGGTTCCGCTGTCGACGCGAAGGCTCAAGTCTTCGCGGAAGATGAAGATGCCCTGATCGACTTCATCGAGCAATTCGCCGTCAACCGCAGAGGCGTGGCTGACTCCTGCGGAAAGCGACGCGTTTTTGGCGATGGCCGCGTTGTCCTTGTCCAACGCGTCAAAGGAATCGTACCCGGTAAAAAAGAGCGCTCTGGACTTGCCGGAGAGCGACTCCATACCGATATAGTGCGTCGGCCATTTCGCCTTTTCAAACGCCTGGACGAAGAGGCTTTCAGTTTTTTCGTGTGTCGGTCCGGATTTGCCGGGCTTCAAGTACTCGCGCATGATTATCAGCACTTTCGGCGGGTGCATCGCCTGTGGCGTGTCTTGCGCCAGGGCGACGAAAAATCCGGCGAAAAGCGCGCAAAATCCCAAAATGCTCAACGTGATTTTCTTCATTGATGCCGACCTCCTCGGCAAATTCGAAGTGGAATCGACTGAGTACGACCAGGGCCCGAACTCTGGAGCGATATTGGCTGCAAAGTTGTGCGAAGCCTATTCGAGCGACGCGGTCAAGTCAACACCGACGAACTTCTTTGTCGCTGCAAAGTGAGAATGTCCGGTTTGTGCAAAGTAGAAATGTCCGCTTTTCTAGGGGCCGGGAGGCCCGATGGAAGAGGAGCGGATCGAGTTGAGCGCGAGAGAGCGGGAGCGGTTGAAGGTGCTGCACGAAGTTGAGCAAAGGCATCTCCGGCAGATCGACGCCGCACACCGCCTGCGGCTGAGCGATCGTCAGGTGCGACGCTTACTGGGGCGTCTCCGTACCGTGGGGGATGGCGGGCTGGTGCATCGGCTGCGCGGACGTCCTTCGAACCGCAAGATTTCTCTGACGATACAGCAGCGCAGTCTGCGACGGTTGCAGCTGCCGGCTTACGCGGGTTTCGGTCCCACCCTCGCCACTGAGCATCTGGCGCAGCACGGGCTGTGTGTGAGCCGAGAAACCCTGCGGAAGTGGATGAGTGCCGCCGGACTGTGGCAGACACGCCGCCGGCGAAGCCAGCCGGTGCATGTGTGGCGCCCGCGTCGTTCCTCGTTCGGCGAACTGGTGATGATGGACAGCTCGCCGTTCCGGTGGCTGGAGGAACGCGGCCCCGCTTGCCACTTGATCGCCTTGATCGACGACGCGACCAGTCGGGTCTGGGGCCGTTTCGCGGAGCACGATTCCAGCGAAGAAAATCTGCGCACCCTGGGCGGCTGGCTAGAGCGTTACGGGCGGCCGCTGGCGCTCTACACCGATAAAAACGGCCTGTTCGTGACCTCTCGACCGGTGCAGTGGCAAGAGCAACTGCGCGACGAACCCTCGCGCACTCAATTCGGCCGGGCCCTGGCGGAACGGGACATCGAGTGGATCGCGGCGCATAGCCCGCAAGCCAAAGGGCGCATCGAACGGCTGTTCGGCACGCTGCAAGACCGCCTGGTGAAAGAAATGCGTTTGGCGGAAATCCGTACGCTCGAACAGGCGAATCGCTTTCTGGAGATCACCTTCTGGCCGTTCTGGGACCAGCGCTTCACGGTGCAACCCACGCCGAGCGGTGACGCGCACCGAGGTTTACAACGCGCTCAGCGATTGGAGCAAATTCTCAGTGTGCGCCTGGCGCGGACCGTCGCTTCCGACCACACCGTCAAATGGAACGGCCAGCGCTGGGGAGTTCCTCGCGAATCCGTTTGTGCGGGACTGCGGGGCACCCGCGCCGAGATCGAGCGGCGGCTCGACGGCTCGCACTGGCTGCGCTTTCGCGGCCGTTACTTGCCGCTGATCCCCTGCCCGAACGTGCCGCGATCGGCAAGTCCTTCCGGCCTACGGCCTCCCGGCCTTGCCGATCCAAAACCAAAACTCCCAACCAAGATCAAAACCAAATACCATCCACCTCCCGAACACCCTTGGAGAAAACCTTGGAAGCGGACATTTCTATCTGGCGAAAAACCGGACATTTCTACTTTGCGTTGACACACCGACGAACTTCTTGGGGCCCAGCCTGATGGCAAATTCGTTGTAGTCGAGGGCGGGAGAAGCATTATGATGCGGGACGGAAAGGTCCAAATCGGAAATCCTGACTCGGACTGGCGCAAACAAACCGAAAGGAGACTCCTATGGCTACAAGCAGACCTTCCCCCGCTGCCTCGACGATGAAAGCGATCCAAATCCATGAATATGGCGACGCCGGGGAACTCAAACTGGAAGACGCGCCGCGTCCTGTGCTTCACCCCGGACAGGTGCTGGTCAAGGTGCGGTATGCCGGTGTGAACCCGGTGGACTGGAAGATTCGCGCCGGCCGGTATAAGGACCCTCAGCGGAAATTTCCGTTCATCCTCGGCCAGGACTTTTCGGGCGAAATCGCCGAGACCGCAGGCGACACAGACGATTTTGAAAGCGGCGAGCGCGTCTTCGGCTTTGCCGCCGGCACCTACGCGGAATACACCGCGGCGCCGATCACGCAGATCGCGGCGATACCGGACCAGATGAACTTCGCCACGGCCGCGGCGCTGCCCACGGCGGGCCTGACCGCCCTGCAGTTGATCCGTGACGCCGTGGCCGTCAAGCCGGGACAGCGCGTGCTGATTGACGCCGCCGCGGGCGCGGTCGGCTCGATTGCGGCGCAGATCGCCAAGGGCCGGGGCGCCGAAGTGATCGGCATGGCCAGCGGCGACGACCTCAATTACGTCCGCTCGCTGGGACTCGCCGTGGTGATCGACTACAAGAAAGAACGTTTTGAGGACCGCGCCGGGCAGGTGGATGCCGTGGTGGACCTGGTGGGCGGCGAAACGCTGGCGCGAGCCTACGCCATCGTCAAAAAGGGCGGGGTGATCGTGACCTCCGTCTATCAGATGGATGAAGCCAAAGCGCGGGCTGCCGGCATTCGCGGCACGAACTTCAAGATGAAGTGGGATTCGCCGGACCTGGTAGCGCTCGCGGAAATGGTGCAAAGCGGCAAGGTGAAGCCGCGCATGGGCCGGACGCTTCCGCTCGCCCAGGCCGCCGAGGCGCAGAGCCTGAGCGAATCCGGCCAAGCCCACGGCAAACTCCTGCTGGAAATCCCCACTTAGGCGAAGCCGCAGCGTGGACGCCTGGCGGCGATTCTCCATCTCCGGCTGAAGCAGGACAATTTCTTTTCCACGATCACTCAGTCATCTTAGACGACTAATCAATAACACATTTCAGATTTCAGATTTCAAATTCAAAAAGAAAAGAACATGTGTGTCCGCGAATCGGGAGAGCACCAGGAAACAGTTCGCCAATCGATTCGTTTGTGCTAAAAGTCGGCACCGGAGAACGCCGATGACTTCAAAAGGATTCGATCGCCGCGATTTTCTGTGGTCGATGCTGGGAATTGCAGGGGCGACGCTTTCGCCGCGCGCGCTTCTTTCGGGTTCGGAGCGCGGACCCGGCATGCACGCGCCTCTTCTGCAAATGGCATCCGATGCGGCTCCCGGAGTTCCACCCGAGCCGTTCGAATTTCCGCGCGATTTTCACTGGGGCACGGCGACCGCCGCGTTCCAAATCGAAGGCGCATGGAAGGAAGACGGCAAGGGGGAATCGATCTGGGATCGCTTCGCGCACACAGTCGGAAACGTGAAGGGCGCGTACTCGTCCGACGTCGCCTGCGATTCCTATCATCGCTTTCGCGAGGACATCGCGTTGATGAAGGCGATGAATTTGAACAGCTACCGCTTCTCGATCAGTTGGCCGCGAATTCAGCCCAATGGAACGGGAGCGGCAAACTCGAAAGGGCTCGATCATTACAGCCGGCTGGTGGATGCGCTGCTCGAAGCCAAAATTCGTCCGCTGGCGACGCTGTATCACTGGGAATTGCCGGTGGCGCTCGAGGACAAAGGCGGATGGCCGAATCGCGAGACGGCTCAGAATTTGGCCGACTACGCGGGCATCGTGGCCAAGGCGCTGGGCGACCGCGTGAAGACCTGGGCGATTTTCAACGAGCCGTCAATTTTCACGTATCTCGGATACTTGACGGGCGATCACGCGCCGGGACGCACCAGCTTTCCCGATTTTGCGCGAGCGACGCACGTGGTGAACCTGGCGCAAGGCCAAGCGTTTCGCGCGATCAAAGCGGCGAGGCCGGATGCGAAGGTAGGCACCGCATTCAATACGAGTCTTGCGGAGCCCAAGACGCGATCCGAGGCGGACGCAGCCGCTGCCGAGCGTTATCACGCATTTCGGAACGCGTGGTTTATCGATCCGGCGCTTCGCGGCGAGTATCCTGCTGCGCTGGCCAAGTTTCTTCCGCCCGAAATTCTGGGCGTGCAGCCCGGCGACATGCAAGTCACGAAAGTTCCGCTCGATTTTCTGGGAGTCAATTATTACAACCGGTCAATCATTTCGGCGGCCAATCCGCCTGCGGAATTCGATCTGGCGCATTCGTGGGGCCGGAGTGGGCCGACGACGGATTTTGGTTGGGAATCGTGGCCGGATAGTTTGCGCGGAATGCTGATGCGCCTGACGCGCGATTACAAGCGGCCGGTGATGGAGGTGACGGAAAACGGGTGTTCGTATGGCGACGCGCCGGACGAGCACGGACGAATCCCCGACCAGCGCCGCACCGATTTTTTCCGCGGGCATCTGGGAGCCGTGGGCCGGGCGATCAAAGAAGGCGCGGACGTTCGTGGCTATCATGCGTGGAGCCTGCTGGATAATTTCGAGTGGTCAGAAGGATATACGCAGCGATTTGGGTTCGCGTATGTGGATTTCAGGAATCAGAAGAGGACGATTAAGGATTCGGGAGTGTGGTACGGGAAGCTGGCGGCGATCGGAAAGCTGGCGTGAAGCCGGCGATGCCGGAAGATGCCCGCGACGCGAGGAAAAGCGCGCGGCGAAAGACAACAAGCGGCGAAACACCGCGGTAAAAATCACCGCGGGCAAAACCCTGAGTGGCCCGTCTTAATAAACGCCGTAGCACAAATCGGTGCCGACAACGGCGACACGCCGAGCGCGAATACGAAACATGGCGACGGACCCTATAAAGCGTATTCAGTTTTGACCAAGCCGCTTGGGTAGCTTTGAGTTGAGATATGACGGAGGTGGATATCGCGCGGGAGTACGCCGAAGAGGGGAACTCCTTCTCCGATGAGCACGGGTACACGAGTGATGATGAGGCGTTGAATGAGGCCCGCACGCAGGAAACCTTGAATGGTGGCTCCGCCGTCCACGTAAGCGTGGCGCGCGCCAGTCGAGGCGAGATTTGAAGCGATCTCCGCCGGAGGTCCGGCCATCTGCTCGACAACGCCACCGCGGACGGCGGAGAAATCGATGGGCCGGCTGCTCAGGACTACCGTGCGCCTCTTGCCGTAAGGCCACTCCGGATAGGCCAGAACCGTCTCGAAGGTCTTGCGGCCAATCACCAGCGTGTCAATGGCGGCCATGAATTCGTCGTAGCCGTGAGGCTCGCCGCCGCCGGAAGGCAGAAAATCGAGATCGCCATTGGGACGGGCGATGAAGCCGTCCAAGCTGGTCCCGATAAAAACAGACATCAACATTGTGAAGTCATCGCCTGAGTTCGCCGGTTGGGGGCGAGGTGATACGTACGAATCGAAGAGCCGGCGTGACGCCGGCGGCACAAGATGTCGAAATCGTTACGATGATAGACGACGGTTGAGTAGCGCGGCAACCAGGAGATGATAAATGGCAGAAGGCAAGGCCGGCGAAGATTGAAGGCGCATGGAAAGGCACGGCGGGACGTAACACCGCGGTAAAAACCACCGCGGGCAAAACCGGGAGTGGTCCCTCTTGATAAACGCCGCAGCACAAATCATTTCTGACAACGGCGACACGCCGAACACGAATAGGAAACATGACGACAGACCCGACAAGAGCGGGACTGAAGGCTAGTTAGGAGGCGCCGAGAGCGGAGCGGGCCTGATTTGTAAAATCCCAAAAGTCCGAGCCATCAATGAATTCGATGCCGATTTGACGGCGCCCCTGCGCATCGAAGTGGCAATACACCACGCGCGCGCGCGCCCGCTCGCCTCGATCTTTCCGGCAAAGAATCACCTGGCCGCCTTTTTCGACCAGATGCCTGCATACCAATCCCGCGCCGTGACGGCTGATCGTGGAGGTCCAGGTTTCTTCTTCCCAAACGCGTCCCGGATCTTCGCGCCGCACGTAAACCGAAACGGCTGTATCGACCCGCGTGCTGCGCCGGAGGCTTTGTCCGAGTTGAGAAGCGCGCAGCAGGATATCGAGGAGCCGGGCCTTGGTGCGCGTGTCGGCATTGCGCTCGTCTTCAGAAAGCCGATGAGCCTGCTGGGCGCAGGATGCGAGAAGGTTGCGGAAAGATTCCATCTCGGAGCTTTCAAAGGAAACGTCCTTGAGCTTGCGGCTGCGGGAGTCAAGTTCGGACATGGATACGGTCATAAAGTGCTCGACGCACAGCGGGCGCGATTCGAGTTCGGCGGCCACTTGACCATCGCAGGGCGAGACGCTGCATCGCAGCGCCTCAACGGCGGTTTCGGAATCTGGTGGTAAAACCTGTGCTCCGATTGCCATGGTGAACCGCTCCTCGAACCGCTAGCCTATTCCTGCGGTCCTTTGGTCTTGCCCTTGCCCAGATGCGCAATCGCCACTCCGATTTTTTCGAAATGCTGGTGCGCGGATGCGTTCAAATCCTCAACAAACTGGCGACGAGCGGCGTCGGCACTTTCGCGAAGGGCCGCGAGCGCCGCGCTGGACGCCGGCGCGACGTCGCTCTCGAGCCGGGCGCGGACTTCGCGTTCATGTTTCTCGAGAGACTGCCGTAAGCTATCGAGCGCAAGATTCGACGCGATCATTCCGGAACGATCGAGTTCCTCCTGAGCCGATTCGAGCCGCTGCCGAACCGCTTCCTCGAATCTTGCCTGGGCACCCGCGCAAATCTCTTCCGCGCGCGCGGAAAAGGAATCGAGCGATCGATCGAGAATCCTGGTAGCTTCCGTCTTGCACGCGCTCAATTCCGCTGCCGCGGCTTTGGCCTGCTCGACGAGCGGAGTGAATTGTTCTTTCAGTCCGGCGATGATGCGATCGATGCCGTCGCGGCGCGCGCTTTCAATGGCCTTCTGAAGGCGGTCAATTGCAGCGGCGGAGGCGTTTTCAGCCTCGGATTCGAGTTGCAGATGGCGTTCCTCGACGCGATCGACGGCCTTCTTGACCTCGTCTTCGAGCTGAAGCGTCCACTGGACTTGAAATGCCAGCGCGGTTTCCTGGCTGGCTTGTTTGAACTGACGCAGGGAGTGCTCGATCAACGGAGCGGCTTGCGCAGCGCCGGTTTCGGCGACGACGCGCTTGGCATCTTTCAGAATGGTGGCGCGGGCTTCCTCGACGGCGGCGGCGGCGCGTTCGCGGACGGCCGCAGTCGCGGCTTCGGAGAGCATGGACTCCATCTCCGACTGAAAGTTGCGCATGAGGTCGCCCAGCGGCCGATCGGAAATTGCAGCGGCCGCGACCTGACTTTTGGCGGCGCCGGCATTCGTTTTTTCGGGCGCCTCAACCATTTCAGATTCAGCGCGGGAGACGAGGAATGGCTGCGGCTTGGAGGCGTCAACCTTAGGCTTCGGCGCGGCTGCCAGCTCCTGCCAATCTTTCGGCGGCTTGCTGAGCTTCCAGACGTTTCCCGGCTCTTCGAGTTCGATGGCCGTAACGTAGGGCCCCCCGACGACGCTGGGGCGCTTGGCCCACTTCACGCGGCCGCGCACGGTAGCCGGGACTTCGTCGGCCTTATCGGCGGCCAGTTCCAGGATGACAACGGAATCGTTGAGAACGTCGAATTTGGATTCGTATTTGCAGCCGTGATAGCTGAGCGTCGTGGTGAAAACTTGCTCGCGATAGGGACCCCGAGCCGAGTCGACGCCGACTACAGTGATAGGAATTGATTCGTCAACCCGTGTACTGCGACGAATCTGTTCTGCTGGTCTGACACCTGAAGTCGTTGACACGAATCTCCCCCGAGGCCGGTTCTCAAATCATAGGTACTAGACCTAGGTTCGAAAAGGCCGTTTTCGACTGCTTTTCACTATTAGTTACTAGGAATCGGCCGAAATTTGGGGAGATTTAGATTTTCCTGGGTTGGAGCTGCTGGCGTTCGGGGTGTCTGGCGAGGGCTGACGGCCAGTGCTACACTTTCGCGCGATTCAGCTTTCCTGGAGGCCTGTTTTGAACCGTACGCCCGGAATCTTGTGCTGCGCGTTGCTTTCGGCGACGACGACGGCGATATCGCCCGGCATAGTGCGCGATGCGCAGGCGCAAAACTCGGGCGGGCACGCGACAAAACAGTACGAGTTTGACGTAGACGCCAGCAAGCTGTGGGTGGACACGAAGATCGACGTCCATGCGGGGGCGAAGCTGCACTTCACGGCGACGGGGACGATTTCGTATCCAGATACGGGCGAGATCGGCCCGGAAGGGAAGTCGCGCGGCTACAAAGACTTGATTCACCAGTATCCGGTGGGGGACGCGGGTCACGGCGCGTTGATCGCGAGGCTTGGAAGCGAGGATATTGCCGAGGCTTTTCTGGTGGGCGCGAGCAAGGATTATGTGGCGCCGGTGGCGAACCGGCTGCTCGTGGGCATCAATCAGAGCATGAGAGACGCCGAGAAAGCGCAAGGCAGCTTTCACGTGACGATTGAGAATGTCAGCGCGGGATCGAGCGCGGCCGGGGCTGCTGTGGCCGGCGGGCCGGCGGAGTCGGCGATTTCCGCGATTACGCCGGACTTGCTGGCAAAGATTCCGCGGCGCGTGACGGATCCGGAAGGCAATCCCGGCGACATGGTCAACATTTTGATCGTCGGGTCGGAAAGCGAAGTGACGAACGCTTTTAAGTCGGCCGGATGGGTCCAGGTAGATAAAACGGCGAAAGGATCGGTGTTCACCGGCCTCGAAGCCACACTGCAGAAAAAAGATTACCTGACGATGCCGATGAGCACGCTGTTTCTTTTCGGGCGCTCGCAGGACTACGGATTCGCGCATGCGGAACCATTGAGAGTGGTGATGTCGCGAAATCATCTGAGAGCGTGGAGGTCGTCTTTCACAGTGGATGGGCGCGAGGTGTGGTGCATTGCAGCGACGCACGACATCGGATTGGAGCGGGACGAGCGGAACAATGGCGTGACGCACAAGATTGATCCGGCGATTGACGGCGAGCGCGAGTATGTGAATAACACGCTATCGAGCACGGGATTTGTGGAGCGGCGCGGGCACGTGACGCCGGCGGATCCGCTGACGGAAGCGAAGACGGCGACGGGCGGCAGCTTTCACTCGGACGGGCGGATTTTGGTGCTGGTGCTGCGGAGCGGAACGAAGCTGGCGTTTTGAGGCTGGCGGGACGCGCGCTACTGCACGCGGATGCGCACGGAATCTTACGCGGGAGATTTGCCCTGGAGGAAATTCGTGCTGGCGTCGGCCGTGGTCGGATAGAGATGGATCACGCGGCTGACCTGCGTCAGATTCAAGACTTTTTCCACCATGCCGCCGGCGACGACGAGGCGCAGCTCGCCGCCTAATTTCTTCAGCCGCGAGTGGCTCTTGACAATCAATCCGATGACGGAACTATCAATGTGCGTGACTTTCGAGAAGTCGAAGATCACGTGCGTCTGGTTCTGCTGCGCATAGCCCTCGAGGGCTTCATCGAGGCGCTTGCACTCGGGACCCGTGTGGATGCTGCCGGTCAGCTCGATTACGTGGATACCGGGCGCGATTTCTTTTTTGTTGAGCTCCACGATTTCACTCTCGCTCGTGTTCCTCGAACGGGAATTGACGAATCAGTTGAATGCAATCTCGAAGCGCTTGTCCGATGCTATCACCCCAGCCGGACGGAAGAAACGGGGCAGTTTTCTGATTGACCTCGCGGTCGGCGACGGCAAAAAAGCGGAGGTGCTGGCCGGGCGGCGGCGAGGCGAACTCCTTGACGGTGATGTGGAAATCGATCTCGCCGTTCTGCTGGCGCTTCTTGAGGGAGAAGCGGTGAACGAGCGCCAATTCTTCGAGACGATCGGCATGAATGTCGCGCCACTCCATGATTCGAACCCCCGGCCCGCGCTGCCATGCACTGGGCGAAGTGCTGATGGACGGCATCTTAGGACGCACGTGCATGTAAGTCAACGAGTTGCAGCGTCATTGTCGCTGCAAAGTGAGAATGTCCGGTTTGTGCAAAGTAGAAATGTCCGCTTTTCTAGGGGCCGGGAGGCCCGATGGAAGAGGAGCGGATCGAGTTGAGCGCGAGAGAGCGGGAGCGGTTGAAGGTGCTGCACGAAGTTGAGCAAAGGCATCTCCGGCAGATCGACGCCGCACACCGCCTGCGGCTGAGCGATCGTCAGGTGCGACGCTTACTGGGGCGTCTCCGTACCGTGGGGGATGGCGGGCTGGTGCATCGGCTGCGCGGACGTCCTTCGAACCGCAAGATTTCTCTGACGATACAGCAGCGCAGTCTGCGACGGTTGCAGCTGCCGGCTTACGCGGGTTTCGGTCCCACCCTCGCCCTGAGCATCTGGCGCAGCACGGGCTGTGTGTGAGCCGAGAAACCCTGCGGAAGTGGATGAGTGCCGCCGGACTGTGGCAGACACGCCGCCGGCGAAGCCAGCCGGTGCATGTGTGGCGCCCGCGTCGTTCCTGGTTCGGCGAACTGGTGATGATGGACAGCTCGCCGTTCCGGTGGCTGGAGGAACGCGGCCCCGCTTGCCACTTGATCGCCTTGATCGACGACGCGACCAGTCGGGTCTGGGGCCGTTTCGCGGAGCACGATTCCAGCGAAGAAAATCTGCGCACCCTGGGCGGCTGGCTAGAGCGTTACGGGCGGCCGCTGGCGCTCTACACCGATAAAAACGGCCTGTTCGTGACCTCTCGACCGGTGCAGTGGCAAGAGCAACTGCGCGACGAACCCTCGCGCACTCAATTCGGCCGGGCCCTGGCGGAACGGGACATCGAGTGGATCGCGGCGCATAGCCCGCAAGCCAAAGGGCGCATCGAACGGCTGTTCGGCACGCTGCAAGACCGCCTGGTGAAAGAAATGCGTTTGGCGGAAATCCGTACGCTCGAACAGGCGAATCGCTTTCTGGAGATCACCTTCTGGCCGTTCTGGGACCAGCGCTTCACGGTGCAACCCACGCCGAGCGGTGACGCGCACCGAGGTTTACAACGCGCTCAGCGATTGGAGCAAATTCTCAGTGTGCGCCTGGCGCGGACCGTCGCTTCCGACCACACCGTCAAATGGAACGGCCAGCGCTGGGGAGTTCCTCGCGAATCCGTTTGTGCGGGACTGCGGGGCACCCGCGCCGAGATCGAGCGGCGGCTCGACGGCTCGCACTGGCTGCGCTTTCGCGGCCGTTACTTGCCGCTGATCCCCTGCCCGAACGTGCCGCGATCGGCAAGTCCTTCCGGCCTACGGCCTCCCGGCCTTGCCGATCCAAAACCAAAACTCCCAACCAAGATCAAAACCAAATACCATCCACCTCCCGAACACCCTTGGAGAAAACCTTGGAAGCGGACATTTCTATCTGGCGAAAAACCGGACATTTCTACTTTGCGTTGACACGAGTTGCAGCATTAGACGTTCGGATGAGGGTGGCGACCGGCGATACGAAGAATATGGAGAGGGACCCCACAGAGCGCGAATGGAGGAGCGCAGAGAAGGATGAAGACGCGGGCAGGATGCCCGCGCCACGAGGAGCGGGAGGGCGGATTGACTTGAAGATGGGTGCAGCCTAAGATACGCGCCGATGCCCGATTCTTCACCACTCTCAGGGCGAACGATTTCCCACTACCGCATACTTGAAAAAATTGGCGGCGGTGGAATGGGTGTCGTCTACAAGGCCGAGGACACACGGCTCGACCGCGCCGTCGCTTTGAAGTTCCTTCCCGACGATGTGGCGCACGATCCGCAGGCGCTTGAACGATTCAAGCGCGAAGCCAAAGCAACCTCGGCCCTCAATCACCCCAACATCTGCACCATTCATGACATTGGCGAAGAAGCAGGGCGAACCTTCATCGCCATGGAGTTTTTGGACGGCATGACCCTGAAGCAGCGCATTGGCGGAAAGCCAGTCGAGACGGAAGTGCTGCTCGGTTTGGCGATCGAAATCGCCGACGCTCTCGATGCGGCCCACACCGCAGGCATCGTTCACCGCGACATCAAACCGGCCAATATTTTCGTCACCAAACGCGGCCACGCGAAGATTCTCGATTTTGGTTTGGCGAAGCTGACGCCGAAAGGTGATGCAGGGGCTTCGCAAGCTACGCAGACCGCCGACGCGGTTCAGGGAGTCAGCGCAGACCAACTGACCAGCCCGGGAACGGCTGTAGGCACCGTGGCCTACATGTCGCCGGAACAGGTGCTGGGCAAGGAACTGGATGCGCGCACTGACCTGTTTTCTTTTGGCGTGGTGCTGTATGAGATGGCCACGGGCACTCTGCCCTTTCGCGGCGACACGACGGGAATGACGACCGACGCGATTCTGCATAGCGTCCCGGCCGCTCCTGTGCGGCTGAATCCCGGCGTCCCGGCAAAGCTCGAAGATGTGATCAACCGCGCGCTCGAGAAAGACCGGAATCTGCGTTACCAGCACGCGAACGATATGGGCGCCGAGCTGCAACGGCTGAAGCGTGACTCAATGTCAGGCGTGCTCAGCGGGACCACAGCCGCCGCATCAGGATCGTCGGCTGCGGTTCAACCTTCCGCGCACGAATCCGGCTCCTCGGTCGCGCACGCGACGCAATCGCAGCCAGTAGCTGCGTCCGGTTCGCATCCTTCTGTTGCTACGACGGCTGCCGCAACGCAATCATCCGCCGCGGTCAAGATGGACGAGGTCTCCGGTCGCAGCGGAAAATTCTGGAAGATTCTGGTTCCTGCTGCCGTCGTCTTAATCGCCGCCGTCGCGGCGGGTGTTTTCTACTTCCGTTCTCGTTCAGCAGCGCCGTTAACCGAGAAGGACACCATCGTCATCGCCGATTTCGACAACACCACCGGTGACCCGGTTTTCGATGACGCATTGAAACAAGCTCTCGCCGTGCAGCTCGGGCAATCTCCCTTTCTCAACATTCTGTCCGACCGCAAGGTGAATGAAACGATGCGCCTGATGGGCCGTCAGCCGACCGACCGCATCACGCGTGACGTTGCCGGAGAACTCTGCGTGCGCACCGGCAGCAAAGCGATCATGTTGGGTTCGATTTCCAACTTGGGCGGCCAGTACGTGGTCGGCGTCGACGCGGTCAGTTGCGGCAGCGGGGATACGTTGGCCAAGGAACAGGAAGAGGCTGCAACCAAGCAGGACGTGCTGAAAGCGCTTAGTAAGGCGGCGTCCAACCTGCGAAGCCAACTTGGTGAATCGCTGGCCTCGATTCAGAAGTTCGACGTCCCGGTGGAAGCGACCACCTCGTCGCTTGAAGCGCTGAAAGCCTTCAGCATGGGTATCTCAACTTCGCGCACCAAAGGGTCTGCCGCAGCGGTTCCTTTTTTGCAACGCGCTCTTGAACTCGACCCGAATTTTGCAGCAGCGTACGCTGGTTTAGGACTTATGTACGCAAATCTCGGACAACCCAGTTTGGCCGCGGAGAATATCAAGAAAGCTTATGCACTGCGCGACCGCGTAAGCGAACACGAAAAATACCGTATCTCTGCCTTGTACTACACCTACGTCACCGGAGAGTTAGAGCAGGCCAGCAAAGTCTACGAACTCTGGGCCCAGAGCTATCCGCAGGACTTGGTTCCCCCCGGAAACTTAGGGGTTATCTATAGCGAGCTTGGGCAGTACGAAAAGGCCGCTTCAGAAACGGAAGAAGCGCTGCGATTGGAACCGACGGTAGTCAGTTATAACAACCTCGCAGGCATTTATCTTGCGCTCAATCGACCGGATGACGCGAAAAAGGAAATTGAGCAGGCCCAAGAGCGCAAGCTCGATAGTGAGCTAGTGCACTTTAACATCTATGGGCTTGCATTTTTCAAAGGCGATACATCGGAAATGGACCGGCAAGTCGCTTGGGCTGCTGGTAAGCCGGGAGTTGAAGACCAAATGCTCTCGTTCCAATCCGATACGGAGGCGTATTTCGGGCATCTCGTAAAAGCGCGGGACTTCTCGCGACGTGCGGTGGATTCGGCAGTGCGCAACGACTCAAAAGAAACGGCTGCGCTGTGGCAGGTCAATGCTGCTTTGCGAGAAGCGGAGTTTGGAAACAGCGCCATTGCGAAGCAGGATGTTGCTGCGGCTCTGGCCCTTGCTCCGGGCCGGGATGTGAAATTGCTTGCCTCCTTGGCGCTGGCCCGGATCGGCGAAACCGCTGGTGCAAAACTCAGCGAAGCAGAGTTGGAGAAGAACTACCCGTCGTTCACAGTGCTCAAGGTTTACTGGCTGCCGACCATTAAGGCGGCGATCGACCTTGACGACAAGAACACCACCCAGGCAATCGAGTCCCTCGAAGCGGCTGCGCCGTACGAATTGGGCAGCCTGCCGCCGTTGGGGGCGGGGACGATGTATCCCGTCTACATTCGCGGCGAAGCGCAGCTGATGGCTCACAACGGGAGCGCAGCAGCCGCGGAGTTTCAGAAGTATCTCGCCCACCGAGGACTCACAGTAAACTACCCGCTCGGCGCACTCGCCCATCTCAGTCTCGCTCGTGCCTACGCGATGCAAGGCGACACCGCCAAAGCGAAGGCCGCCTACAACGATTTCTTCACGCTGTGGAAAGACGCCGACCCCGACATCCCCATCCTGCAGCAGGCGAAGGCTGAGTACGCCAAGCTGCAGTGATCGGCGCGTCAGCGCCGAATCCGGCGATGCCTGAGCATCACTGGATTGACACTTTGAGCGGCCGGAGCGTAGCATCGGGCTCGGTCCGGTCCGTTTTCGCGGAAGTTGCGGCCGGAGATTTCCCCAGCAGATCGCCATGCCAACATCTAAACTCTTTACGCCGCGCGACGCAGCACAGGTTCTCGGAGTCAGCTATCCCACGCTGAAACAGTGGATCTACAAGAAGAAAATTCGCTCCGTGAAAACGGCGGGCGGCCATCACCGCATTCCGGAAAAAGAAGTCGATCGGTTCCTATATCGAGCGAAGGAAGGCGGAGACGTGGCCGAACGGCGAAGTAACTTTCGACGGATCAGCGGGCGCAATCAACTTGTGGGACGCGTGACCGACATCAAGATCAACGGACTGATGGCGCAGGTAACCCTGTCGATTGGCGGCCAACGGATTACGTCAATCATCACCGCCGATGCGGTTCGGGAAATGCGATTGAAAGCTGGGCAGACCGTGGCCGCGCTGATCAAATCTACGGAAGTGATGATTATTCGGACGTAATTTTCCAGTTTCCTCGCGATTCGTTCGAAAGACTCCCTCAACGTTTCGTCGCGTGCAAGTATTTTTACCTCACTGGAATCGAATCAAATCAGTTTGACATCTCTTATCAAATCGCGTAAATTCGCGAATCTCGTCTCAATCCCGCCAAATGAGAATAAGAGGAGATAACGTTGACGCATCGTACAGCTAGCTTCGGAGCGCTGATTATATTTCTGTGCGTGAGTGGCGTCGCGCGCGCCCAATCCACCACCGATGCAACGGCGCCGTCGTCGACTCAGGCGAGCGCGCCGGATCAGGGCCGGTTCAGCGCACTTTACCGGACGCCAACCAGCGTGGCAGACGAGTCGCCAGCGAGCGCCCCGGCGCAGACGCAAACGAGCACCTCAGAACATCCTCCAGCGGCTAAGCCCAGCGATCCCTGCACGAGCTTCCACCAGTTCGCCACCACCGATTGCTCGCTGACCTGGCACGGCATCACGGTGTACGGCGCGTATGACGTCGGCGTCGGTTGGGTCAGCCACGGCTTGCCGGAAAACGCCTATAACTATGAAGGCGAAGCTTTGATCAACCGGAACGGATATCAATCTCGAGCCGTCATCGCACCAAACAACTTGTCGCAGACGGGTCTGGGCATCAGGGGCAAGGAAGAGTTTTTGTCTGGCTGGTTCGTGGTGTTCAACGCGTCAACCGGCATCAATCCACAGTCCGGCCGGCTCGCGAGCATGGCGCAGACCAACACCACCAACAACGGCCTCCCCAGGTCGAGCTACTCGGAGACCGGCGACGGCGCGCGCGCGGGCCAACCCTTCAATGACGAATTCTACGGGGGTATATCGTCCACACAGTTCGGCACGCTGACCTTCGGTCGCCAGCGCTCTCTCGGTACCGATGTGATGCTCAATTACGATCCGGCCGTCGGCGCCTATGCCTTTTCGTACATCGGTTATAACGGCACGATGGCCGGTGGCGGCGACACGGAGGACACGCGTTGGGACGAGGCCTTGAAATATCGTCTCATCGTTGGGCTGGTCCATTTCGCCGCGATGTATAAATTCGCCGACGGTTCTGGAGGCTGCTACTCCTCCGCGATGGTCTGGAGTGCCGATACCTGTACGCCGGAACAACCGCACAACTCGGCCTACGGATTCGACCTCGGCGGAGAGCACTCCAACTTCGGTGCGGATTTGGTCTACCAGCATTACAACCAGGCGATCAGCGTGCTCAATCCGTTGCTGGGACCTCAGAGTCCGACGGAGCCATTTGAGTCGACCATGAACAGCATCAATACGAATCCCATCAGCGGGCCCAACGTGATTGATACGTACGACACCGAATATGGCATCGTGACCGACAACAGCGCGCTCATGCTCGCTCTCAAATACAAGTGGGAGAAATTCAGGTTCTACGGCGGGTACGAATACATCTGGCAGGATAATCCGACGAACCCGTTGGGCGTCGGCGCGTCTGCCCAGGGCAGTTATCTCTTGAGCGGGGTCGAAGACAACAATCTAGATTCTCCCAAGAGAGTGCAGATCTGGTGGACCGGCGCAAAATACGCGATCGACAAGAAAACCGACGTCACTTTGTCCTGGTATCATCAGCTGCAGCACGACTTCCGTGTCCCGTCGACCTGCAATGCCACGGCCGGATTCCGCGCTTCCTGCGCGGGCACCCTCAACGAGTGGTCGCTCTATTTTGATCATCACTTCACCAAGCGATTCGACATGTTTGCCGGAATTGCGGTATCCGACGTGACCGGCGGTCTGGGCATCGCCATTCCTCATGGCCCCGGCGTCCCGTATGACTACGACACCAACGTCGCGCCGACGGTAGGCGGACGTTTCATCTTCTGATTGATTCCGCGGCGGGCACAGCCATCTGCCGGAAAGACTCGCCAGAATTTGCCTGCGAGCGTATAGACGTCAGCTCGAGACCGCGCCTGCCACAATTAATTGACACGATAACGAATATCGCAGACGAATAATTTAATGACGGAGCCGATGGGGTTACTTACATTCTTCGCCGCGAACATAGAATGCTCGCGCGTACTCAGTGTGAAAGCCACTTGACCGGGAAGAGCTTGCCAGCGTCTTCGGGCGAAATCGGGCTGCCTGCAAGCCGCGTCGCCTCCGCAAGCACCGGATCCCTTCCGCTCGCAAGGTCCGCTGCCGTCGGAATAATCTGCACGTCGGGCGTCACGCCTTTGCCTTCGAGATCCTGTCCATCTGCTGTTTCAAATCTCGAGACAGTGACCTGAAGGCCGTAAGAGATGATCGATACGTCTCCAAATTGAAGAGGCAAAAATTTGCCGCGGCCCACTTCGCCGGCTGTGTGGTCCCCGATCACCGTGCCTCGCTTGTTGAGTTGCACGATACGGGCGAACAGTTCGGAAGCCGATGCTGACTGGCTGTTCACAAGAACGAAAAGCTTCCCCGTGAAAGCGCGTTGGCCACGCGTGGGATAGTGCAGGGGAGAGCTGCCTTGCCGTTCGATAAGCCTTCCCGCCACCACCTCGCCGTCGAAGAAGTTCGCAATCATGGCTTTCAGCGAATCCTCTCCGCCACCCTCGTTGTCGCGAAGGTCGAGAATGAATACGTCGTGCTTCTTCGCCCCGTCAACAAGATGTTCGATCTCGGTGTCCTTAAGATTGAACTCGGGGAGTTTCCAGATGAAGACTTTGTCGTTCAACTTCGCCGTTCGCGACTCCCCCAAAATTCGATAGCCTTCGAAAAGGCGCCGCATCTGATGTTGGCCGTCGCCGCCAGTGAAGCCATTCCACGTCTGCGGTAGCGTCTGCATGCGGCTTTTCACCGTGAGCGCGCGCGAGCTCTGCTCCGGGCTGGCGACAACGAAATGATACTCAGCCAGTGGCGCAAAATCGTTCAAACGGTAATCGATTTTTGAAAACGTGGCGCGCCTGGGTTCGTAAGTTTCGATCTTCAGCACCTCGTCCCCCGGCCGAAGCCCTCGCTTCCAGGCATCCGAATCCTGCTGCACTGCGTAAATCATGCACCGATCCCCCACCAACTCCATTTTCCATCCGGGATCGACGATCACGTTTCTCATCGGCGGAACGAAGAATGTATGGGAATCATTCAGGCCTTCCACAGCCCACTCGACTGCTCCAACGCCCACCGCCAGGTTCGGCGCCGCATCGATTTGATGTTCCGCCTGCTGGACGCGTGACTGAAGATCAAAGCCGTGAAGAGTGGGATCGTAATATTGTTTTTCGATGAGCGTCGCGATTTGATGAAGAATCCCGCGCGCTTGGGCTTGTTCGACAGTGTTGACTTTCTGCTGGGCGCGGGCCGGGCCGGGCGCGAACAGACTGAGCAGCGCCACCATTGCAAATGAAATTGTTTTTCGGTTCATATTTCCTCACTACGTCGAGCGTTGAGATAGAAAGGCGTCCGGGAGGAAACTTCGCGCGGACGGCCCTCGTTGCGCTCGCGCACACTACACTTTTGAAATTGCCCGCCGAGTCCACTAGGGTCGTTGAAGAAGATATAACACAGAGTACCGACGTCGAAAAGTAAAACTCAGAAGGAAGGCGCTAAGGAGTCAAACGAACGGTAAATGGATTCAGTAGGATCGTTGGCATGAGCGCTGGGATTCGAACCCACGACCTTTCGGGTCCGACCGGGACGCGCTCTCGTAAACTAAAATCGAAGGCGAATGATTAAGTTGGTGGAGCCGATGGGATTCGAACCCACGACCTCCTCGATGCCATCGAGGCGCGCTCCCAACTGCGCCACGGCCCCACCGAAGGAATACCGCTGTAGCCTTTATATCACCCGCATTCTCAGACGGTCAAACGTGGTATTGTAAGCCATTCATCCTCAAGCAATAGATCCGCCGAAGATAAGGATTGCGTGCATCGTTTCCCGGCCTTTTTGAGTCCAATCAGTTGACCCGTTTCGGATAGTTACCGCTCCGCCGCGGACGTGGAAAGCAGACAAACACCCGCGGCGCGATTGAGATAGATTCGGGAGCGATCAACCGGGGCCGCGCCAAGAGAAAACGCGCGAGAACTATTTGTGTCTGGATTTTTAATACCGGAAATTTGAGGTGGAAGAATTTGGATCGGAGAACCAATTCGCCAGTCGTGCTCGCCGAGACGTGGACTCTCGCGCTCGAAGCGCTCCGCGCCAATAAACTGCGCGCGATGCTGACGATGCTTGGAGTGATCATTGGCAGCGCCTGCATCGTGCTGGTGGTCACGGTAGCGCTGGCGGGGAAGCGCTACATCATTTCGCAGATCGAAGCAGTGGGATCGAATCTGGTGTACGGCGAGGTGATCCATCCCGGCGGGGGACAGCCCTCGAGAATGGCGGACGAGATCTCGCTGGCGGACCTCGCGGCCGTGAAGGAAGGGGTGCCGCACGTCGTGCAGGTTGCCGGGACGCGCGAAATTGTGCAGAGCGTCGTCGCGCAAAATGCGATTCGTCCGATCGCGATGGTCGGCGTGACGGAGGGATTTCAGCAAATCCGGAATCTGGTCATCTTGCGCGGACGATATTTCGATGAAGACGACATGGCTTCGCACGCGAAGGTGTGCTTGCTGACACCGTTTCTTTCGGCGACGCTTTTTCCCGGAGAGGATCCGGTGGGGAGCCAGATCCGGCTGGAGGAGATGACGCTGACGGTGATTGGCGTCTACCGGGAACGAGTTTCGACGTTTGGGCAATCGGAGATTACCGGCGAATCCATTCTCGTGCCGTTTTCGCTTATCGGATACTACACGGGACAAGAATACGTGAAGACGTTCTACGCGCAGGCGGACCGGCCTGAAGACGTGGATGCGGTAACGCGGGAGGTCCGCGACCTTTTGATCAGCCGCCATCGGCTGGGCGTGGAGTATCACGTCACGAATTTGGCGTCGATTCTCGAGACGGCAAAGCGAATTTCGTTCGCAATGACGATCGTGCTGATACTGATCGCGATGATTGCGCTGGCGATCAGCGGAATCGGGATCATGAACATCATGCTGGTTACGGTCACCGAGCGCACGCGCGAGATTGGCATTCGGAAAGCGGTGGGCGCGCCTCGCGGAGCGATTTTGTATCAGTTTCTGTTCGAAGCGGTGATGATCAGCGGGACCGGCGCGATAACGGGAATCGCGATTGCCGTGGCGATTCCGTTCCTTGTGGAAGGGTTGCTGCGTTTTTTTCCGATTCCGACCGAAGTTCACATTCCCATCTCCTGGCTGTCGGTCGTAATTGCATTTCTGGTGTCGTGTTCCACCGGGCTGCTTTTCGGCTATTTGCCCGCGAGCAAAGCTGCGCAACTTCAGCCGACGGACTCGTTGCGCTATGAATAAATCCCCGAAAGCGAGGCAAGCGAGCGCGCCGGCGTATTCTCGCGGCTCGATTGTGCGCGTCGCAGCGTGCTGCGCATTGCTGCTGGGAAGTGCGAGCGCGGCGTGCGCTCAGGACTCCGGCCCGCTCACTCTGAAGACCGCCGTCGCGCTGGCTCTCAAAAACAGCCGGGAACTGGCACTCGCGCGCGTGCAGTACACCATCGCGAAGAACACTACGCGGCTCGCCCATTCGGCGTTTCTGCCGAACGTATTCACAGGCGCGACGCCTGTCTACAGCAATGGTTTCCCGGCGACGCCGGGAGGAGCCGCGCCGGCGGTTTTTAAGGTGGTCTACACCGAGAGCGTTTACAGTCCCGAATTGAAAGGCGAACAGCGCGCCGATGAAGACCGTGCGAGAAGTCAACAGCTTGAAATTGAACGTACGCGCGACGCCGTGATCCTGCGCACCGCGTCCACGTATCTGGAACTCGCGAAGGTCCGGCACGCGCTCGAACTTCTTCAGACGGAAGAAGCCAGCGCGCAGAAAATACTGGATTACGTGCGCGAGCGTGCAGGCGCCGGCCTGGAATTGCCCATAGAAGTGACGCGCGGCGAACTCAGCGTAGCCAAGATCCATCACCACGCGCTGCTGCTCGACGACCGCAACGTGGTGCTTACCGAGCAGCTTCGCGCTGAAGTTGGTTACCCGGAAAGCGCCGCGATTAAAGTGGCGCCGGAGGATTTGCCGGCGACAGCGGAAGAATCCGCCGCGGCGCTGGAAAGCGTCGCGCTCGAAAACAGCATTGACCTGAAAGAGCAGGAAAACGAGCGCAGCGCGCGGCAGCATTTACTGAAGGGCGCGAAAGAAAGCTATTGGCCGACGGTTCAGGTGATCGGCGAGTACGACCTGCTCAGCAAGATCAACAATTATCAGAAATTCTTCAGCGCATTCCAGCGCAATAACGTGAATGTCGGCTTCCAGGTGACAATTCCGCTGTTTGCGGCCAAGACGGCGGCGACGGTCGCGCTGGCAAAGAGCGAACTCGCCGCGGCGGAGCTGGGCGTGGGATCAAAGCGCAACGATGTTCGGCTGGAAGTGCGGCAGCAAGCGCGGAATGTCCATGAGCTGGAGTCGGCGCGCGAAGTGGCCCGGCTTGACCTGAAACTAACCCAGGAATCGCTCGGCATCACGCAGGAGCGCTTTGACCAGGGCCGTGCTTCTCTGGCCGAGTTGGAGCAGATCCGCGTTGAGGAAAGCGAGAAATGGGTCAATTTTCTGGACGCCGATTTTGCCCGCCAGCAGGGCCAGCTTTCGCTGCTCCAGACCACCGGGCAGCTCTCTAATCTGTTCCAATAGCATGGTTTACGCCAAGCGGCGAGAAGCTGAGTTGGGCGGGCTGGCAAAGTCGGTTAGAATAGTCGTTGGGAGTCAAGCGAGCCCGGGGGCTCGCAGCCCCGAGGAGGGCGCGCTTCATGGCATCTGTAATGAAAACGCTGCTGCTAAATCCGCCAAGTTTTGAGAAGTTCGACGGCGGAGCCAGTTCGCGCTGGCCGGCGACCCGCGAAATCGAATCTTACTGGTATCCCGTGTGGTTGTCGTACCCCGCCGGAATGCTGCCAGGAAGCCGGCTGTTGGATGCCCCGCCACACCACGTGACCCCCGACGAGACGGTGCGCATCGCGCAGGATTATGAATTCGTCGTGCTCTTTACCTCGACAGTCGGCTTTCTCAGCGACCTTAAAATGGCCCGCGCGATGAAGGAACGGAAGCCCGCGCTGAAAATTTGCTTCGTCGGGCCGCATGTGCAAATCAAGCCGGCGGAGACGCTGCTCACGAGCCCGTATATTGATTTCATCGTGCGGGGCGAGTTCGATCATGCCGTGGTGGAATACGCTCAGGGCAAGCCGCTCAGCGAAATTCTGAACGCCAGCTACATCAAAGACGGCAAGGTCGTTCACAACGAATCACGGCCGCCGCTGCAGACCGCCGAACTCGACGCACTGCCGTTTGCGACGGAAGTCTACGAAAAGAATCTGAAAATTGAGAATTACAACGTGCCGTTCCTGCTGCATCCGTACGTGTCGTTTTACACGTCGCGCGGCTGCCCGGCGCTATGCACGTTCTGCCTGTGGCCGCAGACGCTTTCAGGCCACGCCTGGCGCGTGCGCTCGACCGATAACGTGGCGCGCGAATTTGCCGAAGCGTCGAAACGGTTTCCGCAAGCGAAGGAATTTTTCTTCGACGACGATACTTTCAATATCCGCAAGGATCGCGTGATCGATCTGTGCAAGAAAATCGCGCCAGTCGGCCGGCAGTGGTCCTGCACGGCGCGCGTTCATAGCGATTACGAAACGCTGAAGGCCATGGCCGATGGCGGCGGGCGGCTGCTGATCGTGGGCTTCGAGTCCGGCGACCCGCAAATTCTGAAGAACATCAAGAAAGGCGCGACGACGGAGATGGCTCGCGCCTTCATGAAGAATTGCAAGAAGGCCGGTATCCACGTTCATGGCGATTTCATTCTCGGTTTGCCCGGCGAAACCAAGGAAACCATCCAGCGCACGATTGATTTCGCGAAGGAACTGGACTGCGAATCCGTTCAGGTTTCGATGGCGCATGCCTATCCCGGCACGGAGCTTTACACCGTGGCACAATCGGCAGGCTATTTGCACGGCGAAGCGATTGCCGATGACGGCGGCCACCAGCTCCCGCATCTCGCCTATTCCGGCCTTTCGCGCGAGACGATCATGAGCGAAGTCCATCGCTTCTACGACGATTACTATTTCCGCCCACGCGTGGCCTGGCGTTTTGTGCGCCAGCGCTTGTGGGATGCGGACGAGCGCAAGCGCCTCTATCATGAAGCCGTGGATTTCCTGCGCCTCCGCGCGCAGCGGCGCAAATTGGCGCGCAAGGGCATGAAAGAGACGCCCTCGGCTGCGGTTTCGCCCGTGGAGGCGAATTCGCCCGTTGGTTCGCACAGCGCATGAGCGGTTACGCACGACTGCATCTGAAGACCGCGATCCTGCTGGCCTTGATGGTGATTCTTGGCCCGCTCGGCGATGTCTGCCTCGGGAAGGGAATGCGTCAGATTGGTACGGCGCCAGGATTGGCGCCCGCACAGCTCGCACACTTTTTCGTCCGCGCATTTGAATCGCCGCTCGTCTGGGCCGGCATCGCCGCGCTTCTTGCGTTCTTCGTCGTCTATCTTCTCGTGCTCTCTTACGCGGACTACAGCTTCGTTCAGCCCGCATCGTCGTTTGCGTATGTGATCATCGCGTTGCTCGGTTATTTCGTGCTCGGCGAAGCCGTCAGCGCCGTAAGGTGGTTCGGCGTGGTAGTCATTTCGCTCGGCGTGTTTCTTGTCGGGCGGACGCCTCCGCGCACGACGGAGCAAGCGTGATGCTGCGCGAGCTTTTGTTCTTCGTGGTGATCATCTTCGCGGGCACGGGCGGCGAGATCGCAGTCTCGCGTGCAATGAAAGAAATCGGCGAGGTGCATGATTTCTCGCCGCGCAATCTGCTGCGCGTGATTGCCAGAGCGTTCCGCCTGGGATGGATGTGGTGCGGCATCGCGCTGATGGCTCTCGGATTTTTCTCGCTGATGATGCTGCTCACCTTTGAAAATGTGAGCTTTGTATTTCCCGTGACGGCGCTGAGCTACGCGGCGGGCGCATTTGGCGGCAAATACTTGCTGGGCGAGCGCGTCTCGACGCAGCGCTGGCTCGGCGTTCTCCTCGTCTGCTTCGGCGTGATGCTCGTCTGCATCGGATAATCAACGTGCTCATGTTTCTGCACGGCTTGCGATGGCTCGTTTTGATCGCGGCGGCGATTCCGCTGATCTATTACGTGCTGGCGGTGATCGCGGCGCGGCGATTTTTTCGCGGTCACAAGGCGCCGCCTCGCGATTTCGCGCCACCGGTCAGCATTTTGAAGCCGGTCCACGGGCTCGACCGCGAGTCGTACCAGAATTACGCGAGTTTCTGCGGCCTCGATTATCCCGAGTACGAAATTCTGTTTAACGCTTCGGACGCCGGCGATCCTGCGGTTCCCGTCGTCGAGAGAATTATTCGCGATTTTCCGCAGCGCAGCATTCGTCTGCTGATCGGCGCCGACGCGATCGGCACGTCGAATAAAGTGAACAAACTCGCGCGAATGGCCCGCGAAGCGCGCCACGATACTTTGGTGATCAGCGACTCCGATATTCGAGTGTCGCGCGACTACCTTCGCGCTGTGGCCGCGCCATTTCGCGATTCAGGAGTTGGCGCAGTCACGTGCCTCTATCGCGGCATTCCGGGGCGTTCGCTGGGCTCGGAGCTCGAAGCGCTCGGCAACACTGCCGATTTTGCACCCGGGGTGCTCGTCGCGTGGCTTTTCCATTCGGTGGATTTCGCGCTGGGCGCGACGATGGCGCTGACGAAGTCGCGGCTCGCGGAAATCGGCGGTTTCGCAGCGCTTGCGGATTACTTTACGGACGATCACGAGCTGGGGCATCGCATCACCGCGCGCGGTGATCGCGTGGAGATCGCTTCTGTTCCGGTGGACACCGTATATCCAGAAACGCCGGTGAAAGAATATTTCCGGCACCAGTTGCGATGGTCGCTGGCGATATGCAACGCGACGCCTTCAGGGCACGCGGGCTTGCTGTTCGCGCACGGACTGCCGTGGGCTGTTCTTGTTGCGCTGATTGCGCCGTCGCACGCATTCGCTGCCGCTTACGCCGCGGCCTATCTCGTGCTCGGCGGACTGATGGCGTGGACCGTAGCCGTCTGGGGTCTGCGGGATCCGCTGGCCAGGAAACGCTTCTGGCTGCTTCCGCTGCAAGATGCCTGCGCGTTCGGGATTCTCATCGCCAGCTTCTTTGTGCGCCGCATTTATTGGCGCGGCGCCGAGTACACCATCCGCGGAAAAGAATTGGTGCCCGTCGAGCCGCCCGCCGCCCGCGGCTGAGCGCCATCGGCAGGTGGAATGCCCCCCGCGAAACGCGAAATGCCCCGCAAGAAAGGCGGCTGTGAAATGCCACGCAAAATCGGCGGGCGGTCCGTCTTAATGCCACGCCGAATTTCAAATTGACGCCGCACGGATTCGAGGCCCGCGCCATGCGCACGAAACATGACGACGGACCCTACAGACCGCCACTGCACGACGCGCCGGAAGTCTTGGCAGAACGCGTGCGATGCTGATAATCTGTTGTCCTCTTCGGTGCAAGCTGCTGGGAGGTCGTCCAATGGTAGGACATCAGGCTCTGGATCTGATTATCCTGGTTCGAGTCCAGGCCTCCCAGCCAATCTTCTAGAATCTGCGGGGACTGGCGCGATTTTCTAATCGCCATACCGGCGGAACTCAAAATCGAGCTAAGTTACAGAAAACAAGAGATCGAGCTGCCTTCTGGCAATAATATACTTCGCTAACCAACGGTGCTATTCTAAGTCTCATGTCGTTGGTGGCAAATCTGGAGCGGGTTAGGGAGAAAGTCCTCTGGGCCGCAGAGAATTTCAAGGTGCTGGAACGCGTGTTCGAGGAGTACTTTAAGACTAACCCAGCAGAAATTGTAAGTGAGCCAGAGGCTTCCACTAATAGCACGTTTTTGAGCATCAACGCCAAAGGGTCGCCTCCTCACGCCATTTCCTACATCGCAGGGGACTGCATACAGAACGTCAGGTCTGCCTTGGATTATCTGGTGCGGGAACTTGTACTTGCTGCGAACAATAAACCCACTGACCATGAGATATTCCCTATTTGCGAAAAAGCGAAAGGATTCAAAGATGCGTGTAGGAGAGGGCAACTCGACGGGATTCCCATAGATGCTCGTGCACTCATCGAGTGGATGCAGCCTTACAATAGCGGGGAGAAGTGGAAAAACTCCGTTTTGTGGATTCTCAACGAACTTGCGAACACGAATAAGCACAGACGGTTGCTTGTTACGGACCTGCGTGCGGCCGAAATCAATCTTACGTTGAGACCTGACAAGTCGGGAGGAATCGTAGCGAACCTCAGGGCACCCACCCTGACATTGCCTTCCTTTAAGCGTAATGCAAAATTCAGAAACTTTCCGGTCGTCAACGTCATCCCCGGACAAGAAGTGCAGACGGACCGTAAGATCATTGTCTGTGTAACGTTCGACGAGGGACCCGTACAAGGTTGCGAAGTTTCCGAAACTCTCAACCTGCTTATGGCTCACATCCTTGGCGACGTTTTGCCGTTGTTCGAACCGTACTTTCCTGACGCCACGTGAACTCTCTTGGCTTTTGGGGCGCACCACTGTAATATCCCTCCTGAGAGGGATTCTTTGTGGCGAGTCATCCGAAACCTTCGGCCAAGAATGCGTCGGGTGAATACGCGAATTTTGAAGATGCCCTGAAAAAAGTTCTGTCAGTACCACACTCCAAAATAAAATCCAAGCTCAATGCAGAGAAGCGGAAGAGAATCAAGAACGCTTCCGCTTCCCACGTTCCCTGAATAACGGATTAGTTGCACGCCTGCCCCACCTTGCCAGTCACCTCCGAATAGGCGAGCCGCTTTCCCGCGATCTGCGATAAAGCTACGTCGAATCTATCCCCGTCCTTCAATCCCTTGCGATAGTTGTAGCGAAAGGCCTGCTCGTCAAGGTATCGAAAAAGATGGAACGAATCGACGCTCACATAAGTGCCTCGAATGCCGCGCTTCAAAAGACTCCAGAAATTCTCAAGATTATTCGTGTGGACCTTTCCTTCAGCGTAGGAAACGGCATGGTCAATCACGTAGTGCGTGTAGTCCCGAATCAGGCCCTCATATGAAGGAAGAGCATCGGTAAAGAGCGTCGTTCCAGATTCGACATTCTCCCGAACCTCAGATTGCAGAGCCTTTTTCTTTCTGCTTGAGATGACTTTTGTCCGAACGTGGCCGCCCCGCTCAAGGAATCCGAGTACGGGAATCTTGCCCTTGTCGCCCTTAGTTACTTGACGCAGTTCGCGCACATGAGCGTGCATGTTGCGAGACTTCCCGCCCATGAAAGCCTCGTCCACTTCGACCTCTTTGCCATCGCCCCCTAGCTTCATTAGGGATTGCCCCTGCATCGCCAAACGGATGCGGTGCATCATGAACCAAGCCGATTTCTGAGTGACGCCGACAGCGCGGGAGATTTCGTAGGAACTGATACCGTTCTTGCAATTCACAATCATCCACAGAGCGGCAAGCCACTTGTCGAGGGAGATTGGCGAGTCCTCGAAAATGGTTCCCAGTTTCACGCTGAATTGCTTTTGGCATCCCTTGCACTTCCAGCGCTTTTGTGTGGCAAGATAATAGTGCTCGCCGCACCCACAAACAGGACACACTGGGCCATTCGGCCAGCGCATCTTGGCAACAGTGTCGATGCAGACCTGTTCGTCACTGAAATATCGAATCGCTTGTTGGAGAGTTCGTGGCTTTTTCATATCCCAACACTAGCAGAATCCCGTTGGTTAGTCAAGTATATTATTGCCTGCCTTCTAATCGCCACACTTTTTCGCTCCGGCATTCATTCAGATGGCGGGGGTGACTTGCGAGGGAAGCAAGGCTCCCAGGTCTTATCGCCGGGTGAAGCCAATCAGAAGGCGCTAAGCGTGGCCTTACGCGCGGCTGCCTTACGCGATCGCAGAAATTCGAGATAGGCATTCATGCCCGCGCCGGACTTTGCCGAGACGTTCGAGCATCGTCATTCCAGGACGAACGCACTCGATGCTGCGATTGGCAGCGGCGGCGTCGAACTCCACGGCGGCGGCGAGATCCATCTTCGTGATGACCGCGACATCGGCGCTATTGAAAATCGTCGGATACTTCAGCGGCTTGTCCTCGCCTTCGGTGACCGACATCAGCACGAGACGAAGATCTTCGCCGAGATCGTAAGAGGACGGGCAGACGAGATTGCCGACATTCTCGATGAACAGGAAATCCAGTTCGTCGAGATTCCAGCCTTCGAGAGCGGTTTGGATCATGGCGGCTTCGAGATGGCAGAGAGTGCCCGTGGTGATCTGTTTCACGGGCGCCTGGCTGCGGGCGAGGCGCATGCGCGTCATTTTCAGTGGCGAGATCGCCGACCAGCGCGGCGACGCGAAATTCGGGCTGAAGGAGCGTGAGCGTTTTTTCGAGTAAGCGTAGTTTTGCCGGAGCCGGGGCTGGATACCATGCTGACGACAAACACGCCGGCGTCGTGAAATCGCTGGCGAAGCGCGCGCGCGAGCAGATCGTTCTGCTTCAGCACGTTCTGGCGGACTTCGATGATGCGCGTTCCGGGGCTCACGGCTGCACCTCCAGCGAAACCACTTCGAGCTCCTTGCCTTGCACGATTTCCGAAGCCAGCGAGCCGCATTCGGAGCAGCAAAACCATTCCGACGAGCGACGGGGCGCCGCGCATCGCACGTGGGGCAATAGACCATGCCTGGAACTTCTTCGACGACAAGTTGCGAGCCGGCGAGCGGAGTATCCTCGCAAGCCATTTCGTAGGAGGAAAGCAGCGCGTCTTTCACCACGCCCGCGAGATTGCCCGAGCCGCAGATGCACGGCAGTGATGTGCAGACCGCCGCGGCGCTCGCGATTCCTCTTCGGCGAGTTCGACGATGCTCATCGCGATGGAAAGCTCATGCATAGGGGCCTCTGCGGGCGGCTGGCGCCGGGGCTTTCGGACTCGAAACGGCCGAACGCGGCGAGCGCGGCCTGTCCCAGACTGATGCCGCCATCGTTGGGAGGAACGGCGTGATTCGTCCAGATCGCGACCGGGCGGAGTTGCAAGAGTCGCGTGCAGATCCTCGAGCAGCAGTTCGTTCTGAAAAACGCCGCCGGAGAGAACGCACGTATCGATCTCGTTCGCGCGGCAAAGCGTTGTGATCGCGCCGGCCAGGCCGCGGGCGATGCCGCGCTGAAAGGCGCGCGCAATTTCCGCCGGCGCACGCCCACGCGAGCGATCGCTCGCGACGTCGATGCAGCAGCGGCCGGAAATCGAGCTCCTCGCCGTCGAACGGAAATGGATACGCGTCGGCGGTGATCTGCTGATGCGCGCGAGCTGCTCGAGCCACATCGCGGCCTGGCCTTCGAAGCTCACCTCGCGCGTGAAGCCGAGCAGAGCGGCGGCCGCATCGAAGAGCCTGCCCATCGAAGTGGTGGTGAACGTGCGGACGCCCTTTCGCATAAGCGTGCGCGCGTCGTCGTAGCGCTCGGGAAAAGAAAATGGCGGAGCGTCGAGATCCGGCAAATCATCCATCTGAGCCAGGAAGCCGGCAGCGGCCTGCACGGGATATTGCGCGGCCGCATCGCCGCCGGGCAGAGACCGCGCGGCGAAGGTGAGCGACGCGGTCGAAACCTTCCTTGATGCTGCCGACGAAGATTTCGCCGCCCCAGATCGTGCCGTCGTCGCCGTAGCCGGTGCCGTCGAAGCTGACGCCGACGACGCGCTTCTCCCATTCGCGGCGCTCGGCAAGAACCGAAGCGATGTGCGCGCGATGATGCTGGACGCTTCCGCGCTCGGCAGCCGCAAAGCTCTGTGCGTGAGTTGTCGAGGCATACTGCGGATGGCAATCGTGGACGACCAGCAGATCCGCCCGATCGACGTCGTACATCGAGACAAGATCGTCGATCGTTTCCTGGAAGGCGCGCAGGGATTGATAGTCGCTGAGATCGCCGATGTGCTGGCTGACGAAGGCCTGGCCGTCGACGACGAGCGTGATGGTGTTCTTCAGGTCGGCGCCGAGAGCGAGAATCGGGCGGTCGCGTGGGAATCGTCGTGACGGCGCCCGGAGCATAGCCGCGCGAGCGGCGCAGAATCGACCGGCCGAAAACGCCGGCGCGAGCGACGGAATCGTCCACGCGGCGGGCGATGGGGCGCTCGCCGATCAGAAATGCATCGGCGATGGCGGAGAGCCGCGTCGAGCGCGTCCGAATCCTCGTAGGCGATCGGTTCGCTCGAGCGATTGGCGCTGGTCATGACCAGAACTTCCGGAGCGCCGGCCGCGAAGAGCAGATGATGCAGCGGAGTGTAGGGAAGCATGACGCCGAGTTCGTTGCTGCCGGGCGCGACGCCCGGGAAATCCGACTTTAGCGCGCGCGACCACGATCGGGCGGGCGAGCGGACGTGAGAAGCGCTTCCGCATCGGGCAGACAGCTCGACGATCGCGCGAGCCGCATCGAGATTCCGCACCATCAGCGCGAACGGTTTTTCCTTGCGATATTTGCGCTCGCGCAGAGCACTGAATCGGCCGCGGCATTCTTCGCGTCGCAAGCGAGATGGTAGCCGCCGAGCCCTTTTACCGCGACGATTTTGCCGGTTGACGAGAAGTTCGGCTGCTTCGCGGATGCTCGCATCGCTTCCGCGCACGATTTCGTCGCGAACGTGAAGATAGTAGCCGGGGCCGCACGCGGGGCAAGCAACGGGCTGCGCGTGGAAGCGGCGATTCGCACGGCTCGTCGATATTGCTGCGCGCAAAATTCATCGAGCGGCCAGCGCTTGCATGGTGGTGTTCGGGCGGTCGTAGGGCAGCGCGAGAATCACGGTGTAGCGCGGGCCGCAATTGGTGCAGTTGATGTAGGGATAGCGATAGCGCGCGTCGGCGGGATCGAAGAGTTCTGCGAGGCAATCGTCGCAAACCGGAAGATCCGGCGAGATGCGCGTCGTCGGGCGATCCTGCGCGGCGGCTCTCGCGAATCGTGAACTCGCTGAAGCCCGGCCGGCTCGGAGGTGTGAATTTCGATTTCGGCGATCTGCGCGGCGGGCGGCGGCGCAGCTTTCAATTCCTGAACGAATGCTTCGAGATTTCGTCCGCGCCTTCGAGAAAAATTTCGACGCCCTCTTCGCCATTGAAGACCCAGCCGGCAAGTGTGTTCGCGCGAGCCAGACGAAATACGAACGGGCGAAAGCCGACGCCCTGCACCACGCCACGGACTTTGATCGAGCAGAGCGCTCATCCTCGCGTCTATTCTCCGCTGACGACGCAGCCGCGGCCCTGCCAGCCGATCTGAACGACTTTGCCGTCTTCGACGAGCACAGGAACCGTGCGCTGGCCGCCGGAGAGCGCGCGCATGCGGTCGCGGGCTGCGCGGTCCGCTTCGACGTCATATTCGACGAATTCTGCGCCGCGCCATTCGAGCCATTCGCGCATTTCCTGCGTGTGCGGGCAGCCCGCCGAGCCAAAAAGTTCGAGCTTAGCCACGACCAAGGACCTCCAGAGCCTCGCGAATCACGTGATAGACCGAGGCCTGCACTTCCTGAATGCGCGGAATGTAATCGGAATGAACGACGATGGGGAAATCGGCGAGGCCGCGACGCAGAATTTCGCCGCCATCGTAGCCGAGCAACGCGACCGTGAGCATCTTGCGTTTGCGCGCCTCTTCGAGCGCCATGATGATGTTGCGCGAGCCGCCGCTGGTGGAAATCGCGATGGCCACGTCAGTCGGGCCGCGCCTGCGCGATGAACTGGCGCAGAAAGATTACGTCCGTGCCGACGTCGTTGGCGATGGCGCTGATGTTCGCCGGCTCAAGCGAGAGCGAAACTGCGGGAACGGGACGATAGCCGGCGGGCGGGGCAACGCAGTCGATCGCCCAATCGTTGGCGTCGGTCGCGGAGCCGCCATTGCCGAAAATGATCAGCTTGCCGCCGCGCCGGACGCGATCGAGCAATGGCCGCGGACGCGTTGCCGATTTTGTTCGGATTCTTCGTGCGCGACCTGTTCGCGCAACTTCGCGTCGTCGCCGACTTTCATCCGGATCGATCGCGCGACTTCGCCCATCGCGTCCGCCGGTTCCCTGCTTTTCCTGGCCGAGGAACGGATAGAGGAAGCCGGCCTGGCCCGACATCGTGGCCGAGTTCGCGATGCTCGAAGAAGACGTGCACCGTCTCCCAGAGCGTGTGATAGAGAATTTCGATCAGTTCCTGGTGCATGAAGGGATCGGACGTGTGCGGGCCGACGGCGTAGGAGCCTTCGAGGCCCGGAAGCGCGAAGGTCATCGCGTTCCGCGCGAGCGCGCCGATTCGAGCGCGGCCCACACTTCGGGATCGCCTTCGGGCGGGCCGAATCCCATCACGATGTCGTCGGCGGTGACGATGGCTTCGAGCCACGGACGAAAGAGAATCGAAAGATCGAGCGCCGGAAGCGCGCGCTTGCCGACAATCACCGGATGAACGAATTCGACGGAAACATGCTGGGCGTCGGTGGCGTAAGGGCCGCGGCCAAAGGCGAGCAAGCGGCCGCCGCGCAAGAATCGTTCGGACATTTCGCGGCAGGCTTCGGCGAGCCGATTCGCTTCGCGAGCGAAGAAAGATTCGAAGATCGTGATTGCGCGCCAGCAGGCGCTGTTCAATTTGAGCCGCGAGAGCGCATTGAGTGGCCATGTTCGATTCGATTCCTCAACAAATTCGCGGCAGCGGATCGCCCACGAGCATGTCGACGATTCGCGTGCCGCCATATGGCGTCGTCACCAGCACGGCGCCGGCGGGCTGTTCCTGAATTTCGCCGATGATGCGCGCTTCCTCGCCGCCCGGGACTTTGCGAACCGCCTGCGAGAGCGGCATCGGCTGCCTCGGCAGCAACGACGGCGAGGAACTGGCCTTCGTTCGCGATGTGAAGCGGGTCGAGGCCGAGCAAGCTCGCACGCGCCGCGAACCGCATCGCGCACGGGAATCGCGTCTTCGCGCAGCACGACGCCGAGACCGCAGTCGCGCGCCAGCTCATTCAATGACGTAGCCACGCCGCCGCGCGTCGGGATCGCGCATCCAGCGAATCGACGGCCCGGCAACGCGGGCGATCGCTTCGACGAACGGAAGAACGGAGCGCGTGTCGGAAGCACAGATCGGCTTCCAGATCGAGTTCGCCGCGCGCAAGCAGGATCGTGATGCCGTGATCGCCGATGGGACCGGAGAGCAGGACTTTATCGCCGGGGCGGACGGATGCGGGGTTGATTTCGATTCCGGCGATTGGCGCGCCGATGCCGGTGGTCGAGATGTACATCGAATCGGCTTTGCCGTGCTCGACGACCTTCGTGTCGCCGCCGACAATGCGAACGCCGGCTTCGCGTGCGGCGCCGGCCATGGCTTGAATTTCTGCCTGCAGGACTTCCGTGGGCAGACCGGCTTCGAGAACGAAGGTAACGACCAGCGCTTCGGCTCTCGCGCCGGAAACGGCGAGATCGTTCACGGTTCCGTTGACGGCCAGCTCGCCGATTGAGCCGCCGGGAAACCGGAGCGGCTTGACGACGAAACTGTCCGTGGTGATCGCGACGCGTGCGCCGTTGAGATTGACGTGAGCTGCATCGCCCAGCGGTTCGGTTGAAGCCCCGCACAGCAGTGGAACGAACAGGCCTTCGATCAGGCGGCGGCTGGCTTTTCCGCCGGCGCCGTGAGCCATCTCGATCTGCGGTTCGCGAAAGCGAATCTTCGCCGACGTCGGGACGGCGGCGGATTCGCCGGCTCAAGCCTGAGCGCGCTGAGGCTCGTCACCAGCGCTGCCTTCCGGTGTTCGTAGTTGTAATATGCGGCGCATGATCCTTCCGAAGAAACCATCAGCGCACCCACCGGATGTTCCGGCGTGCACTCATTGCCAAACAATTTGCACTGCGCGGGCTTCAGGACGCCCTTCAGAACTTCGCCGCACTGCGCGGCTTTGGGATCCGTGACGCGAATGCCGGGGACATCGAAGCGGCGCTCGGCGTCCCATTCGGCATATTCGTCGCGGAGGCGCAGAGCCGACTGCGAAATAAATCCGAGGCCGCGCCATTCAAAATATGGGCGAAGCTGGAAGACATCGGCCATGGCGCGCAGCGCGGCGCGATTTCCTTCCCAGGGAACCACGCGCTTGTATTGATTTTCCACCTTTGCTTCGCCGGCGCGAAGCTGGCGAAGAAGCATCACGATCGATTGCAGGAGATCGAGCGGCTCGAAGCCCGAGACCACGATCGGCTTCTTTTCAGTCTTGCGCGATCCATTCGTACGGGCGGCAGCCAATGACCGTGGAGACGTGGCCCGGACCGATAAAGCCGTCGAGCCGCATGTCCGGCGAATCGAGAATCGCGCGAATGGCGGGAATGATCGTGACGTGGTTGCAGAAAACGGAAAAGTTGCGCAGGCCCTCGCTTTCGGCGCGCTGCAGCGTCAGGGCCGTTGACGGCGCCGTGGTTTCGAATCCGATGGCGAAGAACATGACGTGCTTATCGGGATTCGCTTTGGCGAGTTTGATGGCGTCGGATGGCGAATAAACGATGCGCACGTCCATGCCGCGGGCCTTGTGTTCGAGCGGGCTGCCGTGCGTGCCGGGGACGCGCATCATGTCGCCGAACGCGGCGAAGATCACGTCGGGCTTTGCGGCGATCGACAAGCCGTCATCGATTCGGCCCATCGGGAGAACGCACACGGGGCAGCCGGGACCGTGAATCAACTCGATGTTGGCGGGGAGCACATCTTTCAGGCCGAAGCGATAGATTGCGTGGGTGTGACCGCCGCAAACTTCCATCAGGCGATAGTGGCGATTCGGATCGGCGAGGCGGCGGATTTCTTCGGCGGTTCTGTTAATCAATTCGGGTCTTCGGAATTCGTCAACGTATTTCATTCTCGCCTCGAATACGAATCGGCCAGGCGCTGCGACGCCTTAACGACGCCCTGGCTTCACGAAACCGGTTTCGGTTCGACATCTTCTAATCCGTAACCTCGCACTTCCTGCATGGCCGCGTCGCTTTCGCCGAGCATTTCGAGCGTGCGCATCTGTTCGGCTGCATCCCGTTCGCTGATTTTGCTCATCGCATAACCGACGTGAATCAACACCCAGTCACCCGGCACGGGTTTGTCGTCTTCGAGCAGGCCGAGATCAACATGGCGCCGGACGCCAACGACATCCACCAGAGCGGAGTTTGCGTTCTCGGCCGAAATTTCGATGATTTTTCCAGGTATGGCCAGACACATATGACATCCTCCACTCGGATTCGAATTTTCTTCGCCGGCGCTCATAGAATCAGGCTTGCTTCCGGGCCACGATGTCGAAGGAGCACTTCACTTCGTCTTTCACTTTCAGCGCGCCTCCAGCCACGGAGACGAGTTTGAGTCCGTAGTCCGTTTGCCTCAGCGAAAATTCACCGGAGCCGCGCAGAGTGTCTCCCGTGACGGATACCTGGCAAATAATCGTTTGCGGTCTCTTGACGCCGTGCAGCGTCAGATCTCCGGCGATATTGACGGCGAACTGATTCGTACCCAGTTGCGTCGGAGAAATTTTCGAGCTTTGAAAAGTAATCTCGGGAAAGCGCGACGTCTCGAGAACTTCCTGTTTCATGGTGCTTTCCATTTCGCGCCGGTCCTTCTCGCTGACGTCGTCGGTAACTTCGAACGAATCGGGACGCACACTCAACCGAAGCGATGCTTGATCGAGCGTCTCCGGGACGAAACTGGCCTCGCCAGCGAAATCGCGAGCGGCAATCGTGGGGTTGTGGCCCATTGCCGAAAGGAAACCGCCGGCAGTCACCTTCACGATCAGGCGGCTCAGGGACGCATCGATCGCGTAACGGGCCGCTGTTTGCGCAGCCATTGCTGCTCCGCTCTCCGCTGGCATTCCGAGTCTACCCTTCTCTGCGCGCGATGATAAAAAAACCGATTCTGACTTCGTCTTTAATCTTCAACGATCCATCCGCGATGGACACGATCCGAATGCCGAAATTGGTCTGCTTCACATGGCACTCGCCGTATGCGCGCATGCTGTCTTCGTTCATGATGACTTGCGCCGTCACGCTTTGCGGACTTCTCACTCCGTGCAGCATTAAGTTCCCGTCAATCTCCGCGCGATAATGATTCGTGCCAATCGAAGCGGCGGTCACGCTCGTACTCTCGAACGAGACCCGTGGGTACCTTTTTGTTTCCAGCACTTCCTCGAATGCGACACGCTGAATCTCGCGCAAATCCCGCTCGTTCGCTTCGTCAACCAGGCTGAGCGACTGGGGATTGGCGTCCATCCGCATCGAGCACTTCGCCGGCTCCTCAGCGTCGAAGATGGCTTCGCCGGAGAAATCCTGGACCGAAAATTTGGGGCTGTGCGCCACGATGGCAACAATCCCGCTCGCAAATGCGTGAACTATTAACTGGCTCGACCGCTGGTCAAACAGATACCGGACCTGTCCCACCGAATCTCTCCCAGACGTCTGCGGATACGTCCAAAGAATCGGAGCCCAATCGATAGTCCGGGCCCATGCCGCGCAGCGTCGCGCTACATCGAGCGGAGTTTCAGATACCGATCGAGGTCCGGCATCAGATCTTTGGCGATGCCGCCGACGCCTATCTGCCCCATATATTTTCGAACCACCGGATTGGAAAGTATCAATCCGGCGCCGAAAACGATTAGAGCCGCGCCGCCGAGCAAGTAGAGTGTTTCCTTGTCGGTCGTCAGCCCGTTTTGTGCGTCTCGCATCAACTCTGCATCCATGGAAGCTCCTTTTCCGGACTTGTGCTCCGGTTCTTTCACGGCCACTCACCATCCAGAATTCGTTTTACTAAAGATTCGAGCAACGGGATCGCGCGTTCGACTGCGGAAGCCACGGGCTCGCTGAGTCCCATTTGTCCCTCTTCCGGTCCAAGCGACAGCGGCTCGCAGCCGAGCAAAAGTATTTTCTTCAGCGGGCCACCCATCGCGCGTGCGGCTCGAATCACGTTCATCGGATTCAGCGCTGCGCATCGAGGGCAACCGGCTCGAGTTGTGTTTCGGTCGAGCTCTGTTCCGGCTCAACGATGTAGAGATCGCCCGGCTTGCCGCCGAGCGGGCAAGCGTCAACAAGGATGGTGACGTCGGCGCCTTCGATCAGGGCGTAGGTGAGATCGAAGCCGCGAATGCCGAAGTCAATCGCGCGAACTCCTTCGGGAAGATCGCGAATGACGAACTGCTTCACCACTTCGACTCCGAAGGCATCGTCGCCGAGAAAAATATTCCCGATTCCTGCGATCAGAATCGTCGGAGTTTTCGTCTTGGCCGGTTGCGGAGCAACGATCTTCGTCGAGCGGCTCGATTTCCGTCACATTGAAGAAAAACCGATGGCCGGGTTGGCGCATCAGGCCGATATCGCGTCCCGGATCATCGTCCACCACCACGGAGAGGTGAAACTTGCCTTCGTAATCCTGTTCGATGGATTCGACCGTGGCTATTTTCCCCGCGAGCGCGAGATCCAGAACATCGCCGCCCTCGCGCGGGCGAAGACGCACGCGATCACCGCGCCTCACCGCAACGCCCGCGATGGTGATGTTATCCAGCGGCGGCTTGTCTTCGAGGAGATGCCATTCCCACTCGTTCATCGTTCGTCCCCTCGCGCCGACATCGGCGTCACATTCAGACGCGGGTTTCATGCCCCTCAGTACGCCATGGAGTTTCAAAAAATGATCGTTCGGCAAATTCTCTGTGCGTTCAAGAATTTCGCGCGCGCGCTCGTCCGATCTGGCGTATTTCGCGCTTCTCGTCATCGCTCAAAGTCAAAATACGCAGCGCAAGGATTTCGTCGATCTCCGTGCCATCGAAAAGATCGCCCGGACTTTCAGGTGCGATTTGGGGATAGTCGTAAAGGATGATCGGCGAGGAAAGCATCGCGTCTCTGGCATTTTCCTCGCCAACCAGCACCGGCCAGGCTCCGATGTTTTTGCATTCGGACGACGCGCGCCGGAATCGCTCTGGAGGATCGAATGAGGAAACGAATTCGCCCGCACGTCACCCCAAGAATTGTGTGCGCCGAAAGGAGCGCACTTCAGCAGGATTTCTTCGCGGTTTGCCATGGAAGGGCTCTCGACGGGCGTGAGATTTGAAATCAGAATCGCGAGCTTGAAGAGGCCTTCCTCGCATTTCTCCGCGCGCACTTCGACTGTGCCGTTCAAGGCTTCGCGGGTGCGCACAATGAATGCGACGACGGCATTGGAATCGTCCGTCACGGGCTCAGATTCGAGCGTGTCAGAAAAGGAGAATGCCCGTTTGAAGAGGCGCGTTCAACAGATCGTCCAGCCGCACCGAAGGGACGACGACCTCGCGCTCGATGGCTTCCTGCCAGGCTCGCAGCACCTTGTTCCCAACCTCGAGCGATTCGACGATCTGAAGCTCGGGCTCATAATTTCCGCCAACGCCTGTCGTTGGCGACTGGCATTTGCCAATCCGTCGCGAGACTCCCTGAAGGAAACGCACTTTGATATCGACAACCGACGACTCGCCTCCCTGAATCAAGCATTCGGTCTGCATGAACGATGGATCTGTCCCGCTTTGAATCTCGCTGTACGCCATCGGATAGACCACGCCGAAATTCCATCGTTGGCGGTTTTTCACGGCGGAGGGGCGATACGGATAGAGCATGTAGCCTTCGTAAAGGACGGCGTTCGCGATGCTCTCGATCGACTTCGCGTTCATGATTGCGCTGTTTCCTCAACGGCCGTCAGCACGCGCTCGAGCGTTTGTTCCCAGGTCGGAATACCGAATCGAACTTTGTATTGATACAGGCGATCGAACACGTCTTTGCGCAAACTCAACCAGGCGCTGTTCGGATAGTAGGCTTCGATCAGCTCGCGCCACGTGCGCACCGGGAGCTTGAATTTCGCTTCTTTGTCCCAGGAAATCGGAGCGACCTGCAGCGAGCCGCTATCATCCTGATAAAACACCGTCCCGCTGAAGAGAAAAATCAAAGGCAGATCGCCGTCGTCGAGGCCGTGAAAGTATTTCGTTGCGGCGACATTGAAATCGAAACGTGCAGGGGACCGGCAATTCCACAAGCGTCTCGCCCGTGAAACCTGGAACAACCACGTTCGCGTGCGTCCAGAGCATGTTGCGAAGCGTCTGGCCCCAACGGCCGGGGTCGCCAAAGAGATCGACGAGCTTTTCTTGTTCCTCGGGAGTGTAGCGGCGGCGCGTCACGTCGATTTGAATCTGCGCGCGGAGAACCACGGTGTGGATCGCTTCGTCAGCGGGCGCATTGCTCACGCGCAGCTTGAATGCCAGCAATGGAGCAGCGGCGTACGCAACCGCCTCCGCGCCTTCAATCTGGAAACTCAGTTCAGGCATTCGAGCGCTCTCCCGGTCCCGGGACTTCCGCCTTTTCCTTCAGTGCGGAAAAATACTTCGCGATTTCGCGCCACATTTCGGTGCCACCGGAAAGCCCATGCCAATGGATGCGAATCAAGCCCACCAGCTTGTAACACTCGTCGATCGGGACGATGTAGTACTGCGCGGGAACGCCGCGAGCGGCGCCCACGCGGTTCACCAGGAGCGCTTCTACGTCGGGAATCAATTTCGACAGGATCGGGTTGTCCGCCACCACATCGTTCCAGGTTTCCAACGCCAGCAGCGATTCGGTTGCGCCTGCCGGGCTCGGATAAAACGCCACGATTCTGCCGTGCGGCGAGCTGTTGAAAAAAAATGCCATCTCGATCGGGAATCATCAAGCTGTTCCACTGCGCTTCCGACATTCGAAAATTCGCGAGTTCGCGGATACGCCTCGGCACGCGCCGCAATTTGGTCCCGGCCTGCGTGGTGAAAAGAATGGAGCACGCGTCGCAAGCGCAAACCAGTTTTCGTTGCTCGGGATCGATCAGATGCTGGTGATCGGCGCCAAGCTCGCGGCTGCACATTTCGCATCGCTCGACGGCTGTCCGGCTGCCGCGCGAACTGCCGAGGCTCGACAACGCGCTCGACTTTCGCGAGGTGTCGGTGAAGGCCACGGCTACGTCGCGCTCCGTTGGGCTCGGGAAATGATCGCAACTCTCGCCCGGCCGTTTTCCTGCAGCAGTGGAATCGGCTCGAGATGCAGAGTCGGATATGTCCACTCCGCGACCCGCGTGAACAAGGTCAAACCGCTGGCTGGCAAATCGGGCATGCGAGGAATCGTATCGTCCAAGCGGCCGCCTTCGAGCGGCTGGCCGCAACCCGGGCACGTCACGCCATAAGCATAAAAATCCTCGTTGAGCTTGCAGAACAAGACCGGCTTGCCGCCGACGTCCTGTTTTCGCAGCGTGCCGGGCGGAAGCGCCTCCAGCCCGAAGACGTCCTCCCAATCCGTTCGATGCGGGGCCGCGACTTGGAATCGATTCTGAAATGTGGGCCGTTCCCAGTTCCTTGCAGGCTCGCTGACGGGAACAAATGCGATCGGTCGAGGCTGAATCCTGCACCGCGCCTTCCACGATGATCGCACGTGACGTCCGGCGCTGCATCGTAGATCGCCTGCTCGACCGTGGACTGCAACGTCACCGCCGAAGAAGGGCAGCTGTGACAGCTTCCTTCGAGCCGCAGCGTGACCGCGCCCGCCTCGCTCACACGCACGAGCTCCACGTTGCCGCCGTGCGAACGCAGATACGGGCGGCGTCTTCTCGAGCGCCTCAACGATTCGAGTCTGAAGGTCCAGCGGGTGAAGGCCGTAAAGCAACAGCAAGCTCTCGCACGAGATCGTCCCGGCCCAACTCGTCGATGATGCTGCTGCCCGGTGTCGCCGCTTTCGATGAACGATCTCCAGCATCCGCTCGAAGCCCGAGCCGTGGAGATCCATCAGGGACTGGACGAGCTGTTTGGACAGGCTTCGAACGGCGGGGTCGGACACCTTCTCGATTTCACGGACCAAGCCCTCGATCGACTCGATCCGCTCGCTGAACCTCTTTTTGTTCGGACATCCCCGACGCCTTCCCTGATGCGATACGCCTGCGGCGAAGACACGCACGCGAAACCGATCTTGCCCTCGCCAAATCGCCGGCTTTCCGCGCCGGCGTCTTCGCTCCTCGCCCCTCAGGGTTGAAGGCCAAACATCGGCGAGTGATGCGTCTCCAATACCTTTCCGTTGCCCAGGTACATGTGCACGCCGCACGGCAGGCAAGGATCGAAGCTGCGCACCGCGCGCATGATGTCGATTCCCTTGAATTTGTCCGGGCCGTTCTCTTCGAAGATGGGCGTGTTCTGGACGGCGTCTTCGTAGGGACCCGGCGTTCCGTAGATGTCGCGCGGATTCGCGTTCCACGGCGTCGGCGGATACGGGTGATAGTTGGCGATTTTGCGGTCGCGAATCACCACGTGATGCGAGAGCACGCCGCGCACCGCTTCGTGGAATCCGCAGCCGATGGCTTCTTCCGGAACCTTGAAGTCGGTCCAGGTTTTGGTCCGGCCGGCGTGCAGTTCGGCCAGCGCCTGCTCCACGAAATACAGCGCCGCCGCCGCCGCATACGCCTGGAAGTAGGTTCGGGCACGATCGCGCTCGATCGCGTTGCTCCACTTCGGAATCTTCCACTCGAATTCGACTTCGGGAAGCGACGTGGTCTTGGGGAGATAAATCTTCACGCTGTGGCCGGTCGCCTTGATGTAGCCGATGTCCACGATGCCGGCGAGAGCGGTGGCCCAGAATCGCGCGATGGGGCCGCCGCCGGTATCGAGCGCCAGATGATCGCCCGTCCGCTTGTCGTACCAGCGCGGCGACATCACCCACGTGTACTTGCCGCCGAAGTCGCGCTTCTGCGGCTTCGGGAACGTGGTTTGATTCCACGGATGGCGCTGATCGACGGGATTGCCGAGCGGGTCGGTCTTGACGAACGTCTCGGCATTCTTCCAGTCGTCGTAATAGGAGCTGCCCAGCAGAATGCGGATGTTCAGGTTGATGTCGACCAGGTCGTGGGTGACGAGCTTGCCGTCGACCACCACGCCGGGCGTGACGTACATCGCGCTTGCCCCACTGCGACATGTTCTTGTACGTGTAGTCGCAAACGGCGGGATTGTTGAACGAGCCCCAACAGCCGAGCAGAATGCGGCGCTGGCCCACTTTTTCGTAGCCCGGCAGCGCTTCGTAGAAGAAATCGAACAGATCGTCGTGCAGCGGCACGACCTTCTTCATGAACTCGACGTACTTCATCAGGCGCACGAGATAATCGGTGAAGAGCTGAATCGTCGGGCACCGTGCCGACGCCGCCGGGATACAGCGTCGAAGGATGGACGTGGCGCCCTTCCATCAGGCAGAACATCTCGCGCGTCATGCGGCTCACCTGCAGCGCTTCGCGATAGAACGAGCCGGTGAACGGATTCAGCGCGCGCATGATGTCGGCGATCGTGCGGAAGCCGTGCAGGTTCGGCGTGCGGCGCCGCCGTCTTTTCGGCCTTTGCCAGCACGCCGGGATTCGTCTCCTTCACCATCTGCTCGCAGAAGTCCACGCCGACCAGATTGTCCTGGAAGATATTGTGGTCGAACATGTATTCGGCGGCTTCGCCGAGATTGACGATCCACTCGGCCATGGCCGGCGGGCGGATGCCGAACGCCATGTTCTGCGCGTAGGTGGCGCAGGTGGCATGGTTGTCGCCGCAGATTCCGCAAATGCGGCTGGTGATGAAGTGGGCGTCGCGCGGATCCTTGCCCTTCATGAAGATGCTGTAGCCGCGGAAGATCGACGAAGTGCTGTGACATTCGGCGACCTGCCGGTTGTCAAAATCGATCTTGGTGAAAATTCCCAGGCTGCCGACGATCCGGGTGATCGGATCCCAGTTCATCTCGACGAGATTCTTGGACTTCGACGGAGAATCCTTCATTGTTCCGGTGATTGTGCTCATGTTTTCTCGTCTCTCCTCTTAATGAAGTCTGCGGGTGATAGCCCGTCGTGAGTTCGGCGCCCGGATGGCGCCACTTCGGTTCCTTGTTGACCGTGTCATTCGTGATCGAGCGCAGCGCGCGGATCGCGCGCCCATAAATCCCGATGCTGCCCGCCGACACAGTGCGACCCCGGCGGCGCGTCCATGAACGGCATGAACTTGTCGGGGAAGCCGGGCATGGTGCAGCCGATGCAGATTCCGCCGACGTTCGGGCAGCCGCCGATTCCGGCCATCCAGCCGCGCTTCGGCACGTTGCAATTCACCACCGGCCCCCAGCATCCCAGCTTCACGATGCACTTCGGCGAGCCGTAGACCTCGGCAAAGTCGCCCTGCTCGTAGTAGCCCGCGCGGTCGCAGCCTTCGTGCACCGTCTTGCCGAAGAGCCACGTCGGCCGCAGCTGATCGTCGAGAGGAATCATGGGCGCAAGTCCCGCCACCTGATACAGAAGGTAAAGCAGCGTCTCCATGAAGTTGTCGGGCTGAACCGGGCAGCCGGGGACATTCACGATGGGCAAGCCCGGCCACCGACTTGCCAATCCCAGCCCAGGTAGTCCGCCAGACCCATGCTCCAGTCGGATTGCCCGACATCGCATGGATGCCGCCGTATGTGGCGCAGGTGCCGATGGCGACCACCGCCAGAGCTTTCGGAGCCAGTCGATCAATCCATTCGTTGGTGGTGATTGGCTGGCCGGTCTTCGAATCGGTTCCCAGCGCGGCCCAATAGCCTTCCTTCTTGATCTTTTCGTTCGGGATCGACCCTTCCACGACCAGCACGAAGGGATTCAGCTTCCCGTCTGCGGCCTGATACCAATATTTCATGAAGTCGTCGCCCACTTCGTACGCGAGCACGGGATTGTGCAGGTGGACCTTCGGAAGCCCGGGTATCGCGCCCAGGAGTACATCCTCGATGCTCGGCTGCGTGGCGGCGGTGATCGAGACGGAATCGCCGTCGCAGCCCAGCCCTGAAGTCATCCAGAGGATGTGAATATCGGAAACGGGCGATGGTCTTTGCGTTTTGTGGCCGTAAGGAACCTCTGGCATTTTCGGCGTCTCCTTTCGATGACTTCTAATCGGGCGCGCACTTCGACGGGCTATTCGCAATTCGAGGAGTTTGAAACGTCAACGGGTTACTTGTGAGATGGAATGAGCGGTTCGGTAGGGACGGACAGTCCGCGAACGATTCATTTTGCGACATCGCGCAATTGGTTTAACGCCATCGGCAATACTACTCAAGCGGGTGCATGCGGTATTCTGAGCCGGGGATTCTCGCAGATGGCCCTAAGGGAATACCCGGTACCGCGTAAATGCGAGGCAGTTCGAAATTAACGCTGGCGTGCGGAAGGATTGAAGTGAAGATCGACCGGAAAGTAGCCTAGGCCCCTTTTTCGCTTACGGACCATTGAATCGCGTGCTGCACGAGTTCGCGCGCGTTGCGAAGCGCCAATTTTTCTTTGATGTGCGACTGATACGACTCCACCGTCTTAACGCTGATGTGCAGTTCATCTGCGATTTGCCGCGTTCCGTGGCCCTCGCCGATCAAGCGGAACACTTCGAGCTCGCGGTCACTCAGATTCGACAGCGGCGAATCGATGGATGTGGCCGACCCTCGTATAAAATGTTGCAGGATCCGGCTTGCCAGCCGCTCGCTCATGTAGATCTCGCCGCGAATGATCCGGCGGATCGCGGTCAGCACTTTTTCGGTCGCTTCCTGTTTCATGATGTAGCCGTTCGCGCCGGCTCGGATCGCGCGCTCAGCATACGTGGATTCATCGTGCATCGAAAGAATGAGCACCGGCAACGCCGGCTCCTTGATCCGAATCGTTTTCAGCAAATCGATTCCGTCCGGTCCGCTCAACGAAATGTCGAGCACGAGCAAGTCCGGCCGAATCTCGGCGATGGCCTGCAAAGCCGCGAATCCGCCGTCTGCTTCGCCGCAAACCATCAGGTCCGTCTCGCCGTTGATGAGCAGCGCCAGTCCCTGCCGGACAATCGGGTGATCGTCCACCAAAAAAACTCTGCTCTTTTTGGTTTGGGATTTGGTTTGGACTTTCGTGGCCATGAATGTCTCCCGACTCAACTCACAACCGGTTCTGCGCTGGGAACCGGCATGTTACCGTCACTCCGCCGGCGCCATTCCGCCCGATCTCAAATGAGCCGCCAATCATGTTTGCGCGGTAGCCCATAATTCGCAAGCCCATCCCCGAATCGCTCGAGCCCGAATTTAGCATTCCTCGTCCATCGTCTTCCACAGACAAAGTCCCCTCGCCGTTTCCCGCCGATAGCACAATCGCGATGTGTGACGCCTGTCCGTGCTTGATTGCATTGTTCACACCCTCTTGCGCGATGTGATACAGATGCGTTGCGGAATTGACGTCGTGGACAAGGACCGGTTCACTGCATCGAAAGCTACAGCGGATGCGAAAGAGGTCTTCCACCTCCGTCGTCAATTGCTCGAGCGCCGACATCAGCCCCTGGGCGTTCGCCATCACCGGCAGCAAGCCGCGAGAAAGCTCGCGCGTCTTGTTGATCGCTTCGTTGACCAGCTTCACGATCTTTTCCGCTTCGGCGGCTTCCGGCAAAGTCTGCTCGGAAAGTTTTTGCTCGAGCACTTTGCTCATGAACGCGATTCCGGTCAGGTGTTGGCCCAGCCCGTCATGAAGATCCTGGCCGATCCGCCGCTGCTCTCTCGAGCTGATTTCCAGAATCGCTTTTTCGAGATGTTTTCGTTCCGTGATGTCAATGCCGGTGGCGATGATGCGCTTCGCCGCGCCGTCTTTGCCGTCCAGTACGGTCGTCGACCACGCGATCAGGCGCGCGGTTCCATTCCACGAAAGCCAGTTGCTTTCGAACTCCGCCGGCATCCGCCCCGAACCTACATCCTCGAACATCGCCTGGAAGCCTTCACTCTCCGCGGAGTTCACAAATAGATCGGCGAGGAATTTTCCCTTGACGTCTTCGGACGAAAAGCCGGTCGTCCGTTCGCAAGCGCGGTTAAACCGCACGATCCGCCCGCGCGGATCCAGGACGACAATCAAGGCCCCCACGGTGTCGAGAATCGCAGACAAGACGTTGCGCTCTTCTTGCAGCGCTTCCTCCGCTCGTTTCAGCTCCGTGATATCGAATCCGACCCCGTGAATGAACGACGGTTCGCCGTCGTCCCGGCGGATCACCTGCGCTTCGCAGTGAAACCACAGAACTCTGCCGTCGCGCGCCATCACGCGATAGGCCGATTTCAATGGCCGCCCGGTGACGAACATTCCCGCGGCTTCGTCGCTCCACCTCTGTTTGTCTTCCGGATGAATCTGCTGGTACCAGCGGACGGGATCTTCCAGCCACTCGCTTTGCGAAAATCCGAGCGCGGCTTCGATCTGAGGGCTTACGTAGGCTTCGCCAACGCCCTTGTCGAGATAAGCCATGAAAACGACGGCCGGAATCTGCTCGACGAGCGCGCGATACTTCGCCTCCATGTTGAGCGACTTGAAGCCTGCGATTGCTCCCTGGGTTCCCTCGGCAAGATCGCTCAGCACGCTCGAGGCGATAGAGCGATTCGCCAGGTAGACGTCGGCGAGTTGTTCGAGCGCGAATTCAGCCTTCGCCAGCTCGGACAATTGCTCTTCAACCACGGCGGTCTGCGACTGTGCCAGTTCTCGCACCCAGTCGCGTCGAGCCACAGGTCCTACTGCCATACTCAACCCTCTGTCATTCCTATGCGTCTGCGAGGAGGAATCGCTCTTCTCGTCCGCGCCTTGCCGACCCCCGCGTGCTGCTCGGGGCCATCCGGCCTCATTACTATGACGATCGAGTTCGCCACGCGGGTTCTTTATTTAACGATGCCTGCGTGAATCGCCTCAGCGCGTGAATGGCTCTGCCGTAGGTCGCCACCGCGCTCGAAGAGAGCAGCGAACCCGGCGGCTGATTCATGAACGGCATGAACTTGTCCGGGAAGCCCGGCATCGTACACCCGATGCAGATTCCTCCGACGTTGGGACAGCCGCCAACGCCTCCCATCCAGCCGCGCTTGCCGACATTGCATTGCACCACGGGACCCCAGCATCCCAGCTTCACGATGCATTGGATCGCTCCGTATTCCTCGCTGAACTCCGCTTGTTCGTAATACCCGCCGCGATCGCATCCCTCGTGCACCGTCTGCCCGAACAACCATGTTGGACGCAGCGCGTCGTCGAGAGGAATCATCGGCGCTTTGCCCGCAGCCATGTTCAGCAGGTACATCAGCGTCTCCGTGAAATTATCCGGCTGCACCGGGCATCCGGGAACGCATACGATCGGAATGCCGGCGTTCGATTTCCACTTCCATCCGAGATAATCCGCCAGGCCCATGCACCCCGTCGGATTTCCTTCCATGGCATGAATCCCGCCGTAAGTCGCGCATGTTCCCACGGCCAACACCGCCCAGGCTTTGGGCGCCAGCCGGTCGATCCAATCGCACGTCAAAATTGGCTGGCCCGTTTTTTGATCGGTTCCAAAAGTCGCCCAGTAGCCATCGGTCTTATTTTTCTCGTTGGGGATGGATCCTTCAATCACCAGGATGAAAGGCGAAAGCTCACCCCGCGCGGCGCGGTGAAACGGCGCCATGAATTCTTCGCCGTTCTCGTAAGAGAGAAATGGATTCCGCAATTTTATTTTGGGGGTCCATGGGAATGCGCCGAGAACTAGCTCTTCGAGACTCGGCTGAGTCGCCGCCGTCATGGCAATCGTGTCGCCGTCGCAGCCCAGTCCCGCGGTGATCCACAGAACTTCGATCTCAGTGAGAGGAGCTCCGCCCGGACCGGCAAGAACCGTGCGTACCGCGGAATCCCCCATCGGAGAGCACCTCGCTTCGCAGGATTGTACCGAAACCAGGAGGGCGCGTTGTGATTTTCTTCCTTTCGCGCCGTGCACGCGGACTCGAATTTCAATTGCGTCACGTCTGCCCAGATTTGCAGCATCGGCGCGCGCCGCTTTCGCTGCCTGGCCGCCGATGTTCGCGGCGCCGTATTCGCTCTACACCCCGGATGTTCGCGAAATAGAGTTTTCCCGGTATTTTGCGTCGCGGCCCGGATTCGTATCATTTCAGTTGTACGCGCAGAATCGCACGCCGCCACGGCCGCGTCGCGTGGCCGGTTGACGCGCTTCAATCAGCGGCCGCAGCGCGCCGGCTGAATGAAAGCAGGGATTCTCGAAAGGAGGCACTATGCACACGGAATACTACGTACTCGGAGCGATAGCGTTGTTGGCCATTTACTTCGGGATTCGCCTTTTTCCCGACTTCGTCCGCTACATGAAGATCCGCTCGATGTAGACAGCCGGTGCGCGGCGCGCCGCCATCCCGTGGCCATCCTGGCACGCAATCGCAGACTCGATCCGCATGGTCTGACGCGCTGCGCTAATCTCCAGCCTTCGCTCACCCCTTAGGCCTTCCTTCGTCGAAACATTTTTGCCAGTTCTCGCTCTTTTGCCTTAGAATCTGCTGCGCCGTGAGGAGGTAGCTCGCGTAAAGCGACTACGCTTGACTCATCACGCAGTCGCTCTTCCACAGACTATGACGACCAGGGATAGGTGATCATGATTCGAATGAAATCGCTGTGGCCGGCTGCCTTCGCCCTCGCGCTCCTCGCCGCTCCCTCTGCGCGTCTTGCCGCGCAGGAGCCTTCGCACGACATGAAGCCGCCTGAGTCGAAACCCGGCGAGGCGAAAACTCCCGAGCCCGCGCCGCCCAAGGAAGAGTCGTCGGTCACGGACCACACGCTCCGCATTGGCGCCGAAACCATCCCCTACAAGGCCACGGCTTCCACCATCCTGCTCAAAAACGATAAAGACGAGCCCACCGCGCTCATGTATTCCACAGCCTATACGCGCAGCGACGTCAAGGACCTGTCCACGCGTCCCATCGCATTCATCTATAACGGCGGCCCCGGCTCGGCCTCGGTCTGGCTCCACATGGGCGCCTTTGGTCCGCGCATGGTGGTCACCGCGAATGCCGCGCCTACTCCGCCCGCGCCCTACAAAGTTGTCGATAATTCAGGCTCTCTCCTCGATCGCACCGACATGGTCTTCATCGATCCCGTCGGCACCGGTTACAGCCATGCGGTTGGGAAGGCCGAAGGAAAAGATTTCTGGGGCGTCGATCAGGACATACATTCCATCGCGCAGTTCATCGTCACTTGGATCACGCGCAACAATCGCTGGAACTCGCCGAAATTTCTGATCGGCGAAAGCTACGGCACGTTCCGCTCCGCCGGCCTTGCCAGCTATCTTCACGATGCCGATCACATCGACGTCAACGGCATCGTTCTGATTTCATCGGTCCTGGATGTCGGCACTCTTGGCTTCCGCGTCGGCGATGATATGACTTACGTTTTTTACCTTCCGAGCTACGCCGCCGTCGCCTGGGTGAACAAGGATTTGCCCAATCGCCCCAATAATCTCGAAGCGTTCGTCGGGGAGGCGCGCCAGTTCGCCGCCACCGAATACGCCGCCGCCCTCATGAAAGGCGATCATCTGAGCGACTCCGAAAAGTCGGATGTCGCAAAAAAGTTCGCTCACTTCACGGGATTGAGCGAGGACTATCTGATCGCGGCCAACCTGCGTGTCACGCTCGGCCAATTCAGCGCCGAACTCGAGCGCAAGAAGGGCCTCACCACAGGCCGCTACGACGCGCGGTTTACCGGCCCGACCTACGACCTTCTCACCGAACGCGCGGAGACGGATCCGTCCTATGAAGCCGTCGCCGGCGCTTTTACTGCGGCTATCAACGGTTACCTGCGCGAAGACCTGAAGTTCATCACCGATCGAAACTATCTCGTTCTCTCCAGTGAGCCTGGCAGCCACTGGGACTGGAAACATTCCACGGGCCGCCGCGAAGGATTTCCCGGCTCGGCCAGCGTCGAAGAGGACCTAATCAATTCGCTGCTGAATAGCCCGAATTTTCGCGTCGAGATTGAAAACGGCTATTTCGATATGGCCACGCCGTTTTTCGCGACGGAGTACACCGCGGATCATTTGCTGCTTCCCAAGGACCGTCGCGAGCGGATCCACCTGAATTATTATTCTTCGGGCCACATGATCTATTTGAACCCCGACGAACACGACAAGCTCAGCGCAAACATTCGCGCATTCATCGAACGCGCAACGAAGTAGGGCGCCGCGGGAACGATTCGGAGACGTGCCGGTGTCACGGATTCGCTCCGAATCTGTTCTGTCGCTGGAAGCAGTGCCGCAGCAGAACAGGCCGTGCGGCTCTCTTCGCGGCCAATTCAAATAAAAAGGGGCTGCCCGCTGGAGGGCAGCCCCTGCTTATTTGTCCTTGCTCAAAAGCTAGATTACGGCTTTCCGGTCTTTTTTATCGGGCCGACCACGGACAGCGTACGCACCTGCTGCAATTTGCTTCCCTTGGCCAACTTCTTGTCGCCCTTGCTTGCTTTCTTTGTCATTGGAACTCTCCTCGCTAATCTTGAATGCCTGGCCCACACATAGCAGGTTATTGCAATTGAATTTCCAACTTCACAATCCTTTCAGGCTCGCGCTAAGTCTATCACACAGTGAGGCTTGCGCGGTTTCACGCCTGAACACGTCTCTGCCGCCGTTTTCGCCTGTGTTGAATTTATGCGCGCTTGTTGATTAATTCAATCCCGCCCGGCCACTTCGCCCCGGCTTCCTTTCATAATTCGTGTTCTGGATTGTTGTTCGCGTTCGTGGTATGCCATCACGAGAGGACTCGCGCTCTCGAAAGAGGCGCCCGCGCTTTTGGCCTCAGTTCCATTTCGGTTCTACGCACGGACTCGCGTTTCCCGCGTGCTCGGACTGGCGATCGTATTCTCGATCGGCGTCCGAGATTCATCGCGCCCTCGGTGAACTAAGGAAACGAATGTCGAAGTCGGGAAGGAATGTCGTATGGAAGTCGAGACCCAGCATTTGATTCTGGATGTCAGCGACGCCACCTCGATGCCCGCTTACGTCGCGCGGCCGGCCGGCGAAGTCGCGGCTCGCGGCCTGATCGTTTGCCAGGAAGCCTTCGGCGTCAACACGCATATTCGCGACATCACCGAGCGCTTTGCCCGTCAGGGATATTTCGCGATCGCTCCCGAACTGTTTCATCGCACCGCTCAGGGCCTGGAAGTGCAATACGACGATTTCGAAACGGCCATGCCTCACGTTCGCGCTCTCACGGATCCGGGGCTCGAAGCCGATCTGCGCGCCGCCTACGCTTTTCTCCGCACCAACGCAGTCGGTCCCAATTCTCCGATTTCTGCGATCGGATTTTGCATGGGAGGCCGCGCCGCCTTTCTCGCCGCGCTCACGCTGCCGTTGAATTGCGCCGTCTCATTCTATGGCGGCGGAATTGCCCCGAACGAACGCAATCCGGGCCTGCTCATGCGCGTGAAGGAACTCCGCGCTCCCGTCCTGCTGGTGTGGGGCGGCAAAGATAAACACGTGAATGCCGCCCAGGCGCGCGCCGCCGCCGATGCCTTGCGCGAAGCTCAGAAAAGTTTCGTCAGCGTCGAATTTGCCGACGCCGATCATGGTTTTTTCTGCGACGCTCGACCGAGCTACCACGCCATTTCGGCCGCGCAGGCCTGGCAACTTGCTCTCGCCTTCCTCGATTCCAACGCCACTCGCCGCGATCAAGCCCGCACCGCGCGCGTCTAGCCGCAGGAAGAGACCGCCAATCCTCCCGAAGCCAGCGCCAAGGCGTAACCGCATCGAAGATCACCCGCAGTGAAGTGCTCCGGTCGTGGATATCCGACTTGAATTTCTGACTTGGCGCGATTCGCGGTACAGTGGATATCTTTTGGAGACCACGTCGTGATTATCGCGCGTAGCCCGATGCGCATTTCGCTCGGCGGGGGCGGAACGGACTTACCGTCGTACTACGAAAAATTTGGCGGCTTCGTCGTCGCGGCGGCGATTACGCAATACGTCTACATCACGATCAACGATGCGTTCTGGCCGCAAATTCGTTTGAAGTATTCCAAGCTCGAAGAAGTGGAAACGGTGGACCAGATTCAGCACCCGATCATCCGCGAAACGATGAAATTGACCGGCGTTACGGGCCCGTATCTCGATATCGTCAGCCTCTCCGATATTCCTGCGGGCACGGGACTGGGCTCCTCCGGCAGTTTCACGACCGCGCTGCTTCGAGCGCTGCACACGCTCAAACGGAATTTCGTGCCGCCGCAGGAACTCGCCGAGCAAGCCTGCCACATTGAAATTGATTTACTGCACGAGCCAATCGGCAAACAGGATCAATACATTGCCGCGTTCGGCGGAATCACCAGCTTCGAGTTCTTGCAGGATCATCGCGTGGTGGCCGAGCCGCTGAAAATGCCCCCCGAAGCACTCGCGAATCTCGAAGACAATCTGCTGCTTTTTTTCACCGGGACCGCGCGAGCGGCGTCCGAGATTCTGCGCGATCAGGACCAGCGGACGAAAACCGGCGGCGCGGAAATGCTGGAGAATCTCCATCACACTAAGGAACTCGGGCTCGCGAGCCGGGACGCGCTCGCCGGCGGAAATCTTCGACAATTTGCGGAGCTGATGCACGCGCACTGGGAGCACAAGAAGAAACGTTCGCCCGGAATGAGCACCGGCCGCGTTGACGAACTCTACGAGCTTGCGCGAAAGAACGGAGCGCTTGCAGGAAAGCTGGTGGGAGCAGGCGGCGGCGGATTTTTGATGCTTTACGCGGAGGATAAAACGCGAGTGCGCCACGCGATGCGCGAGGCAGGATTGCGCGAAGTGCGCGTGCAGTTCGATTTTGGCGGAACGACGGTGGTCGCGCACTCCTAGGAGAATCGGTGCTGCCAGTCGCCATACTCGCCGGAGGGCTCGCGACGCGGCTTCGTCCTGCGACGGAGAAAATTCCGAAGTCGCTGCTGGAGGTAAACGGCGAGCCGTTCGTGGCCCATCAATTGCGATTGCTGCATGCGAACGGAGTGCGCCGCGTGGTGCTCTGCGTGGGCCATCTGGGCGAAATGGTCCGCGACGCGCTCAAAGATGGCGGCGCGTATGGCGTCGAGGTTGACTACTCTTTTGATGGTGCCACACTATTAGGAACGGCGGGCGCGGTGCGGAATGCGCTGCCGAAACTGGGTGATGAGTTTTTGGTGCTTTATGGCGATTCGTATCTGGTGTGTGACTATGCCGCGGTGGCGCGAGGATTGGCTTCGAGCGGCAAGTTGGGGCTGATGACGATATTTCGCAACGACGGGAAATGGGACGCGAGCAACGTGGAATTCGACGGCGAGCGGATTCTCGCGTACAGCAAGACGGCGAAGTCGGAACGCATGAATCACATTGATTACGGGCTCGGAGCGTTTCGGGCGGCTGCCTTCGAGGGCATTCCGGAGGGCCGCGCTTACGACCTCGCCGATCTTTACGGCGATTTGCTACGCCAGCGGCAACTCGCGGGATTCGAAGTGACGCAACGATTTTATGAAATCGGTTCGGCTGCGGGCCTCGAAGAGACTTCACGATTCATTGCGGCGCAAGGAGCTTTGCGCGAATGAACGGAGACAAAACCTTCGCGCAACAATTCCTCGCGGAAGCGCGCGAGGTGATCGCGCGGCTCGACTCGACTGTGATGGAGCGCGCGGCGGAGATGCTTGCCGCGACGCGCGCGGCCGGCGGGCGGCTATTTATTCTCGGCGTGGGCGGCAGCGCGGCGAATGCTTCGCACGCCGTAAACGATTTTCGAAAAATCGCAGGGATCGAGGCATACGCGCCGACGGACAACGTTTCTGAACTGACCGCGCGAGTGAATGACGAAGGCTGGGCGACCGTCTTCGATCGCTGGCTGAAGACGAGCCGGCTGCGCGCGAGCGATCTGGTTCTGGTGTTTTCGGTCGGCGGCGGCAATCTCGAATTGAATGTGAGCCCCAATCTTGTGGCCGCGCTGCAATATGCGAAAGCCGTGGGCGCGAAGATCATCGGTGTCGTCGGGCGCGACGGCGGTTACACGGCCGAAGTGGCCGACGCGTGCATTCTGATTCCCACGGTAAATCCGGCGCACATCACGCCACACGTGGAGGCGTTTCAGGCGGTGGTATGGCACCTGCTGGTCACGCACCCGGTGGTGAAGATTGAAGAGACGAAGTGGGAATCTACCGCGCATTCGGAGAAATCGCGGCGCGCGGTGTTTCTGGATCGCGACGGCGTGATCAATCGTGCAATCGTGCGCGACGGTGCTCCGCACTCGCCCGCGACGCTCGACGAATTGCAGATATTCCCCGATGTGCCGGCGGCACTGCGCAAATTGAAGCAGTTGGGATTCCAATTGCTGGTGATCACGAATCAGCCGGACGTATCGCGCGGCACGAGGTCGCGCGAAGCCGTGGAGGACATCAACAACAAACTCGCGGCGTCGTTGCCGCTCGACGCCATCATGGTTTGCTATCACTCGGACGAGGACAACTGCGCATGCCGCAAGCCGAAGCCTGGATTGATTTTCGACGCGGCGCGCAAATACGACATCGATCTTTCGGTGAGTTATCTGGTCGGCGATCGCTGGCGCGATATCGAGGCGGGGAAAAGCGCGGGATGCACGACGATCTGGATCGACGCAGGCTACCGCGAATCGCAGCCGGTGCGAGGCGCGGACGCGCGAGTGGGCTCACTGCGAGAAGCGACCGAGTGGATCATTCATTCGCTGGCCAAAGGAGCTGCGCGATGAAGCCCGTGACCGAACTCGGCGTGAAGATCTTCGGCGACGGCGCGGACGTCGCGAGCATCCTCGAACTCTATAGCCAGCCATGGATCAAGGGCTTCACGACGAATCCCACGCTAATGCGCAAGGCCGGAGTTACCGACTATCGCGCGTTCGCGTCCGAGATTCTGGAGCGCGTGACGGATCGGCCGATTTCGTTCGAGGTGTTGGCCGACGACGCGGCCACAATGGAAGCGCAGGCGCGAGAGATTGCGAGCTGGGCGCCGAACGTGTACGTCAAGATTCCGGTGACCGACACGAAGCGCGAGCCGATGCGTGATTTGATTCGCAGGCTTAGCAGCGACGGAATTCAAGTGAACGTGACCGCGGTTCTTGCGCTCGAGCAGGTGCGCGAAGTGGGGAAGGCGCTCGAAGGCGGCGCCGCTTCCTGCGTTTCGCTGTTCGCGGGCCGTGTTGCGGACACGGGACGCGATCCCATGCCCATGATGCGCGAAGCGCTGGAGATTTTGCGTGCGAATCAAAAGGCGGAGTTGATTTGGGCGAGCCCACGCGAATTGCTGAACATTTACCAGGCTGATGAAATCGGCTGCCACATCATCACGGTCACGAACGATATATTGAAGAAGCTCTCGCTGGTTGGAAAAGACCTGCATGATTACTCGCTCGAGACTGTGAAAATGTTTTATGACGACGCGGTCAAGTCCGGCTACACGCTCGAGCCCACAGTGACTGCAAAGAAAGAGAAATTGCGGCTGGATGTGAAAACGTCGGCCGGAACACGTGGGAAGGCGGCAGCGGCAAGATCGAAGCTGCGGTGAGTGGCGGAATGCCCCGTCTGACGCATCGAAAGGACGCCTGCGCCACGATGAGCCGGCCCTTCGAAAACTCACGGTAAACGAGACGCCGGTGGTACGGAGAGACCCGCAGCTGCAAGGAGTTTGCCTGATCCGGTTCGCCCTCGATTTCGCGCTCGCGATTGCCATCATCGGTGAAATTTCCTCAGCGGTCTTTTTGGTTCTTGCGATTCTCGGGGCGCTCCATTTTCATTCTGACGCGCGGAAGCAGCGGCGCGCGGCAGCCGAAACGCAGAACTGGCCTCCTGTCTCGGTTCTGAAACCGGTCCACGGCCTCGAAGCCAACCTGAAGGAAAATCTCGAAAGCTTTTTTCGGCAGGATTATCCCGATTACGAAATTCTTTTCGCCGCGGACGAGCCGGACGATGCAGCGATCGGAGTGATCCGCGAAGTTGCCGCACGATATCCGGGCGTCCGTTGCCAAACTTTGGTGACGGGCAAGCCGCCGTGGCCGAATCCCCCAGCGTACTGCTTCTATCGCATGTCGGAGACGGCGGCGCACGACATTCTGATCACGAGCGACAGCGACGTTGAGGTCGCGCCGAATTACTTGCGCGAGATTGTGGCGCCACTGCTCGATCTGAAGACCGGGATGGTCACCTGCATGTATCGCGGAAAAAATGTGGCGGGATTCTGGTCCGGGCAGACGGCGATCGGGATGTCGGTAGAAATGACAGCGGGAGTGCTGGTGGCGAACCTGCTCGAAGGAATGAAATTCGGGTTGGGGCCGACGATTGCGGTGCGCCGCGCCGCGCTCGAGAAGATTGGCGGCTACAGCACGCTCGGTGAATACTTCGCGAACGATTTCATGATCGGCAATCTGATCGTAAAGGCAGGCTATCGGGTTGTTCTTTCAGGACACATCATCGATCACGTGGTTAGCCAGCCGACGTTTCGAAAAATGTGGGAGAACCAACTTCGATGGGCGAAGTCGACGCGTTATTCGCGGCCGTATGGGCATCTGGGACACGGACTGATCTTTGCGATGCCGTATGGAATTTTGGGATTTGCGGCGGCCGCGCTGCTCGGACACGCGGCGATGGGAGTTGCGTTGCTAGGAATCGCGCTGCTGAATCGAGTGATCGAAGCGTGGGTCGTGGGATGGGGTGTGGTCCGCGATCGCGTAGCGCGAAACGAGGTCTGGCTTTATCCCGTGCGCGATTTGCTTGGGTTTGTGGTTTGGTGCGCGAGTTACACGGCTGCGAGGGCCGTTTGGCGCGACAGCCGATATGAGTTGAAGGGCGATCGGATTGTGCTGCGAAAGGCCGCGGACAGCGGAGCGAACCTATCGCAGAAATAGCGCGGCCTCACTTTTGGGATTGCTTCTTTTGAAAGAGCACAAGGAGGTTTGCGGCGGCAAGTGAAATCAAGAATCCCGCGATGCGATCGTTCGTGTGAATGAATCGCAGGTCGACGCGATTACTTCCCGCTGCGAGTGGAAGACTGACGACGGCGGTATCCGGCAGTGGAACGATTCTTGCGGATGCGTCATTCACGGTCGCGCGCCACGCGGGATAAGCGAGGAGCTGCAGCTCGAGAGTGACGGGCGCTCGCGCATCCACGTCCACAACTTTGTGCTCGGCGGTCCAGGCTGCGACGTGCAGGCGCGCGCCCGCAGCTGAGAACGCCGCTTTCGTTTCAGGATCAAGAAGCGAAGCGCGGGGCGCGCTATCGGGAAGATCGCTGCGATCGCAGCCGAGCGGCTGGTATTCGTCCGTGCCTTGATAGCCAGCGCCCGACGCGATCGAGTCGGCAACGAACGGCGCGTCCTGATCGTCCCACCAGTTGTTCGTGCACATCCACGCGGCGCCTGCGGCGAGAACGGCCGCGGCGGCAATCCACGCGGGCCAGCGATGAGACAGCCCCGCGGCAGCCGCGCAGAAGAAAAATACAGCAGCGACGTCGAGCGGGAGCAGCCAGCGCCACGGAAATTGGACAAATTGAAGCTCGGGGACAAAGCGCCAGAGCCAAACGCTCTCTCGAAACATCAATAAAATTGAGACGATCCCGAGAGTCGCGAGCGGCCAAAAGACTTCGGGCGCGCTTTCGCGGCGGCGCGCGGCAAGAACAGCGGCGATTCCAAAGACCGCGATCACGAGAAGAGCGACCCCCGAAATTGTCATATTGAAGAGGACGAATTCCGGATCGTCGGCATGAATGAAGAGGAAATTGTGCCAGGGCTGAAGCTGCGAAGAGAGCGCCTGAGAAATATCCACCCAGCGCTGCTCGTACATTGCGGGAAGGATATAGAACGCAGCGAGCGCGAAGCCCGAGGCGCCTGCGAGAGCGGCGATCAGCGCCGGTTTTATCGAGCGGCTTAACACAACTTCCGCGGCGAGCAGAATCGCGACTGAGTAGGTGGCGATGACGGCGGCAGGAGCGTTGGTGAGCCAGATGGTGGCGAAGACGACGGCGAATCCCGGCACGCGACGCCAACCATCGCGCGCGAGCGAGACACTGTGAAGAATCAAAAGAGGGAAAAATGCGCTGGCGAGCAGCTCGGCGAAATCGCTGCGGTAATAAACAATCGCGAGGTGATAGGGATTGACGGCGAAGAGGACTGCGGCGGCGATGGCATCCTGCGGACGCAGCCAGACGCGCGCGAGACGATGCATCGAGGCGCCGGCGATTACGAGTGAAATCCAGATGAACGCGCCCGGAACGACGCGCCACGGAAGAATCGAGCCAAGCGCCGCACCGAGCATCCACGACAGCGGAGGATAGAAAATAAATCGCGGCTCGCCGAAACCGAAGTTGGCCCACTCGGCCCAACGCGGAAAGAGAATGCCTTGACGCCATTGGAGAGCGACGTCCATCCAAGATGCGAGATGGAATTGAATATCGTGGCCGGAAGCGTTGCCGAGAAAAAATTGCGGCGAGACGACGAGAGTGGCAGCGGCGGCGACCCAGATGAGCGCAATCCGGGAGCGATCGTGGTGATGGACCCCGTGGTCGAAGATGTCGCGAAGGCGGCTGGAACTGTTGGACCAAATCGCGTCGCTCATGTCCGAAGCGCCGAGGATACAGAATCGGAGGAACATTCGCTAGCGTCGCGCGGGATAGGTGCGAAGGCGTCCGCGGCTGCCTTGAATCAGGAAGCGGCAAACCGATACAGTGGGACGCCGAACAATTGATGAAAGCGACGTCGGGGCGGAGTGGCGGGAACGCGGAGAACGTTCCGCAGGCCTGCGGGAAAACTGAATGAATACGATGACAGCGGAAGAGCAACGGCTGCGGGAATCGTTGGAGCGAAGAGTTCACTGGAAGCGCTGGGGGCCGTACCTGTCCGAGCGGCAGTGGGGAACGGTCCGCGAAGATTACAGCGCGAACGGAGACGCGTGGGAATATTTTCCGCACGATCACGCGCGATCGCGCGTTTATCGCTGGGGAGAAGATGGAATCGCGGGAATTTGCGACCGGCACCAGAGAATCTGTTTTGCGCTGGCGCTGTGGAACGAGCGTGACCCGATTTTGAAGGAGCGGCTTTTCGGGCTGACGAACCAGCAGGGAAATCACGGCGAGGACGTGAAGGAATATTATTTTTATCTCGATGCGACGCCAACGAGCGCGTATTTGAAGTATTTGTACAAATATCCGCAGACGGAATTTCCGTACGGGAAGCTGGTGGAGGAAAATGCGCGGCGGACGCGGCAGGATCCGGAATACGAGCTGCTGGACACGGGAATATTCGACGAGAACCGCTACTTCGACGTTTTCGTGGAATACGCGAAGGCGGGGCCGGAAGATATTTTGATCCGAGTTACGGGGTGGAATCGCGGCTCGGAGGCGGCGCCGCTGCATTTGCTTCCGACGCTGTGGTTCCGCAATAAATGGGAATGGGGCGACACGCTTCCGGGAAACGCGCGGCCGGAGATGAAGCGGCTGGATGGATTGAGCGGAATGGAAGTGATCGAGCTGAATCAATACGACTACGGGAAAAGATGGCTGCTGATTCAGGGCGCGCCGGAAATGCTTTTTACCGACAACGAGACGAACACGCAGCGACTCTATGAGATTCCGAATCGCGCGCCGTTTGTGAAGGACGGGATTCACCAGCACGTCGTGAATGGCGAGGCGGACGCGGTGAATCCGCTGCAGGCCGGGACCAAGGCATCGGCGCATTTCAGCGCGAAACTTCCAGCTGGAGGCCGCTTCGAAATCCGGCTGCGGCTTACAGACGAGGATCCTGCCGCGAAAATTGCGCCGGAACAATTTTTCGGGCAGAGCTTCGACGATGTTTTCAAGCTGCGCCAAAAAGAGGCAGACGAATTCTACGCGCGGCTGTCCCGCAAGCCGATTTCCGACGACGCGAAAAGCGTGCAGCGGCAGGCGCTCGCGGGACTTCTTTGGAACAAGCAGAGTTATCACTACGAGGTGGCGCGATGGCTGGATGGCGATTCGACGCAGCCGGCGCCCCCTGCGGAACGGCTTGAAGGGAGAAATCACGAGTGGAGAACGCTTTACAACGCCGACGTGATTTCGATGCCCGACAAATGGGAGTATCCGTGGTACGCGTCGTGGGATCTGGCGTTTCACTGCGTGGCGATGGCGATCGTCGATCCGCACTTCGCGAAAGAGCAGCTCATTCTGTTTTTGCGCGAATGGTACATGCATCCGAACGGAAAGCTGCCAGCGTACGAATGGTCATTCGACGACGAAAATCCGCCGGTGTTCGCGGCGGCCGCGCTGCGCGTGTATGGAATCGAGCGGCGAATGTTCGGGCGAGCCGACCGCAATTTTCTCGAGCGCGTGTTTCAAAAGCTGCTGCTGAATTTCACGTGGTGGGTCAACCGCAAGGATCCAAACGGCATGAACATATTCGAAGGCGGTTTTCTGGGCCTCGACAACATCGGCGTGTTCGATCGTTCGCGGCCGCTGCCGGGCGGTGTTCGCCTGGAGCAGTCCGACAGCACGAGTTGGATGATGAACTATTCACTCAACATGATGGCGATGGCGCTGGAACTGGCGAAGGAAAATCCGGCGTATGAAGATCTGGCGAGCAAGTTCTTCGAGCACTGCGTGCATATCGCCGACGCAATGAACAAGATCGGCGGCGAGGACATGGGCCTTTGGGACGACGAGGACGGATTTTATTACGACGTAATTCACACACCCGACGGCCAGAACATCAAGATGAAAGTGCGCTCGCTGGTGGGGCTGATACCCATTTTCGCGGTTGATACGCTCGAGCCGGAAGAAGTCGAGCCGCACAAAGGATTCTTGAAAAGGATGCAATGGTTTCTCGATCATCACCAGGAAACCGCGCAGCACGTGGACATGAGCCAGAGGTCCAAGAGCGGAGTGCGGCGGTTGATCGCGCTGGTGAACCGCAAGCGGCTCGTGCGGATTTTGCGCTACTTGCTGGATGAAAATGAGTTTCTCTCGCCTTACGGGATCCGGTCACTTTCGAAGGTATACGCAGCGAAGCCGTTCATACTGAGAACGGATGACACCGTGCACATGGTGGATTACGAGCCGGCCGAGTCCACGACGAATCTTTTCGGCGGCAATTCGAACTGGCGCGGGCCCGTGTGGGTGCCAGTGAATTTTATGATTATCGAGGCGCTGCAGCGATACGACTACTACTACGGGAGCGAGCTGAAGGTCGAATGCCCGACCGGCTCAGGCAAGATGATGACGCTGTGGGAAGTGTCGCAGGAAATATCGCGGCGAGTTTCAAGAATATTCTTGCGCCGGGATGGCAAGCGGGCGGTGTACGGAAATACCGCGAAATTTCAGAACGATCCCTACTGGCGCGATTTGATTTTGTTCTACGAATATTTTCACGCCGATAACGGAACGGGGCTCGGGGCAAGCCATCAGACAGGCTGGACGGCGCTGGTGGGAAAACTGCTCGAACAAAGCGGCGAGTAGCGCCGGATCGCCCCGCCCCGCGCTCGATCTTTCCTTTTTATTTCTCAACCAACTCGATGAGGACCTTGCGGCCATCCGCACGCGCAGCAAGAAAGAAATTGACGCGAGTGCCGTCCGCGCCGGCGCGCGTGGCGGGATAGAGCGGCGCAAGCTGGAAGCGAGAACGAAGAACTTCAGTGGCGCGCTCGACGGATGCAACATCGAACTCGACCTGCTGGATGCCGGCGCCGAATTTTTCAAGGTAACGCGCGATGGCGCCCGCGCCGCGCGGCGAATTGGTGGTCAAAATGTCGAGCTGCGCGCCGCCCGCAAAATGCAGTTCGAATTCGACAGCGTCCTGATCGGGCGGAACTGCTGCCAACCGCGGATTTCCGTTTGCAGCGCGGATTTTCTCGAACAATTCGGGCGGCACGGCGACACCGACCGTGATTTGCGGAGCCCCGGAGCCAAAATTGGCGCGGAGATCAGCGTCCTCGAGCCAGGACGCGAGAACGGGAGCGGCCAGCGCGCGGCCGCGAGCGAAAAGATCCGCAGCGGCACGCTCGCGTTCAGCAGGAATGGGGGAGCTCAACAGCGGAATGGAGGGATCGCCGGGCGTAGGGGAAGTCATGCGAGAAATCAGGGCGACGCGGAGCGCGGCTGGGCCGCGTTGGAATTTGTCAGCTCGACGCGAGAAGTCCCACCGGCACTCACTCGCACGGGCACATCCCAGCGCAAGCGCGCATCGCCGACGGTGACGTAGATGTCGAGCGTCCCGATCCAGTACGCACCCGGAGAAATGCCGTTCAGGTTTCCCCGGCCGTCGAGATCGGTTTCCGCTTTGGCGACCAGATAGTGCGTTTGCGCAAGTTCGAGGGCGCGGCGCTTCACGGCCGGATCGCGTTTGGCCAGCTCCGTCCGCCAGGTCGGACCGGGATCGATCGAATCGAGATTGAGATCCATTCCTGATTTGCTGTCGGGATTCGCGGTCAGGAACTTGCGAATGGAGTCGAGATACTCCTGGCGAAGCTTTTGGTAGCGCTCGGGATTTTTCTCTTCGTCATGCGGCTTGTACTTGGGCGAAGGAAAATTGATGGATTGATCTCCGGCGTTGCGGTCTACGTAGGCTTTCAGAAATTCCGGAACGCTCATTACATCGTTGACGGAAAGTCCGTTGACGAAGTCCTCGCCAGACAGGGCCACCGTGTTGTTCTTTTTCATCCAGGCTTTCAGTTCTTTCGAAGCGTCGAGCTTATCCACGAAGGCGTTGAGATCGAGCTTTGGTTCGGTGGCTTCGGCCTCAGCTTGGACATCCGCGAAACTCTTGCTCAGCAAATAGAAGGGGAATTGGCGGACTGGCTCGCCCACGCCGCTGGAAGGAGTGACACGCACGGCGAACTCGATTGAGCCCGTTTGTGCCATCGCCGAAGACGCCAGAGACGCGATGGAGAGAGCGATTGTGAGCGAGACCGGCAGAGCAAACGGAATGAATCGCGGAGTGCGGGGGCGCATCATCCGGCACATCGTAACAAAATGCGAGGCCGCTGGGCAGCGTTTGCTGGGATGATTCCCGCGCAGTTTCCAGAATCTAGGGAGCGCACGGAATTGCGGCCGTGTGACTCATGGAAGCCGAAACCGGATCGGCCGAGTATTTTCCGAGCGGCGTGTTGACGCCCGCGAGCGTTTCCGTGGACGCGTGGCGCCAGGCGGCAAGATTGTGATTGATGCCACTGCAAAGTTGATGAGCGGCCGTTCGCGCGGTGTTCGAGGGATTGGCATCGCCGCTTTCAACCATTTCGAAGACTCTCGTCAAATCGCGATTCAGCGGGCCGAAACCGGGAACCGAATCATCGCCGCGTTCCAGACCGAGAAGAGTCTTGTCGAGCGCGGTGATGGCGTCGGTGGCGTCGTTCGCCTCTTTTCCGTCAAGAGCTTTCGCTTTGGCGGCGAGTGAATCGCGGAGCGATTCGACGTCGCCATGCGCGCGATACGTTACGTCAATCCAGGAGTTGATCTGCTCCGCGAGATCGAGTTGGCGGACCAGATCGTCCTGCGTGGCATGAACGCGGGGATCGAGTTCGACCGTGATCTTCCGGCTATATTCCTTGCCGTCGATTTTGAGGACGGCTTCATATTCGCCGGGAACGACGAGCGCTCCCGTGGGCTGGTCACGAGGCGTATCGCTCGGGATCGCGTCGTTCGGCAAAGTGAATTCGACATATTCGAGCGGCTGGCCGAAATAGCCGTAAGGAAGCGTGTTCGGATGCGGATATCGCAAATCCCACACGAAACGGCTCATTCCGGCGTTTTTCGGCAGCGAAGTTGGAGGGCCAAACCAATAATCCGGGATGTTGAGATAACGGTTGTCCTTTTCGGGCGCTGCGCTCGAATACTGGCGGACGATGATTTTGTTGGAGTCGAGGATCGAAAGCGTGATGTCGCTCGTTGCCGGCGTCTTCAGGAAGTAATCGAGAATCGCGCCATTGGGCGGATTTTGGCCCGCTGGATATTCGGGCGGAAGCGGCGTATCCGGATTGGTGTCCCAGCGAATGCGCAACGCTTTCTGCGGCTCAAAGAAGTACGCGCTCGAGCCCGTGACGTCGGCGGAAAGCTGACGGAGTGGCGTGATGTCGTCAAGAATCCAGAGAGAGCGGCCGAAAGTTGCGGCGACGAGATCGTCGCCATGGATCGCGAGCCCGCGCACGGAAGCCGGCGGAAGATTGAGGGTCAGCGACTGCCAGCGATCGCCGTCGTCGAAGGAAACGTAGACGCCGTTTTCGGTGCCGGCAAAAAGCAAACCGTGCCGGATGGTATCGGCGCGAACGGAGCGAATGAGAAGGTCCTCGGGAATGCCGCTCTGGGCCTTCTCCCACGTGGCGCCGCAATCGCGCGTGCGATAGAGATAGCCTCTCGTGCCGCCCAAAATCCACATATCAATCACGCCTTCGGAGCGCAGAGCGACGTAGGCCTCGCAGGCTTGCTCCGGAGACGTCTCGATATCCCAAATGGAAGTCTGTTTCGGGAGGTCCTTGGGCGTTACTTCGCGCCAAGTCGCGCCGGCATCGCGGGACAGCTGCACGATGTCGTTGCTCGTCCCGGCCCAGAGCTCGCCGGGAGAAGTCGTTGAAATCGCCAGCGCCGAGATTGTCCCGTGCGGCTCCGGCGTTTTTTCGTCCTGTTTCTCACCACTCTTTTCTTTCCCTGCTGACTCCGGTGACTTGGCTTTCACGGTCAAGTCAGGGCTGACAGTTTGCCAGGTCACGCCCGCGTCGGAAGTCTTCATCAAGGATTGCGTGCCGTAGAAAAGGGCGTGGGGATCGAGGGGCGAAAATCTGAGCGGCGCGTCGTTGTTCGCCCTCATACCGTCGCCGGGCACAAACACGGTGGTGACTTGTCCGGTGGTGCGGTCGAAGCGTTGGACTGTGTGATACCAGCCAATCGAGTAGACAAGATTCGGGTCGAGTGGATCAGCCGCGATATCGCCAATTTCGAATCCGGCGATCGGGAACCAATCGCTCGCGGTAATTTCGCCGTTGTTGCTCCGGCTCAAGACCGCGGCGGTGCCGCTATCCTGCTGATCGCCGTAGACGCGGTAGGGAAAATAATTGTCTACCGAGACGTGGTAGAACTGGCCCGTCGGCTGGTTGTACCAGAGGCTCCAGGTCTGCCCGCCATCCACGCTGATCGTCGCGCCCTGATCGACGCCGAGAATCATTCGTTGCGGATTTTGCGGATCGATCCACAAGACGTGATAGTCATCGCCGCCGGGCGCGCCCTTGAAAGCGATAAAGGTTTTGCCGCCGTCGGTGGAGCGATAGAGGGCCGTTTGCACGACGTAAACGATGTCGGGATTCACGGGATCCACGAAGACGCGGCTGAAATAAAAATTGCCGACCACTCGGGGATCCTGAGTGCTCTGATACCAATTTTGACCGCCGTCGTCGGAGCGATACAGACCCTGGTTCATGATCGCGTAAAGGCGGCGCCCTTTGTTGCCGGGAGCGACGGCGATGCCGATTCGGCCTTTGTCAGTGGGCGGAAGCCCATCGGCGGCAATCGGAGCCCACGTTGAGCCTCCGTTGGCCGATTTGTAAATCGCGATCTCCACGGCCCGGGCCCCCTGTGGCGCGCCGGGAACGGAGAAAGAAAAGGTCCAGAGCGTGGCGTAGACGATTTTGTGATTTCCGGGATCGAATGTCATGTCGAACGCGCCGGTCTTGTCGTCAATGTGGAGGACATTGTTCCAGGTCTTGCCGCCGTCGGTGGTCTTGAAAATACCGCGGCCGGTTTCGGGCGACATGTCGCCTGCGCCGGCGACCAGGACCGTGTTGGGATCGCGAGGGTCAACGAGGATTGCGGCGATGCGCGTGACTTTCGGCAGTCCGATATTTGTCCAAGTCGCGCCGGCGTCGGTTGATTTGTAAATGCCGTTGCCCGGCGCCTGCTCGCCGGTGCCGACGTAGACGATGCTTGGATTCGACGGCGCGAGCGCGAGCGCGCCGATGGATGCGACGCCTGTCGCGTCGAAGATTGGTTTCCAGACGTGGCCGCCGTCGGTCGTCTTCCAGACGCCGCCATCCGGAGTGCCCATGTAATAGACGGCCGGATCCGTTGGAATTCCGGCAACGCAGGTGACGCGTCCTGCGCGATATGGGCCGATGAGCCGCCAGCGCATTCCGGCGTAGGAGCTTGGGTCGATCTGCTGAGCGAATGCGACGCTGCCCGCGAGGCCGAGAGCGAACAGCAACGCAGCGAAGCAGAGCGATGATGCGAATGCGGCTTTCCGCCGGCTTCCGATCGCGTAAGGTCGTACCGAGAGCATTATTTGCCTCCAGAGGGGTTGGACACGGACAGGTGCTGAGTGTAACACGCGGTGAGAAGCAGAGGCGAAGTCCGAAAAAGCTGAATCAATGGCGCAAGCGGGATTGCGTCAGGGATTGGGAGAGCGGAACGAGCGGGGAGCGATTAGTAGAGGCGGAACGTCACTTCGATGGGCATGCGCACTGCTGCGGGCTTGCCATCCGGCCCGAGAGCGGGACGGAAGCGCCACGAGCGGACTGCTTCGATCGCCTTCTCTTCGAGGCCGAGGCCCGGACCCTCAGCGACGTGGATGTCGGTTGCGCGGCCGTCCGGCATGATTACAACCATGAGAGTTACGACACCCTGATACTTCGCCTTGACAGCCTCATCCGAAAACTGAGGTGGCGGGCAGAAGAGGCAATCGGGAGTGCCGAAGCCGTTCTCGCCGGCGCGGGGATATCCGCCGCCGGTATTCCAGCCGTGGCCGGGGCCAAAGCCCGCGCCATCGCCGCTGCCGACGCCGGTCCCTTGACCCGTGCCGATGCCACCGCCGCCACCGGGGCCGTTGGAATCGGTGAGCAGCTTGGCCATGGGATCGCCATAGTTCGGCAAGTTCGGGCTAGGAATCTTGATGTCCGGCACGGCGAGAATTGTGGCCGGCACCTGGAGCTTCGGATTGAGAGGCGGATGCACCGAAGGCGGCGCAAGTTGGGTATAGGACGGCGCTGGAAGTTTGCCGCGGCTCGCGGGAATTGGATTGTGTTCGCCGCCGCCGCCACCGCCGCCGGCGCGCTTGTTGCCGGGGGGCAGCTTCGGCAGAACCGGCGAGCTGATGTCCAGAGGCACAACGCTGACGACGCCGGCCTGCGTGGTGTGCGGCGCCATGATTTCTGGCAGCAGCGGCACCAGGATTAAGACCAGGACCACGACGTGAATCGCGAGCGAGAGCGCCTGGACGCGCGAATATTGAGTATCTTTCGTCCAAATCTCGGGAACCTGAGCTCCCTCGGGGAGCGGCGAGCGACCGAACGCGGCGCGAATATTGCTCCAGAAGGACCCGAAATCCGGCGACCAGTTTACGAGCAGGCCGGAGTTGACAGGGCCTCTCGCAGAGGCCGGGAGCGGGTGCAGCCATTCCTTCAGGTTGTCGCCAAGGCTTGCGCCAAATTTCGCCGGATGGAAAGCGCTGGCGACATTTCCACGGATTTTTATGGGCCGCTCAAAGAAGAAATCGCGGAGATTCGATGTGAATAACTTGAACCCGGAAGCGCGCTGCACGGAGAGGCGCGTGCCGTATATCGGCGCCGAGTCGGCGCCGGTGGAGGATGGAGTTGGACTGTCGTTCAGATGGAGCGTCGATCCGGCCATGGAAAAAGTCCGTCCGCCGCGAGGCAGACCACATTCCCAACATTAGATTCGCGGCACGGAAAAAGGATGTCCGGGGCCGCGCGGCTGACTTGCTCGCGTATTCATTGTAACATAGCGGTTCTTCGCGATGTGCGGGGTTCAAATGCCGACGGGACAGAAAGGTATAGCGAACCGCATCCATGCCAAAGCCGGTTGACCTGAAGAGCACCCTGAATCTTCCCCGTACGGATTTCCCTATGAAAGCGCGCCTCCCGGAAAGGGAGCCCCTGCAGCTAGCTGAATGGGGGAAAGCCGGCATATACGAGCGAATCCTCGAGTCGCGCGCGGGGGCGCCGTTATTCGTGTTGCATGACGGGCCGCCGTATCCCACTGGCGATATCCATCTTGGCACCGGACTGAACAAGATCTGCAAAGACCTCGTGGTGAAATCGAAGACCATGGCGGGATTCCGGTCGCCGTATATCCCCGGCTGGGACTGCCACGGGCTGCCGATCGAGAGCAAAGTTGAGAAAGATCTCGGAGGGTATAAGGACCGAGTGTCTCCGGCGGAATTCCGAAGGCTGTGCCGGGAATACGCGATGAAGTATGTGGATTCGAACCGGCGCGATTTCAAGCAGCTCGGAGTTTTCGGGCAATGGTCGAAGCCGTATCTGACGATGGATCCGCACAATGAAGCCTCGATTGCCGAGGCGTTCGTGACGTTTTTCGAGAAAGGCTACGTCTATCGCGGGTTGAAGCCGGTGTACTGGTGTTTCGTGGATCGGACGGCGCTGGCGGAAGCGGAAGTTGTATACGGCGACCACACGAGCCCTTCGATCTGGGTGAAGTTTGCGCTCGTGGGCGGAGAGCGCGCGAACGACCTCGGGCCGGACGTGAGTGCGTTGATCTGGACGACGACTCCCTGGACGTTGCCGGCGAACCGGGCGCTCGCATTCCATCCGGACTTTGACTACGTCGTCGCGGAAACCCCGGCGGGCGCGCTGCTCTTTGCCGAAGAGCGGCTCGGCGCAATCTCGCAGGAACTGAAACTCGAAGCTGTGAAAATTCGCTGGCGGGGGAAGGGAAGAGAACTGGAAGGCTTGCAATTCCAGCATCCATTTCTCGACTTCAAAGTGCCGGGCGTGCTCGCGGACTACGTGACGCTCGAACAGGGAAGCGGCGTGGTTCACACGGCGCCGGGTCATGGTGCGGAAGATTTTTACACCGGCCAGCGTTATGGCCTCGAGACCTATGCGCCGATCGACGACGACGGCCGCTTCATCGAAGGCCTGCCCGAATACAAAGGCAAGAATGTGTTCGAGGCGAACGAGCCCATCGTCGAGCTTCTGCGCAGTCGAGGCGCGTTGGCCGCTGCTTCCAAACACAGACACAGCTACCCGCATTGCTGGCGGTGCCACAATCCGGTGATCTTTCGCGCGACGGAGCAGTGGTTCATCAGCATGGAAGCAAATAACCTGCGCAAGCGTGCGCTCGAAGAAATCGACAAAGTGAAATGGACGCCGGCATGGGGCCACGATCGCATCTACGAAATGATCGCGGAACGGCCGGATTGGTGCATCTCGCGGCAGAGATTTTGGGGCGTGCCGCTGATTATTTTCACGTGCGGCGCGTGCAAGACGCCGCTGAAAGATTTCGCAGCGCTGCGCTATGTCTTGAAATGGTTCGAGAAGGAAGGCGCGGACGCGTGGTTCACGCGAACGGCCGAAGAGTTGCTGCCGCCCGGGACGGTTTGCCCGAAGTGCGGCCAGGCGCAGTGGAAAAAGGAAAACGACATTGTCGATGTCTGGTTCGATTCGGGCTCGACGCATCTGGCGGTGCTGAGCGTGAAGGACGGCACATGGCCGGCGGACGTCTATCTCGAGGGTCCCGATCAATTCCGCGGATGGTTCCACAGCTCGTTGCTCGTCGGCGTCGGGACGCGCGACCGCGCGCCTTACAAGCAAGTTGTGGCGCATGGCTGGACGCTCGATGCCAAGGGCGAGCCGATGTCCAAATCGCTCGGCAATTTTGTTTCGCCGCGCGATGTTGCCGACAAATATGGCGCGGACATGGTGCGGCTATGGGTGGCGTCGCAGGATTATTTCGACCACGTCCGGTATTCGGAAGCGGCGATGGTGCAGTTATCCGAGACTTACCGCAAATTGCGGAACACGTTCCGCTTTGCGCTCTCGAATCTTTACGATTTCGATCCAGCGCGAGACGCGCTGCGCGATTCCGAACTCTGGGAAATGGACGCGTGGATGTTGCGCAGGACCGGCGATCTGGTGGCGGAGTGCCGGAAGTGGTTCGAGTCATTCGATTTTCATCGCGTGTTTCATGCGGTGCATGATTTCGCGGTGGTCGATCTGAGCGCGTTTTATTTCGATGTGCTCAAGGACCGGCTGTACACGTTTGCGCCACAAAGCGTGGGGCGGCGCTCGGCGCAGACTGCAGTGCATCGAATTGCGAGCGCGCTCCTGCGATTGCTCGCGCCAATACTCGTGTACACGTCGGAAGAGATCTGGAAGCACTTTCCGCACGAGGCCGGAGCGCCCGCAAGCGTTCACATGGCGTATTTTCCGAATGCCGGGGACCTGACGCCAGCCGCGCCGGAAGAGATCGCGAAAAACTGGGAACAACTGCTTTCGATCCGAAGCGTCGTTCTGAAAGCTCTCGAAGAGGCCCGTGTCGCCAAGAAAATTTCGGCGTCGCTGGATGCGAAAGTAATTATTTCATCGTCGGGGGAGACGGCGGAGCTGCTCGCGAAATATGCAAAGTATCTGCCGGCGCTTTTCATCGTATCGCAGGTGCAGCTGGAAACGGCAGGCGCGCAGGAGACCACCGTGAAAGTCGAACATGCGGACGGCGCGAAATGCGAGCGCTGCTGGAACTATTCGACGCGCGTGGGCGAAGACAAAGAATATCCCACGATCTGCGAGCGATGCCGCGCCGCGCTGGATGAAATTGAGCGCACGGCCGGCGTCGCGGGATCGTGATGGCTGCCGAACCGCGAAGCACCGGCTGGGCGCGGAACGCCATCATCGTCCTCGCCGCGCTGGCCGCGGACCAGGCCAGCAAATTCGCCGTTGCGAAATACACAATGCGCGGATCCGAGCGCGTGCTGATTCCCGGAATTCTGAATTTCGTGCACACGACGAATCCGGGCGTCGCATTTGGAATTTTCGCCGAATCAAACTCTCCGTGGCGTTCGCCGGTACTGATTCTATTTTCGGTGAGTGTGATTGGATTTCTCGTCTGGCTGCTGGCGACGGGGCGCGCGGGCGGAACACTCGGCGAATCAGGAATCGCACTGATTCTCGGCGGAGCGGCCGGAAACGTGCTGGATCGAGTGGTGCGCAAGAGCGTGACCGACTTCATCGATTTTCACGTTGGCGCGCACCATTGGTACACTTTTAATGTGGCAGATTCGGCGATCGTCGTGGGCGCGGGGCTGGTGATTCTCGAGCTGCTCATCGATTGGCGGCATCCAAGCCGCGAAGAGGCGTAGCGGTGCATCCTGTACTCTTTGATTTTGGCGGCTTCCCGATTTACAGCTACGGCGTGCTGGTCGCCGGAGGCGTGCTGCTGGGGCTGTGGTACGCGCGGAGGCAAGCGCCGCGCGCAGGCCTCGATCCGGATCGCGTGTGGAACCTCGGAATCTATGTGGTTCTGACGGCGCTGGTGATGGCGAAGGTCTGGCTCGTGGCGATTAACTGGCACTACTACGCCGATCATCCGCGCGAGATTTTTTCAATTCAGCTGCTTCAGTCAGGCGGCACATTTTTCGGCGGCGTTCTCGGGGCGATCGCGTTGGTGGTGATTTATACGGTCGTGACAAAAACATCGCTCGTCGCGCTTCTCGATTGCTATTCCGCCGGGTTGCCGCTCGGACATGCGATCGGGCGGCTGGGCTGCTTCATGGCGGGCTGCTGCTACGGGAAGCCGACGACGCTGCCCTGGGGCGTGACCTTCACGAATCCGATCGCGGCGCGGCTGGTGGGCACGCCGATGGGCATTCCGCTTCATCCCACGCAGCTCTACGAATCGTTCGCGGAGTTCTGCAATTTTGCGATTCTGGTCTGGATCGGCAAGCGGCAGAGCTTTCGCGGCGAAATTCTCGCAACGTATCTTCTGCTTTACGGAATTGAGCGTGGCGCGATTGAATTCGTGCGCGGCGATCCCGATCGAACGTTGATGTTTCACGGCGCGTTTTCAATCATGCAGGTTGTGGCCGTCGCCTTCGTGTTGACGGGGTCATACCTCTGGTGGCGCGGAATGCATCAGCAAGCCCCGGCATCGGAATCCATCCCAAAGCGCGTCGCGCCGCGCAGCGCGTAAAGTATCCGTGGCACAAGCTTCCGACGAATCTCTCGCGTTCACCGTTGGCGACGAAGATGCCGGACTGCGTCTGGATCGTTATCTCGCTTCCCAGGCCGCGCACCTGAGCCGCACACGTCTTCAGGGGCTCATCGCCGAGGGTCGCGTGCGCGTGAACGGAATCACCACGAAGCCTTCGCACCGGCTCGAGGCAGGCCAGATCGTGGAGGTTGAAATCCCTGCCGCGGAGCCGGCCGGCGTGGCCCCGGAAGCAATCCCGCTCGAAGTCCTCTACGAAGATGAAGATCTCGCAGTGATCAACAAACCGGCGGGCATGGTTGTGCATCCCGGCAGCGGAAACACGACGGGAACATTGACGGCGGCGCTGCTCAGCCGATTCGGAGAGCTATCGGCAGTCGGGGGGCCGCAGAGGCCGGGAATCGTGCATCGCCTCGACAAGGAAACTTCCGGCGCGCTGATCGTCGCGCGGACCGACGAGGCGCACCGGGCTCTCGTCGAAGAATTTCAGGAGCGAGAAGTGGAAAAGGAATACGTGGCGCTGCTTCACGGCAAACTGCGAACAGCCGCGGGCCGCATCGAATTGCCGGTGGCGCGAGATTTGCGCCGCCGAACGCGGATGACAACGCGGCGCCGTGAGGGACGTCCTGCGCGAACCGACTGGCGCGTGAAGCTCGTCCTCGGCGCGTTCACGCTCGTTGATGCGTCGCTGCACACGGGACGAACGCACCAGCTTCGCGTCCATTTCTCGGCGCTCGGATGCCCCGTTGTGGGGGACACGGTTTACGGCGCGCCCCGAGAAGAACGCGCAGGTTCGTCGACGCTCCCGGAGCTTGGCCGGAATTTTTTGCACGCGGCGCGAGTGCGTTTCGTGCATCCAAGAACCGGGGAGACGATCGAAGTGCGCGCGCCTCTGCCGGAGGAACTCGCGAGTTACTTAAGGAACCTCGGTAAAGCGGTTGGAGTGGAAGGCCTCTCGATTGACGCTGTGCTCGCGCCGTACCTATAATTCATTGATGCGAATGTTGGCGAGGATTGCGTTCGTTTGGATTCTGCTGTGCGCAGCGACAACAGCCGCGTCCGCTCAGCAGCCACCTGCGCAGCCCGCGCCGCAACAACCGCAAAGCCAGACGCCGCCGCCGTCAGCCGTTCCTTCATCGCAGGACCAAGCAAAAGCACCCAGCCAGCAGACCGCGCCGAAGCCGCAAGAAGCTCCGCCACTGAAGGTCACGACCGGCCTGGTACACCTGGTCGCGGCCGTTTCCGACCGCCGCAGCCACTTCATCACCGACCTCGATCAAAAAGATTTTCGGGTTCTCGAGGATGGCAAGCCGGAGGACATTCGATTTTTCGGCCGCCAGACAGATCTCCCGTTGCGGATCGGTTTGCTGCTGGATACTTCCAACAGCATCCGCGAGCGCCTTCACTTCGAAAAGGACGCGTCCATCGATTTTCTCGACAACACACTTCGGCGGCACAAGGACGAAGCATTTTTGATGACGTTCGATAACGAGCCGGAGGTGATTCAGGATTACACCGGGGACGTCGGCGTTTTGACCGAAGCGATCGAAAAGCAGCGCGCCGGCGGCGGCACATCTTTGAATGATGCGATCTACCAGGCGGCGCAGAAATTGGTGAACGCTCCGTTGCCCGATGGCCCGAATCCTGAAGTCAGGCGCGTGCTCGTGGTGTTCAGCGACGGCGAGGACAATTTGAGCGATCGCGCGCTCAGCGAATCGATTGAGATGGCGGAGCGCTGCGAGGTGGCCATCTACTCGATCAGCACGAGCACGGACTGGATCGCAGTATCGAACGAGGAACACCCGCGCAAAATGTTCAAGACGCCGGGCGACGACGTCCTCGAGAAATTCGCGGTACAAACCGGCGGCCGCGTGTTCTTCCCTTACAAAGTGGACGATTTGGCCGAATCATTTCAGGATATTGGCGACGAGCTTCGCAGCCAGTATTTCATCGCCTACGCGCCGTCCGCGCCACCGGACGGAAAATATCGCAAGATCCAAGTAAATATTGTGGACCGCAAAGGGCTTACCGTCCGAACGCGTAAAGGATATTACGCGACGACGCCTTTAGGGAGCCCGGCGGCGAATCCGTCCACGACGCCAGCGACGAAACAGCCATAGCCGGAATCTTTCCTCGATAACCTGGAGTCAACTACTCGGTGGGAGCGTAGTACCCTTTGCGCGTCAGAGCCTTCGCGTCGTTCTTGGTCACGTTTACTTTGATCTTGCGGAAACTGCCGTCCCGCTTCGTGTTGGTCGGATAGTAGCCGATCACGTACTGTGAGCGAAGCTCCTGCGTCAGCTCATCGAAAGCCCTCTCGAGCGATTTTTCGCTGCGAACGGCAATCACGCGCCCGCCGGTATCATCTGCAAGCTGCCTGGCGGCATTCGCACCGCCGTAGCCCATGCCCTGCATGAAATATTCTTCGGGCTCGGCAAGCAGAAGAATGTGGACGACCGCGTCGGCACGCTGAGCCGATTCCGCGGCATCTTTCAGACTGAGCTTGCTGGCGTTGTCCTCGGCGTCGGTGAGAGCGATGATGGCCTTGCGCCCTGCCTCGCTGGTGAGCTTGTCGTGCGCGGCAAGGTAAATGGCGTCGTAAAATGCGGTGCCGCCGCCCGAACCGCCCCCGACTGTTCCTGCCGTTCCGCCTGCGCCCGAAGCGTCTACGCCGATGGCGGTTCGACGAATCGCTTTTTCGAGAACTTCCGTATCTTCGGTGAAGTCGGCAAGGAGATCGACGTCGGTGTCAAAGCTCATGACCAGCGCTTCGTCGTTCTTGTGCAGCACTTCATGAACGAAGCGCGACGCTGTGTCCTGCTCGGCGAGAATCAAATGTTGCTGGCTGCCGCTGGTGTCCACAAGAATTGCGAGCGTGATCGGCAGATTGACCTCTTTCGAGAAGTAGGCAACTTTCTGTTCCGTGTTGTCCTCAAAGACGCGAAAGTCCTCCTGCTTGAGGTTGGTGACGATGGCGTGGTCCTTGTCGCGGACCGTGACGAACAAATTCACCAGCGCGGTCTGGACCTGGAGAGGCTTCTGAGACTGCGGAATTTGCTGGTCCTGCTGCGGCGAAACGGGCTGCCGCATCGTGGAAGAATCCGCCGCAGACGCCGTGCTCGAGCCCGCCGGAACGCCGCCGGAAAATATCAGACTGGCCGCGATGATTCCGAATGAGACCGTCGAATGTATCTGGGCGACGCGCATTGTATAATCTCTCCGGGGTACCGTTAATTGACGTACGATGCGTCCTTGGCGCAAACGGATGTCACGGCGGGACCGCGCTCGCGACCGAGGGGACCACGCGGAACACGCGCCCAGTCCGCCCTGAAAGGGACAGACCATTATGAGGCAACTTGTTCCCTGGGTGGTAGCGGCGGCGCTGGCGATACCAGGAGCGGCGATTCCGCAGAGCCAATCCGCGCCGCAATCGCGACAAGATCAGAAGCCGCCGGCGCAGAATCAATCGCAGGACCAGACGCCCGCGGCTGTGCAGGGTCAATCCACGCAGACCGGGAAGCCGGGCGCGGCGCAATCGCAGCAGAATCCGCCGCAAATTAGCATCGTGAGCTCCCTCGTGCTGGTTCCGGTCACGGTGAAAAACTCCGCGGGCCAACTCGTCGGCGATTTGACCAAGGATCAATTCCGTATTTTCGACGACGGCAAGGAGCAGCCGATCGCGAAATTTTCGATAGATCCGTTTCCGCTGACGGCGGTCGTGGTGCTCGACAATGATTTATCGCTGAAGGCGCAAGAGCAGGTTCAGAAGAGCCTTGAGAGCATCGCGGCCAGCGTCGGACCCGACGACGAAACGGCGCTCATGCTCTTCAACCAGTTTCCCGAACCGCTGATGGACTTCACGAAAGATAATGACGCCCTGTTCACGCAGCTTCACCGCTTGCGTCTCGGATCAACCTTTCCGGGCGATGCGGTAGGGCCGATGACCGCCGGGCCCACGATCAATAACCAATCGCAGGAGCCACAGGTTCCCGTGTACGGCATGAAGCAGGAAAAGGTAACGAAGGATCTCGACGATGCGGTTCACGCAGCAGCCGAATCCTTGCGCAATCGCGGCAACCAGCCGAACCGGCGGAAAATAATTTTTCTGATCGCCGACGGGCAGAATTCGCACCACAACAAGTGGACCTTAAATCAGACCTTGCAGCTTCTGCTTTCGTCGGACATTTCTGTGTACACGGTGACAGTGGGAAGCACCAAGTTGATCAAGCACGAGCCGAGCCACATGGCACGCTACGCATCGGACACCGGCGGCGATGCGTATTTTGCGACGAAGCAGGGCGATCTCGAGCGTTTGTACTCGGCGGTGACGGAAGAGGCGCGCAACCAATACACGCTTGGATTCGCTCCACAAAATCCTTCGCCCGGCGAATTTCATACAATCGAAGTGCGTGTGGAGCGAACGGGCTTGAGCGTGAGTGCGCGACAAGGCTATTATCCTACGGCGCGGTAGATGTTCGCATTCTCTTCGCGCGAATCGAACAACGATCACCGCGGATTTTTGCTTGACAGGATTCGTCTGCGCTCGTATTAAGGATATGAACGATTGCAGCGCGGCGAAATTTTTCGCAGCTCAATCGCGGGGAGAAAGTTCGGCGCTAATTGCGCTAGTTGAACGGAACGGCGGCGAGGCTGTTTCGTTCCAGGGTTCTCCGGACGAGGCGATCGCGAAAGCGGCCGCCTCGTTTTATTTTCGGCTGTAGGGAAATTGCGCCGCGACAAGTGATACGCGTCGTTACTGCGCGCCGGATCGGCTCGGGCGGATGGTAACGAGTTGCTCATGCGCGGGACATAGCGGCTGGAAATCACAATAGCCGCACATAAAGCCGGGCTTCGCAGGGAAATCGCCCGCGCGAATCAGGTCGGCCGTCTCGGCGACGATTTTTCGCGCGGCGGCAAGCGCCTTGGCATCGCGCTCGGTGACGATCGCCTCGTTGGTCATCAAATTGTAAAGGACCAGGCGCTCTGGCGAGAGTTCGAGAACTTCGCGCGCCGCGAGCGCATACAGGCTGAGCTGCAAACTATCGTCCGCGTCTTTTTGCGATTTCGGCTTGCCGGTTTTGTAGTCCACAACTTCCACGGCATCGCGGCCGATTCGATTCACCTGATCGATCCGTCCGAGAATCGTGACGTTATTTTCCATTTCCAGCTCGAATGGCTTTTCCTGCATCGTGGCGTCGGCCGGAGCGGCGGAATAGGATTTGTGGAATGCGGCGAGTTGATCGAGACCGGCTTTTTTATATTCCTGCTCTTGATATTCGTCCACGTATCCGGCCTTTGACCAGACGCGTTCGTAGATTGCTGCGACGTCCTCGAACGCGACTGACTTTCTTTTTTTAAATTCCGCGACAAATTCCTTGATCGTCTTGTGCATGACGTTCCCGAATGTCATGAAACAACTGGGCTCACCGCGCACATGCCAGGAATAGGCGAACAGATACTTCATCGGGCAGATGCGATACGTCTCGATCGCGGAAGCGCTCAATTGCAGCGGCTCCGGCCGCGGAGGGTGAAATGCGTTGGCCCAAAGTGCGATGTGTGAGTACGCCTTCGTGGTATCCGAAGGGCGCGAGAATAGCGCGGGACGCGAGGCGTCAGCCGCCGGCGAGCCGACGGTTTCTTCCGCGACCGGCATCAACACCGACGGCGCGATCTGGTGCACGTCGTGTTTCTGAATTTTCGGATCGCCGAGCAGTTCGTCGAAAAATTCCGAGCGCTTCTTTCGTTTGTTGATAATCGTGCTCAGCGTGAGCATCCAGCGTGCCCGCGTGAGCGCCACGTAAAATAGCCTGCGCTCCTCCTGCTTCTGGAAATCACCTTGCGGCAATTCTTCCTTCATGAGCTGCGGCGGAAATTCGAAGACGGGCGCCCTGGGACGCGAAGGAAAATCGCCGCGGCAAAGACGCAGCAGGAAGACATGCTGAAACTCGAGCCCCTTCGCCGAGTGAACGGTCATGAGCTGCACGGCGTCGTCCGCGGGCTCGGCTGTCAAAAAAATATCTCCGCCCGCTTCCTCGAAGAACTCGAGATACTGCATAAAGTCGCGAAGCGAGCGGCCCTCGCCCTTCTTCTGCCATTCTTCAACGAATTCCTTGAAGCGGCCGAGATTGTAGGCGTCGCTTTCCGCGGGCAACGGCGCCACGCCGAGCGCTTCGATCAACTCGGCAAGCAGTTCCTGCGCGGTGGCCTTCTTCGCGCGCGCACGCATCGTGGCGATGAATTCGGCCAGTTCGGATGCGCGAGATTCTTTCGGCGGAGAGCCGGGCCGGCCTTTCGGTTCGGCCGCCCACGATTCGAATTCGTCCCAGAGCGATTTTCCGCGGCTTTTCTCCGCGCGCTCGGCGAGCCGTACAAGGTCCCGCGGCTCGATGTGCCAGTGGGGAATTGCGAGAACGCGCGCGCACGATACATCATCCGATGGCACGGCGATCGAGCGCAGATACGCCATCAGATCGCGAATCAGCGTGCTCGAGAGAATCGAGAGACGCCGTATGACAAAAGGAATTTGACGGCGCGTGAGCGCCTCGACAAGATCTTCGCGATGAGTGTGCTTGCGATAGAGCGCGGCGAAATCGCGCCACTGCACTCCGGCGGCATGCAAACGCTCGATTTCGCCGGCCACCCATTCCGCTTCTTCCTCGGGCCGGCCGAACTCGACGATGCGGATTTTTTCACCGTCGGGATTTTCCGTGTTGAGAGGCGTGAACGGAACGTATTGCGAGTCGTCGCTTTCAGCCGCGACGGTTCCCGCGACGCGAAGAATTCGCTTGGTCGAGCGATAGTTGCGGCTCAAGTGAATGCGCGGCCATTGCGCGCCCGGAGTGTCGCGCGAGACCCCGCAAAAATCCGTCAGAAAAGTCTTCAGGCTTCCAAATGAGGCGCCGCGGAAGCGATAGATTGCCTGGTTGTGATCGCCGACCACAAAAATATTTCGCCGTTCGCCGGCCAGTAGCCGCAACAACTCGAGCTGGGCGATATTCGTATCCTGAAATTCGTCGACGAGAATGTGGCGATAGCGTTCGCGCGTTTTTTCGAGCAGCGCAGGATCGGATTGCAAGGCTTGCACCGCTCGCATCAATTGCGCGCCAAACGTCACGTAATTCTTTTCGCGGAGAAGTTGCTCGCTGACGCGATAGGCGCGCGCGACTTCTTCCTGCTGCGCAGTCGCTTCTTCCTGCAATTTCTGCGCGTCGGGCTCCATTTGCGCGCGCTTGGCCTCGAAATTGGCCTTCAGCCCGTCGACGTAGCGCTGAAAATCGTCCGCGGTAACCAGCTCATCCTGGCAGCGCGAAAAGAAATCCACGAACGCCTCGAGGAACTGCCCCGGATCGGCGATTCGCTTGAATGCTTGGAGATCCAGCTTCTCAATATTTCGGCGAAGGAGGATCCAGTGATCGACTTTCTCGATGACCTTCAGGTCCGGGTTGGCCGGAAGCAGAATCTGGTTGTAGCAAAACCCGTGAAATGTGCCGAGCCAAATGCCTTTGGCCCGCTCGCCCACGCGCTTTTCAATCCGCCAGCGCATCTCGTTCGCGGCTTTTTCGGTGAACGTGAGGCCCAGAATGCTTCCGCCGGAAAGTGCGGGGTCATCTTCGAGCAAGCGGCGGATGCGCTCGGTGATGACGCGCGTCTTCCCCGTGCCTGCGCCGGCGACCACCAACATGGGACCATCACCGTGCTCAACAGCGCGGCGCTGGTTTTCATTGAGGGTAATCGTTTCTTTCGACAATGAGGACGACGTCATGCGACAAAAATATCGTAGCGGAATTTCGTCGCCGCGGCCAGCCCCGCCCGGTCAAAGCTGGATGCCGGGACCTCGCTCCACTTTTTGCGCGCAGGCTGCGCGGCCAAATGTGCACCGTTGATGCGATGGGCGTGCATTTAGGTTGACACGTCGCACACAGCGCGCGTACAAGTGGCGGCGACTTATGGCAATCTCGAAGGTAGCCTCGGTGCATCCAGGATAATCGGGACAACATGAAGACAGCTCTTCTCATTGCTCTGGCAGTATTCACGATTGGCTATCTCATCGTCTGGATCGCGGCGACTCGTGACCAAAAGCACCGCGCGGAAACGCCAACGGCGCAGCACGTCGGCGTTCGCGGGACTGCGATCGAACTCTTTGTCGGCTTCGTTGCCAATTTTTTCGACACGCTTGGAATCGGTTCCTTCGCCACCACCAGCTCGATGTTCAAGCTGCTCAAGATGGTTCCCGACGGATTGATTCCGGGAACGCTGAACGTTGGACATACGTTGCCGACGGTCGTTGAAGCGGTAATCTTCATCGCCATCATTCGCGTAGATCCGCTCACGCTGGCTTGCCTGATCGCCTCGTCGGTGGCGGGCGCGTGGATTGGCGCGGGAATCGTTTCGAGATGGCCGCAGCAAAAAGTGCGGATCGGGCTGGGTCTCTGCCTGATCGCCGCCGCATTGCTGATGCTCGCATCGCAATTGAATTTGTTTCCGATCGGCAGCGACGCCGAAGGGCTCACCGGCGCGAGGCTCGTCGTCGGCACCGCCGGTAACTTCATCCTCGGCGCGCTGATGACGCTGGGGATTGGCCTTTACGCGCCGTGCATGATTCTCGTCAGCCTGTTGGGCATGAGTCCGAAAGCCGCGTTTCCCATCATGATGGGTTCATGCGCGTTCCTGATGCCGGTCGGCAGCGTCCAATTTATCCGCACGAAGAAATATCATCTCAGCGCGTCGATCGGACTGGCGCTGGGAGGCATCCCAGCGGTATTTCTTGCCGCGTTTCTCGTAAAGTCGCTGCCGCTGAGTGCCATTCGCTGGCTCGTTGTCGTGGTCGTGCTCTACACGGCGGGAATGATGCTGCGATCGGCCTACCTCGATCGTCAAAAAATCCCGGCTCCGCAACCGGACGCCTAGATTTCCGAATGCAAATCGTGCACGCAAATTGAGCGGCGAGAAGTCGTGCGTTCACTCCCGGTGTTGACGCAGAAAAGCGCGACTCGGTTCGTGTAGGATAGTTACGCGATGTCAACCACGCTCCAAAAGGCGCCGCGGCTCTCCGTCGAAATGGCGGTCAGCATCGCCGCAGAACTTTACGGGCTCTCCGTTATGGCTTCGCCGTTGCCCAGCGAGCGCGATCAGAATTTTCTTCTTCGCGATGCCGCGGGCGCGCGATACGTCCTCAAGATTGCCAACTCCGAGGAGCCGCGCGAGCTGCTCGAAATGCAGAACGAGATGATTCGCTTCCTCGGCGCGAAGCGGATTGCGTTGAATTTTCCTCGAATTATTGCGAGCAAGTCTGGTTCGGACATCGCTTCAACAAATCTGACAGGCAGCGCCCGTCATCCTGTTCGCCTGCTCACGTGGCTTGACGGCGAGTGCCTTGCTGCAGTCCAGCCGCATCGCCCGGCACTTTTGCGATCTCTCGGCCGCGCGCTTGGCCAGATGGACGCGGCGCTCGCCGGCTTCGATCATCCTGCCGCGCATCGCTCGTTCTATTGGGATATCCGGCGCGCCGGGATGGCTCGCGAGCATCTGGGACTTCTGCCCGAGCCGCGCCGCAAACTGGCAGCGCGATTTTTCGACGAATGGGAAGCGACCGATTGGAGCCGCTTGCGCACGAGCGTGATTCACAACGACGCGAATGATTACAACGTTCTCGTCAACCGCGCCAGCGACGCTACGTCTTCGAATCCGCGCGTCGTTGCAATTCTCGATTATGGCGACGTGGTTCACACGGCCACCGTCTGCGAATTGGCCGTTGCGCTTGCCTACGTGATGCTTCACGAACTCGATCCAATCGCCGCGGCGGCGCAGGCCGTCTCGGCGTACCACGAGGCTTATCCGCTCACCAGCGACGAGGTGGACGCATTGTATCCACTCGTTGCCGCGCGCCTTGCGTGCAGCGTCTGCTATGCGGCGTATCAATCGCGCCAGATTCCCCAGAACGATTACTTGATGATCTCGAACGCGCCGGTGTGGACGCTTCTGGAAAAGCTGGCGGCGATGCCTCCAGAGTGGCCGCGCAAAATGTTTCGATTTACGTGCGGATTGCCGGTCGCACGCGACGCTTTCAAGCAGCCGCGGCGGGAGCAGGCTGAATTGATTGAAGCGCGCGCGAAGAGCCTTGGCCCTTCCCTCAGTGTTTCGTACAAATCGCCGCTGCATATCGTTTGCGGCTCGCGGCAGTTTCTCTATGACGCGGAAGGCCGGCGCTATCTCGACTGCGTGAACAATGTGGCGCACGTCGGGCACAGCCATCCGCGCGTTGTGCGCGCCGCCGCCGAGCAGATGGAAATGCTGAATACGAACACGCGCTATCTGAACGAGCGCATCGCGGAATATTCCGAGCGCCTGACGGCGACTCTGCCTGAGCCATTGCGCGTCGTGTTCTTCGTGTGCAGTGGAAGCGAAGCGAACGAACTTGCGCTGCGGCTGGCTCGCGCGCACACGGGCCGCGAAGGAATTATCGTTCTCGATTCGGCCTATCACGGAAACACTTCGGCGCTGATCGACATCAGCCCCTACAAATTTGACGGTCCCGGCGGACGCGGCTGCCCGCCGCACGTTCACGAGGTTCCGACGCCCGATATGTATCGCGGCGCCTATCGCGGTTCCGGCGCGGCCGCGCGCTATGCGAAAGATGTTGGAGAAGCCGCCCGTCACAGCCGCGGGCTCGCTGCGTTTTTCTGCGAGTCGGCGGTGAGCTGCGCTGGACAGATTATTTTGCCTCCGGATTATTTGCGCGGGAGCTATGCAGCGGTTCGCGAGGTTGGCGGCGTTTGCGTCGCGGACGAGGTGCAAACCGGATTTGGCCGCGCCGGAGAAAATTTCTGGGCCTTCGAGGCGCAGGGTGTTGTGCCGGACATCGTCACGCTCGGCAAACCGATCGGCAACGGGCATCCGATGGGCGCCGTGATCACCACGCCTGAAATCGCGCGCTCATTCGCGAATGGCATGGAATATTTCAATACTTTCGGCGGAAATCCCGTGTCATGCGCCGTGGGTCTCGAAGTGCTCAACATAATTCGCGATGAAGAGTTGCAGGAAAATGCAAAGGCCACCGGCGCTTACTTCATGCAGGAGCTTCGCGGGCTGCAGGGAAAGCACCGGCTGATTGGTGATGTCCGTGGTATCGGACTGTTCATCGGCATTGAATTCGTCTGCGATCGCGAAACGCTCGAGCCGGCGGATGCGGAAGCAGCCACGGTGATCGAACGAATGAAAGACCGTGGCGTTCTACTTAGCACGGATGGGCCTTTCCATAATGTTCTGAAGATCAAGCCGCCGATGGTGTTTTCGAGCGCCGATGTGGACTTCGTGATTTCTCAGCTGGACGAGGTTCTCGCGGAAGGCGTGTCGCCGCAGAAAGCGTAAGCGCCAGCGATCCGGCGGAAGCATCGCTCCGCGTCCCTGGCAACCGGCTTCGGGCTGCGTTTGCCGCTCTCAAATTGTTTTGCTACGCTTTCAATACGATCCATCGGCGTGGAGAGGTGTCCGAGCGGTTTAAGGAGCACGCTTGGAAAGCGTGTGTTGGGGAAACTCAACCGTGGGTTCGAATCCCACCCTCTCCGCCATCCTGTTTGGGATCTTCCTTCGGTGTTTGCGAAATCTCGAATTTCACCGCAGGGATGTCTTCGTCGTAGCTGGTCATCGCCGGAAACCTCGACACGACTTCACGGCAGCAATCTCGAAATAGAACATCGAAAGCGCGCAGCTGAAATGAAGCTGTATAATCCAGCGCTTTGGCGCGTGAATTTGTGGACCGCCAGATTGGAATCTGTTCCCATGAATCTCAGCCGTCTTCGCAAGCTCGCGATCATTTTGCCTCCCGCGATTGTATTGACCTCGATTGTCGCCTCATCCGACGAATGGAAGCCGCGGCACGCGCTTGTGCCGCCAGCCGGCGTGATGAATTTGAGTGAGCCTGCTGGACCGCAGGATGTCCTTCTCCCCGGGCCCGAAAATCCGGCGGATCGCGCGAGTTGGCTTGCTGGGCTGAAAGCCTGGCGCGAGGATCGGCTCACGCGCATGCGTTACGATGGCAGCGAATATGCCCGCCCGGAACTTGCCTGGACGCGCAAAATCTTCTCTCAAGTGCAGATGTTGATTTGGGATCGCAAGTTCTACGATCCGGAAAAAAACGAATACACGGTGGATCGGTTTCTCTCCGACATCGAAAATCGCATCGGCCCGATTGACGCCGTGCTCATCTGGGGCCTCTATCCCAATATCGGCGCGGACGATCGAAACCAATTTGATCTGGTGCGCGATATGCCAGGAGGGATTTCCGGCGTCCGCAAAATGGTGGACGATTTTCATCAGCGCGGAGTGAAAGTATTTTTCCCTACGCTCGCCTGGGACACCGGTACGCGCGATGAGGGAATTCCTGTGGCGAAATCGCTGGCAGAGTTGATGAAGCAGATCGGCGCCGACGGAGTGAACTTCGACACGCTCGAAGACGTGCCGCATGGCTTTCACGACGCGGCAGAAGACGCCCAGCATCCACTGGCTCTCGAGCCGCAATTTTCAATTCGGGATGAATCGCTGGCCTGGAGCACGATGAGTTGGAATGACTGGGTCACCTGGGAAGATATTCCTTATCCCTTCGTGCCGATGGTCAACCAGGCCAAGTGGCTTGAGCCGCGGCACATGGTCAACGTCACGGACCGCTTCACGCGCGATAAGACAAACAGCCTGCAGCACGCGTTTTTCAACGGAGTGGGATACGCGTCTCTCGAAAATCTTTGGGGATTTTGGTACGGAATGACGCCGCATGATGCCGAGGCCGTGCTTCGCTTCACTCGCATTGAGCGCGCGTTCGCAGGAAACCTGGTGAGCGCAGATTGGGAGCCGCACGTTGCCACGCTCCGCTCAGGCGTGTACGCCAGCGAATTTCCAAGTGAAGGGCAAACGCTCTGGACCATCGTCAATCGCAACGAATACGACATCGCAGGCGAGCAATTGCGCATTCCGGATCGCGAGGGCATCCACTTTTACGATTTGTGGCATGGCGTCGAATTGAAAATAGAAATTCGAGGAGGCGCCGCGACGCTGTCATTTCCAATCGCCGGCCTCGGCTTCGCCGCTGTCCTCGCGACGCGCGAGAATCCGCCGGGCGACGACCTGCAAAAGCTGCTGGCATTCATGTCGGAGCGTTCTGCGAAGCCATTGAACGAATATTCGCGCGAGTGGAAATACTTGCCTCAATCGATGGTCGAAATCCCGGCGACGAAGCTCGCTGCGGCCGCGCCCCCTGGAATGATTCGCATCTCCCAGGGAGATTTCGAATTCGAAGTGCGCGGAATCGAGATTGAGGGCGGCAACGATCCGGGCGTGGATGTTCAATATCCGTGGGAGAATTCGCCGCGGCGCTTCCACCACGAGCGATTGCACGTGAAGAGCTTTTATATTGACCGCGCTCCGGTAACGAATGCCGAGTTCGCAGCGTTTTTGAATTCGACGAATTATCGGCCGGCGGACGGCCACAATTTTCTGCGGCGCTGGTTGAATGGAACATATCCGGCAGGCGCGGGAAGTCAGCCAGTGACCTGGGTTTCGATCGAAGATGCGCGCGCCTACGCGGCCTGGGCGGGAAAGCGGCTGCCGCATGATTGGGAGTGGCAATACGCCGCGCAAAGCGCGGATGGCCGGGCATATCCGTGGGGAAACGATTGGAACAGCCAGAACGTGCCGCCGATCGATCGTCAACGGGCGATGCGTTCGCCGACAGACGTTGACTCGTTTCCTGGCGGCGCGAGTCCCTTCGGCGTCCTCGACATGGAGGGCAACATCTCCCAGTGGACGGATGAATTCCGCGACGACCACACGCGCGCTGCGATTATCCGCGGCGCCGCGTTCTACCAGCCCCGCGGCTCGATCTGGTATTTCCCCCAGACTTACAGACTCGACGAGCACGAAAAATATCTGCTGATGTCGCCGGGCCGCGATCGCGCCGGAACGATCGGTTTCCGCTGCGTCGTGGACGCGCAGTAAACGTCCTTCGTTCGTGATAACGTTCGTTTTCACTTATGAGCAACGGACACGATCGAGCGGGGATCCCCGAAGACTCGCGCGCAGCAAATCGAGACCATGGCGCGGCGCGCAAAGCCTCGGAACGCTCAACTCGCAATGATCTTCTCGCGCTCGGCGGAATTGCGCTCGGCGTCGCGCTTCTTCACATTCTTACCAACGGCCGCTACGGATTTCATCGCGATGAATTGCAGGTGCTCGACGACGCTCGCCATTTGGACTGGGGCTTCGTGGCGTATCCGCCGTTCACGCCGGCGATTGAACGCTTGGGTCTCGCAATGTTTGGAAACTCGCTGGTTGGCTTGCGGATGTTTTCGGTGCTGGCGCAGGGAGTCGCGTTTGTCGTCACCGGGCTGATGGCTCGCGAACTTGCGGGCAGGCGACTGGCGCAAATCGTCGCCGCGTTGGCCGTAGCTGTCTCCGTTCTTCCGCTCTTCGAGGGAACTGAATTTCAATACTCGACCTTCGACTATCTATGGTGCGTACTGATCGCTTACTTTCTCATCCGCTTGCTCAAATTCGAAGATTCGCGATGGTGGCTGGCCATTGGGGTTGCGATTGGGTTGGGCATGATGACGAAGTACACGATGGCGTTTTTCGTAGCCGGTATCATCGGAGGCGTTCTGCTCACTCCTGCGCGCCGGGAGCTGAAGAGCCCGTGGCTTTGGGCCGGCGTCGTCCTCTCCGTCTTGATTTTCCTCCCGAACGCGATCTGGCAGGTTCGCCACGGCTTCGTGTCGCTGCATTTCCTGCAACACATCCATGCGCGGGACGTCGGTGAAGGCCGCGCGGAAGGCTTTTTGCGCTACCAATTCCTGATCAGCACGAATCCATTTGTGGCTCCTTTGTGGTTGGGCGGGCTTTATTTTTTCTTCGCTGCGACGGATGCAAAACGCTATCGCTTGCTGGGTTGGCTCTACGTTATTCCATTCGCACTCTTTTTCTTCGCCAAAGGGCGCCCCTACTATCTGGCGCCCGAGTATCCAATGCTTTTCGCCGCAGGGAGCGTTCTGCTGGAGCGCTGGACTGATTCACTTTCGACGCTGTGGGCGCGTGTGGTATCCGTGGTGACGTTCGCTGCGCTTGCTGCGGGAGCTGTTTTTGCTTGCTCGCTCGTCGTGCCGTTCAATCCGGCGATTTCTCCTAAGAATTTCGCGCTTCGAAATAACGGAGATCTGCGGGAAGAAATCGGCTGGACCGAACTTGTCGCGGAGGTTGCGCGGGTCCGCGATTCGCTGTCCCCCGCGGAACGAGCCGGCCTCGGAATTGTGACGGGCAACTACGGCGAAACCGGCGCTCTAAATCTGTATGGCCCGGCCTATGAACTGCCGCAGGTTATCAGCGGAACGAACACGGCGTGGTATCGCGGTTATGGCGATCCGGCGCCTGAAACGGTCATCGTGGTGGGCATCTCGCGCGAGTACCTGGAGAGGCATTTTGAATCCTGCAGGCTGGCGGGACACAACGGCAATCCCTACGGCATCAAGAACGAAGAAAGCGACGACCATCCGGACATCTTTGTCTGTGGGCCTCCCCGCAATGGCTGGCCTGAATTTTGGAAGGGCTTTAAGTGGTTCGGCTAGTGCGCAGCCTTCGTTGCCTGGATGCGCCTTTGGGATACGGACACAAAAGTGTCCTGCAAACTTGGCCGTTTGTCTCACCGGTTCGCGCAAATTTTTCAGTAGCGGAATGCCTGGCGGAGAGCCTGAATCGGTGCAAATTAAGGCGCCAAGTGTGTTGACAAGGTCTACCTTAATTTCAGGCCGGAAGCAGGATTCAAGCGAGCTTTCTGCAGTTGGCTACTCGAAGTGAATCAACACAATTTCCGGTTGCGTGCCGACCCGCATCGGAGGGCCCCAGGTGCCCGCGCCGCACGAGGTGTAGACCATCAGCTTTCCGAAGCGATGCAACCCGTAGGTGAATGCGCCGAAGATGCGATTCGTGAACCAGGTGAACGGAAAAATCTGGCCGCCATGCGTGTGCCCGGAAAGCTGCAACGAGATGCCGTGCTGCTCGGCAATGGGAAGCGCGTGAGGAACGTGTGAAAGCAAAATACTGGCCCGGCTGCGATCGAGATCGGTGCCCTCAAGCACGGAATTGAAGTGCCGCGCGTCCGTGGAATCGCGATAGAGAACGCCGACGATTTGAAGGCCGTCCACGTTGACCTTTTCATTGTGAAGAACGCGGATGCCGGAGCGATTGATGGCGTCAAGATATTTCGACGGGTCGGAAAATTCCTCGTGATTCCCAGTGACAAAATACGAGCCGAATTTCGGCTCGAGAAGTTTCCACGGCGCTGTGAGCAAATTCGGATCGACCTTGGTGCCGTCGAAGAGATCGCCACTGATGAAAACGACGTCGGCGCCGACCTTGATCAGCTTCGCCACGATTCGCGAAACGAAACCCTGTCCGCGCACGTGGCCGAGGTGCGTATCCGTGATCAGCGCTGCCACGCGGCCGCGCCAGGATGCCGGCAGTCCCGGCAACTTCACTGAAATTCGCCGCACGCGGATCGAAGCGGCATTGATGACGCCGTAGACGCTTACAAGCGCGGCGATTCCGAAGAACGCGGCGGCGAGAGCGTGGCCATTCGCATGGAACCCGAAAAAGCGAGCGGACCCGTACGTGATCCAGATCAAACAGGACGCAAAGAAAAAGAAATTCAGCGCGCCAAGCCAAACGCTTGCCACTTTGTAGAATCCGCGAACGACGGGATTAAAATAACGGAACGCGAGAAGGCTCGCCGCGACGAAACTGACGGACAGCACTGCGATCGTGGGGCGCAGAACGGCCGCGCCGAGCGCGCCTTGCGAGCCCCAGAAGTGAATCCAGGTGTCGTAGACGTACCAATGTGCCAGGAAGAGGATCGACTGGATGATCGCGACCGCGAAAACAATTCGTGAGCGCAAGCTGGGAGCCTCTGTGAGTTAGATGCGTCGTGCGCGTTGAAGATTCGATGCCGGCAAGGTGCAGTGAACGCGCCGGTTACGGCTCGCCGAGCATGGAATCGCGTCCAGGCCACTCACTTCTTCGCTGCCGCATCCGGCTTCCGCGCCAAGACCTGAAACTGCGCGCCGAGCGGAATCTTCGAGATGAATTTCTCCCAGGGCCGAAACACCCTGAGGAAATGCGGGAAGACGAATGCAAAATCTGTTCGCAGGAATTCGAAACCGGCAGCCTTTAAGAGCCGGCGCGACTCGCGCGGCGACAATGTGACGGCGTCCTTATCAAAGGCGCAGTGCGCCATAACGTATCGCGTGCCGGGATTCCAGGCGAAGTTTTCCCAAAGCGAGAAAATTCCGCCCGGCCGAAGCGAACGATAGACATAACTTGCGGCTCCAGCGCGCTCATCGATTGGGATGTGGTGAAAGACGCCATTGCAATAGGCGAGATCGAGCGAGCCGTCGGGCGTGTATTCGTCCATCGCGAAAAACCGGCAACGATCGGAACCCGATCGAGCACGCGCCAATTCGATCGAGCGCGACGAAACGTCCACGCCGATGGTCTGCGTTAGCCTAAATTCGCGGCAGAGCAAAGGTGACGTCGATCCGTCGCCGCATCCGTAGTCGAGCGCTCGAGACGCCGCGAACCCGCCTTGCCGAAGACAACGCGCGAGACGCGCGATGCGCCCTCGCGCGTAAAACATGCGGTCTTCGCCCGAAATCTCGAGCGCCGCCGCAAGATTCGCGTCGTAATCGTCGGCGTATCGATCGAACTCCGCATTGCGAACCATGGATTCGAATGGATGCGCGGGAATTCCCAAGTCAAAAATGGAACTCGATGTGCAGCGCTTACAGTTTGTAGCCAATCTGGCGGACGAAGGCTCGGCGAGCCTTGGTATGTTCGCCGGATTCGACGCCGAGCGGCGAACTGCCGTCAATGACGCCGAGAACTCCGCGGCCTTTTCCATCGTCAGCAACGATTGCCGAAACGGAATTGGCCGTCGCGCAGAAAATCGAGCAAACCTCATAGCAATCCCGGACGCGGCCGAGAACATTTATGGGATAAGCCTGGCGAATCAAGAGCACGAAAACGTGGCCGGCTGCGATCGCCTGCGCATTTTCGATGGCGACACGGCGAAGTTCATCGTCATTCGCTTCCACGCGAATCAGGCGCGGGCCCGACGCTTCACAGAACGCTACAGCAAATCGTGCATTCGGCACGGTATTTACCATCACTTCGTAGATATCTTCGGCGGTTTTGATGAAATGAGCCTGGCCGAGAATGAGATTTGCGCCTTCAGGAATTTCGAGTGGCACGCAATGGAGTTCCATAATGCTCCGGCACCGAGTAGATTTTTCCGCTTCCGTACTGTGGCGGTTGCGCGCGCCGCACCGTGGATCGCGGAAGTCCATTATCGGCAGGAGATAGAGAGGAGGCAAGCGGCGCGATATCTGGCACCACACGTGCTTACGAATCCTGTGGAACGCGTTGAATGCGGACGCATCAAAGATATTAGCTGGGGAATGTGGTTGCCCGACGAAGCGGCCGAGATTCGAGAGCCCATGCTCTTCAAGACATTACAATCCGCAAAGAGATGCCTGAGGATTGGAGCGGGTTTCGCGCTCCTTGCGCTGGGCGTGGCGATGTTTTTGACGCCTCTGCCCGGGTGGCTCACGATCCTGTTCGGCCTGGGAATCCTGGCTGCTGAATATGGATGGGCGCGCCGCCTGCTCCGCCGCATGGAAGAAGAGCGTGAGCGTCTGCGAATGGTTCTGCTGGATCGCCCGGCGCCAGACGTGCCCGAAGTTTCCGTCACTCATCAAAGCTAGTTCTCCACTTTTCTAAATCTCCCTTGTTCAATTTCATTCGATTGTGCTTTCATCGTCCTCGAATTCAGGAGGGCGACGAAAATGGACCGTTGGCGTGGAAAGTGGGCGCTCATCACGGGCGCCAGCGCGGGAATTGGCGCCGAATTCGCCAAGCTGCTGGCCGCGGGCGGCGCAAACCTCGTCCTATCGGCGCGGCGTGGCGAGCGTCTCGAACAACTGGCAGCCGAGCTGAAAGGGAAGCACGGAGTCCAGACTGAAGTGATTCCGGCCGACCTCGCTCGCTCGGAGGCGCCGGCGACAATCTATGCAATTACGTCAACCCGAAACCTTCAAATCGATCTTTTGATCAACAATGCGGGCTTTGGCGCGTACGGTCCGTTTCATTCAGCGGGATTGTCGCGGCAACTCGAAATGGTGCAAGTCAACTGTGCCGCTGTGGTTCACCTGACGCATCTGTACCTGCAAGGCATGGTCGCGCGACGCAGCGGCGACATTCTGATCCTGGCTTCGACGGCTGCGTTTCAGGCGGTCCCGTATATCTCGGTGTATGCCGCGACTAAATCGTTTGATCTGTTGTTCGCGGAGGGCCTGGCAGAAGAGTTGCGTCCGCTCGGCGTGCACGTGTGCGCTCTCTGCCCGGGATCGACGAACACCGAGTTCCAGCAAGTGGCCGAGCAGCCCGACCGTGTCTTTCGCCGAGCGGAAACACCGCAAAAGGTTGCGCGCGTGGGGCTGGAAGCGCTGGCGAGCGGCAAGAGCGCGGTGATTTCGGGATTTGCCAACAAGGCCGGCGCGATATCGCAGAGGCTTGTGCCGCGAAGTTTCGTCACGCGCGTAGCCGGAAAGATGTTCGCGCCGTCGCAGAAGTAGCGAGCAAGCCGCGAAGGCGTCGCACTCATGCTTGTCAGCCCTCTGCACACGTCCCGGCTATTCTTCGTCCTGTCCTTTTGCGTGAGCCAATTTTTCGATTACGGAGAGATCTTCCAGAGTTGTTGTATCGCCGGAGATGCCGCCCTTGTGGGCGAGTTCCCGCAGCAGGCGCCGCATAATTTTGCCGCTGCGGGTTTTCGGCAATAAATCGGCGAAACGTACTTCCGCAGGCCGCGCGATGGTTCCAATCGTGGTGGCGACGTGCTCGCCCAGCGCTGCCTGTAATTCCCGCGTCGGCTTCTGCCCGGCCCGCAGCGTCACAAACGCGACGATGGCTTCGCCGCGGATGTCGTCCGGTTTGGCCACCACCGCCGCTTCCGCAACGGCGGGATGGCTCACCAGCGCGCTCTCGATCTCCATGGAGCTCAGCCGGTGGCCGGCGACCTTGATGACGTCGTCCACGCGCCCGAGAACCCAAATGTAGCCGTCGTTGTCACATTGCGCGGCGTCACCCGTGAAATAGACGCCCGGTATCCGGTTCCAATAATCACGGCGGTACCGCTCATCATCGCCATAAATGGTTCTCAGCATCGAAGGCCAAGGCCGCTCGATGATGAGATAGCCCGTTTCCCCGGGCTTCACGGTTTCGCCCTGCAACGTGACGACTCGGGCGGCAATGCCGGGCATCGGCTTGGTTGCGCATCCCGGTTTCGTCGGAGTCGCTCCTGGCAGCGGCGAAATCATGATCGAACCGGTTTCGGTCTGCCACCAGGTGTCCACGATCGGGCAGCGGTCTTTTCCGATGACGTGCGAATACCATTTCCACGCAGCTGGATTGATCGGTTCGCCTACGGTTCCGAGAAGCCGGAGGCTGCTGATATCGTGTTTGTCAATCCAATCGGTGCCCCACGCCATGAACGCGCGTACCGCCGTAGCTGAGCTGTAAAAGATTGTGACTTTGTAGCGCTCGACGATGTCCCAGAAGCGATCGCGCCGCGGAAAGTCGGGCGCGCCTTCATACATCACGACGCTCGCGCCGTTTGCCAGCGGGCCGTAGACGATGTAGCTGTGGCCGGTCACCCAGCCGATGTCGGCGGTGCACCAATAGATGTCGTCGTCGCGCAAATCGAAAACCAGCCTCGTGCTCCACTGGCACTGCAGCAAATAGCCGGCGGACGTGTGCAAAACACCCTTCGGTTTTCCCGTGGTGCCGCTCGTGTACAAAATGAAAAGCGGCTGTTCGGAATCAAAGGAGACTGCCGGACACTCCTTTGAGGATTTCTCGACGAGTTCGTGCCACCACAAATCGCGCCCTTCCGTCCAGCCGACCTTTTCATGCGTCCGGCGAACCACGATGGCCTTTTCGATCGTCGGGCATTTTTGCAACGCCACGTCCGCGGTTTCTTTCAGCGGGACTATTTTCCCCCGGCGATAGCCGCCGTCGGCGGTGACCAGAATCTTCGAATTCGCGTCGGCAATGCGGTCTGCCAGGGCGACTGCGCTGAATCCGCCGAAAATCACGGAATGGATCGCGCCGATTCGCGCGCACGCAAGCAGCGCGATCGGAAGCTCCGGAATCATGGGCATGTAAACCGCAACGCAGTCGCCCGGCTTCACCCCCAGGCCCAGGAGCACATTCGCGAATTTGCAGACCTGTTCGTGCAGCTCGGTGTACGTCAATTGCAGCGTGTCGCCATCTTCCGCTTCCCAGATCAGCGCAGGCTTGTTTCCACTCGTCTCGAGATGCCGATCAATGCAGTTGTAGGAGACATTCAGCTTTCCGCCGCTGAACCATTTCGCGTGGGGAACATCCCACTCGAGGGTCTTCTCCGGCGGAGTGAACCAGTGCAACATTTTCGCCTGCTCGCTCCAAAAGCCGTCAGGATCGCGCTGCGCGTGCGCGTACATCTCCTCATACTCTTTCATCGAGCGAACGTGCGCGCGCTTGCTGAACTCAGCCGGCGGTGGTATCGGTTTTTCGTTCAGAACTTGCGGATCGAATTCTTGCATTCAGTTTTCCTCCGCGCGCGGGCAAGTGCTGGCCTGCGATCTCTGCAATCCGGGCCTCCGCGATACCAGGCCCAGAGTAAAGTACGGAACGCCCGGCGCGCGGTCAAGCCCGGGACGCAGGCAAGCCCAGGGCCTGGGGTTCGCGACCGGGATTGGTTTGCTGTCCTTGATATGATTTGATTACGGCATGGAAGAGAACGCCCTTTCCGACCAGCTTCGCGCCGAGGGATTCGTCCACACCTATGTCTGGCAGGATGGCCCGGACGCGTACTACCCAGATCACAGCCACGCGACCGAAACCGCACATATTGTTCTCGCGGGTGAACTAGCACTGACGATAAACGGCGAAACGCAGCACTTCGGCGAGGGGCAGCGCTGCGACGTTCCCGCGGGGGCGGTGCACTCCGCGCGGATGGGGCCCAAGGGCTGCCGCTACCTGATCGGCGAGAAATAGGCGTCCTAGGACCACGGCAGCCAGGGCGAAGCAGGGCGCCAAGTGCAGGACACGTGGAATATTGGAACTCCGCGTCGCCCCTCGCGGAATAAGTAACGAGAGGCGCTACGGATCGTCCTATTGAGATAGATGGTTCGCTCTAACGGACATTCGGACGACGATCTGGTCCGGCGCCTTCTGGCCGGAGAGGAAAGCGCATTCGTGTTGCTGTACCGGCGCTGGCAAGGTCCGATCTACCGATTTGCCCTGCATATGAGCGGAAATGGTTCGATTGCCGAAGATGTCACGCAAGAGGTTTTCATGTCGCTGATCCGCGAGGGCAGCCGGTTCGACCCCGCGCTCGGTAATATTTCCGCCTACTTGTTTGGCATCGCGCGCAACCACGTGCGAAAGCGTTATGACCGCGACCGCCATCTGGTGCCATTGCCCGAATCTGCGGTTGGAGCGAGCGAAGGCAAGTCAACGAACGGAAACGGGACGCACCCGCACTTGATCGTCGCCCCGGTGGATTTGAGCCGCGTAGAAACGATCGCGAGAGTCCGAGAGGCCGTGTTGAGCTTACCCGAACATTACCGCGAGGTGGCAGCACTCTGCGATTTGCAGGAGATGAGTTACGAGGAGGCGGCGTCGGCGCTCGATTGCGCGGTCGGCACCGTGCGTTCCCGCCTCCACCGGGCCCGGGCGCTGCTGGCCGAAAAACTGGCTGAGCTGCAAACGCCCGAAGCGAAAATCGCCGCCGGCGGCGTAAAGCGATGAGAGTCGTACTATGAATTGCACCGAATTTCAGGAAGTTGTTCACGATCTCGCGCGGGAGGCAGATCTGAGCCCGGAGGCGCGCCGGGCCGCGCTCGCGCACGCCGATTCGTGCTCGCGCTGCGACGAACTCTTCGCGCAATCCCAGTCATTGACGACTGCGCTGCGCGCACTGGCCACAAAGGATGGCACGGCTGAAGCGGCCCCGCGCGTAGAGCGCGCGCTCGTTGACGCATTCCGCCAGAACCGAAACCGCGGTGCGCGCGCACCGCTGCCTTTGCGGTGGGGAATTGCGGGAGTTGCGGCACTTGCGGCCTTGCTTTTGTTGTCTGTGCTCGGCCTGCGCCATCTCGTGGTGAGTCCGCCAAGACACGACGGTGGCGCGGGCTCGAGCGCTATGATCCAACCCGCGACGTCGGGAACGAGCCCGGCCCGAGCGACTGCGGCTTCGGACGAAGAAGATACGGAATACGCCGACTCCTTCGTGACGCTGCCATTCACCGATGAGTCGGCGGGTGATGAAATTATCGTCCGGCAATCGGTTTCTCGGTCCGCGCTTGCCAATTTCGGTCTTCCGGTAAGCGAAGCGGACGCGAACGATACGCTCGTTGCGGATTTTGTAGTGGACGAAGACGGCACTCCTCGCGCCGTTCGTATCGTCCAGTAAGATTTTGTAATTCACTTTCATGGCACGACTGAGTTGATCCGGGAGGAACGCAAATGAAGAAACGTGCAGGGATGAGGATTGCGGGATTCGGCGTTCTGGTTCTCGCCGCCGGGCTCGTGGTGTACGCGCAGGATGGTCCCCGGCCGGGGCCTCCCGACGCCGCCGGAATTATCGGCTTCGAAGCCGGCCCGGGCGGACCGGGAGGGCACCTTGTAAAGGGCGCGCCCGTTTCGGCCCAGGTCACGACGGAAACCGTAGGCGTTCTGGAAGATGGCACGCACATTGACCGGAAATCTACCGGGGCTTTCTATCGCGATAGCCAGGGACGAACTCGCAAGGAAGAGACGATGTCTGCGTTTGGACCCGAGTCTCAGTCCGGAACGAGGCACATGGTCTTCATCCAGGATCCGGTCGCGGGCATGCACTATTTGCTTGAGACGGACCAGAAGATTGCCCGCGAGATGCCGGCTCACCATGGGCCAGACGCTTCTCCCGATGCAATGCCAGGGAAGCATCCGCACAACGAGGCGAACGAGACGAAGGAATCTCTCGGCACGCAGACCGTTAATGGCGTCAGCGCGACGGGTACACGCATTACGCGGACAATTCCTGCGGGAGAAATCGGGAACGACAAGCCGGTCCAGATTGTTGTCGAGCGGTGGTACTCATCCGAGCTTCAGATGGACGTGATGTCGAAGCGCACGGACCCACGCTTCGGAACCACAACGATGCAAGTGACGAATGTGAGCCGCGCGGAACCGGCAGCGTCGCTCTTCCAGGTTCCAGCGGATTACACGGTCAAGCAGGGCCGAGCGCACGGATTTGGTGGGCCTCCGCCAGCGGCCGAGCCGCCGTCACAGTAAAAGAGTTTTTCACCCCGGGCACACGTCTCGGTGCCCGACCCCCAAGAACGGGCGAGGAGTGGCGTCCTCGCCCGTTCGTCCATTTTAGGCAGGTCTTTAAAGCAAGAAAATTCAGGGATTCGCAAGGGCGCGATCGAGAAGCTCTACCACGTGCCATACTTCCTGGGCGGTTTTGTATTTCGCTGCGCCCGCGCGCAGTTGCAGGATGCATCCAGGATTTGCGGTGACGATCGCGTCAGCGCGCGTGCCGTGTGCCAGGCGCATTTTTTCTTCGAGCAGCGCCATGGACGCCGCCGTTTGAGTCACGTTGTAAACACCGGCCGACCCGCAGCAATGATCGCCCAGCGGCATCTCGACCAATTCAACGCCCGGCACAGCGCAGACCAGACGGCGCGGAGCCTCGCGAATTTTCTGGCCGTGCGCGAGATGGCAGGAATCCTGCAGAGTCGCGCGCAGCCGGACTTCGCGCATCGGCGCGGTGAGGCCAAGCGAATCGAGAAATTCGGTGACGTCACGCACCCTGGCCGAGAAGGCCGCCACAGTTTTACGTTCCGGGCCGATGGCCGGGAAAAGATGCGTGTACTCCTTGAGCGTCGAGCCGCATCCCGCCGCGTTGGTGATGATGGCGTCGAATTCGCCGCTGCCGAATGCGCGGGAGTTCGCGAGCGCCAGATCGCGCGCGACATCTCGCAAGCCTGCATGCGCCGCCAGCGCACCGCAACAAACTTGATCTTCCGGCACAACGACGTCGCTGCCGTTGGCTTGCAGGACGCGAATCGTCGCATCGTTCAGCGCCGTGAATGTGACCCGCGCGATGCAGCCCGCGAAGAACGCAACACGAGCCCGGCGCTTTCCTCGCGCTGGGAATGTCCGGCCCATGCGCGAGTCGAAGAATTCACGATCGATGCGGGGAAGCAGCGCGAGGCGATCGTCCATTCCGACTGCGCGCGCGATCCCAAGTTTCCGCACGAGCGATTCGAGGCCGGAGTTCTGAAAGAACCGCGTCGCGCGCGCGAGAGCTGAAATCCGCAGCGGGTGCGGCAGAAGGCTCCGGTAGACCAGCGATTGCAGCACGCGAGTTCCCAGCGGCCGTGTGTGCTTTTGCTCGATTTGTCCTCGCGCCAATTCGATCAGTTTTCCGTACTCGACGCCCGAAGGGCACGCGGTCTCACACGCGCGGCAATCGAGGCAGCGATCCATGTGCGTGATGAATGCGTCGCCGATTTCCAGTTTGCCCTCGTCCACGAGCGCCATCTGCCGGATGCGTCCGCGCGGGGAATCGGCCTCTTTGCCCCAGAGGCGATAGGTGGGGCAATGATTCAGGCAAAGCCCGCAGTGAACGCAGCGCGAGTAATCTGCATAGGCCGGCTTTTCGGAATCCGAAAAATTGCTCGCGGGCGACTGTGCCGGCGCAACAGCCGCGGCTTGGGGGTCGGTGATATCGGCGGCCATTTGCTCAGAGCCCTCCGATGAATCGCCCGGGCGCGAGCACACGCCGCGGATCGAATACGTTTTTGAGTTTTTTCATCTGCGCGAAGGCGGCCCGGCCGGGACCCCAAATGTGCAGCGTGGATTTCCAATTCACCGGACACCACGGAATCGTGCAGTTTCCGCCAAGTTCGGTGCTTGCATTGGAGATACGTTCCGTTGCTCCGGCGATTTTCCGAAGTGTTTCTTCGCCCGAGTCCGCCGGAAGCAACGCGACATATATGACGCCGAGGCCGCGCGCGAGCGCAACAGACCGAATCGCCGCGCTCTCTGCTTCCTGCAACGCTCGATTCACCAACTCGGCGATTCGCGACGGCAAAACACTCAGCTTCATGATCGCCGCCGCCGGCGATGCTTCGAGGGTAGCCGGAATGAATTCCTGGATGTGATTCATCAAAATCCCGAGGCCATCCGCTACAATTTCGGCGCTCGAAGCTCCCGCTTCGCTCGCCATTCGCTGAAGTTCGCAATCGTGTCTTGCCAGCACGCGCTCGCTGCCCACATAGCTCGTGACCAGGGCCCATTGATTTCCGGGCATCGAGTCCGCAAGCCGCGCCTCTGGCGCGCCCACCGGCAGCGAGCCGAAGAAAAATCCGCCACAGCCGGGACTCAGAATCTCCAGCGTCAGCGGCGCGAGCGGCGATTTCGCTATCCGATGGCGCAAATCGAGCGCGGCGCCGGCAGATTCGAATGCGGCGACGAATCCTCGCTTAGCCGCCGGCAGTGGAAACGTCCGGAAATTGATTTTGGTCATGATCCCAAGCGACCCGAGCGCGCCGATCATCAACTTGTGCAAATCGTAGCCCGTCACGTTTTTTACCACCCGGCCGCCGCTCCTGGCCACGACGCCTTCGCCGGTTACAAATTCCATTCCAAGAATATAATCGCGCGCGGTGCCAAAGAGTTGCCGCAGCGGAGTATCCACATCGGAAGCCACCGTACCGCCCGCCGTCGTGCGCTCGAAGAAGGGCACAGCCATCGGGAGAAATTGGCCTTGCCCGGCGAGCGCGGCTTCGATTTCGCGCAAAGGCGCTCCGGCTTCGACGCTCAGAGTCAGATCGCCGGGATCGTACGCGACGATCCTGGCGAGGCGCGTCATGTCAATCGCCACGTCGTAACGCGCAGGCGGCAATCCGAGTCGCAGCTTCGTGCACCCACCGGCCGCGATGACCGCCAGGTTCTCGGCCGCTGCGATCCGAACGAGCTCCGCAACCTCCTCCGCCGAGCCGGGTCTTGCGACGCACGCAGGCGAAACTCCCGCAGCTTCGTATTGCGAAAGAATTTCCGGCTCGAGCGCGACATGATGGGGGCCTACAACGCTCGCGAGACGCGACTCGGAGATATTCGCCGGCGCCCTCATCGAGCCATCGAACCCGCGACTGGCAACGGACGAACGCGCGTCTCCCCGCACCCTTTTCCGGTGGGAAAGATTTTTCCCGGATTCAAAATTCCTGCGGGGTTGTACGCGTCGCGCACGCGCCGCATAAGATCGAGTTCGGCCTCGCTGAAGAGCAGCGGCATCAAGTGATCCTTTTCCATTCCGATGCCATGCTCCCCGGTAATCGCGCCGCCCATCTCGATGCAGTGCTGGATAATTTCGCTGGCGGTCGCGACCACGCGCTCGAATTCGCCGGGCTTGCGCGCATCGAAAAGAAGAATCGGATGTAGATTCCCGTCTCCCGCGTGAAAGATATTCCCAATTTCAAATCCATGCTTCTTGCCAATTTCCGCGATTTTTCGCAGCATTGCCGGCAATTTCGTTCGAGGAATTACGCCGTCTTGAACGTAGTACGTCGGGCAAATTCTCCCGATCGCCCCGAAGGCGTTCTTGCGGCCCTTCCAAAGCAGATCGCGTTCGCGTGCGTCCCTGGCTACGCGAACTTCTCTCGCCGAGTGTGACCGGCAGACCTCGGCCACGGCTTCCACGTGCTCTTCGACCGCCTCCCGCAGCCCGTCCACTTCAATCAGCAGTACGGCCGCACTATCGAGCGGAAATCCCGCGTGAACGTAATCCTCCACGGCGCGAAGCGTCCAGCCATCCATCATCTCGCAAGCCGCCGGCGTGATGCCGCGCGCCGTGATGTCCGCCACGGTCTCGGTCGCGTCATCGAGCGAATCGAATACGGCGAGCAGAGTCTTCACCGCTTCTGGAAGTGGCGTCAGCTTCGCGGTGATCTCGGTCACGAGCGCGAGCGTTCCTTCGGAGCCGACGAACAGGCCCGTCAAATCGTAGCCGGCAGAATCGAGCGCGGAATTTCCAATGCGCACAATTTCGCCCGTCGGAAGGACGACCTGCATCGCCAGAACGTGATTGGTCGTCACGCCGTACGCGAGCGTGTGCGGCCCGCCGGCGTTTTCCGAAACATTTCCGCCGATCGTGCACGCTTTTTGGCTGGATGGATCGGGCGCGTAGTGCAGGCCCGCATGCTCGACCGCGCGCGTGAGATCGAGATTGACGACGCCCGGCTGCACGACCGCGCGCCGATTTTCCACATCGATCTCGAGAATCCGGTTCATTCGCGAAAATCCCACGATAATTCCGCCGTTTCGCGCGAGCGCGCCGCCGGAGAGTCCTGTCCCAGCGCCGCGGCCGACAAGCGGCGTTTGATAACGATTCGCGAGCTCGACGATTCGCACCACATCTTCGGTCGAGCTGGGAAACACCACGCACTCGGGCCGCGCCACTTCCACCGAGCCGTCGTACTCGTAAAGAAGCAAATCTTCGCTGCTGGAAAGCACGGCGCCGGGCGAAAGGAATTTTTCGAGAGAATGAATGAGTTTCTTGTTCATGTCGAAGGGCGCGCAGTGAGTGCCACCAGGCAACTATAGTCGGCGCTTCCGATGGCCGTCAACGCGACCGCCTTCGAGTTGTTTGGCGGCTTCGCATCGCAGGCGCTTTCGAGGCGTGTATACTGTTGCGGTTTTGCAGCGGTGATTTCCAAATTTAGCCGAACAATTCCGGTCGAGTTGACCCGAGGATCCGCGTGAGCCGTCCGAAACTTCTGGCAACACATTGGCTTTTTCCCGAGGCGCGCAAGATTTTGGACGCCACCGGCGATGTTGACTACTGGAAGGAATCCGACGCGATTCCGCGAGAGGAATTTCTCAAGCGCATTGCCGGCAAAGACGGGCTGGTCTGCCTGCTTACCGAAAAAGTGAACGAGGAACTCCTTGCTGCCGCGCCGGCTCTGCGAATTGCTGCGACCGTTTCCGTCGGCTACGACAACCTCGACGTTCCCGCTTGCACGAAACATCATGTCGTTGCGACAAACACTCCGGGCGTACTTGACGACACGACCGCCGATTTTGCTTTTGCGTTGATGCTGGCCGTTGCGCGCCGCCTTGTGGAAGCCGATAAATGGCTGCGCGCCGGAAACTGGACGGGCTGGAAGCTCGATCAATTCTGCTCCACCGACGTCTGGGGGAAAACGCTGGGCATCATCGGCTTCGGCAGAATCGGCCGCGAAGTCGCGCGTCGCGCGCAAGGCTTCAAAATGCGCGTGATTTATAGCAATCGGACACGCGTGCCGCCCGAGGTCGAAACTGAATTCAACGCTGAATATGTTTCGCTCGACCGGCTGTTCGCTGAATCCGATTTCATCACGCTGCATGTTCCGCTCACGCCGGAAACGCGCCACCTCATCAACGCCCGAACTTTGAAGAAAATGAAGCGGACCGCGTTTTTGATCAACACTTCGCGGGGTCCCGTTGTTGACGAAGCCGCGCTCGCAGCGGCGCTGAAAGCCGGAACGATCGCCGGCGCGGGCCTCGACGTTTACGAGCGTGAGCCGGTGGTGAATCCCGATCTCATTCCGCTTCCAAACGTGGTTCTCGCTCCGCATCTCGGCAGCAGCTCGCTCGAAACGCGTACGAAGATGGCCGTTCTGGCGGCGACGAATGTTGCCGCGTACTTCGAAGGCCGCCAGCCGCCGAACGCATTGAATCCGGAAGCGCTCGCACGCTGACGCGCCGGCGAAAATTGCTGGTTCGCCCTTCAAGAGGTTGCGTGAAGAACCTTGCCGAAAAAATCTTTCGCCGCGCCCTCGCGGCGGTGGATGTTCGCACCGCGCTGGAGAACAAAGTCGAGCGTGACGGCTCATCTCTTCAAATCTGCGGCGAGCGATTCGATCTCCACGCCTATCGCAAGATTTTCGCAATCGCCCTTGGCAAGGCTGCCTTTGCGATGGCGGAGGGCCTGCAGCACGTTCTGGCGCCCGATTTTTCGCTCCACGGCGTTCTGGTCATCCCGGACGTTCCGCCGCACGCCCTTCCCGGGTGGAGAATTATTCGCGCCGGCCATCCGGTTCCCACCGCCGAAAGTTTCGAGGCTGGTCGCGCGATTCTCGAGCTGCTCCAAGAGGCCGGCGAAGATACTCTCGTTTTCTTTCTTCTCTCCGGCGGAGGCTCCTCGCTTGTAGAACTTCCGCTCGATCCGGGCGCCACGCTCGCGGAATTCCAGGAGCTGCATGGCATCCTCGTCACTTGCGGCGCGCCCATCGAAGAAATCAATTCCATTCGCAAGCATCTTTCGGCGGTGAAGGGCGGCCGCCTCGCGCTTGCAGCGCCGCGCGCCACAAAAATCACGCTCGCGATCACTGATGTACCGGAAGCACACGAGTCTGCGCTCGCCTCCGGACCTACTTTGCCCGATCCGACGACTCTTGCCGATGTCGCGCAAATTGCGCGCCGGTATGCGCTCGCCGAAAAAGTCCCGCCGAGGGTGCGGCGCCTGTTCGAACCGAGCTCGCTGCGCGAAACGCCGAAGCCCGACGATCTTGCGTTCGAGCGCTCCCGCTTCATGCTTCTTCTCGGCATGCACGATCTTTTTCACAACACGCATCACGCCGCGGAGGCCGAGGGATTTTTGTGCGTCTGCGACAACTCGACCGACAATTGGCCGATCGATCGCGCCGCAGACGAGTTGCTGGGCCAGCTCTACGCCATGCGCAAGTCGAACCCCGGCCACCGCGTGGCCGTGATTGCCGATGGAGAAGTTTCGAGCCCCGTCACGGGTGATGGCATGGGCGGCCGCAATTCGGCGTTTGTACTGGCGTGCGTACCAAAAATCGCAGGGAAAAATGTTGTCGTGTTGAGTGCGGGAACGGATGGCGTGGATGGGAACAGTCCCGCGGCGGGGGCCATCGCCGATGGCCAGACGCTCGCTCGCGCGCAAGCTATGGGACTGGATCCGGCAGCTTACTTCCGTCGCAGCGATGCGTATTCATTTTTCAACGCGCTGGGCGACGCGATCCACACCGGCCCGACGGGGAACAACCTGCGCGATCTGCGGCTGTTGCTGCACTTCTAGCGGTTGACCGAATCCAACCTGGCCGATCCGCACGCTCGAAAAGTCGCGCTGCGGCTTGCCCACGCAAGCGGCACCCCCGCGAACGGGCAATTTTTATTTCTGCGAAGCGCCAATCTGCGATTCGATTTTTTGCAGCCGCGCGTTCATCTCATCCAGCTGGTGCTCGATCCGCTCGACTGACCTGGCAATGTCTTCGTTTGATTCTGAACCAGCCGGCTGAGCCTCGGCGTTGCCGCCCGCGCCCCGCCGGCCTCCGCCTTCGCCGCGGCCGCTCGCTTCGCCCTTGCCGCCGGCCTCTGCTTGAATCGCCTCAATCTGCCCGCGAATCATTCTTGCCAAGCCCCCGCTGAACTCGCTGTCCTTGATGTATTCCTCGAGCGCGGGGATCGCTTCGGGGTCGCCGCGGCGCCCCAGTGCAAAGACGGCAGGGAAGCGGACATCGCGATGGCCTTCTTTGACGTATGAAATGAGCGCGTGAGTGATTTCCTTATTCTTGCGGTCGAGCTGGCCGAGGCTGCTGATCGCGGCGGCACGCAGAGGAAGCGGCTTGCCCAACGCCGACCATTCAAGGACGAGCGGTGCGGCTTTGTCGTCGCCGAGATCACCGAACGCGCGCAACGCGGCGCGGCGCAGCGTATCGTCCGGCGAATCGGTTTGCATGGCCGCGGTCAACACTTCCAGCGCATTCGGCGATTTCGATTGTGCGATGGATTGCAATGCCGCGGCTCGCACGCGATACGCCGAATCCGTTGCCGCGATCTTCGCGAGTTCGGTTCCAAGCGATGCGTCCTTGAAACTTCCGAGCTGCGCCACGGCTACTTCGCGCACCCACGGCTGCTTCTCAATTTCTATCGCGGCTTCAACTCGCTTTTCGGCCGCCGCGCCGCCAATTTCGCCAAGCGAGCGCAGCGCTTCGTTGCGCACTCCCCAGAATGGATCGCTCGCGGCCGCCGCACCCAACGCCGCGAGGACATCGTCGTTGCCTTTGACCCGGCCAAGTGCGGTTGCAGCATCCGCGCGGTTCGAAACGCTCTCGGCGTTCTTGAGTTGATAGATCAGCGCCGCGGGATCACGGTTGAATTCCACGCTCTTCAGAATCTTGTTTCCCGCGTCAAAAATCACCATCAGCGGCGCGCCGTCAAGAGTGAACGAAAACGTTTCGTCAGCCTTGCTCACGTCAATCGGAAACGTTTTCCGTCCGCCGGCCGTCGCAACCTCGATGTCGATCGGCACGTGGAACAAGCCGACCAAGCCTTCGACTTTCTGAGTTTGTTTTACGTCGAGCTGAAGCTGCTTCGATCCGTTGTCGTATTTTTGCGTGATTTCAAATTGCGGCTCGCCCGCCCCATAAATCCACTGATGGAAAAATTCATCCACGCTGACGGCCGTATCTTCTTCGACTGCCTTGATCAAGTCTGCGGTCACGACGTTGTGATTCCGGTTGACCTCGAGATAACGATGCAGCGCGTGAAAGAACGCGGCGTCTCCCAATTTTTCGCGCAGCATCCGCAACACCAGTCCGCCCTTGCCATAGACGTTTCCGCTGTTCTCCAACGCGTCAGCCTGGTTGTACGCGACGATCGGCGATGTAAACAGCCGCTTCTGCGCGGCCCATCGGTTCGCGTCGTTCCAGAATTCGTACTCCACGTCGTCCTTGCCGAAATGGACCTCGGTCCAGAAGTGCTCAAAATAAGTCGCGAATCCTTCGTTCAACCAGATGTCGGCCCAGTCGCGGCAAGTGACCAGATCGCCGAACCACTGGTGCGCCAATTCATGCGAATCGAGGCTGTCCGCGCCGCCATGATTTTCGGCCGCGAGCGCCGGATTCACCAGCGCACGCGCCGTAAGCGTCGTCGCACTGGTATTTTCCATTCCGCCGACTACGAAATCATCCACTGACGTCTGCGCGTATTTCGCCCACGGGTATCGCACGTCCAGATGATCGGAGAAAGCATCGAGCATGGCTTTCGTATCTTCAAACGTCGTATCAATCTTCGAGTCCTGTCCCTTGGGTACGACGTACTCCAGCGGCATGCCGCGCCACGTGTCCTTCTTCTCGACGAATTCGCCTGCGACCACTGAAATCAAATACGTCGAGAGCGGCTCAGTCTGCCTCCAGTCCCACGTCTTCATGCCGTCGGATTCCGTCTTCACGCCCACGAGTTTGCCATTCGAAACCGTCAGCCAATCCGCGGGAACCGTGACCAGCATTTCGGAAGTGGTTCTGTCGTTCGGATAGTCGTAAATCGGAATGTAGTAGCGTGTGTCTTCGGATTCTCCCTGCGACCAGATCTCGCGCGGCTGGCCGGGATAATCCTTGTCCGGCAGAATGAAGTAGAGTCCTCGCTTCGGCTCGCCGCTATATCGAATCGTGACTTCAAAATGTTCGCCCGGCTTGGCTTTCATCGGCAGCTTGACGATCAAGTCGTTCGCGGTGGTGTCGAATTTAGCCGGCTTGCCGTTCAGGTCCACGCTCTCGATTTGCAGCGCCACCGAATCGAATTTCAGCTCGACCACGCCGTCGCGCAGGATCGATAAACTGTGGGTGACCTCGCCCATCACTTTCTTGTTGTCGACGTCGAAGCGCAGGTGCACCCGCACATTTTGCAAATCGTAATCGCGCGTCCGCGGATAGGGATCGTCGGCCCGCGCGGAGCCAACGCATCCGAGCGCCGCAAAAAATAACGCGGCCGACGCGATGAACCGTATAAGCCGCGCACTCCGCCGCGCAAAGTTAGCAATCATTTTGATCCTCGCTCTCCCGATTGACACGGTCAACCGACAGTTGGCACGAACTTCGCAGAATGTCTCGACGTTGCGCCTACAGCAGGCTCCTGATCCATCCGCCATCCACCGCAATCGTGGTCCCGTTGATATAGCTCGCCCGCTCGGACGCAAGAAACGTCACCAGTGCCGCAAATTCCTCGGGCGTTCCGATGCGCTTCGCCGGCACCTGCGCGCTCATGCGTTCAAACACCTGCTCTCGCGTCAGGCCGGCTTCGGCCGCTTGCTTATCCGCCAGCTGCTCCAGTCGTTCCGTTGCCGTATAGCCCGGACACACATTGTTCACGGTGATCCCATCGGCGCCGAACTCGTTCGCCAGCGTTCGGGCGAGCCCGGTCACCGCCGCGCGAATTGAATTGGAGAGAATCAAGCCGTCCACCGGCTGCTTCACCGACATCGACGTGATCGTAATCAGCCGGCCCCAGTGGCGCTCGCGCATTTTGGGCAGAACTTCGCGCGCAAAATACATCGCGCTCATCAAATTCGTGTCCACCGCGGAGCGCCATTCGTCGATGGTCGTGTCGAGAAATTTCTTCGATGGCGGTCCGCCTGCGTTCGTGACGCAAATGGCGACAGGACCCAGCCGCGCGTTCGTCTCGGTGACGAATTGCCGCACGTCCTCATACTTCGTCACATCCAAGGCCTTCCAGAAGGGCGCCCGGCCCGAAGCTTTTTCAATCGTCGCTGCGGCTTGTTCGAGTTCCACGGCGTTGCGCGAGCAAATCGCCACCTCAGCGCCCTCGCGCGCGAGTTGCGTCGCCACGGCGAGGCCCAGCCCTTTGCTCGAAGCCGCGACAATCGCCACGCGGCCTTTTAACCCTAGATCCACGTTGCCTCCTAAACCCGTCCGCTTGCGCACCAGACTTCGCGGCGCGCCTTCAGCAAAACTGCAATCCTCCATCGAAATCGCGCAGCCGTCAATCCCGACCCGCCTCGCTTCGCAGCCGCGAGATGTTTGCGGCGGACGCCGCGTTGGACTAATATGCGCGCCATTAGACGCCGGCTTGGGGCGCCGACGCTTGCATTGCACTTGGCGCCAGTGCCTCGCTCAGCCAGCGGGAGGTCCACATGAAGCGCTCTACTTTCGTCCTCGCCTGGATTTTGCTGGCTGCCGCGACGGCTCATGCGCAAATCGGAAAAACGGTCGCTGTCACAGCGGGCACGCCGGAGGACAAAGCACTCAACGAAATTTATGCGGCGCCCGATGGTCCCGACAAAATTGCGCTCCTCGACAAATTTTCGGCCGACTACGCCCAGGGCGATCTCGCTTTGCTCGCCGACCAGCTCTACGCGAGCACGTATCTCGCGGAGAAGGATTATGCCAAGTCGCTCGAATATGCCGATAAGGCGCTGGTCGTTGATCCCGATAATCTGACAGCCGCAGTCACTGCCGTCCACGCCGCCGAGGGCGAAGGCGACACCGCGAAACTTTTCGAGACTGGCGAACGCGCAGGCGCGATCGTCACGCGCTTTAAAAAACAGCCGATGCCCGAAGGCATGTCGCAAATGTCGTGGGAAGGGCAGCGAACCGGCGTGCTCAGGGGCGCGCAATCGGATCTCGATTATGTGGAAAACACGCTCTTCAACGCCGCGTATAAGACTCAGGACGCGAAGGCCAAGGCCGCTTATTTCGTCCGCTTTGCTGCGGCATTCCCCGACTCCACATTTACACCGAACGCGCGGGAACAAGCCGTCTTCGCCTACGAGCAGGCGCAGGACACCCCGAAGATGATGGAAGCGGCGCAAGCCATCCTTGCCGCGGACCCCAATAACGTGGATATGCTCGTGCTGCTTGCCGACTACTGGAGCGAGAAAGGCCAGCAACTCGACAAGGCGTCGCAATACGCGCACAAGGCTCTCGACGCCCTGGCCGCCGCGAAGAAGCCGGATCAGGTGCCCGACGACCAATGGCAGCAGCAGGTTTCCGTGCAGAAGGGACTGGCATATTCGTCTCTGGGGCAGGTTGACGTCAACAAAGGCCAGAATGCAGATGCGGTCACGGCGTTCAAGGAAGCCGGGCCCCTGTTGAAGTCGAATTCGTTCAGCTATGCGCGAAATGAGTACCGCTTGGGATTCACGCTCGCGAAGATGCAGAGGATTCCGGAGGCCCGGACGGCGCTCACCGAAGCCGCTTCCATCAACAGCCCCTACAAGGCCATGGCACAGCAGACGCTTGCCAAAATTGGCGGTCCGGCCACTCGCGGCAGCAAGTCCCAATAAACCCGCAGAAAAGAAAGACCTTAAATTTCGCGGCGAACCGCAGCCAGTTTTGGCCGCGCGCAAGTACTGGAGCACCGGCGCTTCAGTACTAAGTACCTTTGTACTCAGCAGCTTGTGTCTTGCCATTTGCGCCCCCGGTTCTATACTTGTGTCGAAAGGAGCAATACTATGCGATACCTTGCCCTCGCAGTTTTTGCGCTTCTCTTTGCGCTTCCGGCCCACGCCCAGCATGCGGGCGCTGCCCCAAGTGGCACTACAAACAGCGGTGGCGGCGGTTACGGAGGCTCGATGGGCGGCGCGGACTTCTCCGACAGCAGCCACATCCCGCAGACCCAGTTCACCGTTGTGATCGCCCACGGGTCGGCCCAGGATTTCGTACCTTCGACTTTCATGTGCTTCAGCCAGGCGGTCAAAATCGGAGAAGCTGAGCTTGCCTATCAGACCAAGACTCTCGGCGAAGTGGCGCGTGAATACCGCGCCGAAAAAGCGCACAAGTACGATTTGGATAAAGCTACCGATCGGTAGTTCGTCCGCCTTCCACTCTCGTAGTTCGCGCGGGTGAGTCAATTGACTTGCCTGCGCGAGCGGCCTAAGATGGCCGCGTCATGCCCGAGTCTGGCCCCTCTTTAAACCAAACCATTTCGCACTACCGCATCCTCGAAAAGCTCGGCGGCGGCGGAATGGGTGTGGTCTACAAGGCCGAGGACACCATGCTCGGCCGCGCTGTCGCTCTGAAATTCCTTCCGGACGAATTGGCATCCGATCCGCAAGCCCTCGAGCGCTTTCAACGCGAAGCTCGCGCCGCATCGGCGCTCAATCACGCCAACATTTGCACGATCTATGAAATCGCCCAACAGAATGGCCGCTTCTTCATGGTCATGGAGTATCTCGAGGGCCAGACGCTCAAGCACAAAATTCATCAGCGGCCGCTCGAACTTGGCCAGCTTCTCGAGTTGGCCCTTGAAATCGCCGATGGGCTCGACGCCGCGCATTCGAAGGGCATCATTCATCGCGACATCAAGCCCGCGAATATTTTCGTCACGGACCGCGGCCACGCGAAAATTCTCGATTTTGGCCTGGCCAAACAGATCAACAAAGATCTCGGCCTGACGGCGACAAAAGACGCCGCCGGCCTGGAGCCGCTCGAACTCACCAGCCCCGGCTCGACCGTCGGCACCGTGGCCTACATGTCGCCCGAGCAGGCGCGCGGAGAAACACTCGACACGCGCACCGATCTCTTCAGTTTCGGCCTGGTCCTCTACGAAATGGCCACCGGCAATCAGGCATTTTCCGGGAGCACTTCCGCCGTGATCTTTAACGCGCTGCTCGAGCGCCAGCCTCCTTCGGCGGGCAGCGTCAATCCGAATGTTCCGCCGAAGCTGGATGAAATTATCGAAAAGGCCATCGAGAAAGATCGCGATTCGCGATACCAGCATGCCTCGGACATGCGCGCGGATCTGAAGCGCCTGCGCCGCGAGGTCGAATCCGGCCACTCGGCGTCCGCGACTGCGGCGCGGCCTGGCTCCGGCTCGAGCCAGGCATCCGCGGCTTCAGCTTCGCAATCGGCCCGCGCGGGCTCAGCATCGTCGTCGCGCGCGGCTTCCGGCGCAGTGGAAGCCGCCGCTCCGGTCGCATCGCGCAAATGGATGGGCTTGGCAGCCGCGGGTGTCGTAATCGTCGCGCTCGCCGCCGGCGGTTTCTGGTGGTTCAAGGGACGCTCTGCCTCCGCTCCCGTGCTGACCGACCGCGATTCCGTGGTGGTCGCGGATTTTTCGAATGCGACAGGCGATCCTGTATTCGACGACACGCTGAAGCAGGCTTTGAGCGTGTCGCTGCGGCAATCGCCCTACCTGAATGTTCTCTCCGACGAAAAAGTCGCGTCCGTGCTGCAACTGATGACGCGCCCCGCGAATACGCCGTTGACGTCGAATGTTGCCAGCGAACTCTGCGAGCGCTCGGGCAGTAAAGCGTATATCGGCGGTTCGATCGCGAGTCTGGGCAGCGAATTTGTGGTCGGGCTGAGGGCCGTGAATTGCCACACGGGTGACGTGTTGGCCCAGGAACAAGCCACGGCCGCGAGCAAGGAAAAAGTTCTCGAGGCGCTGGGCACGGCGGCCACGAAGCTCCGTTCCGAGCTGGGCGAGTCCCTTGCGTCGGTGCAGAAGTTCGACGTTCCGCTGGCGCAGGAAACCACTCCTTCGCTCGAAGCCTTGAAAGCGTTCAGCCTCGGAAGAAACGCGTCAAAGGACAAAGGCTCCGCCGCGGCCGTCCCGTACTTTCAGCACGCGGTGGATCTCGATCCCAACTTTGCAAGCGCGTACGCCGGCCTCGGGATCATGTACGGCAATCTCGGCCAGCCCACGCGCGCATCGGAATATTTGGCCAAGGCCTATCAGTTGCGCGATCACGCCAGCGAACGCGAGAAATACCACATCGCCTCTTCCTACTATCAGTCCGTCACTGGCGAGCAAGAAAAGGCGGTGGAGACTTTTCAGGAATGGATCAACAACTATCCGCGCGACAATATAGCGTACGTGAACCTGGCGTCCGCATATTCGTCGCTGACTCAGTATGATAAATCGCTGGACGCGGCGCGCGAAGCGATGCGGCTGGCGCCCGATAACGTGATCGGCTATGAGAATCTTGTCGGCGGTTTCCTCTCTCTGAATCGCTTTGATGAGGCGCGCGCAGCCGCCAACGAGGCCCTGGCGAAAAAACTGGATGACGACACTTTTCGCCTCATCCTTTACCAACTTGGCTTTTTAACCAGCGACACCAAAATGATGTCCGAGCAGGTGTCGTGGTTCGATGCAAAGCCTGAATCGCAGCACCTGATCTTGGGCGCCGAAGGGGACACGGCCGCATACACCGGCCATTTTAAAGAGGCGCGTGACTTCACTCGACGGGCCGTCGATTCGGCCACTCGAAGCGGAAACAAGGATTCGGCGGCGCTGTGGCTCAATGAGTCTGCAATTCGCGAGGCCTACATCGGCAACGAGGCGGAAGCCCGCCAAAACGTCAATGCCGCTCTGGCGCTGGCGCCGGCGGCGCGCGACGTCATCGCGGAATCTGCCTACACCTTTGCGGAGATTGGAGACACCGCTCGCGCCAGCTCGCTGGCGCAGGATCTGGACAAGAAATTTCCGCTCGATACTCTGGTGAGAGGCTATTGGTCGCCGACCATTCAGGCCGTGCTGGCGCGAAATCAAAACAATGCGGCTCACGCGCTGGAGCTTCTTCAGACCGTCACACCGCTGGAACTCAGCGTTTCGGCGGAGTCGTGCCTCGTGGCCATTTACGATCGCGGCGAGACGAACCTGGCCGTTCATCAGGGCGGCGCCGCCGCTGCCGATTTTCAAAAAATTCTCGACCACCGCGGCATTGTGGTGAACTGCTTGTCCGGCGCGCTGGCGCGTCTGGAAGTGGGCCGCTCGTACGCGATGGCCGGCGACGACACCAAGGCGCGGGGCGCCTACAATGATTTCTTCACACTTTGGAAAGACGCAGATCCCGACATCCCCATTCTCCGCGAAGCCAAATCCGAATTCGATAAATTGAAATAGCCTCGTTTTTCCTGAGACTTCCGCCGTTGACTTGCGGCTCAGCGCGTCTTAACATGACCGCGCGATGAGCGAGTCCCGGCCTCCTCTGAACCAGACCATTTCGCATTACCGCATCCTCGAAAAACTCGGTGGCGGCGGAATGGGGGTCGTGTACAAGGCCGAAGACACCACGCTCGGCCGCTTGGTAGCTCTGAAATTCCTTCCCGACGAGCTCGCCACCGATCCTCAGGCGCTCGAACGCTTCCAGCGCGAAGCCCGCGCCGCCTCCGCTCTCAATCATCCGAACATCTGCACCATCCACGAAATTGGCGAGCAGAACGGACGCCTTTCATCGCCATGGAGTTTCTCGAAGGGCCAGACGCTGAAGCACCGCTCCAGCAGGCCGCTCGATCGAGATCGGCCAATTGCTCGATCTTTGCCGTCGAAATCGCCGATGCCCTCGACGCCGCGCACACCGAAGGCATCATTCATCGCGACATCAAGCCCGCGAATATTTTCATCACTGATCGCGGCCACGCCAAGATTCTCGATTTCGGTCTGGCCAAGCTGATTCCCACGCGACGCCGGCGATCCGCTCACCACAGATTCCGGCGCGGCCATGGAGCGGCTCGAACTCACGAGCCCCGGCTCGGCCGTCGGCACCGTCGCCTACATGTCTCCCGAGCAGGCCCGTGGCGAGTCGCTCGACCCGCGCACCGACATCTTTTCAGCTTCGGCCTCGTCCTCTACGAAATGGCCACGGGCAAACATGGCGTTTTCAGGCAGCACCTCGGCCGTAATCTTCCACGCGCTGCTCGAGCGCGCAGCCCGCGGCTGCGGCGTCTCTCAATCCCAATGTGCCGCCGAAGCTCGATGAGATTATCAACAAGGCGCTTGAGAAAGATCGCGAGCGCGATACCAGCACGCATCGGACATGCGCGCCGATCTGAAGCGACTGCGCCGCGAAACTGAGTCCGCCCATTCTTCTTCGGCGACGACTGCTCAATCTGGCCCGGCGCCCACTGCGGGCACCGCACGGTACGGCGTTGCCACGTCGTCCTCGGGATCAGCGGTTCGTGCGAACGCGCCCGCCGCCGAGGTTGCGGCTGCTCCGGCAGCGCCGCAAAATTGGAAGCTTCTCGCTGCCGCCGGCGTCGTGATCATCGTGCTCGCCGCCGGCGCATTCTGGTGGTTCAAGGGCCGCAGTAAATCCACCGCGCTTTCCGAACGCGACACCGTCGTCGTCGCCGATTTTGCGAACTCCACCGGCGATCCTGTTTTTGACGACACTCTGAAAACAGCGCTCACCGTCGCGCTGGCGCAGTCGCCATTCTTGAACGTTCTTTCCGACAATAAAATCGCGGCAACGTTGCAGTTGATGTCTCGTCCGCGTGGCACGGCGCTCACTCCCGAAGTCGTCAGCGAGCTATGCCAGCGCGCCGACGGCAAAGCCTACATCGCCGGGTCGATCAGCAGTCTCGGCAGCGAATACGTCCTGGCGCTGAAAGCCGTGAATTGCCAGACCGGCGATCCGCTCGCTCAGGAACAAGTCACGGCCCCGGCGAAAGAAAAGGTGCTCGATGCGCTGGGCGAAGCGACTTCAAAGTTGCGCCAGCAACTCGGCGAATCGCTGGCCACCGTACAGAAATTCGATGTGCCGCTCGAGCAGGCAACCACCTCTTCGCTTGAGGCTTTGAAGGCCTACAGCCTCGCGGAGAAGATCACGAACGAAAAAGGCTCCTCCGCTGCACTGCCTTACTCCCAACATGCCATTCAACTCGATCCCAGTTTTGCCGAGGGCTACGAGCAGATCGGCGGTGAATACTTCAGTCAGGGAGAGTTGGGCCGCGCCCGGGAATATTTTGCCAAGGCTTTCGAGTTGCGTGACCACGCCAGCGATCGCGAGAAGCTCGATATCATCGGGAACTATTACACAACCGTGACGGGTCAGCTGGACAAGGCCGAACAAACCATACGGGAGCAAGTCGCGAACTATCCCGGCGATGGCCATGCTTATCTCACTTTGGGCAATGCGCTTGTCTTTGAAGGCCAGAATGAAAAGGCTGCGGCTGCCTTTCGCGACTCGATGCGCATCTCTCCCGATTCGATCGGCGCCTACGCCAATTTAGCCAACGCGCTGATGGCACTTCAGCGCTTTGACGACGCGGTTCAGGATATTCAACATATTCAATCGCTCAAACGCGAGAACTTCCTGGTTCATGTCCAACTGTACGCGCTGGCTTTCATCAAGTCAGACCCAACATCCATGGCGACGGAGCTCCAGTGGTTCACCGGCAAACCCGAGGAGAATGCGGGGCTCGCTCTTTCCGCGGACACCGCCGCATATTCCGGGCACCTCGCCAAATCATTCGAGCTCACCAAGCACGCAGTTGCTTCGGCCATCGGCTCAGACAATAAGGAAGGCGCGGCGGTCTGGCAGGAAAATTCGGCAATTCTTCAGGCTGCTGTCGGTAATTTGGCCGCCGCAAAACAAACGGCGGAAGCGGGCATGAAGCTTGCTCCGACAGCTCAGGGTGTCCAGGATGAAGCCGCTCTGGCATTCGCGATGGCGGGCGACGCGGCGCAGGCGGATTCCCTCGCGCAGGACCTGAACAAACACTATCCTCTTGATACGCAAGTGCAGGCGATATGGTTGCCGCCGGTTCGAGCTCAACTGGCGCTGAATCGCAAGAATCCCGGTGAAGCCGTCGGAGATCTTCAGGCCGCACTGCCATTGGAATACGCGCAAATACCGTTCGTCCTTAATCTTTCCTGCATGTATCCCACTTATATTCGAGGCCAGGCCGATCTGGCTCTCGGGCAAGGCGCTGCCGCTGCCGCCGAGTTTCAGAAAATTCTCGACCACAATGGCATGGTCTGGAACTGTTGGACCGGCGCTCTTGCTCACTTGGGAATCGCGCGCGCCAACGCTCTCGAAGCCAAAAGCTCGAAGGGGGCGGATGCCGACGCCGCCCGTACCCGCGCCCTCGCCGCCTACAAGGATTTCCTTTCTCTCTGGAAGGATGCCGATCCCGACATCCCAATTCTCCGCGAAGCCAAATCCGAATCCGCCAAACTTTAGGTTCGTGGCGCGGGCATCCCTGCCCGCGTCTTGCCGATCGCCGCCCGCACATAAACCCGCCTCGTTGACTTGCTCGCGTGCCCGGCCTAACATGGCCGCCCATGGCGGACTCCCAGCCAATGATCGGCCGGACGATTTCCCAATACCGCATCGTGGAAAAACTCGGCGGTGGCGGGATGGGTGTGGTCTATAAGGCCGAAGACACCAAGCTGCACCGTTTCGTTGCGCTCAAATTCCTTCCCGAAGACCTCACCAAGGATCGTCAGGCTCTCGAACGATTTCAGCGCGAAGCGCAGGCCGCCTCCGCCCTCAATCATCCGAACATCTGCACGATCTACGATATTGAAGAGGAAGATGGCGTTCCATTCATCGCCATGGAGTTCCTGAAGGGCGAAACGCTCAAGCATCACGTCAATGGCGCGCCGCTTCCGCTCGATATGCTCCTCGAAATCGGCATCGAAGTGGCCGACGCACTGGATGCCGCGCACGCCGAAGGAATCATTCATCGTGACATCAAGCCGGCGAATATCTTCATCACGTCGCGCGGCCACGCGAAGATTCTCGATTTCGGATTGGCGAAGCTCGTCCCTGTTGCCAAGCCAGGCTCGGACAACGCAACCGAGGCGACACGGGAAAACGTGACCATCTCCACTCCCGGCGCGACTCTCGGCACCGTCGCGTATATGTCTCCCGAACAGGCGCGCGGCCGCGACGTGGACGCTCGCAGCGATGTTTTCTCATTTGGCGCCGTGCTCTATGAAATGGCCACGGGCCGGCAGGCGTTTTCCGGTGCCAGCTCAGTCGAGGTCTTCGATGCGATTCTGAATCGCGCGCCGGTAGCGCCCGTGCGGCTGAACGCGGATGTTCCGGCGGAACTCGAGCGCGTCATCAACAAGGCGCTCGAGAAAGACCGTGAGTTGCGCTGCCAGAGTGCGGCGGAGATTCGCTCGGACTTGAAGCGTTTGAAACGCGAAACGGAAACGCGGCAAGGCGCAGCCGTGGGTTCGAGTTCCGTCGCGGCCGCGCAGAGCAGCGGTTCTCAGAATGTTGCATCGCAGCCCGGGTCCGGATCGAGTTCCGTCTCGGCCGTCGCCCCTACTCCGTCATCATCCGCTGCGGTCCATGTAACTGAAGCTCCCGCGCCTTCCGCGCGGAAACTCTGGAAGATCTTGGTTCCCGCTGCCGTGATCGTCCTTGGCGCGGTCGTCGCCGCTGGCCTCTACTTCCATTCGCATCGCACGGCACCGTTGACGGAAAAAGACACCATCGTCCTCGCCGACTTCGACAACAAGACCGGTGATGTCGTCTTCGACGATGCGCTCAAGCAGGCACTGGCCGTGCAGCTCCGGCAATCTCCATTTCTCAACGTTCTCTCGGACCGTAGAGTAGCGGAGACGCTGCGCCTGATGGGACATCCGGCAAGCGAACGCATTACTCGCGACTTAGCCACCGAAATCTGCGTGCGGACGGGCAGCAAAGCAATTCTTCTCGGTTCGATTTCAAATATTGGCGGGCAATACGCGGTTGGCGTGGATGCGATCGGTTGCAGCACTGGCGATACATTGGCCAGTGACCAGGAAGAGGCGGCGACGAAGCCCGATGTCTTGGGAGCGCTGAGCAAGGTGGCGTCGGGCCTTCGGAGCCAACTGGGCGAATCGCTCGCTTCCGTTCAGAAATTCGACGTTCCCATCGAGGCCACCACGCCATCGCTTGAGGCGCTGAAGGCGTACAGCATGGGCATCACAACCGGTCACACAAAGGGAGACGCTGCGGCAATTCCGTTCATGAAACGCGCTCTCGAGCTTGACCCGAACTTCGCCATGGCTTACGCCGCGTTGGGAGTCAGTTACGCCAATCTCGGACAAGCCAGCCTGGCGACGGACAATCTCACAAAGGCTTACGCTCTCCGCGATCGCGTTAGCGAACATGAAAAATACCGCATATCATCCTCCTACTACTCGGTCGCTACAGGCGAGTTGGATCAAGGCATTCAAGTCTACGAACTCTGGGCCAAGAGCTATCCGCAAGATCAGACGCCTCCCCTGAATTTGGGGGACATTTATAACAAACTGGGGCAATACGATAAGGCTGTCGCTGAAACGCAAGACGCCCTGCGGCTCGATCCAAACGTGTGGGTCGGTTACATGAACCTTTCGTTCTCTTACTTTGCCATGAATCGACTCGACGACGCCCAGAAGACGATTCAGCAGGCGCAAGCTCTCAAACTCGACGCCGAATATCTGCACTGGGCGATCTATCAAATGGCCTTTCTCAAGGGCGACACTGCGGAGATGCAACGGCAAGTCGCCTGGGCGGCAGGGAAGCCCGGAAGTGAGGATCTCCTGCTTTCGTTTCAGTCCGACACCGAAGCGTTTTACGGACGGCTAACCCAAGCACGGGACTTTTCCCGCCGCGCTGTGGATTCCGCCGCCCGAAACGACTCGAAAGAAACGGCCGCGCTGTGGCAGGTGAATGCCGCTTTGCGCGAAGCGGAGTTTGGCAACGCAGTGGTCGCGAAGCAGGATATCGCCGCCGCGCTCACGCTTTCTCCCGGCCGCGACGTCAAGCTGTTCGCTGCCCTTGCCTCAGCGCGGGCAGGCGACGCCGCGCATGCGAAGGTTCTGGCAGATGAGCTCGAGAAGAATTTTCCCTCAGATACGATCATGAAGGTCTATTGGCTGCCGACGATAAAGGCGGCGATAGAAGTGCATTCCAACAATCCCTCGCAGGCGGTGGTAGATCTGGAAGCTGCTGCACCGTATGAACTCGGTGAGCCGCCGCCGTTTCAGCTTGGGACGATGTATCCCGTTTACGTTCGCGGCCAAGCTCAGCTACTGGCACACAACGGCGCTGCGGCAGCCGCTGAATATCAGAAGTTTCTCGATCATCGCGGCGTAACGCTGAACTTCCCGTTGGGCGCGCTCGCCCATCTCGGCCTCGCGCGCGCTTACGCGCAGCAAGGCGACACCGCCAAAGCCCGCGCCGCCTACAATGATTTCTTCAATCTCTGGAAAGACGCCGATCCCGACATCCCGATCCTCGTCGCCGCCAAATCCGAATCCGCCAAACTTTAGTCCGCGTTTCGCTTTTTCGTTGTACCGCCGGAATCTTGCCGGCTCTTCATTGCGGTCTGCTCCCCGCATTTCGCATCGATGCCGTCCGTCTCTCCTGTGGGGTCCGTCGCCATGTTTCGTATCCTCGTGAGGTGTGGCGCCGCTGTTCGCATCGCTTTGTGCTGCGGCGCTTATTAAGACGGACCACGTTCGGTTTTGCCCGCGGTGCGTTTGCCGCGGTGGCCTTTCACCGCGCTGTCTCGTTATGCGGCCGGAAGAGCCGGCGGGACGCCGGCGATACAAAACGCCGCCACAAGACAGTCCGCCGCGGCTTACCTCGTCTTCTTACCGGCCGGTCTCGATCTTGTTTTCGCTCTCTTCCGCATGTTCGCCGCCGGTGCCGCTGCCGCCTGCAACAACCCCAAAAACGCCTGCGCATCCTTCGTCAACGGTCTGTGCCGCGGCGATACGACGTCCAGATTTCGATGCAGCGATTCCGCATCTGCAATCTCAACCGCGACCAATTTCCCGCGCTGCAGTTCCTGGCTCACCGCGATTTGCGGCAGAAAACTCAGCCCCAGCTTCCGCTCCACCATTCGCTTCGCCGCCTCAATCGTCTCCACTTCCAGCACCACATTGGGCAGGAGCCCTGCGCGCCTGAATAAACTCTGGCTCAGCGTCCAGTCGCTCGATCCGCGGTCGTAGAAAATCAGCGGCAGCGATTCCACTTCTTCCAGCCGCACGCGCCGTTTCTTCACCGCCGGATGCGCGGGATGTCCCACCAGAATCAGCGGATCGTCGCGCAGCGTCGTAGTTTCCACTTCCGGATGATTCAACGCGCGCGCGAATCCAATGTCCGCTTCGCCGTCCAGCACCATTTTCAGCACTTGCATCGAATTGCCCGAACGCAGCGTCACCAGCACATTCGGATTCGCCTGCTGAAATTTCTTCATCACGTCCGGCAAAAAGTAGGTGCACACGGAAAGCGAAGCCGCGATGCGCAGCGCGCCGCCCGCGGTCGGCTGAATTTCATTCACTGCCTGCCGCGCCAGCGCCACGGTTCGCAGCAGTTGTTCTGCGTGAGGCCGCAGCGCCTTGCCCGCGGGCGAAAGAGAAGTGTTGGCCCGCGCCCGCGTGAAGAGCTCCACGCCCAGTGAATGCTCCAGCGCGTGAATGCGCTCGCTGACCGCCGGCTGGCTGACGTTCAGCGCCTCCGCTGCGCGATGAAATCCGCCATAAGTGAGGACCGCAAGGAACGTCTTTATTTGGTCGATCTCCACGGCGCCTCCTGTACCGAATTGACCCTAGGTAGTTTACCGTACGTGATAGGCAATTCCTATCAAGATGATAACGACAATCAGTTTGACTGATTAACACCGCTGTGGGACACTGCTCACGTTCGTGCCGTGCCTCAGGCGCTTTGCGGAGGGTTGCCATGGAAGGTTCCAGCACTCGCCAGTTTCCGAGAACCGAACTCGACAAGCCGGTTGAAATTCGCATCGGCAAGCAGACCATGCGCGTCGAGACCGCTGCGAACAACCTGAGCGTGGGCGGCGTGTTCGTTGGCCGCGCCGATTTGCCCGTGGGGTCCCGCGTCCATGTGCGCATTCCGATTCACCACCACGTTTTCGAGGCTGACGGCCAGATTGAAACGGCCGGCCAATGCGGCTCCGGCATCGAGTTCTCCGCTCTTTCCGAACGCGAGCTCGATACGCTTTACGAATTGATCGAGGATCTCACCATCCGCGGCCTCGCCGCCGCTTAACTCGCGGCGCAACCGTGTCGGCATAATCTCCAAACTTTGATCGCTGTGTTTCCGCGCTCATTTTTCCGCAGCGCGTTTTTCGTGTACCAATCCGTCCATTCGCGCTTGAGGGCCACGGGTGCCTCTGCTAACCTTGCATTCACGCCGCGGAGAGGTGTCTGAGCGGTTGAAAGAGCTCGCCTCGAAAGCGAGTGTAGGGGGAACCCTACCGTGGGTTCGAATCCCACCCTCTCCGCCACTTTGCCGCTTGCTGATTTCGCGCGTTCGACACTTCGACCCTCCGCTACGTCGCCCCTTAAGACCCTCAATTCTTCGAAGCCGGCACTGCTGCTAGCGGCGCGCGCTGAAAAATTCCTGTAAGAGTGCGGCGGATTCGTTTGCGCGGACGCCCGCGACGACTTCCACTTTATGATTGAGCTGAGGATTATCAAGAATATTGAAGCAGGAACGGACCGCGCCGCCCTTGGGATCGTCGGCGCCATAAATTACGCGAGCGATGCGCGCCTGCACGATCGCGCCCGCACACATCGCGCAGGGCTCGATGGTGACGTAGAGCGCGACGCCCGCAAGGCGATGATTGCCAAGCGCTTTTGCCGCGGCGCGCAGCGCGACGATTTCGGCGTGCGCCGTTGGATCGCAATCGCGGATGGTGCGATTGCCGGCGGCGGCGATGACGCGGGCTTCGCTCGCGTCGATCGCTTCGGCGCGGCCAGGGAGCACGGCGACGGCGCCGACGGGGACTTCGCCCGATTCGCCGGCGCGGCGGGCTTCCGAGAGCGCGAGGCCCATGAAATAGCCGTCATCGTTTATCACGTCATTCATCTTCGTTCATTTATCGCGATAAACACAAGAACGCGGGCAGGGATGCCCGCGCCACAAAGACCACCGCGGCGAAACCGAAAGTGGGTCCGTCTTAATAAGCGCGGCAGAACAAATCGGCGCCGACAACAGCGACAACCGATATTTGGAGAGGAAACATGACGACGGACCCGACATTAAGGAGGCAAATCGGGGCTGGCGGCGGAGGACGGGCGCGCCCTTCCCGAAAGCGTTCCCTTCGCGACGTCCTTCAGGGCAAGAAAAGTCGGACGCGCCGAACGTGTCTCCAGGGCCTAAAGGCCCGAATTATCTGAGACAGTAAAGTCGGAGCTGTCCTTCGGTCGGCCTCAGGATGAAAAGTTCCGACCCCCTGAAAGGGAAGAGCCGGCAAGATGCCGGCGGTACAGGAGTGTCAATCGACAAAAAGAGTCGTAGGATGGCGACGATCAGTTCCATTCAGGAGGATATGAGGACGGCGGGGAAACGTTGAAGATACGCGAAGTGAAAACAGCCAGCAACCACAGGAAAAACCGAGATTTGGCAGCGAAGCCGGCGCGAGGGACCGAAAATCCTTCGAAGCCTGATTCCAGTTTGCTCTTAACCAACAGCGCACGTTCGGAATACCTTGCTTGACACTCTTTGTCTGGGATGCAATAAACGAAAAAAGCGGGCGTACTGGCACCATCAGTACTACCGCGTGCGAAATGGGGTTGGGCCCGCGGGGTGAAGGGCCGGTCAGCAAAGAAACAGAAGTAGAGAGCGAGAGAGTGCAAGGCGAAGTGAGTTTTCCCGATTGACGGCATGAGTGCACTTACCGCGATTGCGGAGCAGGGAGCGAGGGGCCGCGCGATGTTTAATCTTGGAAAGACCAGGTCGTTGGTCGGGCTCGATATCGGGTCGAGTTCGGTAAAGGCCGTTGAGCTCAAGAAGTCCAAGCAGGGATTCGAACTGGTGAGCTTTGGACTTGAGCCCCTGGCGCAGGACACGGTGGTGGACGGCGCGATCATGGATGCGCCCAGCGTCGCGGAAAAAATCACCGCCATTTTCGACGCGCAGAAAACGAAATCGAAAGATGTGGCGACGTCGGTATCGGGGCATTCCGTGATTGTGAAGCGGGTGCCGATGCCGCTGATGAGCGAGGAAGAGCTGTACGACCGAATCCACGCCGAAGCCAGCCAGCATATTCCTTTCGATATTGCGGACGTCAACCTCAGCTATCAACTACTGGAAGCAACTGAGAACCAGATGGACGTGCTGCTGGTCGCCGTGAAAAAAGACAAAATTCTGAATCACACGAACGTGCTGGCGCAGGCGGGGAAGACGCCGGTGGTGGTGGATATTGACGCGTTCGCGCTGCAGAACTGTTTCGAAGTGAATTACGACCCGGACCCGACACAGGTGGTGGCGCTCCTGAACGTCGGCGCGAGCGTGATGAACATCAATATCGTGCGCGGATTCACGCCGCTGTTCACCCGCGACGTTTCCGTGGGCGGCAATCAATACACCGACGCGCTGCAGAAGGAACTGGACCTGAGCTTCGAGGATGCGGAAAAGCTGAAGATGGGAGGAAGCCACGCGGGAGTGACGGAAGAGCAGCGGACGGCCATCCTGCGGTCGGTTTCAGACATTCTTATCCTTGAGATTCAGAAGACATTTGACTTTTTCCGCGCGACGGCGAGCGGCGAAAATATCCGGCGAATCGTGGTCGCGGGCGGGACAGCGCGCGTGCCGGGGCTGCTGGACCTGCTGCGCGAGGAATTTGCCATGCCGGTGGAAGAGCTGTATCCGTTCCGGAGAATCGCGATTGCGCCGGAACGCTACGACGAGAACCAACTGCGGGAGATGGCGCCGCGGCTGGCGATTGCCGTGGGACTGGCACTGAGGAGTTTTGACACACCATGATTCGAATCAACTTACTCGGACAGACTCGGCCCAGGGCTGCGAAGCAAGCGGTCCCGGTGGAGGCCACGCTGCGAGTCGGAATGCTGATCGCGGCGATCGCGGTATCGATGATCTTTCTGTTTGTGACGTACATGTCGCAGAAGAAAGATCTGGACGCGACGAACGACCAGATTCAGCGCCTGGAAACGGAACGCGCGCGGCTGGAGCAGGTGAAGCTGCAGGTGCAGCAGTTCGAGGCGGAGAAGGCGGTCCTGCAGCAGCGGATCAACGTGATCGAACTCTTGCAGAAGGGCCGCACGGGCGGGCAGGAGCTGCTGGACAATCTGGCGAACACGGTGGCGCATACGGACGGCCTGTGGCTGACGAACATGACCAAGACCGGCAATTCGCTGACGCTCGACGGCGAAGCCAATTCGGTGAACTCGGTGGCGAATTTCCTGACGCAGATGAAGCGGTCGGGCTTTTTCGACAAAGTGGAAATCAAGGAAGCGAAGCAGGATGACCTGTTGAAGTCCGTGACGACTTTCTCGTTTTCGGTGACCGCGGATATTGCGGCGCCGCAAAGCGTGCAGGCAGCGAGCGCTCCGGCGGCGGCAGCAGCGCCGGCGGCGAGAGGCAGGAGCTAGACCGATGGCAACGCCGTTTCGAGATTGGCCTTGGCCACTGCAGGCCATATTTTATCTGGGCCTGGCAATCGTGATTGTGATCGCCGGACTATGGATTCCCGGACTGCCGAACCAGCGCGTGCGCGCGGATCTGGAAGCCGCGAAGGCGCAATTGAAGCCGTTGCAGACGGAAGTGGACGGTCTGCGCGTCTACCAGCAGCGGCGGGTGGAGTTGCAAGGCGAGATGGATGCGCTGCAGAAGCAATTGGCCACGCTGCAGACGATCGTGCCGGAAGACAAGCAAGTGGATCAGTTCATCGTCATGCTGCAAACGGCGGCGAGCACTTCGGGCGTATCGATCCGGAGGATTACGACGAAGCCGGTGGTTTCGAAGGACTACCATTTCGAGATGCCGTTTGAGGTTGAGGCGGACGGGCCGTACTTCTCGATGTTGGACTTTTTCGGCAAGCTGAGCCGGCTGAGCCGGATCATCAACGTGGGCGATCTGAAATTCGCGGCGTTGCAGCCGACGAGCTCATCGCGGTTTACGATGTCGCCGGGAACGACGGTCACCGGAACGATGACTGTGACGACTTTCTTTACGGAGCCGGGGCAGCAACTCCAGCCGGCTGCAGCTACCAAGCCAGGAAAGCGGTAGAGGATCAGGACAGAGATCATGAAACTATTCAAGTCAATCGCGGGCAAGACGGCGATAGCCGGCCTGGCGCTTCTCTTTCCGCTGATGGCCGGAGCGCAGGCGCCGGCGACTGCACCTAACTCCACGGCACCGCAAGCCAAGGCCGCGCACAAAAAGGGCCACGGGGCCAAGGCGGCGCAAAAGCTGGCCGCGACAGCCGCCATGAAGCCTGCCGCCGCTCCGGCGGGAGCGGGCGCCGAATCGAAGGCGGTCGCGCGTCGCGATCCTTTTCAGTCTCTGCTGAATGCGCGGACGGAATCGACCGCAAATCTGCCGCCCGGGAAGGCTGGACTGGTGATCGGATCGATTCGAGTGGACGGCGCGATCAAGTCGCAAACGGGAATGATTGCCGTCGTGTCCAACCCACAGCAGCGAGTTTATTTCGTCCGTGAAGGCGATCGGCTGTACGACGGCGAAGTGGAAAAAATCAATCTGGACGAAGTTATTTTCCGGGAATCGACCAAAGACGCGTTTGGCAAGCCGGTCGAGCGGGAAGTCACAAAGCGACTCTACGCGAGCGCAGGAGAGCAGCAATGAGGATGATACGGCAGTCGTGGGGCCTGGCCCTTCTCTTGGCGGCAGGCCTGATTTGGACGGCGGGGAGTCTGAGCGCGGAGTCGGCTCCGGTCGTCCAATTGAACAGTGAAGTGAAGGACGGCGTGGTGCGGCTGGTCGCGCAATCGACGTCGCCCTTCGAATACACCACGAGCCGGCCGAACCGCTCGCTGTTTGTGCTGGATCTCAGCGGTGTGACGGCGCCCGCACCGACGGCGGCGCGGACCGTTGATTCGAGCCTGGTGACCGGCTACCGCGTGCTTTCCTACGGCGGGGCAAAGCCGGTTGTGCGCGTCGAGATCCGGATGAATCCGGACGCAGAAGCCAAGGTCGAGCGCAGCGGCGCAATGGATTTGACCGTCATCGTTCAGCCGTCAAATGCGCGCGGACCAGCGGCGGGAACCAGCGAATCGGCTCCGGCGGCAGCGGCGACTTTGAAGTCGACGGTTCCTGGAATCGAGAACGTACAACTGGGCCAGGTGAACGGCGACACGGAAGTGAATGTGACCGGCACGACCGCGCTGAATTATCACGTTTCGCGGCTCGCGCATCCCGACCGCATCGTGCTCGATTTCTCCGGCGCGCAGATCAAGACCCCCGATCACAGCATTGCGAGCAATCTGGATCCGGTTCGCGCGATCCGGCTGGCGCAATTTTCGCCTGAAGTGGCGCGCGTGGTGATCGAACTTCGCGCGACGGCGCCGTACACGGTGAACGCCAAGGGCAATACCGTCACCGTTGAGTTTGTCGGCGGCAGCGCGACAAAGGGATCAACGAAGAGCGGCAACGACGCCAGCTCTTCGACCATGAATCGAAATCAACAGGCCGGCCCGGCCTCTCCCCTGAACGCAGCGAATGCTCGGATGGTGGGTGTTTCATCGCCAGCCGTGGTTCTGCCCGCGAGCTTGACTCAGCCCAGCGCGGCGCTTGCTGCGCCAGCCGACACCAAGAATTCGCTGGCGGCCACAGCGACGGCTGACACTACCAACGCATCGAAAGCCGATGCCAACAGCCAGCAGGCAGCGACTCCGGCCGCTTCGAACCGCTATTCCGGCGAGCCGATTTCCGTGAACCTGAAGGACGTGGACGTCCGCGACTTCTTCCGCCTGATTCATGAGATCAGCGGGCTGAACGTGGTCGTCGATCCGAACGTGAAGGGCAGCTTGACCATCGTGCTGGATGATGTGCCGTGGGACCAGGCGCTGGACATCGTTCTGCACAACAACGATCTGGAAAAGCAGCTGGACGGCAATGTGCTGAGAATCGCCACGCGCGAAACCATCAAGAGAGAAGCGCAGGAAGCGCGGGAACTGGCGCAGGCACAAGCTGAAGCCGCCGACATTGTGACGACCACCCGAGTCCTAAGCTATGCGAAAACCGCGGACATGGTTCTGACGTTGAAGAAATTCTCGTCATCTCGCGGCGACGTTATCGGCGATCAGCGCTCGAACACGATCATTATCCGCGACATTCCCAGCGTGCTGCCGGTGATGGACAATTTGATTCGCCAACTCGATCGCAAGTCCCAGCAGGTGGAAATCGAGGCGCGCGTCGTGGCGGCGAACCGCAACTTCGCCCGCGATATCGGCACGCAGTGGGCGTTTTCGGCCGGAACCGCAAGCCGGAACAACGTAATCGGCGGCGATCCGGGTGTCGGCACCAGCCCGCTCACGCGCAGTTCACCGTTGCCAACGCCTCCGCTGATCGTGAGCAATGGCTCCTCATCGTCCGGATTCCAAATGCCGCAGAGCGTTGGACTGGGCGCCACGACTCCGACGAGCGGAATTTCTTATCTGTTCTCTTCGCGCAATTTCGCGCTCGACCTGATCATTGACGCCTCCGAGACCAAGGGCGTGGGCAAACTGATATCCAAGCCGCGTTTGATCACGCAGAACAACCAGAAGGCGGAAGTGAAACAAGGAACGAAAATTCCAGTTCAGACCGTCGTGAACAACACGATTTCCGTGCAGTTCGTGGACGCCGTGCTCAAACTCGACGTCACGCCGCAGATCACCGCGGAAGGCACCATATTCATGGACGTGCAGGTGACCAACGATCAGATTGACCAAGCCATCCCGCGCGTGGAAGGCATCCCGGCCATCGACACGCAGGAGGAAGACACTCGCGTGACCATCGCAGACGGCGGGACGGTCGTGATCGGCGGAATCATCGTGTCGAACCAGCAGACGGCGGTTGCGCAGGTTCCGCTGTTTGGCAGCCTGCCGGCCATCGGCAACCTTTTCCGTCACACCACCGTCAGCTCGACTTCACAGGAGCTGCTTTTCTTCCTGACGCCGCGTATCCTACCGAATTAGGCGCAGGGAAGCGGGTTTGGGCCCTTTGAGTTGACGAAAAGCGATCTTACGGACCACAGAATCCGGAGCCGGCAACAGCGGCTCCGGATTCGTCTTTCTGACCTCGGCGGGGACGCGCTGGTGGTCCCACATCTTCCGGATATTGGCTACCTGACTGGCTTCACCGGCAGTAATGGTCTGCTGATTTTCACGGCGGGCGCCGGAGGCAAAGCGACGCTTCTGACCGACTCCCGTTACACCATCCAGGCGCACGAAGAAACCTCTAACGTAGAGGTCCGAATATCGCGCAAGCCGCTCTACGCCGAAGCCGGCGCTCTGTTCGCCCGGACGCGCGGGGGCCAGAGAGTTCTCTATCCTCCCGGACAGCTCACCGTAGGTCAGTTTGCGCAGCTTAGGAAGGTCGCAGGGAAGCGCGCGCGGTGGAAAGAAGCGCCAGGGCTGGTGGCCGGGCTGCGAAGCGTTAAAGACGAACAGGAGCTCAGCGTGATGAAGGAGGCGGCCGACGTCGCGAGCGAGGTTTTCTCTGACGTCCTGCCCTTGATCCGTCCGGGCATCCTCGAAAACGAGCTGGCGGCGGAGATCGAATACCGGATGCGGAGGCGCGGCGCCACCGGCCCGGCGTTTGAAACCATCGTGGCGTCAGGGGCGCGGTCGGCCCTGCCGCACGCGCGGCCGACCCTTAAGCCCATCAGCAAAAACGAGTTGGTGGTGCTTGATCTGGGTGCTATACTTCGCGGCTATTGCAGCGACATGACCCGGGCTGTTTTCGTCGGGAGCGCGCCCCGTCGAGTCCGAGAATGGTACGGGGCCGTGTTGGAAGCGCAGGCGACGGCGATTCGGGCGGTAAGATCCGGCGTCACGGCAGGCGAGGTGGATGCCGCAGCCCGACGCATACTGCACAAGCACCGGTTGGCGCGGCTCTTCACTCACAGCACAGGACACGGCTTGGGGATGGAAGTCCACGAGTCTCCCCGGCTCGGACGCGGCGAGAAGACCAGACTGACGACGGGCAACGTCATAACAATCGAGCCTGGCGTGTATATCGAAGGCGCGGGCGGGATTCGCATCGAGGACGACGTGGTGGTCACGGCGACCGGCAGCGAGGCTCTGACCAGCGCGACCAAGGAATTCATCGAGATTTGAATGGCTGAGCGCAAAAAGGCGCGGAACACCGCATCCGAGGCAGTGGAAGGCGTAGACCTTCCCGATTTGGAACGGCTGCTCGAGTTCATGGGCAAGCACGGCCTCGAGGAACTCGAATACGAGCGCGACAGTTTCCGTGTGCGGCTGAAGAAGGCATCGCACGGGGCGGGAGCCTCGGTTCGATCCGTGGCGATTCCGGAAATCGTGGTGGCGGCGCCGATGGCGTCCCCGAGCGCGCCAGGGGCAGCCGAAAAGGAAACCGCCGCGGACGAAGCCGGACGCGGCGAAGACCTCCACGTCATCAATTCGCCGATTGTCGGGACGTTTTACGCGTCCTCGAACCCGGGAGAAAAGCCCTTTGTCCGCGTGGGAGACCGGGTGAAGTCCGGCCAGGTGCTTTGCATCATCGAAGCCATGAAGCTGATGAACGAGATTGAGGCCGACATCGACGGGGAAGTCATGCGGATTTACGTCGACAATGGCCAGCCCGTTGAGTACGGCGAAGCGCTGTTCGGGATTCATCCGCAGCGGAAGAAGTAGGCGCCGATGACACAGGCGTCCCGAGACAGATGTTTCAGAAACTTCTGATCGCCAACCGGGGCGAAATCGCCCTACGCATCCTTTCAGCCTGCAAGGAACTCGGAATCCGCACGGTCGCGGTGTATTCGGAAGCGGACCGGAACGCCCTGCACGTGCGGTTCGCTGACGAGGCGGTGTGCATCGGGCCGCCACGCAGCTCCGAAAGCTATCTGAACATCCCCCACGTGATCTCCGCGGCCGAGATCACCAATGTGGACGCCATCCATCCCGGCTACGGCTTTCTTTCCGAGAATGCGAACTTCGCCGAGGTGTGCGAGGCGTCGCACATCGCATTTGTGGGGCCCTCGTCGCAGGCGATTCGCCTGATGGGCGAGAAAGACAAAGCCCGGAAAGCAATGGCGGCTACGGGACTGCCGGTGATTCCGGGCAGCGACGGCATCGTGCCGGACGAAGACGCGGCCAAGAAAATCGCGGCGCAAATCGGCTACCCGATCATGATCAAGGCCTCGGAGGGCGGAGGCGGGCGCGGGATGCGCGTAGTGAACAACGCGTCCGAACTGCTGTCGAATTTTCAAACGGCGCGCGCCGAATCGCGCCAGGCGTTCGGGTCGGCGGACGTATATTTCGAGAAACTGATTTCGAGGCCACGCCACATCGAGTTTCAGGTGCTCGGCGATCATTTTGGAAACGTGATGCACTTCGGCGAGCGCGAATGCTCGATTCAGCGGCGGCACCAAAAAGTGATTGAGGAATCGCCATCGCCGGTGCTGGACGCAAAAACGCGCTGCGAACTAGGACAGAAAGTCGTCGACGCGCTCAAGGAGTTGAACTATTGGAGCGCGGGGACGGTCGAGTTTCTGCGCGATGAGACCGGGAAACTCTACTTCATCGAAATGAACGCGCGCATCCAGGTGGAACACCCGGTGACGGAGATGGTGACGGGCGTGGACCTGGTTAAATCGCAGATCCGGCTGGCGGTCGGGGAAAAATTGGAGGATGTGGTCGGCAAAGTCGAGTTTCGCGGCCACGCCATCGAATGCCGCATAAACGCGGAAGACCCGGTGACGTTTGTGCCTTCGGCGGGACGCATTACGGCGTTCCGCGTTCCGGGCGGCCCCGGAATTCGCGTGGACACGGCCGCATACTCGGACGCCGTGGTGGCGCCGTATTACGATTCGCTGGTGGCCAAGCTGATCGCGCACGGAAAAGATCGCGCCGAAGCCATCGCGCGCATGCGCCGGGGACTCGAAGGGTTTGTAATCGAGGGCATCAAGTCTACGATTCCGCTGCACCGCCAGATTCTTGTCGATCCGGATTTCATCGCTGGAAAATTCGACACGCACTTTCTCGATCGCGCCGCGGCTCACGCGGTGAAATAAACCCCTTGCCCATGTTCCCGAGCCTTTACGCGATCGTGGACGCCGCGCTGGCCGGCGATCGCGCCACGGCGATTGCTGGAGGGCTTGCGGCGAGCGGCGCTGGAGTTATCCAGTATCGGAACAAGCGCGGTTCCGCGCGGCGCAATTTCGAAACCTGCTGCCAATTGGCTGGAATTCTGCGTGGACGCGCGCGATTTATCGTGAACGACCGCGCGGATATTGCAGCGCTCTGCGGGGCGGACGGCGTTCACGTCGGGCAGGAGGATCTCGCCGTGGAGGATGCGCGCGGAGTGTGCGGACGGGACTCCTGGGTGGGCATTTCGACGCATAACATCGAGCAATTTCGAGCGGCGATCGCGACATCGGCGGACTACGTTGCTGTTGGCCCGATTTTCAGGACCGCATCGAAGGAAAATCCCGACCCGGTGATTGGCATCGAATTCATCCGGCAAGCGCGGCGGATGACGACGAAGCCGATTGTGGCGATTGGCGGCATCACGCTCGAAAACGCCGCGGAGGTTTTCGAAGCGGGCGCGGATTCGGTGGCCGTGATCCGGGATCTGATTGCGGCAAAAGATCCCGCAGCGCGCGCCGCACAGTTTCTGAGTTTGGCGGAACGATTCCGGACGTCGCAAAACTGAGCGGCCGGGTTGGCGTCGCCAAAGTTGCGCGGATCAGCCTTTAGCGATCGGGGTTCGCGCGCTGTATCTTTTGACGGCGGCCTTCGTCGAAGACCCATTGTTGATGTATAAACCGCAGTACACTGGGCCGGGATTGATGATCGTGGGCGTGCCCGTGAGCGGCTTTGGGCGGCTGCGGGGGCGATAAATTCAGGAACGCGTGAATCGCGCGCCGAAAGGCGCTGCGAGAACTGCATGGGGGAGGCGCTCGATGGCAGGCTCTCTTTTCGCCACCAAGCCGATCAACGTAATCTTGAACGAAGCGTCGGAACAGGGAGAGCATTCGCTGAAACGAGTGCTCGGTCCGATCAATCTGGTGTCGCTGGGGATCGGCGCGATCATCGGCGCGGGAATTTTCGTTCTGACCGGCGCGGCCGCGGCGAAATATGCCGGCCCCGCCATCGTGCTGTCGTTCATTCTGGCGGGGTCGGCCTGCGCGTTTGCGGGCTTGTGCTACGCCGAATTTGCCTCGTTGATTCCCATCGCCGGCTCGGCGTACACGTACGGCTACGCCACGCTCGGAGAAATTTTTGCCTGGATTATCGGCTGGGATTTGATTTTGGAATACGCGTTCGGCGCCGCGACGGTCGCCTCAGGCTGGAGCGGCTATGTGCTGAGCTTCCTCCAGGATTATGGCATTCGCATTCCGCCCCAATTTACCAGCGCGCGTGGCGAAGCCCTCGTTCAATATAACGGGAATTGGGAGCATTTGGAGCGCATCAAAGACACGCTCGCAGCCCAGCACATCGATCCGGCCACGCTGCCGCACATGACGGCCTACTTTGATCTGGTGGCATTTCTGGCCATCATTGCGGTGACCGTCGTCCTGGTGATCGGGATCAAAGAATCCGCCAATCTCAACTCTGCAATCGTGATGGTGAAGATTGCGATCGTGCTGGTTTTCATCGGCGTCGTTGGACTCTACGCGTTTCGCGAGCCGGGCCACTTCGCGGCGAACTGGCATCCTTTTATTCCGCCGAACACGGGAAAATTCGGCGAATACGGCTGGTCGGGAATCGCGCGGGGCGCAGCGGTGATTTTCTTCGCCTACATCGGGTTTGACGCAGTTTCGACGGCTGCCCAAGAGGCCAAGAATCCAAAGAAGGACATGCCGATCGGGATTTTGGGTTCGCTGGTGATCTGCACGATTCTGTACATTTTGGTTTCCGGCTTGCTGACCGGCGTGGTGTCGTACACGGCGCTGAATGTCTCGGATCCGGTGGCGGTGGGAATTGACGCGGTGCCGGGCGTCCGATGGGGCAGCTTCCTCGTAAAAGTGGGCGCGATTTTTGGGCTCGGAACCGTGATGCTGGTGATGTTGCTCGGGCAATCGCGCGTGTTTTTCTCGATGTCGAATGATGGCTTGTTGCCTGCCTGGGCCAGCCGCATTCATCCGAAATTTCGCACGCCATACCTGTCGAGCATCGTGGTGGGAATTTGCGTGGCCGTGTTCGCTGCGCTGATTCCGATTGCGGTTCTCGGCGAACTCGTGAGCATTGGAACGCTTCTGGCGTTCGTGATTGTGTGCGCGGGCGTTTGGATTCTTCGCAGGCGCCGGCCGGATATGGCGAGGCCGTTCACTTGCCCCTGGGTGCCCTTCGTGCCGATCATGGGGATATTGATTTCCGGCGCGCTCATGGTTGCGCTGCCGCTGGCGACGTGGTTGCGGCTGGTGATCTGGCTGGTGATCGGGATGCTGGTGTACTTTCTTTATGGCCGGAAGCACAGCCGAGTTCAGGCTTCGCTGAATCGCTAGCGCGGCAACGATTGCTTCGATTCAAGGGTTGAGCGGACACGGCGGTCTGCGTCAGAATGCCTGTTGATGTCGCGCCTCCCACTCCTTCGCGTGCGGGCGTTTTGGCGAACGCTCTCGCCGTTCGATGTCGCTGCTCTCGTGGTCGCCGCGGTGTACGTCGCGTCGCGCGCCACAGAATCCGCCGGTGTCTTTTTCCCGCTGTACCGTTTAATCGGCTATCTCTTTGCGCTGGCGATCGTCTACGCGTTGTTTCGGCTCACGCCGTGGGTCAGGAACAAACTCCTGTGGAGCCTTCGCAACCGGCTGATCGTTGCTTACATTTTCATCGCTGTGGTGCCGGTGGTGCTGCTTGTGACGATGGGGGGCATTGCGTCCTACCTGATTTACATGCAGTTCGGCGCTCATATTCTCCGCGATGATATTCAGGAGAACATTGCTTCGCTCCAGGCGGCGTCGCGCGCCGTGCGGGCGGCTGTCCTCGAGGAGTCCATGCGCGACAGAACCGGCGATCCGGCCACGCTCATCAGCCGGCCCGACGTAGTGGCGATCATCGCGGACGAGTCGAGAGATTTGCCGGGTCTGCGTGTAGACGCCGATCATTCGCCGGGCCTGGTTCAGAAATGGGGCCGCGAGGGCGACCGAAGATTCTCCGGCATGGTGGAGTCCGAAGACACGCTGTGGTTTCGCTGCACTACTTTGGTGCAATCGCACGGAGTTTCTTTTCCGCTGTCACTTTCGGTCCCGGTCACGTCCAACACTCTCGATTCATTTGGTTCCGAGCTTGGTCCGATCAATTTGACGATCCTGCGCCCGGCAGGGCCGGCAAGAACAAATGAGCTGCACATTTCGATTGGCGGCCACGAGTATGTCCCCGCCGCCGAAGTCACGAGCCGCAGCCGGAAGGTGCCGCCGCGGGAGAGATGGTTCGATGCGGAAGTTACCGGCGGGCTGACCTGGGAAGCCGTCTCAATCGATCCGCGATACGGCGAAGACGCGCCGATTCCAGTGCTTGCGGCTTTCTCCGTGCGCGCCTCGCGCCTCAACGGCCGCTTGTTTGCAACTCTCGGCGAGCTCGGGCCGCTATTGACGTTGACGCTGGTGATCACCACGATCGTTTTCCTGATTCTTGAAGCCGCCGCGCTGGCGACGGGAGTGGTGCTGACGCGTCGAATCACGAGCGCCGTCGCCGATCTTTACGAGGCGACTCGCTACGTCCGACGCGGCGATTTTTCCCGTCGCGTGCGCGTGCAGAAGCGCGACCAACTGGGAATTCTTGGCGAGTCGTTCAACGACATGACCGCCTCCATCGGCGAGCTGATCGAAGAGCAGCGTAAACGCCAGCGGCTTGAAAACGAAATTTCGATTGCCCGCGAAGTTCAGGGACAGCTCTTTCCGCAGGCCATCCCGCAAGTGGAGGGCATTGAGCTGGCGGCGATTTGCCGGGCCGCGCGCACGGTCAGCGGCGACTATTACGATTTCATACGTCTCGGACCCAATCGAATGGGAATCGCCGTCGCGGATATCAGCGGCAAGGGAATTTCCGCGGCGCTGCTCATGGCCAGTCTCCAGGCGGCCCTGCGCAGCCAGGCGCTTCTCGATCCCAACTGCGGCACGGCGGAGCTGGTGACGCGGCTCAATCGCCATCTGTTTCACAATACCTCCGACGATCGCTATGCGACTTTTTTCTATGCGATCGTTGACTCCAGCACGCGAACGCTGGAGTACACGAATGCGGGCCATTGTGCGCCGATTTTTGTCAGCGATGGCAAGGTGAGTTTTCTCGACGTAGGCGGTACCGTGGTGGGGCTGTTCGATGAAGTGAAATATGAGTCGGCCAGAATCGCAGCGCCGCCGAACAGCCTGCTCGTCGTGTTCAGCGACGGCCTGACCGAGCCTGAAAATGTTTATGGCGAGGAATTCGGCACGCAGCGCCTGGCCGACGAAGTGTTGCGCCAGCGCGATGCTTCGCCGCAAAGAATCGCCGAAAGCTTGATTGACTCCGCGGATCAGTGGGCGGGAACTCCCGAGCAGGCGGATGATATGACGGTCGTCGTGGCGCGATTGTTTGCGGCTGGAGCGCCGCGATCGAGCTAGGGACCGAATCGCGTTTCACTTATACTGGCGGCAAATTATGAGGAGGGTGAGTGTCGCTTCGTCAGCGTTGTGCGCTCATTACCGGAGGTAGCCGGGGAATCGGAAAAGGCATCGCTCTCAGCTTTGCGCAAGAGGGCGCCCGGGTTGCAATTTCTTATCGGTCGAATAAGGGCGCGGTTCAGACCACTCTTCGGCAACTGCAGTCGCTCGGCGCCGAATGCTTCGCCGTCGAGGCCGACGCTACCGATCCTGCCAAAGTCCAGTTTCTGGCCGACGCCGTGACCGAGCGCTTCGGGCGGCTGGACATCCTGGTGAACAACGTCGGCACGTTCACATGGAAGGCAGTGAGCGAAACGACGCATGAAGAGTGGGAGCGCGTCGTAGCGTCAAATCTTTTTAGCGCATTTTATATGAGCAAGGCAGTTCTTCCGGTGATGCGGGGTCAGCACTGGGGACGAATTATCAATCTTGGGGCGGTGGGTGCCGAGCGGGCATTCGGCCAGGCGACGATCTCCGCCTATGCGGCGGCGAAAGCCGCGGTTGTTTCTTTTTCGCGCTCGCTGGCGATTGAAGAAGCGAAGCACGGCATCACCGTCAACGTGATCAACCCCTCGAACGTGGACGAAAAGGAATTGACTCTCGACGAAGCTCGCCGGATTCGCGATTCGCGCTCGCCAATCGGGCGTCCTCCATCGGCCGAAGATGTTGCGACCGCCGCAAAGTTTTTTGTCAGCGACGAGGCCGATTTCATCACCGGACAGGTTCTCAACGTAAGTGGCGGCTGGATGCTCTGATGTCTGGCCCTGGCGAGCGTTCCTCGAGCGACGAGCGGCATCCCGGCGAAGAGTTCTTCCCATGAAGGTCCTCACTGCGGCGCAAATGAGGGAAGTGGACCGCCTCTCGACGCAGAGATTCGGCATTCCGAGCCTTCAGCTGATGGAAAATGCCGGCGCCGGCGTGGTCCGCTATCTCGAAAATAATTTTACAGGTCTCGACCGCCGCGAAATCGCGGTGGTGTGCGGCAAAGGGAACAACGGCGGCGACGGTTTTGTGGTGGCGCGGCTGCTGCGCGAGCGCGGCGCTCGGCCCGTGGCGATTTTATGCGCGGGGCCGGACGAAATGACGGGCGACGCACTTGTGAATCGCGACCTCTACCGGCGCGCGGGCGGCGAAATCACCTTCGCGCGAAATCTAAACGATTGGACGGATGCAAAAAAACATCTCGCGCGATCCACCATTATTTTGGATGCGCTGTTGGGCACGGGACTTCGCGGTGCGGTCGAAGGCTGGCTTGGCGAAGTCATCAACGACATCAATGCGCGTCAGGGTCTTGCGCGCATCGTGGCCGTAGACATTCCGTCGGGGCTCGCTGCCGACACCGGCGAACTCGCGGGACCGGCGGTGAGCGCGGACGTTACGGTCACGTTTACGGCTCCCAAAATAGGCCAGTTACTGTATCCAGCCTCGCAAAAAGTAGGGCGGTTGGTTGTTGTGTCCATCGGATCTCCCCGGGCGTTGATCGATGAGTGCTCCGATTCGCAGATTCGCTGGCTCGAGCCGGCGGAGGTTTCGAGCCTGGAATTCCACCGCCGCGCGGACGCGAACAAGGGCAATTTCGGCCATGCGCTCATCGTGGCTGGGTCCGTTGGAAAGACGGGAGCCGCGGTCATGTCCGGCTGGGCGGCACTTCGCGCCGGCGCGGGACTCGCAACCGTCGCAACCCCCGAGCCGTGCCTTCCAATCGTCGCGGGACAAGTCCCAGAACTCATGACTGAGCCGCTGGCTGCAACGCACGCGGGAACAATCAGCGCGAGCGCACTCGATCATGACTACTTCGCGAAACTCCTTCAGGGCAAGACAGTCTTGGCCATGGGTCCCGGCGTCTCGACACAGGCGGAAACTCAGGAATTTGTACATCGACTGATTCAGGACACGCCGGCGCCAACCGTCCTCGATGCTGACGGAATCAATGCATTCGTGGGGCGTCGCGCCGAGCTGGCGAAACATAAGTGCGCCGAGCTCGTTCTGACGCCGCATCCCGGTGAAATGGCGCGCTTGATTGACTCGACGCCCGCTGAAGTCCAGAAGCAACGAATCGAGATCGCGCAGACGGCCGCCGCGGGATTCAAGGCCACTGTCGTGCTGAAAGGGCACCAAACCGTCATCGCACGCACCGACGGCTTGACGTGGATTAATTCAACCGGCAATCCCGGCATGGCGAAGGGAGGCACGGGCGACGTTCTGACTGGAATGCTCGCGGGAATTTTGGCGCAACATGGCCGGACGAATTGGACCGAAGCGGTGTGTCTCGCGGTCTATTTGCATGGGTTAGCCGGAGACCTGGCGGCGCGGGAGATCGGCGAAATCCCGCTGATGGCCACCGACGTCATTCACGGGATTCCACGCGCTTATGCAAACCTCCTTGCTGAGTTGGAACATGCTCGTACGTGAGTTGCTGACCCATTCGGCCGAGGAAACGATTCGCACGGGAAGGGAAATCGGCGCGAATTTGAAGGCGCCGGCGCTGCTTTTATTGCGTGGAGAACTCGGCGCGGGGAAGACCACGCTGACGAAGGGTTTGGTTTCAGGGCTCGGCGCCGCGCGCGAAGAGGACGTAACCAGTCCGACGTTCACGCTCATCCACAATTATCACAATAGCGTGCGTGTCTATCACATTGACTTGTATCGCGTGACGGATTTTCGCGATTTTGAAACTCTGGGGGTCGAAGATCTCTTCGCCGAGCCTGCGATTGTCATTATCGAATGGCCGGAGAAGGCGGCGCTGAGCACTGCGTGGCCTGTCATGGAAATTGAACTCGAGCATGTGGATGAAAACTGCCGGCGGATTCGCGTGACGCAGAGCGAAGCCGAGATCGGCGCCATCTAGTCGCGCGCTGGAGTGGTCAAAGTTGCCGTCTCGAGGGCTCAGCGCCCCCAGCCTTTCATTTCCCGCAGCAGATCGGCGAACAGCGGCCACAAAAACACAAGGAGCATCAATACCGCCGCGGCCAGGCGCAGAATCGGCATCATCGGCTGCGCTTTCGCCTCGGGATCGTGCCGGGAGCAAAATCCGTTGACCAGCGCCGGGCGCGAGCAGCGCCTTCCGTTTCCTGCGATATAGAGGCAACTGCCCGCGAACCTTGCGATTCCGCTTCCGCCATTAACCGGTTCGACCACCTTGGTTGCGCCCTCGTCTCATTCTGCTACATTGAAAATTTGATTGCTAGAAGCCTCGAAAATGGCTGACGCGCCGATTACACTCTCCGCGATGCACCCGGCTCGAATGAAACTCGAGCCCTACGTCGCCGAACTCCGTCTGCAGACGCTGACGCTCGGCGTCGACAACATCCATTTTGATGTTTTCCTGAGCCCTGGATTTGTCGAGTTTACGCGCCGCTATCTCCTCGACGTGATCCGCCAGCACGCGAACCTCAATCTGTTCTGGGAGCACGGGCGCAAGTCGGCAATGCCGGAGACGGCCGCGTTCAAGCGCCAGCTCTCCGAGCTGCTGCAGATTTCGCTGACGCGCGCCAAGTTCACCCAAAACATCGAAGTGGATCTGCTGCATCGCGTCGCCATCCTGAAATTTCTGCTCGACGAAATCAACGATCAATTCTCGAGCCTCATCGTCGAATGCAAGGAATGGATTCACTCGCGAGGACCTCAATTCGAGCATGGCGAGCAGGCTCACGTGATGCGCGCCCGCATCGCCGAACTCCAGGCCAATCGCAAGAACATTTATCGCAGCGTGGGCCAGCTCCTGTTTCAGATCTTCCGCGACCTCGACGACACGACGATTACGAGATCGCGGCGCGCGCTCTTCGGCGACGACTTCAGCAGCACCTACGATCTTTTCCGGAATCGTCTTTTGTTCGTTGAGGACGGCAACGACGACTTCATCTTTCTCGAGAACTATGTCCTGCTTGGAAATTTCAGCCGCGACCCCGATCGCTTTGAAGTGTTCGACGAGCTGCTTCTTCAACTCGTCCGCGATTTCGTTCTCGTGGACGACAACGCCGAAGAACTCAGCAGCACGCAACAATCCCACGACGAAGTGATGGAACAGGCGCGATCGATGCGCGCCGAGCTGGTTCGCCTGGAACAGGAACAAGAGGATTTGCGCCGCAGGATCGAGACCGGCGGCGACGCGTTTCACTGGCCCTGGAAGCGCCGCGGGGCCTCGCCCGAAACACAGGTGTTGGCGAACGAGCTAAAGGCACGGATCGACGATCTCGAACAGAAACTTCAGGACGCTGCGCCCTCCATCGAGTCCACCCGGCAGCGGATGGAATTTCTTTCCGACGAATTTCGCGGCCGCATCGGGAATTACCTCAACGATCCGCAAAATATACGGCGCTTGTTCGATCCGCGCGCCACGCTGGACGAAGACGATGCGCCGCCCGAAGCGCGGGAGCGGCTTCTCAACGAATGGGTTCGCCGCCTGGAAGCGATCGACCTGCTCACGCACATTCTGGCGGGCTATGAAGCGCGAAGAATTTACGCGGATTATTGTCCGCCGGTCCATTTGCAGCAGCTCAAAAAGGCGCTCGTGATTCGCGAAGAGCAGAAACGCGTCGAGCGAATTCTCGAGCAGTTTCCCGCGCGCAAATTTTCACTGAAAGGGATGGAAGACGCCGTGCGCGCGATTGAGCGCGTCAGTCCGGAAGATGCGCGTGCAGCGGCGCTGCGGTTCGCCGAGGATCTGGCGCGGCTCCGGCGCGACCGCCGCAACTACCTGCACATCTGCGGCTGGATGGAGCGCATCAATCTCGTTCACTCCGAACATGCCCGCGACCTATCTCGCATCAACAACAGCCTGTACGAACTTGTCCTCCCATCGGAAGCAAGCAAAGAAGCGGATGCCGTCGTTTCTCACGTGGTCATCAAAGCGGATGTCCGCGGATCCACCGGCATTACCAAAGACTTGCTCGCGCGCGGACTCAATCCCGCTTCGCACTTCAGCATGAATTTACACGAGCCGGTGAAACGTCTTCTCAGCCGCCACGGTGCTTCGACTGTCTTCATCGAGGGCGACGCGATCATTCTGGCCATCTACGAAACCGAGTCCACTCGCGAGACTCAGCATGCCGTTGCGAAAGCCTGCGTCCTGGCTCGCGAGATCCTCGCAGCCACACAGGCGTACAACATTCGCGCCGAGGCCAGCGGCCTGCCGCGCCTCGAGCTCGGCCTGGGAGTCGCTTTTCAGAATTCGGCGCCCTCGATCTGGATGGATGGCGACTCGCGCATTATGATTTCGAAGGCGTTAAACCTGTCCGATCGCCTTTCGAGCTGCGCCAAAATGGCTCGGCGCCTGTTCGCGCAGAACCCGTCGCCGTTCAACCTGTTTCTGGCGCAGACGCTGATGGAAGATGCCGCGGAAGACGAAGGCGAAGAGCTGCTGGTTCGCTACAACTTGAACGGTGTCGAGCTCAACGAAGAAGGCTTTCAGAAACTCTCGCGCGAAATTTCGCTGGCTCCAATGGCCGGAACGTTCACGCTCCCATGGGGCAAGGAGCGCGTTCAGCTTTATTTCGGAGAACTTCCCATCGCCGGCGCTCTCGAGTCGATCGTCGTCCGCAAGGGCGCCGTGCGGCAATTACTCCCGGGCGGAAAAATCGGCTTGCCGGGCCCGCGCGCCTACTACGAAGTGTGCACCCATCCGCGCCTGCTTGAAATCGCGCGCAAAAAAATCGCGGAAGAAACCGCCCCCAAGTGAACTGGCCGCAGACTGTTGGCGGGCTCTGCGCTGAGACTCGCCGGCCGCCGCAAACCTAGACCGCCGCTATCCCCTTCATTTTTGGGTTGTTAGCCAAAGTTTTCCGAGTATTCATCCGGATGTCATTCCGCTGTCATCGTCCATTCACATTTCGAAGTTAGTGTCCCGTGGATTGTTAACCCCCTGAGGTTCTTATGGCTGACCAAGAAGCGACGCTTAGCGCGCCTGTAATTGCGCCTCCGCCAACTCTCCTGGAGCAAAAACTCAAGAAATCATCGCCGGGTCGGCTCGGGATGCTCATTTTCGGCCTGGTGCTCCTTGGCGGGCTGATTTTCATCGGGAATCGCCTTCTTTCAGATCTGGCGGGCGTGCACGTTACGTCGGCATGGCCTTACATTTTGCTCGCCCTGGCGCTGCTTATTGCCCTCGCCTTCGAGTTCGTGAATGGCTTCCACGATACGGCCAACGCGGTCGCGACGGTGATCTACACGCATTCGATGGAGCCGCATGTCGCCGTGGTCTACTCGGGCATCTGGAATCTGATCGGAGTTCTGTTGTCCTCCGGAGCGGTGGCTTTCGCGGTTGTATCGCTTTTGCCGGTTGAGTTGATATTGCAGGTCGGCCGTGGAGCGGGCTTCGCCATGGTCTTTGCGCTCCTCGTCTCGGCCATCATCTGGAATCTCGGGACGTGGTGGTTCGGGCTGCCCGCTTCCAGTTCGCACACGCTCATCGGCTCGATCATCGGAGTGGGCCTCGCGAATCAACTGATGGCTGCGAAGACGGGCACGAGCGGCGTGGATTGGGGCCAGGCAGGAAACGTGTTTCGCTCGCTGCTGATTTCGCCTTTCGTCGGATTCGTCTGCGCCGCGCTCCTGCTCCTCCTGGCGAAGAAAGTGATCAAGGATCCGCGGCTCTACAAAGCTCCTGAGGGAGATGCGCCGCCGCCGTTCTGGATCCGCAGCCTGCTCATCCTCACTTGCACGGGCGTCAGCTTCGCCCACGGCTCAAACGATGGTCAGAAGGGCATGGGCCTGATCATGCTCATTCTGATCGGCACCGTGCCGACGGCCTACGCATTGAATCATGCCGTTGGAATCAATCAGGTGCAGGATTTCGCTGCGGTTTCGGAGCAGGCGATTCAGGCCGTGAGTCATTACGTTGACCCCAACGCCGTCGTCGGCGACACGCGCGACGAAGTCACCGCCTATATCCGCACGCGCGAATTCAAGCCCAGCACCATGCTCGCCATGCAGCAACTGATGGGCGATATCGAGCATGAAGTGCTTCTCTACAAGGCTCTCGCGAAAGTTCCCGCTGACCGGCAGGCAAACGTCCGCAACGATATGTATGTCATCAGCGAAGCCCTGCGGCTGATGCAAAAATCCGGCAAGCCGGTTCTCGCGGCGAAGGATACGGCTGCGCTAGCCAATTACAAAAGGCATCTGGATCTCGCTACCAAGTTTATTCCCACGTGGGTAAAGGTCGCGGTGGCGCTCGCGCTGGGGTTGGGCACGATGGTCGGATGGAAGCGCATCGTCGTCACCGTCGGAGAGAAAATCGGGAAGGATCACCTGACGTACGCGCAAGGCGCTTCAGCAGAGCTGGTGGCCGCGTGCACGATTCTCGCAGCGGATAAATTCGGCTTACCGGTCAGTACCACTCACGTGTTATCGTCCGGGGTTGCTGGAACGATGATGGCCAATAAGAGCGGATTGCAGTTTGCCACGGTTCGCAATATTGCGCTGGCCTGGGTGTTCACGCTTCCCGCCGCCGCGCTTCTCGCGGGCTCATTGTTCTGGGTCTTCAACCGCTGGGCTTAAGGTGCGCACGTTCGGTACGTCAGCCGGGCATCTTGATTTCGAGATGGCCGGGCTCATGCGCACGGCAGCCGCATCGTTCCCTGATTAGCGAGGTTTCATGTTCCCATTCAAGAAAATATTGTCGCCGGTTGATTTCAGCGAGCCTTCGAACGAAGCGATCAACGTCGCCGTCGAGATGGCCGTAAAGTTTCAGGCCGAGCTTTTGTTCGTCTACGTCGTTCCGGAAATTCCGGTCCTCCCGGATGCGAGATACGTCTTCAAGGAACACGACTACGAGGTGAAACTGCACGAAGACGCGAAAGAGCGGCTGGCAAATCTCGTTCAGCAAAGTTCCAAGCGCGGCGTCAAGGCGACCTCGGAAGTTGGCACAGCCAACGATGCCGCCATGGAAATCATCCGGATTGGGGAACACAACGGCGTGGACTTGATCGTTCTGGCCACGCACGGCATGACTGGCTGGCACAGGCTTGTCTTTGGCTCAGTCGCCGAAAAAATCGTGCGCGTCGCGCAGTGCCCCGTGCTCATCCTGCGGACAGCGAAGCCTGCCGAATCGAAATAACGCCACGCACCAACAGACTTTTTCGCGCGGCCCGCTTGCCGCGTTGCCGGCGCAGCCCGCGCAACTCTTAGTGCGGAATCTTGGTGTGCTACGATTGCGGACCGATCGGCGGAGGCGAAAGGGGTCCGGTGATCCTCCCGGTCTTCAAAGCCGGCGATCCGGCCCTTCGCGGGTTGGATGGTGGGTTCGACTCCCACACGCTTCCGCCACAAACGCCAACCATCCGGAGTATTCATGGCTGAACGTGATCCAAGTCTGGGCCCCTCGGACCGTGGACGTGGCGAAAGGGGAAATCAGAATCAAGGGATACGCCGCCTGACGGCAACGGCCGCGTTTTCCGCCAGCTCCAAGAAAGAGAAGACGCGGGCAAGATGCCCGCGCCACCAAGTGGCCGCGCAGGTTCAACATCCCGCGGCGAAAAACGCCACGGACAAAACCGAAAATGGTCCGTCTTAGTGAACGCGACAACACAAATCGATGCCGACGACGCAGCAAGGCCTGAAGCCGGAGACGAAACATGCAGGTCGTGAGGGGGAATTAGAGTGGATCTCAAACTGCGCGGAAAATCCGCAATCGTAACGGGCTCGACGGCCGGAATTGGACTCGCGATTGCTTCGAGTCTCGCCGCCGAAGGCGCACATGTCTTTGTGAATGGGCGCACGTCGAATCGTGTGGATGAAGCCATCAGCAGAATCCGAAACCGGGTCCCGTCGGCCAAGGTCGAGGGCGTCGCTGCGGATTTCAGCAGCGCAGAGGGCGCCGCCGTGATGATTGCACGGGTTCCCGAAGTCGACATTCTCGTCAATAACGTGGGAATTTTTGAGCCGAAGCCGTTTGTCGAAATACCCGATGCAGACTGGTATCGCCTTTTCGAGATTAATGTGCTCAGCGGGGTTCGGCTCTCACGACACTATCTGCCGCTGATGCTGAAAAAGAATTGGGGGCGCATCATTTTCATCTCGAGCGAATCGGCCGTCCAAATACCGGCCGAGATGGTTCATTACGGTATGACGAAAACGGCCGAGGTTGCGATTGCCCGCGGCATCGCTGAATCGGTGGCCGGGACCGGAGTGACCGCGAACAGCGTCCTGGCAGGACCGACGCTGTCCGAGGGCGTTGGCGGATTTCTTGAAGCGATGGCAAAACAGCAGCACAAGTCGAAGGAAGAGGTGGAAAAGGCGTTCTTTGAACATGCGCGTCCCTCATCCCTGCTGAAGCGATTTGCGACTGTGGATGAGGTCGCATCGATGGTCACTTACGTCGCCAGCGAGCTGTCCTCAGCCACGAATGGTGCGGCACTGCGAGCGGACGGCGGTGTCGTGCGGGCCATTCTTTGATGGCAATATCCTGTCTATTCAACCTTCTCAATTTTGAACGGTCGTCGTCTTGAAAGAATTGAAACGGGCCCCCGACACGATGATCCCGCGCTGCGGTGTTCATGCGCTCCGCGACTTCCACTCGACGATGCTACTCGAATGAAATAAAGGGCGCCCCGACGACGAGCCGCCCTCGAATCGCTCCTGTGATTGAGGTGCCTGGTTGCCGCCGTTGTGCTTATTGCTTGTCGAAGACCTGCACGTCGTGCGTTTTTGCGCCGTCAGCGTTAGTGCCCATTGAGTCGAAAAACCAGCATCGATGCGCCTCTCGGTGTCGCGATTGGATCGAACGGTTAAAGCGACAGGCCTTCCGGCACGTATCGCTTTAGCCGCGGCGGAAACAGCCATTTAGCGTACATCCCGACCAGCGTGGCGACGATCGGAAACGAAGCAAGCGCCACCAAAGCAAATAGATACCAAGGCTGGATTCCCAACAACGTAGGCGCGATCAATAATCCGATCAAAGTGCTTACGAAAACACACCACAGATAAGTCCGGGAGACGCACAGCTGCGCCTTACACGTTTCGCACTGGAACGGCTGAGTTACGTACCCGCGCCCGAAACCGATTCTTACATGCAAGTAGGGTATCGTCGATCGACATACTGGACATTCGAAGGAGTAATACTTGCCAGGATTGTACAACTGGCTCAGCGATCGCTTCATTGTTGTGGCCGCTAACGCGGCGACAGCACGATCTCCTGCTGATCTGCCGAGGCCGCCGCGCTAAAGAACGCGCGCAGGTGCGAGTACGACTTCACTGCAAAAAGAAACTGGCTCACCGTCAACTGGCGATCGACCTGAATCCGCGTCCCATTCTCCGCGCAGTGCACTTGCAGCTGCAACGATGGCTGCTCATCCTTCTTCGGGGGAGGCAGCTCTTCGACACGCAACCCCGCGGGAATTTCTATCTCGATGGTGTCCCGATTCTCGAAGGGATAGTCAAAGTAGATGTCATTCACGCGCGTCGAACTTTGAAACGCCATTTCTTCCTTGGACGTGAAGATTCCCGTCGAGAGTAACGTGTGCTTACCGGCGACGGTCGTAAAGTTCGGTATACGAATCGTGCCTTCGGCACGGATCACGGGCGCAGTCTTGTCCCACCCCGTGACGGCGCCCATCTCGAAAGTCGCATCGGCCGGAAGCCAGCCTTTGATGGTGTCGGTCAAATCCTTGTCGCGAGCGGAATCTTCGTTGTCGCGCTGCATTTCCCGCAGCGATCGAGCGCGATCGTCCTTTAACTCGACTCGAAGCTTGCCGGAAAGTGAGCCGTCGGCTTCGAGCTTTAGCTGAGCCTCCCTCGCCATGACGTAATCGGAGCTTCGCGGCGGAGTGACCGTTACGAAGTCAACGCCGCTCGTCCGAACGCGCATGCCCTGTCCTCCCGTGACGTACCAGGGTAAGGAGCCGTACGGGTAAAAAGGATTGCCAGGATCGAGATAGACATCTTGCGACCCGATATGTACCCAAATGACATTATCGTTGAGCTGATTCCAATCCTGTAATGCCGGTACGAAGAAATCCTCGTCGCGTGTCGCCAGGAAAACTGATGCTGCGTCGAACCCAGCGGCCCGCGCCAGCCCCAGGAAAGCTAAGTTGATTTCGGCGGACTCACCGGCACCAAGTTTCATCATGTCGTCAATTGAATTCGCGTCGCGGAGCTTTTCCATCTGCTTGCGCTTCGAATTGGAATCTTTCTCATAGTCGAGGTTGGTGATCTGCTGGACTCTCTCGTAGAGCTTCCGGAGCTTGACTTCGGGCGGGTCGTCGGGACCCACCGTCGCAGCCAGGACTGAATCGAGGTATTTCTTTTTTTTGAGGCGTTGATCGATCCCTTTTTCGGTTCCCTCGCCCACGTCTTTCCAGAATTGGTCCGGCGTGGTCGCGGGCTTAAAGCTGTAATAGAAGCTGATTCCCTCCCGAACGACTTTATCCGGCGGCATGTATTCTTCCGTCTTGAGGCCCGGCACATCTTTGATTTCAAGGCGGATGGTCCCATCGGGCTGCTTTTCGGGTTTCAATGTTGCGGGCAGCCTGTGCCGCCTCCAGTTCAGTGCCAGGAAAGGCGACGGACGGAATGAGTAAACGCCCAGCCGGGTATAAAGCTCGTTCTGAACTTGCCAGTCGCCTTCGTGCTCGTACTGTGCGTTGTCCACCTCACGAAACATGTACTCAACGATGCAGCCGGGCTGGACAGACGGCAGGCTGAATTTCTTTTCCACGATTTTGATGCCTCGCGTCTTGACCAACAACTCCTCGAAAACTTTCCCGTCAAAGTCGATGATCTTGCCATCGGGCTGAATGGTGCGGGCCTGAAGGTCCTTGATCTCCCAATGCCCCGGTATGTAGGGAATTGAGACGTCTGCCCACTTGCGTCCGCTTTCCGTGAAGATTTTGATCCGCTTGTATTCGAGGGTTGAGAAAGTGAGACTGTCGATCAGCACTTCGTGATAGAGCATCATGGCGTCTTCGCCCGGATCCGCGGGATTATCCTTGAGCGCGAGGTCTTCGGGAGTAATCGGCTGCCAGGTGAGCGTCAGTTTGTTGACCGCAGTCGCAGTGAAGGCGATATACGTCAGGGCAATCAGCACGATCCCCGCGCAAACAATGACGCGGAGACACGACTCCTTGCGGCGTGAAAAGGCTGACGCAAGCCCATGGGACCTGCTGGGTGGCATTTGCCTGTCAGTCTATATTTACGATGGATGGAAGACAAGCTTTGGGAATCTCCGGCAGTGCTTCAGTGTGAATTGTGAGACTTAGGATTTGGTAGCTTGAGTTAGACTCCCACACGCTTCCGCAATATAATCGCCGTCATGAAAGCGATCATTCGCGTTGCCGGCTTGCCTCTGTGCGCGATCCTGTTTTCGTCAGCTCCCCTGTTTGCTCAAGCTAGCGCTCCGCAGCAGCAGCCCGATCTGATTCAGCAAGGGCAGCAGTTGATGCGCGAAGGGAAGCTGGACGACGCGCTCGCTCTATTTCGCAAGGTGCTTCACGCTTGGCCCGATTCGCTCGTTGCCAATATCGCTGCTGGCAGCGTTCTTGATTTGCTCGGACAGAACGACGAAGCGCGCATTGATTTTCAGAAGGCGATTGACGCGGCCGACACGCCCGAACATAAGGCGATGGCGCAACGCCAGATGGCCGTCTCCTACGCGTTCGTGGGAAACTGCGCGAAGGCCTTAGAGAACGAGCAGCAGGTTTTCGATTATTACGCGACGTTGAAAAACTTTTTCGAGCAAGGCGAGATTGCCGATGAGGCCGCAAGAATCTGCATAGACTCAGGAGACTTCGATCAAGCGCAAAAATGGTACCAAATCGGCCACGACACTGGGTTGAAAGAATCCGATATCAAACCGGCCCGCGTGGATCTGTGGGAATTCCGCTTCGAAAACGCGGAGGCAAGAATTGCTGCGCGCCGTGGCGATGCTGTTGGGGCACAGAAGCACGTCACGGCGGCGAAAGCCATTCTCGATAAGGGCGCCAATCCGGAGCAGGCGCAGTTTCTGCCGTATCTTGTAGGCTACGTTGCGTTTTACGGCGGCGATTTCACCACCGCGCGCGACGAATTCTCAAAAGCGAACCAGAACGATCCATTCATCGTCTGCCTGTCCGGTGAGACCTACGAGAAACTGGGTGACAAACAGAAGGCCGTCGAGTTCTACCGCAAAGCGGCGGCGGCCGTCGTCCACAATCCGCCCGCAGCGTACGCCGTCCCGTACGCCAGGGGACGCCTCGCCGCGTTCTTGAATTGAATGCGCGCGGCGCTGTCTCTGGGAAGCTCGGACGTCCCCACCTAAACCACAGAAAAGGCGAGTGTTACGTGCACCTGCCGCGCCAGGTCTTCAGCGGCCCCGACACCTCAAAGGTGCGGCGGAAGAGAGCCCGCAACTGGGAACTAGCGCCCGAAATGCCACTTCGCGAAGTGGCTGAAATGGCTGCTCCGCATGGCGGGAGTGACGTTGTGATCCTTAGGCTGCGGCTTGGCGCTGGCGATCGCCGGCAGGGTGATGACGCTAACCATCAAAACGAAGAGGGCTTTTTTGAGATTCATTTTAATGTTCGCTCGTCTTTCCGTTATGTCTGCCTTCCGGATGCGCGAGCTTTCCGGATAAGGGGAGTACTGAATCACAGGGACTATGATTGCGTGCACGGCCGTTTCCCACAATGGAACAGGGGTACCGAACTCAGTAGGACCAACGATTAAAGGGATGCCCAAATTTTGGCGACGTTCTAAAGGAGGACTTTTTGCTTCATGTCCTGAGCGGCCTGACTGAGGTTTTCGGGCCGGCCGAGATCACGCCAATAATACTCATCGGCTTTGAACGCGAGGATTTTTTCGCCTTGCGCGGCAAGGCGCAGATACGCGGCGATTATGGAAAAGGCGCCTGTTTCGGTCATCATCGTCAGCAGGCGCGGAGAAATGACGTGGATGCCGGAGAACGCCAGTGGCTGCCGATGCTGCGGTGATCGAACAAGCTCATCGCGCTGATCGGCTGCGAACCTGCGCCCGCAGAGTTGCATGTTCTCGTCGAAGAGGAGATATCGCGATGATTCGCGGTCCTGCATCGCAAGAGTGGCCAGCGCCCGATTTTCGGTGTGAAATTGCGCCATTCGCCGGAGATCGATGGTGCTGACCACGTCCACATTGTGCAAAATGAACGGCATATCCAGGCTTGCGGCATCCTCGAGGAAAAAATAGCCAGCCTTTTTCAGGCCGCCGCCGGTATCGAGCAGCTCGTCCTCGCGGGAAATTTCAATCCGCATCCCGAAATTGCCGTTCGTTTTCAGGTAATCGAGAATCTGATCGGCGAAATGATGCACGTTGATGATCACTTCGCGAATCTCGAAAGCACGCAAACGCGAGAGCGTGATCTCAAGCGCGGTGCGGCCAGCGACATCCACCAGCGCCTTCGGGCGAGTGTCGGTGACCGGCCGCAAGCGCGTGCCAAGGCCGGCGGCTAAGATCATCGCTCTCATTCGATCCGGCTTTCCAGTCCGAGATGGCGCACGACCACTTCAATTCCGTTTTTGCCGCTCAGATGTTTCGCCAATTGTTCCGCGAAATAGACGGAGCGATGCTGGCCGCCGGTGCAGCCGAACGAGACCGTCAAGCTGGTGAAGCCGCGACGCTGGTACTCCTTCACGGTGGTATCCACGAGGGACGATACGCTGGCGAGATACGGACGCACGCTTTCCTGATGGTTCAGATATTCGATCACCGGCGCGTCCTTGCCCGTGAGAGGCGCGAATTGTTCTTCGCGTCCGGGATTCGGGATGCTGCGGGCGTCAAAAACGAATCCACCTCCGTGGCCGGTCTCATCTTTCGGTATGCCGTGACGAAACGAAAAACTGAAAATGCGGACGACGAGTTTTTTTTCTTCCAGAACCGGCACGTGCGGTTTCGCGATGGGCACGATGCGCCGCAATTTTTCCGATGCCGCGATGCGCGACAACGCGTCCATCAGCGCCGGCAGGGCGATGGGCATCTCGACATTTTGAAGCAGCCAGCGCAAATTGTTGAGCGCGTAGGGCACGCTTTGCAAAAAATGGGCTTTGCGCTCATAGAAGCCGCGGAATCCATACGCGCCCAACGCCTGCATGATGCGAAGGTAAACGTAGGGATAGTAGTGGTGCATGAACGCACCGCGATCGAGCGGGATGAAATCGGCGAGGCGATCGAGATACAGATCGAGCAGCTGGCGGCGCAATTCCGGCGGCAGGTCAGCCTTGGCATCGAACAAGAGCGAAGCAATGTCGTACTGAAGCGCGCCCTTGCGGCCGCCTTGATAATCCAGGAAGAACGGTTCGTCGTCGCGCAGCATGACGTTGCGTGATTGAAAATCGCGGTAGAGGAAGTGATCGAGGTCCGCGGTCAACAAGAATGCGGTCAACCGGCTGAAATCGTCTTCCAGAGACTGCTCGTTGAAGTAAATGCCGGCCAGCCTGAGAAAATAATACTTGAAATAATTCAAGTCCCAGACGATGGATTGGGCGTCGAAGACCGAGCGCGGATAACACACTTTATAATTCAAATCGCGAGCCGCTTCGATCTGAAAGCGCGGCAATACGGCGACCACTTTGCGATAGGCTTCCACGACCCGGGGAGCGATATTTTCGGCCTCACGATTTTTCGAGAGAAACTCGAACAGCGTCGTGCTGCCGAGATCCTCTTCGAGGTAGGCGCCCTGATTCAAATCCTCCTCATAAATTTCAGGTATGGGCAGGCCGTGCTTGCGAAAATGGCGGGAAAATTCGAGAAAAGCGACGTTCTCTTCGCGCACGTCGTACAGGACGCCGATGGCGGTCAGATTTCCGCCGGCCAGGCGGATGATCTTGCGTCCCGAGCCGCCAAGATCGCCCTGAACGGGCTGGAACCGCTTTACCGGCAGGTGGAAATGCTGCTCGAATAGATTTTTGAGTACATCCATTGGTTGCCGTGCCGTCCTCGATGGCGTCCTTGCGGCCCGATTCCTCCCGTGCAATCAGAGAGTTTAGGGCCCCTGTCCCGATGTGTCATGCAAAAACCAGTCTAGTCGGTCAGGGCGCGGGAAGGCGAGACGCTGATGATAGACAGGTCGAAAAAGGCACTTGTCCGAAAGCGCGGTAGCCGCCCGGGCGGATCGTGTTCGAGCCTGCCGTTTTCTCGGAAACATCGGGCTTTGCGCCGAAACCTTCCATGCCCGTCGCGCGTAATTGAAGTAGCATGAATACAGGGTGCGCATGAAGCGAGTGGTGTCTTTCCGCGAGCCGGTTGCCGTTGCGCTCGAAACGCTTCGCGCGCACAAACTGCGCTCGTTTCTGATGCTTCTCGGGATCATTCTTTCTGTCTCGACGCTGATTATCGTCATTGCCTTGATTTCAGGCGTGAATCGCTATATCGCCGAGCGCGTCGCAAATCTCGGCTCCAACGTCTTCGTCGTCGCTCGCTTTCCGATCATCACGCAGGCGGAAGAGCTGGTGAAAGCCACGCGCCGGAATAAACTCATCACCTACGAAGACTACGAAGCGCTCCGCGACAATCTCAAACTTCCGCTTCGAGTCGGGATCGAAATTGACGGCCCCGGGCAAGTGCGCGCGAACGGTCAGGCCATCGACGATACCGAAATCCGCGGCGTTTCAGCGAATATGGCCGATATCGATGTCGAAGAGCCCGCGTCCGGCCGCTACATTTCCGATGTTGACGACCTCCATCGCGCTTCCGTCACGATGATTGGCTCCGAGCTGGCCTCGAAGCTTTTTCCCAGCGTCGATCCCGTCGGCCGCGAAATTGATATCGACGGCCGCCCTTATGAAATTGTCGGCGTCGCGAAAACCATGGGCAGCGTCCTTGGCCAAACGCAGGACAACTTCGCCTATATTCCGGTGCAGACGTATTTGAAGATTTACGGCGCGCGCAACGGCGTCTACGTCAACGTTCAAGCTCGCGGAGCCGAGTGGATGTCGCGAACGCAGGACGAAACGCGAGTCTTGATGCGCGCGCGCCGCCATCTGGGGCCGAACGAGACCGACAGTTTCGGAATCCTCGACTCAGCTACGCTGATGAATCTTTGGAAGCAACTCACCGGCGTGATCGCTGCGGGAATGGTCGGCGTGGTGTCGGTGTTTTTGGTGATTGGCGGAGTGGTGATCATGAACGTGATGCTCGCGTCGGTCACCGAGCGCACGCGCGAAATCGGCATCCGGAAATCGCTGGGCGCGCGGCGCCACGATATTCTGTTGCAATTTCTGGTCGAAGCGACGGTGATGGCCGCCGCGGGAGGGGCGATGGGCGTCGCGGTCGCCTACGCCGTCACTTTGCTCGTGAAGGCCACTACGTCGGTTCCGATGTCCATTCCTCTCGTCGCCGTCGTCGCCGCCGAATTCATTTCCGCCTCCGTGGGCGTTTTCTTCGGCGTTTATCCGGCGCAGAAAGCCGCGCGCCTCGAGCCGATCGAGGCGTTGCGAGTGGAATTGTAGCCATGGCGAAGAATCCATTCCGCTCACTGATTGACGAAAACGCTCGCATGGCGCTCACGACCCTGCGCGAAAACAAGATGCGCTCGTTTCTGACCGTGTTCGGCGTGGTCATCGGCATCACCGCGCTTCTCGCCGTCGTTTCAATTTTGCTGGGCGTCTATGACGATGTAAACGCCGTCCTCAACGATTACGGCCCCGATACGCTTTTTGTCTTTCGTTTCGATCCCGGGATTCACACAGGCCGATTGACCACCGAGGAGCGTTCGCGCAAGCCGCTGACCTTCGAGGACGCCGAAGCGATAAAGGAACAGTGCCCGGATGTAAGAACCGTTGCCGTCAGCATTCTGCCGCGAGTGGAGAGAACCGGCCCGCCGAAAACGATTACCGCGCGCTATCACGGCCACGAAGTAGCCGGCGCAAATTTCAATGGCACGACGCCAGAAAATGAAGAAGTCTTCAACGCAATTCCCGCCACCGGCCGTTTTTTCACCAACGCAGAAGATCTTCATCGCGCCGATGTGGCCGTCATCGGCTCGGAAATTGCCAAGGCGCTGTATCCCGAGGGCGATGCACTTGGCAAAACGGTCGAGGTCGGCAACGCAACCTATACCGTGATCGGCGTTCTTCAGCCGCGCAAGGGCCAATTGCTGAAAAATCCTTCAGCCGACAAACAAATTCTCGTGCCCTACCGCAGCTATCGCAAACACAATCCCGAGGACGACGAGAATTTTATCGGCGCCATGGCATTTCCTGGCCGCTCGGCGCAAGCGGAAGATGAAATCCGCGGAGTGCTGCGCCGCCGCCGCAACGTGCCTTACGACAAGCCCGACAATTTCGGCATCTCGAGTGCGCAGCAAATTGTGGATCAGTTCCGGCAGATTACAGGCTCCATCGCCTTGCTCGTCTCCGTGATCAGCTCGATCGGGTTGCTCGTCGGCGGAGTCGGCGTGATGAACATCATGCTCATGTCGGTCACGCAGCGAACTCGGGAAATCGGCGTGCGCAAGGCCATCGGGGCGCGACGCCGCGACGTCATTTCACAATTTCTCACCGAGGCGGTGGTTCTCACGGGGACCGGCGGCATCATCGGCGTTTTGCTAGGCGCCGGAATCAGCCTGCTCATTAATCTGCTCGTTCCCGTTCTGCCGTCCCACGTCCCCCTCTGGGCCATCGTGATGGCCGTGGCCGTTTCGATGAGCGTGGGGCTTTTCTTTGGAATGTATCCGGCGATTAAGGCCGCGCGCCTCGATCCCGTCGAAGCTCTGCGCTACGAGTAAGCGCGATCGTTCCGGGCGCCCGGCAAAAATTCCGCGATCGCAATCGCCGTCAGCAGCATCACGACCGGATCGATCGGATGCCGGTAGCGCAGCAGCGCCTGCGCCAGATATTCCGCGAACGGAAACACGATCACGAACACACTCACCGGAAATAAATACTCGCTCCGTCTTCGCCACAGGACGATCATTCCCGCGACTGCGCCGATCGTCGCCAGAAAATTACTCGCGAAAAGTCCGCGAATCGCCCAGGATTTCGTGTCGATGAAGTCGCGGACCGGGAATGCGCTCCCCGTCCAGGTGGCGATCACGCGCCGGAAAAACATGTGCGCCTCGCGCCGCGGATTCGCCAGCATGAATTGAATCGCTTCATTGCGCTTTTCGGCCATGTAGGCGATTTCGCCCATCCGAACGTAGGTGTCGCGCTCGCTCTGATTGTCGAGCGGGTCGCGCCAAACGGCCCAGCGGTCGCTGTAGTGCTCGTTGTTTCCAATCCAAAGCTGCATTCCAAATGCCGAGCGCGTCGGCACGAACGCATGAAACACAATATAATTGCGAATCGTCCACGGCAGGCAGCACAGCACGATGATTGCCACCGAAAGCGCCGCATTCGCGATCCACGCGCGCTGTTTCTTCCATGCTCGATAGACCATCCATCCGAGAAGCAGCGGCAGCAATGACGAGAGCGTCGGATTCGTCATCAGCGTGACGCCCCACAGCAGCCCGTAGCCGGCCCAATCGCGCGCGCGACGCGATTCGCCAACCGCCAGCGTGGCCCAGAGAATCGCCGCGGCCATCAGAGTTGAAATCGACGTGTCCCAAATCCATTGAAACGGAATGATCACCGCATTGGGAAAAATTGCCCAGAGCCACGCCGCTCCCGCGCCCAAGCCCGGCCCGCGAATCCGCGCGCCCGCGTAATAAAGCGGCACGCACGCGAACGTCGAGCACAAAATATTCAGCGCCACGGCCGCCAGAAACGCGCGGTAATCATAGGTCCCGAAAAGTTCGAAGAAGCCGGCCACGATATATGGATAGATTGGAGCGGTCCACGCGGTTGGGCCCGTTTCCGCGCGAAACGGCGAGCCGAATCCATGCCCAATGGCGATCGAATACGCGATGTTTCCCGGCTCGTAGAGAAACGGCACCGCGCGCAGCACTTCCGGCGGAATAATGTCCGCCTTCACCCACGCGTAGCCGCCTCGAATCACGAACGCCACCACCAGAATCAGCGGCAGCGAGGTCGCCATCGCTTTCAGCTTGTTTTTCGCAATCGGCACTGCGCTTCGCCTGCGCTTCCTCAGCCATGCCCGCTACCATCGCGGCAACTGGCGCCAATCAGGATACAGGCACGCCTCTCTTCCGGGGTATGATTTCGCAATCCTCACGGGAGGAATATCGGCATGAAGAGCCGCCGCAAGATCATCGTCTATATCGCCACCAGCGCGGATGGTTACATCGCGCGGCCCGATGGCGACGTCGCTTGGCTCGATCGGCCACGCCCCAAGGACTCTTACGGAATGGGCGAGTTCCTCAAATCCGTTGACACGATTCTTTGGGGCCGAAAGACATACGTCAAAGGCCTCGAAATGGGAATGAACCTGGCGATGTACGGGAAGGGAATCAAGAATTACGTCTTCTCGCACAATCCATTTGAGCCGGAGCAAGGCGTCCAATACGTGAACGAGCCGATCAAGCCCTTCGCGCAGCGCTTGCGCGCCCAGGCCGGCAAGAACATCTGGATGATGGGAGGCGGCGGTCTCATTGCTTCGTTTTTGGACGAGGGGGAGATCGACGAGTTCAGCATCCACGTCATCCCAATTTTCATCGGCGAAGGCATTCCACTCATCCAGCCCCGCCACCGTTACATTCCACTCAAACTGCTTTCTGCGAAAACGTTTGCGGATGGCGTGGTGGGCCTGGACTACAGAGTGTCGGATCGTCCGCGGAAGCCGCGCTCGACACGCCGCCGTTAGCCGGCTAAGGTTCGTTCGTTGGGACGGGAGGGAATTGTCTTCGGCGAGGATTTCAGGTTCGTCGAGCGCGCCAAGGCGCTTCCCGGATCCTCAATTCCACACGCGTTTGGATGCTTCGTCGGGCATCTTCGCCTTGTCGTTCCTTTCGCATTATTGCTATGATTCACGCGCCATGGCCGACTCGTCTTCCTCCGGCGCTCGGGCTCCGGGCACCGTTGTCGCTCACTTCCGCATTATCGAGAAGCTTGGCGGCGGAGGAATGGGCGTCGTCTATAAAGCTGAAGACGTCAATCTGGGCCGCTCGGTAGCTCTGAAGTTTCTCCCTGACGATGTCGCCAAGGATCCCGTCGCGCTCGAACGATTCCGTCGCGAAGCCCGCGCAGCTTCAGCCCTGAATCACCCCCACATTTGCACGATCTACGAAATCGCCGAGGATTCCGGCCGCCTATTCATCGCCATGGAGTATCTGGAAGGGCAGACGCTCAAGCATCGCCAGGCCGGCAAGCCGCTGCTGATTGATGATGCGCTCAGCCTCGGTATTCAGATTTCCGATGCGCTGGCCGCGGCCCACGAAAAGGGAATCGTTCACCGCGACATCAAGCCCGCGAATTTGTTTGTGACTTTGCGCAATCAGGCCAAGATCCTCGATTTCGGTTTGGCCAAGACCGTGACGCCCGCCTCTTCGCAGTCCATTTCGATGCAGGATACGGCCGACGCAGTCGCCGACAGGGACCTCACGAGCCCGGGCTCAACCATCGGCACGATTGCTTACATGTCTCCCGAACAGGCCCGCGGCCGCGACCTGGATTCGCGAACCGATATTTTCTCGTTTGGCGCCGTTCTCTACGAAATGGCGACAGGGAAGGCCGCATTTCCGGGCAGCTCGACGGCGGAAATTTTCGAAGCCATTCTCAATCGTGCGCCGCAGGAAGCGGCTCGCTTGAATCCGAATGTGCCGGCCGAACTCGATCGCGTGATCGGCAAGTGCCTGGAGAAAGATCCCAATCTGCGCTACCAGCACGCCTCCGATTTGCGCTCCGATCTGCAGCGGCTCAAGCGCGATCAGGATTCGACGGTATCGTCGGTGGCGTCGCGATCGGCGGTCAAAGTCCAGGCCGCGCCGCAAAAGCGCGCGGGGATCATTGCCGGGGTCGCGGGAGTAGTCGTGGTCGCGCTGCTCGCGGCGGGATTCTGGTGGTTCCGAGGCCGGACGAAGCCCGCGCCGGTCCTAACCGAGAAAGACTCGGTAGTAGTAGCCGACTTTGCGAATTCCACCAGCGATCCCGTCTTCGACGACGCGTTGAAGCAGGCGCTCAGCGTCTCGCTGCGCCAGTCGCCGTTTCTGAACGTTCTCTCGGACGAGCGCGTGGCATCCACGCTACGCATGATGACCAAGCCGGCGGACACGAAGCTGACGACGGACGTGGCACGGGAACTATGCCTGCGGGCCGGCAGCAAAGTTTTTGTCTCCGGCTCGATCGCGAATATCGGGAGCGACTACGTGGTCGGGCTGAAGGCCGTGAATTGTACGACCGGTGATGTCCTGGCACAGGAGCAGGTGCAAGCGACAGGAAAGGAAAAGGTTCTGGACGCGCTGGGGCAGGCTGCGTCGAAACTGCGGACCGAACTGGGTGAATCTCTCGCTTCGGTACAAAAATTCGATGTGCCCCTGGCGGAGGAAACGACGGCGTCGCTCGAAGCCCTGAAAGCCTTGAGCATCGGTGAAGTCACGGTGAGGACAAAGGGCCCAAGTGCCAGTCTGCCGTTCTTTCAACGCGCCGTTTCGCTCGATCCACAGTTCGCCGCCGCATATGAGTCGCTCGGAGTGGAGTATTCCAACACGGGACAAAATGAAAAGGGCGCTCAATATTTGACAAAAGCGTTCGAATTGCGGGAGCGCGCGAGCGAGCTCGAGAAACTGCGAATCGAGTCGCTTTACTACGAAATCGTGACAGGAGATTTGGACAAAGGTGCAGAATCTTCCGAGCGGTGGATTGCCAGTTATCCCCGGTCCGTATCCGCTCATACCAACATGTCGATTATCGATTTGCAGCTCGGCCATGTGCAGAAGGCGCTTGACGTTATGGTCTCGTCAGCGAGTCTCGAGCAGCCAAGCGTCTTGACGTTGGGGAATATGGCGAATCTGTATTTAAATCTCGATCGCTATGACGATTCGAAAAAGACGATTGAATCGGCCCTCAGCCGGAATCTCGATAACGATGCGTTGCACGAGTATTTGTACGTCATCGCGTTCATTAAAAATGACAATGCCACGATGGCGGAACAAGGCGCCTGGTTTGATTCGCATCCGGACACGAAACACGAGTTCATCGCACTCGAAGCCGATACGGAGGCGTATTACGGGCACCTGCAGAAGGCACGCGAACTGACTCAGCGCGCAATTGAGTCTGCGGAACACGCCGATAACAAAGAATCCGCCGCGCTTTGGCAGGATTATGGCGCGTTCCGCGAGGCGATATTTGGCGAGACGGCACAAGCGCGGCAGGAGGCAGCGGACGCGTTGAAGGTTTTTCCCGGCAGCGATCAGACCGAAACCGCGTCCGCGATGGCTGACGCAATTGCCGGGGATTCGGCCGATGCGAAATCGCTCATACAAGCGGATGCGAAGCGCCGGCCCGAAGACACCGTATTACAGTCTTACTGGCTGCCCACGATTCAGGCTCAAATCGCTCTCTCCGACAAGAACGCCGGCCGCGCTCTCGAGCTTTTACAAACTCCCGCCCCGATGGAATACGCTGCGGTGTTTACCTCGCTCAATAACTCCTGTTTGTTTTCGATCTACGTTCGCGGACAGGCTTATCTCGCGCAAAAGCAGGGAGCCGCCGCCGCCGCCGAATTCCAAAAGATTCTTACTCACCGAGGCCTGGTGTGGAATTGCCCGACGGGCGCCTACGCGCATGTTGGACTCGCTCGCGCCTATGTCCTCGCGGGAGACACAGAGAAGGCGAAAGCGGCTTACAACGACTTCCTCACGCTTTGGAAAGACGCCGATTCCGACATTCCGCTTCTTCGCGAAGCCAAGGCCGAATCCGCGGCCCTGGCGGGCAGCCACTAAAGCAGAAACCACCGCCTAATTCTTCGCTCATCTTGCTGTCGGCTCGACCGTTTGAGCCCAATTCTAATCGCCACAAAGTTTTGAGTCGGGAATTTATAACTGACTGAAATAGAGCCATTTAGAGATTTCTAATCGCCACAGAATTTTGGCCCCTCCGCCAGTTTTGCGGGGGCCTAAATCCTGCAATTCCACGGCAGTCTTGCGGAACTATCGCGCGGATTTCGTTCTCGCCCATCGCGTATTTTTACAGGACGTTTGTGGTGTATACTCCGCGCCGCCCCTCCGTACAAACCAGCTTTGATTTGAAGGAGCTCTCCGTGCCGAATCGATTGCATCCAGCCTTGCTAAAAATTTCGCTGGCCGTTGTTGCCGCCACGCTGCTCGCAGGACACGTTGCCGCTCAAACTCCTGTCATCCCTCCTGCGATCGGATCGCAGAACACCGTGACCGCTAATCCGACTGTGCCAATTCCGCACACCACTCCGTGTGTCGTCACGCTTTTCTCCGATTACGCCTTCGAGACTTTCAACGCTCAGACATTCACCTACACGCCGACGGCGAATTGTCCCGGCCCGTGGGCGGAAATCGTTTTCGAGGCTGACTTCAACGTCACGCCCGGCGTTCAATTTGACCGCACGGCGGCAATCTATCTCGGCCACGCGAATATTTATTACGGCACGACGGCCGAGCCGGCGGAGACGTTCGGGCCATCGTGGCACGTCGAGCGCGACGTCACGGACTACAGCTCGCTCTTCACCACGCCGCAATCGGGCGAAGTGGACCTTGGCAACCTGGTGAACTCGACTTACACCGGAATTATTTACGGCACCGCGGCCGTTTATCTCTACCCGCTGCAAGACGGCCAGGGCGCGCCGGCAACGCCCGACGCGGTTTTCCCGATGCCTGACGCCGAAGGCGGCGCTGTGGCGCTGGACACGACGAGCAGCCAGCTTTCGCAGCAGTTTACGTTGCCGGCCAATATCGAGCGGGCGTATCTCGACGTGATTACGCAAAACCAGAGCAACGATGAGTTCTTTTATACGTGCGTTCCGAATGATGTCGCGATGGAGCTCGATAGCTGCGGCAACACGGCGTATCGCGAAGGCGAAATCAGCATTGACGGCCAGCCGGCGGGCGTCGCGCCGGCGTATCCATGGATCTTCACCGGTGGGGTGGATCCGTTTCTGTGGGTTCCACTTCCGGGAATTCAAACGCTCGAGTTCGTGCCCTATCGCGTGGACTTGACGCCGTTCGCCGGCGTGCTCAGCAATGGGCAGCCGCACACGATCGCGGTGAGCGTTTACAACGCGAACAGTTACTTCCTGGCGACGGCTTCGCTGCTGGTCTATCTCGATCACGGATCGTCGCAGGTGACGGGAGCATTGAGCTCGAACACGCTGGCTGCCGCGCCAACTCCGGAGGTTGACGAGAATCTGACGACGAATCCCGATGGCAGCATTGATGGAACGGTGACCGTTTCGTCGAACCGCGAATTTGAGATCAGCGGGTACGTGGATACTTCGCACGGGCGGATGGCGACGACGGTGCGGCAAAGCATCAATTTCGTGAATTCGCAGCAGTTCACGATCAACAGCACGCAGTTCACCCAGGACATTTCGCAGAAGACGAACGTTGCGTCGAGCACGATCTCGCGAGCCGGGCTGCGGATTTTAGCGACGGCGGAAGAACTGAATTATCCGCTTACGTTCAACATCAACGTAACTGTCAATTCGGACGGCTCGGAGGATCAGAGCGAAGTGGTGCATCAGGGCTGGGATTCGACGGTGATTGCGCCGACGCTCGTCAGCACGACGTCGAACGCAGAGAATTCAACCGACACGCTGCTGTTCGACGCAAGCGGGAATTTTATCGGCAATCAGGATCAGGCGAGCGAACAGTCCTACAAGACGTTCAATTCGGCAGGATACAACTACGATTGCACGCTGTGGGCGGCGAACAACACGTTGACTTCGATCGGCCACGGCTGCCCGTGGAAATAATCGAAGGCCACGAGGCCGCTGCAACGGTTCGAGGAAAATTGCGGCGGCCTTGAGTTATATTCGATAGCCGTATGGCCAGAAAAAAGCAGCGCCGCTTTCGAGCGGCGAAGGAAGCTCGCCGCCGCGCGCGCCTCGGCGCGGGTTTGCCGCCCGCCGCCCGCGTGATCGAAGACAAACGCCGCAAGCAGCCTAAGCATAAAAAGACTCTCGTGGAGTTGGAGCCCGAGTGATTTTTTGGGAGGAATTAGGTTCCACCGGAACCTAGTTGCGGGAGCCTCAACCGGGCTTGTAATCGGGAACGATTTCGCTGGGTGCGAAAAGCGGGCTGGCAGGTATATCTCCCACTGTGGCGAGTTTCTTCGCAATCTCATCGAGATCTATTCTCGAAAAGCCGGTCACGCTCCGGCTAATCGTGCCATCCGGCTCGACGAGAAAGAGGCTGGGCACGTTGGTGATGCGGTAGAGATTGGACACGCGATAATCTTCGAAGTCAGGAAGAGCAGGGAAGGTGATCTCAAATTCCTTGCAGAAATCGCGCGTGTCCGCCGCGTCGTCCTGAGAAATCGCCCAAATCGAAGATTTTCCGCCGCCGTAACGCTCGAAAATCCGTTCGACGAATGGAAACGTGAACTGGCAAACGGGGCAGGAAATCTTGAAGAAAGCGAGAAGAACGGGGCCTAGCGAAAGCGCGCCGGCGAGCGAGTGAGGCTTGCCATCGAGATCGTTGAGGGTGAACGGCGGCGCCGTCGCGCCTGCCGGCAGCATCCCTCCTCCACAACCACGTCGCCAAAAGCTCATCTGTCGAATCCACCGTCCTGATTCAATTTTAAGTCCAACTTGTTCGATGCGCCGACGAGATTTGCGACTCGGATTTCGTGAGTGGTACCAGCAGAACTAAATCTCGCGGCCCAGCCTTCATTCGAGCCGGTCGAAATGCCGGCGCCTGTGACTGGGGCGCGCCATCAGTGGATGTGGCGGGTTTTCTTCTGGACGTAATCCATGAGGAGATACTGGCCGAGCGTGTAAGGCGTGGTGAAATACGCTTTGCCGCGGCACAGCTCGGTCACTTTCTGAACGAAGTGGACGAGGCTGTAGTCGCTGGCAAGCATGAAGGTATTGATCAGAACTCCCGCGCGACGGCACTTGGAAACTTCCTCGAGCGTTTGCGTGACGACGAGAGGATCGAGGCCGAAGGCATTTTTGTAAATGCGTCCGTCCTCGAGGGTCAAGGCGGAAGGCTTGCCGTCGGTGATCATGACGATCTGCTTCATATCTTTTTTCTGGCGGCTCAGAATTCGCTGCGCCATTCGCAAACCTTCGCGCGTGTTCGTGTAATACGGGCCCACCTGCACGCGCGCCAGTTTGCCGAGTGGAATTTCCTCGGCGGAATCGTGAAAGAGCACGCAGTGGAGCGAATCGCCGGGATATTGCGTGCGAATCAGATGCGCCAGAGCGAGCGCGACGCGTTTCGCAGGGGTGAAGCGGTCCTCGCCGTAAAGAATCATGCTATGGCTGCAATCGAGCATGAGTACGGTGGCGCACGAGCTTTGGTACTCGCACTGGTGCACCATCAAATCCTTGTAGCCGATTTCGATGGGGACTTTCGCGCCGTCGCGGCGAACTGCGTTAAAGAGGGTTTCGCTGACGTCGAGATTCAACGTATCGCCGAATTCGTAGGGTTTGGAGACGCCGCCCGATTCGATGCCGGTGGCGAGATCGCGCGTGTCGTGGCGGCCGAAACTGGATTTGCCGAGAGAGGCAAGCAAGTCCTTGAGTGTTTTGAAACCGAGAAAATCGATGGCCTTGTCGGTGATTTCAAATCGCGCGTTCTGATTCGGTTGATCGCGGCCAATCTGGCCGCCGGGCGTTTGCTGCGGAGGCGGAGTGACCTGCGGCGGCTGCGTATTGATGAAATTTTCCTGCGCGAGCCGCTCGATCAGGCGGTCAATCAATTCGCGAAGCTGCTGATTTTGCGAGAGGTCGGGATTCTCCATCAACTGCTCCATCAGTTCCGGCGGGAGCAGGTCGCCCTCTTCGAGCGCTCGAAGAATCGCTTCGCGCAACTCGTCCATCATTCGCTCGGTGGACATGGAGGGATCCATCTCGTAGATCCCGTAACGCGAATCGTAGCCGCTTTGCAGAAGAAAGTCGGAGAGGCGGCTCATCAACTCCTGAAGGTCCACGTCATCGGCTGCCTCGCCGGTGTATCGCGAATAGCGAACGTATTTCATTTCAGTTGCGCGGGCCTCCTAGTTGAATTGGCGCCGCGGAGAGCGGCCCGGGGTTTGCGGCTCGCGCGTTTCCGCAGGGCGGCGCGGCTCTGCGAAAAAGCCGCGTTCTTCGCTGCGGCTGATGCGCTTGTGCGCCCAGAGGCCCTCGAGTACGAATTCGGCGGCCGCGGCGACAGCGGCCTGATCCGTTTTGGATCCGACGCCGAGTGGCGCGAGACTTTCGAGAAGTCCCGTAATCTTTCGCAATTGGGCAAAATGCTCGGCCGCGGAAGCGTTGACGGCAACTTTCAAATCGCCGCCCAGCTCGAACCATTGCACCACCGGCTGCAGATTCACTTCCGAAAAATAACGCGTATAGACTTTTCCAATTGCCGCACGGATCAGCTCGCGCGCGATATTGTCTGCGCCGCGCAGTTCACCTTCGTATTCAAGCTCGAGCTTCCCCGTCATCGCCGGAATTGCGGAATAGATGTCGGCGACGCGCGCCACGGCGGCCGATTCCTTATTGCGCACGGCGCGTTGCTCGGCGCTGCTGGTGACATTCTCGACGGCGCTGATGGGAAGCCGCTGGCTCACGCCGCTGCGGCGATCCACGCGCTTATCCTCGCGCGCGAGAAAGGCGACCTCCTCGATGACTTCGGAGACGTAGTAGGGAATCACGGCCCGGCGCTTTCCGGCGCGTTCAGTCCAGGATTCCTGCGCGGTGATGGACATGCCTTCCTGCACCGTGGAGGGATAATGCGTGCGAATTTCCGATCCGATGCGATCCTTGAGCGGCGTAATGATTTTTCCTCGCGCGGTGTAATCCTCGGGATTCGCGGTGAAGACGAGAAGCACATCGAGAGGCATGCGCACCGGATAGCCTTTAATCTGGACGTCGCCCTCCTGCATGATATTGAACAGGCCGACCTGAATTTTTCCGGCGAGATCGGGCAATTCGTTGATGGCGAAAATGCCGCGATTGGCGCGGGGGAGAAGCCCATAGTGAATCGTCAATTCGTCGGAGAGATCGCGGCCGCCGCGGGCGGCTTTGATGGGATCGAGATCGCCGATCATGTCTGCAATGGTGACGTCGGGCGTGGCGAGTTTCTCCACGTAGCGGTGATCGCGAGTGAGCCAGACGATCGGCGTTGAATCGCCTTCGCTCTGGATGCGATCGCGGCAGGAGCGGCAGATCGGGTGATACGGATTGTCGTGAATCTCGCAGCCGGCAACGGCGGGAATTTCGTCGTCCAGAAACGCAACGAGCCCGCGCAGGATCCGCGTTTTCGCCTGGCCGCGCAGTCCCAGAAGAATGAAGTGATGGCGCGAAAGCAGCGCGTTCACGATCTGCGGGATTACCGAATCTTCGTAGCCGTGAATGCCGGAGAAGAGCGGGAGTCCTGTTTCCAGGCGCGCGAGCAGATTTTCACGCAACTCCTGTTTGATCGTGCGCGATCCGATTCTTTCTTCAGACCAGGCACTGCGGCGAAGACCACCGAGATTGCCGGGACGTACGCTCATGGAGCCCCCACTCAGACCGGAAGCGGCAGGACCAAACAATTTCAGTCGACGCGGGTCCAGTCAGTTTGCGCGGATGCGGCGCCTTCATTATAGATGATGCAGATGCGCGCCGAAAGTTGTACTCAAACGCCCGCGTGACCGTTACCACCCGCTTTTTGGCGCATGCGGTGGCGAACTTCGGCCCGGGGAACGAGTTGCTGAAGCATCGGGACGAGGCGGGCCAGACGCTCATTCTCGTTGCGCATCGCGAGGATGATCTGCTTTTCCTCGAGATCGAGCGGCAGGCTGTCGGCTATCGCGAAGGCCACCGACTCGTTCTCGTCGCGATCGATGGCCTCGGGATCCGAGCCGAAGAGAAGCATGTGGCACTGACCGTAAAGATCGAGCAGATCTTGAGGAATCTTGGCGGTCTTGGGATCGCCATCTTCGGCGAGCAACTCGATGCGAGCTTCGAGGTACGGCTTCTCCTTGAAAACTTCCTGAATTTCGAAAGCGCTGCCGCCCTCGACCTGAATGTCCATCCGGCCGTCATCGTACTGGCGGGTGACTTCGACAACTGCGGCAGTGCAGCCAATCTTCATTGCGCCGCCTTCGCGAATGAGCACAATTCCAAATTCCGACGGATGATCGATACACTCGCGGATCATCTGCTTGTAGCGGGGCTCGAAAATGTGAAGCGGCAGATTCGCGCGCGGAAACAGGACCAGCGGGAGCGGAAAGAGCGGGATGCGTAAAAAAGTCATTCAGAGCGCTCCGGAGCCGGGCAGGGATGAAGAGCGATCACGGGAGTGCCGCGAGAGCCGCTTGCATTTCGTCGCGGGCGTGATTGTCGCCGGCCTTTTCGGCCGCGGCGACACCGGCGGAAAGAATCCGGCGCGCGTCAGCCGATTCGCCGAGGCGGGCAAGAAGCTGGCCGAATTGAAAATAGCCGGCGACGTAGCCGGGATTGCCGGCGAGCAGCTGACGAAAATGCCCCTGCGCCGCCGCGTTATCGCCGAGATTCGCGCACTCGACCGCGAGACCGTAGCGTGCGAAAGCGTCGCTCGGATTATTGCGAACAAAGCCTTCGAGAGTTTCGCGCCGCGTCTTGGTTGTTTGGGTCACGACGGCAAAAGCGTATCATAGCCGGCGCACCGCTGCGAGAGAGGCGCCACGCGCAGCGATAATTGAATACGCAACAAATTCGGCCAGGTGACCATGACGACCGGAAAAGAGAACGACTCGCGAATGCCGAAACCAATCCAGCCCCCCGATGTCGCGCTGCCCGGAAAGCCGGTGAGCGCGTCGCGATCGGAGATGACGGAGGTGGTGCTGCCGAACGACGCGAATCCGCTGGGCTATGTCCTGGGCGGGCGAGTCATGCACCTTGTGGATATTGCGGGGGCGATCGCGGCGCACAGGCATTCAAACAGCCACGTGGTGACGGCGTCGGTGGATTATGTGGATTTTCGCAATCCGATCAAAGTGGGTGAACTGATTGTGCTGAAGTCGAGCGTAAACCGCGTGTTCCACACTTCGATGGAAGTGGGAGTGAAGGTTTTTTCAGAGAACGTGCTGACGGGCGAGCGGAAACACACGAGCAGCGCGTATTTGACGTTCGTGGCGATTGATACGCAGCGAAATCCGCACGAAATTCCGCCGCTGATACTGGAAACGGACGAAGACCGGCGGAGGTATCACGAGGCGGAGGGACGCCGGAAGATTCGGCTGGCTCATCGCTACAAGCGGCCGCATGAGGGGGAACAGATGTAGATTTCTCGCGGCAGTCTGGGAGGTTGGCGCGAGAGGATTACCAAACTTACGAGTTAGCGAAACACCGGTGCAGGAAGAACCGCGGTGAAAGGCACCGCTGGCAAAACCGAGAGTGGTCCGTCTTAATAAACGCCGCAGCACAAATCGATGCCAGCGGCAGCGTCACGCGGCGAGGGGATACGAAACATGACGACGGACCCCACAGGAGCGGAACACGAGATGTCGCTAGTTGGCTGCGGGAACATGCGATTGCGGCGCGGAATCCGCAGCCGCTGGCGCACCCGAGAGAAAATCGCGAACAGAAGCGGCCACGGCGTTGCTAGCCTCGACGCAATTGCCGATTGACGGGCCGAGCCAATAATTGCCGGTCATGAAAAGGCCGGGAGACTTCTTCAATTCCTCGTTCACGCCCTCAAGAATGTAGCTGTGTCCAAGATTGTATTGGGGCAGGCCCTTTTCGTGGCGCCAGATCTGTTTTTCGACGGGCGGACCGCTGATTTCGAGAAGGCGGCCGATTTCTTCTTCGACGATTTCGGCGATCGCGGCCTCGTCCTCTTCGACGATTTGCAGGTCGGTGGCGCCGCCGACGAAGCTCGTCAACAGCACTGAATCGGCGGGCGCGCAATTTGGGAAAAGCGAAGAATTCCAAACCGTGCCGAGCGTGCGGAAACCCTCCTTGCGCGGAATGAGAACTCCGAAACCGACGAGTGAGTTGGCCACTTGCCGGCGCTGGTAGCCGAGCGCAACGACGGCGACAGGCGCATACGTGACGCTGAGAAGCGATTTCGAGATCGCGGGCGAGAAGGCGGAGAGCATGTGAGCGGCGACGTAGGCGGGCGCGGCAACGACAACGGCCGGAACGTGCAATTCTTCATGCGCCGCGTCGTCATGCGGCCGCCCGCGCGTGAAGCGCACGGTAAAGCCCGAGCTGGATGCTGATTTTTCGACGGCACCCACACGCGCGCCGGGGATGAAAGTGGAGTTGAGGCTGCGCGCGAGCGAATCGGTCAACGTGCTCATGCCGGTGCGGAAGGAGCACAGGCCGGGACGCGGGGCGCCGCCGGCTTTGCGAGCGTTCATGGCGCCACGAATGATGCTGCCGTGCCGGCGCTCCCATTCATCGAGTAACGGAAATGCGCTTTTGAGGCTGAGCACTTCGGGATCGCCGGCGTAAACACCGGAAACAAATGGTGCGACGAGATATTCGAGAATTTCCTGGCCGAACTTCCGGCGCACGAACGCGGCGACGGATTCATCGGCAACGGACGGCGTTGAGCGGCGGAAAGGCTCGGATAGAACGCGATAACGCGAGCCGAGGCTGAGAAGCGAACCAGCAAGCAGAGCGGGCGGAGACATGGGAACCGCGTAGAGACGCCCTTGCTTGTAAACGTAGCGCGGGGCGCGAGGATTGGCTTGCAGAACTTCGCCTTCGATGCCCAGCGCGCGAATGAGTTCCATGGCGGGCTTGGTGCCGAGGAAACTTTGCGGGCCGGATTCGAAGCGGAAACCGTTGCGTTCGATCGTACCGATAACTCCGCCGGCGTGGGAGCGGGATTCCAGAACAATGACGGAAAGGCCGAACTCCCGCAGGCGATGAGCGCAGGAAAGGCCGGAGATTCCGGCTCCGATGACGGCGACCTGAATGGGCGGCGGCATAGTCGTCGCGAGCTCAGAGAGTCTTGGAAAAGAGCGGCCGGCTAGCCATTTGCTGTTCGCGAAGATAGCGATCGAAAATCATGCCGACGTTGCGGATGAAAACGCGGCCGAGCGGAGTGACGCGAATTTCGTCGTCGTCCAAAGCCACGAGGCCATCGGCGCGAAATTCTTCGAGGCGAGCGCGCTCGGGCGCGAAATAATCGTCGAAAACGATCGAAAACTTGCGCTCGATTTCGCGCTTGGGAATCACCGTGTGGCAGAGCAGGCGGCCGATAACTTCGCGGCGAAGGTGATCGTCTTCGGTGAGGCGATAGCCGCGCATGGTGGCGATGCCGCGGCGCGAGACCGCGGAGGAGTAGGCCGGAACTTCGCGATAATTTTGCGCGTAGGCCGAGCCGAAGCCGCTGATGGCGCTGACGCCCATGCCATAGAGATCGGCGCCGGCCTTCGTCGTGTAACCTTGAAAATTGCGATGCAGAGTGCGATTGCGCTGGGCGACAGCGAGTTCGTCGCCGGGCCGCGCGAAATGATCCATGCCGATATATTCGTAGCCGCCGCCGATGAAGCGTTCGAGGCCGATGCGGAAGATCCGGAATTTTTCCATGCCTTCCGGCAGATGGCTGACGAATGAGCCCTGCTGCTTCTTGAGCCAGGGCACGTGAGCATAGCTGAACATCGCGACGCGATCGGGGGCGAGGGTCAAAACCTGGTCAACGGTAGCCGCGAAGGTGTCCATGGTTTGAAGCGGCAGGCCGTAGATGAGGTCAACATTGATGCTGTCAAAGCCGAGCGCGCGCGCGTCGCTAATGAGATCGCGTGTCATTTCGTACGGCTGAATGCGGTGAATCGTCTGCTGGACCTGCGCGTTGAAATCCTGGACGCCCATGCTGAGGCGATTGAAGCCGAGGCGCCGGAGCGTCGCGAGATGCTCGTGCGTGGTGACGCGCGGATCGACTTCGATCCCGATTTCGGCGTCCGGCGCGAAGGAAAAATTATCGCGCGCGAAGCAGAACAGCTCGTCCATCTGATTGGGGCTCAGATAGGTCGGAGTGCCGCCGCCCCAGTGAAATTGGACCACCGGGCGCTGCTTCGAAACGAAGCGGCCGACGTGCTCGATTTCGTTTTCGAGCGTCGCAAGATATGGAATGGAAACGCCCTTGTCCTTTTGAATGGAAACGGTGCACGCGCAGAAGAGGCACAAGCTCTCGCAAAATGGGATGTGCATATAGAGCGAGACCGGAGTGCCGGCGGAGTCGGCGGCCGCATAGACTTTTTCTAAATCGTCGGGGCCGAAATCTTCTTTCCAGACAGGCGCGGTGGGATAGCTCGTGTAGCGCGGGCCCGGGCAATTGTACTTGGCGAGAAATTGCTCGGACACCTGCGAAATCGTGCGAGCATCCAGCGACTTGTGATTCTGCTCCGGCATAGCAAATCGAGTTTGCAGCTAAATGCTCCGGCCCGCTTCGGCGCGCGCGCCTTCGGCGGCCAAGAGGTACTCCTGGCCCGCGCGAACGAAGGCGTGGGCAATTTCCACCGGCGTATCCGGCAAAATTCCGTGTCCGAGATTCAAAATGTGGCCGAGGCCGGCGGTTTTGGAAATGGCGTTTCGCGCAGCATCGGCGGCGATGTCTTCGCGCGTCAGCAAAACACGCGGATCGACGTTGCCCTGGAGCGCAACGGAAGGCCCGAGCAGCCGGCGCGCGTCATCGAGAGCGATGCGCCAGTCGAGGCTCAGCACGTCCGCGCCAGCCTTCGCGAGAGATTCCAGAAGATGCGCGGTCCCTTTCGAATACAGAATGATCGGCGCGCCGGCCACGCGTACTTCTTCGATCACGCGCTGCGTTGCAGGCAACGCGAAAGCGTCGTATTCATCGCGGCTGAGCTCACCGGCCCAAGTGTCGAAGAGTTGTACCGCGGTAGCGCCAGCTTCGATTTGGGCAAGAAGATATGGTGCGGTCGCGCGAGCGATCTTGTCGAGGAGTGCGCGCAAGACGCTCGGCGCCGTATAGAGCATCCGCTTGATCCTGGAAAGATCGCCGCGCGTTTGGCCCTCGACCATGTAGCAGGCCAGCGTCCATGGCGCGGCGGCGAAGCCGAGGACCGGAACCGCGGGGCCAGCGCTGCGGCAGATTTCGCGAATCGCATCGCCGACGAACCGGGTGGACGAGTTGGGGTCGAAGATTCGGAGCCGCTCGACATCGCGCGAATCGCGGACCGGATTGCCGAGGACGGGGCCCGAGTCGGGAACGTCGAGCGGCAAACCCATAGCTTCCGCGACGATCAGAATGTCGGAGAACACGATAATGGCATCAACGCCGAGCCGCCGGAACGGCTGGAGCGACACCTCGGCGGCGAGCGCAGGCGTCTTGCAAACCTCAAGGAATGAGTGCTTTTCGCGCAAGGCGCGGTATTCAGGCACGTAACGGCCAGCCTGGCGCATGATCCAGACCGGAACGCGGTCTACGGGTTCGCAGCGGCAGGCGCGGAGGAAAAGCTGCTTTCGATTGTAAATTTCATCGGGCATACGGCGTACGATTCAACGGCTATCATAACAGGAGAGTTGGAAATCTCCACTGGCAACACTCGGGTCACGACAGGGATATTTGCAGGCATGCAGCACCGACACTATTGGGGAATTTGATGTGAGAGTCGATGAGAAAACGAAGCGAGAAGTCATCCGGCTTTGGTTGCGCGCCGGCTTGAGCGCAGCGAAGATCGTCGCGAGGATTCCGAGTCTCTCGAAAGATGACGTCTGGGAAGTCGTGAAGGTGAAGCGTTCGGCGGCATGTACGAAGAGCACGCGCTTAGGACGGCGACGAGAAAAGCAATGGAGTACGACATTACGTTGACGCTCACCGGCCGTGTCCTTCAATGAAATGGCGGACTCTCGATTGTACGAAGCTCTTACCGTTTTGAACCTACACTCAAAGTGATCTTGTTATGCTTCGGATTGTTTGTTGGATTTTGTATGTGAAGCTCAGCTTGCAGATTTTCTGCTCTCAATGCCGAAACGAGCGAATCGGCGGCCCTTGTTGTTTGTTCGTCTGCATCCGGGTGCCTCCAGACTTGGATGCTGACGATTCCACCAAAAAGGGCGTGGTACCCATTCAGCGGTACGAAACTCCAATTCGCCTCTTTGAGTGCTTCGTGTACTTGATTAGCAATTCCCATCGCCTCCTTAGAGTCCCAATACGCGACTACTTCATATTCCTGACCATGGTATGGTTTAAGCTTTTCCGCTATAACGTCAACCTGATGATTGGTTAACTTACGGTCAGCAAGCTCCGCTGTAGCCGATTCGGCCAAGTTCTTTGCCCAATCGGCCTCTTGCCGTGCCTGTTGCGACGTTTCAAGTGCGGCTGACGAGTCTGAAAGCGCGTCCTTTGCCTTAATGAAGGCCTCACTGGCTAGATCCTTGAGCGAGCCTATAGTTTGGCGCGCTTCGTTTTCTTGCCTATCCTCTACTATGAATGCTCTTCCCTCAAAAACAAGCTCACCGGCAATTCCGAACACCACCATCAGCGGTCCCACCGAATGCACTAACAACTTTCTAAGTACACAGCGGTCGTACGGAGTTGATTTTCCGAAAATCCACTTCCCAATCAAAAGAACGATCGGTTTTATTTTGTCCTTGTATTCAACGATTGCGCCGATCGTCAGTAGTAACGCGGAAAGAACGGCCAACACTTGCAGCGCGCTCAGATTGTTCCAGAGCATTACGAACCGAAATGATACCGCTGGAGCGAGGCAGCTTGTATAGGTATATCAGCATCGGCGCTGGGGGCGTATCTTCTCGATCGGCTCCAGCGCGATGATCAAGCCAACGGCACCGACTTCGCGACTCTTAGGGCGAGATAAACAATGCCAGGTAAAACCAAAGCAATCCGAAAGAGGAAAGCACGAGCATCACACGGGTCCACGAAATCGCCAGAGCAGAACAAGGAACAGCAAGAAGTGCAAGGATGAATCCACAGTAAGTGGTGATGACGGTTGGCTGTGGTGGAGAGGGCTGTTCCGAACGATTCCAATAGACCAGTGCGAATGCTCCGAGAGCGATACTCATAGTCACCAAAGCTAAAGCGATTCTCGACGTGATTTGGCGCCAACGGACTCTGGCGGTGCGATTCCTTTCCCTCATCCAGAACACCCATGCCACAGCGCACGTAACCGGAGGCAAGCCAATCGTCAAACTCTCAATCCACGCGACCGCGTTCGGCTCCAGAGCGACGACCTCGATCAGCCCGAGCATTGCGAGGAATTGTACAGCGGCTCCGGCGCATCCTGCCGAAATTCAAACTCAAAAACTGGGAACGCGTGCGGGCTAGTAGACCGGTGGTAACCCTGAATTGCGCGAGTCGCTGAAAAGGCCCATTTTTATTGGCGATTTGCAAACTATCATGCTGGTATCATAACAGAACGCTGCGCGCTGAGGGGCCCGGGCCTGCGCAGGGAAGTATGCTATCGGGTGCGTGGTTCGATTAGGCTTCGAGAAGGGCCAGCCGGGGTTTCGGAGCTATAATAAGTGCCTGTTTTTCCATGAGGCGTGTTAATTGGGGTCGAGACCGAATAATCGTGTGAACGCCTTCCGCCCCGAGGGCGCCGGATGAACTTTGCCTGGAGCTATGCCTGCATCGCAATCTACGCGCTGAGCCTGGTCTGCTATGCTCGATTTCTTTATTCGGCTGACCGAAGGGCAGGGCGCCTAGCGACGCTGTTCCTGGCCACGGGGCTGGTTTTTCATTATCTGGCGTTGCTCGAGCGCTCCCGCTGGATCCATGCCGTCCCGTACGACGATCTTTATGGCTCGATGTCGCTTTTCGCGTGGCTGCTCGGCGCAACGTACCTTGGCCTGGAATTTTTCCACCGGCAACGCTCGGTGGGCGTGATCGTGACGGCGATTCTGCTGGTGTGGATGATCGCGGTTACGCTGCTTGTGCCGCGGGCGGCTCCCGGCCCGCCGCCGGCGCGAGGCGCGTTATTCGCGCTGCATGTGACGCTGAATACGCTGGCGTACTCGTCGTTCGCTCTTTCTTTTGCGCTGAGCGTGATTTATCTGATTCAGAATCGCGTTCTGAAGGCGCGGCGGCCCGGATTGACGTTCTGGCGATTTCCGCCGCTCGACGTCCTCGAAAGCATGAGCCGTAGCAGCGTGTGGGTGGGCCTCGCAGCGCTCACGCTGGGAATTACGTTCGGATTTATCTGGGAGCATCGCCTGCGCGGGACGTACTCGGCGGCTGATCCGAAGGTGATCATCACGCTGGCGATTTTTGCAGCCTACGCGATCTACCTTTGGCTCGCACAGACCGCAAACTGGCGCGGCTCCCGAGCGGCGCTGATGTGCGCGTGCAATTTCGCGGCGGTGCTTTTCAGTTACACGATTGTGAATTTTTATTTGACCGGGTTTCATCGGTTTTACTGATGCCGACGGCAGCAGCTTCCTCGAATCTGGCCACGGGACGCGTTCAGATCGCGCTCATTGGTTGCAATCATCGCACCGCGCCCGTGGAGCTGCGTGAGCGCATCGCGTTCACGCCGGAACAGGCATTGCGGGCTGCGGATGAACTGCGGCTGAGCGGTGCGCTGGAAGAAGCTGTGGTTCTATCCACGTGCAATCGGAGCGAGCTCTACGGCGTCGCTCCGACCGGGGACGCCGACGCGCAGGGCGCGATGGTGGAGCTGCTCGTCAATTTTCACGGCCTTTCGCCGAAGGACCTCAACGGGCGGCTTTATCGGGAACGAAACGCCGAAGCCGTGCGCCACCTTTTCCGCGTCGCGTCGGGGCTCGATTCCATGCTGCTTGGAGAAGCGGAGATCCTTGGGCAAGTTCGCGAAGCGTACGGCCGCGCGCTCGATCACGGTTCGACCGGACCGGTGTTGAACCGGCTGTTCCAGAGTGCGCTGGAAGTCGGGAAGCGCGTGAGGACCGAAACAGAAGTCAGCACGCGGCCCATGTCCGTCGCGTGGGCGGGCGTGAAGCTGGCCGAGCGAGTGTTTGGCGATCTGGAAGGGCATGAGGCCGTCATTCTGGGCGCCGGGGCCGTGGCCGAACAGGTGGTTGAGCACTTGCGGAATCGCGGAATCGGGCGGCTGGTGGTGGTAAATCGGTCGCGCGAACGCGCCGAAGAGCTGGCGCGAAAGGTGGGCGGGGAATCGGCCGGATGGGAGGCGCTCGAGAGTGCGCTGGCGCCTGCGGACATTATCGTGACCTCGGTGAGTTCGGAAGGCATTATCACGCGGGCGATGCTCGAGCGGGCGCACCGGGCGCGCGGGGGTCGCGCGCTTTTGGTGGTGGATTTGGGAGTGCCGCGAAACGTCGAGCCGGATGCAGCGAGCTTATACAATCTCTATCTCTACGACATCGATAATCTCGGCGAAATTGTGGAGCAAAACCGGAAGGCGCGGGAAGCGGAGGTACCCCGGGCGGAAGCCATCATCACGGAGCATATCGGAAAGTTTGAAACCTGGTGCAGCAGCGTAGAAGCGCTTTCGATGACGGCCAAGCTGCGCGAAAGGCTGCTGAAGGAGCGAGCGGCGCTCCTTGAGGAACGGTCGGAGGAGATTTCGAAATTGCCGTTGGAGGATCGCGAGCGGATTCTGCGGCTCACGGAAGAATTGATCGAACGCGTGGTGCAGACTCCCAGCACCCACCTGCGACGCACGCGGGAACTGCGGCGCCGGCTCGAGGGCATCGAAGCGTTACGCGAGCTGTTTGGACTCGACAGCGAGGATACGTGAAGGCGCCGCGCATCGGGACGCGCGGAAGCGCGCTAGCTTTGTGGCAGGCGAATTTCATCCGCGAACAATTCGAAGCTCAATTCGGATTGAAATCGGAAATTGTCATCATCAAGACTTCGGGCGACCGATTCCAGGAAGCGGCGATCGGCGAGATGGGCGTGAAGGGCGTTTTCATAAAGGAACTGGAAGACGCGCTGCTCGATGGCCGCGTGGATCTGGCGGTCCACAGCATGAAAGATGTGCCGACGGAACTGCCGGAAGGCTTGCAAATCAGCGCGATCAGCAAGCGTACCGAGGCGCGCGATTGCATCATCAGCCGGGCCGGCGAAACCGTGGAGAAATTGAGGCCGGGGGCGCGAGTTGGGACCAGCAGCTTGCGGCGGCAAGCTCAGTTGCGGCACCGGCGGCGCGATCTTGACGTGAGGGATTTACGCGGAAACGTGGACACGCGAGTGCGAAAGCTCGACGAAGGCGAATTTGACGCGATCGTGCTTGCCAAAGCGGGACTCGATCGACTGGGCCTCGCGGCGAGAGCCACGCAAGTGCTCGACCCGGACATCATGCTTCCGGCGGTTGGTCAGGGCGCATTAGGGATCGAAACACGCGCCGACGATGCCGATACGATTGGACTCTTGCGCGACGTGAACGATAAGGAGACCCGGCAATGCGTCGAGGCGGAGCGTGCGCTCCTCGCAGGGCTTCAAGGAGGCTGCCAGATACCGCTTGGAGCGTGGGCGCGGCTTGGCGGGGGAGATCTGAGAATTGATGCGGTGGTGCTGAGCGTGGATGGAGTGGAATGCGTGCGCGGCGACGCATCCGGTTCAGCGTCGCGCGCGAAAGAAATTGGATTGGGACTGAGCCGGAGGCTATTGAGCGCCGGCGCCGACAAGATTCTGCAACTCGCCGGACGCGAGACTCGAGGGACGACGCCGTGAATGGCGAGAACAAACCTCTGGCGGGAAAGAGGGTGGCGGTGACGCGGGCGCCGGAGCAAGCGCGAGAACTCGTCGCGCATCTGGAGGGCTATGGCGCGGAAGTGCTGCTGCTTCCGGCCGTGGGATTCGCCGATCCGGAAGATACAGAGATGCTTGACGCGGCGCTGCGTGCGCTCGATCGCATCGACTGGATCGTATTTACGAGCGAGAATGCGGTGAGGTTTTTTGCGAAGCGTGCTCGAGCGCTAGGCCTCGAACCCGGAAAATTGCCGGCGGAGCCGCAAGTCGCCGCCGTCGGCCCGGCGACAGCGGGCGCGGCCGAGGCGGAAGGTTATGGGGTCGGATACGTCGCGAAGAAGCATCGGGGTGAATCGCTTGCGAATGAATTGCGCGGAGAACTCTCCGGAAAGCGAATTTTGCTGCCGCGAAGCGATTTAGCGACGGATGAATTGCCGCGGATGCTGCGCGAGTTTGCGGGGCAGGTGATTGAAGCCGTGGCGTACCGAACCGTTGCGCCGGGAATGGAGACGCCGGCGCCGGTTGGGCGAATACGCGGGAAGGAAGAGCCGGGAGACCCGGCGGCAAGAACTCTTCGCCGGATCCGCGACGCGGAAGTGGACATCATTACATTCGCAAGCCCTTCGGCGTTTCGCAATTTTGCGGAGCTGATTGGAGCAGAGACGCTGAGACGAATTTCGGAGTCCGCCAGATTCGCCGCGATCGGGCCGACGACAGCGCGAGCCGTTCAGGAAGACGGCTATCGCGTGGCGATCGAAGCGGAGGAAGCGACGTCGCGAGGCCTGGCCGAGGCGATCGCGGATTATTTCGAGAAAGAATCCTCGGGAGTCAAGAACTCATGAGCTTTCCAGTCCACCGGCCACGCCGGCTGCGAAGAACGGACCGGCTGCGCGATTTGGCGCGTGAAACGCGGCTGACTCCGCAGGGCCTGATTTATCCGATGTTCGTGTGTCCCGGGACGAATGTGCGGACGCAAGTGAATTCGATGCCGGGAATATTCCAGCAATCGGTGGACAAATTTCTCGAAGAATGCCGCGAGGTAGAGCAACTCGGAATTGCCGCCGTGATTCTGTTCGGATTGCCCGAACACAAGGACGAGAAAGGCTCGGAATCGGCTGCGGCGAACGGGCCGGTGCAGCGCGCGATTGAAGCGATTCGTAAAGCGAAGCTGGGCGTGACGGTGGTTACGGACGTTTGCCTCTGCGAATATACGAGCCACGGACATTGCGGAGTCGTAAAAGACGGCGAGATTCTGAATGACCCGACGCTCGAGATCCTGGCTGCGGAGGCGCTATCACACGCACGAGCGGGCGCGGACATCGTGGCGCCATCCGACATGATGGACGGGCGCGTGGCGGCGATCCGGCGGAAGCTCGACGAAAACGGGTTCGCCGATGTTGCGATCCTTTCGTACGCGGCGAAATATTGCTCGGCTTTCTACGGGCCATTTCGAGAGGCGGCCGGCGCCGCGCCACAGTTCGGCGACCGGCGCAGCTACCAGATGGACCCGGCCAATGCGCGAGAGGCGGTGCACGAAGTGGCGCTGGATCTCGAAGAAGGCGCGGACATGATTATGGTGAAGCCGGCTCTGCCGTATCTCGACGTGGTTCAACGCGTACGCGAGGCGTTTGATGTGCCGGTGGGCGCCTACAACGTGAGCGGCGAATACTCGATGGTGAAAGCGGCGGCGCGGAATGGATGGATTGACGAGAAGCGCGTGGTGCTGGAAATTTTGACCGGGATTCAGCGTGCCGGAGCGGGATTTACCCTGACGTACCACGCGAAAGACGCGGCGCGCTGGCTGAAGGCGTGTTGAGGAGACCCGACGGAATGAAGTTGAAGCCGAGAACGCGGACGGAGGAAATTTTCCGCCGCGGCGAGAAAATTCTGGTCGGCGGCGTGGACAGCCCTGTACGGGCGTTCCGCGCGGTCGGAGGCACACCGCTGGTGATCGAGCGCGCGGAGGGCGCGCGGCTCTACGACGTTGATGGAAATGAGTATCTGGATTACGTGTGTTCCTGGGGAGCGATGATTCTGGGACATGCGAATCCCGCGGTGACGAAGGCGGTACAAGAGCAAGCGGCTCTCGGAACGAGTTATGGAATGACGTCCGTGCTGGAGAGCCAACTCGCGGAGCAGATTGTGGACGCGATGCCGTCAATCGAGATGCTGCGCTTCGTGAGCTCGGGCACGGAAGCGACGATGTCGGCGATTCGCCTGGCGCGCGGATTTACGAAGCGGGACCTGCTGGTGAAGTTCGACGGCTGTTACCACGGGCACTCGGATGGATTGCTTTCGCAGGCGGGCTCGGGCCTTGCGACATTTGGAATATCGGCGAGCCCCGGCGTGCCGGATGCGTTCGCGCGGCTGACGATCAACGTGCCGTACAACGATTTAGCGGCCGTAGAAAAAGTATTTAGAGCACACAGAGGTGAAATTGCCGCCATTGTCGTCGAGCCCATCGCAGCGAATATGGGAGTGGTGCCGCCAGTTCCCGGATTTCTCGAAGGATTGCGCGAGCTGACTCGCAAAGATGGCGCGCTGCTGATTTTCGACGAAGTCATCACCGGATTTCGCGTCGCGCCAGGCGGCGCGCAGGAGACTTACCGCATCCGGCCGGATCTGACGACGCTCGGCAAAATCATCGGCGGCGGCCTTCCCGTGGCGGCCTATGGCGGCCGGCGAGACATCATGCAGATGGTGGCGCCGCTTGGGCCCGTCTATCAGGCGGGGACGCTTTCGGGCAATCCGCTCGCGATGCGCGCAGGCCTGGCCACGCTGCCGCAGTTGCGCGCCCCGGGCTTTTATAGCGACTTGAACCGCAAGGCGACGCGCCTTGCCGAGGGAATCGCAACGGCGGTAGACGAAATTGGCGTGCCGGCCCGAGTGACCGCCGCAGGGTCATTGGTCACCCTGTTTTTCGCTGACGGGGCGATCAGGAACTACGATGACGCCAAAAAGGCGGAGACGAAACGGTTCGCTGCGTTCTTCAATGCGATGCTCGAGCGAGGGATTTTTCTGCCGCCATCGCAATTCGAGGCCCTGTTTGTTTCGTCCGCACATGCCGATGCCGACATCGAGAGGACCATATCCGCTGCCCGCGAAAGTCTGAGAGCGCTGCTGGCTGCCGCCCCCGCTGACTAGAATCTTCGTTTTGACGCTGGTCCACGTAGTTCGATCAACCTAAACCATTCGCATGTAAGGAATTCATTTTCACAAATCAACTGCAGAATCTTGGCGCTTAGTCCATCGAGTTTCTGTGGCGCTGAGCTAAGTCCTTTATCTTCAATGTCCTAGCAAGTCGTCACACGTGTGCCAATCTGGCCACTCTCGTGCGATTGACCAATTGCTTAAGCCCTCTCGGACCTGGGGTGGAGGTCTATGCTGTTGGCGTCTGTAGTGCTGCTCTTACAAGCGTCGGTGGTTCCTGCAACGACGGCCAGGGCGATCATCAATAGAGATGCGACGGCGTTATATGCCGCGAGCCTTGTGGACGACAGAACGCCCCTAATCGCGTTTCAACCGACGCCTGCTGTCGTCAATCCTGCGCCCGCGACATCGCGATTTGACCGAGACGGCATTCTTTTGTTCGATCCGGGCGACGACGACCGGCCGAACGCGACAAGGGAAGATCCGTTATTTGGAGACGAAACTTCGAGAATTCTTTCAGCGGTTCACATTCCCACTCCGTTTGCGAAGCTTCCGCCGCTGACCGAGCACAGATTATTTGCGCTGCGTCCCGCTCATCGTTGGCTGATGCTGGCAATCATGCAGTCGAGCGCGGCGACCCTCGACGCCTGGACGACGAATCGGGCGATTGCAGAGGGCCATCGCGAGCTAAACCCATTATTGCGTCCTGCCGCCGGCACTCCGGCGATGTACGCGGCAGTTGAAGTGGGACCGCTGATCCTCGATCTGATTGGCCTGAAAATGAAGCACAGCGAGAACGGCTTGTTGCGGAGAGCCTGGTGGCTGCCGCAGACGATCGGCGCGAATGTGTCACTCGGTGAGGGACTTCGAAATTTGGCCGTTACGCATTAACAGCCTCGGAGGACGGATTCAGATTTTATGCTCTTCGGACGCACATCCATGACGGCATTAACCCGCTTCTGGGCGCACGTGGATAGTTGTGCCGTGTGTTCGCCCGACGGCGCGTGCAGCGAGTGCAAGGCGCTGCTGCAGGCGGTGACCGCGGAGGCGAGAACGAACGCGGGGCGCGCGAAGGAAAATAGCCTCATGCGCACGGACGCTGAAAATGCCGCCGATTCCTTGCGCGAGGTTGGCGACGCCGAATTGATGCGAGATTACGAGGAAGTCTGCCGGACGTCCGGCGGCAATGAAGTCCGGCGCGAGGCGTTACTTGTGGAAATCACCCGTCGAGCGCAGTCGCTGCGTTTCGACTAAACAGCCCATCCGATGGCTTCGGTCGCGCGCACGGTCGACGCGCCCGCGAGGCGCTTTGCGACCCAATCGGCGCCCTTCTTCGCCGCGGCAACCCCACCCATAGCAAGCGACTCCGGTCCTTCGGAATCCGCGTTGGCAAAAAACACGCGATCGAGAGGCTTTCTCGCGGCCGGAATCGTTTTGGTGAAGTTGCCCGGCGTGGCCATGAACATCGGATGGCCGCGGCGAAACATGTGAATTTCAATCGGGTCGACGTTGAACTCGGGAAGCAGCTTCTTGAAATCCTCCAATACGTTCCCGGCGATTTTTTGGCAACCTTCGATCGTGAGCAGCTTCTTGCGGTCCTTCTCATCCATCGGCGTGTAAAACGTGAGAATGTTGTACTTCGGCTTGTATCCCGGCTGATTCCGAATTGTCCAGTCCGCGACGATGAAATCGGTGAAACTGTTGCCCGGGCACCAGTTGTCGTATCCGCGGCGATAGACCGGCTTGTCGAAAATCATGTTGATGACGGGATAGGGCGCGTAGCGGATTGATTGCATCGCGTCAATCTGGTCGTCGGACAATCCGGAAATGATGCGCGACGCGATCAGTTTGGGCGTAGCCATGATGACGGCCTTGGCAGCGACTGTTTGCAACTGACCGCCGTGAGCATAGGTCACATTGACGGAATCTTTCTGCGGATCGACGGAGACGGTCGTCGCGTCACTCAACATGCGGTCCGCGAATTTAGCGAGCAGGACCTCGGATAGCTTCTGGCTGATTGCGCCATTGCCGCCCGGCAGGGTGATGCGAGTGTCCTCGACTTTCTCGTTCGCAAACTCGATGAAATCGTCGAGCGCGACGTAGACCGACGTGTCCTTGGCTTTCGCGCCCCAGTTCGAAGGGCCGTAGGCGTCCCACCACTGCGTGAGCTCGGGCGGGTAATCCTGAAGATACTTCGTGAGCGGCTCGTTATCGAACCGCTCGAGATTGCCGGAGGCGCCCAGCTTCAGCATTTCCGCGCGAAACTTCTTGAAAGCATCGCGAACAGATTGCGGATAGGGAAGCTGGTCGAGGCCGCCACGCCAGGTATCCGCGACCCACTTGCCGTTGACAATCGTCGGATCCGGGCAGTTGATCGGGAGCTGCTCGAGGCCGAGTTCTTTGGCGAGGACAGCGCTGTCCGACCCAACAAAGTCATAAGCCGAGCCGGTGGCGAAGCCCTGGCCCGTATTCTTCGCGATAGGCATTGCCGCCCCAATGCGCTTCTTTTTCGAGAAGCAAAAAATCACGAGTGCGCAGTAAATATGCGCGCGCTCATGCCGCTGATCCCTCCGCCGACAATGACAACGTCGTAGGCTTCTGAAACGGGCGGGTGCGCGAAGACTTGGCCATCGCGAATCTTGTGGCAAATCTCGAAGTGTTCACCGTCAACCTGCGGCTCGGTGTCGCCCGAAGCGGCGAGAAGAGAAAGATCGAATGGGGCATCCGGCAGCCACAGAGCCGGCAACAACGAACTTGATGAAGTCCCTGCGAGTGGGTGTCATGCCTGGTCTCCTTGGATGCCAGTGGGAAGCACGGCCGCTTCTTCGAGGCGTTCGTTTCTTGTCCGAAGCCGATACCAAACCAAGATCAGGACGATCGAGAACAACAAGATGACGGTGGAAATTGCGTTGATTTCAGGCGTGATGCCCCGGCGCAGCCGCGACCAAATCTCAAGCGGCAACGTGTTGTTGCGCCCGATCAGGAAAAAGCTGACGGCGATTTCGTCGAGCGACAGCGTGAATATCAGCAGGGCCGCGGCGATCAACGAGACGCGCAAATTCGGCAGCGTGACGCGCCAAAACGTGGTGCAATTGATTTGCACCGAGATCGAGCGACGCTTCTTCCTGCGCCCGGTCGAATATTTGAAGCCCCGCGAAAATCTCGGTCGTCGCCACGGAGATCAGAGCCGTGCCGTGTCCGAGCGTGATCGTCACCAAACTCAATTTCATTCCGGCGGCCACGAAAAGCATCAACAGGGAAAGGCCGGTGATGATGCCGGGGAGAATGAGCGGCAGTAAAACGACGCGCCGAAAAAGCGCTTTGCCCGGAAAATTCGCGCGGTCGAGAGCCAGAGCCGCCATCAATCCGAGTACAAGCGAGATCGCCACGGCAACGAGAGCGACGATGAAGCTGTTCAACACCGTGCTCCAAATCGCATCGTCCTGGAAGAGAATTCGATACCAGGAGAAAGTCAAATCGCGCGGCGGAAATCCGCCCACGCCGCCGGCATTGAAGGAATAAATCGCGAGGACGATGATCGGCAGATAGAGAAACGCGTAAACGAAGGCCGCGTAGGCCCCGAGCGCGCGCGAGCGAGAAGAGACGGCGCTGAAAGCGCTCATGAGAAGCTAAGCCTCCGCTCCAGCCGCTCCACAAGAAAGAGCAGCGCGACCACCAAAATGAGCATGCAGAGCGAGATCGCCGCGCCGAGCGGCCAGTTGTAGGCCGCGCCAAAGAGACTCACGACGATGTTGGAGATCATGATTCCGCTCGGCCCGCCGACGAGAAGCGGCGCGAGAAAATCGCCGAGCGTGAGAACAAAAGCAAACGTCGCGCCCGCGAGCACGCCGGGCAGCGACAACGGAAAAATCACGCGCCAAAAAGTTCGCAACGGCGACGCGCCGAGATCCTGCGAGGCTTCGACGAGGTTCCGGGGCACATGCTCGAGCGAGGCGTAAATCGGAAGAAACGTGAATGGCGTGTAGATGTGGGTGAGCGTGAGAATCGACTGCAAAGGGACTGTAGAGGAAAAATTCGACGGGATGCGAAGTGATGTGGAGATACTGCAAGAATCCATTTAGAACTCCATCGCTCCCGAGGATGGTCTTCCAGGCGTAGCCGCGGACGAGGTAACTGACCCACAGCGGAATGATGACGAGCTGGTAGAGCAAATCCTTGCGGCGTCCCGCGCAGAAGGAAAGAAAGTACGCCAGAGGATAGCCAAGCAAGAGCGCGAGCAGCGTCACGGCGCCCGCAATCCGCATCGAGCGAAAGAGAACCTGCACGGTAGATCGGATTGCGGATCAGCTCGCGATAATTGTCGAACGTCCAGGCGTGAACGATGATCTGGAGCGGCGACACCCGCCAGAAGCTGTAGCAGAAGAGAATCGCGTAGGGGACCAGCAAGAAAATCGTGACCCAAAGAATCGGAGGCACCGCGACGACCGACTTGTACGCGCGCGTGTACATGTTCAGGTTGGCTCTGAGTCCCGGACGGCGACGGCATCGGAAGGCGCAAATTCAAATTCCGCTTCGCCGGGCAAGTTACTGCAACTCGGAACGCGGACGCGAAGCACTCGATCATCGGCGAGAGCGACTTCGAGAAGATCCGTCGAACCGCCAAAGGTATGCGTTCGAATGCGCCCGCGGAAGCGAACGGGCCCGCCATCGGCAAGGCGAACTCCCGGCGCGAACTGGCCGATGAGGCGAATGGCTTCGGGGCGCAGAGAAAATGTGGCCGCGCCCGAGCGACTGCCGGATGAATCCGGGACATGCCACGAAATCCCGCTCACGGTGGCCATTCCGCCATCCATTTGCGCGCGCAAGAGATTCGTCTGGCCGATAAATTGAGCGGTGTAAGACGTCGCGGGGTGAGCGTAGATATCGCGCGGGCTGGCCACCTGCTCCAGATTGCCGGCGCGAAGAAGCGCGACGCGATCGGAGAGCGCCATCGCTTCATCCTGATCGTGCGTGACGAAAATGAATGTGATGCCGACTTCACGCTGCAATGATTTCAGTTCGGTTTGCATCTGGCGACGAAGATTGGCGTCGAGCGCGGAGAGCGGCTCATCGAGGAGCAGGACTTGCGGCCGATTCACAAGCGCGCGTGCCAGCGCCACGCGCTGCTGCTGGCCGCCGCTCAGGCGCGCAGGCGCGGAACGCGCGAAATCGGACATTTTGACCATCGCGAGAGCTTGCCCGGTGCGCACAGGAATGTCGGCCTTCGTCACGCCCTGCACACGCAGTCCATACGCGATATTTTCGAAAACGGAGAGATGGGGAAACAGAGCGTAACTTTGAAAAACGGTATTGACGTGGCGGCGATGCGGAGGCAGCGTATCGAGCCGCTCCTCCGCCATCCAAATTTCACCGCTGTCGGGCTTTTCAAATCCGGCAATCAGGCGAAGCAACGTCGTTTTTCCCGAGCCGCTCTCGCCGAGAATGGTCAGAAATTCTCCCGGCGTGACGTCGAGCGAAATATCGCGGAGTACGGCGCGATTCTGGAATTTCTTCGCGACGTTGCGGATGGAGAGGAGCGAGCTCACTGCGCGGCCTTTACCTCGTTCCAGATTTCCGTGTACTTGGCCCGGCGCGGCACTTGTTGCCAGAAATAAATGCGCGCCATGTAGTTGTCCACGTCGTCGAGGTGCAGACTGCTTTTCTGGGCGTCCGACATCAGTTTTCCCGCGGAAGGATTGGCAGGATCGTATCCGGTGACATCGGCCACCTTCTTTTGTGTTTCGGCCGTAATCATGAATTCGAGAAATTGAGCGGCGAGATCCTTGTGATCGCTCGCGGCGGTGATCATCAAATGATCGATCCACCCAGTCGTGTTTTCTTTGGGGATCGTTTCGCCGATGGGGAAATGAGCTTCGCGAAGCTGATTGGTCATCAACGGCCAGCCCATCGCGGCGACGATTTCATGATTTTCAAACAGGTTGGTCAGCTCGCCGCCCGTGGCCCAGATTTTCCGGATGTTGGGCTTGAGCTCGAGGAGTTTTTTCTTAACATTTTCGAGTTCTTCGTCGGAGAGGTTGTAGAGATGGTTGGGATCGGGCTTGTCATAGCCAAGAACCTGGGCGGCCATGTACAGCGTGGAAAGCTCGTCCCAGACGGAGATTTTTCCCTTCAACTTCGGATCCCAGAGCACGTTCCAGCTTTCAGGCGCGGTTGAGAAAACAGTGGTGTCGTAGAGCAGAGGATTGGGTCCCCAGGTGAACGGCACGCCGTAGACATTCCCATTCACGCGGACGAGAGGAAGCGAGCGCAGGCGAGGGGAAAGCTGCTCGTACGATGGAATTTTTGAGAGATCGAGGGGCGCGGCCAGACCGGACGACGCAATCATCGTGGCGACGTCGCTGGAGGGAGAGATGACGTCGTAATTGCTGGCGCTGCCGCCGCGAAGTTTGGCGACGAGCTCGTCGCTCGAGCCCATGTACGAAGCGCTGATCTTGCAATTGTGCGAAACCTCGAAATCATGGGTGTAGGAGGGATCGGCATAGCCTTCCCACACGAGCAAGCTGAGAGTTGGCTCGTGGCACGCGGACGCAAAAGCCGCAAGCACGATGGCGATCGCGAAAGGCAGGAGCGAAAATCTCGCTCGATTGAATGGGCAAATCGACTTCACGTATTTTGCGCTCAGAATGTGGGCGGCGTGTTGATCCATAGCACCAAGACCTCCCGCTTGCCGCGATTCGTCCAGCGATGCCGCACGTTGCTTGCGAAGTAAAAGCTGTCACCCTTGCGAAGCATAGCCGGTTCGCCGCCTTCCAGAACGATTTCCAGACTTCCGTTGAGAACGAAAAGGAATTCCTCGCCTTCGTGCGCGTAGGAATCGCCGCTACCCGCACCGGGCGCGATCCGGAAAAGATGCGGCTCCATGACGACGTCGCCCCATGCCAGCAATTCCATGCGCACGCCCGGTCCGGCTTCCAGGATTTTGCGCTCGCGGGAACCAACGCGATTGGGGCTCGAAGCCGCCGCGCCGAAGAGCGAGAGTATATTGACGCGATAGAAACTTGCGAGCCGGCGCAAGGTCGCGACCGACGCGCCCATATGACCCCGTTCCAGCGCGCTCAGAAAGCCAACCGAGACAGCGACAGCCTTGGCGACCTGCGACAGCGAATGGCCGTGCTCGAGGCGGAGGCGGCGGAGCCGGGGGCCCAAAGGGCCGGGCTTCGCGGCCGCGCGTTTGGCGAGGAGGCCTTCGGAACGGAGCAGATGAACGATGGCGGGCGCATTCATTCCGCGCGCGCGGCGCAAAAATTGCGCGCGCTTCAGCAAACGCACATCACCCGCGGAGAAAAGGCGATAGCGGCTATCGGTGCGAGCCGGCGTGACGAGACCGACCGATTCCCAGGTGCGCAAGATTGAGGGCGAAACGCCGACTAAACGCGCCACGTCGCTGATGCGAAGATATCCATGACTCCGATTCATTTTTTTCGCTTTACCGCGCGCGTCGGCCACGCGAATTTCCTTGACAACCCGCAGACCTTACACTAAGGTTCGCGGATTATAGTAAGGTTTTTTCTCGCGGCGCAACCATAATTTCGGAGAAATAACAGAATCCGTTCTCCACGGGGTGGGGATGACTCGCAAAGGAGCGCAGATGAGAATCCGAACGAACCTAGGGGTGTGCGTTCGTGCGTTTCTCGGCATTCTGATTTTTTCTGGAGCCGCATGGGCCCAGACAACGGGTGCGATCCGGGGCGCCGTTGTGGACGCCTCGGGCGCCGTTATCCCGGCGGCACAGGTCACGGCCACTCTGCTGGGCACCGATAACGTTCGCGTCGCCACCACGGAAAAGGACGGCTCATTTGAGATCGCCGAGCTTGCGGTAGGGCATTACTCTCTGACCGTGGAGGCTGCGGGCTTCAAAAAATTTATTGTGAAGGACATCGCCGTTGACATCGGGCACGTTGCCGTAATCAACGCGACGCTTCAAGTAGGCGCTGCGGCCCAGACTGTGACTGTGGAAGCAAACGCAGTTCAAGTGGAAACGACCAGCACGCAGCTCGGCGCGGTGATGACGGACGCATCGATCCGCGAACTCCCGCTGAATACCCGGAACGCCTATCAACTTCTCCAGTTGCAACCGGGCGTTCAATCGCAATTGGGCGCCGATCTTTTTTATGGCAGCGATAATCCAGGCGTGGTTTCGGTGAATGGGGGCCGGGGGCGGTCGAACAACTACATGGTGAACGGCGGCGACGGAAACGACCTTTTCGTCAACGGGCCCGCGATTCAGCCATCGCCGGACGCCATTGAAGAATTTCGCGTCTTGACGAACACGTTTGACGCGGAATACGGCCGAAATTCCGGCTCGATCGTCAACGTGGTCACAAAGTCGGGCACGAATTCAGTCCACGGCGATTTTTACGAATTCCTCCGCAACGATGTACTCAACACGCGTGGGTATCTGGATACTTCGATACCCGACTACAAGCAAAATCAATTCGGCGCCACGATTGGCGGGCCGATTAAGAAGGATCGCACGTTTATTTTCGGGTCGTACGAGGGCGGCCGGCTCATCCAAGGAATCAATTCAGGTATTGTCGACGTTCCCACTCCCGCTGAGGCCGGAGGCAATTTTTCGAGCGAAGGTGCGTTCACGGGTGCAATTCAAGATCCTTCCTTCGCGACGATTCTCGCCAACCGGAATACCGGCGGCGGCCAGACTTGCGCGCAGGCGGTGGCCGCAATCCCAGGATCGGCTCCCATCGCTGTTGGGAGCAATTATTCAGCTATCTTTCCTACGGGGCAGATTCCCACGGCATGTTTCGATGCCACGGCGCTGGCGCTCTATAACCAATACGTCTCGCCGTACAGCAATTCGACTGGCGCCACAACTCAGCTTGAAAACCTGAACAACCGGGACGATCAGTTCACCGTGCGATTCGATCACAAGATCACAAACTCGCAGCAGTTTTCGGCCTACTATTATTTTGAAGACGATCACCGGATGGATCCCTACTCGACGTTTCAGGAAGCCGGCGCGACGCTCCCCGGATTTGGCGACATTTTTGGCACCCGCTCGCAGCAGTGGAACCTCAGCCACACATGGACCATCGGCTCCACCGCGATCAACGAATTTCGATTCAATTATTTTCGTGAAGGGCAAAAGCTCTTGGACCATCCCGTCAGTATTTTGCCCGGCGCCGCCGGAGTTCACGATTCCTGCGGAAGCGCCGTCCCGGCGGCGGAATGCTTCCAGGACCAAAACAACGTGATCGCCAGTGAACTCGGAATCGCGCCGAATCAGCCGCTCGGCATCACCACAACCCTTCCTGGGCGTGAAGGTGTGCCGTACATCGCGACGAGCGGCTTCGTCATCGGGAATAACGAAGAGGGCGAACTTCCTCAGGTCGGGAACACGTTTCAGTGGACCGACAACTTTACGAAGACGTATTCGAAGCACACGATCAAGTTCGGCGGCGACGTGCGGCGCGCGCGCTTCGATCAGTTCCTTTATTACGACATCGACGGCGCATACACGTTCACGTCCGCGCCCGTCTCCGATCAAATCGGCGCCACGGATTCGTTTCCGGCCTATTTCCTCGGAACGCCGAATACATTCTCGCAGGGCGCCGCGCAGGGCGAAGCGGACCGCAATACGGCGCTGTATCTCTTCATGCAGGACAGTTACAAGATCAAGCCCAGCTTCACGATTAATTACGGATTGCGATGGGAGCTGAACACGCCGTTCTACGACACGGGCAACCGGCTGCAGACATTCCGTCCGGGCCAAGTGACGACGCAATACCCGTGCTGGTTATCCCAGGAAAATGCCGCCAATCTCGGACTAAATCCCGGCGATTGCGGCCAGAACAGCGGAACGAATAATGCCGTCTTTCCGCTCGGGCTGGTATTCCCCGGCGACAAGGGCGTCCCGCGCGGCCTGACGTCCACCTATTACAAGGCTTTTGCGCCTCGCATCGGAGTCGCCTACAGCCCCAATTTCACGAGCGGATTCCTCGGTAAGCTTTTTGGCGGCTCGGGCCAGTCCAGTATTCGCGCGGGTTTCGGGATCTTCTACAACCCAATCGAGCAGCTGGTTCTCGAACAGTTCAGCGCCGAACCGCCTTTTGGCGGCAGTTCGTTCCTCTCCAGCCCGCTCTTCAACCTGCCCTACCTTTCACAGAGCGGCTCGGTAAGTCCCAATCCGTTTCTCGGCGTGATCAATCAGACTCCGCAGACACCCTGCGGGTCCGATACGCCGGGAGGCCCGAATGGCTGCGTGGATTGGTCAACGTTCCGCCCAATTCTCCTATTCGGCGAGTTCGGACCGAACCTGAAGTCTCAATACTCCGAGCAGTACAACTTGACGGTGGAACGCCAGTTAACGAAGGACATGCTGCTGCGCGTGTCGTACGTTGGCACGCAGGGACACCACTTGCTTGGCTCTCACGATTTGGATGCCGGCAATATCCAGACCTGCCTGGGCATCATGGCCATAGCGGCCGCGTATCCCTCGGGCAACAATGTTTTGTCGGGGCCCGGAGGGTCGCCGGGAAATAACTGCGCACCGTTCGGCGCGGACAGCGAGTATTACATCACGCCGAATACGGTGGTCCCCTTGGTGAGTGCGCCGTCTGAGCCGTTCAAGGCCACCTTTTCGAATTGCAACGGTCTCGTGCTTCCCTATAACGCCGGCCCCGGCGGCAATTGTGTTCCCGCCGGCACGCTGGTGAGCAGCGTCGCTCCGAACGGCATCACGTTCGTCGGTACGCGCCCCTATTCGTCGCCAAACTGCCAGCCGTTGAGCGGGAGCCTGATGACAGGTTGTCCGGGAGATGGAGTGCCCGTATTCAGCAACATCTTTGCGGAAGACACGATCGCGAACTCGAATTACAACGGATTGCAGATTTCCGTTGAGAAGAGCTACTCGCACGGGCTGCTGTTCCAGGCCTCCTACACGTTCAGCAAGTCGATCGATCAAGGCGCCTCGTTCGAAAACGAATTGAATCCCATCAATTTCAATGCGACCCGCGGCGTTTCGCTGCTATCGGCGAAAAACCGCTTCGTTATCAGTCCGGTGTGGGAACTTCCCATACCGAAGTACGACGGGTTTGTAGGCAAGGTGGCGGACGGATGGGGCGCTTCCGCGATCATTACGTATCAGAGCGGATTCCCGATTCGAGTTTTCGATCCGAACGATGCGGAACTCGAGAGCAGCACTTTCTTTGAGGATGCGAATACGCCGACCGAGACCGCCCCGGTGCAGTTTGAGAATCCGAAGACCCACGGTGATTTCTGGTTCAATCCGGCGAATTTTACGGATCCGACGATCACGGGCGTGGGCTACGGAACTTTCGGCAACACACCGCACTCACTTTGCTGCGGGCCGGCAATCAGCGACACGGATCTCGTCCTTTCCAAGAAAACGAGAATCAGCGAAAGATGGGACACCGAGTTCCGCGCGGAATTCTATAACACGTGGAACCACACGCAATTCAATAACCCGGACGGAAACTTTGCGGATTCAACCTTCGGGCAGATTCTTAAGCTGCGGGAAGATCCGCGTGTGATGCAGTTTGGACTGAAGTTTTTCTTCTGATCGTAAGCATAGAAGGCAAGGATTGCGGGCCGCCGCGAGCACACTTCGAGGTTACTGAAGATACTTGTAGCGCAACTCCGGCCGCCGCGCAAGTGCATGAGGATGTGGAAAATATAGTTGAAGGCGAGCTGTAAGACACGCGACCGCCGTAGACCCCCTGAGTCGCAGCCATCGGAAGCGAGGGTGCCGCGTGAGATGGCGCCCTCGCTTTTTTGCGTGAAGCCGTGGCGAGCCGGATACGCGAGTTATGAGATTCGTGGTGCTGGGAGCGGGAATGATGGGGCGCGCGGTGGTTTACGACCTCGCGCGAGCCGCCGATGTGGAGCATTTCGTCGTCGCTGATTTCGAGTTGAAGCGGGCGCAGGAAGTCGCGCGGCTCTACGGGCGTGGTAAAGCGCGAGCGTCCTTCGCCGATGTTCGAGACGTGACGAAGCTGGCGCGACTTCTGCGTGGCGCAACCGCCGTCGTGAACTGTGCGCAGTACAATTGGAACTTGGAGGTGATGCGCGCTGCGCTGGCTGCGGGCGTGAATTACCTCGACCTTGGTGGGTTGTATCACATGACGAGGCGGCAGTTTGCGCTCGACCGTGACTTCCGCCGGATTGAGCGCATTGCGATTGCGGGAATGGGCGGCGCGCCCGGCACGACGAACGTGATGGCGCGCTTTCTTGGAGATTCGATGGACCGAATCGACTCGATTGACGTGTTCAACGCGTCGACGGACTTGCGCCAATACGACAGTCCGATCGCGTACACGTTCTCGATTGCCACGATTCTCGACGAACTCACGATGCCGCCAGTCGCATTCCAGAACGGCCGCTTCATCGAACGGCCCATGCTTTCGGATCCGGTCGTCGAGCGATTCCCCGCGCCGATCGGCCGCGTCACGTTGCGGAATTCGATTCACTCGGAACTGGGAACGCTGCCCATCAGCTTTCGCGGCAAAGGCGTTCGCGAGGTGCATTTCAAGATTAACTACGATCCACAACTCGTTGGACTCGTCCGGAATCTCAGCGAGGTGGGCTTCGCAAGCCGCGAGTCCATTCCCGTGAATGGCACGCGTGTCGCGCCGCGGGAAGTGCTTCTCTCGCTCCTGAATCGCAATGCGCCAAAAGTGAGCGCGAGGGATGTGGAAACGATTCGCGTGGTTGTGCGTGGCCGGAAGAATGGCAGGCGAGTGACGCGAGCGGCAGAATCGAGTGCGCGGTACACGACGAAGCCGGCATTTTCCGCTGTCGCGCGCGATACGGGATTTCCGGCGGCCATCGGCGCGCTGATGCTCGGCCGTGGCCAATTTTCGGGAGTTGGTGTGCAAGCGCCGGAAAACGTGATTCCGCCGGAGCCATTCTTTGCGGAACTTGCGAAGCGAAATATGCCGGTGCGGCATTGGACGATTCAGCCAGGCAAGAATTAATCGCTCGAGACTCTTTAACTTTCACCCAGGTACTGCACGGGGAGGGCATCATGCACGAAGGACTGCAGAAGGAAATTCAGACCTACGAAAAGCGCACGCCAAAATCGCGCGAGGCGCATGCCAAGGCGGCCAAGCGTATCCCCCTGGGCGTCGCCAGCAACTATCGCGCCTACGATCCGTATCCGCTTTTCGTGAAGGATGGAAAAGGCGGCCACATCCACGACGTGGACGGCAATGAGTACGTGGATTTCAATCTGTGCTTTGGCGCGTTGATGACGGGGCATTGCCATCCCGCCGTGATTAAGGCCGTGCAGGGAAAATTACAGACCGGCACGATGTTTGGAATGCCGCACGACGCCGAGAATGCGCTGGCGGAAGAGATTTGCGCGCGCTTTCCCGTTGATATGGTGCGATTCAGCAACAGCGGGACGGAATGCACGATGCATGCTGTGCGGCTGGCGCGCGCTGCCACCGGACGCGATCGCATCATCAAGATGGAGGGCGGGTATCACGGACTGCATGATTCCGCGCTCGTGTCCGTGAAGCCGAAGATGAATGAAGTCGGGGATGCGAATTACCCGAATTCCGTTCCGGGCGGCGAGGGCGTCACGAAGGCCACTCTCGCGAATACTGTTGTCGCGCAGTTCAACGATTTGGCGGGCGTCGAGCGGCTCTTCGCGAAATATCCGGGAGAGATCGCGGCGGTAATCGTTGAGCCCATCATGATGAATGTCGGAATTCTGATGCCGGACGCCGGTTATCACCAGGGCCTGCGCGAAATCACGAAGAAGAACGGAGCGCTCTTGATTTTTGACGAAGTGAAGACCGGCGCGAAGCTGGCCCGCGGCGGGGCGTGCGAATTCTTTAATGTGAAGCCGGACATCGTATGTCTCGCGAAATCCATCGGTGGAGGGTTTTCGCTTGCGGCGTTTGGCGCCACGCGCGACATCATGAATTTGATCACCGACCATCGCGTATTTCACGGGGGCACATACAACACGAATCCGGTGGCGATGGCCGCGGGACTCGCCACATTCCGCGAAGTGCTCACGCCGGCGGCGTACGAACACGTGACGCGGTTGAATAAGAAGCTCCTGGATGGTTATCAGAAGCAGCTCGACAAAACTGGTTTGAATGCCTATGTGGTTGGCGCAGGGTCCAACGGCGCGCTCATGTTTTTCCCGAAGCCGATTCGAAATTATCGCGATTGGCTCGCGGCAGATACCGATCTCTGGCGGCACTACTGGTTCGCGATGACGAATCGCGGCGTCATTCCTCAGCCGTATTGGTGGGACGAGCAATGGACGATTTCGGTGGCGCACACGGAAGCCGATATTGAGAAGCATCTCGAGCGCTTCGCCGAAGTTGCGCCTGCGCTTGCCGCAGCCCAACGCGAGCGCGCTGCAGCCGTCGCGCGCTGACCGGTCGCGTTAACGATCCGGCGGGCTAAGACCGGCAAGTCACATTCGGAGGGGTGAGCGTTGGCCACGGGAGACCATGCAACGGAGCGCGCGCAACTCAAGCGGGCGCTCGGACGATGGGACCTGGTGGCGCTGTTTGTGGTCGCCGTTTTCAACCTGAACGTCGTTCCGAGCATTGCGGCGAACGGCGGCGTGACGATTTGGCTTTGGATTGGCGCACTGCTGCTCTTCTTCTGGCCGCAAGGAATCGCCGTGATCGAGCTGGCCCACCGGTATCCGGGCGAGGGTGGAGTGTATTTGTGGGCGAAAGAGGTGTTCGGAGACTTTCACGGATTTCTTTCGGGCTGGTGCTACTGGACGAACAACATGATGTACGTCCCAACCGTCCTGCTCTATTTCGTCGGTGTGTCCGTTTTTGTTCTGGGGCCGGGACACGAAGCGCTCGCCGATAACAAGATGTTTGCCGTGACGCTCTCGCTCATCTTGTTTGGATTGCTTGTGGTCCTGAACATCCGAGGCCTCGGCGTCGGCAAATGGGTGAACAATCTCGGCGGCATCGGCACGGGCGTCGCGGCTGGGACGCTGGTTCTGCTCGGCGTGATCGTCTGGCTGCACTTTGGCACGACGGTGACCACGGCCGACTTCCGGATGCCGAAAGATCCGCGATTCGTGCTCAATTCTTTCGGCGTGATTTGCTTCGGCCTCGTGGGACTCGAGCTGGCGTCGGTGATGGGCGACGAGATTCGAGATCCGGAGAAGACCTTGCCGGGCGCCGTGGCGTGGGGCGGCATTATTTCCGGCGCACTCTACATTGCCGCGACGCTCACGTTGCTGATGGCGGTCAACAAAAATGAAATCAGCGTGCTGCAGGGAATCGTCCAGGCCGTGGCGCATATGGCGCAACGAGTCGGCGTTAAATGGATTGTCGCGCCGTTCGCGCTGATGCTGAGCCTTTCGATCGCCGGAATCGCCTCCGCGTGGCTTGCAGGTTCCGCGCGGATTCCGTTCGTTGCGGGATTGGATTCCTATCTACCGTCATGGCTTGGAAAGGTCCATCCGCGCTATGGAACTCCCTATGCGGCTTTGATCGTTCATGCGATCGTGTCGGTCATTCTCGTGGCATTCAATTTTCTGGGAGGCGGCGTTCAAGAGACATTTCAAAAGATGCTGTCGTTGGCGGTGGTGCTGCAGCTGATTCCGTTCGTCTACATTTTCGGCGCTCTACTCAAGATTGCGTACACGGAATCGCCGGTGACGGGCCGCTATAGCAAAGGCGTGCTCGTGTTGTCGGGCTTCAGCGGAATGATTACGACGGTGCTTGCGATCATCGTCGCGTTTTTCCCGGCGCAGCAGATCACGTCGCTGTTTCTATACGAAGTGTGGATGTTTGGCGGGACGGCGCTCTTCGTGGGTCTCGCAGCGTTTTTCTTTTTTGTGTACGGGCGGCGAAAAGTCGCTGCCGCAGCGCTGGCACACCGCGCGTAAGCGTCAGGCAGCCGAGCAGTCTGATTTGAGGAGTGCGTATGGCCACAGAGGCAAAAGTGGGAGTTCGCAAATACAAAGACTACGTGAACGGCGAATGGGTGGAAAGCGAAAGCGGCGGTTACTTACCCGTGATCGATCCTTCCACGGAAGAAACGATCGCCGAAGTTCCGAACGCGAACGAGAAGGACGTGAACCGCGCCGTTGCGGCTGCCCGAGCTGCATTTGATTCCGGCGCGTGGCCGCAAACGACGGCGCAGGATCGCGGGCGAATTCTATTCCGGCTCGCCGACCGAATCCGCAAAGGAGCCGCGATGCTGGCCGAGCTCGAAGCTCGAAATTGCGGCAAGCCGATTGTCGAAGCCGAATATGACATCGCGGATTGCGCGACATGCTTTGAATATTATGGCGGGCTCGCGACGAAAGTTCTTGGACATGTGAATCCCGTCCCGGACAACGCGCTAAGCCTTTCGCTGCGTGAGCCGATCGGCGTGGCCGCGCAGATCATTCCCTGGAACTATCCGCTGCTGATGGCGGCGTGGAAACTGGCGCCGGCGATCGCCGCGGGCTGTACGTGCATACTCAAGCCGGCGGAGCAAACGCCGCTGACGGCGCTCGAATTCGCGAACTGGCTCACGGACGCGGGATTGCCTCCCGGGGTCGTAAACATCATCACGGGACTCGGCGAGACGTGCGGCGCGTCTCTCGTGCGGCATCCTGACGTGAATAAAGTCGCGTTCACCGGCAGCGCAGCCGTGGGAAAGCAAATCGTCAAGATGGCCGCAGATACGGTGAAACGCGTCACGCTTGAACTTGGCGGCAAGTCGCCGAACATTTTCTTTGCCGACGCGGATTTCGAAGCGGCGATTGACGGCGCTTTGTTCGGAGTGTTCATTAATCAGGGGGAAGTATGTTCAGCCGGCAGCCGGATTCTCGTCGAGCGGTCGATTTATCCGAAATTCGTCGAAGCAATGTCGGCGAAGGCGAAAACAATTCGTCTCGGTCCGCCGCTCGAGCGCGAAACGAAGATGGGCCCGCTAGTCAGCAAAGAGCAATACGATCGCGTCAATTCCTACCTGGAAGTCGGCAAGAAGGAAGGGAAACTGGGAGCGGGTGGCGGGCGGCCGAAGGGTTTTGCGAAAGGCTACTACGTCGAGCCGACGGTGTTCTACGATGTGGATAATTCGGCGCGCATCGCGCAGGAGGAAATCTTCGGGCCGGTTGCGTCCGTGATTCCGTTCAAAGACGAAGCCGAGGCCGTGCGGATAGCGAACGCGACGCCATACGGCCTTGCGGCAGCGGTGTGGTCGCGCGATATTTTCAAAGCATTTCGCGTCGTCAAGGCTCTACGCGCCGGAATCGTCTGGGTGAATCACATGCAGCCGACGTACGTCGAGGCGCCCTGGGGCGGCTACAAGCAATCAGGCTTCGGACGCGAGCTCGGGCCATGGGGAATCGACGAATACCTCGAGACCAAGCAGGTTCACATTAACCTCAACGAGCAGCCGATCGGATGGTACTGATATGCCCGCGATTCAACTTCGAACTTCTGTACCGGGGCCAAAATCCCAGGCTTTGATGAGTCGCCGGGCGAGCGCAGTTCCGCGCGGCGTTTACCATGCGACGCCGGTATTCGCGGCGCGCGCAGAAGGCGCCGTGGTCGAAGATGTGGACGGGAATCGATTCATCGATTTCGCCGGCGGAATTGGCTGCTCGAACGTCGGCCATCGCGCGGATCGCGTTGTCAGCGCTATCCGCACGCAAGTCGATCGATTTCTGCACACGTGCTTCAGCGTCGCTCCTTACGGCGACTACATTTCACTCGCGGAAAAATTGAACAAGCTGGCTCCAGGCGATTTTCCGAAGAAAACGATCTTGTTGAATAGCGGCGCGGAAGCCATCGAAAACGCAGTGAAGATTGCGCGATGCCACACGAAGCGCCCCGCCATTATTTGTTTCGAAGACGCGTTTCATGGCCGGACGATGCTTACGATGTCGTTGACGAGCAAGACACATCCGTACAAAGCCGGTTTTGAGCCGTTTGCGGCCGATATTTATCGCATTCCGTACGCTTACTGCTACCGCTGCTCCTATTCGCTTCGATATCCGTCGTGCGAGGTTTTTTGCGCGCATCATCTTGAAGATACATTCAAGCGGGTCGTGGCAGCTTCGGCAGTCGCGGCAGTCGTGGTCGAGCCAATTCTGGGCGAGGGAGGCTTCGTCACTCCGCCCGCGGAGTTTTTCGCGATTCTTCAGAATATTTGCCGGCAGCACGGAATTCTCTTTATCGCCGACGAGGTACAGACGGGATTTGGACGCACCGGCAGACTTTTTGCGTGCGACCGCTACGACATCATTCCCGATCTGCTCGTCACTGCGAAATCGTTGGGCGGCGGGATGCCGCTTGCGGCCGTGACCGGGCGCGCGGAGATCATGGATTCTCCTGGCGTGGGCGGACTCGGCGGAACGTTCGGCGGCAATCCTGTTTCGTGCGCTGCCGCGCTGGCCGTCATCGAAACGATTGAGAAGGAGAACCTTAGTGCTCGCGCGGAATTATTGGGCGAGCGGTTTGTGGCGCGGGCCACGAATTGGCAGAGACGCTGGCCTATTATCGGTGAAGTGCGAGGAATGGGTGCGATGCAGGCGATCGAACTGGTCGCGTCGCGCGAGACACGCGAGCCGGCGAAGCGCGAAACCGAGCAGGTCGTGCGCTACTGCTACGAACACGGATTGCTGACGATTTCGGCAGGTACCTACGGAAATGTAATTCGTCTCCTCGTGCCGCTGATCATTTCGGAAGCCGATTTCGACGAAGGCTTGGATGTTCTCGAAGCGGCGCTCGCAACAGTCAGCGAGGCGCACGCAGGCGCGGAGTCGCGGCGCGCGTAGGCTATACTGGTGCTGGGGAGACCTGAATGTCTGTTTCCGCCAAAGTTCCAGTCAAGTCCTTTCCCTTTTTGCTCGACGGGGAATGGATAGCTGACGGGGCGCCACTCGAAGTCCGTTCTCCGTTCGACGGAAGTGCCGTTGGTGCGACGTACTGGGCGACCCGCGATCGGCTGGAGCGCGCCATCGCAGCGTCCGTGCGCGCGTTCGAGAAAACGCGGCACATGGCCGCCTACGAGCGGCAACAAATTCTTCGCCGGATTTCCGATGCCATCGCCACGCGCAAGGAAGAATTCACCCAACTCATCGCCCTGGAAGCGGGAAAACCGGTCAAAACCGCGCGCGCGGAGGTTGAGCGCGCGGTCTTCACGTTCGCGATCGCTGCCGACGAAAGTGTCCGCATCGGCGGTGAATGGATTCCGATGGATCTGCTGCCCTCAACGGTGGGGCGTACGGCAATCGTGCGGCGGTTTCCGCTCGGCCCGATTGCCGCGATCACGCCATTCAACTTTCCGTTGAATCTTGTGGCTCACAAGGTGGCCCCGGCAATTGCCGCTGGTTGCACGATGGTTTTGAAGCCAGCGCCGAAGACGCCGTTGACGGCGCTTCTGCTCGGCGAGGTCATCGTCAATGCGGGATGGCCCGCGGGCGCGCTGAATGTCCTCTCCCTTTCGAACGAAGATGCCCAAGCACTCGTAGCAGACGATCGGCTGAAGCTTCTCACGTTCACTGGGAGCGGTTCCGTCGGCTGGGGATTGAAGCAAAAGGCGGGAAAGAAAAAAGTCGTCCTCGAGCTGGGCGGCAATGCGGCCGTCGTCGTTCACGCCGACGCCGACGTAGAGTACGCCGCGGAACGCTGCGCGCTCGGTGGTTTTTCTTATGCGGGACAGAGCTGCATTTCGGTGCAGCGGATTTTCGTTCAGCGAGGCGTTGAAGAGAAATTCACTACGTCTCTGCTCGCGAAGGTCGCGAAACTGAAGACGGGAAATCCGATCGACGAAAGCACCGACGTGGGACCGATGATAAACGAGGATGCGGCGAAGCGGGCCGTGTCGTGGATCGAAGAAGCCGTATCGGCCGGCGCCAAGCTTCTCGCGGGCGGAAAACGTCACGGCACAGTGGTTGAACCGACGGTGCTCACACATACGAAGCCGCAGATGCGTGTCAATTGCGAGGAAGTGTTCGCGCCGGTAGTCGTTATCGAGCCATACGACGATTTCATCGACGCGCTGCGGCGAGTGAACGATTCTCCTTACGGCTTGCAGGCTGGGCTATTTACTCGCGACGCCAAGCTCATATTTCAGGCGTACGAAACGCTGGAGGTCGGTGGCTTGATCGTAGGAGAAATGTCGGCGTTCCGCATCGATCACATGCCGTATGGAGGCATCAAGAACTCGGGCCTCGGTCGAGAAGGGTTGCGCTACTCGATTGAAGAGATGACCGAACCGAGGCTTCTCGTCCTCAACCTGCACTAGAGCCGGCGTTTGACAAAAGCTCGATGCGAGCACCGTTGTTAATCGGATCAATCCGGCTGCCGCTAGCGGCTATAGAAAGTCTTCTGCGCGCGCCAGGATGCGATTCGCGTAGCCCTGAAGCTGAAAATCGCAGCTTGGCCTTTTCCAGGGCGCATTCACGCGCGGGCAATTTCACGTTTGAGCGCCGATGCGATAGATTATGGGCGAAACGTTCGGCAAATAAAGGCGGAGGACCCCCGGGACATGAAATTGGTCACGTTTGAGACGGGACCGAACCAAAAACGAATCGGCGCGTTGGCGTTAGATAGCGCCCACATCGTCGATTTGAACTATGCGTACGCGCTGTATCTCTTAGAGGTGGAAGGAGATCCGGCCTTCTACCGGATCGCCGATGCACGTGTTCCAGCTGATATGCGCGGTTTATTCGAAGGCGGCGACGCGAGTCTCGATGCCGCGCGCGCGGCGTTGACGCATGCAACCGATCGCGGCCTGCACGTCACCGCTCCATCGGGCGAGAGGATTTACTACGGTCTCGCGGACGTCAAGCTGAAAGCGCCAATCGTGCCGAAGAAGTTCTTTCATACGGCTGGAAATTTTCGTGAACACCACGAAGAGGCGCAGAAGGCAGGGTTCTCGCATCCAGTCATGCCGTGGATCGTTTTCTTTCAGAATGTAGACGCGATCATAGGCCCTGACGAGCCGGTTATCTACCCCGAACATCTGACCGAAGAGCTGGACTATGAATTGGAGCTGGCAGTTGTTTTGAAGCGTGCCGGTCGTCATTTTTCGGCGAATGAAGCCGGCGATTACATTGGCGGGTATGTAATTTTCAACGACATCACCGCGCGCGACATTCAGCGTCGCGAAATGAAATCAGGCGTATTCAGCTTTTGCAAAGGAATCGATTCGTTCTGCCCGCTTGGGCCCTGGATCGTCACGGCGGATGAAATTCCCGATCCGCATAATCTCGCGATGGAGCTGCGTGTAAACGGCAAGGTGCGGCAGCAGTCGCACTCAAAGAAAATGTCAGTGAAAATCCCCGAGATTCTGGCGCACTATTCTCCCATGGGCTACAGCGCGGGCGACGTCCTCTCGACCGGCACCGTGTCCGGAGTAGCCGCATTCAGCGACGATCCAAAATCTCTTTATCTGAAGCCAGGCGACGTTGTGGAGTGCAAGATTGAGCGGATCGGCGTGCTGCGCAACCCGGTCATTTCCTGGGAAGCGGCATACGGGAAGAAGTCCGTAGTGGCGGGATAGGGAAAGGGCTCGATGCAAAACGGTGACGGAAAGTTCTGGGTGAGCGCGCTGAATGATCGGGCCAAGATTCCGATTGCGGCGGGAAGCGGCCCAGTGCGTTTCTACGACACGACGCTGCGAGATGGCGAGCAGACAGTCGGCGTCGTTCTGGATCGCGATCAGAAGCTGGAAATCGCGCGCTTGCTGGATTCGCTGGGCGTCAGCCGTATCGAAGCCGGCTTTCCGCGCACGTCGTCGGAAGATGCCGAAGCGTTCGGCGCGATTTGCCGCGCGGGACTGAAGGCCGAAATCTGGGGATTTGCACGGGCCGTTCTGGCGGACGTTGACGAAGTGATTCGCCTTGGCGCGCGAGCTACCGTGATCGAGATTCCAGCGAGTGAAATCAAGCTGCGGGCCTACGGGAGCACCGCGGATGAATCCATTCGCCGCGCAGTAGATGCTGTCCGGCACGCAGTGAAACACGGTCTCACTGTGGCTTTTTTCGCGGTAGACGGAAGCCGGGCGGATCTCGCACATCTGCGCCGGCTCTATTTGGCTGCCATGGAAGCGGGCGCCAAAGAGGCGGTCGTCGTGGATACGATTGGCGCCTGCGGACCGGAAGCCGCAGGATACCTGGTAGGGCAGGTGCGCGAATGGCTGGGTCCTTCCGTGCCGCTCCATTACCACGGTCACAACGACTTCGGACTAGCGACCGCCTGTGCTGTCGCCGCGGTGCGAGCCGGCGCGAAGTGGATTCAAGGAACGATCAACGGTATGGGCGAGCGCGCTGGAAATGCGGATTTGGGTGAGGTTGCTCTGGCTCTCGAATGCATCTATGGAGTTCCGACCGAACTGAAGCTGGAGAAGATTCGTGAAGTCTCGCGGCACGTGCGGCGGGCTTCCGGCTATGAGCTCGAGCCATGGAAGCCCGTGGTGGGAGAGAACTTGTTCATGCGCGAAAGCGGCGCCGTCGCGACGCAATTCCATTTGCCGGAAGCGATCGAACCATTTTCCGCGGATATCGTGAGCGCCCGCCGGGAAATCGTACTCGGCAAGAAGAGTGGAATCGACAGTATCGCCATCAAGAGCCGCGACCTGGGATTGAATGTGCCCGAATCGCAGCGCGGGGCCGTTCTGGCCGCTGTGAAACAGACCGGAATAAAGAAACGCGGCTTGCTCACCGACGATGAATTTCGCGCGATCGTAAGTGAGATCTGCGCGCGCTGATCTTCTAGACCTCTGGAGATTTCATGGACCGCGAGCATTTCTATTCAACGATGAACGGTGAAGGCACGCTCGACTATGAGCTCTACCTGAACACCAAGCCGCTGCTCCACTGCCAGAAGGACTTCAAGGAATTGTGCAACGGCGACGAGCTTCAATTTCAGGTGGTGCACCAGGTCGAAGAGTTGTGGATGAAACTGATTGCGTACACGATGCTCGACATTGACGACTTCATCCAGCAGGAAAACACGAATCGCGTCGTCACGTTGTTCAAGCGCGTGCATATCGCCTTGCGCATGATGATCGAGCAACTCGATCTTCTTGAAACGATGTCGCCGAAGGAATATCAGGAAATTCGGTTGCAGCTCGGAAACGGCAGTGGCCAGGAATCTCCCGGGTTCCGAACACTTCTGAAGATGCACCAGCCGCTATGGCAGTCGTTCAAGACTCACTATCTGGATAAACACAACCTGACAGTCGAGAAAATTTACGATTCCGAGTACTCGCACTCGGATGCGTACGTGGTCGCGGAAGCGCTCGCGGAATTTGACGAATTATTCCAACGCTTTCGATTTTGCCATATCCAACTCATTCACCGAACCATTGGTCTCGATGCCAAATCGCTGAAAGGCCGCTCCGTAGAGCTGCTCAACGAGGGCCAGCGCGTCAAATTCTTCCCCGAGTTGTGGGAAATCCGCAATCAGATGACGGATGGCTGGGGCGGAAAATACGGAGTCGTGCGGCATCCGATCGGCGGACACTAAATTTTTGATCCGGCTCGAATCCTAATGCTTGAAGTGTGGCAGGACAGCTTCGCCGAACAATTTTGCTTGCTCGAGCCGATCGTCGCCCCAGACTTCGAGCAAAATATGCGTGCAGCCCGCCGCGCGGTATTGTTCAATGCGGTGAATGCAATCATCGGGCGTTCCGGCAATCGGGCAGACCTTCTCGAAAACTTCGTCGGTGACGGCGCGCGCAGCAGCTTTCCTTCCGCCGGATTCCATCGCGTACGCGATCGGGCGAATTTCCTCAAAAGTCAGACCGGCTTTCTGCAGCAGCATATCGGCTGAGCCGCGGATGTTCTGAACTTTGTTCGCGAGGTACATCGCCGCCATCTCGCGCGCGCCATCGCCTGCGCGTTTCTTGTCTTTTCCGATACTTCCGACGATTACGGCGCCAAGATCGTGATTCGCGGGATCGCGTCCGGCTTTGCGAGCCCCTTCTTCCATGAAGGTCCGCGAATAGCGAACAAATTCCGGCGTCGTGATGCTGGCGGTGAGCAGGCCATCGGCCATGCTTCCGGCCATGCGCTGCAGCACGGGACCGGTGGCGCCAATGTAGATCGGAACGGAGTGGCGCGCTACATGGGCGTCGGATTTCAGCGCGGGCACGTGCGCGTCGAAGACTTTTCCTTCGTAATTAAATTCTTCGCCGCCGAGCACTCCGCGCACGATTTCGATGCTTTCCTTCATCACGGTCGCCGGCCCGGCCGTTTTTCCAGTTTCGCCCTCGCCCGCTTCCTTCATGAATATCTTCGAAGCTCCGAGGCCGAGGAAAAATCTTCCGGGTCCGGCGACGTCCTGGAGCACGCGCGCTTCCATTGCGATCTGAATCGGGTTGCGGGTGTAGGGCGAAATGATGCCCCAGCCGATGGGAATGCGTTTCGTCTCGCGCGCGATGATGGCGGTGATCGCCGTGGAAGAACGTGCTTCCATCGCATGTTTTCGCCACCACGGATATGCCTCCGCAAGCCAAAACGCATCGAAACCCGCGCGCTCGCAGGCCTGCGCCATCTGCACGGTCTCCGCAACCGGCTCCATACTGAGTTGCAAAACGCCTATACGAAAAGGAACTGCCATGAGATTTGTTGCCCCCTGATTCGTCCGGAATAATCTCTAAGGATTCGTCCAGGAATGTTCGAGCCCTTTGATCAAAGCCCACATTGCTTTATTCAACGGCGTCGGCACGCCCGTCTGCGCGCCGGACTTAACGATCGCGCCATTCATAAAATCCACTTCGGTGATGCGCTTCGCGAGCACGTCCTGCAACATGCTGGCGTTATGTTTGCCCGGAGCATTCGCGCCTTTTTGCACGAGCGCGCGAGGGTCGCCGTGAAGCTTGATCCCAAGAGCTTTTGCGACGGCCTCTCCCTCAGCGATCAGGTCTTCGAAAAGCTGGCCGGTCGCCGGCAATCGAGTTGCGGCACCATGATGCAGCAGCGTTAAGGCGCCCACGGGATTCGTTGAAGAGTTGAAGATCAGCTTCGTCCACTGCGCGCCGCGAGCGTCTTCCAGCGCAATTGTGTTCAGGCCCGACTTTGTGAGCATTGCGGCCAACTCGGTGACGCGCGCCATGGGCGTGCGCGTTGGCTCGAACGGTCCGATCCACGTGTCGCCTTTGATGTCGAAACCCACGTGCCCGGGCTCGACGATGTGGCCTGCGGGAAAAGTCGTGCCGCGAATGACGTGCTTGACGTGCGCCGCGATTAACTCCTCATTGCCAACGCCGTTTTGCACAGAACAGACGGCGCTTCCCGCGTCGAATGCGTGCGCGATTTGCGGAATTGCGCCGGCCGTGTGCGTGCTCTTCGTGGCAACGATCCCAAAGTCGCAACGAGGAATCGCGCGCGGGTCGGTCGTGGCGTGGATGCGCACGGTGAAATCCGCTGCGCCGGAAATTGTGAGGCCATTGCGCTCGATGGCTTCGATGTGCGCCCGGGCAACATCGTAAGCATAGACTTCAACGCCATCGAGCCGCGCAAGATGTGCGCCGAAGATACTTCCGATTGCGCCGCAGCCGACGATGCAAATTTTCATCGTGCGTTTACCTCGGCCTCTCGGCGCCGGAATAGAATTTCCATTCGACGTTGGCGAAGTTCTCGCCTTCGGATTTGCCGACGCGGTACGTGTCCTGCGTGTATAAGCACACTTTGCCGTCCTGATCCACTACCTGAGGGTGAAACGAAAAGACCATGTTTTCGCGAAGCAACGTATCGCTGGATGCGCCGATGGCGGGATGCTCGATCATGGTCATACCAATCGAGTGGCCGGAAAGATGCCCGAGTTTGAAGCCCTGTTTCGCGAAAATGTCGGCCGCGGCGCGATGAACATTTTTGATCGGCTCGCCATCGCGCATCAGCACTCGCGCGGCTTCGAGAGCTTCGGGATAAACGTCCGCCATTCGCTTGGTCGTCGCGCTAATCGAACCCCGAATCAAAGGGCGCGAAAACTCGACCCAGTATCCCTCGGGGCCCGCGATTTCGAGCGAATAGAGGAGAAGATCGTCGGCATTCACTTTGCGATCACGCGGCACTTTGAAGTGTGCTTCCGCTTCGCCGCGAGTGCCGGAGAGAACAATGTTCATCATCTGCAGCCCCGCGCCGCCCGCGAAAAAGCGGCCGACAGCGGGAGCCATCACTTCGGCTTCTGTTTTGCCAACCTGATATTTCTCGAGCATGGCCCAAAAACCGTCTTCGATGATTTTCATGCTGTGGCGAATTGCGGCGAGTTCATCGTCGCTCTTTACCGCGCGAGCCATATCGAAGGATCTATCGAATGGCACGAGTTCCGCAGACGCGTTCTGAAGTTCGCGATAATCACGAACGGCCATGACTGCATCGAGTCCGTAAACGCCGAGACGCTTCCAGCTCTGGCCGGAAGCGAAATCAGCGATCCATTTGCCGGGAATGTCAGCCCAGATATGCTCGCGAACCCACGGCTTGCTTTTGTCGCCAATCCATCGCGCTTCACTAGGGAATATTAGGCGCAGCTCGCCCTCGAGCGGCATCAAGACGTACACGTAGCGGTGAACGATCTCAAACCCGGAGACGTATCGGACTGCCCCTTCGAAGCCGGTGTACTCGTTTCCACAAACAATCAACGCATCGAGATTTTCCCGCCTCATCGCTTCACGAATGTTTCGAGTGCGACGATCGATTTCAGCCGGACTGACCACGCATGCTCCTGGTTTCGTCTTTTCGGCGAGCCGCGCCATTCAGAGCTCGCAAATTCTGTTTGTGGATTTCAATTATTCTAAAATGCCGCAAATCTCTGCTGCGGCGAGAGCGTAGACCTTCGTGATGTTCACGAATGTTTCGACGGCGACTTTCTCGCCTTCGGCGTCACGCGGCCCACTCGACGGACCGTAATTGAGCGTCTCGATGCCAAACCGCGTCATCACCGACGCGTCGGAACACCACAGCACAGTGTCGCGGCGTGGTGGTGAGCCAAGAATGTGTGTGTGCGCGGCGTCGATGGTCTTCACGAGCTCGTGATCCGCGGCGATCTGCGCGCCGGGCACGGACACGTACGTCTCAAAATCAATTCCGTAATCAGGGAAACGCTTTTGCAAATCCAGCACAAGCGACTTCACGGAGCGGCGTGCGTCGGCGAGCGATGCGTTCGGCGGAACTCGCAGGTCGAGGAAAACGTCAGTGCGATCCGGCGTCCGGCTCGCGCGCCACGGATATCCGCCACGAATGCAGCCGACGTTTACGACACCTTTCTTTCCATTGTACGTCGCCTGCGATTCAAATGCCGGGATCCACTTGTAGATTTCATTCAATACATCATGCATCCGCCGGATGGAATTTTCCTGCTGGCGTCCCGCAGCAAACGCTGTGTGGACATAACTGCCGCGCGTGCCGATCCGCACCCAGATCGAGCCGTAATGTGAGAGAACAATTTGCATGTCCGTTGGCTCGCCGAGAATGCACATGTCCGGCAGTACTCCGTGATTCACCATGTAGTGCGTTCCAGCCCCGTATCCGCGAAAATCTTTGCCGACAAACTCATCGCTCCACTGCGTCTTTTCAATTTCTCCAACCACAGCGGCAATCAGGATGTCGCCCGCGAGACGTACCCCCGCACGCTGCAGCGCTTTGACGGCCTGGGTGTAGCAGACCAACGCCCCTTTCATGTTGTAAATCCCCAGGCCATAGATCATTCCGTTTTTCAAAACGGCCTTGGGCTTGTAACCGATTCCGGTGAGATAGGTTTCACGCCCGGTGTTCGACGTGTCCATGTGGCCGTTAAACATCAGGCACGTTCCAGTGCCCGAACCTTCCCAGCGCCCAATCACGTTTGCGCGATCCGCTTCGACCTCCTGCCAGCTGACTCGCAGGCCTTCTCCTTCGAGCGCCGCACGCATGTACTTGCCCATCTCGAGCTCTTCGCCGGTCGGGCTTGCAATATTCACAACATCGAACGCCATCGCGACAATTTCGTCCTCGCGAACTTGCGCGATGATTTTCTTCGCGAGTGAATCGGAAACCGCCAACCTGACCTCCCCATCGACAGCGCGCCTAGATGCGAAAATCGTCCGGATCGGAGCATAATTTCTCGCTGCCCGTCTCCGTCACCAGGAAATTGTCCTCGAGCCGCAAACCACCGCCGCCTTCCCAATAAATTCCAGGCTCAATGGCGAGGACCATATTCTTCTTCATCGTGCCGGGCGCGGCCTTATGGGAATACGGCGGCTCGTGCGCCCGTGCGCCTACGCCGTGCGCCACCGGATGCGACGGTTGGCCCTTGTATCCTGCCTCGTCGATGCGCATCCGGATGACACGATCGATTCCCCCCAGCGGCGCGCCGTCGCGCACAACTCCGGACGCCTCGCGAAAAATTCCAAGCAGCAATTCGAGCAGCCGAGTGTATTCCGGAGAGAGCGTGCCCGGACAAATATTTTTCGTCAGATCGGTCCAATACCCGTCGGCGCAAACCCAGATTTCCACAAGCGTAGGCTCGTGTTCCTGAACAGGGCGATTGCTCGTGGCCGTAAATGTCGCGATTCCTTTGCCTGACCAGACCAATGTGAACGCGCGCGCCATCGCGACTTTGTCTTTGTATCCAACGCCAACGGAATGGATATGTCCTTCGATCATGGCCGCGACTTCGCTCTCCTTCATGCCTGGCCTGACATTCTGCCGCGCGTAGCTCATGCCAATCGCCGCCAAGTCGTTCGCGAGCCGCATCCGCTCGATTTCTTGAGGCGTTTTGATCATTCGCAGTTCGGCGAGAATCGGCGTCGCGTCAACGGTTTCGCGGGCGGCCGCCCGGATCGCATCGAAATAGCCCTGAGTATAAAGCGTCGGCTCGCCAACCATGCGATCGCAGATTTGCGATCCTTGCGAGAATTCGACGCCGACCCGGCCGGTCAGCTTCTTTTCGCGCAGCACATCCAGGCACATTTCCAGAGCGCGAGCCGTCGGCGGACGCGGATCGGAAGGATGGTAAAAATTAAAGTAGCGGACATCTTTGTTCCACGCTGTACGCTGTGCCTCGCGAAATTGTGGTTCAACTACGATCAAGATCGGTTCACCGTCGCGCGGGAAAACGACGATGTCGTATCCCTTCATCGTCCAGTAATTTGTCAGGTAGACAATATTGTCGGGCGCGCGCACCACGAGCGCGCTAAGGTCCTTTTCATTCATCACGCGTCGAACGCGCGTCCACTTTTCCTGATCGAGTGGAAACGACATCACTGACCCTTTGTTTTGTCCGGCTCGTGCTGATTCAACACGCACTCAGCGTTTGATTTCGTGCGTGGCGCTCGCGCGTTGCCACGATGCTTCCTTGCCCTTAATCAACCGATAGACTGCCGTGTTCAACGGCGCAGCAATGCCCGCATGGGCCGCCTCACGCGCGATCGCGCCGCAAAGGAAATCCGCTTCGGTCGGCAACTGGTGCTGAACATCGTACAGCATTGACGGCGGATGATCCGTTCGCGCACCGACCTTGTTCATTTCCCATGGGTCATCGTGCAGTTTCACGCCCAGCCCTCTTGCGACCTCTTTGCCTTCTTGGATCAGCGCATGAAGCAAAAAGCCGAGATCCTCAAAGCGTTGTTCCTCCGCGAAATTCCAACAATGTGGAAGGCCGGTGAGCGCGGACACGGAATTGACGGAAGAATTGAAGATCACTTTCGACCATTGGGCGGGCCGCGCGTCTTCGAGTGCGACAGCTTTCAGTCCCGCCGCCGTGATCCAATCGGCAACCTGCTTGACGATAGAAAATGGCGTCCCAGTGGGCTCGAACGGACCCATCCATGTCTCCGTGTCGAGTTCGTACTGAACGTGCGTATCGCTGTGACGAGTACCGCTCATAAAGGTCGTGCCGCGAATCACGCGAGTGTTCGTGATGGCGGCAATTATTTCTTCGCATCCCAGGCCGTTCTGCGCGGAAAGAACCGAGCCGTTGCGAAATTTGTGTGCGACGGGCGTCAGCGCCTCTGCGGTCTGCGTAGCCTTGCTGCAGACGATTCCGAGGTCGCACTCCGGAATTTCCGACGGATCCGCGCTCGCGTGGAGCCGCGCGGCGAACTCGTGCGTGCCCGTTACGCGCAAGCCATCCTGGTTGAGCGCGCGGGCGTGTTCAGGCCTGCGCACAAACGCGTGAACCTCGGCGACGCGGGCCAAATGTGCGGCATAGAGACTTCCAATCGAGCCGCATCCGATGATGCAAATCCTGGGGGTCAATGGCTGCCGTCCGTTGCCACTGCTAGTCATGCGAGCCAAGACAGGCGCCGGCGAACAGACGCGGACCGAACGGAGCTTGGTTCGTCATGACGCTTGCCGGCTCTGCACTCGAACTTTCATGCCTGCGTCACGGTGCTGGAGAGCCTGGAACAGGCTTTCTGCATTATTGTGCGAATCGGAGATGATGATCCCAGTTGGCTCGAGGGCGTCCTGCAAGGCCGCGCAAACGGTGTGAACCGGCGCCGCGCCGCCTTCTCCCATGCCCTTCGCTCCGTTGAACGTAAATGGCGAAGGCGATTCGATACTCCCGTAGATCAAGTCGGGCATGTTCATCACGGTGATCGGCGTGTAGTCGCTGAAAGTGCTCGTCAGCATCGTGCCTTCTTTATCGTACACGCAACTTTCCATCAGCGCTGCTCCGATGCCATGAGCGGTCGCTCCGTGCACTTGTCCTTCGACGATCATTGGATTGAACGCGCGCCCGCAGTCTTCGACTGTAGCGTACGCTAGAATTTTGGGCCGATACGATTCGCGATCGACTTCGATCACCGCGATATGCAGTTGCGCGGAGTATGTCAGCGTCAGATTGCCGTATTTCTTTTCGACATCCGGAACCTGGAAAGGCGCGCGATACACGTAGCGGCAATTCAGCGTTATGTCCTCAAAATCAGCGGGCAGGACGGCATTATTCACGTAGATCAGGTTCGCGATGGACCAGAAATTGACAGAATTCTTCGTGCCGCGCACGCGAACTTCGGGACCCTGATCGCCGAGGCCAAACTCCAAATCCTTCTCGTTTGCTTTGAGCGTAAAAGCGGCAACACGCGCGATTTCCGCCTTCAGTTTTTCCGCAGCCCCGTGGATCGCCGATACGCCCGTCACTGCAAACTGGCTGGCGTACGTGCCGGTGTGGCCGGTGTAGACATTTTCTTCTGTATCGAATCCGGGATGCACTTTGATCATCTCAGGCGGCACGTTGAGGGTTTCGGCGACTACTTGCGATGCGATCGTCTCGTGTCCCTGGCCTTGCGGAACCGAGCCGACGCTGACCACGATTTCGCCATAAATATCGAGCTTTACGTTCGCGGCTTTGGATTGGCCTGAAAACGGCGCGTAAGGATTAATGATTCGCGCCTGGCCGAAATTATTGGTGCCGGAATCGAGCGTCGTGCCGATCCCGATGCCGAGATGGCGGCCTTCTTTTCGAGCCTTCGCTTGTTCCTGTTTCCACTTGTCCCAGCCGATCAGCTTTTTCCCAAGGTCGAGCATTTTCTTGTAGTCGCCGGAGTCGTAGACGCAGCCATTGGGCGTGGTATACGGCATTTCGCTTTCGCGAACGTAGTTTCGCTCGCGCATTACGTCCGGCGCGATGCCGAGCCGGTGGGCACAGATGTCGACGACGCGCTCGAGAAACCACAGATGCTGCATGCGCGAATAGCCACGGTTGGGGCCTACCGGGCACTTGTTTGAAACAATCTGCGAGAAATCGAATCGCGCGTTTTTGAATCGGTACGCGCCGGGTAGCACCTGCGCCCAAATGATGCATCCGAGGGGTTCGTATCGAGGAAACGCGCCGCAGTCGTCCACGTGGCGCGATTGAATCGCGGTAATGACGCCGTTCTTATCAAGGGCGACGCGCGTATCAAAAAATGTGCGTTCATTTCCATGAGCGCTCGCGAGCATATGCTCCGTGCGCGTCTCGATCCATTTCACCGGCCGCCCGCCCATTTTGCGCGACGCGAGCGCGCACATGGCCATATACGGGTAATTCGTAATCTTGATGCCAAATCCGCCGCCGATATCGATGCTGTGCATGCGAATTTGATCAATGCCCACGCCGAGCGCCGCTGAGAGGAATTGTGCGGCGAAAGCCGGAAACGAATTGTTCGAATAGAAAGTAATGCGCTCCGATTTCGCATCCCAATCGCCAATGACGGCATTATTTTCAAGCGGCGTGCTCGAAAAGCGATGGAAGTGAAGTCGCGGGATTTCGACAACGTGCGCGGCCCGCTTGAATGCGCTATCCACGTCGCCGTATTCGAAATCCCCTTGCCAGATCTTGTTGGTGCCGGCTTTCTCGTGGAGGATGGATTGATCGGTGAGCGCGTCCTCCGCCGTCATAACCGGCGGGAGCAGATCGTATTCGACCTCAACGAGTTCTGCGGCGTCCTCGGCGGCCGCGCGCGATTCGGCTACGACCACGGCGACGGGCTCGCCCTGAAAAACGACTTTCTCAACTGCGAGCGGGAAGTCCTGAATTGTTTGGCCAACGCCCGGTCCGATTTCGATGAAAGGCTTCACCATGCCCGCGACTTCTTTTCCGGTCAGGGTGCACACGACGCCAGGAGCGGCAGCAGCCTTGGAAATATCCAAACTCATGATTCGCGCGTGAGCGTACGGGGAGCGAATCACACGCATGTGCGTCATGCCGAGCAGTTTTTTGTCGTCAACAAAGCTGCCCTGGCCCTGCACGAGGCGCATCTCTTCGCGACGTCTCAGCGGCTTGCCGATCCACTTTCCTTCCGCTGAGGCGCCGTTTGCGCTTGTTTTTGGTTTGGCGCTTTTCGCTTTGCGCGCCGGTGATTTTCGTTTTTGCTTCACTCGGGTGGATTCCTCGATTCGTTCATATCGGCAGCGCTACGACAATGCCGCTTGCAGAGCGTCAATCAATTTCTGAAGATTCTTCTTTGCGAGCGGTTCGAGCAGGCCGCCGGCAAGAGCCGGAAGGCGCCCGCCGATTTGCGCCTCTCCCTTCCATATCACTTTGGTGCCGGCGCCGACGGGCTCGAGATCGAATCCCGCTCGCATGCTCGTCGTTCCGCCAGGAACGTCACCCTTGCCTTGATATACCGCGTGGGTTGAAGGGCTTTCTTCGGTCAGCGCCATCTTCACCGTCGCGTTCCCGCGAATGTGCGAAATGCCCACGCGCAAATTCACGCTGAATTCCTTCTCGCTTTGCTTCTGCATGCTCTGATAATCAGGCAGCAACGGACAAAAGCGTTCGGGATCGACGAGAAACTTGTAAACCTCCTCGGGCTTTCGCTGAACAGTGAAATCCCCGCCGAATTCAATCTTCATTCGAGGTCACCTGTGGCCGTTGGAGGCGGCTGCCGCGCGGATCGCTTTCAGAACATTCTGGTAGCCCGTGCAGCGGCACGTATTTCCTGCGATGCCTTTGCGGATTTCCTGATCGGTCGGCTTCGTTTTTTTCGAAAGCAGATAGACGGTCGACAATATCAAGCCGGGCGTGCAATATCCGCACTGAAGGCCGTGATTTGCGGCGAATGCCTCCTGAACCGGATGGAGTTTCCCGTCCTTGGCCAGCCCTTCGATCGTCGTAATCTCCGCGCCCTGCGCCTGAACGGCGAACACCGTGCACGATTTCACCGTCACGCCGTTCATCAGGACCGTGCAAGCGCCGCAGTACGTCGTATCGCATCCGATGTGCGTTCCGGTGAGGTCGAGTTCCTCACGAATGAACTCCACCAGCAGCATCCGCGGCTCTGCGGTCCTCTCGTAGCGCTTGCCGTTTACGGTGACTTGTACGGGGATGCGATCAAATCCTTCCGGCATATTCGTGACTTGCCTCCACGTGTTCTCCTCGTGCCCGTCGCGCGGCGATGTCAATCGCCCGCTTCAAAAGGACCCGCACCAGCACTTTCTTGTATTCTGCCGAACCGCGCATATCCGATTGTGGATCCGCCGCGGACATCGCCGCCTCGCAAGCCGCTTCGATGTTTTTCGGACTCAGATTTTTACCCTGCAATGCGGCTTCTGCTTCCCGCGGCTGAACGGCCATCAGGCCGACGCACCCCAGCGCAATCCGCGCGTGCTCGCAAGTGTCGCCATCCGTCAAGGCGAGCGAGACCGCCGCACTCGCGCTGGCATACACCGGCGCGCAACGCTTGAACGCAACGTACGCGCCGCCGCTGCTTTTCGGCGGTACTTTCACCGCGATTTCCTTCACCAGTTCCGCCGGCGCAAGCGCCGTCGTGTAGGCATCGAGGAAGAATTCGCTGAGGGGAATCGTGCGAGTACCGCCTCCGGGCGCGACCGCGGTCACGGTCGTGTCGAGCGTGAGCAGCACGGGCCCCCAATCGCCACTTGGATCGGCCTCCGCGATCGATCCGCCAATCGTTCCGCGATTGCGCACTTGAAAATCCGCAATCCCGGCGGCGCAATCATGAAGTATCGGAATGCGGGCCGCGGCCTCCGAATTTTCAATCTCGGCATGGCGCGTCATCGCGCCGAAATGCAACGTACCGTTGACGCGGCGAATGTAGGACAGATCTGGAATGAAATTCAGGTCCACCAGCGACGAAGGGTTCGATAGCCGCAGTTTCATCAGCGGAATCAGGCTCTGGCCGCCCGCCAAGGCCTTGGCATCTTCTCCGAGTTCAGAGAGGGTCGATGAAGCTTCGTCGAGCGAACTGGGCCGGTAATATCGAAACGGATGTGGATACACTGTTTGATCGCGTCGCGCGCGCTCTAGTCGATTGGCTTTGCGCGAAAGCGCCTCACCTTGTGTGCCTGCAAATTCTAATTCGTTCGCGGCGTCCGTACAACAAGTAACATTGAAATCACAGCGTTTTTTCGCGTAATTCCTTGTGGGGCGGCCGCGCGAAACCGTGAACCCTCCTTTGACGGATCAAATTCAGCGCTCGATCTCCGGCGTTTCGCGTTGGCGAGCGACATCGGGTACGCTATAGTTCCTTCGCTCTTCATGCGACGCACCCGGATTTTCCCCATCATTCTCGCTGCTGGCGGACCGGGCACGCTCTTATTTCCCAAGCCCCTCGCTCAATTTGGCTCGAGATCAGCGCTCGAGGTGGCGATCAAGAATTGCGCAGGCCTCGAGCCGCCGATCGTCGTCCTCGGCTACCGCGCGGAGCAGGTACGAAAAGAAGTGCCTGGCGGCACGCGAGTTGTCGTCAACCCGAATTGGCGCCAGGGCCAGCTATCGTCGCTTTTGGCGGGCCTGCGAAAAGTTCCGCGCCGTGCGCCCTTTCTGGTTTATCCCGTCGATCAGCCGCTCTTGACGAAAAGACTAGTGGCCCGGCTCGCCCGGGCATTCACCGCGCGCAAGCCGCAGGAGAGAATCGTCATGCCCCGCATGGGAAAACGGGCCGGCCACCCGATCCTTTGCCACGGCGATTTGCGGCTCGAACTTCGCGCCGCGAACACTGCGCGCGAGGTCGTCTACCGCGACGACGCGCGCATCAAATACGTTCCCGTTCGGGACACGGCAATCTGGCGCGATTACGACTCTGTGTCGTCGTATCGACGCTGTCTGGGTCTTTACCTCGCGCGAGATGCGTGAGAGCTCCGTAGCTCGCGGTGTATGCGAACACTGCAAAAGCGAATTGCGCTGCGCCCGCGAGTCATTCGTCTGAACCGATCTTTTTGAACTGGCCGCCATGAAATAGAAGCGGCCGGCCCTCCCGGACGTGCATCTCCGCGACTTCCCCGATGAAAATTGAGTGATCGCCCGCCTCCACCGCCGAGACGAGGCCGCAGTCCAGCTGAACGAGCGTCCCGCTTAACAGCGGCGTCCCTCGCGGGCTGGCATGAAACGCGACGCCAAGCCCGCTTCCGCTCTCCGGTTCCTGTTCGGGTCGCGCAAAATAGCGTGCCACTGCCTCCTGATCCTCCGCGAGAATATTGACCCCAAACGTGCGGCGCTCGTGCAAAAACTTGTGCGTCAGCGCGAGGCGATCCACGCACACCAGAATTTGGAGCGGTTCGAGCGAGACGGACGTAAATGAGTTCGCCGTCATGCCGTGCACGCGCTGGTTGTCGCGCATCACGGTCACGACCGTGACTCCGGTGGCGAATTGGCCGAGTGCTTTGCGAAATTCCGATGTGCTGACCGGCATCGATTCTCTGCTGCGTCCCGGAATGGCGACGCGAATGAAGGCTCTTGATCGATTGCCCACCGCTTTAGGCCTGAAACGTAGACCGTGCCGCGAATCGAAACTGCCGGCGATCGGCTACTCTCCCGAAATGCTGCTCGGTTCGGCCGCGTCCATCTCCGCCGCCGTCGGTTCGAGGCTCGATGCCGGCAGCAGTGGAACTTCGGAGAGTCGATTTCCGGAGCGCGCGAGGACAAAACTTGCACCGTCCGTCAGCAATAATTCTCCGCGGCGAACGTTAATTCGCTCCGTGGTCCAGAAAATACCACTCGCCATTCGATAGGAGACGTAGAACGCGCCGTTGCGTTCCAGTTTCACGACTCGTGCGTGTCTGAAATCGAAGTCCGCATAATGCGCCGCAGCGACGGGATCGTTGATTATCTTCGCTCGCAGGTCTTCGATTGAGAACACTCCTCCGGGTATCACGGAGTACGGATACCGATACCCAGTTCCAGCGGTCTCGGGCGCGGTCGCTTCTTCATCGGCCGAAGCAGAGGACCCGAAACGCGCCCTCAGCGCTTCGCGAATCTGGTTTTGAAATGGACGCGGCGTGCTTGACATTGCGATCATTCCGATCAATCCCATCACAATGAGTGACGCGCCTCCGCGTTCAACGGCGCGCAGCATTCGCGCCAGTCTTATCGCGTCCAGGCAGGCGTCGGAGGGTAGCTGCGGAATTTCCGCGAATGCCGATTGGCCCAGTTCAGCGAACACCGATTAGCCCCCCAAGCTTTGGCTGGTGTTCTGTCCCGCTCGCCGCTCGAACGGCTCAGCGCCGCTTGCATCGCAGCCCAGCTATATGCCGCGCGGCGCCGCCAGTTCTGCGTAGCGACGGAACGTAATACTGTTTGACGCTTTTGCCGCCGCGAAGAGAATACACACTGGGAATTCAGAATTAAATCGAAATCCGTCGCGCTGCCTGTTCTACTCGATCGAAAGGCAAGCCAGCCCACTCGCCGGTTTCTCTATTACGATTGAATCGTGAGCGCTGATCCCCACGTCCGACAGCAAGTTTACTGATGCAGGAGGCTTTCCCATCCTGAGGGTACACGGCCCGCGGGTCCCGGCGCAGGTTGATTCGCCGGATGCGAACGAGGGCTGGGCAGCTTAGGACCCTTAAAAGTCTCTCTCGTTCGGTAATCGTAGAACCAGTCCTCGCCGGGCTCGAAGCTATTGATGATGGGGTGGCCGGTTGTCGCGTTATGCTTCGACGCGTGCTGGCTTGGCGAGCTATCGCAGCAGCCGATGTGACCGCATTCAGCGCATCGGCGCAGATGCAGCCACCAGCCGTCCGTTTCCAGGCATTCGAGGCAACCTGTACCGCTTGGTTTCGCGTTCAAATTGATTCCTTCTCGTTCACTCTTCATGGTTGTCTCCTTTCTCCGTGCTGACCTTTGATTTTATGGCACTCAGCCCTTCTTCTCAGCCATAAAAACCACTTAGAACGGGATATTCCGGTCACTTAAGGGGCACGTCAGGACCACATGTTGCTGCTTGCGCTGGACTACAGCCGCGGACGCAACCGTCTGCATGGGAGCCTCCCAACCGAAATCCATACTTGCGATAACTCATAAGAACTTGTCCCAAACTACACAGTTCTTCTTCCCTTATCAACATAGCCTCAATGGCAGGAAAGCTCTTACAACAGCCATAAGTGGAAACTTCTCGCAGACCGGAGGCGGTCGAATCACTTGATCTTTGTAGTCTTGAATGAAAGTGTGACTCTTGGTAAATGATTGCAAATTAATTCTGCTGACCGGACCGACAGGGTATGTCGGCGGACGCTTGCTTCGCACACTCGAAGCCGCCGGTTACCGCGTACGTTGCCTATCACGACATCCCAAAACTCTAAGTCAGCGCGTGGCACAAACAACGGAAGTGGTGAAGGGCGATGTTCTCGATGCGATGTCTCTTCCACCGAACATGATTGGGGTGCACACCGCCTATTACCTCGTACATGCAATGGGTTCGGCAAATTCCTTTGAGGAGGAAGACCGCCGATCGGCGCATGCGTTCGCAGCGTCGGCGCGTAATGCAGGCGTACAGCGCATCATCTATCTCGGCGGGCTTGGCAGCGGAAGCAACCTGTCAACACATCTGAGAAGCCGCCAGGAAGTCGGGCGTATCCTGCGAGAGTCCGGGGTAGCGACCATCGAATTTAGAGCCTCAATCGTGATCGGATCGGGTAGCGCTTCTTTCGAAATGATACGGGCCTTGGTTGAGAAACTGCCGGCGATGATCACTCCTCGCTGGGTGACAACGCGCACGCAGCCCATCGCGGTCGAAGACGTTATTGCTTATCTGATACAGGCGCTCGACCTCAAGATCAATGGCAGCAGCATCATTGAGATCGGGGGAGCCGACCAAGTCAGCTATTTGGATCTTATGAAGGAATACGCCCGTCAGCGTGGGCTGAAGCGATGGATGATTCCTGTGCCGGTGCTGTCTCCCCAACTATCAAGCCTTTGGTTGGGTCTTGTCACACCCGTCTATGCGCGCGTCGGTCGCGAGCTAGTCGATAGTTTGCGTAACGAAACCGTCGTAAGGGACAGATCAGCAGCTGATTTATTCCCCATTCGCCCACTTGGCTTTCGTCAAGCGCTGACGAGGGCGCTCGCCAATGAAGATCGGGAGTTTGCCGAAACGCGCTGGTCCGATGCGTTCTCTTCCGTTGCAACTTCCCCGCAGTGGGGCGGAACTACATTCGGCCGCCGTATTGTGGACTCGCGGTCTGTGCGAGTGCCGTTTACTTCGGCCATGGCCTTTCGACCAATCGAACGGTTGGGCGGGAAGACGGGTTGGTACTACGGAAATTGGCTCTGGCGAATTCGCGGGTTGTTGGATCTGCTGTTTGGCGGGGCGGGGATGCGGCGTGGGCGACGCGTGCCAGATCATCTCTTCCCAGGCGACACCGTTGATTTCTGGCGAGTCGAAGAGGTCCAACGCGACCGTCTGGTCCGACTGTCGGCAGAAATGCGTTTGCCTGGTCGAGCGTGGTTGCAGTTCGAGGTGGAACCCTCCGGTTCAGGATCGCTCATTCGCCAGACGGCTATCTTCGACCCGGTGGGGTTGCTCGGACAGCTCTACTGGTACTTCTTATATCCGATCCACCATTTGATCTTCGCAGGAATGCTACGAGGGATCGTTCGTGCGATGGGGGAATGCCGTTGACCAATTTCCCGAAACCCGCGATTATCATCAGCAAATGCATCGGCTTTGATCCCTGCCGATACGACGGAGGGATCGTACACGATAAATTTGTCGCACGCCTTAAGCCACACATTGAGGTCATCTCCGTTTGTCCCGAGGTCGAGATCGGCTTGGGAATTCCACGTGCGCCCGTACGCATGATTTGCTCCGGGGACGCATTGAAACTCATTCAGCCCTCGTCTGGCTTGGATCTTTCGGAAAGCATGCGGGAATTTACGTTCGAGTTCCTCGACACTTTGGAAAAGGTAGACGGGTTCATTCTGAAAAATCGTTCGCCATCCTGCGCATTTAGAGATGTGAAGTTTTATTCTGGGGTGGAAAGAGGTCCAGCAATTGGTAGAACGGCCGGTTTGTTCGGGGGCGCTGTTCTACAAAAGTTCGGCGACTTGGCAGTCGAAGACGAAGGCCGACTTAAGAATCTCAGTATTCGCGAACACTTTCTGACGCGCATCTTCGCGCTTGCTCGATTACGCAAACTTCAACAATCCGGATCGATGCACAGTCTCGCACGCTTTCATTCGCTGAATAAGCTGCTCTTGATGGCTTACAGCCAAACCAAGCTGAGTGAACTGGAGAGAATTGTTGCGAATGTCGATGGTGAACGGACCGCTATCGTCTTGAACTTATACACGACATGTTTTCTGAAGGCGCTCCGCAAACCGGTGAGACGCGCATCGCCAATCAATGTCCTTTTGCACACCCTCGGTTACTTCAAGAAGAAGCTATCCACAAGTGAAAAACGGCACTTCCTTGAAATATTGGAAGCGTATCGTCGAGGCAGGACGCCATTGTGCAGCGCTGCGAGCATACTAAGATCCTGGATCATAAGATTCAAATCAAAATATCTGCGCGAGCAGACTTTCTTCAATCCCTTTCCAGAAGAGCTCATGACTCTGGATGATTCTGGCGGGTCATGGACTTGATCGCAAATTCCGCAGGAGCCTTGCCAGCTTCAGCCTCCGAGCTTTCTGCTCTGATCGTCGGGCTAATACCTGGCAGACTCATGGCCCGACACCGGAGCGGCAGCCAAATGATCGCACGACCGCAAAACTGCACACTCAAACGGGCACCTGAGATTTGCAGAAGAGACGCAAGTCGCGTAGTATCTGTAGCGCGGGGTGGAGCAGCCTGGTAGCTCGTCGGGCTCATAACGCGCCAAACGCCAACCGGCTCTGCCGGATTCAAACGACTTAGCCCTTCTTCTCAGCCGCAAAAACCTCTCAAAACGGGATATTCTGGGCACTTAACGGGCACCTGAGAATCAGATATTGCTGTTTGCCCCTAGGACTATAGCGGCACGCCTGACCGTCTGCTCAAAAGGTACGCAGTACAAAAACCTCAGTAGCGCTTCTGACCGTATACGAGCAAGCGCGTCATGCCTCTCGCTCTTGGATTGGACCGACGCCACTTGTTGCGCGGTGGAGCTGGCTTCATCATCGCCGGTGCGCTATTGTTTTTTCGTTTGCAGCCTAAAGTCAGAGCGGCGTTTGCCTAGAATCTCTTTCGGAGAAATTCAAAAAGAATATAGCCGATGAACGCGGCTATCGTAGCAATTTCAAAATTGGCAGCGGTAAAGACGTCTCCAATTGCCCAGGCCACACCCCTTTTCAGCCCCATGCCTGAGCGCTCAAATTCTCCCATCAAAAGATTCGAATAGAACAGGAAGATGATAAAGCCTACCTCGATCACCGCTCTCCACACATTTCTCTTCATTTGAAATATCGACTCCATGGTCGCGTCGATTGAGGATGTACGCGAGGCTCTTCGGGCAACTCGGGTAGAGCGGCTGGGTTAGACATACCGCTGCTCGTTAAGCCCAAGAAGCTTCTCGCGATCAGCGCCGGAAGAACAGCGAATCTACTCGATGCCGTAAGCGCGCATCTTTTCGTAAAGCAGTCTTCGGTGAATGCCGAGAAGTTCAGCGGCTTTGCTCTTGTTCCCCTGGGCTTGGCGGAGTGCACGCTCGACGAGAGACTTTTCGAGTTCGGAGATGTTGGCCTGCCAGCCGATCTCAAGAGGCACCTGGTCAGTCCAACGAGCACCAAGTCTTTCCGAGGGCGCACGCAACTGGATTTCGGCCTTAGTCACGACGCCCTCGCGTGCCAGCACTAGCGCCCGTTCAATCGTGTTTTCAAGTTCGCGCACATTTCCGGGCCAATGGTGTTCGTCAAGCATTGCGAGCGCTTGTGGAGTGATCGAAGCCTTCCTTGCTCCCCGATTCAAGAAATGTTGCACGAGTGCCGGAATGTCCTGACGTCGCTCTCGCAGAGGCGGGAGTTGAATCGTGACGACGTTCAGCCGGTAATACAGGTCCTCTCGGAACTCTCCTTCCTCGACGGCCTGCTCCAGATTGCGTGAAGTTGCGGCGATTAAGCGGATGTCCACAGGAATAGGAGTATTGCTTCCCAACCTCTCAATCGTCCGTTCCTGGATTGCTCGAAGCAGTTTCGATTGGAGCGCCGGAGCCAGTTCACCAATTTCGTCCAAGAACAGTGTTCCACCGCTCGCCTCTTCAAAGCGTCCGATGCGTCGAAAGGCAGCGTTCGTAAAAGCGCCCTTCTCGTGTCCAAATAGCTCCGATTCCAACAGAGTTTCAGGAATCGCAGCGCAGTTGACTTTGACCAGAGGTCCCTTGCTCCTCCCGCTGTTGAAATGAATAGCGTTGACGACAAGCTCTTTTCCAGTACCCGACTCGCCTCGAATCAGAACCGTAGCATCGGAGTCCGCGACCTGGCCGATCAGTTTGTAGACGTGCTGCATCGCCGAACTGTGCCCGACCATCGTCGCTGCAACTCCGTCAGCAGCAACCTGACTACGGAGAGACCTGAGTTCTTTTGCTAAACGCCGATGCTCGATGGCTCTTTCGATCTGCGGCAATAGCTGGTGAAAATCGAGCGGCTTCAGAACGTAATCAAACGCGCCGGACTTCATAGCTTCGATGGCGGTGTTACTGTCGCCGTGTGCCGTCATCACAATCAATGCGGTTCCCAGCCCTCCCTCGCGAGCGCGTCGCAGAATCGTTAACCCGTCCAAGCCGGGCATTCGAATGTCCAAAAGAGCGACATCCGGTTCTTGGCTTATAAGCAGAGAATGTGCCTGAGTGCCCGTCTCTGCTGACAGAACTGCAAAACCCTCCGCCTCAAGCAGACCCACGAGGGACACGCGCGCGGTGCGGTCGTCTTCTGCGACTAGAATTGTCTTCTCACGCATTCAGCACCGCCGGTAATTCAATGATGAACATCGCCCCAGGCGAGCCGTTCTTGTAGGTCAGCTTTCCCCCCATCTCTTCCACCAATTCGCGTGATACGGCAAGCCCCAGCCCGGTCCCATCCGGCTTTGTCGTGTAGAACGCTTCGAATAGATGCTTCCGCTGCTCCTCATCCAGCCCCGGTCCCGAATCGTGCACTTCGATAGTTACCGCTTGGTTCGTCTCATACAGCTTCACCTTCACCTCGTCGTGGTTCTGAGTTGCTTCGACTGCATTCAACAGAAGATTCATCAGAGCCTGCGTCAACCGCTGCGAATCAATGCGGGCTCGCAAGCCTGGGTCACCTGCTTCAATCCGAATCTTTCCGATACCCTGCTGCGGCTGAACCAAGTGCACGCACTTCTCAATCAAAGGTAGAAGATTTTGTTCGCTGAGCACGACCTGCTTCTTTTCCTTGAAGGCCAGGAGATCGTTCAGGAGCGCATCCATTCTGTCAACTTCACTGATAACCCCGCCTAGGTCTTCGGGCTGAACCGACCCACGTTTGAGTCGTTGCTCCAAAAGCTGCATCGAAAGGCGAATGCCGTTGAGCGGATTTCGGATCTCATGCGCGATTCCTGCGACCGTTCGTCCGATGGCCCGCAGCCGGTCCTCGCGCCGGAGTTCCTCTTCCAGCCTTCCTCGCACAAAGGCCATCCGGTTGATCGACCGGCTGATCTCACCCAATTCATCGATGCCCGTGGGTAGCCTATACGCGAAATCCTTCTCCATTGATGCTAGCCCATCCTGAATCCGCGCTACCCCGCGACGTAGCGCGATCCCCATCTGGAGCGTCCCACCGACACTCAGAAGTGCGGCGATCACAAGTCCGACAAGCAACACTCTCCGGCCCGCGCCTGCCGGTTCGCGCGAACGGCGCTGCATCGCCCAAGCCACCACTCCCCGTTCTGGCACCGTCGTCGCGAGAATGAGAACGAGTTCATTGCCGCCACGAAGCAGTTGCTCCGCCTTGCCGTTCGAGCCTGCCCGATTTGCCACCTCTTGGATTACCGACCGCTCTGCCGAGGGAACATCGGTCTTGGCGGCTGGATTGTCGTGCGTGGGGAAAGAATACCCGAGGAATTGTGAGTCGGCGTAATACCCACCTTCCACACCGGGATACGAACGCAACACCGCTTGTGAAACGGCTCGCAGGGAAACATCTTGGGTCGAAGCAGGTAGTGTGGTCCATGTTGAATCCGAATTCACCCGGTCGGAATATTGGTGACCTAGCTCGCCGAGGGCGGCGCTCAATTGTCTGCCCATGTCTGCGATCACGGCGTTTTCCGCATTTTGGATGCTGTCCCAGATGAGTAGCGCGCTGAGAGCGGCGACCGACAGAGCGGCAACAAGGATCAGGAGCAACTGTAATTGCAAGCGCCGCCGAAGGAAGCTACTCATGTCCGTTCATCTCGACTTTCATCTTGGACGGGGAGGCGGTGGCGTAGCGGCCTGAGCCAGATTCTCTAGGCCCCGGATCGTGTCGTCCGCTGACTTCGCAAACTCGTCCGCACCAAACCAGTCGCTCTTATCGTAAGCCTGCAGCGACTTTTCGTAGAACTTTCGGGCCATGCCCGGAAGCTGCTTCGCGTTCTCGTCGCCACCCGTTCGCGCGAAAAAGTCCGCCTGTTGCAAACGAAAATATACACGTTGCAGGTGACTTGCGATTTCTTCTGCATCGGGGCGAGGACCTTTCGGGCCTTCCTCAAGGTGCAGCGGATGTTCTGCGGCATGTATAAAGGCATCAGACGCAGCTACCAGCCGATCCGCGACGAAGAGATCGTTCGCGTGCGCTTTCTCTTCGGCCTTGTCCAGATTGCGACGCGCCACAGCTATCAACATCTCACAATCTTGATCTTTCGGCTTGATCTCCTCAAGATGACGCCGGACGTTCTGAATATGGTCATCAATCGCGCGCGCGTCCAGACGAGGCGGACCCGGAAGACCGCGCGGCGCTGGAGGAGGTGGCGGGCCTTGGGACCACAAAGGTTCTGCCCACGCGAAATTCAGAATGCAGACCAGCAATATAACGAAAATCGAAATCACACGCACTCCGCGCGGACCCGTCATCCGTTCGCAGCCGATATGGGCGCATGCGCAAGACAGTCGCGTATTGTGATCTCCTCGCATGAGCATCCCCTCGTCAATTCCACAACACCAGCAAGCTGGCAATCAGCGCTATCGGCATGGCGATAATGCCGATTTTGAAGAATTCCCAGGCAGTGATTTCAACCTTTTCACGCCGCAGAGCAATGAGCCAGAGAATCGTCGCGAGCGAACCAGTCACCGAAAGATTGGGACCCAGATCGACCCCGATCAGGATCGCATGTGCTACAACGCTTGTTTCCTGCGCGTGCCGGATCGCGGCACCGCTCATCAGACCCACAGGCAGATTATTCATTCCATTCGAGAGTAACGCTACCACAAGAGCTGCTGTTCCTTTGGCTATCCAGGTAGTCGTCTCCGCAAGTGCTCGCAGCCCCGTGAGTCCTAAACGGAGAAGACCCGCATTCTGCAATGCTTCTACGATGACAAACAGTCCAGCCACCAATGGCAGCACGGACCAGGACATCCCCTTCGCGACCTTCAGCGGAATGCTTCGATCTCGCCATGCCACGACAGCCATCGCGAAGACGGCTGCGCAGCAAGTCGGTGCACCCAGCGAAAGCCCCAGGGCTGAGGATGAGACGAGCGCCGCCGCCGCAATAGCCAATCCCACAAGAGCGAGTTTTCCTTCCGTTGAAAGCAATACCCGCTTCACTTCGCCCCGCATTTCGCCACGGAGTTCCTTGCGTGAAGCCCACCGCAAGTATAGGAACGTGACCAGAATGGAAGCCGCAGAAGGAAGAATAAAAATGCGCAACCACATCCCAAGCGGTGGCATGTGCTGGTCGAAGATGACAAGGTTGGCCGGATTAGAGATTGGAAAAACAAAACTCGCCGCATTCGCAATGAACGCGCAAGCCAACAGGTATGGCTTGGGATCAACCTTTGCCCTGCGGACCACGGCGAGGACGGCGGGAGTCAGAACCACTGCCGTCGCATCGTTCGAAAGAAGCGCAGTGACGAGCGTACCAACCAGATAGATCAACACAAACAGTCGCCCTGGGGAGTTTCTTGCGTGCTGCGCCGCCACATCGGCTACCCAGTCGAAGACTCCTTCCTCCCGCGCCAATTCGGCGAGAATCATCATCCCCGTCAGGAAGAGATAGACATCCAATCCTTCGTACACCGCATGAGCTGCCTGGGGCAGCGGAATCAAGCGGGTAAGGACAAGGAGAATTCCTCCTCCACAGACCCAATAGGCCTCCGCAATCCGTCGCGGACGCAAGAGCATGCACAGGATGCTCGCGAGAGAAATTATCCAGATTAGGACTGTCGAAACATGCATCGAGTGTGACTCGCTCCTGCCTAGGCGTTCGTCTCAGATAGGGTTTCAGGGACCGCGAACCAAAGCAATGCGAAGGCGAGCAAGGCGATCCCGGCTAAGCCCAGAAAGGACGCTCGATAGCCTATATGCTGAATCAACACGCCACCGATTGTCGTGCTGGCGGCTGCCCCGATGCCAACCATAGTCGCAAGTGTTCCCGCCGCCACATTGAAGCGGCCCGTCCCTTGGGTCCTGTCTTTGATGACCAAAATCGAGACAATGCCGAATATGGCATTCGCCACCCCGTCGAGCGTCTGGATGGCGATCAACGCTCCCACGGCATGGGTTAAGGTGTAAAGAACTCCGCGTATGGGAAGAACACCGAAACCGAGGAGCAAGAGCGGCTTTCGTCCCTTCGCCGCAGCCCGTCTTCCAATCCAAGCCGCACTGACCGCAATCACGAGCTGCGTCACGATTATGCAGGCTGACATGAACGGGGCAGCGGCCTTCAGGTTGTCCTTCGAGAGCATCTCGCCCAGTTGCGGCAACATCGCGGCGTTCGCCAAGTGAAAAAGAAAAGCGGTCGCCAGGAAACAAAGAAGAACACGGTCCTTGAAGAGAGCAGACACCCCCTCCGCCTGAATCTGGCCTTGTTTTTGGATTGCCCCGCGAGCGCGGGCATAGTCGATCTGCTTTGCATCTATGGCAAAAAGAGACACGGCGGCGGGAATGGCGAGCAACGCGGCAATCACGAAGATCGCGCGGTAGCCGAATTTGTAGCTGACATAAGCGACGAGCAGAGCGGTGAAAACGTTCCCGGCGGAATTGAACGCCTGATTCTTTCCGAACTGCTTGTCAAAAGCCCCGGCTCCGACAATTCCCAATGTGATAGCCGCAACTGTCGGCCCGAGAAAAGGTCCTGAACCGCCGATCAGAAACTGTGCGGCATATACCCTAATAGGACTGAGATGCCCCATCAGGAGAAACGCCCCGGCGACCAGTACGCCGAGACTCGCCGCAAGCAGCGCCCGTTTGCGATGCACGGCGTCGATCACCGCTCCCGCCGGAGTCTGCATTGCGACTGAGACCAAACCGCCGAAAGTCAGGGCGTAACCGACACGACCCGGATTCCATCCGCTCGAAGCGAGATAGGCCGCCAAGAATGGTCCAAGGCCAGTTTGCACGTCGGCCAGAAAAAAGTTCAGCCATTCCAGTGACCGCAGACTTCGCAGTTTGCTATCGGTCGAATTTGTCACGGAATCCTTAGTTCCTGCAACGCTATGCGCATAGATCCTTTGTGCACGGCACTCGCCAACGCAAGTCGTGGGAAATCTAAGCCATGTGACTGGTTTACTGTACGCTCTCCGAACAGTCCTTGTCCGCTTTCCGCCCAAGAAAATGCATCGCTGCCACACGCAACGGTGCGGGTGGGTTCGCAGCTTCTTCAAAACACTTGAATTCGTGGGATTCTCCGCAGCAATGGCTGATTGGAAAGACAGTTGCATTCCTCCAGTACGGTTGTTTCTGTTGGGAGGTTCAATTCAATGAATTGGAAAAAGATTTTACTCGTGGCAAGCACAGCCGCATTTGGATTCTCGTCGGCTAGTTGCCGACCTGCCCCAGCAATCCCTGTGGCCGCAGCGGTACCGCAAACTATCACGCAATCACCTCCGCCACCGCCCCCAGGAGGAGCAGCTTATTTGACACCTCCTCCCTCACCGCCTGGGCCACGTCCAGGCGGCGGCTGGGGACCTCCACCCCCACGTCCAGGACCGCCCACTCCACCACCTGTCAAACCTCAGCAGCCGTCACGACAACGATTCAAGGAACTGTTCGCAGCTCAAGCTACGGGCCAGCGGGAGACGTGAACGGAGTCATGTTGGATCAAGGAACTGAAGTTCACGTTCCACCCGACCAAGCGAGTCAACTCAACTCTCTCGCTCCGATAGGAGCACGAATACAGGCGAGCGGATGGATTCACACAGGCCCGCTAGGCGACACGCATGTGGATGCAACGACGATCACAAATTTGAATAACAGGGCCACAATGAGCTTCCAGACGCCTCCACCACCACCTGGCCCCGGAGCACCGCCGCCTGGCCCGCCAGACCCGAACGCCGCAGGCGCACCGCCTCCCCCTCCGCCTGCTCCTCCCGCAGCGGCTCCACAGCCGGGGCCTGTGTCCTCAAGTCCGGGCACAGATACAACGATTACCGGGGTTGTGCGTAGTTTCAACTACGGTCCAGCAGGTGAAGTAAACGGCCTGATCTTGGACCAAGGCACTGTCGTTTACTTTTCACCCGAGCAGGCCGGCCAAGTCACGCAACTTGTGCAAGTGGGCAGCCGCATTCGAGTGCGCGGATCAGTCCGAAAAGGGCCTGCCGGTAACGCATTGATTGGGGCGGAGACCATAACGAACCGGAGGACCGGCAACTCTATTTCGGTCTTGGATCAGCCGCCACCTCCCCCGCGTTAAGAGAACAGCTATGAAGCAGTTTCAAACAATCTGGACCGGGCTGTCAGACAATTTGGCTGTCGACTTTTCTCAACCCGTGTCCTTGCCCTTCACCGGCTTCTTGCTGCTCATTTTTCTGAGGTGCGTGCGACTTGCGCGCGCCTTGCTGACACAAGGTCGATGACCGACCAAATGAAACAGGAGGAAATCAGATGCCTCTAGGATTAGGACCTTTCTTAGATCAAATCGTGACGCTCTTATTGCTGATCGCAGCCGCTATTGGAGGTATTCATCTGTACAAGAAGAATGTGAATCCGTCACCGCCTGCTCAAACCCAAGCAGCGTCGCAGCGAAGCGCCAACGGTAACTTCCTCTTCTGCCGAGGAGATTCTGAGGGAACGCTACGCCCGTGGCGAGATTGATCGACCGCACTATCTGGAGATGCTGCAAAACCTGAAAGCCCACTCAAGTGGCGTGTCTTCAAAACGAATCGGGAACTTATCAGCCGAAGAAATCGCCCGCGAGCGATACGCTCGCGGCGAAATCAATGGATCTCAGTTTCAAGAAATGATGGACGAGCTTAGAAACAACAAGCAATAGAGAGTTGTGCCAGCTATTCGAGACCGCGTGTCTCCGAGACATGTACGACAGCGAAAGGAGCAGCGACCATGCGCACAAATAGATTGCTTTTCATCCTCGGAGGCCTTGCCCTTCTGTACATTGTGCTCGGGGTGCTTGGCCCGATCTCATTGTCGCCAGCTCTCAGCCCGCCCTTTGGCGAACTCGTTCGATTTTCAGCGATTGTGTTGTTCGTTGTCGTCGGAGTGGTCTGGCTCTCCGTAAAAATATCCAAGACTCGCAGCAGAGGCAAGGACATACCAGCAAAGCAATCCGCTGAGCAGATTCTTCGAGAGCGCTACGCTCGCGGAGAAATGGACCGTGGGCAGTTCGGCCAGATGCTGAACGACCTGCGGAGCGATCTGTCTCCCAATTTATGAAGATCGGAGTTCATTCCATGGCGCTGCGTCGCATCGCTCTCGCACTGTTAGTTGTCCCAGTGGCTGCGCTCGGCTCCTGGCGCTTCTGGCATCAAGATTCAGCGATACAGGATGTCGCCATTGTACAAGCACAGCGAGGCGATCTGCTTTCGGCTGTCACAGCCACAGGTACGGTCGAACCGCGGCGAACCGTGGACATCAAGTACGACACGGTGAATCTGATTACTGGATTGTTTGTTAAGGAAGGGGACCGCGTTGCCGCTAATCAGCCCGTTGCGACGATGGATTTGACACTTCTGGAACCAGTCGTCGCTCAGGCCCGGCAAACGCTCCAAAAGGACCAAGCGACCCTCCTGCTCGCGCAAGCGTCTCTTCGTCGTGCGGAAGCACTTGCAGAAGCACAAATCATGGCTCAGGCGGACCTCGACAGCGCGCGAGCAAACGACGAGGCGCTCGTACATCTGACTGAAGCGGATCAGGGGGCTGTTGCACTAGCTGAAGAGCAAATTCACCGCGCGACGCTTCGCTCCCCGATCAAAGGCGTTGTCATCGCGCTCTATGTCCACGAGGGCGAGATGCTCGGCTCGGCCACAGCCGTTGCAGGGTTGGGACCGAACGCGGCCGTCTCCAAACCAACAAACACGCTGATGACCGTCGCGGAAGGCGGAGACCTGGAGGTGGATGCCGACGCAAACGCCGTGGACATGGGTGGAGTCTTAGTCGGTCAGACTGCCAAGTTCACTATCGACGCGTTCCAACCTGAAATTTTCTCTGGCACGGTTCACAGCATAGCGTTCAGCCCACGGTCATAAACAGCGTCACAACCTATCGAGTGGTCATTTCCATCCCTCACCCCGATCACCGATTGCGGATAGGCATGCCCGCAAATGTCATGCTGCTTCGTACAGTCGCTAGGGACGCCATTCTTGTTCCGCCCACCGCAGTCGTCAGATCAAACGGCAGTTCATCAGTTTAGGTACTCCGGCCGCGAGAATCACCAGGAAACTACACGAGAGCACAACGCCAAAACAGGCGAACGTAACTCATCGGCGGATACGAGCAATGGAAGGAAACTAGTTCAGATACTCGGTGAAACATCCTCGGCTGTCGCGGTAGCGGGCGACATTAAACTTGGTGATTGGGTGCTATTGGATGCGGGCTCTGCTAGCCTACGCACCAACACCATAAATCCAATCGAGACCGGATTCAAACCAAACCCCGATCCGTCCGACCTTCAATTTGAAAGAACCGCCCACCCGTCCGATGAAAAAATCTCAACCGTACCTGGACCAAAGCCGAAGGGCTTTCTGCAGCGGTTATTTAATCCCTGAGAGGCAGCGGCATGCGTCCTTTCGACTATCTTTCGGAATCATTCGACAGTCTTAACAAACATAGGATGCGGGCTCTGCTGACCATGCTTGGGATCATCGTTGGCGTTCTCACCGTGATGGTCACTCTTGGTATCGGAGCCGGAGCACGACTAGCCATCGAAAACCAGATTTCCTCGCTCGGTTCGAACCTTGTCGCCGTTAACTCGGGCCCTCCACCGAGCGTCGGTCGTCAACCCATTCCTCTTTATTTGACTGACGCGCGCGCGATTTTGGAACACTGCCCGTCTGTGGTAGAAGTTTCTCCGCAGCAGGAGACTCGGCTCGCTGTCAGTCTCGGATCGAACCAATTGGCCAGCAATTTCGTCATGGGAGTGACTTCTTCGTATGCTCGCGTGCGGCTCGCAGAGTTGGAGAAGGGTCGCTTCGTTTCGGACCGCGATGACCTGACATCGGCAAAAGTCGCTGTCCTTGGCTCTACTGTCGAACAGTACTTGTTCCAAGATCAAGACCCTATCGGAAAGCGAATCCCCATTTCGGGCGTCGATTTCGAGGTCGTCGGTGTCCTAACCTCGAAGGGCGATAGTCCCGGTCTCGGACCCGGAATGAGCAGCGACGACCGAATCTTCATTCCTCTGTCCGCATTGCAGAAAAGGCTTCTTGGCTCAACAGACTTGCGACTGATCGCCATCACCGCACGCGATCCAGGTCAGATTCCTTTGGTGGTTCAGCAGGTCAAGAGACTTCTGGACGCCCGCCATCCAGGCAATTCGTTTGAGATTAAAACGCAGCTGGAGTTGCTTCAAACTTCCGAGTCTGTGTCCTCCATCGTCACCGCATTATTGACAGCCCTCGCAGCGGTTTCGCTGTTCGTCGGAGGCATCGGCATCATGAATATCATGCTTGTCGCCGTGACAGAACGAACGCGGGAAATTGGAATCCGCCGCGCGGTCGGCGCTCGCCAGAGTTACATCTTGGCTCAGTTCTTAATGGAATCTTCGATCTTGAGTCTTGCAGGTGGTTTCATCGGGGTAGTCGCAGGGATTATCTGTCGCTTCTAGCTGGCAGAATTGTCGGATGGAATGTCCCGATCTTGCCGACCGGAGTTGCGCTGGCTCTCAGTTCGTCTCTGTTCGTCGGCATCGCTTCGGGCATCTACCCTGCGCAGCGGGCGGCGCGACTCAATCTTGTCGATGCTCTACGTTTTGAGTAACGGAAGCCGCTTTCTCGACGCAGCATCAGGCTGATAGTACGCTGCCTTGGGCGCGGACCGACCGACTCCAACAGCTCCATTCCCTGCTTTGGCTTCTCTGTGTTTTCAGTAATTTGGGGAATCTGCTTTTCGCTCAAAGCTAACCCCAATGGCATGAAAACATCGGATTCTGGCACAGTTTTGGCACAGGGGACGCGCCTGCTCCGCGCCGATGCTTCCGAAGCAGGAGCCCTCCCAACACGTTCTGGCACAGCAGCGCGTTGTTAATAGTCACGGCACTATGATATGAGATAACCCGGTCTCCAAGCTAAACGTATAGTATCTGAGACAAAGATGAATGCACTTGTCCTACTCAGTGGGGGAGTTGATTCTTCCTGTTGCGTCGCGTTTTATCGCCGCATGGGCTACGAAGTGAGAGGTGTTTTTGTTGACTACGGTCAACCCGTGAATCACGCGGAAGCACGGAGCGCCCAGGCAATCGCTGATCACTACGGCATCTCAGTCGATATTGTTCGTTGCTCTGGTCCCTCCGTAGATTTTCAGGGCGAGATCTCCGGACGCAACGCGTTCCTTGTTTTTGCGGCGTTGCTCTACGTACCCAAATTCACTGGCCTGCTCGCGCTTGGGATTCATGCTGGCACTGAGTACTACGACTGCTCGGAACACTTCACGAACAGTCTCAATGATATTCTGTCAGGTTATCGCGGTGGAGAGGTCGTTCTCGCCACACCGTTTCTGAGCTGGACCAAACAAGAAGTCTACGATTTCTGCATCGAACACGGAGTGCCCGTTCAATTGACGTGGAGCTGTGAGGTAGGCCCGTCGAGCCCATGCGGTCGTTGCTTATCTTGCAAGGATCGAGAACACCTGAATGTTTGTACGTCGAAGTAAGATCCTTGTCGGGGCGCAGACAGTGGCAGAGACGCCGCTACTTCTCCCGTCGTTCTCAAGCAAGGGATTCCCTCAGGTCAGACAGATCATGGACTTAATGGCAGAGTTCATCACCAGCCCCATTCTCATCAGCTCCTATGACGTCTACTACCGGCTCATCGCTCAAAAGATAACCTTCTCGCAGTTACTTTTCTTAGACAGCGGCGGATACGAAGCTCGGATTGACCACGACTTGTCAGAAACCTATGGAAAGATGCATAAGCCAAAGCCCTGGAACCGGCGACTTCACGAGCGGGTGCTTCGGAACTGGTCCAGTCGATGGCCCACTATCGCAGTCTCGTTCGACAGCCCCGTCCAATTCCTATCCTTGTCAAAACAAATCCACAATGCGGAAGAGTTACAAGGACGCTACCCAAATTTGCTATGGGAGTTTCTCCTGAAACCCGAATCGGCCAAGGACTCTCTCCTTCCGATTGAGAAATTGATCACGCGCGTTGCACATTTGAGAAAATTCGCGGTGGTTGGTCTCACGGAGAAGGAACTCGGCGATTCCGTCTTCGGTGCCATGACCAAGATCGCCCGATTGCGGACTCAAATGAATGCGGCTGGTGTTGCTATTCCTATTCACATTTTTGGGAGCCTAGATGCGCTAACTACTGTTCTCTATTTTCTCGCGGGCGCGGAGATTTTCGACGGCCTCACTTGGTTGAGATTCGGTTATCACGAAGGCAAAACAATCTATTCACAGAATTACGGCATTCTTCGCGATTCCGAAGGCATCCGCCGCCGCACGGAAGAGCAGCACTATGAGATGTGGCGCAATAACTACTACTATCTCGAAAAACTGCGAACGCAAATGATCAATTACGAGCGGACTAAGGACCTCGCTCATTTTGGAACGATTCAGCCTCTACTGCAGGATGCTCTTACCCAGCTCCAGGCTACCGTGCCGGAGGCGAGGTAATTATGGGCGGATCGGGAGGCCGAGGCTTTTTTAGGGGGCGCAAACCCGAAGAGATTAAGCTCGACCTGCGCAAAGAAGAAGAGAAAACACTCGACCAGGCGTTCGATGCCCAGGTCGCCGAACATCTCGGCAAATTCCTCTCCGAAGCTAACCAGCGCGACACGGAAGCAATTCGCGATGCCCTTGATGAAATCAAAAATGCCCTGGGTGCGGACATCGAAGGCACTGTAGATCCCATTCTTGGAGGGTCCATCCGGAAGCGTACATACGTCGATGGAATCAGCGACATCGATACGCTCCTCATTCTCCGTGACCCAAAATTGAATCCTTGTCACCGCAGCAAGTGCTTACGTATTTTGAGCAAAAAGCCCGCGAGGAATTGTCCGGCTGGGAGAGTATCCAGGGGAAACCTCGCCATTACGCTTAGAAAAGAGGGGCATGGAGATTCAGGTTCTACCCGCCGTGCGCGAAGACGGTAAGACGCACATTCCCGAGCGCGCGAGGGGATCGTTGGTCCGACATCAATCCACAAGCATTTTTCCGAAAGCTAACTGATACAAATAACAAATTGGGAGGAAAAGTCGTTCCCGTCATCAAACTCGCGAAGATAATCAATTCTCAACAGCCGGAAGCATTGCAACTTACTGGATATCATGTCGAATCACTCGCGATCGAGTCCTTTAAAAGCTACTCCGGTCGCAATAAATCCCAAAGCAATGCTTGAGCATTTTTTTGACAGATCGCGTGCTCTTGTCTCTGGCACCCATCCGACGATAAGACAGGACAATCGGTTCATGTAGACGCCTACCTGGGGCAAGCAAATAGTAACAATCGGAATGAAGTCTCTGCAGCACTGGACCGCATCCACCGTCGTATGAAAAATGCAGATGCTCTTCATTCGGAAGATCAGTGGCTTGAGCCGTTTGGTGAGGAATAGCGATGAATAGCCTGGTTGCAACCGGGACGCTAGCTTCTGCCTATGTTAAAGCAAAGCTGAAGGTCTTGGCCTCTGGATACGCACCCGAGATCCTGTGGCAGAAGACCCTGCGAATTCAGGACCTGACCGAAGTCGACCTTCTACGGGAGTGCGCTTGGGTGATTCTTTCCTCGGGTATGCGTGAGTCGGTCGTTCAGCAAAAAGTTTCCCGATATTGGGCAGGCTTTCTTCGACTGGGCTTCTGCGCAAGAAATCGTCTTGCATCGCGATCACTGCATCCGGACCGCGCTCCCATTTTTCCGGCATGAACGGAAGATTGAAGCTATTGCCCAGAGTGCCCAAATTATCTATTCGAAGGGCTTCGAGGTGCTTCGTGATGAAATTGCTCGCGATCCGATTGGCACACTCCGACAGTTCCCCTATATAGGACCGGCAACTAGCTTTCACATGGCGAAGAACATCGGACTGCCTTTTGCAAAGCCAGATCGACACCTCTGCCGACTGGCCGCTCTCTCTGGCTATGAAGAGCCCTTCGGATCTTTGCAGCGCAATAGCCGAGTACATCGGTGATCCGGTTTCGGTCGTTGACATTGTCTTGTGGCGCTTTGCAATATTGCATCCCGATTACCTGACTGTTTTCTTGTGCCCTGACGCCGAGGATTCCTGACTTGACTGCGGTACCGCACACCCTCTTTGGAAGGTATATCCATCTTGCCGGCAGCGCCAGCAAGTCGCGCGATGCCACATTGATCCGCTATGCGCATGACCTGATTCGACGTGTCGCGATTGAGATTCTTCGCAATGGAGGCGGCCTCGTTCTGTTCGTTGGCAAGGAACCAGTTCAAGCACCCGACATCACCTGGTTCTCCCGCTCTAATCTTTGACTGGACTATTTTGGAGGCGGTTGATTCGGTCGCCAGTCAAGGAAAACTTCCATGGCCGCACACCCGGCCACCCATCGTCGTAGTCACCTCCGAGAAAGCGGAACGGGAAGTCCCTGAACATCGTCGGGTTTTGTGGGAAAAACTTTTGAAATCAAACCTGGTCCGAGTGGAGTACATCCAAGCTGGTGCGCGTTCTGGAGCCTTGCTACGAGAACGGCAAGCGCAATTCGGAAGCGCACTGATATGTCTTGGAGGCGGAACCGGTGTTGAGCATTTGGCCGACCTATACCAGGCTCGCCATAGACCCCTCATTCCCCTCGACTTGCCACTTGGGGCGAGCCGAGAAGATGGTATCGGCGGTTCTGAGCGCATGAGTCGTGAAGCACGAGCAAATCCTGGTGCGTTCCTAAGGCTTCACCCTGAAAAGTCAGAAGCGGGTGCATCTTTGCTTGTTGCCACAGGAACAAAAAATGGGACGGCTGACGTTGAAACGGTATCTACCGCCGTCATTCGACTTCTGACTGCTATCGATCACCCAAATGCCTTCTATGTGAGGCTCTTGAACAAAAAGGCAGAAGATTTTCCGAGTGTCGAGCGCTTTTTTAGGGAAATTGTCGACCCAACGGTCGAAAAGATGGGTTACCGAAGGCTCGAAATGGGCACAGATCGGACAGAGCACGGTTTCATCAACGTCGAAATTTTTGAGCGCCTGCACTACTCCGAACTCGCCATTGTTGATGTCACAGGGGAGAGGCCGAATTGCTTCGTTGAGTTAGGATATGCACTCGGTCGCGGTATTCCCGTGATCGTCACAGCCAAGGAAGGGACCACCCTGCCCTTCGACCAGCAGGCCATTCCATGTCACTTTTGGAATTTAGAAACCGACGCCGAGACGAACAGAAAACTGCTGCTCGAATTCATTGAGAAAAATATCGGAAGACCCCCGTTGGTCACCGCATGATTGAGCTATCGTCATCGTACTTCAACACTGCCTATCTGCTGCCGTCATGACTTCTCTCAGTTTAGTTTCAACTATCCGACCTTCGCTCAGATAGGCGTCCAAGATCGTAAAAGCGCTCTCTATTGCTCCCGACAAACCGCACTCTTTGGCAAGCGCGTCGTACGGCTTCTGCCAATCTGTAGGAGGCTGCGGTAGCGGGTTCGGCACGGCGTGAGTCCCTCGGCGATCAAACGTGACACGGATTGCTTCAGCAACCTTGGCCTTGGCCAAGGTTCCGGACTGAATCAAGAGAACCATGTCCACCAGGTCCCGCACGCGGCTATTCGCCGCACCCTGTCGTGGCAGAGTGTAGGCGTGAAGTTTTTCGGCAAACTGTTGCTCGCGAGGGATCATGTACAACGACGGGCTCGCAATACCGGCAAACCCCAACCAGTCGCGCCCTTCGATGACTTCGAGCGGCTCCATCACGGCATCGCCTATCCCTACGTCTAGGTGAAATCCAACGAATACGCGGCCATCGACGCGGGCTTCGACCGGAAACCTCGCGCCGCCATACGGGGCAGCATCTAGGTCAGCGATTGGCTCACCTATCGTGTAAACGAAGAAGTCGTCACTACTGAATGCAGCGGCTTCTTGCAGCTTCTCCAGCACGGCCAGATTCTTCTTGTCGTCTTTCTTCTCGCCAGAACTGAAGACGCTGCGCATTGTCAGGTCAATATCCTTCGTCGTGCGCGCCGCCTTGATCCGCAGCTCCATCGCGTAACCACCCTTCAGTACCCAAGGTAGCGCGCGAGGCTGTGCCGCCTGAAACAGTCGCGCCAATAGCCGGTCAAAGGCAACCTGACGCCGCAGACGCTGCAAGTCAACGCCTTCCTTCCCGGCAATATCCTGAAGCCTGTCCTCCAGTGCCCTTCGAAAGGCTGCGGCTGTCGCGTATCTCTTCGGCTCCATCAGGCGGCTACTTTCTGAAAAAAGTTTCGCAGTTGCTTACTATCAGCGAGATGTTTCCTAGCCTCCGCAATTTCGCTTCTGCGAATGAGCCCTCGCCGTAGCCCTTCACGCAGTGCTTGCCGAAGGGTCGCAGGCGGCACCTCTCCGCCTTCCAGCAGATCAAGAATTGTTCGCATAGGCCTTGTTACCCGCACTCCATCAGCAGCTCCGATGTCGCTCTGAGGGAGATCAGCGAAATGCAGGACGAGCACGCGGGGGATTTCACTATTTCGCCGGAAACTTCTCGGTACAGTCATGTGCAGCTTCGCTGGCATTACGTCCGAAAGATCGTGAAGGCTCAGAGCAGTTTGATGGCTGTAGACTCCCTGGGCGGCCTCTCCCCGATTCCTGGACCAGAGCGACCAAAGCATCAGGTCAGGGCGCTCGCCTCGCGGAAAGCTCGCCAGCCGATAGATTCCCCGATGCTCACGAATCCAGTTTCCCGCCTGAACGTGGTACGGGTGAGTATTCTCCGCGAACCCCGCAGCTTTAGCCTGCTTCGTCGTGAAGAAGCCCTGCTGCCCTTCCGCGATCTCGTAGAGCCGCTTGGCGGCTTCTTTCCGCTCTTTTCGCATAGCACAATACTACAACTT
>CAWECV010000001.1:2745000-3321915 GCA_963807765.1 uncultured Acidobacteriota bacterium | reverse complement strand
CGAACGATCTCGCAGTACCGCGTCCTAGAGAAGCTTGGCGGTGGCGGGACGGACGTGGTCTACAAAGCCGAGGACACCACATTCCATCGATTTGTGAGATTGAACAATTCGGTTTCGCAGTCTAGGCTGTGATGTAGACTCTCTCACTCGCCCTGGTACAAAAACTCCATCAGGTCAGGCCGTGACATCGGAAGTGCTTCGTCGGCCGAATCGGCTCACGAGTCGCTCGCTTGTTCCTGTCTCGGCTCGCTAGAGGAGGGGATTGCCCACGATGACACACCACGCCGTTGTATCGGAGATAGAGCGGCCTGAGGATATATCGTTAGACAGGAACAACGTTAACGATCGGCACGACCAAAATGCTCAAGATATTGGTTTCCCTACCCACGCGCGAGAACGATTTCCAAATAGAACAGGCTTTATCCGCAGAACAGGCGTCGCGCAAACTGGAGATCACTCTGGAGATTTCCTACGCAAATAACGACGCCGTGAATCAGAGCACGCAAATCTTAAGGGCGCTCCAGCGCCCTCTTGGGTTGCGGCCAGACGGCATCGTATTTGAACCGGTCGGCGGCGACGCGCTGCCCCGGGTGGCCCGAGCGGCTCGCGAAGGCGGAGTGGGTTGGGCGGTCTTGAACCGAGCCCCAAGCTACATCTCAGAACTCCGTATTGGCGCGACAGCACCGATCTTTACGGTCACCTCCGACCACATTGAGATTGGCCGGATTCAAGGACGACAATTTGCAGCGTTGCTCCCAGAAGGTGGCTCGGTACTTTACATCGAAGGGCCTTCCAAAAGCTCCTCGGCCCAGAAACGCACTTCTGGAATGCTAGAGACGAAACCGCCGCGAATTCGAATCACGTCGCTGAAGGGTCAGTGGACGGAAGAAAGTGCTAAGCGAACTGTTCGTTCCTGGTTGAATCTGGCCACGTCGCAAAAGACGGGGTTCGATCTTGTTGGTGCGCAAGACGACTCGATGGCTATGGGAGCGCGCAAAGCCTTTGAGGAGATTCCCGACAAACTGGAGGTCGATGCATGGCTCAGCCTGCCGTTCACGGGTTGCGATGGCGTACGTAATGCTGGTCAAATGTGGGTGCGCACTGGGCTGCTGGCTGCGACGATCCACATCCCGCCGCTTGCGGGGCAGGCGATTGATATGCTCGCAAAGGGGATTCAGAGCGGAATACAACCGCCGGAGACTTCAGTAACCGTCCCCGTTTCGATTCCATCTCTAACGGCGCTCGCTGCGCGTAAATCTTAGCTTCCCGCGGCACGCCAACGGTGCTTCTCGAACTACTAGGCGTTGATCCAGCGGCTGTCTGCGCGTCTGGCGAGTCGTGGCCATTGGTGTCCCGATGGCTTTCTGAATGGCACGGTGGAGGTGCGCGGTTCGACCCCGCGCGGCCGTCCATTTCGACGGTACATCCCCAAGATTGATGTGGGCCTCACTCAGAACCCTGGCTAGAGCTGAACGGCCATGTAGCTTTCCATTTCGCCCAGACGAAAAAAACCAGCACGCCGGTTAGTAGCGTCAATAAGCCGATCTTGATGTAGAGCCATCCCGAAGTAAGAAAAATGTACGCCCATCCAAATAATGCGATAATCAGGGGGACGGGATAAAACCACATCTTGTACGGCCGCGCGCTGCCTGGAAGCTTTCGCCGCAGAATCGGAATGGCAAATAGCTGTCCGAGAAACTGCACCAAAATTCGAGTGGTGATCAAGGCGCTAACAAGTTGATCGAGCTTTAGGAACGCGGCGGCAATCGATACGGCACCCAAGACCAGAAGGGACACTTGAGGATAGTTTTTTGTAGGATGCAATTGGGCAAACGGACGGAAGAAATAGCCTTCGGTGGCAGCCGCATAGGGAATGCGCGAATAACCCAAAAGAAGAGCGAACACGGAGCCAAACGCCGACCAAAGGATCAAGATTGTTACGGCGACCGCTGCGCCTCTGCCGTATAGGCGCTCCATGAAGTCAGAAACGATGAAGTTCGAATGAATTCCTTCCCGCCACGGCACCACTCCGATCAAAGCGAGATGCAACGCGAAGTATCCTACGCAGCAGATCGCTAGCGAATACAGAATCGAACGCGGCACCACGTATGAGGGATTCTTAACTTCGTCACCTATGTAACACACATCGTAGTATCCGAGATAGTTGTACACGGCGATGAGAGTCGCGCTGCCAAGACCGAGCACAAAGCCACGATTGAAAGCGAACGCCCCTGGAGGAAAATCGAACGCCCGTTGGGCATCGAAGTGAGAAAAACCGGTAACGACGATGGCCACCATCGCAAGCAGCGTTCCAATCCAAAGAGTAAGGGTGACCTTGCTCAAGAATGTGATCCGGCGGCATAAGAGGAACAAAGCAACACAGCCAGCGGCAACGGCCACGTATTGCCGGCCGCGAGCGGTCAAACCCGGCCACAGATATGAAGAATAGCTTCCGAATCCAATCATCCCGGTTGCGATTTCCAAAGGTCCACTCAATACAAATTGCCAGATGAAAAGAAAAGCCATCAGGCGGCCCCAACTTTGGTGGCCATACGCCTCGCGAAGAAAATGATAGCTGCCGCCCGAGCCTGGCAGCGCGGCCCCAAGTTCGCTCCAGATCAGACCGTCGGAAATTACGATGAGCGCACCTGTCAGCCAACCCAGCATGGATTGAGGACCACCCATGGATGCCATCAAAAGTGGGATTGTGATGAAAGGTCCGACCCCAACCATGTTGGACATATTCAGTGCCGTCGCATCCAGCAGACCGAAGCCGCGCGTTAAATGGACGTGCGTTTCAGGTTTCATTGCGGCAACTCTGGCAAAACCATAAGCGTCATCGATCTCCCGTCAAAGCAGGATGGGTTCGATGCCGGTCAGTTCACAAAAATCTCCCAACACGGGATAGAGATCCGTGCCATAGCCGAGGCAGGCATACTCGTTGGTCCAATTTTGAATCAGTGCATCGGTATCGCATTGAGCGGTGATGAATCCGTGAGGCCAGAAAGGAATTCCACATTCTTTTAGACGGCGGTCGATCTGACCGGCGGGTGGTTCAAAAATGCTGCAGCGCGTGACGGCCATTTGAAATATTCCATTCACGCGTCCAAGCCGCGCCAGAACGCCTTCGCCAATCTTGCAGATCAGCTTAACCGACACGCCTCCAGCTTTCCCTTCTGTCGGGATTCCGTGCGTGGCAAATCCTGCCGGACCGAGTTTCCCCGCCAGCGACGGAGGGCACGCACCGTCGCCGATTATTTTTATTTCTTTCGTATGTTTGTCGATGTGCTGAAGGTCTCCGTAATAGACGGGTTCGTTGCTCAGTTTAGTCAGCAGAAACACTGTGAGAGCCGTATTTAGATCGCCGAGAGTCGAAGTGCCGTATCCATCTTCGAGCATCATGCTTTGAGCAAAACAAGTTGCCGCATAATCATCACTCAGCCCGGGAAACGATTGAATCGTGTAAAAATCGAAACTCTCCCTTTCGACTATTTCTTTGAGCGCAAGATAGAGCCGGATCGATCTGTCGTTGACAATCGTTCTGTCCGGCGCGGCTCCAAATAGTTTCTTTAGCCGCGGCTCGAGCTCGGAGATTTTCTGAGGCGAGATACGCTCGGCCGTTTGAATGAGCTGAGATGTATCGCGCGAATCGATATCCACCCCGAACATTCGCATCCATTGCGATGGGTCGGCTGCCCCGCAAGTCTGGCCCATGCCTCGGCCGCCAAACGCTCCAACGGTGGACATATTGAGAATATTCTTCAGATGCGCCGCGCGAACGTAGCTGACGATGCTTTCGACGGTCTCGCGATCGCCCGCACTGCCGTAAACAAATTTATGTCGCACGCCAACTTCGAGTAATCCTCCGTGCATCACCAAGCCGCCAACGGGCCGCCAGCCCTGCGAGCCATCATGAGTCCACAACAGCACTGCCTTGCCCGTTGCGGCAAAGTCCCGGATCGCGCCGACAAGATGCGCTGCCCAAACCCAGGTCCCAGAAAACAGGATCACGGCGTCCACCGCATCGTTAGATTTCATCGCCTTCAGAGCAGCTTTGGCTTCATGTTTGCTGGCGACGACCAGATCATGCTCGACAACTTGTAACCCAGCCGCGGATAGCGCACTCTTAGATCGTTCGATGATTGCATCGTCGATGAATGGCGTTCCCATCGGATCTTTCAAGCCATCTTTGTGAACTCCGTAGACGATGAATCCCACACCTGGCTGAATCACTCTTCCTCCTCCGAATGCGTGCGAGAATTTGGGTCACGAACCATTTTCAGAGCGGTGCATAGCAGTCGATATTGGTTCAAGTGAGCCGCGTACGAAGCCGCAACGCGAGCGTCAGGCTCGACGACTTCTTTTTCGCGGACGACTCGGTCGACGGCATTTGTAATCCCCGTATAAACTCCGGCGGCCGCGCCAGCTAGAATCGCGGCACCCTGGCACACAGCTTCATCGCATTGCATCACATGCAAGCGGCGCCCTGTGATGGCGGCACGTAGTTTCAGTCCGAGTGGTGAACGCGCCCCGCCACCGGTAACGTAAAGATCTTTGAACTCGCCGTTTGCGTTTGCGAGCAGATCCGCGATCTGCGCGAGTTCGCAGGCAATTCCTTCGAGGATTCCTTGATAGAGTTGGCTTCGGTTCGTATCGGAAGCCACGCCAAAAAAAGTTGCGCGGGCACGAGGGTCAAAATCAGGATTACATGTCCCAATCAGATGCGGGGTAATGCACAGTCCGGTCGGGGAGCCGGTGCATTCTGCCTCTAGCTGCGAATATTGAACAGCTTCGTTTGCTTCGATCTTCGAGTTGTTCGACGATGTGCCCCGCCCATAAATCAGATCGCGGAACCACTGAACCATGATTCCCGAAGGAAAATACGCGAGGGTAAGATATTTTCCGGGAACAACGTGGCAATACGAGTTCAGGCGCGCGGCGAACGCTGCCTCGCCCAGGCTCGGCTCATCGGACGCTGCGACAAGACATTCGTAGGTTCCCATCGAATCCAACACGCGCCCTGATTCGATCACACCGACTCCCAAAGCGCCGCACGCTTGATCGTGGCCGCCGACGACGACGGGCGTGCCGTTAGCCACTCCAAGCGCGCTCGCGGCCTCGAGGTTCAGCCTTCCAGCAATCGTTCCCGCCGGAACTGGAAGCGGAAGCCGGTCGGCCGTCAATCCGGCCGCCGCCAGAATTTCATCCGACCAGCAATCTTTAATCACGTCAAAGGCGAGGAATCGCGAGGCCAAAGAATATCCGACATAAGGCGGAAGCCCCAGTCTCGCATGGATGAAATCCGTCACGCTCAGGAAGCGCGCAGTCCCTGAATAGATCTCTGGTTGGTGCTGGCGCAGCCAGAGGATTTTAGGTATTGGGTACATCGGATGAGCAACAAGTCCGGTGGTATCGAAAATACGTCTTGCTCCGATCGCATTCTCACACCACTTGGCCTCCTCGGTGGCGCGGTTATCGATATTTAGGATCGCAGGATGAATTGCTTCTCCGCGAGCATCCACCGGAATGAGAGTCTCGCCATGCGAACTCAAGCAAAGAGCTTGGACTGGATCGTGAGCTAGATCGCGTGTTGTGTCGCGAGATGTGTTGCACACGGCACGCCAGAAATGTGCCGGATCCATTTCCGCGAACGTTGGTGTCGGAAAATCGGGCGAATAGCTGCAGACGCTTCGCGCAATCACTGCCCCAGCCGCCGCAAATACGACGGCTTTGCATTGGCTTGACCCGATGTCGATAGCGAGAAGGCTCATTTAACGCGCCGCAGCGCACATCCAAAATGCGGGAGCATCGATCAATCGATACGTGTTCTGACCGGATGCAACTCTTTCTCATCGCGCTGCAGAAGATGATTCGCTTTCATTGAGAGCCGCGCGAGCGTTTTGCAACAGCGCAAGCATGTCGTCCGCCTGAAACACATTTCGACCGAAGAACACCCCCGCGGCACCAGCCGCTGCCACGCCGTGGACCAGCGCGAGCGCTTCGGTATCTGAGGAGTACCGGCTGCCACCAAGGACGAGAATCGGAATAGGACAATTTCGACAACGCCGCGCATGGATTGGGGATCACCCGCATAATCCGTCTTTACCAGATCGGCGCCAAGCTCGGCGGCCATTCTGGTGTGAAGCTTCAGCCAATTTGGATCGGAAGGATCCTTGACGTTCTTGCCCCGCGCTAGCGTTTCAATGATCAGGGGAATTCCGATCCGTTCACATTCCCGGGCTACTTCCGCATTGCGCGCCACTTCTTTCATTTCAAAATCAGAATCGCCGGTGCCAACCGCAAGGTAAGTCAGCACGGCATCCGCGCCGTGGTGCATCGCGTCTTCAGGCCGCGCCAGCAGACAGCTTCGAAGATCGCCGGAGCCTTCTCCGCCGGGCGCGCCCCACAGGGTCGTCCAATCAATTCGCGCGATAATTCCGGGCATTGAAGGCCCCAGCAACGAATCGAGACACACTTGGATGAGGCCGAGGTTCAGCAAAACCGCATCGACACCGGCGTCGGTGAAACGCCTGATTTGGTCTGCGGGATTTTCGGTGCCCGAAATAGGACCCAAGACGAGCGCGTGATCGAATGCCACAACCAAAGATTTCCGGCCAGGCCGAACGATTCGATTCAAGCGAATTTTCTTCCCACAGTTAGGCACAGAAATCCCTTGCGTCGCCTGGTTAAGTTAAACCGAATCCCGATCTTCACTCGACGGGTTGAACATAACGGCGCGGGGGCGCCATCTGCGTCTCGCCACTGACCGTAAGGGAAACGCTCTTTTCCGCGGGAATTCCGTCGACGCCGTTCGCCCGTAAGCGCACCTCATACTTTCCTTCGCGAGTGTAGGCATGCGCAACACTGCTTCCTCGAACGGCGATCCCGTCGCCGAAATCCCAAAGATAATCGGTGGCTGGAACTCCGTCGCTCGCAGCCTGAGCAGAATAGTGAATCGTTTCTCCGATCTTCGCCTGCTCGGGAGTATGCAAGGTTATTGAAGGTGCTTCTGCGGATATAGACCCATCAATGATTTTGATCAATTTTACGGAGCGGCCCGGCTGGTTATCGAGCCGGAAGGTCTCACCCTCAAGAGCGATGCGTTCATTCCCATTCAGCACATCGTACAACTCGTACGGGTGCCCAGCGCTGAAACTCAATTCGGATAGGGCGAAGCGGTGAGAACGGGTCTGGTCAGTCCAATTGAACACCGCCAACATCGCTTGCCGCTTATCCTCGTTCAAAAGCAGGACGCTCGGCTGCTTATCTTCCGCGCTGTAGCTCAAGAGATCGACTGGAACCGCAGCCCGGCCAAGCTTCGCGATTTGCAAAAGATCAGCGTTTTCGATCAAAGCGACACGATCGGCATCCGCGCCCAGCGTCGGAAGGTCATCGCCGATTTCATACATTCCTCCCGAAAACGCCGCGAGTACAATGGAAACCTGCGCTTCGTTGAGAGTAAGAGCCGTGGGATTCGGATGCTCGTCGAGAACCTGTTTGGAAACTGTAAAGGCGTCCGGATCGTTGACAAAGAAATTCCGATTCATGTAATAACGGGCAAAAATACCGGGTGCGGCAATCATGCTGTGGCTAAATGAGTGGCCCGTGTCAGTGGATACCCGACCTTCGTTCAAGATCCCTACCACGTTCAACATCGGACTTCCGTCTTTGTCGAGCAGCACGTCGTCACCAATGCTCTTGCGAATCACCTCCAATCCGATTCTTTGCGCCTCGAGCGCCGTTGTATGGGGCCGGTAGTAGTAGCCCTCGATTGCTGTGGTATCCATGAAATCGAGCTTGATGTACCGAATGCCCCAATCTCGCACCAGCGTTCGATACGTCTGTTGTAAATATTCCTGAGCGCCGGGGTTTGTCGCGTCGAGCACGAAGAGATGGTCCGGAATGCCTTCGTCCACATCGCCCACGCCGATCGGCTCTCCGCGCGCGTTGCGTACCAGCCAGTCCTTGTGATTCAGATACACCCAAGTGCGATCGGTGACTTCGAAAGGCGCCGTCCAAATTCCGGGGGTCAGTCCGAGATGCGCGATTTCATGTTCTAGATCAAACATTCCGTTCGGGAATCGCGTCGCATCTGGCGTGGAGTATTCCCCCCGTGCGAACTGATAGCCTTCGTCTATGTGGAAATAGTCATAGCCGAAGGACTTCAAATGTTGAGCGAGCCACTGCGCGTTCGTTAGGACATCACCGCTCGTAATTTTGTGGTAGAACGCAGTCCAACTCCACCAGCCGAGCAGGTTGTCGCCGGTGACACGCGCGTGGTGCAGTTCGCGAATCGCGGCACCGTAGGCTTCGAGCTGCGCGTGGTAGTCGTCGCCCGCTGCGAACATTAAGCGTTCGGAGCTCATGGCGGCGCCCGGAGCAAGCGTGAGGCTTAACTCGATGCGATTTTCGGCCGGCGCATTTCGCAGGCCGGATTCTTCGTCAGTGGACTGGATTTCGGTCGTTCCGGTCGAATCTACGCTGAAGGAAGCGATTCGCGCTTCGTTCGAAGAGTCTTGGGAGGTTGTCAAATGAAGGACCGTAAGAAAGCGATCTGATGTGAGCGCTCCGAAAAACAAGCTTTGCCCGCTATCGCGGTTGTAAATGAGCTGGCTCCCAACGCCGAGATGCACTCCCTTCGGGGCCTTCCCGAGATCGTAAATCTGTAATGGCGGCCAGTCTTCGCTAAAACTGTCGGATAAGATGCGGTCGGAATTCTCTTTTTCGTCCAAATAAATTGGCCGGTTGCCAATCGCCTGGACGCTCCGAATGCTTTGAATGTTGATCGTTTCCGCGGTGCTATTTCGCACTTCAACTTCAATATCTCCATACGGTTTCGAATCGAAAAGTCGCACGATGTACATAAGGCTCGGGCTGTTTGTTAATCCGGTCGAAGTAACGGTGATTTGATGGCCCGGGCCGAGCGAATCTTCGAACCTCGATTCCGATATTTGGTGTGTTGGGGAATCGGATGACTTGATCCAGCGGTGATCGATTTTGGCGGCAACAATTGCTTGTATGGCGGGGTGTTGCGCCGCTGCGGCTTGTATCAAGTACGAACCATCAGTGGATCGAACCGTGACCTCGAGCTTCGGATTGCGAAGAGTGGCATCCTGGCCGCGCGCCACTGTTGAAAACAGAATGAGCAGGCTTGCTGCCTGTAACGCCCGTATTGTTATCCGCCATTTCTGGTTTGAGCTGAACATCATTTGCGCGTGCCGCGCTTTCTTAGAAATAATACTTCAACGCAAACTGGATAAATCGCGGATCTCGGGCAGCCTGTGCAAATCCAAATTGGGGAGTACCGAACTCCAAGGGCTGTGGCTCCTCGCTGATCTCGCCCGTGGGTTCGAACAGTGGGTTTACGTGATTCCAGATATTGAAGAATTCGGCGCGGAATTCGACGCGCATCTGTTCACGCACGGGGAACAGCTTGAAGATGGAGAAGTCCCAGTTCTGAAAGCCTGGACCGCGAACAATGTTCCGGCCGGCGTCGCCGAACGTGAACGGAATTGCGTTATCCACGAAAGCGCAGGTATTGAAGACGGTACCTGGCGGGCAGGGCGCTCCATTTGGGTTGCCTACAACATTGGGGCGAACCTCATAGAAGCCAACGCCTCCTCCGCCATCGCTGGTGGAGACATTCGTGACGGAATCCGTTACTGTGAACCAGTTTCCCGTCGAAGCCGTTGTGATGCCCGCAACTTGCCAATTTCCGATCACTTGGTTCTTCAGTCCCGTCGCATTGCCGCCAAATTGCTTTCCGTTTCCGAAAGGAAGCTGATAAATGTAGCTGACTACAAATCGGTGCCGCACATCGAAATCGGAATTGCCATACTCAGCAAATGGGTAAAGTTGATCGCGGAAATCGCCGTTATTAAGCGAGCCTAAAGCGGCACTCGAGGCGTCATCCAGCGCGTGAGCGTACGTGTAGGAGGCTTCAAACTGCAATCCATGCGAAAAGTTTTTCTCAACTCGCGCTTGCAAGGAAGTGTAATTGGAAAAACCGTCAGTCCGAAGCAGATCAATTGCTGTGTCGAAAACCTCGTTGCAGTTCGGTGGAAAAACTGAATCGTCGCACATCTGCGCAGGCCGCCGCGGGGCGGTCGGGCAATTCCCGGGTGTGTTTGGAGGAGTGGTACAAAATGTCGCGTTCGGCTGTGCTTGGTTCCCGTTGTAGAAGTTATAGAGGTCGGAGCCATGAGAGCCCGCATACGAGATCTCGAGCACGGTTTGGCTTGGCAACTCATACTGAAACCCAAGGTGCCATTGCTGCACGTACGGCGTGCGCACTTGCGGGCTTACTGAAAACAAAATCGGAGTGTTGGGATCCGTTAGCGAATTCGAAGGAAAACCTTGTGAAAACACGCTCAAACCCGGAATCGAGCAATCGACGTCATTCGGATTTGGATTTGCCGACGAAAGATAACAAGGCGGGTTGAAGGATTGAGTCACAAAAAAAGGCGGATTGAAACCGGGACTCGGATTCGAATACGGGCCGTTTTCCTGTCCACCGTAGAAGATACCGTAGCCAGTCCGCAGTACGAGCTTGTTTGTAATCTGGAAAGCGAGCCCGAGGCGGGGAGCAAAATTCGCCAGGTCCGGAGAGATCAGGCCCGTGCTGCCATTTCTCAAGATAGGAATATTTGCGGCCAGGAAGGGCGTCAGTTGCGCATTTTGTCCTGACGGCACGACAATCGAGTCGTTGGAAAAATCAAACGTCGCCTGCTCGTTCCCCGCCGCTTTGATTGTTGTGAACAGCTCGTATCGCAATCCTAGATTGAACGTCAGGCGGTGTGTCATCCGAAAATCATCTTGCCCATATACCGCGTAGATTTGCCGATGATAGTCCACGTTATGGGTGTTCGTGATCTGTCCGTAGTCGGGAACGCCCAGCAGGAATGTCGCGAAGGCCTCGCCGCCGGTTGTGGGCGCACTCGGATTATCAGTGAAGTCGCTCGCGAAATTCACGGTCCCGCGAGCAGCCGACGGCTCAAACAAAGTGAATTGTTCGTTGCGGATTTCAGTTCCAAATTTTGCCGAGTGTCGGCCATGGATCCACGTCAGATTGTTTGTCAGCACATAGCTATTCTGTTTTTCGATCGCAGGAAGAAAACCGGCGCTGCCGATCGTGGCCGTGCCGTCGTCGATACTGATTTGCGGCAAGCCGCCGAGATCGGGACCGTACGGAACCCCCGGATAGCCGAGTTGTTGCGAAACGTTCTCATTGGCGTTGAGCTGAAGTCGGTGCGAATTGATTCGGTTGTATCCAAGACGGAATTCGTTCACCAGATTCGGCGAAAAAACATGCGTTTCGCTGATCGCCACGCTACGAAACGTGTCGTCCTCGAATCCATCCGAGAACGCTCCTCCATCCAATTGGTTTTGGAAGGGCGACGGCGTGAAACTTGGCTGGCCTTCGTAGCTGAATCTGCCGAAGAGGCTGTCTTTATCCGAGAACTTATGATCGATCCGCACGTCAAAATTGTTGCGGCTCGCCGTGCGGTTCGGGTCGACAATGAAATTCGCTCCGTTCACATTTGTGTTCGGCATAGGAAAAAGCGCTGATAGTCGCGCCGCAAGCGGATCGATCAAAGTTGCGGGGAAAATGTTTGTCGGGTTGCCAGATGCATCCACGCCAATGGGCACCCCGCAGAAGCCGCTTGGATTCAGACTGGAAGTTTGGGCCAGCCGCGAGTTGAAGATTTCGCCCGCGAATGTGGGTTTTCCGCTGCAATCAAGAGCCACTTGATTCGTGGGATTTCCGTTAGCGTCGACGGACATGACGGGTGTATTCGTGAGAAAACTGGAAAAGTCACCGCCTATTTCCGCCGGTGTAGGAACGAGCGAAAGTTGCGGCAAAGCCTGTGTGATTCGAAGACCTTCATAGTCCACGAAGAAGAATGTTCGATTTTTGATGATCGGGCCGCCGAGAGTGGCTCCAAACTGATTCTGGTGGTACCCCTGTCTGCTTGTATCGAACGCATTCCGTCCATCGAGTGCGTCATTTCTAAGAAACTCGTAGACGTCGCCGTGCAAGCTGTTCGTTCCGGACTTAATGACTGCGTTCAGAATCGCTCCATTTCCGCGTCCAAATTCTGCACTGTATGCGTTGGTTTGGACCTTGAATTCCTCGATCGCATCCACGGAAGGCTGAATCACGTATGCCTGGCCTGTGAGGACATCTCCGAGGTTGGAGTTATTGTCCACGCCATCGAGCAGATAATTGTTCTGAAGAGCCCGAGCGCCATTCGAACTGAAGCCGTAACTGGTTTCCACGCGGGAACCTGGCTCACTGGGGACGACTCCCGCGCCTAGCAAGGCGAGCTGCGCATAATTACGGCCGTTCAGTGGAAGCGTCACTACTCTGTCACCTCGAATGACTTGGCCGAGGTCGGAAGTTTCCGTCTCAAGCAGGGGGCTCTGCGTAGTCACCGTTACCGTCTCGTTCGCGCGGCCCACTTGAAGCGTAACGTCGACGGACAGGTGCTCTTGAACTTCGACGACTACTGGACCGGCAACGGCGATTTTGAATCCGGCTTTCTCAACGGCCACTTTGTAGTGGCCGACTTTCAGCGGACTCACCGTATACTCGCCCACTTCGCTAGTGACGGTATCAATCTCGGTTCCGCGCTCCACATCCGTGACTCTGACTTTTGCGCCTACTATGACCGCACCCGAGGGATCCTTCACCGTTCCCGCGATTGCGCCGGTGTCTTTCTGTGCCCACGCGCTTGCGCAGGGAAAAAAAGCGTTAGAAGTAACGAGACAAGGAGTCCGAGCGGAAGCGGCCTTGCGGCGCGCGAAGACCGCTCGGGCCCCTTTTTCGAATTATGTCGATGGAATGAAAAACCGCGGCTATGGTCGATCACTGGTAACCCCCACCCAGAATCATTGGCCCTGAGATCGTCGTGTCGCCGTGCGCGACGCGCGAGCGGTTCGGGTCAAAAAGACACCCCAATCGGCCACGTAATTAGCTCCAATATGTTCGTTTGTCAACTTTTTTCATCGAAAATGATGTATTTTGCAATTTTGCGATTCATTTGAGTGGCATTTGTGGCACAATCCGGCTGGTCTTTCACTCCCGAACATCATCGGAATGGTTTGATGAGCTTGTTGGCCGAGGAACGGAGATTTCGCATCCGCGAGATTCTATCTCGCGAGCGAACCGTCACGGCCTCGGAATTGACACGCACACTCGACGTCACCGCTGCCACAATTCGCCGCGACCTTGCGGCTTTGGAAAAAGAAGGAGTGCTGGTTCGCTCGCACGGCGGCGCCGTTTCCCGCACCTCAAGCACGAATTTCCAGCCTTCTTACGAAGCGCTTGGCCGCAGCAATCGAGCTGAGAAACAGGCGATTGCTCGAGAGGCAGAGGGATTGATCCTGGATGGCGAGATTGTTTTCTTGGAAGGCAGCACGACCGTTTATGAATTGGCGCGGCGCTTGCTTCATCGCAACAGGCTCACTGTGATTACAAATTCTCCACCGATTGTGGAGGAGCTTCAGCGCAGCCAGCATGTTTCCGTCATTTCAACCGGTGGTGAGCTTCAGAAGGATGTTTTTTATCTCTCTGGAGTGTGGGCGCAGCGCGCGCTCGCGGAGATACGCGTTGACAAAGCCGTTCTGGGTGTCAGCGCGATCGATCCCACCTACGGCATTTCCACCGCAAGCCACGCTGAAGCCCAGATCAAGAAGATGATCCTGAAGGCCGCGCGGGTTAGCATCGCCGTGGCGGACCACAGTAAATTCGGAAATCAGGGATTTGCCTATGTGGGCCCGATAACGGATATCGACATTCTCGTCACGGATTCAGCCGCGGACCCTCAATATCTTCAGCCACTCCGTGAAGCGGGCGTAGAGCTGATTCTTGCCGACGTGCGGAAACCGCCAATCGATACGAATGGGAGTGAACCAGGAAAGACTCGCACGCGTTCGGGCACCGCAAAGCATTGATTGAGGCCATGGATTTCAACTTCAAGAGAACGCTCTTAATAACGTTGGTTGCTGGTGGCTTGACAGCCGCGCTCTTCTCAGGGCATCGATCTCGAGTTCTTCGAGGATTTGCAGCGACCGCCTCCAATCAGCAGTCGAGCGATGAGTTGCGTGCCTTTGCGGCGATGGAGCCGATCGATACTCACGTTCACGCATTCAAGAGTGATCCCGGGTTTGCCGATCTAATGGCGCGCCTTCGATTGCACGTGCTGGACATCTGCGTCGCCGATAGCCAGGGTATTTATGGTGATTTGACCGCGGAACTCGTGCGCGCTAAAGGCTTCGTCCAAGGCAGCCACGACCATGCCAGGCTGTGCGTCACCTTCAATCCCTTCGGCTACCAGCAGAAGGATTTCGCGGAGAAAACAGTCGCGCAAATCCGCCAGGACTTCGCGGAGGGCGCCGTCGCGGTGAAGATTTGGAAAAACATCGGGATGGAATTAAAGACGACGGACGGCCGGTATGTAATGCCCGACGATGCCGCCTTCGAGCCCATCTACCGGGAAATCGCGGCGGAAAACAAGACACTGGTCGCTCACGTTGCCGAGCCTTCCTCCTGTTGGCAACCGCCCAATCCTGACAGTCCGGATTACGATTACTATAAAGAAAATCCCGAGTGGTACATGTACCTCCATCCCGATCATCCGCGCAAGGAAGTGATCTTGGCAGCCCGCGATCGACTGCTCGCCGAAAATCCGAAACTTAGGGTGGTCGGCGCACATCTGGGAAGCATGGAAACCGATGTGGACGAAGTTGCGAAGCGTTTCGATCGCTATCCGAACTTCGCGGTGGATACGGCAGCGAGAATGGAATATCTGATGATTCAGCCGAGGGAAAAAGTGCGGGACTTTCTCATCAAGTATCAGGATCGAGTGCTGTATGGCACCGACCTGGAATTCCTCGACAACGAACCTACGGCGGAAGCTTTGAAGGACTGGCAGGAGACATACGCAAGGGATTGGAAATTCTTGGCCACCGGACGGACCCTAATGTACAAAGGCCGCCAAATCGAGGGCCTCAATTTGCCTGACTCGGTTCTTCACCGCATCTATCACGACAATGCCGTTCGGTGGATTCCGGGGATCGCGTCTTCCTCGAAGTAGGAATGTCGAAGGCCGTTGGGGATCGCCCGCGGTCCCGCGATTTCTCAGGATAGTTGCTGCACCTCAATCTGCGGCACGAGCGACTGCACAGTCGTAAGCTCAATTCTGCCGGGCGCTGGCGCGACGCAGTTGGCCGCGCCGCAAGCCGCTGCAAGGCGCAGGGCCTCTTCGCCAACGATCCCCTGAGCTGCAGCGTACGCAAAACCTCCAAGCGTGGCATCGCCGCAACCGACTGTGGAGATTACGTTCATGCGAGGCGGCACTGCCATCCACAATGGCCCTTTCTGGCGTTCCATCCAGATGAGTCCTTCTCGGCCCAACGTAATCGCAGCACTTCGCGATCCGCGTTCGATGATCTCGCCGGTGGCGCGGATTAAATCTTCCTTGGTCTTCAGCGGCCGTCCAAGGAGCGCTTCTGCCTCAGCGCGATTTGTCTTCACAAGGTCTGTATTGGCCTTCGAGCTCTCATGCAAAGCCTCGTCGCTGGTGTCGACGAACACTTTGGCACCCGCCGATCGTGCTGCTTCGATGAGCGAAACGTAGAAATCGGGACCAACGCCCGCGGGTAAGCTGCCGGATATGACGAGCAACGCTTCTTTCCACGCTTCACGAAATCCCTGAACGCTCATCCGAAAAAAGTTGTCTCTTTCTTCCGTCGTTGGTTTGATGCCGGGTTCGAGGATTTCCGTGACTCTTCCTGAGTCCTCGATGATTTCGAGATTTACGCGAGTGCTTGCCGCGGTGGGTATCGAGGCGACTTGAATGCCCAGCAGTTCGAGCTGCCGGCCACATTCCTGGCCAATCGGTCCGCCGAGAAATCCGACCCACACGGCCTTCGCCGTCAACGCGCGAGCAGCCATGGCCACATGAGCGGCTTTGCCTCCCGCAAATCCCTGCGCGCTTGTAGCGCGATTAATATCACCGATCGCCAGGGATGCCACACGCAATCGGCGATCCATGGCCGGGTTGGCGCTCACGCAGACGATCGTCGAATCGGGCATAAACCGTTGCTCCTGGCTCGCATTTGTGCCAAGCTATCACCTTCACGAGAGAAATAGTAACAAAAAGTAAGGATTCGAAAGTAGGGTCTCAACCGATGCTGGCGGAAGAGCGCCGCCGAAAAATCCTCGAATTGACACAGCGCGACGGTCGCGTCGTGGTCAAAGAGCTCGCGCGACGATTCTCCACTTCGCTGATCACCATTCGAAAAGATTTAGAGTCGCTCCACCAAATGGGCCGAATCCAGCGAGCGCACGGTGGTGCTCTTCCGATGGACGCATCCACCCTGCGAGATCCCACGCTACATGAAAAAGAGCAGTTACACCGGCGCGAAAAACTCAAGATTGCCGCGACGGCAGCCCGCTTCGTTCACCCGGGCCACGTCGTAATTCTGGATTCCGGAACCACGACAACCGCGGTCGCACGTGCGATCAAGCATGTTCGCGACCTCACCGTGATTACCAATGCTGTGAACATCGCCGCTGAGTTGGCTGGAACCAGCGTCGAGGTCATTCTAACGGGGGGCGTACTGAGAAGGAATTCGTTTTCGCTCGTGGGGCCCCTTGCCGAAGACTCGTTACGGCATGTCACAGCCGATCTCTTGTTTCTCGCTGTTGATGGGTTCGACCTTGATTACGGACTCACGACTCCCAACCTGCTTGAAGCCCGAGCAAATCGCGTCATGATGGAAAATGCGAAAACCACGATCATCGTGTGCGATTCGAGTAAGTTCGGCCGGCGCAGCCTTTCCTTTATCGCTCCCACTTCGGCCGTGCATCACACGATCACGGACCGGAAAATCTCAGCCAAGCATCTGAGAGGGCTTCGTGCGGCGCATATCAAAGTGATAACAGTTTGAACGATCATTTTCAGGTCAATCTGGAGGCGCAGTTGGCGGAACTGAATTCAGGAGTCGGCGCTCACACGATATCAGAAATTCTTTCAGAGCCTGCCACGTGGAAATCGTGCCTCGGGATCATGGAAAGAACTTCGGAGCTGCAATCTCTCAGCGAAAAGATGCCAAGAAGTGTCGAATGGGTGTTCATCGGTTGCGGATCGAGTTTCTACCTGGCGCAAACTGCGGCGGCTACTTGGTCCATTTTGACCGGCGAGAGATCTCGCGCCATTCCCGCATCTGAAATCACGCTTTTCCCCCAGTTGCTTCCGGTTCCCTGCCAGCCCGTGCTGATTACACGCTCGGGGCATACCTCGGAAGCTCTGCAGGCCACTAAATATCTCGAGAACGTGCTTGATCTTCAAACGCTCGCGATTACATGTGGAACGGACACTCCGATCGAGAAAATCGCGACGCACCTCATTCGGGTGCCTGAAGCGGATGAGAAAAGCACGGTGATGACGAGGTCGTTCACGTCGATGCTGATCGTATTGCAATCGCTAGCGGCGATTCGGGGAGATCGTCGTGATTTTCTGGATGGGCTTCGTATGCTGCCGGGTCTGGTCACCGAGCGATTGAGCGGAATGCGCTCCACGATGAAGGCACTCGTGGACTCATACGCATTTGCGGACTATGTATTTCTCGGCCAGGGTCCGTTTTTCGGAATTGCGCAGGAATCGATGCTGAAAGTGAAAGAGATGTCCTGCTCGTACGCGCAGTGCTTTCATACGCTTGAGTTCAGGCATGGTCCGAAAGCGATTGTTAGTCCGGAGACGCTCATCACCTTCATCATCAGCGAAAGTGGTTTTAAAGCAGAAGTCGCAGTTCTCGAGGAAGTCAAGAAACTGGGTGGCACGACGCTCGTTGTCGCCAACGATTGCGATTCCGCGATTCGCCGCGCCGCCGACTTCGTTGTCGAACTGTCGCTCGATGTCCCTGAAGCAGCCCGCGCGTCTGCGAGCGTAATTCCAGGCCAACTACTCGGTTTCTACACAGGAATCAAGAAGGGTCTGAATCCTGACGAACCCCGGAATTTATCCCGCGTCGTGATGTTGGAGACCACAAAATAATCGAGGCCGCAAGAATGCCGCTTGATGTTTGCGTTGTCGGTGAGATCAATCCGGACTTAATTCTTTACGGCTCACCAGAACAGTTAAAGCCGGAAGAAGAATCCCTGATCAATGGACTCTGCCTGACGCTGGGAAGCTCGTCCGCGATTTTTGCGCACAATCTTTCGGTACTTGGTACTCGCGTCGGTATGGTTTCCAAAATCGGCGCTGATCCATTGGGGAAAATGGCTTTTGACTGGCTTGCGAATTCAGGCGTCGATTTGAGTCATGTTTGTATTGCTTCGAGCGGACCCTCCACCGGCCTGACTGTGATTCTCGCCCAGCCGAAATATCGATTTATCCTGACGTATCCTGGCACGATGTTCGAGTTGAGCTATGCCGACCTTGATCTTGATTACATTTTCTCCGCGCGGCACATTCACCTCTCTTCGTACTTCCTGCACAAATCTCTCCGCCCCCGTATCGCTGATTTGTTCCGCGAAGCCAAGGCAAAGGGCCTTTCGACGTCGCTTGACACCAACGATGATCCGGAAGGCAAGTGGGGAAACGACTTGCTCAGCGTGCTGCCGTTTGTTGACATTTTTTTTCCAAACGAGCGCGAAGTAAAAAAGATTGCCGCGACCGACGATCTCGAGCAAGCGATCAACAAGCTTTCACAGGTTTGCCACTTGGTGGTCGTCAAACTTGGCTTACGAGGAGCGATCGCGCGAAAAGGCTCTGACGAATGGCGACGCAACGGGATGCGGGTGGCATCAGTGGATTCAGTTGGCGCAGGCGACAGCTTCGACGCCGGCTTCATTCATCGGTTTTTGCAGGGTGCAACGCCCCAAGAATGTCTCGAATATGCCATTATTGCGGGAGCCTTCTCAACAACTCACGAAGGCGGGACGGAAGCTTTTAGAGACCGCACTTGCCTCGAGCAATTTTTCCGCGATCATTTGAGGGTGCGTTGAAGAATGCTGCAGGTTTCCGCTTGCCGCACGTCTCTATTGTTTCGTCACTTCTATAAGCAGATGGTCAGCGAAGCTCGCAGTTAGTTTCGCGTCGGGCGCGGTGACAACGCCCAGATCCGTCCCGTCGACGTAATCGACCACATGATATTTTCCTGGCGCGAGCCCCCGCAGTTCGATTTCTCCAGACCACGCTGCGGGCTCACCTTGATGACTGCCCGACTCAGTTTGAGGTGCAAAAAAAGCGTCGTACATCTCTCCATTTGTTTCGATTGCGTATCCCTCCGGCACGTCGTAGCCGTAGACGTAAAGATTGTGAAACGTTCCGCGGGAGAGCAATTTTGCATTGTAAAGACCAATCCATTTTTCCCAGTAAGCCTCTTTTCGAGGCCCGCGTCGAGCGCTAAAGCCGAGTACCTGCTCGGTTCCCTTTTCTTGCCTCGCGCGGAACCCAACCCCTGTCCGACGTTGGCAGGATTCCACGCCCAACTCGTCAGCGATTACTGGTTCCATGCGAGCAGGAATTTCGAATTTCGCAGTTTTCTGCGACGATAGTTTGGCCGCGATGCTAACAATTGCTTGTTCCATACTATTCGAGAAACTGCAAATTTCAGATCCCGTTGAACTCTTCCTGTTTGTCATGAACGAGCAGATACCGTGTGTTCATCCCAGTTTCGAAATCGGAACGAGGAAAAGTAACATGAAGGAACTTGTACTCAGGCTGTATCGCGAGGACGCTGGGCAGAGCCTCACGGAATATGCACTGCTGATCATTCTTGTCGAATTGGCTGCCTTTGCGACGATGAAGACGCTCGGCAGTGTGATTTGCAACGTCTTCGCGAACGCAGCCTCCAACGTGACTTCAGGAACCTAAGATCCACGCAATCGCACTTTGGCTTTTCCAAGAATCGTGAGAGCGTGCTTTAGTTTGATGTGCTGCCCCAAATGGACTCGTCCTTGCTCTGCGTCGCTGGATTCATGGAGCGGGGCATGAGGAAGCTGGCGAGCAGAACAGACGCGCTCTCGTCCTCTTCTTCATCCTTGAGGAACGACTCGAACATTCGAGCTAGCCGAGCGGTCCAACGCGATAACTTCTTGCGTTTTGTGGCGAGCGGGGCAAAGCGGAACGGCGAGTGGGTTTCAAGATCCGCGAGATAGTTGCCCGTGTAGAGATTGGCGGACGCACCGGCAGACCAGATCAGCAGCAGCGAATAACTCATCCGAATCATTTCCTTTAGGGACTTGCGTTTCTGGGCCGCGCATTCGAGCACGGAGTGATCCGAGGACAAGCGGTCGACTTGCCGCATGACTTGACAGCCGAAATTCAGGGCGCGGGTTGTGAGATCGTTGAGTGGAGTACTGAGACGCAGACCGAGAGGCGCGCTCGCGACAGATTGCGTGAAAACTGTCGAGGATCCCTTCGCGAAGGTCTTGCTGAATATCCTGGAGATCGTCAACCAACTGCAACAGCACTCCCCAATTAAAGGCCACGCGAGCTTCATCAGGCGAAAGCGATCCTGCGGCCAAGTAGGCGTCCGCCGAAACGGAAGCGCCGCCCTTCTCGAAACTGAGTTTGAGGACGTCGACGTCAGTCGAGGAGGAGCCTAATCGAAGCATGCGAACACTGTTCTCCTGCGCGCGGTGTATCGTCAGAAGGCTCGCATAAACCTCGGGCCAGTCGGTGCGGGGGAACTGCTCTTCGATGAGTTCAACGAAGCGCCAGATGGTGGCTTCCCGTTCATTGAATGGAGCGACCCCGTTCCGGAGACGCCGGCGAAGCCTGTCACTGAATGCGAGCTTTGCGGCGAGGGAAGTCGCAGGGTCATCGAGATAGTTATCGGTGCACGGGTAGAGCATGCTGTACGCGAAGATCGCGGGCGTTAGGCGCATGCGCTGTCCCGTAAGAATTTGGAGACCACCCGCGGTCCACGCGTTTCGACTGGCCTGGAAAATGTCGGCCGCGCTGACGGCAGGATCGAGCCGGCGTGCTTGCCTAGCGAGTTGCGTGGCGACGGCGGAAAAACCGTCATTCAGCAGAAGTTCGAGATGACAATCGTCAAGGCCCAGGCATGCTTTCGCAAAATCCGCGAAGGCCGACGTGATGCGACCGCGCGCGGAACGCCGTTCACATCTCTTGCTCGGCGGATCACGCAATTCTGCTTCAACCATCTGCAGAAACCAGTCGAGTTGAGCCTCGCGCGTCGCTTGCTCGGCGTCCGTGAAGGTCCGCTCGAACGGCGGTAGGCAGGGCGCGTCCTGTTGCCAGAGAGAGAGCGATTCCTGAAGGAGTTCGGAAAGAATGATTTTGGTCCCTCCAAATTAGATACGCTTTTTAAGCCGCGATTGTTTCGTTCCCAAGTTGTGGTCGGCATCATTTGTTATTGTCCCACCGGGGTTACAAACCCAGCTTGATGGAATCTTTTTGATTTCTTTTGATGTATGTCGGTCTCGAATGTTTGATATCCGGCCAAGCCAATCTTGATGCAGTGCTTACCGGGACTGACCAACATAAGCCTGGTGGCGAGCGAGAAGACCCAGATCAAGACGGACCTAGTGAAGGGCGTCACTCAAACGAATCCTTTGACGAAGAACCCCTGACCATTGCTTGCCACGTGATGATTTCCGATGGCTACTCAGACGGATGCCGAATCCATTTCGTCAAGCATCGCCTTGTAGTACGGCATCAACACTTGAGCCAGCGGTTTTGGGTCGGGCTGGTCCTGGCGAATCTCAGCCTGTAGCTGGGGGTGATGGTCCACAAGCGTTTGCACAAGAATCGCAGCAGCTACTTCGTTCGGAGTTTGCATCGTCAAGCTCCTTCCGAGATGTCAAAGAGGTTGGGTCTTCAGTATCGCAGATGCGTTCTGGACTTGGAAATTCCAACTCCAGGAATCGAATTGGAAAAGCCTTCGAGCCGGTCTTCGTCACCACTCGCCGCTTGTGGTCCGACACAAATAGCGTCGCAGATATACTCCTAGGATCGCCACGCACACAAGCGACGCGCCACCGACGACGAGCCACTCCGGCAGGTCCGGATACACAATTGCGTCGACGATATGAACGAGAAGCGGTCCGCGCGTGGGATCAATGCCTGCGCGCGCTTCAAGCTACGTGTCAGCGACCGTGAGTGGGCACGGCAGCCACGGAACCAACTCGATGACAATGGCATAGATTAGTGAAGCGACGTGCTGTATCCGCAGGACGTGGCGGCCGTCCGTCATTGTCCGGCGGAGCAGCACCCAGGCGCACCAAAGCAGCTGCAGAAACAGGACGAATTCCGCGAGAACAGATGCCGCTGTCGCAATCATGAAGCACTGCCAGCCGGTAGCCAAGCTTCTGGTGCCCGACAAGCAGGAGAATTAGAGCTACTCAGAAGTTTTCCACAGATTACTAAACTCCTACTTGCAGTTAGTTTTTTAGCGCGTACAATCCTGTTTCCGCCCGGCTTTCACAAGGAAGTTCGCATGAACGGATCATCCTCGCTACCAGCCGGCACATACGTGCATGCGTTCAGCGGGTTCGACCAAGCGGATGTGAAGGCTCGGCCGGATCCCGGTCTCGAAACTTGAAGGAGGAGAGGGACATGAAAGAACTTATGCTCCGGCTTTGTCGCGAGGAAGCTGGCCAGGATCTCACGGAATACGCACTGCTGCTCGTTCTTGTTGCGTTGGTAGCGATCACTACGATGCAGACGCTCGGCAATGCGATCAGTGACGTTTTTGCGAACGCAGCCTCCAACCTGACCTCAGCAACCTGAGATCCACGCAATCATCGCCCTTTGGCCGTCGTAAGAATCGTTGTAGTGCTTTCGGCCGACAGAGAGTGATTCGCAATGAACGGTTCTTCGGCGCGACCCATCACACGTATTTCGCCATCTCGTGCAACAGGTTCTCCAAAGACAACCACCCCGTGGTGTACGCCATCGGGCAGCGGTCGTGCTTGCCCATGGTCGCCGAAGGTTTGGGTAATCGCGAGATCGCTCAGGCGCTGGACCTCAGTGAGCACACCGTCAAAGACTACATCTTTCATATCTTCGACAAGCTCGGGATCTCAAATCGAGTTGAGCTCGTCCTCTATGCGGTGAGCACGCCCAACGCGGCGAAAATAATCGCTCCAGAGACACCGGTCCACGCCATCGAACAAAAAGCCTCGTAATACACACCGACTGCAACCATTCAGTTGCTTCGAGCCCGTGCCCAAGTCGATGCTCTAGCCGCTTTCTAATCGCGTCAACTGAAGTTTCCCGTTGAGATGGAGGCTCCCGCGTACCTCGCCCAAAATGTGGTTCTGACCAACGAGATTCGCAAAATTCAGGCATAGCGAATTTGTTGCCCACAAACGTCGGAGCCTGTTTTAACTCCGCTTTGCCGATGTGATGGGAGCTGGGCCACCACTGGTCCATGAGTTCGGTGAACGCTGTTGTCCCAGATTGCGTTGACACGAGAAGCCACGGCTTCACATTCCTTCGCACTCATGGGCGAAAACGGCGGAGATTTGACGCCAACGACTTTCAAATGAGGAAATTGAGCTTCGGCCTCATCATCAAGGGCGTGACCCGTGGACGCGCGGCCGCCCGCGCGTTTCAGCCTGACCGCCTCAATTCAGCCTGACGATGTCCAGCGTGATGTCATACCCGTGCTCGTCGCCCCCGTTGCCGCCGCCCACCGCCGCCCCAATCTCGACCGTGGCGCCCCCGTTCACGCGCCAGAGCCAGGCGGCCGTTTCATCCCCGCCGCCATACGTCCCCACGGTGACCGAGGTTTGGATCGAATCGCCGCCGGCGATACCGCCCGAGGAAACGTTCGAGAGGATCTCGACCACGGTGCTGTTGCTTACAATCTGCGACATTCCCCATCGCAGCCGCAAGAGATACGTGCCCGTCGTGTTGAAGTGCAAGGTCTTGGTGTCCTCGTCCAGAGCAAGATCGCTGCCCGCCGAGGCGTTCACCATCCACGTCAAGGGAACCTGCACATCGTAGGGAAAGGTCTGAGGAGTGACCTGCGTGTAATTCAAGGCCAGATTCAATCGGCTATCCGGGAGGGATCCGCTCCCCGAGCCTGCCGGTCCTTGCGGCCCTGCCGGTCCGGCTGGTCCCTGGGACCGTCGGCACCTTGGGCGCCCGCCACTCCCTGCGGGCCCTCCGGACCTTGCGGTCCTGCGGTCAGCGTCGGAAGCAGCACGACAACCAAGGTGGTGTTTGTTTGGACGTTGACGGTGTTGCTGCTGGCGTTCCAGCCCGAGCCGGGCGGCGTCAGCAGCACGGTGTGCGACCCCTGCGCGACGGTCAAGGTGACCGGCGTTGACTGCTTGGTGCTTGTTCCGTCCAGGGTGACACTGGCGCCCTCGGGAAAGGAATCGACCGTCAGCTGCTTGTTCGCGGCTAAGGCGGCGGTCGCAGACAGCAACAAGAACATCGTGATGGGAAACGCTCTTTTCAACATATTCATAAGGCTCTCCTTGTTTTTTTGGCCTCATCGGCACGGGCATTGTAAGAACAGGTTGGTCCGAAGCTTGTCAGCGTATTAGGTGTAGAACCAGTATAGGGATACTCCAACGCCCTCCTTTGCGGCTCGCTCACAAATGTGAAGAGTCGCGGTCGTGCCACAGACCGTATCTCGCAATCCAACCAGGTGAAACTGGTTCAAACATCAGCGGACAGGCTTGCCGTCTGGGCAGACGGGATCAAAAGAATTGAGCTTTCGCCTGAAAATCGGATTACGTGCGGCTTCGACAACTACGGAGACGGGCATAAAATCGACGATTAACGAGCGTCGGAGTTTGGCCGACTGGATCAACAGCTCGTCCTCGCGCGTGTTCACCATTCCGGCTCCGCACCGGGGGGATTAGACTGCCTGGGCACGGCGCCCCGCACGGCCTGTGGGGTTGGCCGAACGGCGTGCGGCCGAGGCGGTCTAATCCGCGCTGAGTGGAGTTTGACCTCTAGAAGGAAGCTTGATCCTGCTCTCGCTTCCATGCGATACCCGAATGAGTAAGACCATGCGGACAAATGCGATTTTCTGGCCGATCATTGACGCGCAGTGCATCGGGAGATATCGACCAGCCGTGGCGCGGAGATCACCACTCTTGACTTCAGACATAGCCCCGATTACACAGGTCGACTCCTCACGCCCTGAAACCAATAATTTCATTTTGCCCCTGGGAGCCTTCTGAATTCCAGCAACCGTCATTCACGCGATCCTGCAGATCTTTTCCGATTTCTGTGGATGGCCCAAGACCTCTACTGCCGTTTTATTGATTAAAGATAACTGGATTCATCTTCGCGTCTAACAGCAGCAATCCCGCAGTCCGAGCTGCCGCCTCAGTCCGAGGCCAGCCACTTCTCTTCTTCGAGCTGATCAATGGCAGTTCAGCACCTCACTCAGAAGCACTGGTGAGCATGCGGGAGGAGTCCGTCCCCATCAGTGCCCCGGCGTCGTGACCGCGATCCACGCCAGATGCCCGAAGAACGCGATCCAGCCGGTGGCGGCGAGCGCATAAATGATGAGCTGCACGTGGCGGAGCCGGGCTTGGTCGAGGCGCTGCTTGCGAGCTAGCGTAATGCGGAGCAAAGCCAAGTCGAGCATGCCATCATGGGCGGCTGAAGTGCCGGGCACGCTGGTATAGCGCTCCGCTGGAAGGTACGTAGAGCTTTGGTTCATCGGACCTGGTCGAGTATTCAACACGGGTTAGTCCTCCCCAGTCTTCTGATTTCCTCTCTGTGGCCCGAGGCGCCCTCATACTTGCGAGGGCAGTGGCTGGGCCAGCAACCATCCATCGTCTCGCCAGCAGCATAGCCGCCCCTCGCCCGAGTGGAATCCATCATCGAGTCGTCTTGCTTGCCGATTCCAACTGATCTGTAAGGATTTTCTTGCCAGAATGAGCCTAGAGGGCAGTAACCAACGACGGCGATCTACCGAGCTGGGAGTCTCGGACTTACGGGTAAGGCGAGAGCGCCTTTTTTCAACTTAGGTCGCAATGTTCGGCTGTTCACCGTTCAATCGGTCGACCACAAGCCAGAACCTACGCTGCTGCTGCGTTCCGGGCGCTCACGCGCTCGACGGTGGACACGTCGATCTCCGCAGCGGCGGATTTCCCCAGGATCTCCACCGAAACGACCAGCCGAAATTGACCTTTCTTGCGGATGAGAATGCCTTCGATACCCACAAGCGCGCCAGACTTGACTCGGACACGGTCGCCCGATTTCAAAAATGGATGCGGTTCTACTCGAGTGCTGTTTTCCATCATTTGCCGGAGCACGTTGATTTCTTCGTCGGGGATCACTGCAAATCGCGAGGCGCTCGACACCACTGAATACACTCCTGGCGTGTTTAGGATGTCGAGCTGCCTTTTAAGTCCGCCCTTGAAAAAGACGTAGCAGGGAAAGAGGGGTAGCCAGAGCTGCTTGTTTCTGTCTTTCCACCGGTGCACAGTCCAGTTGAGCGGTAGGAAAACCTCGAACGCCTTGCGCGAAAGGATGTGTGTGACGGCCTTCTCGTGCCGATGTTGCGTGTACAGTGCGTGCCAACCATAGTCGCTCTCTTGGCGTACGGGCACGTCTGAAATCAGTTTGAACATAGCTTCGCTCTGTAACTTACAGAAGACATCTTTTTCTGTAAGTCTCAAACGGACGCAGTTACGGCTCGCTCGACCCGTAACTCCGGACCAGAAGGGTTTGGGGTCGGATCCTGCCTAAACCTTGCGTTTCAGCAATCGAGTGGACATCCCTTTGAGCTGCAACGGTTGCAATGCTTGCATCCGAGCGCGAGTCGTCGCTGTTATGCTGATTCGATCCCACCGAAATTTCCTTTGTTAGGGCTACCGTTATGTCCGGAAAAAATGATTCGCTTAGTTAACAACGCAAAGCCCGCCGTTCCGCTGCCTTCAGCACTATGCTCGACCCGAAGAACCCGCGCCTTGAGTTGCACGGGCTCGGGTGTTGTGCGGTCTAGGACCGCTGGGAGAGAAATCCTGAGCTCGATATCGGCACCGAGCGGGGGAGAAACAAGCGTAAGCACGAATGCGCCCGTTTCACTGATGTCGCGACTGGTTCCTTCTCCCTTGTGCTCACTACCGTCAACGGCTTTCCAGGTAAAGAAGACCGGTGCCTTCACCGGATAGCGCATCGTTTTCCTTGCCGGACTGTTGGAGCCGTATATGATTCACCTCCTCCCGGCTAGTGACGAGCTCTTCATCGGAGCTTTGCGCGATAACTTTTTGTGCTTTCGTTTTCGAACCACTCAAGGCTAGGGCATCGGGCAAGGACGCACAAGAGTCCAAAAGTACATCGCGACTGAGTCTTCTGTGAGCAAAGTACTGTGCAGAATAATCGCGCCTATCCGTGGGAGCCTTCGTATCTGCACATGCTGTGGGTACACACGGGAGACTACCGTCTCCGCAGCCGGATCGATTTATGGAAACGTCTGTACCTAGTGTTCTAAGTCAGAGATTCGTTTTATAAATCTTATGACTCAGGATACCGCTTTAGGTACAAATGTTTACCTCCTGCTCGTATGCAGCCCGACGTGCGACGCAATTCTGGAAGTTTGGCGACGATCCTACCGGCTGAGGCAGAATATATGAGGCAAGTCCATCATGCCGCGGATGGTTCGAGAGGATCTTTTCTCGTTCCGGGCAGCGCCGGTCTATTCCAGGCGCCAGGGAGGTGTTGAACCGATATCAGTTGTTGGGGCGACGCCCTTATGGATGTCCGAGATCCCCGTGCAGTCGTTGCCTGTTGTTCTCGTAGAGGGCGAGCTCAAGCCGATTCGAGGTCCCCAGTTTGTTGAATATTCGGAAGAGGTAGTTTCGCACCGTGTTCTCGCTCAGATTGAGTTGACGCGAGATAGCACGATTGGTCATTCCTTCGCCTACAAGATGAACCACGCCTTCTTCCCGCTTCGTTAGGACATTTGAACGCGCAACACTCACCACAGAAGCGGGAGCTGTCCGTACCAAATAATCGATGATATTGAGCATCTGATCCGTATTAATCCAAACCTGGCCGCGGCGCACGACATCAACGCACTTGCAGAGCTTCTCAAAGGTTTCATCTTTCGAGATGATGCCATGGGCACCCGCTTGCAAGGTTTCAATGACCTGGCCGCCCGCGGTGGCACCGACCAGAATGATCACCTTTGTCTTGGAGCCAGAAACGCATAATTCTCGAGAAGTCTTGAGTCCTGTCTTGAGCCCGTCTTGCAGATTAACACCGATTACCGCGACGTCTGGGTGAATGTCCCTCACCGCATTCCGGACCCCGATTGAGTCGACGGCCAACGCGATCACTTTTATGCGGTATCGGCTCTGACTGAATGCGGAAGCCATTAGTTGACAACTCATCTTACTTTCGTCCGCAACGAGCAGAGTGATGATCGAGCCACGTTCGCGTCCGTGGGACTGACGACTAGACTCACCGGTTGAGCGTGTCCTGGCCAATTGGAAACTCCGCAACTGTCGAATGGGGGCCCGGTGGCCGATTTTCACGAAGTGTTAGCTATATCTGCGAGGTTATTAAAATAACTCGGCGTCTCAGATCGAGTCGCAGGCTTGGAGCCCAAGGCTTCATGTATGCGCTGAGCAACGGAGCGGCGGTAATCGGTCTGCGCCCTCAGCAATGGCGCTGACTCTCTCCCATAGAATTTGGGCGTTATTGCGGTGCGGGGAACCGCTTGGGTGGGCTTGTAGCATATTTCACCAATGTTGCAAGTACCTAAAGGCATGCAGCCGCGACGAATAAGTAAAAAAACGTAATCCTTGTGAACTAAACCCGCGGCGTACGTCCAATTCAACGGGATCGATTTGCGGGTGTTCGATTTTTCCAGCCTTGCGCGCGCTTTTTCCCACTTGCGCTCACAAGCGGCCAGCGCCCGCACTCTGGTGGCATCGGCATCCGCTCCCTGCGAGGTTCTCGACTGCAAGGCGTTGGCACGAGCAACTCCCAGATGCGCCAACGCTCCAGTCCAGCAGTTCCAGACGATGCCGCTGTGATCGAGAAGGCCGTGACAGCGTGCGGATCAGACCGCACCGAGGCGCGGGTCGTCGCTCCCGGCTGTCCCTGCGTTTTACTTAGTCTGGATTGTGCTTTCTATCGGTTTGAACATGGATGCTGCAGCCTTGCACTCGCCATCTGCCGACTTCCAGACTCGAACATATGCGATCTGAAACGAGACGTGCTTGCCAGTCTTTACCTCTTCGTAGCTGACTGAACCGGTACCGTACTCGTAGGCCATATCTCCCGCACTGGAAACCTCGATGCGTTGCGGCTGATCCACCGGCACCTCGTGCTTCCGCTCCGCGGAAACTTGTTTGGAAGCCTCTTTCGTCGCGGCAGTGCCAATCAGCGGCTTGTCAAACGCCCCCGACCAGAAAAACGTGTCGTCAGTATATTTGATGGTCTGGTTCTGAATGGCATCACGGATGCCTTTTTCGGTGCAAGGCATAGGGGCAGTTTGTGCGGTCGCCAGCTTGGGGACGAGAGTGAGCACAGCCACAACTGCGAGCCCAGCAAAGCGAGTTTGCATGTGGGATCCTCCTGAATTGACTGGACAGGATGTTCGGGCAGGATAGTAGCACAGTCGACGTGTGGAGCGAGGGCGACAGGATTAATCCCCCGGTTCCCGGAATGACAGGGCTAATCCACCCGATCACAAAGAACCGCCGTGCGGGTGAATATTGGCTATACATCAATAAGATTCCGGGATTTATCATGCAGGAGTTTCACGAATTGAATCGCGTCGAACAGGGATCGATTATCGATTTCTTGAAGTCCTTGTGGCGTTTGGGGTCTAAAGGCTAGGAGCGGCCTGCAAGGTGGGGAAGATACGACGTTCTCCTATATCCGGGCTTTCACGTGGAAGTTCGCGTGAACGGATCATCTCCGCTGCGAACCCGGTACACAAGGGTATGCGGTCAGCGGGTTCGACCAAGCGGAAGTGACATCTCGCCCGGTTCCCGGTCTCGAAACTTGAAGGAGGACAGAGGCATGAAGGAACTTATGCTCAGGCTCTGTCGCGAGGAAGCGGGGCAGAGCCTTACGGAATATGCACTGCCGTTCATTCTAGTTGGGTCGGTTGTCCTTGCGACGATGAAGACGCTCGGCATTGCGGGTCAGCGGGTACGCAACCATGCCCAGGGGTAACCTGGTGGTCTTACAGATGCCTTGAAAATCCCCGCCCGAAGGCCGGAATACTCGCTAACGGAGTGCGCCCCTCTCCTTTTCAGACTCAATCGACACGGGAGCCCCGCGGCATGCAACGGTCAGAGCGCAGTCCGTGCCAAGAATCCTAAGCAAACGATCTCGCTCCGACTCCTCATCGACACGAGCATCGTCGCCAAGGAAGAAAATCTGATCGGGCCGATCGCACCGGATCGGGAGACAGTGGGACAGGCTGAAGGTCTCGATACAACCGACCCCGTCACGCTCGACGTGGACTGCAGCCAGAGTTCTGGGGACAGTCAGCTCGGAACTGGGAGTTCCAGTCGCTGCATGTTGACGAAATGAGCTGACACTCTCCGGAGCTGGAGAATTACGCAACACAGACCAGGGCGGTTCATTCGGAAGGGGCCTCGGGTGTTATAAGGGCGGCGATCCAGAAGTCAAAACGGAAAGCTCAACTTGAGGTACGATAACCCCTTGACTTGGAGCGTAAAGTCGTCTCGTTCGCGGCTGAGTGAATTTTGATCCAGTCTTGAGGTGCCGTGACGTATTAGCGTCGTGAGCGTCCCAGAACGGGTTGGCTAACAGCTCATTGTTATCCGGTCAGGGGGAAAGGCCCCCGCTAGGGACTTGTCCGATCTGCGGCCTCAGGTTTCGAAAACATAGCCCATGTTCAAATCTCTCGTTGCATTTTGCCTGAGCCGACGCGCGATTGTGGTCGTTGGGTTACTAGTATTCGCCGGCGCCGGGCTGATTGAATTCAAGAAACTCAACATTGAGGCCTACCCGAATCCCACGCCCGTAATCCTGGAAATAACTGCGCAGGCGCCCGGTCTCTCCGCAGAGGAGATGGAGCGCTACTACACACGTCCGATGGAGATCGCCCTCTACTCGACGCCGGGCGTCGACGTCATCCGGTCTACTTCGTTCTATGGCCTGTCTTTTGTGCGCGTCAACTTCAAATACGGCGTTGACTATTACTTCGCCTTCAGTCAGGCATCCATCGCCTTGCAACAGAACGTCAATCTGCCCGGCGGTTTGGTTCCCACCATCCAAGCCAACAGCTCGACTGGGGAAATCTATCGCTATCAAGTGGTGGGTCCACCGCACTTCGGCATTACCAATTTGCGCACCGTTCAGGATTGGATCGTAGCGCGCCGCCTGCTCACCATTCCCGGCATCGGAGCGGTCAACAGCTGGGGTGGTCCCACAAAGGAATTCCTGGTTGACGTGGATCCCACCAAATTAGAAGCCTACAACGTTACGGTGCCCCAAATCGTGGCTGCCCTGGGGAATGCAAATAGCAACGTGGGCGGACGTGAAATGAGCCTTGGCCAACAGTCCATCAATATCCGTGGCGTCGGATTGATTGATGACGGTGGCAACGATGATTTGACTCAGGGCTATAACGTTGACGACATTGAAAACGTAGTTCTATTCGAACAGAAAGGAGTCCCGGTTCTGGTGAAGGACATTGGTAAGGTGTCTGTCGCTTACCGACCGAGGCTCGGCATTTTGGGCCGCGACAACCAGGACGATGTCGTTGGCGCCATTGTGGTGCAGAGAAGGACCGAAAAAACTGCCGACATGATTCCTAAGGTCAAGGCGGCGATTGACAGCTTAAATCACGACGGGAGTCTGCCGCCAGGGGTCAGGGTCGTTCCTTTTTACGACCGCTCTTCGCTGATCGCTGTTACGTCTCACACTGTACTGCATAATTTGATTTTCGGCTGCATTTTGGTTTTCTTAATCCAGTGGATTTTCCTAGGCGATTTCCGAAGCGCCTTGATCGTTGGCATCAACATTCCTTTCGCCTTGCTCTTCGCGGTCATCCTCCTCGTGATTACGGGTGAGAGTGCAAACTTGCTTTCAGTCGGCGCGGTGGATTTCGGTATCATCGTCGATTCCGCTGTGATTCTAGTCGAGAATATTTTCCAGAACTTTCAACGGCCCACCGGAGCAAGACGAGAGCTTTTGCAATGGCTGGCAGACAGCCATTGGGGCCCGGATCCTACGAAGTCCTCAGAACCGGGCGCCTCGGCTTATGGCTGGACCGACCGTTTGCGCTTGATTCTGATTAGTGCGATACAGGTCGACAAAGCGGTTCTATTTTCATCCTTGATCACCGTCGCGGCCTTCGTGCCTCTTTTTACCATGCAGGGAGTCGAAGGGCAGATTTTCGGCCCGATGGCACGCACTTATGGCTACGCATTAGCAGGCGCTCTGATCGCCACATTCACGATCACGCCGGTTCTCGCTTCGTTGCTTCTTCCGGAGGAAGTGAAAGAAACGGAAACGTTCATCGTTAGAATGCTGCACCGCGTTTACAGTCCCACCCTTCGTTTGGCCCTCGACTTGCGTTTCATTACGGTCGGAGCAGGCGCGTTGTTTTTAATATGCACTTCCCTGCTAGCCTTGCGGCTCGGAAGTGAGTTTCTGCCTCACTTGGAGGAAGGCAATTTTTGGATTCGGGCTTCGATGCCTATGACCCTGACTCTACAGGACGGAGAGACTGCCAGCAGGAAAATGCGCGAAATTCTGATGAGGCATCCGGAAGTGATTACCGTGGTGTCTCAGCACGGCCGGCCCGATGACGGGAGCGATGCGGCGCCTTTTTCCAATGTCGAGCTCTTTGTGCCGCTCAAGCCGTTCGATGAATGGCCCAGAGGTGTGACCAAAGAAAAGTTGACTGACCAGATTCAAAAAGAATTTAACAATGAGTTGCCAGGAGTCGTCTTCAATTTCTCGCAGTACATTGAGGATAATATCGAGGAAGGTATTTCCGGCGTGAAAGGCTCCAATTCGGTTAAGATCGTCGGCGCCAACCTTGAAACCCTGACGAATCTTGCGCAGCAGGTCCGAGACCAAATGGACCAGGTGCGCGGCGTTGCGGATCTGGGCATCTTCCCTGTTCTCGGGCAGCCGAACCTGAACATCAAAGTTAATCGCGCCAAGGCCGCGCGATACGGTCTCAATTCGAGCGATGTGAATGCAATCGTTCAGGCCGCCTTGGGCGGCGCGGTGGCGACGGAGGTTTTGGAGGGAGATCGGCAATTCGATCTGGTTGTACGATACGCGCCTGAATACCGTGACAGCATTGAAAAGATCCGGAATATCAAGGTCGCCTATCCAACCAGCAACGGCGCCAATGCCTACATACCATTGAGCGAGCTCGCCACCATCAGCCTCGATACCGGGGCCGCTTGGATCTATCACGAGAGCGTACAGCGATTCATTCCGGTCAAATTCAGCGTTCGTGGCCGAGATCTTGGCAGCACGGTGGCCGAAGCTCAGGCGCGCATCGCGAAGAATGTGAAACTTCCGAGCGGCTATCGTCTTGTCTGGGCGGGAGAGTTTGGGGAACTTCAGGCTGCTAAGGCGCGCCTCGAGGTGATCGTGCCGATCACTCTCGTTCTCATCCTCGGGTTGCTCTACACCATGTTCAATTCCATGCGCGAGTCACTTCTCGCGCTTTCGGGTATTCCATTCGCTGTCGCCGGTGGTGTGTTAGCGCTTTTTGTCACTGGGCTCGCTTTCAGCATCTCCGCTGCGATCGGATTCGTTTCGCTCGCAGGCGTCTCAGTGATGAATGGTATTTTGATACTCACGTACTATCACCAGGCATTGCATCTCGGGGGAACGCAGAAGGACGCCATGTTTCACGCGGCTTCCACCCGCATGCGGCCCTTGCTGATGACCAGTCTTTCCGCATGTATAGGATTGCTTCCTGCAGCGATATCCACCGGGATCGGAAGCCAGGTTCAACGTCCGCTCGCCACGGTTATCGTTGGCGGAATGCTGCTAGGGCCGATCATGCTGCTCCTGGTCGTGCCAGCGCTGCAAATGACGTTCTTGAGGAGAGGAGACAGGCCGACAGAATAGGCCGAACTGGGCTGATCCGTTAAGCAGGAAGTCCTTGACGCAACGCTCGCGGTCCAATAGATGCGCAGCGTTCGTTTCAAGGCCGTTCATTCCCGTCGCGTTTTCCCGCTCATCTTTTGCGAATTGCTCGGCGTGGCCGCGTACAGCGACGAAGATGTTTGCTGGCTTGATTTCGCGATGGACGATTCCCTTCGTGTGCGCCGCATCCAGAGTCCATCCGCAGAAAACGGATAATTCTTGGAGTACCGCAGTTGCTTCGCAGCAATCTGTTTTCCAACGCGCTCATTGTCTCGCGAACCATTCTGGCTTTGATCGCGCCGCGCGAGCATTCTGGCTTTGGGAATTCTTGAATTTTCCGCGGGGCAAGTTCGGCAAGAATGACCGGCAACGCTCCTCTTCATGAGCAAGGCCGGCGTGAATCGATTCGTTTTACTGGTATGTGTCCGATTTGAGGAAGTCGTCGTCAACGCCCAGAATGTGTCGCCGCAGCTTCATTGTGGACAGACTGCACCGCCATCAATCCAAATCTTCAATTGCGCGACGGTTTCGGGCCGCGTCAGCGGCGGCAGTGTGCGGCCATCACCCGGATTCCATCCCCATCCGACTAGGTCATCGTCCGCGATGTGATGGAACAGCGCGTCGAGTGATCGGCCGCCGTTCTGCTTGGGATCTTTGATTTGATTGCAAAGTTCGGCCGGCGAGCGACCCACAAAAACCATTTTTTGCTGCGGCGGGGGCATTGACCATTTCGGATTTCCCGGCGGCATGTGCGCACCGGGAAGATTCGCCGATTGGTGGCAGGTGTCGCAGCGCATCCCGTAAACGCCGTGGCCGCCGGGGCCTTGCTTCACATTTTGAATGTGGACGTGGCTGTCGTCACCTTGCAGCGGCGCGTCACCCGACGGATGGCAGTTTTGGCATCGCGGCGAAATCAACACGCGATATACCTGCAAAAATGCCGCACGCGAAGCATCGGCATTGGTCTTCGGGGAACGTGCTGCCATAGTCGTGCGCGATGATGAACCGATCGTAATTCCGACCAGCGTGCATGCGATGGCAAACAGTGTAACCAACGTTGCAAGGCGAGTGATTACACGAAAGTAGTTGCCGAGCCGCGGCGCGACCGTGTCTGAGCCGCCGTTGCTGCGGCTGTCCCTCATCGCGCCCAATCGCAACATATTCATGTTCCGCTCCGCATCTTCACGCCAAATCGCTCGCACGAATCGGTAACCGGCGAATGCGCTTTCCCGTCACGGCAAAGAGCGCGTTTGCAAGAGCCGGGGCGGCGGGCGGTACACCGGGCTCGCCGACGCCGGTTGGGTTTTGAGTGCTCGGCACGATGTAAACCTCGATCTTGGGCGACTCAAACATTCGCAGCATCGGATAGTCGTTGAAGTTGCCCTGTTGCACGCGTCCGTCCTTCAGCGTGATTTCGGATTTCAGCGCCGCGGTCAGCCCGAAAATGATTCCACCTTCCATTTGCGCTTTCACGGTATCGGGGTTGATCACTCTGCCGCAGTCCACCGCGCACACGACGCGATGAACTCGCACCGCTCCCTTCTCAATAGACGCTTCGACGACTTGCGCGACATAGCTCTCGAATGAAAAATGTGTGGCGATTCCGCGGCCCACTCCGGGCGGCAATTTCGATCCCCAATCTGCCTTTTCCGCGACGAGTTCGAGCACCGCCAACATCCGAGGCTGTTTGGCGAGCAACGTCCGGCGCAGTTCATAAGGATCTTTGCCGCCGGCGTGCGCAACTTCATCGAAAAATGCCTCGACCGAAAATCCGGTGTGCGAATGGCCGACCGAGCGCCACCATTGCACCGGTATGCCGATGTTTGGCGTGTGCAAATCCACTTGCAGATTGGGGAAATTGTAAAGAACGTCCGCAGCACCTTCTACTGAAGTGCTGTCGATTCCATTCTTGATGCCGAAGGATTCGAAAAGCGTGCCCTTCATAATCGATTGACCGACGATCGTGTGGGTCCAGCCGACTGGATTACCGTTCGCATCTAGGCCCGCGACGAAACGGTCGTGCCACATCGGTCGGTACCACCCGCCGCGCAAATCGTCTTCACGGGTCCAAATCACTTTGACGGGGGCTTTCGCTACCTTTGCAACGTTCACGGCTTCAATTACGAAGTCGGATGCCGGATTGGCACGCCTTCCGAATCCGCCACCGAGGTACGTCGTGTGGACTTGAACCTTCTCGGGCGCGAGTCCCGCCACTTGCGCTGCACGCAGGCGATCCACCGTTTGAAATTGTGTTCCGGTCCAGATTTCGCAGCTATCGGCGCGAAGGTCCACGACACAATTCAGCGGCTCCATCATTGCGTGCGCAAGGTACGGCACGTCGTATTCGGCTGTGATTGTCTTTGCCGCCGATGCGAGCGCAGCGGCCGGATCGCCGGATTTCCTTGCAATGTCCCCCGGATTTTTCGCGGTCTCGGAAAACTCGCGCATCATTTCTTCGGTCGAAAGACTTCCGTTCGGGCCGGCGTCCCAATCAATCACGAGCAGATCACGAGCGCGCTTTGCAGGCCAAAATCCATTCGCAATTACGGCGACGCCGCTGGGGATTTGTTCGACCACTTGGACCCCTTGAATTTTCAGCGCTTCGCTTGCATCGACCTTAGCCACTTTTCCGCCGAAGTACGGAGGCCGCGCCACCACGGCGATCAACATCCCGGGCCGATTCACATCGAGTCCGAATTGTGCGGTGCCGTTTACCTTCGACGGTGTATCGAGACGATGTGTAGACTTGCCTACGATGGTGAAATCGTTTGGCGGCTTCAGCGGCACGTCGGCCGGAGCCGGAATGTTCGCGGCGGCGTTCGCGAGCGAGCCGTAACTCGCGCGCAGTGAACTCGCCGCGTGGATCACGACGCCTTTCTCGACATGGCAGCTCGCCACTTCTACATTCCATTTCTGCGCGGCAGCTTGGATGAGCATCGTGCGAGCGATCGCTCCCATTTTCCGATAGTGATCCCACTCGGCGGCGGTCGTCGTGCTTCCTCCGGTCATTTGCATTCCAAAAACTGGGTGGTTGTAAACGGCATCGACCGGAGCTGGTTCGATGCGAATCTTCGCCCAGTCCGCTTCCAACTCTTCGTTGATCAGCATAGGCAAGGACGTGTACACGCCTTGGCCCATTTCGGAATGGTTAACGACGATCGTGACACTTTCGTCGGGGCTGATTCGAACGTACGCGGTGACCGGAACCGCATCCGGCCCAGCGTCGTTCATACCGGGTTTCGCTGCGCCCAGCGCAGGCAGATGCAAGCTGACGATCAGTCCGCCTCCAAACGCTGCGCCGGTCTTAATGAATTCACGACGGCCCAGAATGTCTGTCGCCGTCATTTCGCCCTCTGTTCGCGGGCCAGTTCCGCCGCCCGATGAATCGCGCTGCGAATTCGCGGATATGTTCCGCACCGGCAAATATTGCCGCCCATTGCTTCGTCGATGTCCTCGTCAGTCGGCGCTTTGTTTTCCGCCAGCAAAATCGCCGCGCTCATGATTTGTCCGGACTGGCAATAACCGCATTGCGGCACATCCAGTTCGATCCAGGCACGTTGGAGAGGGTGGGTGAGATTTGCGGAAAGACCTTCGATGGTAGTGACGCGCTTGCCTTCGGCACGCGAGACGGGCGCGACACAGGAGCGAATCGCGTATCCGTCCAGATGTACGGTACACGCACCGCACAGCGCCATCCCGCAGCCAAATTTTGTGCCCGTCAATTCGAGCGACTCGCGCAGAACCCACAGCAGAGGTGTTGATGGATCAACGTCAACTTGGACAGGTTTTCCGTTTACAGAAAAACTGATCATGGACACCTCCGCCTCAACGCCCGACGAAAACAACATTCAGCCGGAGAGAATTATTACGCTCGCAAGGCTACTTTCGCAATACCAGGTCCAGTTGACTCGCTGGGTGAAAGAACGAATTGGCGGGAAAATTGCCCTCACTCCTCCGCGCCAGCTCAAAAGCATTCGCACGAGAAAAACGCCACAGAGCAGACCTTCGACCACCAAAATGGATATGAGGCGCGGAATCGAAGAGATGGCAAAGAATCGGACCAACAGCAAGTTTCCCGAGATCAGAATAATGGTAAGTATCAAAGGTTCGAGGAGGGGCGCAAATACACGAAGACCTTCGAGTTTTCGTGCATGAACGAATGCCAACAACATATGGACTGCAACGCGGCCTGGAAGATCGCAAATCCGTGCAATCCGTATCGGCTTACCGCGTAAGTTCCGAGGGTCCACGTCGGAACGGTCAAGAGAGCGCACAAACCAAAATTGAACCACGCATCGTTCTGCGAAAAGAAAAGTTCCGTTAGCGGCAATCCAACGGCTGTAAGTACCGCGTTGACACAATACGCATAGTACGAGGGCGATTGCTGCGCCGGTGATTTTCCCGCGCAAAAGAGAAACGCAAGCATTCCAGTACCCCGATGGAGGCGGTACAGAGGCGCAGGCTTCAGCGGCGTCGCCAGGATGCCCGGGGCTGACTTCTTCCTGCACGCGGTTGAGTCCTTAGCCGTTCGCGGCCGATTTTTTTAAATGCTTTGCTGCAGCAGAGGACGTGGGCGTCTCAGAAAACTCCAGGGCACTTTGGCCGCCTCGCGCGTAAAGTTCGAGATCCGAAAATACCATCTCGCGCACGAGCTCGGAGAAAGTGATGCGCGGAGACCAACCGAGCTTCTGCCGGGCTTTCGTCGTATCGCCCAGCAAGTAATTCACTTCGGACGGACGAATGAGGCGTTCGTCTGAAACGAGATATTTGTATGGATCGAGATCGAGAAGGCCAAAAGCACATTCGAGAAATTCGCGAACCGAGTGGTTTTGCTCGGTCGCGATGACGTAGTCGTCGGGCTCGGGCTGCTGCAACATCTGCCACATCGCTTCCACATACTCGCGCGCGTGACCCCAATCTCGCTTCGGCTCTAAGCTGCCAAGATGAATTTCATTCGCGAGGCCGAGTTTAATTTGCGCCGCAAGTGACGAAATCTTGCGCGTAACAAACTCCATGCCTCGCCTCGGTGATTCATGGTTGTAGAGCAGGCCGCACGAAGCATGCAATCCATAAGCTTCACGATAGTTTCGAGCCAAATGATATCCGGTGACTTTTGATATCCCGTAAGCGGATCGGGGACGAAACAGCGTTTCTTCATTCTGCGGGGCCGGCGCGGAACCGAACATCTCGCTCGATCCGGCAAAATAGAACCTGGCCTTTGGAACCAAGTCGCGGAACGTCGCCAGCATGTAATGAGTCCCGTTAACGTTGACTTCGAACGTAGAGAATTCGTCCTCAAACGAATGTCCAACGTAGCTTTGGGCCGCCAGGTGGTAGATTTCGTCGGGTTGGACCGCGGCCACCACCCTCATCAAGCTGGGATAGCTTTCGAGGGATGCGGCGTGGAGATGAATGTTCTTCAGGTGGCGGATCCGAGAAAGCCGGTGCTCGGGATCCTCCATCGCCACACGGCGAACAATCCCGTGGACTTCGTAGCCTTTTCTTAGCAGAAGCTCCGACAAATAGCTTCCGTCTTGTCCGGAGATACCTGTTATGAGCGCTCTTTTCGGGTTGTTCATAGCTTCGCTCGGTGGCGTTCCTGCTTTTGACCTGTGGGCCTACCGTCAATCTAGATCTGGGAGCGGCGGGAGTATAACACACCGAGTTTCAGCGGCAACCGAGGTTGATGGCGTATGCGGATCGATCCGAGCCACTCCGGCAGGTCGGGATACACAATTGCGTCGGGAACTGAAGCACATCCAGCCGGTAGCCAAGCTTTTGGTGCTCGACAAGCACGAGAATTGGATCTACTCAGAAGTTCTCCACAGATTACTAAACTCCTACTTTCCGTTGGTTTTCTTAGAGCGTATAATGGTGGTTCCGCCCCAGCTTTCACAAGGAAGTTCGCATGAACGGATCATCCTCGCTACCAGTCGGCACGTAGGTGTATGCGGTCAGCGGGTTCGACCAAGCGGATGTGACGGCTCGTCCGGATACCGGTCTCGAAACCTGAACGAGGAAACGGGCATGAAGGAAGTTGTGCTCAGGCTTTATCGCGAGGAAGCAGGGCAGAGCCTCACGGAATATGCACTGCTGATTATTCTCGTCGTATTGGTTGCCCTTGCGACGATGAAGACGCTCGGCATTACGATCAGCAACACTTTCGCGAACGCAGCGTCCAACATGACCTCGGCAACGTAAGGATCGCGCGCCGGTGTATCCGCACACCCGTCGCTCTATGCCCGCCAGTCGGCCAAGGACTGCGCCGACAGGTGACGATTTCCGAAATTCCCAAATTAGACAGTGGCAGCTTTAGCCAGGTCGGCAGCTTTCTTGCCCACCCCGACCTTCGATAGTTTTATTTCCAGTAAGCCGTCGCTCACTGTTGCTTTTACTTTGTCCGGGTCGTGCACCCGACCGCGCCGAAACGTAAATTGGTTTCGACCCCAGTCCGCGAATCGGCCCCTGTCAAGAGCTCAATTGTGTCAGGAGAGCCAGTTCCGGCCTGGTCCTCTGCTACAAAAGAGGAGGGGGCTAACGTCGCCCCCTCCTTTCAAGCGAATCTCCATAATCAAACCGTTGCCGCAAGCGAAATCTTGTGGAACGTGGAGTATTCCGCCTCGAACCTCTTGACCACCGGGAGGCCCTCACTGAACCGTGCCACGATCTTCTCGATCCGTGGATACAGTTCATTATTGTAGGTCTCCGCGTACTCCTTCGTTTCCCACAGACTGATGGCCACCGCTTCTCTCTTTTCCGGTGTGACGAGCAATAGTTCATCCAGGAACCCCTTCTGCCTGCGGAGCAGGGGAAGAATTTCCTTCTCAAACGTTACCGGAAATTCATTGATCACATTGGGCTTGAGTTGCAACATCACGAGACGTGCAAACATATAAGCCTTCCTCTCAGTTTTTTGGGGGGGCGATGCCGCTGATCCCCTCCGTTTTCTTTGTGGAGCCCCGGGATCGAAAGTTCATTCCGTCCCCCACAACACACTCGGCTTTCTTGCTCAGAATTGCAGTGCCCGGCGTCACCTGTCGACGTGTCCAGCGTCACACGAGCCCGGCGCCGCAACGAGGGACCTTATCAGCACTGAGCCGGTGAAGTGCTGACCAGATACCGTAAATCGACTCTCCTCGCGATGCCTACCCCGTACCTCAAGGTGAGCGCTGTGGAAACCTCGCGTCGCCCGTTGTCCCGGTTGATTAAATTTGGAGCGAGCATCGGCTCATCGCTTAGGTGAACCGCATACTTCTTCGCCTTGATATGCAATCGGACGGGTCACCGCATTTTCTAAGAGTGCCACAGGAAAGACCGATGTATCATTCGACATCTAGCCCGCGTACGTCGCGTTCACCGTGCGAGGAATTATCGGGACCGAGGCGCGGACCTTCCGAGATTGGGTCACCCACAAGTACACGAAATCCCATGGCAGATTGGCAAATGCGAAAAAAGCGGCCGCTCCGAGGACCGGTGCGCGAGGAAGCGGGGCCGACGCTCAAAAACTACATCACGCCCGCCGGCTTGCAGCGGCTGAAAGACGAGCATCTGTTCCTACTGAGTCGCGAGCGGCCCGCGGTGGTGAAGGTCGTAGCGTGGGCTGCTAGTAACGGGGACCGCAGTGAAAACGCCGACTACCTCTACGGCAAACGACGGTTAGGCCAGATCGATTCGCGGATTCGCTTTCTCACGAAACGCATTGACGCGGCCGTGGTCGTCGATCCCGCCGCTCCGCGGCCGGGGTCAGCCGCTACGCGAGTCTTCTTCGGCGCGACCGTGACCTACAAGGACGCCGCCGGCCTCGAACACGTCGTCTCGATCGTAGGCATCGACGAGGTGGACCTCGACCGCGGCTACATCAGTTGGCGCTCGCCTCTCGCCAATGCGCTGATGAAGGCGAGCCCCGGCGACCGCGTGGACCTGCGCGCGCCAGCAAAGACGGAGCATCTCGAGATCATCGAGGTCGAGTACGCGCCGATTCCGATGGATCCTTTCCGCGAACCGCTAGGAGCTCAGTCGACGCCCAAGGTCGAACGCTCCTAGACCAAGCGGCACGACTCTGAGCGATCCCCCATCTTTGTCGTTTTTGCACATTGTGTCGTCCGGAGCTGGACAGAGAAACGTTTGCAATAACTGCTCGGCGATCCTACAGTCAAATTAGCTTATGTCCGGCGATTCTCAGCGAATCGCGGGCCACTCGGAAGTTGCGAGCACTTCGTCGGATCGGTACCGATAAACGCGCTTCTGTTTACGAATGTTGCATCTACTCCCGAGTAATCGGCAAACCGGAAGTAATTTGGTAACTTCCGGCTTGCCCGTCATCCAGAAAGGACGGCTCCCTGACATGAATGAAACAACGCGCTGAACAATTATCTAAACCGTGAAGTGCCAAACGCGCTGTCCCGGCCTTCTATGGCGATGCGATCCGTCATTGTTCCCCTCAGACGACGTTCATCTGGGCCTCCGCCGATGTCGTCAGAATCGGCGGAGACCCTGCTTTTGGCGAGAAAGTTCGGTCCTATAGGTGTAGCCATCAGTATTTTGCGTTGAAGAAATGCAAGCCGGAGCAGATCGCCGATTTCCCAACCAAACTTTTCCGAGCAACAAATCATGGAGTTTAGGGTTAGAAAACATAGGCCCACAGCGTTGTCGTGGCTCGAAACAAGAACGTTATTATTGCAATAATCGGATCTAATTCGCATTTCCAAGGAGCATTTATGTCCATTCGCTCGGGAATTCTCAGGCTGCTCATTGCCTTCGCGATGGCAGCCCCCATGCTGACCCTGCCCGTCGCAGACGCGCAGGTCGCTATAGGTATCGGTATATCCGTTCACGTCGCTCCTCCAGTCCTGCCCATTTATGCGCAGCCTCCTCTCCCCGCGCCGGGATACCTTTGGACCCCGGGATATTGGGCATATGGGGACGCAGGTTATTACTGGGTTCCTGGCGTCTGGGTGCAACCGCCCCACGTGGGTCTGCTCTGGACCCCTGGTTATTGGGGCTTTGCCAGTGGCGTATACGGATGGCACGCGGGCTATTGGGGACCGCACGTCGGCTTCTACGGCGGCGTTAACTACGGCTTCGGATTCGGCGGCGTCGGCTTTGTGGGCGGCGAGTGGCGCGGCGGCGCTTTCGCCTACAACAGCGCCGTGGCCAATTTCGGCAGTGTACATGTGAGCAACGTCTATGAAAACCGGACCATCGTTACGCAAAACACCATCGTGAACAGCAACCATGTCAGCTTCAATGGCGAAGGCGGCGTTACCGCTCAGGCCTCCGCCAGCGAACTGCAAGCCGAACACGAGCAACATGTCCAGGCCACAGCGGAGCAGACGCAGCATATGCAATCTGCCGCGCAGGATCGCTCGCAACTCGCGTCCGTGAACCACGGCACTCCCGGAACTCCGGCAGCTTCCAGCCTCGGTGCCTATCATCAGGTTGCTCAGCAGCACGCGCAGTCGCAGCCCATCTCTGCGGCCGATCGCACTGCCGGCAAGAACTACAATCCGAATACCCGCGAAGCCAATCAGGACCAGCGGATCGCCAACGGCCTGCGCAGTGGCGAGATGACTTCTGGTGAGGCGGCGCGGGCCGAACGGACCCAGTCCAGGATTGACCAGCAGGTCCACAACGACCGCGCGGCAAACGGCGGCAAATTGACAGGTGCGGAAAAACAACAGATCAACAGCGAGCAAAATGCTGCCAGCCGCCAAATCTACAACGAGAAACACAACGACAATACCATCAAGCCCAACGCCGTGGACAACCGCGAAGCCAACCAGCAACAGCGCACCGCTAACGGTCTGCGCAGTGGTCAAATGACTTCCGGCGAAGCGGCCAGGACGAATGCCAACCAGGCGAAAACCGCCCAACAGGTGCACAACGACCGCACGGCCAACGGCGGCGCGCTGAACGCACAACAAAAGAAGCAGATCAACAAGGAACAAAACAAGAACAGCAAGCAGATCCACAACGAGAAGCACAACGGCAAGACGACTAAACCAGCGAACTGAACCGGCAGTGCCAGCAACACCAAGAGTACTGCGATCAGCCATCTGTGCTGACCTTGCATCATTTCTGCATCCTGATCGGAGCGGGAGAGTGGAGTTGCTCTCCGCTCCCTGTTCATTCCGCAGCTTTCTCCGCCAAAGCAGCTACGACCGCGATGTTCTGCACAAGATTTTCCGGCAGATCGTGACGCTCCTTTAAATACTCGGGACTGTTGTACGAGACCCAAACTTTCCCCTGCGTATCTTCCGCAACGAGAATTTTCAGCGGCAAGTCGATCGCAATGCTGGGAGCTGCGAGCATGAGGGGCGTACCCCCTTTGGGGTTGCCGAAAATCACCAGCTTGGTATTCGGCATCTTCAAACCGACTTTTGCCGCTTCTCCACTATGGTCGATCACCACGAACAGAGTGATTCCTTTCGATTGCAGAATGGATTTGAGCTTCTCAACCGTCTCATCTACAGAGTTATCGCTTGGAATAGTAACGATTCCATATTTCTTCTCGATCGGTTTGCCAAACCCTGCCGCGGGTAAAGCAAGACCAGCGAGTAGCAAAGCAAGCCGCCAAGTATTCATCACACGTCTCCTTTGGCATCTCCGTTGTGGCTAAGACCAATCTATTCGTAGATCAATGCGTAGCCTTGTTGCTCAAGCTGAGTCACTCGAACCATCACGTTCGTGTTCACTTTGACGCCGGGAAGAAGGTTTGCATTTCCCCAATGATTCCCCGCCGCCTTTGCGCCACAAAGCTCGAGTTGCACGCCTTTTTTCATTGGCCCGTTCAGCATGTCTTTGAACCGATTCCCGCCCGAAGCGTGTCGATTCTGATTGTAGGTTTCGTCGTTCAGCACAAGAAACGCCGCGTCGCCGTGAAACATCATGATGATCTGGCCTTTTGCGTTCCATTCCTGATAATCGGTCGCAAGTAAATTGATATCCCCGAGTGCAAATGGCATATCGCCGTTCAACACCAAATGACTAAAGTCGACTACGACGTTGCCTTTTTCCAGCGTGACAGGGATGTCAATGTGAAGCCTCTGGTCGGAACTCTCTTGCGCGCACGGCACGCTGGTCATCTACGAGCAGATCACAAACGGAATAGCCAGCCATTTTCTCCCGATCTTCGGCATAGGTCTTTCTCCTCACAGGATTTGAGAATCTTCGAACCGATGCGATGGCAAACTCCCAACTGGACGCGCTTGAAACGACGGGGTCCCGCTACCGGACATTAAACGGCGGGCGAATTCACAAGCCAGATTCTCCCATCGCGTTTTCGATTCAGCAAGTTTCGCTGAGTAACGCGGACACTATTCAAAGGCTGTCGTGCTTGTCAATTCTGAGAGGATTCGTAACACAGAATTTACAGAGTTATTCAAGCTTGCTTGCGATCCGAAGGCTGTGGTACAGAAACACTACGTTAGGATGCAGACGATGCGTATCACTGAAAAGCTAAATTCACTCCTTGACCGACGACAGGTATTGAAATCCGCGTCTCTAGCGCTGCTCTCGTCCAGAGTTTTCCTGCGGTTTCTTGACTCACACGACCAGCAGTTGATGACCGCCAATGGCGGTACGGATCCGTATCCGATTCCGTGGCTGGACAAGAATGGCAGCCACAATCAGCCGGCTGGCCCGACCCTTGATCCCTCTCACATCTATCACTTCAAAGGAAGGGTCGCGAGGTGCAGTACTTTCACCGGCATGGGCACCGATAACCGCGGTAATCGCATCGCGTTTGGCAGTCCCACGACTGACTATGGAGTGATGCAAGGAGAATATTGGGCCGCGCGCGCCCCGCAGCACGGCACGTTCACACATATATGACTTACCTTATTCCAAGGACCGGCGGTCCCTGCAAATCAGATTCACGATTGTCATCCTCCTATCGCGCCTTCAGGACTCTACTGGGTCGTTCCTGTTCCTGAGAACGGATTGACGATTAGCGCCGATGGAAGCATCTTCACGCTGGAAATGCATGACGTCTCGATTGTCGATCAGCCGCGCTGGCCGGCACTCGACTCGATAGCGACACCCGCACGAATGAATTTCAAGATGGTTTGGAAATCAACCGGAGAGCCGGTCAAAATCGAAGACGCTTCCAAGCATTTTCGCTTCACGGGTACCCGCGCCACGTGTCAGCTCGAGGCGCAAGTCGAAGTGCCGTCGATTGGATTTTCGTGGAAGTCCGACCCGCTTGGCTCGTCACACGCGAGCATCGCCATCATCGGAGAAGAGGTAAACGGACGGTACTACGACACTTGAGGTTGGAGCACTGAGCAGCCAGCTGTCGCTACATTGGCGTTGCAAGTACCCCATATTTCGCTGTCAGCGGGGACGGCGGCAAGTCCCAGATCTCAGACGTTCCCGCCGGACACCAGACGATTCAAGTGCGGCACGAAGTGTTCGGGACCAAGACTGCTTCGCGTAGAAGTAAAGGCCGGCGGCACCACCAATGTGACGATTACCTACGGGGGTAACGAGCATGCTTCCGCTCTCGACCCACGCATTCAGGAAATCACCATTTCGGAAGACGGTACCGTTGCGCGGCTCAACGTCTTCCTTCAGGAGATGAAATGAGTTCATCGATTGTTTCGACCGAGTACTGTGACGCTCCCGATCAGCGACGGGACGCAGATGCAAGCCTATGTTGCCCGTCCCAAAGGTGACGGCAAGTTTCCGGGCATCATGGTATTTCAGGAAGCATTCGGCGTGAACGCGCACATTCGTAACGTGACTGAGCGGTTTGCATCCAAGGGCTACGTGGCGATTGCGCCGGAATTGTTTCACCGTACCGCGGCCCGCGGGTGGGAAGGGAGCTACACAGACTTTCCCAGCGTAATGCCTCACATGCAGGCGATAAAAGAGGAGAGTTTGAGCGCGGACATTCGCGCGACCTATGACTGGCTGACGAGCGCTTCGCAGGTAGATAAACACGCGACTGCATGCGTGGGCTACTGCATGGGCGGGCGCGTCTCGTTCCTTGCGAACGCTCTCGTCCCCGTGAAGGCGGCGATTTCTTACTATGGCGGAGGAATCGGTCCCGGCCAGCGCGGACCGGGCCTGCTCTCCCACGTAACCGAATTGCACGGAGCGATGCTTCTCTATTGGGGCGGGCTGGACCAACATATACCGAAGGCAGAAACGCTCGAAGTGGCCGACGCGCTCAAGAATGCAAACAAGACCTACGTCCAACGTGGAATTTTCGGACGCAGATCATGGATTTTTCTGCGACGCGCGTCCGGGCTACAACCCCCATGCCGCGGCGGAATCATGGGCGCTGACCCATGTGTTTCTCGCTGATCACTTGGGAATCCAAAAGGCGGTCACGGCGTAAACGGGGTATGTGCGATGCAAGGCTCCGGATGTGCAATAGCTCCAATGAAAAATTCAGACACAACTGTTGAGAAGAGTCTATACGGCGAGCTGAATGACGGAACTGACATTCAGCGCTACACGCTTCGGAGCACCGCGGGCGCGACCGCCAGAATCATCAGTTACGGTGCAACTCTCACCGAGTTGTGGGTCCCCGGCCTTGACGGCAAGCTTGTGGATGTCGTGCTTGGCTTTGACGATCTCAAGGGCTACGTCGGGCATCACCCCCATTTTGGCGGAATTATCGGCCGCATCGCCAACCGAATTGGCGGCGGGAAGTTCGTCCTCGACGGGCGTGAATATACGCTCCCTTTGAACGACGGCCCGAACACTCTGCACGGTGGGCTCATCGGATTCGATCACCGCGCTTGGAAGTCCGAGGCTTTTGATGAAGACGGCTCTGGCGTTCGGTTGAATTACCTGAGCGCTGACGGCGAGGAAGGCTTCCCCGGCAATCTCTCTGTCATGGTCGAGTACCGTCTCACGACGGAGAATGAGCTGAAAATCCGCTACCGAGCCGTGACGGACAAGCCCACGATTTTGAATCTGACCAATCACAGTTACTTTAATTTGTCAGGTGGCGGAGACATCCTGGACCATTCGCTCCAGATCAACGCAAATTCGTATACGCCGGTCGATCCAACGAATGTACCCACGGGGGAAATCAAGCCCGTAGCAGGAACGCCGTTTGATTTCACGACGCCGACGGCGATTGGAGCTCGCCGGACCGCAATCAGCCCGCGACCCGGCGCGTACGATTGCAACTACGTTGTTAACGGCGCGATTGGCGAGCTGCGCCTTGCCGCGCGGGTGCAAGATCCCGACACCGGCCGCACGATGGAAGTGTGGACCACCGAGTCCGGCATTCAACTCTATACCTCGATCTGGCTTGATGGATCGATCGTCGGTAAACGCGGTGAAGCGCATCCGCAGTTCGGCGCAATTTGCCTCGAGACACAGCATTTCCCCAATTCCATTAACATACCGGCCTTTCCAACCACTGTTCTGCGACCCGGCTCAATTTTTCAGTCGGAAACAGTTTATAAATTTTCAATCACTTAGCCTGTTGAGCGCGCAGGGAAAACACTTGACAGTCAAAAGTGGCTCACTATACTGGCAACCGTCACGCCAGCTGGAATTATTTTCAATAGGGAACTGAGTGCTTTTCTAACCATTTTCGAGCGACTCAGCCTCCAAGCCTTCAGCAAGGACGGTGAATACTCCATGTCGGTTCAGACAGCTACGGCTTTCAAAACGGCAGAATTGGTTCCGTTGTTCCGGCGAATGCTCGATCTCTGCAAGCTCAAACCCAGCGAATCGCTCGTGATTCTCACTGAGCCGGAGACGAACCAGGAGTATGCCGCGGCGATGTATGGCGCGGCTCGTGGAATCGGCGCGGATACGATGACGCTGATCATGCCGTCACCACCTCCCGAACAAGTGCCGGTAATGCGGAGCGGCAACGTTTCTTCCGCAATCCTTTCGGGTGCAAAGCTCGCGGTCGACACGCTCAAGCGCGCGGACATGGTGATCGATCTTTCGAGTGGAGGCTTGTTGCACTCGAAAGAGCAGCGGGAAATCCTCGGCGCGGGCACGCGTATCTTGATGGTTCACGATCCAGTGGAAGCGCTGCAACGGTTGTTTCCCACGCCGGAAGACAAAGCTCGCGTTGAACGGGGGATGGAAAGATTGAAGAAGACGAAGAGAATCCGTCTTGAGTCCGACAGCGGCACATCGATTTGGTTCGACATGACCGGTCGCCCTGTGATCGGCCAGTATGGCTACACTGATCAACCAGGGCGCTGGGACCATTGGCCTGGCGCGTTCCAGTACACGATTCCAAACGAGGGAATGGGCGAAGGGACGCTGATCATGGATCCCGGAGATATCTGGTATCCGGCGAAACGCTTTCTGACGACTCCGGTGAAATTGCGATTTGAAAAAGGCGCCGTTGTCTCGATGGAAGGCGGCTATGACGCGTTCATGATTCGCGATTACATTGAAGGTTGGAAGGATCCGGAGGGCTTCGCCATTTCGCATCTCGGCTGGGGATCGCATCCCCATGCGCTGTGGAATTCGCTCGCGTTCCAAGATCCTCTCGACGTGATCGGGCAGGACGGGCGAACGATGTACGGAACCACGTTGATCGCTCTCGGAGAGAATGCGACGTTTGGCGGAAAACACACAACCGGATGCCACCAGGATTTTGCGCTGAGACACCATCGCTTTTATCTTGACGACGAATTGATCGCGGACAGCGGCAAGATCCTTCCCGCCGATCTGAAATGAGCGACAACCCTCCGCAGAGCGTGGCGCTGGAGGGTGTCGAACAGGCAAGGTCGATTTATCAGCGCAGTGGAATCGGCGGGCGCGTGGGATTTGGCTCGCGACCTGCGTTGCTGATTGTCGATTTCCAGCGAGGCTTCACGGATCCGGCTTCTCCCGTCAGCGGCGATCTTTCGAAAGAGGTCGCAGCCACCAGGACGCTTCTCGATCTGGCGCGCGGGAAAGGCCTTCCGATCGCATACACGGCGGTCGGATTCGATCGAGACTCTGTGGATCGAGTCACTTGGCTTCGCAAGATGCCCGGGCTGGCCATTCTGACGAATGACTCTCCGTGGTGCGAGATCGATAGCCGCGTAAAACCTCAACCCGGCGAGCCCGTCTGGATCAAGCAAGGTTCGTCCGCGTTTTTCGGCACGCCAATTCTTTCATTCTTGATCGCGGCCTGGGCGGATACGCTGATCGTCACAGGATGTGTCACGAGCGGGTGCATTCGCGCGACGGCGGTCGATGCCGTTTCGCTCGGCTATCGAACGATCGTCCCCGTCGAGTGCGTGGGTGATCGGGCCGAATCAGTGCACACGGCAAACTTGTTTGACATTGATGCGAAGTACGCGGACGTCGAGCCGTTGTCAGCAGTGCTCGCATATCTCGATGCACTCGATGCTCGAGTCAACAAAGCGAAAACGGTCGAGCAACGAGGCTGAGTCGATTGAAGCGCTGATTCTCGGGCGCGCGGCTCTCGTTCGCAGAAAAATAAAATCGTGGAAAGCACCTATGCATATGGCGCGAATATCCATGCAAACGGCATTCGCCAGCACTATCTTCGCTACGGCGGCATCGGCGAGCCTCTGATTCTCGTCCCCGGTATTACCAGTCCTGCGATCACGTGGGGATTTGTCGGCGAGCGGCTAGGCCGTCATTTTGATACTTACATTTTGGACGTTCGAGGCCGCGGCCTGTCCGAAAGTGGGTCCCACATTGGATACGGACTAGACGAATGCGCGGCAGACGTACTGGCGTTTGCAAAGGCTCTGAAGCTTTCGCGCTATGTGTTGGTTGGGCATTCCATGGGCGCGCGCATTGTGATTCGCGCGGCACGCAGCTCGCGAATAGAAGCGAGTAAAGCGGTACTCGTGGACCCGCCTGTGACAGGTCCAGGCCGTCGCCGCTATCCAACCAATTGGCCATGGTTTCAGGAGTCGCTCGAAGCGGCGCGGCGCGGAATCGGGCTTGAGGAGATGCGGAAGTTTGTTCCCAACTTTGATGAGCAGCAAGCTCGCCTTCGAGCCGAGTGGCTGCATACCTGCGATATCCGAGCCGTCGAGGAAACTTACCGCGGTTTTCACGAGGATGACATTCACGCCGATATTCCTCATTTGAAGATCCCAGTCTTACTGATGGTTGCCGGAAAAGGCGGCGTGATACTTCCGGAAGATGTTCAGGAGATCGAAACCCTCTTGCCGGCGATTAAGGTCGCGCGGGTTGAAAACGCCTCGCACCTAATTCCGTGGGATGATTTCGAGGGGTTCTTCCGTGCGCTCGGGCCTTTCTTGGGAACAAGTTTCGGCGCTTCGTAATTCTTCGATGTTGCTATCTCTTCATCATACGATCGACTTAACCAGCTCTGCGGTCGCATCGTAGGAATAGACCCAACTCGCTTGCAGTCCGCTCGAATGCGGATTCACCCTTTGCTTGATCCGATACCATGCGTCGCGGTATGCCTGTTTGAGCGGAGACGCAATGTGATAGGTCTCGCCGCGCTTCCGCGACTCGAGCTGAACGCGGCTTGCTCGCGCAATACGTAAACTTTCGTATCTTTTCAGGGCAGCAAATAGATCCGGTTCATCCGCAAGCACTGACGCCAGGACGTAGGCGTCCTCCATGGCGATCGCAGCCCCTTGAGAAAGAAAAGGCAACATCGGATGAGCTGCGTCGCCGAGCAGCGTAATTCTTCCCGATGTCCACGTTTTCATCGGATCGCGATCAAAGAGGCCCCACTTGAAGACTGTTTCAGCCCTCGCGAAGAGCTTTAAGACATTCTCGTGCCAGCCCGGATAGGCCGCCAACAACTCCTCGCGCGTACTTGGAACATTCCAGGATTCCGCGACCCACGTATCGGTCTCGCGAATCGCAACAACATTCACCGCTCGCCCACCGCTGACGTAGTAGGTGACCACGTGTCCCCTTGGTCCCAGCCAAAACGACGAATCAGGGCTGACAAGTTCCAGCGGCGGTTTTTCAAACGGTATGACGGTCCGCCAGCACATATTTCCGGTAAAACGCGGGGAGGCATCTCCAAATATAATTTTCCGAACAGTTGACTGGATGCCATCGGCCCCGACGATTAGATCTGCCTCAAACGTGTTGCCGTCCGCGAACTGTGCCGTGGCAGCGTGCTTGGTCTGAGACACCGATTCGCATTGTGCCGAGAGCGTAATCGAGCCCTCGGGGACGGCGGAGAGAAGGCAGTGGTGAAGGTCGGCACGATGAACGTGAAGAAATTCGGCACCGTAAAGTCGCAAGCATTCCTCGATGAGTGGAGTCCGAAACATTACGCGGGCCGTTCGCCAATTTCGGCCGACGATGCTATTGGGTACGAAGCTGGCGGCTCGCAGCTCATCCAACATACCGAGCGCTCTTGCGACCTTGACCGCGTTCGGTGTTACCTGAATTCCCGCGCCGACCACTGCGAAAGCTGGAGCGCGCTCGAAGACATGAGCGTGAATTCCTCGCCGTGCAAGCGCGCCGGCAAGTGTGAGTCCGCCGATGCCAGCACCGATGATCCCGATCCGCATGGTCTGAAAAGTTCCGCGCTAGACGGCAAAGTTCCCAAATGAATTCTTTTCAAACTGCAACAGGATTGTTACTATCGGGCGGCTCGCGACGAAATTCAAGGCCATTTCTTTGGCCACTCAATGTCGTTCTTGTTTCTCGTTGCGGAAGCAATGTTTCGACCGGGAGTTCAATGAACAGAGTATCGGGGCGGTTGGGCTAATCGTTCGATGAAGGAGAACACCGTGAGTGGACTCGAGACCGTCTCGCGCATTTCGCAACTTGGTTCGGCGAAAACCCCCGCGTTCAAAACGTGGAAATTCTGTTTGCTGCCTGTTGCAATTGGAATGGGACTCGTTTCCGCCACGGTCTGCCTGCCGCAGACCACCAGGACCGGCGTTACGATACGCATTGAGGCGGACGCCGTAAAAGCAACGGACGCCATGGATGCGAGTACATCGGAGTTCACGAAGAAGACTGGAATCCAAGTCGTTATCGAGAAATTCGGCTACGAAGAGTCCATGAAGAAGGCCACAGAAGATTTAGCCTCGAAGCAGGGCCGGTATGACATCGTCCTTCAGAATGCGGACGCTCTGGCGCGGTTCGCGGATCAGGGTTCCATAATGCCAATCGCGGATCTGGAAAAGGCATCCGGCCTGAAAGCAGATTTCGAAGACGACCTTTACCCGAACGCGTGGAAGGCCCTCTCCTGGTACAAAGGGAGACAGTATGGCTACCCTCTCGCGGCAAATACGATGTTCGTTGTCTATCGCAGGGATTTGATGGAAGCACCGGCGGAGAAAGCCGGGTTTCGCGCGAAGTACGGCTACGATCTCGCCCCGCCGCAGACTTGGAAACAATACAGGGAGATCGCCGAATACTTTACGCGACCGGAACAAGGATTGTACGGGACGCTTCTTCAGGGAAAACGCTTTCCCGCCGTTTGGTTCGAATGGCTGAACTTTGCGTTTTCGTTTGGAGGAGGAGTGTTCGAAAAAGACTACTCGTGGGAATACGGCCCAATCATCATCAACTCGCAACGAACACTTCAGGGCACTGAGTTCTACAACTCGTTGAAAAAATTCAGTCCGCCCGGATTCACCAACTTCACCTGGGATGATGCTATCGGCCAAACGCGCGAGGGCCACGTGTTCATGTGCGTGATATGGAGCGACGCGCTGTTTCACATAACGGATCCAAAGGCTTCGAGTGTTTCCGGCAAGGTTGGATTCGCGCCGATACCGAGTGGAGAGATCGGACGAGTGGCGCAAGTCGCGGGCGCCAGCTATTTCGTTTCACGGTACTCAAGGCATCCGGTAGAGTCATTTCAATTCGAGCTCTGGATGCTCAATCGCGAGAATCAGATCAATCAGGAACTGGCAGGCGGGTCATCCGGCAGGAAGTCTGTTTACAGTGACGCAAGAGTCTTGGGGCTCCCCTACGCGCAAGCCACCGCGCGTTCGCTTGAAGTCGCGCACGGGATGATTGACACGATCCCGGAGACTCCCAAGGTTTCCGAGACGATTGAAACCGCAATCTCCGACATTCTGGCTGACAAAAGCGCTCCACAGGAAGCGTTGGACTGGGCAGCAGTAGAGCTGCACGCGACGCTCGGGGACAAGTGCCCGATCAAGTATCCCGTTTCCGGAAGAAACTAGGGACCTATTGCTATCGGGGGACGCGGGGATTATAGTAACCGCTCGGCGGTTTTGGACAAAGTTCAAATGAGAACTTACGGTGGCTCCGGCGCCAAAGCGAGCGGTCCTCGCCGCTACCACTTATGAACGTAGCGTTCACGTACCCAACGCAGTCAGCGAGTCGTCGAAGCTTCAGATTTGCTCTGATCAGCAGGACGGGACAAGGCGGAACTATCGGCGAGTCGCTAGCCGGCCGAACAGTCCGGAGTGCCCTCTCTTGCGTCCTTGAAAGATACGACTTTGCCCACCAAGACTGAGCTAAAACAACCGGCGGTACGCGAAGCGAAGAAGAACAGTGAAGGTGCGTCCAGGAAAAAAATGAAGGCGCTCGTCAAATTTGCTTCCGGCGATGGGAACGTCGATGTCCTCGAGGTGGATGAGCCAACTTGTGGGCCGGATCAAGTAAAAGTGGAAGTGGCGTACTGCGGGCTGTGCGGCACCGACATCCACGTTTTGCACGACAAGTTCCGAAATTTTCCACCGGTGATACTTGGCCACGAGTTCGCGGGGTCGGTCGTGGAGGTGGGCCGCAACGTCAGCGGCGTAAGTGTGGGGGAAAAGGTTGCGTGCCTTGGAGCCACGGCGGTGACCTGCGGCCAATGCTCGTATTGCGTCTCTGGCTATTTCATCTTTTGCGCCAACCGGCGCGGGATGGGTCACGGCGTGAACGGCGGATTTGCGCGCTATGTGGTGATGCGTCCCGACCAGCTATATCGCGTCCCGCCCAATTTATCCTTGGAAGAAGCGTCATTGAGCGAGCCTTTCGCAGCCGCAATTCAGGCGGTGACGGAACTCACGCAAGTCCGCAGCGGCGACACAGTCCTTGTTTCTGGTCCCGGCTCGATGGGGCTTTTGTGTTTGAAGCTACTCGTGGCCGCGGGGGTTAAAACGATCGTAGCCGGCGCGCCGGACGATGACCACAGGCTGGAAGCAGCAATGCGATTCGGCGCCACCGCGGTTGTCAACGTGGGCAAGGGCAGTGTTGTCGACGCGGCGCGCGAGTACACGGACGGCATGGGTTTTGACGTCGCCTTCGAGTGCGCTGGGCACGAGGATTCGGTTCGGGGCTGCCTCCAGGCACTTCGGCCGATGGGTTCTTACACGCAGGTGGGAATTTGCGGACGAGACATTCAATTTCCCATCGACCAGGTTTTCTTCAAACAACTTAAGCTCACTGGTTCAGTCTGCTACACAGCCCAGACCTGGGCTCGAATGATGAAGATCTTCGCCCAAGGACGCATTCACCTGGATGACATGGTTAGCGCCAAGCTTCCGATTTCGGAGTGGCGCAACGCATTCGATTTGTGCATGGAGAAAAAAGCGCTGAAAGTCCTGATGTTTCCCATCTAGATTGTGACGTTTGGCTCACAGTGCAAGGCGTGAGAACGGAGACCTTCCCGCATGGCAACCAATACCACACTCGAGCAGTCGACTGCTTTCAAAAGTCCGCTGTACCGGATGACGCAAACCACGTCCACTTGCCTGTGGAATGACTCGGCGGCCCTCGACGAATTGACCTACTCGATCGAGCACGGCGCTTCTGGGGCCACTTGCAATCCAGTGATCGTGCTCGACGTTCTGAAGAAAGAAGGTCGACTCTGGAACGACCGTATCCGCAGCCTGGCAAAAGAGCTTCCGACCGCGACGGAAGATCAAATCGCGTGGCGAGTGGTTGAGGAAATTTCGACGACGCGGGCAAAGCTTTTGAAGCCGATCTTCGATCGGCAAGCTGGGAAAAACGGAAGATTATCGATACAAACGGATCCGCGGTTCTATCGCGATACAAACGCGATACTTCAACAGGCTCTTCGATTTCGAGATTTGGCGCCGAATATGATCGTGAAGATACCAGTCACGCAGGCTGGGTTGGCGGCGATCGAGGCAGCGACGTACCAGGGAATCAGCATCAACGCAACGGTTTGCTTCAGTCTGCCGCAATGCGTTGCTGTCGCGGAAGCAGTCGAGCGCGGCCTCGCTCGGCGCGAGCGCGAAAATCAGGACATATCGACAATGGGACCGGTCTGCACGATCATGGTCGGAAGGCTCGACGACTGGCTCAAGGTCGTTGCGGAGCAGCGCGATATCACTGTTGATCCCGGTTACTTGGAGTGGGCCGGTGTAGCGGTGTTCAAGAAGACCTTCGAGCTCTTTCGTCAGCGAGGGTACCGCATCCGATTGCTCTCGGCGGCGTTCAGAAATCACATGCATTGGAGCGAGTTGATCGGCGGTGACGTCGTGATCTCGCCGCCCTACAAGTGGCAATTGCGCTTCAACGCGAGCGATATCGAAGTCATTCCGCGGATCGCCAACCTCGTCGATGCAAGAATCGTTGATGTTCTTTGCCGGCAATTCTCCGATTTCAAGCGAGCGTATACCGAAGGAGGATTGTCGCCACAGGAGTTCGATTCTTTCGGTCCTACAATGCGAACCTTGCGTCAATTTACTGAGGCATGTCACGGAATGGCGCTATACGTACGCGATATTGTTCTGCCGAATCCCGACAAAGCGCTGGCCTGACGTCGCAAGCAGCCAACGCGTAAGCTTTGCGCACGGTTTTCGAGTTTCTATTTCGGCCAGATTAAGCGGATTTCCTAACGCGCGGCACGCTGCGACCCCGACGAATCTTTCCCCAAAAATTCGTGTTCGATGTAGTGCGTCGGCGGCGTGGGCCTTCCGCGAAGCGTGTGAAGAGCGAAGGTGACGAGCTCAGGGCCATATCGCTCGGGGTGGAACGACACCGTACCGATGCATGGGCTCTCGGGATCCATCACCATCTGGATCATCTCCGGGCTTCCGCCGTGGCCAACGATAGCGATGTCCCGTCCGGTGAATTCGTGTGCAGCCTGTGCGGCTCCGACCGCGCTCTCGTCGTTGATGCCCGCAATAAGAATTTTTTTCGCCGGCGTTTTTTTCAGAAAGTCTTGCACAGCCGTCCTTGATGTTTCTTTGTCCCCGCCGCTATCGAGGTGTTTAATCGCTTTCTGCGACAGCACGCCGAGACGGCTCTCGATCCCTCGCCACACGCCAATCAGGCGGCTCTGCACCGTTCGTCCGGCCGGCGGAGATTCCAACAACAAAAGCGCGTCGAGATGGCCCTTCCAATGCTTGACCGCATAATCCGCGAGAGCGAGTCCGGCGGAATATCCGGCGCGATAGTTGTTGACGCCAAGATAGAGCGAGCCGTGATGGGGATTCACAAGTGAAATCACGGGAATTCGTGCGCGAGCGAAGATGTCCGCGATAACCGGCGCCACGCTCTCGAACAATTGAAATTCGATGGCGAGGTCAATTCGCGCCTCGGTCATGTTCTCGGCGTTTTGGAGCGCTTTCTCCGCGTTGCGATCGTTGTCCCAGACGACCAGATCGACGCCGGCGGCGGCTGCCACTTTTTCCAGACTGCGCTGGATTTCCACCGCCAGCGAAATCTTTGTCGATAGATTCGCGAATCCCAGCTTCATCCGCCGGCGAAGATGATTCATACGGTAGAGGTGGCCAGTCTGTGTCAGATAGTCCCGCACCACGAGCGTGTGCAGTATTCGGTATGCCGTGGTATGGGGAAGTCCTGTGCGCTCGATAATATCCTTCAGAGTTAAGAGCTCATTTTCGGCGCGGAAGCAGTCGAGCAAGTCAATCGTCTTGGCGACGATGGGTACCAGATACTTGTCCGCCTTCCGGCTGCTGTCCGGAGGCTTGCTACCGCGTTTTGATTTCATTCTCAGTCCTTCGAAACAGGATCACTCGCTCGGAATTGCACGTGCGATCGGTGCAGCTCAGAAATGTTCCCGTTTTCAAAAACAAGGATATTAAGTGTATAGCTGATGAAGCACAACCGGTCGTGGAGAGATTCGAATCAGCTGCCCACTGTCACCCATGCATGCTTCTTCGAGCTCTCGAGAACGGCATCGAGCACGTGCATTTGCCGGACTCCATCTTCGAATGTGGGATATTCAACGGGCGCATTCCTGTCGGCAATGGTTCGATAGAAACGGCGAAACACTTGTTTGAACGTGTCATCGTAGCCTTCGCTGTGACCGCCGGGCAGATCCGCATACTCTGCCGCACTACCGCGGGCCAGCGTGGGATCCTTAATGATGATTTCGTTGGGGGTGTTGCGGTGGCCGACCCAAAGCTGATCCGGTTGCTCGGCGTTCCACGCGGCGGAGGCTTTCGACCCATTCAGTTCGACGAAAAGGCGATTCTTTCGTCCGACGGCAATCTGGCTGACAGTCACCGCGCCGCGAACGGTATCGCTCATGCGGAAGGTCATGGCGACGAAATCTTCTGTCGCGACGGGCACTTCGTCAAAAGTGGTCGGCTGAAGGACCTTTCCGGCGAATGTCTCGATTGATTCGCGGGGTTTCTTGCGGGTTTTGTGAAACGTCTGCAAGTCCGCGCAAACTGCGGTGATGCGAAGCCCGGTGATGTGCTCGACGAGATCGCACCAGTGTGTTCCGATGTCCGCAAAAGTGCGTGAAGTTCCAGATTCGATGCGCCAGTTCCAGTCGGTATCGTAGGTCAGCCAGTCTTGTGAGTATGTGCCCTGCACAACGCGGATGTCGCCGAACTCCCCAGCTTCGCGCATCCGGCGGATGTTTTGGACTTGTGGATAAGCGCGAATGTTGTAAAGCGTACAATTCGCGAGGTTCCTTTTCCTGGCCATTGCGGTCATCTCGAGAGCTTCGGCGACTGTCGAGGCGAGTGGTTTTTCACACAGCACGTGCTTTCCGGCTTCCATCGCAGCTTTGGCCATTGGATAGTGCAGAGCGTTGGGCGAACATACATGAACGGCTGAGATGTCAGGATCCGTCAAAAATTCGCGGTAGTCGTGCGACCACCGCGGGATCGCCTGCGTATCGGCAAACGCGCGCGATTTCTCTGGCGTCCTACCTGCGACGCCGACGACTTCCACGGTGCCTAGGCGGCGCAATGCCTCGACGTGGACGCGGCCCATAAACCCGGTGCCAAAAACAGCCACTTTCACTTTTTCCATGTTCCGTGTCTTTCTATGAACTGCGACCGATACGATCTCGTCAAGCCGCTTAGCGTATCCAACGGGGCGAGGAAAACCAACACATCCGTCGAGAGGGACGTGCGCAACCACGCAAAACGTTCTTGACGGAAGCGCCGGGCCGAGTATATTGGCACCCAGCTAAAAAGTCTTGAATAAAGTTCATCCAAGAACTCGCCGTTTGGAGCTCCGCAGTGCGCGAGTTTTGTGAGGTCGACCATGAATAAGCTTATCGTTTTCTATTTGTTTACTTTGTTCTTGGGAATCGTATTGGACGTGCACCTTGCCATGAACAGCGAGGTCGGCAAAGCGCTGGGAAATCCTCGGGTCGGCAATGCACTGTTTTGGTGCATTGGCGCTCTCGCCGCGCTGATCATTGGGATTACGGGTTGGCGACCCGGTGCTTTGAACGGACTGACGGCTGTGAATCCTTTGCTGCTATCGGCGGGCGTGCTCGGAGCGTGTCTCGTCTTTGGAATTATTTGGTTGATTCCGCAGGTCGGCGCCCGGGGAGTTTTCCTCAACCTGCTGGCGGGGCAAGTGCTCGGTGGAATGGTTTTGTCGCATTTCGGATGGCTCGGGTCGCCTGTACAGCGCGTATCGGCGATCCATATCATCGGAGCAGTGGTAATGATCGTCGGCGTCGTCATGGCAACTTATTCTCACTAGATCGATCGAGTGGCGAGCCAATTTGCCGATTCGGACGGAGCCTCGCTCGTGGAAAAGGTAAAACTGGGAAGATCGAACCTCCAAGTCAGCGCGCTTGGGATGGGCACGGATTTGATCGGCACGAAGGTCGATCGCGTGTCTTCATTCGGGCTGTTCGATTTCTTTCGGGAATCCGGCGGCTCCTTTCTCGACACCGCTAATTTCTATTCGAGCTGGTTTCCAGGTTTCAAGGGAGGCGAGAGCGAGACCACCATCGGCGCGTGGATGAAGGAGCGCCGGAATCGCAACGAAATGGTGATCTCGACGAAGCTTGCCTTTGATTATCCGGGTTGCAAGGGAGGTCTCACCGCCGGCGAAATCGAGCGCGAATGCGAGAAGAGCCTGGCGCGGCTTCAGACTGATCGAATCGAGTTGTACTACGCGCACAAAGACGATCGCGAGACTCCTCTCGAAGAAACGATGGAAGCGTTCGACCGGTTGATTCGCGTGGGCAAAGTCCTAGCGGTCGGCGCGAGTAACCTGTCCATCTGGCGGATTGCGCAGGCCAACACGGTGGCAAGGAAAGGCGGCTGGCATCCGTACACGGTGATTGAGCAAAGGTACACCTATTTGCGCCCGCGACATGGAGCCGATTTCGGCCCGCAGATTTTTCTCACTGAAGACCTGAAAGATTTCGCAGAGTTCGAAGGAATCGGGATGGTCGGATACTCGGTCTTGTTGCAGGGCGCCTATACGCGGGCTGACCGGCCGATCCCAGCGCAGTTCGCCGGACCGGACTCGGATCAGCGATTGAAAGCATTGCGCGAAGTGGCGAAACAAGTGGGACGTAGCCCGAATCAGGTCATCCTCGCCTGGATGCGGCAAAGCAAGCCATCGATCGTTCCTCTGATCGCGGGCACACGCGTCGAGCAACTCGCGGAAAACATCGCGGCCCTGGGACTCACCCTCAGTGATGAGCAGATGAAACTCCTCAATACAGCGGGCAACCCCGACATCAAGCGCGCGTGGCTGCAGCCGACGTAGTCCCTTTTCGTGGCGTTCTACTTATCGACGGACAACTGCGTCGTCGCGCAGCCGAATTGTGCGAATGCCCACGGAATTGAGGGCGCGGCGCGGCGCGACAAAATCGCTTGACATCATTCAACAATTGAGTATAGTCCGCTCCAAATGAGCTGCGGGAATTAAGTTCAATAGGGGAATATGCTCGGAATCACCTAGAGTCGCTCAACACCAGCATCTCGAACGTCCCGTTGGCTTTTCGAGCTCGGAAACGCCACGTTCGCAACAAAAAGGGGGCTAGCCGCCATGCCAATCAACCCAGTTGACGCCGTGCGGTCTTGGCGATTCTGTCTTGCGTTTGTATTTGGCATGTTGTGCGCCGTGTCCCTCGCGGGCCAGTCGTTCTATGGGTCGATTGTCGGCACCGTGGCCGATACGTCCGGGTCGGCATTGCCCGGCGCAACGGTGACAATCAACAGCGCCGCAACGGGATTCCAAAGGGTGACCACCTCAGGCGAAGATGGTTCGTACAGTTTCGTGAACCTCGTGCCGGGCAATTACACCGTCACGGTCGAGAAGCCCGGCTTCAAGAAGATCGTCAAAACAGGGATTACGCTCGAGGTTACGGCAATTCTTCGCGTCGATGTAAGCATGGCGATCGGAACGGTCGAGCAGACGGTAGAAGTCAGCGCGGCGCCTCCACTGATGCAAACCGAGAACTCTTCGCTCGGACAGGTCGTTGGTGCGCAAACAGTCGACGAATTGCCGCTAAACGGCCGCAACGTGTTGAACCTGATCTCACTCGTTCCCGGAGTTGTCACGCAAGGCGGCGCCGAGGGGAACCTCACGACTCAGAACATTTTCGCGAGTGGGAATTATTCGATGAATGGAGGAACGGCCAATCAGAATGCGATGTATCTGGATGGCTCGCCCATCCAAGTCACCTACGGCAGCCTGACAGCCCTCATCCCGACGCAGGATGCCGTCGCGGAATTTCGTGTCCAAACGAATGGAAACGATGCCGAATACGGCCGCTACTCAGGCGGCGTCGTGAACCTTACGACGAGGTCCGGAACGAATCAGTTTCACGGTACCGTTTACGAGTTCCTGCGGAACAAGGTACTCAATGCGAATACTTGGTTCGGCAACGCTACCGCCACGCCGCGCTCGGCGTTTACGCAGAATCAATACGGCGTAAGTGTTGGCGGGCCAATCATCAAGGAGAAGCTCTTCTTCTTTGTCAATTACGAAGGATTTGCCCTCCGTGAGGGCCAGATTTTCGTTGAGCCGGTGCCAACCCCCGCCGAGTTGGGCGGCGATTTCTCCAATTACGTGGACGGGAACGGCAACGTCATCCCGATCTACGATCCGCTTACGACGTCCTGCGGGCAGATCGGCAACCCCTGCGGCCCGAATCAGCAGCCAACTCGACAGCAGTTTCCGAACAACAAAATACCCACGAACCGTATGGATCCGGTCGCGCAATATTTCGCCGCGAACAACCGCATCTTCCCAAATCCAAACGTCACGAATCTTCCATATCCATTCAATTTTGCCACGGACGCCAGCGTCGGCGGAAACAACGACCAACTCAACTTCCGCACGGATTGGAACGCGACCGATAAGCACCGGGTTTTCGCAAGATATACGCGCTGGGGTTTTGACGAACTGCCGTGGGACCCGTACAACAACGACACGTACTGGTATGACCTCGATCCTCAGAGCTTTGTGACGGATTCGATTGTTTTGGGCGACACCTATACGATCAATGCAAACACCGCCTTCGACATTCGCATTTCCTACTTGCGCTTCAATTACTTTCAGGGGCCGCCGAAGTCGATTACCGATCTGGATCAAACCACCTTCGGCTTCCCGGCCTACATGAACCAGATCAACCCGGAATTCCGCACCTATCCCGCCTTTGCCTTTCCGGATTATCCAACCGGCGGTACGCAGGTCATCAGCAGCGTAAATAACAATTACGTTATCAGTCCGAGCCTGACGAAGATTTTGGGACGCCAGACGCTAAGGTTCGGCGCAGAGCTTCGCCGCCAGGATGCGAATTACTATCAGCTCGCATCCCAGGCCGGCGACTATTACTTCGACAATACCTTCACCTCGATCGATCCATTCAACCCCGGTGAAACGGGCGGCAGCATCGCCGATTTTCTCCTCGGTGCGGCGAGTCCCGGCGGGGGATTCACTCCCTCGGCGATTCTCACGGAGAACATCACGGCGTCGACGATGCACTATCAGGGTTATTACGTTCAGGACGATATCCGCGCCACAAGCAAGCTCACCGTGAACGCCGGCCTGCGCTGGGAGATTCCCGGTGTATGGCTCGAGCGGCACAATAACATGTCGAACTTCGACCCCAACATGGCGAACATTCTCGCGGCTCCCACCGGTTTGCCGCTGAAGGGCGGATTTGTATTGGTGGATTCGCCTGGGCATCCTTCGAGGGGATTGTACCCAGAGAGGTTTGATCTGTTCTCGCCGCGCGTTGGCCTGGCCTACAGGCTGAACGATACGACGACAATTCGATCTGCGTTCGGCTGGTTCTACGTTCCCTCGGATGCGGTCTTCCAGGAGTCGCCGTTCCAGAATGCCGTGAATATCTACAACAACGCGATGGTTACTACCGAGGACAACGGCATCACGCCGAGTTCCGTCTTGAGCAATCCCTATCCGGGCGGGCTGGTATTCCCTCCGGGCCGCAATGCAAACTTCCAGAATGTTCTGCTCGGACTGAACTTCTCCGCAGTATCCGGCGCGGGCGGTTCCGTGCCGCTAAAGTGGAATCCCGCCTACTACATGAACTGGAATTTAACGGTTCAGCATCAATTCCCGCTCGGAATCAATCTCGAGGCTGCTTACGCTGCGTCACACGGCGTGCATCTGCCGATCAACAGCGACAATGGCGTAAACCTCAATCAGCTCCCTGACTCCGACCTAGCCCTAGGCAATCAGCTCCTCCAGGAAGTGGCGAATCCCTTTTCTGGGTTGATCACCTCGGGCCCGTTGTCGTCGCCGACGATTCCTTACGAACAGCTTCTACGCCCTTACCCGACGTATCAAAACGTGACCGAGTCCGCGGCCTACATCGGAACCAGCGACTATAATTCGCTGCAGGTCAAGGTTCAGAAGAAATTCGGCCGGGGAGGCACGCTGCTCGGCGCTTATACCTTCTCCAAACTGTTGACCGACACCGAAACCAGCACCGACTGGCTGGAGACTGGAATATTTGGGGCTGGCGGTCAGATTTATCAGGACTATAACGACATGCGAGCGGAGAGATCGCTCGGCCTCTTTGACACCCACCAAAACTTGACCGTGAGCTATGTCTATCCTTTGCCATTTGGTAAGGGACAGCGTTTTCTCGGCGGGGTGCAAGGCGTGGCGGACAAGTTCGTTTCCGGCTGGGTGTTCGACGGCATTGCCACATTCCAGCAGGGGTTCCCGCTGAATATTGTGGCCACCCCCAACCTATCGTTTTCTGAGGGCGGGGGCTTGAGACCGGACGTGACTCCGGGTTGCGACAAGCACAACGTTTCCTCGGCCGCCGCTGGTCCGCACGGAATCGACGAGTATTTTAATACGTCCTGTTTCTTCGCCCCACCGGAGTTCGCATTCGGCGACGAGGGCCGGACCGATCCGGGCATTCGTGCGCCCGGGATCAACAACTGGGATTTGGCGATTGTGAAGTCCACCCCGGTCACCGAACGAGCGAGCCTGCAGTTCCGCACGGAATTTTTTAACGCGTTTAACCGGACGCAGTTCGGACCTCCGGGGCAGGTTTTCACAACGAACCCGGATTCGACATTTGGCATCATCAGCTCGCAGCAGAACAATCCTCGCCTGATCCAATTTGGCCTCCGGCTGAATTTCTAGCGGACGACGGCGCGCAGGATTTGCGGTCGGGCGGCGGAGTTTAACGCCCCGGTGGTGCGAGGATGTGGCCGCATCGGCCTGACGTCTCGACGAGGTTCGATTGCGCGGTCAACGCGCCGGAAAGCGTCTGAGCCATTTGAATTTCTAACGGGAGATGCCTTGTGATTCGAACGAGCCGGCGCCAATTCCTTAAAGTCTCCAGCACGCTTGGTGTGCTTTCGCCGCTCTACAAGCTGGCCGGAAAATCCGCGCACTCGTCGTCGCTTCCGCCGTTCTCGCCGGTTTTGCAAGATAGCTCTAAGTCCTCTTCCACACCGTCCTATCAGTTCAGTGGCTCGGATCTGACGGGTTGGCACTCTCAGGGCCCCGGCCGGTGGAATGTACGCGATTCGGAAATCGTGGGTACAAGCGCCGCCGGCGAGACAAACTCGCTCGTGCTCGACCAGGGCCTTGAGGATTTCAATCTCAAGTTTTCAGTGCACGCTGTCGGCGGCGAGACGGGCATCATCCTCCGAAACGCTCCAGTGAGTTGGTCGCGATTTTCCCACCCTGCAGCCGCTGTTGGCCGGACGGCGGGCATTTATGTCCCGCTGTCCGGCCCCAATCTTGGAAAGCTGTACCTTGTAACCCTCGACGACCAAGGCAAAGAGCTGGACCGCCAGCCCGTGCCGCCACCGCCGCTCGATTTGCCTGGCGCCAAACACACAGCGACGAAGGGAGCATGCGCGCCCATCGCTTGCGTGGGCATCAACGATCCTGAAGGCGATTTGCCTGGCTATCCGCCGGAGCCGCCCGTTCGCATCACCGCGGGTAGTGGCGGCTGGCAAGACGTCGAGATCTCGCTCCGCGGTTCGGCCTTGCCCTGGGATAAGAGTGGAGTCGGCGCGCTCGCCGATGACCGAAGCCAGTATGGGCAAATTGCTCTTCGAGTTTCAAACGGAGCGGAAGCGCACTTCAAGGGCGTTTCCATTTTTGATCTCACCGAACGGGTGGCGGGCCTGGCCGCGAACGCTGGGGATGCTCACGTCCGCCATTTGACGGATTTGTTTTATTCCGAATCCATCACCGCAGGCGATCTCAATCGCGATGGATTCGACGAAGTGATCGCGGGGCCTTTTTATTATGTGGGTCCCGACTACAAGACTGCGCGCGAAATCTTTCCGCCGACTACGGTGAATCCGGCCGGGCCAAACGAGCACGGCAATTACACGAATTGTTTCTTGGCTCACGTCCACGATTTCATGGGCGACGGTTGGCCCGACGTTCTGGTGATCATGGGATTTGGCCCCATGCCCAGCTTTTCTGCGCATCTCTTTGTGAATCCCCGTGGTGAGCGCCGCCACTGGGACAACTACAACGTCATTCCTTCCGTGAGTTCGGAAACAACGATACTCACAGACATTGACGGCGATGGCCGGCCCGAACTCGTGACCGCGCAGGAAGATCGCATCGGATATGCCAAACCTGATTGGTCTGATCCGACGAAGCCGTGGACGTTCTATCCGGTTTCGGAGAAAGGAAGCTGGGGCCCGCACGGTTTCGGAGTCGGCGATGTGAACGGAGACGGTCGCCTCGACATCCTGCAAGCAAGCGGTTGGTGGGAACAGCCTCCTGCGGGAACGAAAGGCCTTTGGAAATATCACAAGGCGCCCTTCGGTGCGACTGAGGGCGAGTGGTTCCTTCGCGGCGGCGGCGACATTTTCGTCTACGACGTAAACGGAGACGGTATCCCGGACGTGATCACCAGCTTGAATGCGCATGGGCCGGGGCTCGCCTGGTTCGAACAGCAAAAGGACGGGAGCGGCAACAGCACGTGGAAGCGACACCTGATCATGGGCGATCCGTCGACGCCGATGGCTGCGCGAAGCGAATGGGAGGAGACGGACAAATCTGTGGCGTTTACCGAACTCCACGCGCTGGCGTTTGCGGACCTCGATGGTGACGGCACCCCATGCATCGTGGCCGGAAAGCGCTGGTGGTCTCACGGATATATCTTCGACGAGAACGGCCTCGACAATCCGCCGGTCCTTTACCGCTTCAAGCCGGTGCGGCGTTCGACGGGCGCGGTCGAGTGGGTTCCACAGATGCTGCACAATGCTTCCGGAGTCGGCACCCAGATTTGCGCGAAGGACATAAATAGGGACGGCAAGATCGAAATCATGACAACGGCGCGAAAAGGCGCTTTTATATTTTTCAACAACGGCTCGAAAAACCAGGGGGCGTAGAGTAGTTCTATGAGGACGAAAACAGGGCGTGGTGTAATAACCGAGCTTCTTTCGTTGGCGCTAGTGTGCGTGATGTGTTTTGGCATTGTCGCCTGGAGTCCCGCCCGCAACGACGACTCCTCCCACACCACCTGGAGCACCTACCTCGGAAATCCCGACGGTTCTCATTATTCAGCGCTCAAGCAAATCAATCGCTCAAATGTAGATAAGCTTCAAGTAGCGTGGAGTTACGACGCCGGCAGCGATAGAGCTTACGAATTCAACCCGATCATTGTCGGAAAGACAATGTATGTCCTGGCGCAAGGGAACTCTGTCGTGGCGCTGGACGCCACCACGGGACGCCAACTTTGGGTCTACCACTCCAAAGACGCGCCGCTACTCGAGATGCACCGTGGCATCAATTTCTGGCAGAGCAAGGATGGAAGCGAACAACGTCTTCTAATTCCTTTCCACAGTCGTCTCGAAGCCATCAATGCGCGCACCGGCGAGTTGATCACATCGTTCGGCACGAATGGGCGGGTCGATCTGATGGAAGGCCTGGGCCGGGACAAGAAAACAATCAGTCAAATCCAATCCGGCACTCCTGGGCAGGTATATGGAGACCTGATCATTCTGGGATCGGCAACCGGTGAAGAGTACGGCTCACCACCGGGTGATATCCGCGCGTACGATGTTCGAACTGGGCAAATGGTCTGGATCTTTCATACCGTTCCGCATCCCGGCGAACCCGGTTACGACACCTGGCCCCCGGAAGCCTGGAAATACGAGGGAGGCACGAACTGCTGGGGCGAAATGACGCTCGATGAAAAACGGGGCATCCTTTACATCCCCACCGGCGCCCCGACGTACGATTTCTATGGCGCGGATCGAAAAGGTAAGAACCTGTACGCGGACTGCCTGTTGGCGCTCGATGCCAAGACAGGAAAGTTGATTTGGTATTACCAGTTGGTCCACCACGACCTCTGGGATTATGACGCTACCGCGGCTCCGCAACTGCTCACCGTCCATCACGATGGCAAACTCGTTCCCATCGTGGCGCAAGCAACCAAACAGGGATTCTTGTATGTGTTCAACCGCGAGACGGGCGAGCCGCTTTGGCCGATCGAAGAAAGACCCGTGCCGAAATCGGACGTCCAGGGGGAGTGGGCATCGCCGACCCAGCCCTTCCCGACCCTGCCTCCTCCTTTTGCGCGACAGAAATTCACCGTCGACGACTTGGACCCGTACCTGCTGACTCCCGAAAACCGGAATCACTGGCAGGCGGTGCTCTCCGCCGCGAGGAATGATGGCCTCTTCACTCCTCCCGGATTTAAGGACACGGTGGAGATGCCGGGCAATCACGGCGGCGCGAATTGGGGCATGACCGCGTCGGATCCGAAGACAGGAACGATGTTCGTGTTCTCGATGGATATCCCCGCCTTCCTCAAATTGGAGAAACTCCTCCCGCCGCTCCTGTGGGAAATTCCGATGGCGGCTCCGCCGCTCGAGCGCGGCCACGCCGTTTATCATTTCTATTGCGAACGGTGTCACGGCGTGGACCACGCGGGCGCGCCGCCGGCTATCCCGTCCCTGGTAAACGCGCCAGCCAGGTATCCGGAGGAGACGATTAAAGCCGTTATAAAGGGCGGCTACGCTGAAATGCCGGCCTATCCGGATCTTTATGACGTACTCATCCACGATCTCGTGTCGTACCTCGCGCAGCCGGTGCCCGCAACACCCGAACCCGTAGTCAAAGCCGAATCTAGCGATCCCGATACCGTCGAGGTATCACTTCCCGGCTTGGAGCCGGTGAAAGATCGTTTCTGGTCGGGCTATGGAATGCAGCCTTCGATCATTCGCCCGCCGTGGTCGACGTTGACTGCTTACAACTTGAACGATGGAACAATCAAGTGGCAGAGCCAGGTGGGCGATTCTCTAGTCGCGCTTCAGCAAGGCGTCAAAGGTGCCGGGGCGATGATGCCGAGAAATGGTCCCGTCATCACGGCTGGCGGACTGATCTTCGTGGCGCTCAAGGACGAAGGCAAGCTCCACGCCATCGATGAAGATACAGGCAAGGAACTCTGGACTTTTGACATGCCCGCTTCGTCGGAAGGCGTGCCGTCGGTGTATGAAGTTGACGGGCGGGAGTATCTCGTCGTCTGCGCGACTTCAGCCAAGATGAAGGAAATCCCGCGCGACGGACCTCCGCCGCCGACCGCGGAACCGATTCAGAGGTCGTATATCGCCTTCGCTCTGGCAAAAGACGATAAGCGGTAGGCGGAGTCGAACGATGAGTGACATTCCGATTGTCTTGAATGTGCATATGGAAGCTGCACCGGGACGAGAGAAGGAGCTTCAAGGCGAACTGATGAAGCTCCTGGCTCCGACGCGCGGAGAGCCTGGTTGTGTCGTTTACGAGTTGCATTTGGATCCTGAGAATCCGGCAAAGTTCATGTTTTATGAGAAATTCAAGAGTCAGGCGGCGCTGGACGATCATGTGAACTCTGCCCACTTCAAGAAATTTCTGGCATACCGGGCAGCTTCGGCCGATCCCGTCGCGGCCACACACGTAACCAAGTGGCGGCCTGCATAGCCACTGCGATTAAACCTATTCAGCTTGTTGGTGAACGCGAACCTGTTTCATACTGCAAGCGATCGTCCGTTTTTCACCATACTCGAATTCGGATTTGCGCTTCGTCTTCTCGTGCGTTTCGATGGACGATGATCGCTAGCGAGGATTGAAATCGTGTCGCCTGATAAACCGTACACTCCACCCAACGAGATGCCGCCGGCTCCGATTCATTCGGTGCTGCGTGGACAGAAAGCACTGGTCACCGGAGCCAGCAAGGGACTTGGCCAGGCGGTTGCGATCGGATTCGCCCAAGCTGGCGCGGATGTGCTGGTGAATTACTTCTCAGACCGGCCGGGCGCGGAATATACGGTCGAAAAGATCCGAAGTCTGGGGCGAAAGGCGGAACTGTTTAGGGCGGACGTGGCGATGGAAAGTCAAGTCGTCGCCATGTTCGATTTCATGATCGAAAAATTCGGCCGTCTCGATATCTGCGTTCCCAATTCCGCGCTGCAACTCAACGCCAATGTTGATGAAATGACGCTGGCCCAATGGGAGCGCGTGATCGGAGTTAATTTAACCGGGGTGTTCCTCTGCTGCCGGGAGTCGGTTCGCGCGTTCAAGCGGCAAGGAATCGACCGCTCAATTTCGTTCGCCTGCGGAAAACTGATTTTGATGAGCTCGGTTCACGATGTCATCCCCTGGGAGGGGCATGCGAATTATGCGGCGGCAAAAGGCGGGCTGATGCTCTTCATGAAGAGCATCGCTCAGGAAGTCGCGCACCTTCGAATCCGCGTCAATTCTATTTCGCCGGGAGCAATTCGCACACCGATGAACGTTGAGAAACTGACGTCTCCCGAGATCTTCGATCGAGTTTTGCTCAAGCTGATTCCATCGAAGCGGATCGGCGAGCCGGAAGACGTTGCCCGCGCCGCCGTGTGGCTGGCCTCGGATGAATCCGACTACGTACAGGGCACAACCATTTATGTCGATGGCGGAATGTTGCTGTATCCCGGATTCATCGGCGCTGGCTAACTGAAAATACGAATCTCGGTTCAAGGGAACGAGCGACCGAATGACAAACGAAGAACGCCTGACTCGCATGCGCCGCGCCATGCAGAACGAGCGGCTGGATGCCCTCGTTCTGCGCTTGCCGGAGAATGTTCTTCTCCTCAGCGGATTCTGGCCCATGATCGGGGCGACGTTCCTTGTGTTCCCGGTCGATAGTGAGCCGCGATGCATCATTCCGCACTGCTACGAAAGCGAAGCGAGCTCCTCACTTTGGAAGATGACAACTTCGTACTACCGCTACGGCGTCCTCGGCGCGAATCCCGACGCGGCGATTCTGGAGACTCTTTCCGCCATCAGTCGCAGCTTTCATTGGGCGCGGATCGGCTTTGAAGGCAGTTTCGAAATCGCGGCCCCGCCGTGGAACACCGCGGAGGTCCTGGTGCCGGCGGCGCAGACACGCAAGCTTCTCGAGACGGTCTTCCACGGCTCGGAGCTTGTGGACGCGACGCGGTTGATCCAATCCGAGCGTCGCACCAAGACTCCTTATGAAATCGAGAAACTCAGGCTTGCCAGCACGATCTCTTCAATTGGCTTGAAATCATTCGCGGAATCGGTCGAGCCCGGAGTATCCGGTGTCGAACTGGCCGCGGCGGTAGAGCGGGACGTCATGGTTCGCGGAACGCAGGATCACGGGGCGTTCCGTGTTCGTGCGTTTGCGCAGGTGGCCGTCGGCCCGGAAGAAACGGCTGTGGGCTATCGCCCAAATGAAGTTTCGACCACGCGCAAACTCGAACCCGGAGATGTCGCCCTTCTCGAACTCGGCGTCGTAGTGGACGGTTACTGGGCCGACAGAACGCGGGTGCGCGTCGTCGGGAAGCCGACCGAGGAACAGTTAAAGGTCTTTAATATCGTGAAGGATGCCCAGCAAGCCGCCGTAAGAGCAATTCGCCCAGGTGTGAGCGCATCAAAGGTGGACGAGGCTGCGCGGAGCGTGATTCGCGATGCCGGTTATTCGGAATGGTTTCCTCATATCACCGGGCACGGCTTGGGATTCCGCTATCACGAGTCCTCGCCCCTGCTCGCCCCCGGCTCATCGGACGTGCTGGAAGAGGGCGTGCTGACGTCGGTTGAGCCGGGAATCTATCGAAGGCCATCGGGCGGCTTTCGGCTCGAGGATGACGTACTTGTTACAAAAGTTGGCGCGGAAGTGTTGGGACCTTATTTTATGGCGTTGACCTAGCCTTCCTGCCGCACGCTGGCCGCGAGGTTCGCTGGCGCATCGCGGCGCGTTTTGCCTCGGTGCGGCGGTGGTTTCACTGGCGTTACAATTCCACACGACACAAACCCAAGGAGGCGCCGGATGGCGCGCGTTTCTGGCAAAGTCGCTTTGATCACCGGCGGAGGAACGGGAATTGGCCGCGCGTGCGCGGAGTTGTTTGCCCAGGAAGGAGCACGCGTGGCGTTGCTCGGGCGCCGCAAAGATGTGCTCGATGCCGCCGCCAAATCAATTGAGCCGCGTGGCGATCGTATCTTGACGATTTGCTGCGACGTGAGCGACGGCGCTTCCGTCGACGCCGCGATCGCCGCCACCACCGCGCAGTTCGGCGAACTGAATATTATTGTCAATAATGCCGGCATCGTGGTTGTGGGGACCGCGGAGCAAACTTCCAACGCGGACTGGAACCGAATTCTCGCCATCAATCTGACCGGAACATTTCTTGTCTCACGTGCCGCGCTCCCGGAACTGCGCAAGGCCCAGGGCGGCTCAATCATCAACATCGCTTCTGTCTTGGGGCTTTTCGCTCGCCGGCAACGAGCAGCTTACACCGCATCCAAGGGTGGCGTGATTGGTCTCACGAAAGCGATGGCTCTCGATCACGCGCATGAAAACATTCGCGTCAACTGCATTTGTCCAGCACTCGTCGAAACCGAGCTGGCGCGAGAGTCGCTCTCGAAGGCGCCCGACGCGCAAGGCGAACGCGCGCGGCGCACTGCGGAAATTCCGATAGGCAGGCTGGGTCGGCCGGAAGATGTCGCTCAATTGGCTCTCTACCTCGCGTCCGAGGAATCTTCGTGGATGACCGGCGTGGCCTTGCCACTCGACGGTGGCCTGACCGCCTACTGATCGCGTTCCAATCGATTCTCGATCGTCCGATCGGAGACATCCAGCCGGTAGCCGAGCTTCTGCACATGTACCCGGAAGAACCTGCCGGAGCGCCTGCGTCAGGCCCCCATTAGTGCCCAACTCTTCTTCAATCGCGTTGTCCGACAGCAAAGCCTGGACGCCAGATATAACATCGCTCCGCTTCCAGTCTTATTCGCGGCTGTAGCCTTTGAAGGTGAGAACGCAACCGGCCACGAGAAACACAACCGCTACTGCAGGGAGAACGCCGGTAGTCTGAACGGCTCCAATCGCGATGTGCGCGAGCCGGGTCGGAAACAGTATTCGTGAAAGGCCGCCAAGAAGGTTGAGCCAACCGGCAATGGTTACGAGCACTGGCCAGCCGCCTTCCCAGCGATTGTGCGCTCTCACGATGGCAAGTCCCGCGACGAACACAGGAAAGCCCGACATGAAGACAAGTGCGGGGTCGCGGAAGGCCTGCTCGACCGAGGCGGGCCAGGTGCCGAGGTTCAGCAAAACAGCGGCCGCTCCCGCCACGAATGTGGGGCCGACCAAGCCCGCGATTAATTTTGAGGTTGTCATAGGCCGACCTTTCTCTTCGGTGCATTCAACAATAGCTAGTCAGGTAGAGTTCGTTGGTCGAGAGATCTCTCGGGGTCTAGAAGTGTGTGCGCTTTCGAGTTCGAAGAAACGGGGTATGGAAAATACGTGGCCATAAAGAAAAGCATCGTCCGCGTAAGCTGCACGAGAAGCCCGATTCCCTCGGCTGGCGACGGACATCGCACCAACTCGTCAAAAGTCGAACAGTAGAATGACTTCAGCTCAAACTGAGATACAGGCGGCTTCGATCCAAAGCCAGATTTCAATTGCAGACCCCTCACGCAATTGCCTTCGTAAGACAAAGAGTAGAACTCTTCGATGCCAGCCCGAATCCTGCCCGCCATATTCTCGCATTTGGCTCGATCCGTCTGATCATCACATTCCTGAAGGAAGTCGTGGAAGTCGCACGCTATTCGAATCGCGACGCGCAAATCTTGACGTAAAGGACTTGTGCCGAAATAACTGCCAGTCTGCATTATCCTGGCTTCAATCGGATCGCGAAACTGATCTGCTTTTCGCATTCTGACCTGCGACAATCTCTACACTTACCTAACCGTCGCGCTTCCGATAAACGTACGCCAGTTTAGTTCTGATTGCTCCGCTTGACCGTGATTGGAATCACACCTGAGTGTGATAGGGAGCACACTGATTGGCGGGAATTCTCGCGGTCGCTGTCCGCGGCGTGCAGTCGCTTGGTAAAGTTGATGCCACCCATCGCGTCTCTGCGGGAAAGCTTCATGTTGTACAGCACGCCAGGGCACCAAGATTAAAATTCTAGTTGTAGATGACCACCCCTTCGTCCGAGCGGAAGTGCGTGGCCTTCTCTCCCGCAACTTCCGATGGGAAACTTGCGGCGAACCCGAAAATGACAAAGAAGCTGTCAAAATGGTTCATAATCGGATTCACTGGCCTCGATACGGGTGAGGCTCAGATGCTTGAGATCACGTAGCGATGTGATGGAGCGCACATTCTTGTCTGCTGAGTTAGGGTAAAACGCTCAAGCGAGCAGTGCTGAGACCCCAGAACGAGGGGGCCATCGAGCGCTGCATGAAAGGGATTGGCCCCATGATTCATAGAGGCATAGCTACGCTGGCGCTGAGTTTGATGATCTGTTTCCTGCTTCTCGGCCATTTCGACCCGCAGTTTTTCCTGATCCATTTCTACGAGTCGCTGATCTATCTCGCAATCCTGCTTTTGCTCTTCTATTTAGAAGATCGCTGGGCGTACATGCTTGGAATTGTGGCGCCTGCTGGTTGGCTGCTGCTGACCTTCGCCACCGGCGAGTTTGAGGGATTTGTCCGTCAGATCAGCCAAGTGCTTCAGGCCAAAGCGCCGGTCTATCCTGCCGGATTTCTCGGTGGCGTGACCGCGGCTCTTTCTATCGCAATGATTGTTTTCTGCGCTCGACGCTGGAAGCGAGAGTTCGCTGGTCTCGGAAAGGGGCTCAATACGTTTCTCGTCAGCACAGGCATCGTTGTCGTGTATTACGGGGCAATGATTTTCTGGTTCTGGCGGTCGGTAGCGGTGCCCTTTCACCCGTAGCAAGTCCTCGCAGGGTGGTGGAAGGCGGTCTTGGTAATGGAAAGGCACGGCGCTTTTGGTTCGCGACAGCACGGCATTTTCCGATAAAAGCAGCTTGGGAAGTTTCACGGCCGTCGTGCACAGGTACGGCTAGTCACCTCATCAGCCATCGAAGAATGCTACACTACGCGCGTCTCGCCTCTGCCATGAGTCGCGCGACCGTTGGCAGCTAGTTGGATTCTGGCGAAGAGGATTGTATTGGCAGTTCAACCGCTGGATGAAGCTATTCCGTCCAAGCGACGCCACTTCGTTGAGGCGTTTCTTGGAGTCGGTGTCGTCGCGTCACTGGTTTCATTTTTGTATCCGGTCCTCGCATATCTGATCCCGCCTCCCGCCACTGAACTTGCGAGCGATACCGTTCTCGCGGGGAAAACGGGTGACCTTAAGCCCAACACAGGGAAAGTGTTCCGGTTCGGCAGCCGACCGGCGCTATTGATCTTGACCGCGGACGGCACGTATCACGCGGTCTCCGCCGTGTGCACGCATCTCGGTTGCACGGTTCAATATCGACCGGATGTGCGAAGTATTTGGTGCGCGTGCCACAACGGAATGTATGACGTAAGTGGGCGAAATATTAGCGGTCCCCCTCCACGCCCACTAGAAGCCTACGATGTATTTTTAAAGGGTGACGATATTTACGTGCGGCGTTAGCGGAGATCGACAATGAGCGCGGCGGGTAATGCGCGGATCTGGCTTGATGACCACTTTCGCCTGAATGAAATCATCGCCTTCCTCCGAAAGAAAACAGTTCCGGTCCATCGCTTTTCCTACTTTTATTTTCTCGGCGGGATGACCCTTTTCCTCTTCATGATCCAGGTGCTCACTGGAATTTTGCTTCTGCTTTACTACCGTCCAACTCCGGCCGACGCATTTGAAAGCGTGCAGTACATCATGACGCAAGTCCGATTTGGCTGGTTGATCCGCTCGATTCATTCCTGGGGCGCAAATGTGATGATCCTTACGGCGTTCGCCCACATGTACAGTGTCTTTTTCCTCAAAGCGTACCGCAAGCCGAGAGAGTTAACGTGGCTGAGCGGGATCGCGCTTCTCGCGATCGTGCTGAGCTTCGGTTTCAGCGGCTATCTGCTCCCGTGGAACATGCTTTCGTTCTTCGCGACCAAAGTTGGCACGGACATGCCGGGCCAGGTCCCTGTGGTGGGACGATGGATCCTGGTATTCCTGCGCGGGGGCGAAGACGTGACGGCAGCCACTTTGACTCGATTCTTCGGATTCCACGTCGCACTGCTCCCCGGACTCGCCACGCTTTTGATCGGATTACATTTGGTGCTCGTGCAGCGGTTTGGAATCAGCGTTCCCCCCTCTCTCGAAGCGGAATGGGGTGCGCTGCCTGCTGCAAAACGCGAAGTGCCTTTTTATCCCAACTTTTTGCTCCGAGAGTTAATGGCCTGGTATATCGTGCTGGCGATTTTGGGAGTGCTCGCTGCTCTAAGACCGTGGGAGCTTGGGACCAAAGCTGATGCGTTCGCTTCCGCACCGGCAGGCATCCGGCCGGAATGGTATTTCATGTTCATGTTTCAAACGCTCAAGCTGATCCCTGCAAGAGTTTTGGGCATCGCGGGAGACACGCTGGGAGTCATCGTGTTCGGCTTGGCCGGTGCAGTCTGGACGCTACTCCCGTTTTTCGATCGCGCGGATCGCGGACGCGGATCGAGATGGATCACGGGCGCAGGCGTGTTCGCGCTGAGCTATATCGTGGGTATGACGATTTATGGGTACCTTTCAAAATAACTGCTGGCAAATCGGTCGATGCAAAGTAAACGTCACACAAATTGCCCGGTGCAAAATTCAAAGGCTTTCGACGTAATGGGTGCATTTGCGGGGAAAATAGCTACTCTGCTTGTAGTTTTATGCGTCTGCGCTTTCGTTCTCGAAGTGCCCGCTTTCCCGCAGACGGCGAACAGCTGTCTGGATTGCCACGCAAAGCTCGCGGAATTCAGGATCGGCGCGCAGCATGCCGCCGACGATATACACCTTCAAAAAGGTGTAAGTTGTGTGGCTTGTCACGGAGGTGACGCTACAACCCCGGACAAAGACCGGTCGATGAGCGCAGCGGCCGGATATCGCGGTCACATCGATCGAAGGCTGGTTCCATCGCTTTGCGCGAAGTGCCATTCGGATCCCGCATATATGCGCAAATTCAATCCATCTCTGCGCACCGATCAGTTCAGTGAATACCAAACGAGCGTACACGGAAAGCTGCTCGCCAAAGGCGACACAAAGGTCGCCGTTTGCACGGATTGCCACAGCGCTCACGAGATTCTATTCGCGAGTGATTCGCGATCCAAAGTGTATCCAGTGAACGTCCCGCAAACCTGCGGCCGCTGCCACGCAAATGCGGACTACATGAAGCCGTACGACATTCCCACGAATCAAGTCGCCGACTACTCCGATAGCGTGCATTCCGCGGCACTGGTGGCGCGCGGCGATTTGAGCGCACCGACCTGCTCGACATGTCATGGAAGCCATGGCGCCACCCCGCCCGGAGTGGAGTCGGTTGCCATGATTTGCTCGAATTGCCACGTTTTTCAAGCGCAGTTATTCAACTCAGGGCCGCACAAGGACGCGTTCGCGACCTTCAAATTGCCGTCCTGCGTGACTTGCCACACGAATCATCGCATTGTTCACCCCACTGATGCTTTCATTGGCACTGCGCAGGATGCAATCTGCATGAAATGCCACGTGGAGGGGGATCGGGGATACGTCAGCGCGGCAAAAATGCACGACCAGTTGACGGGCTTGGCTTCGGCGATTGATCGATCCGACGCTCTGTTGATTCGTGCCGAGCGCGCAGGGATGGAAGTGGATGAAGCGAGGCTTGCACTGAGGGAAGCGCGGGACGATCTCACCAAGTCGCGCGTCGAAATTCACGCGGTAAAAGCATCACTCGTGGATTTGGACGTTGATGCCGGGCAGAAAATTGCCCAAAAGGCGTGGGCTGACGGCCAGAGCGCCATGGCCGAGAGGACGTACCGGCGCAAAGGACTGCTGGTTTCGCTGGCTACCATCGTCTTTGCGTTGTTCGGACTGTTTCTGACGATTCGTAGGCTGGAATCAAAACCAAACCAGGGAAAGTGAGGACATATTGAAAACTTTTGCTGTGATCATACTGACGTTGGCTTTCTCGAGTGGCGCTTTCGACGCGAAACCCACGGGTGATGCCGCCGCCGGCAAAGACACGTTTCGACAAAATTGCGCGACGTGCCATGGTGTGGACGGCACCGGCAATGGACCGATGACCAAGGCGCTGCACTTGAAGCCGGCCGATTTGACTTCGAAGAGAGTTCAGGCCCTCAGCGACGCGGACATCGAGAAAACTATTACGCACGGCAAAGGTGACATGAAGCCGATTAAGGATCTCACAAAAGTTGATATCGCGAATCTGATCGCGTACGTACGAAGCATCGCGAAGAAATAATCATCATGTAAACATGTCACGTCGAAGATCCTGGCTTGTTACCCTCGCATCATTACTTCGCGTCCGATGCGAGGATGCCCCATCGCACGAAGTGCGCGCTTGGCATAGTTAACGGTACAACCTTGCCGTTTCCGGCGGGCGTGCAAGTTGACGATCCTTGCCGCCGGCCACCTCCGGATGTATGCTGCTGCCTAAACCGATCGCTTGGGAAACTTGAAACAATAATGACAGTTCTGAAATATACGTGCAGCTTCTGGCGCCGAAGTGTCGCAAGATGGCGAGCCGCTCATGCAGCCAGAAACCCGGAGGTGCTCATGAAGATTTATCTTCGCGCGATCGGACGGCAACGGTGGCTGCTTGCGAGCGTCGCGCTCGGCTGCGCAGCGATTGCATCCCTCGGCGCCCAGACTCAGTCGCCCCCAAAATCACCATCGCCGCAGGAAATGCCGCCGCTCATCCGATCTGTCGAGGGGCGCGATCTATATCGCGAGTATTGCGCGTCGTGCCATGGAGTGGACGCGAAGGGCAACGGCCCTGCCGCGCCAGCGCTGAAAACGAAACCACCCGACCTGACGGTTCTGGCCAAAAACAACGATGGCCGCTTCCCCGAAGATCGTGTCCGCAAGACCATCATGGGCGACGATCCCTTGGTCCTGGCGGCGCACGGTTCGCGCGAGATGCCAATTTGGGGTCCGGTATTTCGCCAGATTGAAGAGGACGTCGACCGCGGTCCGGTGAGGCTCGCCAATCTCGTGAAGTACCTCAAATCAATTCAAGTGCCGAAGTAAACGTCATGCGCTGCAAGCTGGCCGGCCCCGATGCTTGCCTGTTACATTCCCGCGTGCCGCGCCATGCGCGTCGATCCCATGATCGCTGCGTTACGAATAGCCCCACGCGCAAGCACGCGGCTACACCTTCTGAGAGCAGCCTCGAATAGGAATGCGGAATTTGGAGACATTTCGGGCCATCCTTCCCAAGTAACGGGCTATGCGGAAGTTATCCAGTAAACCCGAACGCACGATTACTTCCGGCTTGCCGACAATCCACGAACTGGGTCGCCCGATTCCTATGCAGACACGCCACTGAAAGCAGAACCTGCGACACGTTTCACCATCAAAATGGTGACATCATCCTCGTTGAGCTTCGGGTCTACTAGTGATCTGAGCTTCGTCATCGTCCTCCCGACATCGTCAGACAAAGCATCACGCAAACGATTTTCGGGATTCTTCCCCTGAATCGAGTCGGTCAAGCCGTCTGTGTAGATGAGGAGCGCGCCGCCTGGACTGAGAACAGCCGTGCGAGCTTCGTAATCCGCGTCAACCAGGAGCCCAAGCGGCGGGCCCGTAGATTCCAGAAACATCATTGACCCGGGAGAAAAGACAATCGGAGCGTTGTGACCGGCATTCACGTACGTCAATTCTCCTGAATCGCGACTGAGCACAATGAACACGGCCGTGGCAAATCGATCATTCGGAGTGTATCGGCACAGGTGCTTGTTGATCTGCTTAGCAAGCGCTAGCGGGGTCGATTCGACGCTTGCAATACTTCTAACCAGAGCCTGTATATTTGCTGCAAGCAGAGCTGCCGGCATTCCCTCCCCAGACACATCCGCTAATGCGAATAGGCTTTGATTTGCCGGAAGTTCTATGACATCGAAGTAGTCTCCGCCGACCTCACGAAACGGCTTGTACAAGGTCTCCACGTCGTAACCTGGCAACACTTCCAATATCTCGGGCTGGAGCGTCTCTTGAATCTCTCGTGCGGCTATCTGGTCAGTTTCAAGTTGTGTCTTCCGAACAAATTCTGAAGTTAACATTCCATTCTGGATCCAGCGGCCGATGTAAAAAAGCAGGAACACCAGCACATAGCTGACGGGTCGTCTCGGCAGTACCAGAAAATACAGAGACAACCACTCTGGCAACCTGAAAGCCCACATCAGCATAAAGTAGAAAGCATATCCCTGGAGAACGATGCCGGCGTACGTGATGATGCGTTTGGACCGAGGCATCTCGCTGGCCCAGTCATAAAAGGCGTACTGCAGCGCGCGGCGAACGGGGCCGGCAGATTTGTCGAGCTTCACCGTGCTGAGACGAAATGGCATTTCAGGAGTCAGGAGTCTAGCAAGAAACAGTCATGCTGGAGAAGGAGTGGCAGCCGAACGGTAGATGTGGTTCGCTTTGTTGCCTCGGCGCTTGTGCCGGAGTGACGAGCTATGCGGCAGTTATCCGGTAAACCTGAACCGTCCGCCGTGGGATACCGTCTCCCTTGAGGGAAAATCTTCTGCACCTGCCCGTCGTCTTCCCGCCGCACCGGCTTCGCCCACATCCTCCCGGTTTCCAGCGATGGAATCATCGTCGCTCCAGCCTGCCCCATATCTAAATAACGTGTTTTCTGGAGGTTACGCTACGCGAAGAATCTGCAAATCGCGTGTCGATTCCCCGCCGCCCCGTTCGACGCATAATTGGAGCCGCACCGCGCCGGCCACTCGCAACATTCACACGGCGGCGCGACCCAAGCTCCTATATAAAATAAGCGGCCCTGATATGGCGTCCGCTCAACACTCAAGGAGAAAACCATGCGTTTCATGATGATCATGTTTCCCAAAGACTACGGAAATGCCAAGCCCGGCTGGGCACCCGACATCTCAGACATGGAGGCGATGAGAAAGTACAACGAGGAGCTGCAGAAAGCCGGAGTGCTACTCGCGCTCGACGGCCTGACGCCGCCCGCGACGATGAGCGCGCGCGTCACGTTCAAGGGCGGCAAGTCGAAAGTCACCGACGGCCCGTTCCCCGAAGCCAAGGAAGTCGTCGGCGGCTACTGGGTGATCCAGGTGAAGTCGCGCGAAGACGCGCTTGAATGGGCCTCGCGCATCCCTGGCAAGGATATTGAAATGGTTGAAGTGCGCCGGTTCTTTGAGATGTCCGACTTCGGTGCCGAGAGCCAGAAGAACATCGAGGAGTTCGAGAAGAAGACCAACGAGGCCGGCACCAACGTGAGCCAGCAGTAGGCGCAAACGACCGCGGCAGTCGCGCACAGGCAGGATTGCCTGTGCCGCCTCAATGTGGATTGCAGCGCCCTCCGAAAAATGTTGTGATGAGTGCCGGACATGTCTTCCGGCACTCACTCAACAGATTCGCACGCTAATCCACAACGCGACGTCCACGCCGCGATCGACGCCGTGTGGCGCATCGAGTCGCCGCGTCTGATCGCCGGCCTTACGCGCATCACGCACGACATCGGCGCCGCCGAAGACCTCGCGCAGGATGCTCTTGTCGCTGCGCTCCAGCAGTGGCCGGAGTCGGGCGTCCCGGACAATCCGGGCGCCTGGCTGATGGCCACCGCCAAGCATCGAGCGATCGACCATTTCCGCCGGAACGCGCTCCTCGAGCGCAAGCACCAGGAGCTTGGCCGCGAACTCCAGACGCAGCAGGACTTGGCCTTGCCGGATTTTGACGCGGCCCTCGACGACGACATTGGAGACGACCTCCTGCGCCTTGTGTTCCTATCCTGTCACCCAGTTCTCTCGACCGAAGCGCGCGTGGCGCTCACGCTCCGCTTGCTCGGCGGCCTCACGACCGAAGAGATCGCGCGCGCCTTCCTCGCGCCGGAGCCGACCATTGCCCAGCGCATCGTCCGGGCCAAGCGGACCCTCGCCGAAGAGCGCGTCCCATTCGAAGTCCCGCGCGGGGCCGAACTTGCTGCCCGTCTTTCGTCGGTTCTTGAGGTCATCTACCTCGTCTTCAACGAAGGCTACTCGGCGACTGCCGGCGACGACTGGATGCGGCCGGCGCTGTGCGAGGATGCACTTCGTCTCGGCCGTATCTTGGCTGAACTCGCTCCAAACGAGGCAGAAGTCCACGGCCTCGTCGCCCTGATGGAGATTCAGGCGTCGCGCACACGCGCTCGTGTGAACGCGAGCGGCGAGCCGATCCTCATGCTCGAGCAGAATCGCGCGCTGTGGGATCAGCTGCTGATTCATCGTGGCCTCGCGGCTCTTGCGCGCGCTGAAGAATTGAGTCGCGCGCAGGGCACCATCGGCACGTACACACTGCAAGCCGAGATCGCCGCTTGTCACGCGCGAGCGCATACCGCAGAGGAAACGGACTGGCCGCGCATCGTGGCGCTCTATCAGTCGCTTGCGCAGCTCGCACCGTCCCCCGTCGTGGAGTTGAATCGCGCGGTTGCGGTGGCGATGGCCTTCGGACCAGCGGCGGGCCTCGAACTCGTGGATGTGCTGACCGCGGAGCCGGCACTCAGGGGTTATCACCTTTTGCCTAGCGTTCGGGGCGACCTCCTGAAAAAGCTCGGCCGCTTCGATGAAGCTCGTGCGGAGTTCGAGCGCGCGGCAGCGCTCACGCGCAACGCCCGCGAGCGCGACCTGCTCCTTGATCGCGCCCGAGCGTGCGCGAGCAGCTCAACGCCACCGCTGGAGCCACGCTGACGATGGCGGCGCGCCTCGCGCGTTGCACCCGTTGCGGGCGGGCGCGGCGAGGCCCTTGGTGTACATTCACCTTCGTAATGTAAGCTTTCAGTTCGATGACCAGGCGCGACTCGTTGACGAGTGGTGCGAACCGACTACGGAAGTTTTCTCCCACAACTGGGAGCTTCAGGATAGTAGTGCCCGCGCGACGCCTCGGGCCAGATACAGCCTTCGCACTTCAGCGAGCGGCGTCCGCCAACGGGAGCCAGACTTGAAAACGCGTATCTCCGGGCTTGGAAGTAACCTGAATATTTCCCTGGTGTTTCTTCACAATCCGCTGGACCGTGTCCAAGCCTAGCCCCGTACCTTCCCCGACTCCCTTGGTTGTGAAAAATGGCTCAAAGATGTGGGGCTGCAGATCTTGGGGAATTCCAGGGCCGTTGTCGCCAATCTCGACTACAGCACAACCGTCGTCCCGGTACGTTCTAACCCGAAGCTCGCCTTTTCCGCCCATCGCATCGATCGCGTTATCTATGATATTCGTCCAAACCTGATTGAGCTCGCTGCCAAACGAATTTACGAGAAGCGGAACAGGGGAGTAGTCGCGTTGTACGGCAACTCCCTGTTTCAGCTTGTAATTCAGAATTGTAAGCGTGGTCTCCATACTTTTTGCGATATCCACGTTTTGCACCGGCGCCTCGTCCATGTGAGTGTACTGTTTGATTGCGCCGACCAAATCCGATATTCGTGACGTGCTGCTTTCGATTTCGTTCAACAATCCGGCGACCTCCGCCGACGCGGCGATCCTGACTAGAGCGGCTCTGGCAGTATCCGCATCCAGGCTCGCAAACAACGACTCGAGCACCTCTGGCTTAATGTTGCGTCGCGCAAGGTCGGCTGCCAGTTGCCACAAGTCATTCTGTCCATGACTTCGCAACAGCGAATCAATCTGATCTTCCAGGTCGCTGATGGTGAGCGCATCTGGCGGAATCACATCCGACTGCGTAAAGGAGGCTTCCAGCCTCTCGATTTCAGCTTTCTGTGTGGGCGTCAGCTCGCGCCTGCCAAGCTCAAGGCTGGAGCTTTTAATTTTTTTCAGAATATCGCGCAACTGACTGGTCGCGCGTTTCGCGGCGGAAGCCGGATTATTGAGTTCATGCGCAAGCCCAGCCGAGAGTTTCCCCAGAGAAGCCAGACGGTCGCGCTGTTGCTCGACGCGGGTGGTTTCACGGATACGATCGGACAGCATACCCACCAGGCGCGTCGTCAACTCAGGCATCTTCTGCACAAGTTCGGGAAACAAAGAAGCCGGAAATCTCAGAACGCGACCGTCGGTGACGGCGCGACCCGTTACGGTGAACTGCTTCATTCGGGAGAAGGGCAGAACTCCAGTCACGTCGCCCGGCTTTTGTGAATATATAACGGCGTCGCCGCCGAACTCGCCACGCCACTGAAATTGCCCTTCCAGAATCACGAACATCCAGTCCGCCGGATCTCCCTGGTGCACGTATGTTTCGCCGGAAGCCACAGGGAACTCCTGCGAATTGCTGAGGAACCACAAGATTTGATCGTCGGGCAGATCGGAGAATGCGGGAATGCGACGCAATTCTGATTTGTCAGCCATTTATACCTTGCTTAAATACTGATGGATGAATTGTACTGCCACCGATCCTTCTCCCACCCCGGAAGCCACCCGTTTTATGGAACCGTGGCGCACGTCGCCTACGGCAAAGATGCCGGGAACATTGGTCTCCAGCAGGAAAGGATCCCGGTCGAGCGCCCATCCCTTCGGGCGTTGCCCGTCACGTATAAGGTCAGGACCGGTTAGCAGAAAACCTCGTTCGTCCCGCTCGACAACATTCGCCAGCCAATCCGTCCGCGGCAGCGCCCCAATAAAGACAAACATGGCGCTAGCCGGGACGCGCTCAATCTTGTTAGTGTCGGAACAAAGCACGGAAATCTCCTCCAGATGCGTTTCGCCATGCGCCTCGGCCACGCTGGCATGCGTCCAGATCTGGATGTTGGACGTCTCTTGAATCTGGTCGATCAAGTATCGCGACATGGTGCTGGAAAGCGATTCTCCGCGCACGAGAATAACGACGCGCTCGGCATATCTGGCGAAGTTCATTGCCGCTTGACCGGCCGAGTTCGCACCGCCCACCACATAGACGGTCTCACCTTTGTAGGACAGAGCCTCCGTGGCGCCGCCGCCGTAATAGATTCCCGCACCTTGCAACTTGGCTATCCCGGGAACGTCCAGGCGCCGCCACTGCACCCCAGTTGCGATCATCAGCGCATGGCACGAAATCTCGCCCCCATCTGCAAGTTTAATGATTCGGTAAGAGGCTTCCGTTCGGACTCCAACAGCCTCTTGCGGCGCCAGGATCTCCACTCCGAAACGTTGGGCTTGTACGACGGCACGCCGGGCCAGATCGCCACCGCTCAGTCCGCTGGGAAATCCAAGATAGTTCTCGATTCGAGAGCTCATACCCGCCTGACCACCGGGCGCTTCCCGCTCAATCATCACCGTGTGCAGACCCTCGGAGGCTCCATAAACCGCAGCGGCCAAACCGGCCGGCCCACCGCCCACAATTGCCAAATCGTAGAAACTTGTTTGTGCGCGCGTGCGCAGTCCGACCTTTTGTGCGACATCAACGGGAATACCATCAAGAAGCTTCGTCCCGTCGGGAAAAAGTACCACGGGGAGGCTGGTCCCCTCCGGCCCCAGAGCCTCTAAGAGGCGTTTGGTTTCCGGATCATTGGCGGAAAGCTCGACGTCGATCCATTGGTATGGGACATGATTGCGCGCAAGAAAGTCCCGCAACTCATAGGATCGGGGCGACCAGCGGGTGCCCAGTACGCGGATGCCTTGAAATGTCGGACGGAAGGAGGCTTGCCAGTCATCGAGCAAATCGTCCAATTGTGGATAGAGATGCTCGGAGGGAGGATCCCACGGTTTCAAGAAAAAATAGTTAATGCTAGCGTCATTGATGGCACTGATGGCGGCATTCGTGTCCGCATAGGCCGTGAGCAAAGTCCGTTTGGCATCGGGAAAAATGTCCCTGGCTTCCCGCAGAAATTCCACCCCGTTCATTCGCGGCATCCGCTGGTCGGCAAGCAACAAAGCCACGCTGTCGTTGCGCACCTTCAACTGCTTCAGGAGGTTTAGCGCACCCTCCGGCGAATCGCTTCCTATAATCCGGAATTCTGCGCCGTACTGTGAACGTAGGTCGCGCTCTATGGCCCGCAATACATCGGGATCGTCATCCACACTGAGCAATATCGGTTTGCCCATCGGTTCTCGTTTCGGGCTTTCGAACAAAGTGGCTACGAACTTCCAGACTGCCAAGCCGCTAGATTATAGCTTCGCGAAAGCCATCAGGCCATTCAAGTGGGGTCGGAATAGGGGGGCTGCCGACAGAAAGAATGCAACAGGAATCCTGGCACGATCACGTCGCGCCAAAGGTGGTCAACGACGGAGTTAGTTGGCGATCCGCCTATGGGTACGGATTCCGTGTTCCCCTGATTGTTGTTTCGCCGTACGCCAAAGCCGCTTACATCTCTCACAATGTCCATGATCATCAAGGATACACGAGGTGCGGGCGAGGTGGCCCCGATCCAGGCTGATTCGAAGCCCCTTACTCGCTATTGGCACGTCACAACGGCTGTAGCCATGGACGATCCGAAATCACCCGAACCTCCGGAAGTCACGGAACAGAAGCTGGCGGCATTTTGATTCGATGGAACCGATACGCTGTAACTCGTCCCCTCGACAGCGCTCGGATCGATTCCGAGTCCACCATTCGGGTCCACGATGATCGGATTGATGAAGATGCTGTTGGTGGTCCCAACTGCAAAACCTCCATTCGGGCCGCAGACAGAATTATTTGATCCTCCAAAATCTGCGCAGACCTGAACGTTGGTTATATTGTCAGTCGATCCAGTCACATCCACGTTTACGACGAATCCATCTCCAAGAGAATTACAGTTGAATTGGCCACACACTCCATCGATCAAGGAAAGCCAGCTGTCGGAATCCGCTTGTGTGACTTGACCGGCTAAACCGCCCTCGATGGATAATAGTGAGGAATTGAGGAGCGTCAATGTCGAGATTCCGCCCGTCAGCAGCCCAGGGTACGATTTCAGATTAGAGCCAGTCTGGGTATACGTGTTGATGCTGAATCCTTGCACCGTTGAGTAAAAAAGTGGCGCCGTTTCGATCACGTCGATTCCAGTAGGGGCTTGGGGATCAAGCACCTGAGTCTCCGAACATACCGTGCACATTAGCTGCGGCCCGGTCCAAATTTCTTCGATTCCGAGATAATTCGGGTCAGTCGAGATGGCCGACGCGGCGATCAAACTGGCAACGCCAGTGGAAAGCGCTGACTGGCTAGTTCCAGCAGTTGTCGCGAGCGTATACAAGGAACTTGCACTACTGGCAATGCCACTGGTGGTATTCGGCGTTAAATTCGAGCGTGTCCTCGAAGCCATCGAATTTTCCGTGAAGGTAACGCTTGACTGGAGGAGGCCCAGGAGCAGCGAATCGCAATTCTGAAGATCCGCACTGGTGATGTTTATGTTCCCACCGTCAACTGTGCCGAAAGAGGCGCTGGCTGTTCCATTCATCACAGATTGGATCTGCGTGACGAGTGCCGCGTTGGAGCTGACTTGCTCGTTGTAGGCGTTTTCAAATGACGCCGTATCTTGCGCTGTTCCCAAAATGCTCTGACGATAGCTCTGCAAGGCTGCCATTTCTCCTTGCAGGAACCCGAGCGTGACGGTTCCGGCAGCGAGCGGGGGGGACGCGTGAGCGCTCGTGATCGAAAACGCAAGAGAATTCGACGTTTCCATATTGGACCCAGAGGCTTGGTCCACGGTGATGGACACCGATCCCGTTAACGGAGCGCCCGTTTGATCGAGAATGAGTGGAAGTGCGACCGTTAAGCTTGTTGCTGTGGCTTGCACTGGTGGTATTTCCACTGAGACGCCGCCGCTCGCAGCGAAGTTAACGTAAACCCCTTGGGAGGAATCGAAGCCGCTTCCGGTAATTGTGATGAGCGACAGCGGTGGCGCAGACGAGTCGCTCGAAGATATGGTCAACGAAGGGTTTGAGCCGCCAGAGCCGCCAGAACCGCCGGAGCCCCCCGAACCTCCAGATCCCCCCTGCGAACCGCCACCGACTTTGTTCAATAAATTGCAGGAGACAGTGCCGCACAAAACCAGCACCAGTGCAAGAGCACGGCCAGATCGAAGGGTCGCCTGCCAGACAGAGAAATTCCCGTGAGAATCCCCGATTTCCATTTTCGGCCTCCCAATTGCTTTGTCGGCTTTCGTGTTGAACAAACACGTACTTTATTAGTTATGGATAGCGCGCCACTTCAATCGGCTACGTCCGTCCCCATGTTGTGGTACATGTTGACGAAGTCGCTTACTGATTGATAGCTGTCCTGGCGAACAGGTGGAACGAAAGAGGAAACTCAAACTCCCTGATTTCGAATGGCTCGCCCTCGCGCTAATCGCTTCGCAAAATTCGAAGTCTCGCCGGGGTCCCGCTTCGCTGGCAAATTCTTTGCCGCGAGGGCTAGAGAAGTGTAGGATGCGCGACAAAATGAGCCAGACTCGAAATTCTGGCTCAATTAGGATAGCGAGACGCTAGAGGCAAAAACTTCAAGTTTCAAGAGGCGACTATGAAGCGACTTGGCTCGGTCCTTGCTCTGTGCAGCATGAGTTTGACATTCGCGCAAACGCCGCCAGCCGGAAAGCACGCGCAACAATCCCCGCCTTCCGGGCAAAAGTCATCGCAGCCCAAATTCAAAGCGATATGGGAGCCGGTAAATTACAAAGAGGACTTGTCGCTGTACGATGTCTATTTTGTGAGCAAAGACGAAGGCTGGGTGACCGGCGCGGCCGGGACCATTCTCCACACCAAGGATGGCGGCACGACCTGGACAGCGGAGCTCGGCGGCGATCCGCACGCCGAAGGTCCAGGGCTCAAACGTGTATTCTTTGCCGACGCAACTCACGGCTGGGCTCAGAGCTGGAACGTTTTATTTCGCACCACTGACGGCGACTCCTGGGAGCAGGTCACCGGCGACATTCGGGGGGACGCGTTCTTCGTTTCCGATTTGAAAGGATTCCGTGCTTACGGGTCGGGGAAAATCTCCGCGACCACCGATGGCGGCCAGAACTGGAAAGATATCTTCGCCTGCCGCGCAAAAATGGAAGTCAACGGATTGACCCAGGAGAAAGATTGCGATCTGGAGAGCTTTCACTTTCCGAACGCAACCGTGGGTTATGCCGTGGGCGAGGAGCGCGTCACGGTCAAGACAGAAGATGGCGGAGGGACCTGGAGCGTGCTGGTGGGCCCCGAGGAACCAGGAGATCAACGCGTCTACGATGTGTTTTTCCTGGACGCAAACACCGGCTACGAAGTCCGCTCCGGTGGCAAATTAAGGCGAACCACGGATGGGGGCCAGACCTGGCAGGGCGTCGTTGCGCAGCTCGACACGGCCTACCCGAAGGTCAAATTCGCCGACAAAGAAGTAGGCTGGTCCTGCAAGGGCGGAACGTGGGCGTATACAGTGGATGGTGGAAAACATTGGACGACGCGCCAGGTTCACTTCCCTACAAGCGTCGCTTCGTTCAGCCTCCCAACGCGGGACCGTGGTTACGTCGTGGGCGATCACGGCATGATCTATCGTTATCGCATCGTGCCCGTTGATTACACGGCCAAAGGAATGATCGAAGCGTCCGTGATGCCAGCGGCCACCCAGAGCTCGCCCAATTAGCCGAACCTACCCGCAAATTCACAAACTGCGAAGTTGCGCGGAGCCCCGCGCCGCTCGGGCACTACTGCAGTTTCGCATACTCGCTCTTAGCTTGCTGAAGAATAGGAATATCGTGGTCGGCGTCTTTCCAGAGCGCGAAGAAATCATCGTACCCGGCCTTCGCTTTAGCGGCGGCGCCTTGCAAGGCGTAGGCGTGTCATTTTAGACCTGTGACAAAGTATAGATCGGAGAGGAAACGCCCATAGCCATATGCGTAGCTCTTCTTGTCGGCCGCCATTAGGATTGGCGCGATGTGGTCTATTCCGGCGGCGTCTCCCGGCATAAGCTGCTTCCACAGAGTCTTCTTGCCGGTGACAGTGTCCAGCCGGAAAACCTGCGCGGGCAATTGGTGGTAATTGTAAATGAACAGTGAACGGTTGTCCGTGTCCCAGCTGATGGGCCGATCACCCTTTGTCCAGCCTGGAATAGGTCGCGGATCGCCTCCTTCAATCGGATAGATGTATCCCAATTGGTCGGGCCCGACATCAGCGAGCGAGTTTTCGTCGGGAGATATCGCAAAGCCAAATTCCAGCACACCTTCGGGAGTTATCGGCCGCGGCTTGCCGCCTGACGGGTCTTGAACGAACAAGCGAACCGCGTGGTTAGGTTCAAAGGCTGAAAAGACGAAGCGCCTTCCGTCTGGGAACCACACCGCGCCAACGTGTGTCATGCCGTCGGGTGGAAGTCGCTTCGACTCCCCTGCGCCTGTCGGAAGTATCACAAGCGGCTGTTGGTCACCAAGAGCAACCGAAATCGCCCACTTTTTGTCGGGCGAAAGGCCCAGAGCGTAGCCGTCCCCGAGGCGAACCGCGGGTGAGCCATCGGTATCGCGCATGTAAACGCCATACGTGGCTCCGCCGCCCTCGCCGGTTTCCGTGAAGAGGGTTGTCTTGCCGTCAGAGGAAAAATCAAACAGGGTTGAGAAATCGAACCACGAAAGATCGCGCTCCTTCTCTCCATTTGCGGGAAGGCTAATAATTCCTTCCCGTGGCGAGTCGCGTCCCAGTAGTGTACGGCCATCGCGCCAGATATCGTGGAGCGTCAGCATTCCAGGAACTCGCGCAACCAGGCGCTGATGTCCCGAAAGATCAACCGCGCTCAGATACCGAGCAAAACCGATTTCAGTCCCTGTGAACCATACTTCCTTCCCGTCCGGTGTCCAGGCTAGTCCCTGAACGCTTCCTCCCCAATGCTTCGTGAGCGTTTTCTTATGACCTGCAGAGTCGACTATCGCCACAGATCCCGCATCGTCGCCGATGAGCGGATGGTCCAGGAACGCGACGGTGTCACCCTTCGGTGAGACTCGCGGGTGGCTGATCCAGCCGTCTGCTTCATACAGGACCTTTCCGACGGGGTATTCGAGCCGATATCGCCCTCCTTCGGATCTAACGACCGCGAGTTCTGAACCATTCGGAGACCAATCCGCCCAAGTCACCCGCTCGACTATGGATCGCGGCGCTCCTCCCGTCAGCGGAACGCGCGCCAGCGTTCCCATGTCCGTGAAGCCAGCGAAGGGATGGCTGTCCAGCATCACCGCCATCTCTCCGGTTGAAGAAACGCCGAGAATTTCAGCGTCGCCAATCCCGAGCGACCTCGACTGCGGGCTCTCTGAACGCGTCGTGAAAATTTCAACCGGATTGCCTTCCCAAGCGGCGCTGTAGACGATTGTTTCGCCATCCGGACTGAATCGTGCCGCGCGGATGGTGCCTCGGCGAAACGTGAGTTGGTGATAGATCGGCATCGAACCCGAGGTGCGGCGTCCGGCGAGGAAATAGCCCGCTGCGAAGAAGAGAATCCCAAATGCCAGGAGCTTTGCCGCGGCGATCACAGGAGAACGCCAACGCTGGGGCTTGGCGATCGCAGTCGCGCTCACCGCTGCGGTCGCGATGCCCACCTGTCTGGAAATCTCGGCTGCGGGAACGCTGCCCGACCCTGACAACGCGCGGGCTGTCCCCGTTTCGCGCTTCAGTCGTTTCAGGCTGGCGCTCAGTTCCGCGGCCGTCTGATATCGCAACGCGCGATCCTTCTCAAGAGCTGTATCAATAATTTCGACGAGCTTCGGTGGAAGCGCCGGATTCATGTCGCTGACCGACGCTGGCGCGCGATTCAAAATCGCTTCAAATACGATTCCCGAAGTGTTGCCGGTGAAAGCTTGCTGGCCAGTCGCCATTTCATAGAGGACTACGCCAAAACTGAAGACGTCCGTGCGCGCGTCGAGCTCCTCGCCTCGTACCTGCTCGGGCGACATGTACGCCGCGGTGCCGATGGTAACGCCGGGTGTCGTCAACAACGCGCAATCCGATGCTACGGTCGCAGCAGTTTCGCTCGCCGAATTTCCGAGTCTCGGCTGGCTTCGATCGGCGATAAGTTTGGCGAGCCCGAAATCGAGAATCTTCACCTGTCCGCGCTTGGTAAGGAAGATATTCGCTGGCTTGATGTCTCGATGCACGATGCCGTTCGAGTGCGCCGCATCGAGCCCGTCGGCAATCTCAATTGCGAGGCCTATAGTTTCATCGAGGGGCATTCGTTTGCCCGAGATGCGATGCTTAAGCGTCTGGCCGTCCAGGTACTGCATGGCAATGAACGGCTGGCCACCCTCTTCACTAACCTCGTAAATCGTGCAGATGTTCGGATGGTCGAGAGCGGACGCAGCGCGCGCTTCGCGCTGAAAGCGTTCCAGCGCGGCGCTGTCCTTGGCCATCTCTTCGGGAAGAAATTTCAGAGCTACGAACCTACCGAGTTTTGTGTCCTCAGCCTTATAGACGACACCCATACCACCGCCACCAAGTTTTTCAAGGATGCGGTAATGGGATATCGTTCGTCCGGAGAGTGGAGAAGAATCGGGCATCGGCGCGAATCTTATGCTGCCCCCAACGGCAAGTCAACGCGTCGCAGCCCATGTCGCTGCAAAGTGAGAATGTCCGGTTTGTGCAAAGTAGAAATGTCCGCTTTTCTAGGGGCCGGGAGGCCCGATGGAAGAGGAGCGGATCGAGTTGAGCGCGAGAGAGCGGGAGCGGTTGAAGGTGCTGCACGAAGTTGAGCAAAGGCATCTCCGGCAGATCGACGCCGCACACCGCCTGCGGCTGAGCGATCGTCAGGTGCGACGCTTACTGGGGCGTCTCCGTACCGTGGGGGATGGCGGGCTGGTGCATCGGCTGCGCGGACGTCCTTCGAACCGCAAGATTTCTCTGACGATACAGCAGCGCAGTCTGCGACGGTTGCAGCTGCCGGCTTACGCGGGTTTCGGTCCCACCCTCGCCACTGAGCATCTGGCGCAGCACGGGCTGTGTGTGAGCCGAGAAACCCTGCGGAAGTGGATGAGTGCCGCCGGACTGTGGCAGACACGCCGCCGGCGAAGCCAGCCGGTGCATGTGTGGCGCCCGCGTCGTTCCTCGTTCGGCGAACTGGTGATGATGGACAGCTCGCCGTTCCGGTGGCTGGAGGAACGCGGCCCCGCTTGCCACTTGATCGCCTTGATCGACGACGCGACCAGTCGGGTCTGGGGCCGTTTCGCGGAGCACGATTCCAGCGAAGAAAATCTGCGCACCCTGGGCGGCTGGCTAGAGCGTTACGGGCGGCCGCTGGCGCTCTACACCGATAAAAACGGCCTGTTCGTGACCTCTCGACCGGTGCAGTGGCAAGAGCAACTGCGCGACGAACCCTCGCGCACTCAATTCGGCCGGGCCCTGGCGGAACTGGACATCGAGTGGATCGCGGCGCATAGCCCGCAAGCCAAAGGGCGCATCGAACGGCTGTTCGGCACGCTGCAAGACCGCCTGGTGAAAGAAATGCGTTTGGCGGAAATCCGTACGCTCGAACAGGCGAATCGCTTTCTGGAGATCACCTTCTGGCCGTTCTGGGACCAGCGCTTCACGGTGCAACCCACGCCGAGCGGTGACGCGCACCGAGGTTTACAACGCGCTCAGCGATTGGAGCAAATTCTCAGTGTGCGCCTGGCGCGGACCGTCGCTTCCGACCACACCGTCAAATGGAACGGCCAGCGCTGGGGAGTTCCTCGCGAATCCGTTTGTGCGGGACTGCGGGGCACCCGCGCCGAGATCGAGCGGCGGCTCGACGGCTCGCACTGGCTGCGCTTTCGCGGCCGTTACTTGCCGCTGATCCCCTGCCCGAACGTGCCGCGATCGGCAAGTCCTTCCGGCCTACGGCCTCCCGGCCTTGCCGATCCAAAACCAAAACTCCCAACCAAGATCAAAACCAAATACCATCCACCTCCCGAACACCCTTGGAGAAAACCTTGGAAGCGGACATTTCTATCTGGCGAAAAACCGGACATTTCTACTTTGCGTTGACACGCGTCCAGCCCAGTTCACTTTAGCTTCGCATATTCGGCTTTTGCGGCGACCAGGATGGGAATGTCGGGATCGGCATCTTTCCAGAGCGTGAGGAACTCGTTGTAGGCGGTCTTCGCTTTTGCGGTGTCGCCACACAGCGCGTAGGCGCGAGCGAGGCCGAGATGAGCGAGAACCCCCGGTGGGAAGTTGAGCGCGATCCCACGGTGGTCAATCACTTTTTGGAACTCGGCAACCGCGGCGCTTCCGTTACGCGCCAGCAGATAGGCTTGACCGCGCAGGTAAGGCGGATAGAGCGTCTCGTAAAAACTTGGTGTGGGCGCACCTAACTCGTAAGGCTTGACGATTGCTAGCGTCTCAAGAGCTTGCGATGATTTACAATTGCTCAGCGCGATGGCGGCATTGATGGACGGAAGCCGGTAGATCTTCAATACAGTGTTGGAGGGAAAATTCTTCTCTAGTTCGCGGGCCAGCGCCAGAGCTTGAGCAGTTTCGTTCGCACGAGCGAGGGTAAGGGCAGCAAAAATCTTCACATTTCTACCGGGAGCCAGCGCCAAAGCTTTCCGAACTTCGTCTCTTGCTTTAGTAGTCTCACCTAATTCTGCCTCACGCAGAGCTGCAGTCACTTGCCATAGGCCAGCCGCTTCGGTGGCGTCGGCTCTTAGGGCCGAGTCCACCGCCCTACGCGAGAAATCCCGCGCGCTGTTCAGCCTCCCGTAGTAAGCCTCGGTATCAGACTGAGCCGCCAGCAGAATGTCTTCGGCGCCGGGCTTGCCCGCGGCCCATGCAAGCTGCTGGTCCATCTGCGCGACATCTCGCTGAAGAAAAGCAAGGCCGTAACCCATCCGATGAAGGCCGGCTCCATCGAGCTTATTCGCCTGTGCCTGATTGAGGGTTGTTTTGGCTTCGTTCAGACGGTCGAGAGCCAGGTAAACGGCCGTCAGATTTTCATAAACAGCTCCGCTGCCCGGTCCAAGTTGCAACGCCTTCTGGAATTCGGTTAGAGCCTTCTCATACTGCCCCATGAAAACGAAATTCATACCTAAGCTCGCGTGCGGGGTGCCATCGCGCGGATAATCGGCCATCCAAAGATCGAAGATTTGCGCCTGCTTCTCCACTTCTCCCGTTACGCGGAAGTAGATAAACGAAATACCTAACTTTTCTCGTTCGGTCACTCGGTCGCGTAATTCGTATGCCTTGGTCGCATATTGAAGAGCGAGCGACGGTTCATCGAGATTGCTGTAATGGGCGGCCAAGGACGCATACGCGATGGCGAACTGCGGATCCAGGTCAATCGCTCGCTCTAGGAATGGTATGGAAGGAGCATCGCCCTGTTCATTCCCTACTTTGGCACCCGCGCTATAGCTCTTCAGCGCTTCGAGCGAGGTCGTGGTGGCCTCGATCGGAACATCAAACTTTTGCAAGGAGGGGAGCGATTCGCCGAGTTTCCCACGAACGCTGGAGGCCGCGCGGCTCAGGGCCTTCAGAACATCCTCTTTGCGCGTAACTTCGAATTGCTCTTTGTCCAATGCCTCGCCACTGCCGCACGCGACGGCATTCAGTTCCACTAAGTAATGGCTGCCCAAGCTTGAAATCGAGCCTGCCAGAAGGGCTTTGCTTCCGGTGCGCAGACAAAGCTCCTGTCCTAATTTCGCGGTCACTTGCTCGTTCGGAGGGCGACCCATCATTCGCAAAGTCTCGCTCGTTTTCGCATCCGACAACACGTTCAAGAAAGGAGACTGCCCCAACTCCACGGCGAGCGCTTGTCTCAGCGCGCCATCAAACACGGCATCGCCGGTCGTGTTCGAGAAATCCGCAAGTACGATGGAATCTTTTTCCGTGAGTTTCGGGGACCGGTGAAAATAAACTATGGCACCTGCAGCAAGAACCGTCACGAGAACTGAAGCTCCGATCGCGGCCTTCAAACCGTCGCCCTTCAAGACTCTTTGTGATGCCGACGCGACGACTTCGGGTCGACCATGAACGTCACCTGCAGGAGGCGTTTCAACCTTTAAAGGATCATCGGTGCCCGGTGGTGTCTGCGGAAAGGAAATGACTCGTTCACGCATGGAAGCCTGACTCACGGGGGCGACGAAACGATAACCGCGCCTCGGAATCGTTTCGACGTACCTGGGCGTCCCTGCATCATCCGCAAGCGTGTCCCGGATTTGTTTGATACAGAAGTTGATCCCTCCCTCGAAGTCCACGAACGTGTTGTCACTCCAGAGGCAGCGCTGAATCTCTTCACGGGTCACGATTTGCCCGGGCCGTTCGACGAGCAACAGGAGGACGCGGAGAGGTTGCGGATGTATTTTCAGCGGGAGCCCGGCTTTGCGCAGCTCACCGTTCGCGGCGTTTAACTCGAATTCCCCGAAACGTATTACTACCGGGGGTCGTGCAGGCGACGCCATAGGACTCCGGCGGGGAGAATGTTGAAGATTCTATCATTTAATCGAATCGGAGGCGTGAGGGGAAATCTCACCGGGCACGATCGCGGCGTAACTCACCGGGATTCAGGAAGATAGGCTCTCAGACGAATTCTAATGGTTCCTATCATTGTCATTCACGATTGGAAGGGTCACATTGACGCCGCCCGGTCGTACGGATTGTTCGGTGCTTCCGTTTACCAGAGTCACCCGACACCCATTGCCGAGGCCCGTGGGAGAGGACGTCATGAAAATCAGGGTTATTACTTTCGTCATTTCATTGTGTACGACTGTCTTGCTGACGCTTTCAATTCAGCCACTCGCACAAGCGCAACAACAGCCCAAACTTATCGAGTTCGATGCTCCGAACGCGGGCAAAGTATATTCGACCACAGCCGCGTGCCAGCCTGCTTGCGGTACTCAAGCCTTCGCTAACAACAGCGTGGGAACGGTCGTGGGTTATTACACAGACAAGGACGTAGTGCCCCACGCTTTCATCCGCACCCCTGACGGCCACATTACTTCCTTTGACGCCCCTGGCGCGGGGACGGGAGCTTTTCTCGACCAGGGTACAGTGGCATACAGCATCAACGATTTGGGCGTGATCGCAGGGCTATTCCAGGACTCCGAGTATGTGTATCACGGCTTTGTCCGCTACCCCGACGGCTTCATAATCGGTCCTCTCGATGCTCCGGGCGCAGGCACAGAAACTTCGACAGTGTGCAAGCCATATTGTGGCACTTACGTGTGGAACATCAATCTGGAGGGCGCAACCTCAGGGATTTACGTTGACTCGAGCGGTGTGTACCACGGCTTTGTGCGGACTACAGGAGGCCAGGTCACACCCTTCGATCCACTTGGTTCGATTTACACATTCGTTTGCGAGGAAACGTGTCTCAACTTGGAGGGCGCGATCACCGGATTCTACTCTGATGCGAGTGGTATTATTCACGGCTTCTTGCGCGAGCCGGACGGGAAAATCACGTCGTTCGACGCGCCAGCCGCGCTGGCCACTCTCGCCGCAAGCATCAATCTCGAGGGAGCGATCACCGGATACTTCGAGGACTCAAGCTATGTGTATCGGGGGTTTGTGCGTTACCCCGACGGCTCCTTCTGCACATTCGACGCTCCGGGTGCGGGCACGGGTGCCGGTGAGGGCACTGCCGCTTTTTCGATCAATTCGCTCGGAGCGGTGACGGGAGAGTCTTTCGGTTCGAACTATATACTGCAAGGCTTCGTGCGGTTTCCAAATGGTACTTTCGCGACATTCGATGCCCCGGGCGCAGGCACCAACGCGGGCCAGGGCACGCGTCCTTCGACCAACAACCTAGAGGGGGCCGTGGCCGGGTGGTGGATAGATGGTAACGGCGTGAATCATGGCCTCGTGTGGTACCCCGGCGGAGTGTTCTAGCGCGAGGCAACCACAGGCCAAGGTCGGCGAGACTCATACAAACTGAGGAGACGGTGGCCGCTCGCTGGCCGGCTCTGGGGCTACACCACCACTCTAATCCCTGTTGGGGGCGAACAAAAATTGGGCAATCTCAGAGGGCTTCGACCGCACGCCAATAGAGTTCGTAACCTTGCACGACACATCCACCGCCGAACGCTCAACACGCTGAACGAAACTCGCCGTTCGGCGTTGAGTTTGCGAGCGATTTAAGACTCAGCAATCAATCGCTTCCAGACGTGCTGGCTTGCGTCCGACTGTCAGTATCAGGCAACGTGCCGACAGCTGGTTCCTTTTGCACGGGAACCAACAAGTACCCGACTACGGAGTGTTTCTGTGTCACGTCGGTGACAACCAGTTCATACGGCTCTCCACCTTCCTTGTGGTAGAAGCGAACGGATTGATTAACGCTCTCATCCCGCAGCCACAACGTCCGGCGATCTTGAAGCAGCCACAACGAGCCACGGAACCGCTGATATTGGTTGTTCGCACCGCTGATTTCAAGCTCGACTCCAGAGACTAGCTCGATGGTCCGGCCTTTCGCCACTTCGAAATCGATCCGTTTTCGATCCATGCGTTGAGATAGAGAGTTTAGGCTGCGAGAATTAGTTTCGACGTCTTGATGCACGCCGGAGAGATCACGGTCGGTTTCCTCTCGGGCTGAGGTGATCTCGTGACGTAGCTCGCCTTCTACCTGTGCGATCTGCGTTCGCTGAGCGGTCTGTTCAGATTCAACCTGGCGAAGGCGAACATCGAGAACGGAAGTGCGCGCGTCTAGCTCGGCTGTTATCTGTTGGTGTAACTTGTCGGTCAAGCTCTGAGCATACTTCCGGTTCTGCTGAAGGCTGCGGCTCACCGTGCCCTCCAGCGTCGTCACACGCTGCGTCAAGCCCTCCCACCTGCCCGACACATCGAGTAACTTGCTCTCTGCGCTGTCGACGCGTTGACTGAGCATATTCACCGTAGCTCGGTCTCCGAACAACTGGGCGATTTGTATATTCTTCTTTTTCACAATGAAATAGCCCGCACAAGTCAACGCCACTAGGGCGAGCGCCAGCACGATGATAAACAGCCAGGACGTATTGGATTCACTCCCGTGCCCTGACTCGGTAGTTTCCTGATGGGCCGGCCACTTATTCTCGGCAGGGTCGAACATCGTGTTAGATAAGCTCATGGAAGACTTGCCTCCTTGGCCGGGTACTACGGCACAGCACGTTAAATTGGGGGCAAGAACCCCGCCAGCCTCGTGTCTATATGCGCGTGCCCTAACAGGTTTAAATACAGGAGGTTAGTCGCTCAATGGGCGATTCCGGCGCAACCGTCGTCGTTCGCGGCACAGCAATTCTTGCGCGCCATTACGCACTTTTTGCAGCGCTTCGTTCGATGCGCATTTAGCTTCTGGAGGCGGATTTCGGATTCGTGACGATGCCGATGCTAAGCTATCGCGAGCCTTCGAGGAAGGCCGAGCTTGATTCACTCAAGCGGTCGCAGCGATATCAGGAAGTTGAATCACCGCAGGAACTATTCGTGGCGGAGCGCGACCATCGGCTCCACGCGCATCGCGCGGCGCGCGGGGAGGAAGCAAGCGAAGAGAGCCACAGCACAGAGCAAAAGCGCAACACTCGAATAGGTCAGCACGTCGGTGCTGGTCACGCCGAGAAGCAAGCTGCTCAGAAAACGTGTGAGAGCAAACGAAGCCGCCAGCCCAATCGCGACCCCCGCAAACATCAATCTTAATCCATGGCCGAGGACCAGGCGCAGCACGTCCTCTTTGGTGGCGCCGAGCACCAAGCGGATGCCGATTTCGTGGGTGCGCTGCCGCGTGGTGTAAGCCGTGACGCCGTAAATTCCGACCGCGGCCAGAACTAGAGCGAGCAGTCCGAATGCCCCAACGAAGGTTCCGGCAATGTGCTGGGGAAAACTGGTCATTTGCTCACTCAAATCGACCGTGGTCACATCGAACACTGCCACGTCGGGATTCAATTCATGGATTGCGTTCTCGAGCGTGTTGCTGTAAGCCAGCGGGTCTCCGGCTACACGCGCATGGATAATCATCTGGGCCCGGTAGACCTGGTACAACGGCAAATACACGAATGGTGTTGGCTTATCGTTGAGGCCCTTCACTTTGGTGTCGCGCGCCACGCCCACGACCGTGAACCATTCGTTCGTCAAGTCGGACTTGAGTTGCTTGCCGAGCGCGTCCTGATGCGGCCAGTAGCGATTCACAAATGCTTCGCTGACGATCGCCACGCGTTGCGAATTCTTCGTATCCTGCAGCGTGAAGTCGCGCCCCTTCAAAATGGGAATCTGCATGGTAGCGAGATAATTCGGCGTGATGATGGCGTCCCGTGTCTCCATCGATTCATGGGCCTGCGCCACGTATCCTTCCGGATTCACACTCGTCGAGTCAGGATCGAAACTCAACTGCACGCGACTTGAGAGCGCTAATGACTGAATGCCCGGGAGTGTTTCCAGTTTTGCGACGAGCCGGCGATCGAATTCCGTTCCGGTCGCATCGGAATATCCCGCAGTGAACAAATCGATGGAAGTGAGCAGCACGTTATGTGAGTTGAATCCCGGGTTGATTTGCTGCGCACTCATGGCGCTGCGGATGAACAATCCCGCGCAGATCAACAGCAGCAGCGACATCGAAATTTGCGCGACGACCAAGCCGCTCGCGAGGCGAGCCTTCCTAAGCCCGCCCGACGCGCTCCCGGTGTCTTCTTTCAAAACTGAAACCGGCGCGACGCCCGAGGAACGCAGTGCGGGCAAAATTCCGAAGATCACGCCCGTGAGCACAGAAATCACCACCGTCACCAGCAGCACAGTGCGGTCTGTTCGCATGTCGAGCCAGAGAGGAAATTCCGCCGTCGGAAGAAATTTCATCAATGTTCCCGACGTCCAGGTGGTAATCAGCAGCGCGACCGCACCTCCCGCCAGCGCCAGCATCAGGCTCTCGACCAGCAATTGCCGCACCAGCCGCCACCGGCTCGCACCCAGCGACATTCGAATGGCGATTTCGCGCCTCCGTCCCACCGACCGCACCAGCATCAGATTCGCAACGTTCGCACATGCCAGCAGCAGCACCAGGCCCGCAATGGCCATGAGCATCGGCAACAGTGTCGAGAAAAACGTGTTCAAGCCCCACGGGCTGCGCCACAACGGATACACCGTCACACTGTCTTTCCCCTGATGCTCCTCGGGATACTTCTTGGCCTCCCGCTTCAGCAGAAGCGTCAGTTCCTCCTGCGCCTTCGCGGGCGCGACGCCGGGCTTCAACCGGCCAGTCACAAGTAACCAATAATTGTGACGGTCATTCAGCAGATCCCGTCCCGGCTCCACTTGCGCTTCCATCATGAGCGGAATCCAAATCTCCGTCCGCACGCCCGTCTGGCTTCCCTGAAACACCGCTGGCGTGACACCCACGATGGTGTATGGGTGTTGGTTGATTTGAATTGTCTGGCCCACGATGGCGGGATTGGCGCCGAAATGGGTTTGCCATAGCCGGTAGCTGATCACTGCGACGGGCGCGCCTCCGGGAGTTTTGTCGTCCGCGTGCAGGAAGCCGCGGCCAAGCATCGGCCGGACGCCCAGGACATCAAAATAGTTCGCGGACGCTACCATCCCCCAGATGCGCTCCGGTTTGCCGTTGCCCGTCAGGTTCAACATTGCGAACCAGCACGCCGTGATGCCCGAAAAGCTCTGTTGCCCTTCGCGGATGGCCTCGAAATCAGGATACGTAAACCCAAAAGGCTCCCCGGGCTTGCCTGTCGTTATCGTCAATACTTCGTTCTGATTGGCGAGGCCGGGAACTGGGTTGAGCAACGCGGAATCGATCCAGCTGAAGATCGTGGTGTTCGCGCCGATACCCAGCGCCAACGTGAGGATGATAATCGCCGCGTAGCCGGGCGCACTCATAATCGCCCGCACGCCGAAGCGTATGTCTTGCCAGATTGAGGTCATCCGCGCACCTCCAAACACACCCGACAAGGAATCAATGCATGTTCTCGCCCATCGCAGGTAGCTGCTAAGCGATTGCTGACGCATCACTTAGCGCGGCTATACTATTCCAATCTTAAGACGATGTCCGAATGTGGGACGCGGTTCCAACGAAAGCGGACATCCCTATTTCGCGTGGAAAAGACAAGCTTGAGCAAGCCGCGTGGTCGAAGGGGTTGTTGAAAGGTGACTCTGATTGATTCTAGCGCGTCAACTGAGCGAATCCTGAGTTTTGATTCCGGGTTTGACGGGTTTCCCGGAATAACACGCCTGGCGTGAGTCTCGGCGCGATCGTACGAACGTTAAAATTCCCAAGATGCCAATCCAAGTAGCAGATCGCATTGCTCGCGCGGTCCGATACACCTTTGCGGGATCGGTCGAGAGTTTATGCTAGTGTGTGGACGGAGGCGAAGCTTGTGCGCTCCCGAAACTTCCGGGCGCTTAGGCTGTGGGCTGCCAAGTGACGCTCGAACATGAAGAACTTCTGCAGGAATTCCGGAGTTTTGCTGCGTCCGCTCGCACGGCGCAGTCCGTAATGGAGCGGATCTCCCAGCGTCTGCACGAAAAGATGGCACGCTACAACTGGGTCGGATTTTATCTTCTTGATCCAGCGAACGCCGGCATTTTGGTGATCGGACCATTCGCCGGCAGCTTTACACCCAATGCTCGCATTCCCTTCGACACAGGACTCTGCGGGGCCGCGGCCACTAGCGGGCAGGTCATCGTCGTCGACAATGTGTCTGGCGATCGGCGTTATCTTGCGGGAACGTCGATGGTGAAAAGTGAAATCGTAGTGCCCATCTTCGTGAAGAAGAAGCTCGCAGCCGAACTCGATATCGAAAGCTATTTTGGCGGTACCTTCACGCAATCGGAACAGACGTTTGTCGAAGCGTGCGCCGAGATAGTCAGAAGGTTTTTGGCCAAGGAACAGCAATCGGGAGGTTAGCAGGAACATTCAGTGCCGTGTGTTGCGGCAAGGAACTATTTCTGCACAGAGAATCATCAAGGCCTGTAAAATCACCGTACATCGGCGGTTTAAAAGCAGGCCGGTGACCACTCCAGCAAGGCCGATGGTTGAATACAAACCGCTAGCGCCGCGGGCGAGGATCACATCGACTTAATTTTTGACTCCGATTCCGCAGCGATGCGGCACGAATGGTCCAAAAGCTGCTCACCATGGGCCCAATCGTGACGTTCGCGATTGACTTGACTTTCGAGAATAACGAATCCCGGAGCTCCGTTCGCGCGCGACGATCCGACCACGACTAGAGTCCGGTCGCCCATATCCTGCGCCGCGCCGTGAATTCCTTCGGCCAAGATTCGGAACGGATTGTTCGAGCCCAGATGCTCTCCTGGCACCCAGATGGCCCAATAGTCGTGCCTGGAGAAGGAAAGATCCAGGGGTGCCCATCGGTCCCCAATCGAGGCTGCGCGCTCATGCAAGGCTTCATGCAGATCAGGCCTGATGCAATCCACGTGAATGTGCAGCTGATCCTGGGAGCGGCTGGCGTCGGAGTTAATGGCCAAACCGATGTCGTCGCGTGGCAGCGTCCGGTGCAGCGCTTCGTCGACGTATTTGCGAGCCTCCCAAGCCTCGGCAAAATAGTTCGGCGCGTCGGGAGCCAGAATCATCGGACTCTCAATTCCGGAGATGCGGGCTGTGGGAATCAAGAGCACTTGCGTGGCGCTCCCGATGTCCTTCAGGATCGCGAATCCCCTCTCGATTCCTTCATGGAGATCCACCTCGACGCAAGGCCTGGGATCGGTATTGTGCAACTGATTGGGGATGCATTCGTCGTGCACGATTATCCACAGCGCATCACGCGGGCCGATTGCTTGCGGCGCCGCGGCCAGGATCCACACGAACGCCGCGCAAACCGCCGTCACGGCAGCGGACAGTCGAAACGTCGTAACCGTGCGCAGATCCACCATATTGAAATCATACTCCGCGGGTAGGGTTTAGCTGTAGTTCCCGAAGTTACTTGAGGGTGGCTCGAAAGAAGTCCACGGCCATCGCAGACGTTTTTGCGTGAACCGCGTCGCGGTCCACGCCCTCCCCGTCGGTGCACAAAAGCGGCCGAATCTTGCCTCCGCTCGCCGGGCACGAATCGAGAAACATGTAGTGAGCGGCGTTGCCCGGAAAGATGACGAGTTTGGCGCCAGGAATGCTTTTTGCAAAATACTTCGCGTTCGAGTCGATCGGAACATTTGTATCCGATTGCCCCGCCACGATTTCCACCGGGATAGAAATTTTCGCGAGGCTCTCGGGCCGGAAGGCCGCTCCCAGCGCCGGAGCCATGGCGAAAACTGCGCGAACTCGTGCGTCACGGTAGGAATCGCTCGCGTGCTCCAGGGCTGCTCGAAATGCAGAGTCGGAATCCGAAAGCCGGTAGAAGTCCTCGACGAGCGTGGGGAATTCGGGCGGACTTTTGCAAATGTTGTCCGCTCGAGGCGATGCGCAGAACGCCTTGAATGCCGGCACATCGGTGATGCCGCCGGCGATTTCAATCATCGTGTATCCGCCCAGAGAAAAGCCCGCAGCTCCTATTCGGTTCGAGTCGATGCGGCCGCCGAATTTCGAGTCGGCGAGCATTTTGTCGATCACCACGCTCAAGTCTCGAGCGCGCTCCCACCAGGTGGAGAATCCCTCTGCGGTGTAAGCCTCCGCTCCGTTGTTACCCGGGTGATTCGGCGCCGCCACGATGTAACCGCGTGCCGCGAGCGCTTCGCCGATCCAGGCGATCGATAGAGCGGATCCTCCCGTCCCGTGCGAGAGAACGATGAGCGGAAATTTCGCCGGTGATTCGGCTACTGGTACGTCTTGCGCGGCGCTTCCCAGTTCGAAAACCTGATTCAACCCAGGAATCTGGATCGGTTGCTCAACTGCAGCGGCTGTGGCCGGATACCAGACGGTCGTCACTAACGCGTGCGTTTTCGCTCCCCGCCAGTTATACGGCTCAGACGGCGAAAAACTGCGAAATTCCATGCCAATTTTGAACGTTCGCGCCGGCGGCGCCTGCCCGCAGGCAGGAACGGAAAACAAGAACAGGCCAAAACAAATCAATCCGATCACTCGACAGGTTCGATTCACACGCCTCTCCGGTGACTCGGGCTCTCTTCCCGGCTGAGACTTTGCAGGCCTGGGTGTTGGTTGTATGCGGGATTTTCCGATATGAACCTCTAGCGTGGACCTCCAAAGCGCCTCAGACATGCTAGTGTCCGACCCAAGCGAGGCCGTCGGGTCCCTGTCCGGCTTCGATGCGGCCCACAACTTCGAGCGAATGCAAATCGATTACGGCGACGTATCCGTCAGGCGAGCAGGCCACGTAGACGCGCGAACCGTCGGGCTGCATCAGAATTCCGGCAGCACCATTTCCCACTCTTACACGCTTCACCTCTTTTCGGGTCGCTTTGTCGAAAATCGCGACATCAGGCTCGCGAAGGCTCGAAATAAACGCCAGCTTTCCGTCGGGCGTAATCTGAAGCCGATTCGCTCCTTTCACGTTGGCGGCCAGGGTGTTGACGACCTTCTTGCTCGCCATATCGATGATAGACACCGTTCCGTCGTCGGCGTTGGCGACCCATATCTCCTTGCCATCGTGAGATACGTCAAATCCCTCCGACCCGCGACCGACGGGAACGACGGTTTCGTTCCAGTCTCCACTCAACGGTCCCGTCGCCGCACCACCGCCGATCTTTTCAATGATGCTGACGCTGGCCGAACTAACGTTCGTGGTGACGATCTGATTGAGGCCGGGGAAAACGTAGATCATGTGCGTGCGATTTTGCCCGGTGCCCACGATCCAATCGACCCTCTTTGCTGCCGGATCGTAGCTGCCGATCGCCTTGGCAGCTTCAGCCGTAAACCATACTCTGCCGCCTACGAACGCCAGTCCGTGCGGGCCGCGCAGAGCGCCGAGATCGATGGTGGGCAAAACCTTTTTCCCAATGAGATCCACCACGGTGAGCGTGTTGTATGCGCCACCGCCGTAGTTAGAGACGTATGCCGTCGTTCCGTCGGTCGAGGCAATTACTTCGTGCGGATCAGGACCGACCGGCAATTTGGCGATTACTTTCAGGCTGGCAGGGTTGACGATAAGTAATGTGTTGTCCTCTTTGGCAAGGATCAGCAGGGCACTGTCTCGAGCAGTTTGTGCATCAAGACGGCATGCTCCCAGAAATAAGACGACGAGAATGAATAGCGAGGTTTTGATCTTCATAGCTGTAGATCTAGGAGCTCCTTCCGGGCGCGGATCGTACCAGATTGGAAGCGTGCAAAGACAGCGCCGAGTATTGATAGTGGCCAGGACTCGGTAATAGTAATCCAAATTCAATGGCGCGAGGAGATTGATCCTATTTCGTTCGCATTTCGATAAGTGTCGATCGCTCGTTCTCCTCTTCGAATGAACTCAGTTTCGAAACGGTAGCTTAATCTCCCTCACCTCAATCCCATTTCCACTGAAGTCAAACACTCCTTATGTTGTCATAGAGTCGACGGCCAAATAAACTCCAGTTTACATCGGTGATTAACTTAGCTTAATATCTGGTGTGAACTCAGGTAGAGTATAAGACGCCCGCACTCTGGTGGCCGGCGATTCGAACTCACGAATTGAACTTGCGGCTGCACATCACGCTCTCACTTGTCCTGGCGCTGCTTCTTGGCGCGGCGCCGCCTCTCTTCGCCCAAGGTGAAACCACCAGCGCCATCGGCGGAACCGTGAGCGATCCGGCGGGCGGAGCGGTTGCCGGCGCTACCGTGAGCGCCAGGAATCGCGGCACGGGCCTTGAGAGGACAGTGACAACCAACGGCGAGGGCCGCTTCAATTTTCCGCAGCTTGCACCCGGGACATATTCGGTCGAGGTGACGAGTGATGGATTCGAAGCGCAGCGGATCGAAAACGTCGCCGCTGGTCTCGGCCAGCGTCAGAGCGTCAATTTCACTCTGAAGCTTGCGCAGTCGAGGCAGACGATTGAAGTGACGGGCGAGGCGCCACTCTTGAATCCGGAAAACGCAAACACATCCACCACGCTAAGCGCGCCCGCGCTCGAGAATCTTCCGAATCCGGGCGGAGACCTAACGTATCCGCTGCAGTTCGCCGCGGGCGCGTTGATGAACACAGCGGGCAGCAGCAACGATTTTGTCGGCAGCTCGAATGGCTACGGCAACGTAGAATTCAACGGGCTTCCGGCACTTTCAAATGGATACATCGTCGACGGCCTCGAATCCAACGATCCGCTGACGAACTTGAACAGCGGGCTTTCAACGAATCTCGTTCTCGGGTTGAACTCGATTTCGGAAGTTACCGTCAACACGCTGTCCTATTCGGTGGATCAGGGGCGATACGGCGCGGCACAGGTCAACTACGTGACGAAGTCCGGCTCGAACCAGGTCCACGGAAATCTCTACGAGATCTGGAACGGCTCGATCCTGAATGCCGCGGATTACTTTACGAACGCGACGCCGGGAAACCACAAGCCTAGATCCACCGTGAATCACTTCGGCGGAAGCATAGGCGGGCCGATCCGGCGCGACAAGCTGTTTTTCTTTTTCGACAGCGAGTGGATGCGGATCGCGCTGCCGATCGTGACCCCGACTACCGTCCCGACCGCGGCGTTTCAGCAATACGTCTTGCAGCAACTGCCAACCGGTGGAACTGATTCCGTGACGGGTTCGGCGTATCCTGCGGCACCGCAGCTCGTTCCGTTCTACACGCAGATGTTTAGCCTCTACGGAAATACGAACGGAGCGCCGCTCGCGGTGCTCGGCTGCCCGTTCAATGCGGGCGGCAGCGCGGCGAGCGGGAGTCCTCCGTATGGAAATGGCTGCGCGAACCGGCAAAGCATTTCGCACTCGAGCGACGATCACGAACAAGTGCAAACCGCGCGCGTAGATTACAACATCGACTCGAAGAACATGGCATGGTTCCGCTTTCAGGCGGACACGGGCGTTCAGGCCGCGTACACCGATCCGATCAATTCCATCTTTGATTCGGTGTCTCCGCAGCCGCTGTATTCATTTGCCGCGGGGTATACACGGATTTTCTCGCAGAATCTGGTGAATTATTTCAATCCCGGATTTTCCTGGTACGAAAGCCTTTTCGCGCCGCCGGATTTTTCGCAAACGCTCGCGGCGTTTCCAATTGTGCTGCAGGGACAAGGCGCGAACGCGCCGTTCACCCCAATCGGCGGGCTCGACAACACGTGGCTGCAAGGGCGGCGCGCGTCGCGATTTTTCATCAACGACAACCTGGCCTGGAGCCGCAGCCGTCACGAATTCCGGTTTGGAACAAACACCCGAATTTTCCGCCTGAACGACTACGATTTCGGCGAAGGAAACGTTCCGACGGTTACGTACACGACCCTGCCGCAATTCACTTACGGCGCGGCTTCGACGGCGACGGAAACTTTTCCGCTCACCGCGAACGAACCATTTCGATTTCTCAACCTCGACCTATACGCGCAGGATACGTGGAAATTGACGCAGAAGCTGACGTGGACGTTTGGCGTCCGCGATTCATTCAATTCAAATCCGCTGAATCCGCACAACGAAGTTGCGAGGCTCGGCGGAGCATTCGATTCGATCGCGCACGACATCAATCAGCCGCTGAACGCTGCGATTCAGACGAATCTTTCCGAGTTGTTCGCGTCAACGCCGATCGTGATTCTCCAGCCGCGTACGGCCCTGGCTTGGCAGGCGTTTCCGAAGACGGTGCTGCGCGCGGGATTCGGACTTTTCAGCGACGTCCTGCCAGGAAGCGTGGCCGACGTGATTGGCGTGAATCCGCCCTACGTAAAAACATTCGAGGGAGGACTGCTCGGCACTGTTGGCAAAGCCGGAACGCCAGGCTGCAATCTCACGCTGGGCTGCACAGGAATCGCGCCCGGTGTAGCGAACAGCGCGGTTGACGCGACGGTAGCTGCGAATCAGGCTTTCGGTGCCGGCTTCGCGCAAAGCGAACTTTCGTGCGCGTCGAGCATGGCCAGCCCGTCGGCATGTCTTCCGCCGGTTGCGATGACGGCTGTTCCGAGTGGCATGCTCCACGAGCCGTATTTCATGGAGTGGAGCGCGGGGATCGAACAGCAGATTGGCAGGGCCGCGAGCATATCGGCGAAGTACGTTGGCACGCACGCGCTCAACCAGCCGTACCTGACGCAAGTGAACGGCTACCAGACCGTGTGCGCGGGATGTTTTGCGCCGTTTCCTTACGCGCAGCCGGAGGACGCGAGATTCGGCGCGGTGACGCAGCTCGAGACGGGCGCGAGCAGCCAATACAGCGGGATGCAACTCACGGCCGCAAGACGAATGGCTGGAGGGCTGGAAGGACAGATTAATTACACGCTGAGCCGTTGCATGGACGAAGTTTCAAACGGCGGATTCCTCCAATTTTCCGCGGGAGGGCTGCTTGCGCCGCTGCCGGGAGAATTATCGCGCGATTACGGCCCGTGCGATTACGACATCCGGCACAATCTGAGCGCGCAGTACGTGTACGAGTTGCCGATTCGAGCACGGAGCCGCGTGCTCGGTTACGCCGTAAATGGCTGGCAAGTTTCGGGTACGGCCTTGTGGCATAGCGGAGTTCCATTCTCTGTGCTCAGCACGCCATATTCGGCGAATGGAAACGGAATCGTGCAAGGCGGAGGACCGCAATTTGCGAGCGTCGTTCCGGGCGTGCCTCTCTACGATCACAGCGCGATATCGAGCGTAACGCAGGCTGGAACGCGGCAATGGCTGAATCCAGATGCGTTCGTTTCGAGCGTGGATCCGAGCACGGGAGCATGCAACGGCGGAGATAATGCGACGGACTGCCAGTTCGGAACGCTTGGGCGAAACGCATTGCGCGGGCCGGATTTTTTCTGGAGCGATTTCTACATTTCGAAATGGTTTCCGCTGGGCGAGCGCGTGAAGCTGCGCTTCGAAGGGCAATTCTTCAATGTATTCAATCATCCGAATTTCGCGCTGCCGAGCGACGTCCTGGCGGGAATACCGGGAAAGCCGTCCACGCAGATTGGATTCGGCGCGCTGGCCTACACAACGTCGCCGCCTACCGGGCTGCTGGGCGTTGGGCTCGGCGGAGACAATTCACCGCGGATGATCGCATTTCACGCACGCGTGGAATTTTAGGACGCATTACTGTTGAGCAGCGCCATACCCTGTGGCGTCTTCGGCGCTGTGCTCGACGGGGGCTTAATCCCTCCGACGGAAAGCAGGAGCTGGCGTCAACTTTGAATGAGCTGTCTTGGTAACAAGCACGGAGCGTGGTGGCGCGTAGCCCGAAGCGAAGATCACGCCGCGGATCGGCCCGAGAGTTTGGAAAGTCGGTCGAGTGACTGCTTACTCGGACCGAGCGGAAGTGATCCTGCGTGACGCCAATGCAATGTGGAAAATTTTAGCTGCACCACAAGTCTGGCGCCGCAGACATCGCAGAGGGAGCGATCGGCGGCCCATGGTTTCGGCTATTCGCTTCGTGACTTGGTACCAATCGGCTCAGTGACTATCCTCTCAGAACAAAAACTTTAGTCCGAACTGCATGATTCGAGAATCGTGTGCCGCCGTCGGGTGGAGGAATTCCGACGTTCCGACACAATCGGATACCCCCAAGTCGGTACCATCACTCGGCGTCAAGCTGCAGTCCGCGGCTCCGTCGATCAATGCGAACTGCGTGTGATTGAAGAGGTTGAAAATCTCCCAGCGGAATTCGAACGCCTTGTTCTCGGAAATGGCGAATCGCTTAAAGAGGCCAGTGTCGAAATTCGTGCGCCCTGGCTCTCGCAGAATATTCCGCCCGGCATCGCCGAAAGTAAGCCCCGTGGGCACCGCGAACGCAGTGGGATTGTAGTAGAGCGGCGCAAATACTCCTGAGTTCAGCGCGAGCTCTTTCTGCGGGCCCAAGCCGGCCTTGGGATCGCCGACGACGTCGAGATAGGCGCTCGTTCCCACGCCGTTTCCGACACCCGCGTTATCTACATATGCCAGGCTATCAGTGACGGAAAACGGCTCCCCGGTTTCTATGGTCGTGATGCCGGAAATTTCCCAGCCGGCGGCAAGCGCATGAACGAATCCATTGCGCTTTTTGAAAAACGGGAACTGGTAGTCGTAACTGAAATTTAGAATATGCCGCTGGTCGTAGTCGCCGCTCGACCGACTTCCGGCCAGATCGTACGAATTCACAAAAAACATGTCGGTGCGCGAGGACGAGTCATCGATGGCGTGACTGTAGGTGTAAGCCACGCTGTAGGTCAAATCGCCCGCAGTCCTGCGCGCCGAAACTTGCAGCGCATTATAGATCGAGTTCGCTTCGCTCTCGATGCGCGTGATGTTCGAGACGCCATAGAACGGACGAGAGTAATCGGCGTCATTCCCACACGCGATGCCAAGATTGATCGCGGCCTGCCCCGTCACGGTTTGCCCGTTGACGACTCCCGTCGCGCAATTTTCCGCGGTGATAATCTGACCGAAACTGAACGGATTCTGAGACGATGGCGTGGGCACAACCTGATTGAGATCGCGAATATCGGTTAAATGAGTGCCCTTCGAGCCGACATAGGCTACCGAAAGCGTTGTCTTTCCGGGAAGTTCGCGTTGCACGTCCAGGTGCCACTGTTGCACGTAGGGCCATGTCACCTGATCCGGAATGGACACGACGTTCAGCGGCGCAATCGTCCCGCCTCCAGCTCCCAGATTCGTGTATCCGACAACGTTGACCTCCGTCGGCGTGAGGACGATCGGCGGGCTGCCTTCGAGCGACTCGGTGTTGGCTTCGATCCCGTTGGTGTGCTCAAAGAAAATGCCGTAGCCGCCGCGAAGCGACGTCTTGCCGTCGCCGAACGGGTCCCACGCAAATCCCACACGCGGCGCGGGATTAAACAGGTGCCCCCTGGAACACCCGATCGGGACGCCTTTCGATCCGCACTGCACCTGCCCATTGAAGAAATTTCCGCTGCCAGGCACGAGATTTCCGTTCCCATCGATCGTGGGCGCGTCGGCCGCCACCCAGGCCGCCGGATCGAAATTGTAGGAGTCCAGATATTTGTCGCGATACGTCCCAAACAAGCTGAGCCGGAGTCCAAGATTCAGCGTCAGACGTTTGGTGATGTGCCAATCGTCCTGGAAGTACGGCTCGACGATCTTGTATCGGTTGTAATACTTTGGCTCTGCATTCGTCTGCGAAAACGATGCGATGTTGCCCATCAAGAGATCGGCAAACGCATTACCGGTTGATACCGGCGAAGTGTTGTCGAACGTCAAAAATCCACCCGGGCTGAATATCGGTTCGTAATCCTCGTTCTTCTGCGCTGCAACCGCATAGGCGCCGAACTGCAAATTGTGGGTCCCGATAATCTTGGTGACGTTGTCCCGGTACGTGTACGTCGGGTTCGCGTTGTTCCACGGCATGAAGCTGGGGTCTTCGATGAATGCTCCGTCCAATCCGCCGATGTAGGGCGCACCGTTCAGGAGCTGCACGCCCGGCAGCCGGCCGCCGAACCCATTATCGAAAAATCCGGTCATCGTCATGGTCGACGGCCTCTGCCACGGGCCAACGTTTGACAACACAATATGATCCGCCGTGTAGCTGAACACGAATTCATTCAGAAGAGTTGGCGAAGCCGTTGTCGTCATTTTCGCGACGAAGCTCGTTCCTGGCGAAATAATGTTGGTTTGAATCGTCGGAAACGACGATCCCTGGCTCCAGTTCAGCACGGAGGCTTCCAAAGTGCTCCACGAATCGTGAATGTATCGGAAGGTTAGGCGGTTCTTGTCGTTTAGATTATGGTCGATCTTGAAAAGCTCCTCATGCCAGGTTGTGGGAGTGGAAATAGTCGCCGCGTACGCTGGATAAATTCCGTTCGTCGTATTGGCCTGCGGAATCATTGCCAGAATCGCATTTGCATTGGCGGCATCCACCGGAACCATATTCCCCGAAAAATACGTCCCGGTGCTCGGATTGACGGGACAATCATTGAAGTTCCCGTTTCCATCCGGGCAAAGATCGGAAAAATTCCCGCCGCGCTCGTCATTCGAGGGAACGTCCTGCAGAAATTCCGTCGGCTCCTTTTCGCGCCGAAATTCTTCGGAGAAAAAGAAAAACGTCTTCGATCGGTCGCTATTGTAATGATGGGGCAAGAAAACCGGCCCGCCAATCGTGTAGCCGAAGTCATGCTTCTTGTAGGCGGGCGCCTTGGCCGTTTCGTCGAAGAAGTTCCGGGAATTGAAGAAGTCGTTTCGCCCAAAATAAAATGCGTCGCCGTGAAAATCGCGCGTTCCCGATTTCGTTACCACTTCCACGGTGCCCGAACCATTGCGGCCGTATTGCGCGCCGTAGTCAGACGTCAACACCTGAAATTCCTGAATCGCGTCAATGTTGGGGTAGATGTTCAGCGTCGTATTGCTGCCGTTGTCCATGCTGTCGCCGCCGTCAATCTCCCAGTTGTTGTACTCGGTCCTGCCGCCATTCACGCTGTACTGGACGTTTCCCAGGACCCCTACTCCGCCTTCGTCGGTTCCCGTCTGCGCAAACGTTGCGTTCGCGACTCCGGGTGAAAGAATGATGAGTTGCGAGAAATTCCTTCCGTTCAATTCGAGCTGGGCGATCTGCTTCCCGCTGATCGTATCGCTCAGCTCGGAAGACTGAGTTTCGACGGCGGGCGCGGCCGATCCTTCCACTTCTATCTTCGCCGCGACCGATCCAACTCTCAGCTCAATGTCCACGCGCCGCTTCTCGCCCGCCGCAAGAATGATGTCGTTCTCCTCGAATGTTTCGAATCCCTTCGCGGCAACGCTGACGCTGTAGCTCGCCGCGGGAAGCCCGGCTGCTAGATATTCGCCGCTTGAGTTCGTCTGCACCGTATGGCGAATGCCGCGCGCTGCGTTGCTCACGGTGACGTCGGCGCCAGCGACGCGGCCACCTGACGCGTCCGAGACGGTTCCGGTGATATAGCCCGTGTCTTGCGCGCGTGCCAGGAAGGGAAAGCACACAACGGCTGCGATACAAACCGTCGCAAAGCGAAGGATTTTCATGGCTCGCTCCGTCGCTGAATTTCTATACGCTCGCGCGCGCAGGGCCGCAGTTCCACGCCATTTCGTGTTTCGAGTACGTTTTTTCGTTCTGTAGATTTCATTAAAACGTTTATTAAACGCTAGGACGTGAATGCGCGCAGTTTGGACGAGGAGATTGCCTCTGTCAAGGAGAAAAACGGTGAGAAGCGGTTCGGAAAAGCGAGTCGCGGCGGCAGGAATGCGCGAGCCCGGAGCTCCCTAGCCGGGCAAACGGAAGCCTGCAACGCGTCAGCCTGTGTCAACGCAAGGCTTTCGTCGACTCTCTCACCACGAGTTCCGGCGCCACACGCAGATGCGCCGCCGTAAACTCGCGGTTTTCCTGGCGCGCGTTGATGCTGTCCATCAAAATTCCCACCGCCGTCGCGCCCATTGATTCCATCGGCTGCCGGATTGTGGTCAACGGAGGCGTCGCGATCGAAGCGGAAGCCACGTCATCGAATCCGATGACGGAGCAATCTTCCGGCACGCGCAAGCCCGCTTTGTGCAGCGCGCGTATTGCGCCGAAAGCAGTCAGGTCGTCAAACGCCATCAGTGCCGTAAACGGCCGCTTCCGCTTCAGCAATTCTTCCGTCAGCCGCAACCCCGCGTCAAAACCCGAATTCGGGTCGCGCGATTCCGGCATATCCTCGATCAGTTTCGGATCGAGCTCGAGACCCTTGGATTGCGCTACGGCCCGAATTCCTCGCCAGCGCGGCCCGCTATCTCCGAGCATCTTTGGTCCTCGAATAAACGCAATCTTGCGATGCCCCAGGCTGTAGAGGTGCTCGAGCGCGAGCCGTCCGCCGACCGCGTTGTCCACAACCACCGAACTCACCGAATCGGTCTTGAGTTCGCCGCCAATCATCGTTGCGGGGATCGCGTTCTTTTCGAGATCGGCCAGGAAATGAATGTCGAGAAAAAGCCAGTTCGCGAGAACGATCAGTCCTTCGACTCTTCGATCGAGGAGCAACTCAAGATAGCGCTCGAATCGGCTACGCTCGTTGTGCGCATCTGCGAGGATGGGCACGTACGACGCCTGGTAGAGCGCATTCTCAACGCCGCGAAGGATTAATGTGCAGTAGGGGTCGGTCACGTCGAAAACCATCACTCCAATCGCGTGGCTCCTCTTGCTGCGCATCACCGGCGTCAGCAAGTGTGGCCGGTAACGGAGCCGCTTCGCGGCGCTGCGAATCCGGTTCTTCGTCCTTGCGGGAATGAATCGCGCAAGCGGCGCGTCGTTCAATACGAACGACACGGTCGTCGACGAGAAGCCGCTCGCTCGTGCCACGTCGCGAATCGTTACAGAACCGGACTTCCGCTTTTTTCGTTTTGCGATCATTTCTTTCAGCGCAACCCAAAATGCACGCCGCATCATACATCTTCTTCGAGCTGGTGTAGCCGCGGGGCGTTCGCTTTGCGGCGTTTCGAAAGGGCCGTTCGGGAGGCGAGCCGAATGTAGCGGCAAGGCGGCGCTTGCGGCTGTCGCTCCGCGTCTTGAAATCACGTTCAGTGTGTCCTACAGTTCGATGCAACGATGGCTCATCGTCACCTCATCGGCGCGATTACCGCGATTTTTGCGGTCGCGACGCCGGCGCTGTCGGCCGCATGCTCGGCGATCATTTCCAGCTCTCAGTCTTCTGCTGGCGCTACGGCTGGTGAATTGCAGCTGCTCTATAACGAAGGCCAGGCGAGCCTCGAGCACGGCGATCTGAATCGCGCCGAAACAGATTTTCGAAAAGTTCTCGCTTCGGATCCGAATCTTGCCGGAGCCTGGGCCAATCTCGGCGTCATCGCCATGCGGCGAAAGCAGTGGACTCACGCAATTGAGCTTCTTCGCAAAGCCGAAATACTCGCTCCGAACGTCGCCGGCGTCCGTCTGAATATCGGCCTGGTTTATTTTCATGAAGAAGATTTTCGCTCCGCGATTGCGCCGCTGGAATCGGTCGTGCGCGATGCGCCGGATTCACACCAGGCGCGCCACCTGCTTGGCCTGTGTTATTTTTTCGTCGAACGCTATTCCGATGCCGCGACGGCGCTCGAACCGCTCTGGGACGCGGAGTCAGCAAATCTCAGCTACCTCTATGTACTGGGCGTCGCCGCCGGCAGCGCGAATCGCTCGGAACTCGAAACGAAGGCACTCGGACGCCTCGTAGAAATCGGCGGGGACACGCCCGAGTTTCATCTCCTGATGGGAAAGTCCTATCTCAACCGCCAGGAACCCGAGAGGGCTCTCGCGGAATTGCAGCAGGCGGAAAAAACCAATCCCAATCTGCCGTTTCTGCATTTCAATCTCGGCGTTGCCGATCTGGCAGAGAATAATCTCGATCGAGCTCGCGACGAATTTCTCAAAGACATCGCCATCGAGCCGGATGTCGCGTGGAATTACGACGAACTGGGAACGCTTTTCTCGCGTCAAAACGATGACGCAAGCGCCGCGCGATATTTTCGCGAAGCGCTGGCGCGCGATCCGCATCTCGCTGACGCCGAGTTTGGTCTCGGACAGATTTATTTTCGGCAAGCAAAGCTTTCGCAAGCGCTCGCCGCGCTCGATGCCGCAGAACGATTCGCGCCGGAGAGCGTAAACGTCCACTACGTTCGCGGCCGCATCCTCACGCGCCTCCGCCGGACCGCGGAAGCCAAACAGGAATTTGCCGAGGCCGAACGATTGAGGAACGCAAAGAGCGCCCGGGAAGAAAAGATCGTCAGCGGAATGGGTCCTGTGACCACTTCAACTCCGAATCCCGAGCTCATGCAGGAAGGAGCGGATCATAGGTAATCGAGCGAACCGGGGGCGATGCTTGAATACAAACAGGTAGCGTTGCCTCCTGTGGCATGAAGTGAAAACGAGCGCTAAGGGAATCAGTCAAACCGGCGGAATCGAGTCTGGAAGGCAGGCGGCTTGTTCGCGTTGACCAATAGGCGACAGTACAGGTTCTTCCTGATGGCGGACCCCGGAGCCCCCGTGACAGTTTTCAAACATAACTAAGGCTCAGCCCATGGCCACCCGAATCTTGATAGCCGACGACCACGAAATGATGAGACGCGGTCTTCGCTCGCTCCTGGAGTCTTGCCGTGATATCGAGGTCTTGGAGGCTCGTGATGGGGGTGAAGCGGTAGAAAAAACAAGAGACGCGAGACCGGATTTGGTCATATTGGACGTATCCATGCCAGTCCTCGACGGTTTCACCGCCGCGGCGGAAATCCAAAGAGTTGCGCCCGGCACTCCCATTCTGATCCTAAGCTTTCAGAAAACCGAGACGTTTGCGGAAATCGCGCGGAAGATCGGGGTGAGCGGATATCTCACAAAAGGCGACGACAGCGCTACGCTGCTCAGAGAAATTGACGCCGCGATGCACGCCCAGCTGAAATAGCCTTCTTTCTTATCTCTTCCGCTCCAGTGTTTGTGTCCTCCGGGCACCCGAATGAAGTCGCCCGGGCCGACGCGCTTCTCGCCCGCCTCATCCTTGTATAGATTCGCGCCCTTGGCTCCATCAGGTTCACTTTCGTGAAGCGTTTTCGCGCCGGCTCTTCCCCTGTTCGGGCGCCTTCTGGTCCTTCGACGGGAACGCGGGCCGTGGAAGAAATGTCGCCTCGTACTCAGCCAGCCGCAGCGGACCGCTGGTATCCGGCAGCGATGGCGGCGCTTTTCTCATATCGCCAAAGCGTAGCGCGCTGGTCATGTCGCCAAACGTGTGCCGCCGCCATTCCGTTATATTGGCCTCGCGCACTCCCGTAAATTTTTCAAGAAACTGAAGAACAGATGTGTGGTCGAACGGGTCGCTGCATACCCACCCTCCCGTCGTCCACGGCGAAATCAGAATGCACGGCACACGGAATCCGGCGCCAATCGGAAGCCCGTCCACGAACTCGTGCGGTGTACTGCTCGGTGGAACTGGCGGTGCCACATGGTCGAAGATTCCGTCGTTCTCATCGTAGTTCAAGATAAAAAGAGTCTTCGCCCAGAGATCGGGATTCGCGGCGATCGCATCGATCTTGCTCGCCACGAAAGCAGCTCCGTCCGCCGGCATGTAATCGGGATGTTCCGATTGGAAACTCCTCGGAATGATCCAGGAGACGGTGGGCAGCTTGTTGTTCATCGCGTCGTATTCAAACATGCCTTCCTGGCCGCGCAGCATCCCCGGGGTGTAGAGCGGCGAACTCTTTGGCGCCTGCTGAAATACTTTGAATTTCTCAAGCACATTGCAGTCGTAGTTATCTTCCGGCTGGTAGACTTTCCAGCTGATTCCCGCTTCCTCCAGCCGTTCCGGATATGTCTTCCAAGTGTATCCGCCCGAAGGCGCTTGATTGTGCGTAATCGGTCCCCCGCCGAGCCCATCCGGATCGATCGTGCCCGTCATCCAGTGCATTCGGTTTGGCCAGGTCGGCCCCATAACGGAGCAGAAATATTCGTCGCAAAGCGTGAATGATTCCGCGAGCGCGAACTGGAAAGGGATATCGGCACGGGTGTAATACCACATACAATATGGCCCGTTTTCTCCATCCGCCTTGCGGTGCGCGGGCAACCAGCGGTCCATGTCGCCCTGATTCCAAGCTTCATGCTGAACAGTCCACGCGTGACTCGTCGAAGGTATTTTCTGTGCACTCGTAGCGCGGGTGTCGAGATGGAAAGGCAATAAGTAGCCGTCTGGGTTTTCCGCGTCCGGCTGAAAAAAAGCGGATCGGTCGTTCGAAAGTTTCATAACCTCAGGGTCGTTGAATCCCCTCACGCCAGCCAGCGTGCCGAAGTAATGATCGAACGAACGATTTTCCTGCATCAAGAGCACTACGTGCTTGATATCACTCAGCGAGCCTTGTTTCGGCGGTCCCTGCGCCAGTGCGCGCCTCACGTGTAAGGGCATCCATGACTGCGCCGCGGCAGCCGCGGCAAATCCGCCCATGCGTTTGAGCAACCGGCGTCGTGTCAGCAGTTCGGCCGGGTTGGGCTGATCAGCAGGCTTCTCTCTTCTCGTACCCACACCCGCCTCCACATTGAGTCATGAAAATGCCCAGCGCGAAATTATATCCCTGGAAGCGAAAACAAAATCGAAGAGAGAATCTCACGTGCAAGCAAGCACGGCCCACTCCGCCTTGAATTCTGGAAATTCCCGGACTTCTGACACCTGCGTGCGAATTTGTCATCTCCTTATTGACAATGAGGACGGTATATACTTCGCGCCTCCCTTTGCAGGATACGAAGTTCGAACTGCGGTCAGTGTCGGAGAAGTCGGGAGCGCAGGAACATCAATCGAAGCAAGGAGGTTTCCGTATGACTCCTTTACGAATACCGCTGTGCTTTCTTCTCGCCGGAGTTTTGGTTTTTGTCGCCGCGGCTTGCTTCGCGCAAGATACCTCGGTGCCTTCTACAGGCACTCCGGGCCAAGCGATTCCCGGAACGAGTGCAGCGAGCCCATTCGCGAGCAGCGTGCCGACAAAGATTGTTCCGGGAGTATTGCCGATGTCGTTGGAAGAAGCCATCGAGCGCGGGCTCAGACAAAATCTCGGACTGTTGTTTTCCCGCGCGGATACCCTCTTTGCGCGGGGCCAACGCTGGGAGCAGCTAAGCGCACTCCTGCCGCACGTGACGGCCGCGCCGTACTTGGCGGACTCGAAGTTGAATATTGACGAACTCGGTTTTGGAGGCCTTGCCAGCATGTTTCATCTAGCACCCTCAGTTGGTCCCTATTCCTACTTCGACGCAAGACTCGCCGTCAGTCAGACCCTATTCGATTGGCAATCCCTTAACGCTACCCGAGCGGCGAGCCAGAATGTGAAATCGGCGGACTACTCGTTTCAAGATGCCCATGACATCGTTATATTAGCCGTCGGCTACACCTATTTGCAGGCCATAGCGGATGAGGCCCGTATTGAAACGGCGGATGCTCAGGTCAAGACTGCACAGAGCCTCTACGATCAGGCAGTCGACCAAGTCAATGCCGGTACGGCGGCGGATATCGATGCACTGCGCAGCAAGGTCGAACTTCAGACCAGGCAGCAACAGTTGATCGAGGCTAAGAACGATTTCGCCATCCAAAAGTTGACGGTTGCGCGCGTGATCGGTCTCGCTCCGAGCCAGGAGTTCGAATTGACGGATAAATCGCCATACCACCCACTTGAGGAAATGGCCGTTGACGACGCGATAAAGCGCGCGTACGCGTCGCGCTCGGATTACCGGGCGGCGTTGGTCGATGTACGAGCAGCAGAACTTTCGCGGAAGGCGGCAACGGCCGGTTATCTGCCTTCGCTGTCGTTCGGCGCAGATTACGGGACGGGCGGTACGCATCCCTCGTCGGCAACCCAGGTGTACGACATTCGCGGAACTCTATCGATCCCCATATTCACGGGCGGCAGCGTACACGGCGACGTTCAGCAAGCTGATGCGAAGCTGGAACAAAGTCGTGAGCGGATCGAAAGCCTGCGTGCCCAGATCGAGTCGGACGTGCGCACCGCGCTGCTAAATCTGCAATCGTCCGGCGACAGAGTAAATGTGGCGCGCAGCAACATTGACTTGGCGGAGCAGACACTCGTTCAATCCAGTGACCGTTTCAGCGCCGGCGTAACCGACACCGTCGAAGTGGTGCAGTCACAAGAGGCAGTCGCGAGCGCGCACGAACAATACATTTCGAGTCTTTACAGCTACAACTTGGCGAAGATTTCATTGATCCGCGCTCTGGGCATTGCCGAGCAGGGCGTTAAAGAATTCTTCAAAGGAAATTGAACATGCCAGACGAGAAACAGTCCCATTCTGCGCCTGAGACAAGCCCAGAGGCACCGCTCACTTCATCAGCGCCGTTGCCGAGGAGTTACACGCCGGCTCCGCAGCGGACGCGTCGCAGAAAACTCATAATTATTGCCGCCGCAACCGCCTTGATTATTATCGCTGGCGTTTTGTTGTGGCGGTATTTAAGCAGCTACGAATCGACTGATGACGCTCAGGCAGATGTACATCTTTATCCTGTCAGTGCGCGGATCTCGGGGTACGTAGTGCGTGTGGACGTAGACGACAACCAGTGGGTCGAGAAGGGGAGCGTGCTCGTCGAGATCGACCCAACCGACTATGAGGTTGCAGTAAGGCAAGCTGAAGCAAACCTGGCCAGCGCCGAGGCGACAGCCCGATCGCTTAACATCACGGTTCCGATCACGTCTGTGAACTCTTCCAGTCAATTGAGCTTCACTTCCTCGGGCATTGAAGACGCGAGCGCCGGACTCGCCGCTGCCGAGCGACAACTCGCCGCTGTTCACGAGCAATTGGAAGCAGACGAGGCGAATGATGTAAAAGCCCAAGACGATCTCCACCGCTACAAGTTGCTTGTCGACAAACGAGAAGTGTCGCCGCAGATCTACGATCAAGCACTGGCCGCGGCCAAATCCAGTACGGCAACAGTCGCCGCAGCACGCGCCAGCGAGTCCGCAGCGGAGGACTTCGTCCGGCAGGCGCGTAGCCGAGTCGCCCAAGCCGATGCCAACCACAAATATGCCGAAACCGGCCCGCAACAAGTGTCTTCGACCCGGGCTCGTGTCGGTGCCGCGATTGCGGACGTCGAGCAGAGGCGTGCACTGCTCGATCAAGCCCAGCTGAATTTGCAGTACACCAAGATTCTTGCCCCGGTGAGCGGCGAGGTGAACAAGACCGTGGTCGTTGGATTGAATGTGGAGCCAGGGCAGCAACTGCTGACGGTGGTGCCGCTCGACGAAGTGTGGGTGACGGCAAACTTCAAAGAGACACAGCTCAAACACATGCAAGTTGGACAGAAAGCGGAGATCCATGTGGATTCGAGCGGCAGAACTCTGAAAGGCCACGTGGACAGCATCGCCGGAGCAACTGGTCCATTATTCAGTTTGCTTCCGCCGGAAAATGCCACGGGGAACTACGTAAAGATTGTCCAACGGGTTCCGGTGAAGATCGTTCTCGAACCCGGAGAAAATCGTGATCGCCGGTTACGGCCGGGCATGAACGTTGTGCCCGACGTCTATCTCCGATGAGCAGCGCCGCACTCACTCTCGACCAGGATATTTGGCATCCGAGGTACAACCCTTGGCTGATCGCTGTCGTAGTCGCGCTCGGGGCGTTCATGGAGGTCCTCGACACCAGCATCGCGAATGTGGCCCTCCCATACATGGCCGGGAACCTCGCGGCAAGCAATGACCAAAGCACGTGGGTGCTGACCTCGTACTTGGTCTCGAACGCCATCATCCTGCCTATCAGCGGCTGGCTCGCGGGTGCGTTTGGACGAAAGCGCTTTTTCATGTCCTGCCTTGCTGTCTTCACCGTGAGTTCGCTTCTTTGCGGGGTGGCGCCCAGCCTCGGATACCTCCTTCTGTTTCGGGTTCTACAAGGCGCGGGCGGTGGTGGCTTGCAGCCGATGGCTCAGGCGATACTGGCGGACACGTTCCCGCCGCAACAGCGGGGTTTGGCGTTTGCGTTGTACGGGATCACCGCGGTCACCGCACCGACGATTGGCCCAACCCTCGGCGGCTGGATCACGTTTAACTATTCGTGGCGCTGGATTTTCTTCATCAATATTCCGGTCGGCATAGCGACCTTCTTTCTGGTGCGTCGATTTGTTGAGGATCCTCCTTACTTAAGCCGGCTCAAGGCAGCCGGACTCAAATTGGATTATGTCGGCATCGCGCTGTTGACGCTCGGCATCGGGGCGTTGCAGATTTTGCTCGACAAGGGCCAAGAGGACGATTGGTTTGGGTCGCGCTTCATCACGACTTTGGTCGTTGTCGCGGCCGTATGCCTGATCTCGCTGGTAATCTGGGAGTGGTTTCAAAAGGCGCCGATCATCGACGTCCGGATGTTCAAGAGCTTCAACTTTGCGAGCTCGAGCCTAATGATGTTTACGCTCGGGATTCTGTTATTCAGCAGCTTGGTTTTAATGCCACAGTTCCTCCAGACACTTCTTGGCTACACCTCTGAGCTCGCGGGTCTCGCCCTTTCGGCAGGAGGTGTTGTCTTGCTGATTGAAATGCCAATCATGGGCCAGCTGACGACGAAGGTTCAGGCGCGCCGGCTGATTGCGTTTGGCTGGCTGGCATTGTCCATAGCCATGTACTACTCAACTAAACGGATTGATCTGCAAATCAGTTTTAGTGCTGCGACGTGGCTGCGCATCGCTCAGGTCATCGGATTGGGATTTCTATTCGTGCCAATAACGCTGGTGGCTTACATCGGAATCGCCCCCGAAAAAAACAACTCGGTCGCTGGTATCATCAACTTCATGCGCAATATGGGGAGTAGCGTCGGTACGTCTTTGGTGACCACGTTAATTGCGCGGCGCTCGCAATTTCATCAGCTGAGACTCGTCGAGAAAGCCAGAATCGATAATCCCAACTTTGCGAATCTAAGTAACGGGCTGACTCGCGCCCTGACTGCTCTTGGCATGGAAAGACGCGATGCCATGGCACACGCTTACGCAAGAATTTACCAGTCCTTGCAGGCGCAAGCCGCAGCCCTGGCGTACGTCGACACGTTTATGGTCCTTTCGATAGCGGCGGCGATTATGTTCTTTCTGACTTTTGTCTTGAAAAAGAACGACCCTGGTGGCGGGGTGAGGCTGGCGGAGTAGGTCAAGAAATCCCGAGACAGTCAGGGTCGTGCCGGCATGAATCATCGCTGGCGGTACGCAGGGACAAATCACGACGGTTCGACAGTAATAGCGATGGCCTGAAAAGGAAAACGTGCAGGTCAAACTCATCCTTTGTCCCATCGATTTTTCCGAATTCTCGACAAGGGCGTATCGCCTCGCGCTATCGCTGGCCGGGCATTACCGGGCCAAGTTGGTTGCTCTTCATGTCGTAGAGCTGTGGAGATACCCTTATGCGGACTATGCCGCCAGTGCGGGCGATTATGCGAGCTTTTGCCGGGCCTTTCACAAGGGTGGCAAGGAGCGACTTCAGGAATTCGTAAAAAACCACCGTCAGGACGATGTTCAGCTGGACTTGGTGGTCCGCGAGGGCAGCGCACCAGATTCGATTTTATTGTATGCGCGAGAGCAGAAAATCGACTTGACCGTCATGGGAACGCACGGCCGGCGCGGGTTTGACCGCTTGATGCTCGGGTCGGCAACCGACCGTGTGATGCGCGAGGCTTGCTGCCCAGTACTGGCAGTGTGCCAGCCGTCGCACGAATCTTCGGCAGGAGGTGAAAAGGGAGGCCGTGGCCGACACTTCAGCCGAATTCTCATCTGTACGGATTTCTCCGAGAATTCAGAGCTCGCTTTAGATTATGCGGTTTCTTTGACCGCGGAATACGACGCCGAGCTCACCGTGTTTCACGTCATGGATAAGGATCGTAATCCCGTCCGGAAAGAAGACGAGGTCATGGCGACAGTTGCCGAACATCTCGATAAACTGATCCCGGCAGAGAAGCGCAAGGCCCTTAAAATCAGGACGGTAATTCGCAGCGGGAAGCCTTACCAGCGCATCATTGAATATGCCCAGGAAGCCTCAACGGACCTGATAACTATGGGAGTTCGAGGTGCTGGCGCGCTGGATCGGGCGGTTTTTGGTTCGACCACTTATCGGGTTATACAGCTGGGACCGTGTCCCGTTCTCGCTGTTCACGTTTGAGGGTGAAGGCCCGTTATACAACGACATGATCAAAATCATCACAATCGAACGCGAATATGGGTGCGGTGGTGGCGACATTGCTCAATTGCTTGCTAACCAGCTGGGATGGAAACTTTGGGACCAGTTACTCACCGAAGAAATAGCCAGACTCGCCAGGTGTCCCAAGACCGTCGTCGAGGTTCGAGAGGAACGAACGGATCCACTCTACTACCGCCTCTTCAAATCGTTCTTGCGCGGAAGTTACGAGGGGAGCCTGAATGCGCACAAGCTAAACGAGGTCGATAGCGAAAGTATTCTGAAACTTACCCAGCGCGTCGTAGAACACGCAGCGGAGAAGGGAAATTCCGTTATTGTCGGCAGGGGTTCGCAACATTTTCTCCGCGACCGTCGAGATGCTTTGCGCGTGTTTCTCTACGCTCCCTGGGAAGATAAGGCGCGCCGTTTATTGGCTCGCGGCAAAACTGAGCAGGAGGCCAGAGAGCTCGTGGATACGGTCGACCGCGAGCGCGCCGATTTCATTCAGAAATATTTCCACGTCGAATGGCCACAACGCGCGATTTACCAGGCGATGCTGAATACGGCGATCGGAGATGCGGCCGTCGTGCAGATGATCCTGCAATTCATGCGCGCTTATGATGTGCCTACGACGGAATTGGGCAGTTCGAAAGAATCCCGCGTGGCTTATCCGGCTGATCAAGACCGGAGGTGATGCACTCCAAACTCGAAGCCCCTTTCTCCCTTGGGAGGCATGCAGCTTGCTTACCCTTCCGCCTCCGGAAAAGCTCACGCGCCCGCGACCCCGGCCATTTTGCGAAGACGATCACTAGAGTTGGTCCCGATATCGCTCCAACGCAATGCGGACCAGTTGACTTCGCGTTCTAACGCCTGTTTTGGCGAAAAGTTGCTGCAAGCAAGCCTTCACCGCGCTCTCTGAAATGTGCAGCCGATCTCCGATCTGCTTATTGGCCAATCCTTCCAGAATGAACGAGAGCACCTGCGCCTCCCGCTCCGTTAAATCCGGCCGGCGTTGTTGCGTGCTGATCTGACCGGCGCTTTCGAGCGCCCTTCGCAATTGGTCCTGCCCAAATAACGCTCGTCCTTCCATCGCCTCGCGAATCCCACGAATCAATAACGCCGGCGAGCCGTGCTTCAAGAAGATCCCGGAGATCCCTTTTCGGATCAGATCCGGCACTTCGTTGTCATTCACCCCCGCAGTCACCAGCAGAATTTTGCCCTGATGCGATTCAGCTCGGAAGCTATCGAGAAAATCCGTACCTCTCTCCGGGCCTAAATCGAGGTCCAGGAGGACGATATCGACTTCACGCGAATTCAATACTTCGAGCGCTTCAGCTCCCGTGCTGCAATTCGCAACAACTTCGAATCCGGGTTCAGCCTGCAGCAATCGGGCCACGCTTTCGCGAAATAGCGCATGATCATCGATGAGCAGAATGCGCACATTCTTCGTTGCGGCCTTACTCATTCGCCGAATCCTTCCTGTTTGATACCGTCGCCAAACTTACCACAAAGCAACAGCCTCGGCCGCGTGGCTCAAATCTGAGCTCCCCCCCAAAGCTGCGGAGAATCGCGCGAGAGACGTATAGTCCCAGGCCTGTCGAATTTGCTCCCGGTTGAAAGGGCTTGAAGAGTTCGTGGGGTGACATCACTCCCGCGCCGCTATCTTCGAATCGAATCACAACTGTCCCGGCCTGCGTCTCACTGCTGATCGTGAGGCGTTTCTGTTCGGCAGTTTCCATTGCGCGCTGGCTATTGCGCGCCAGATTCAGGAAGACCTGTTGCAGTCCATAACGATCCCCGATAATCAGCGGAAGACGGTCCTGCACCTGCCAAATGATTTCGCATCCGGCTTCGCGATAGGGCGGCTCGATCAGAACCCTTAATTCGTCAAGCACGCTCGTCAACTCGACGGACGCCAGGTCGTGACCGAATGGCGGAAGCAGTTCCAGTTCTGAAAGCCGTTCCAAGCCCTCAATCAGATTGCCGAGCGCGCAAAAATCCTGGTTTTCCTGCAATTCCGGCAGGCGTGATAAATTCTTGTAGACCGCGAGAACCGCGCCGCATACGTTGCGAATTTCGTGCGCCACCGCTCCCATCAAAATCTTCGTGTTTTTCAGCAGGTGATCGAGGCTCAAATCCTCCCGATCGCGGAGGTCCTCAGACAGGTCAACTATAATTGCCGCCAATCGAGATCCCTGGTCCGCCGTATAAGTCGAGAACCAGACAGCGGCGAGGAACGCCTCTCCATTCTTGCGCTTCCCGCGACATCGGAGTTCAGTTCGGAAATGAGTCAGTCGGTGCGTCTGTATGGCACTCTGCAGCGCCGGAAGAAATTCTTTGATGGATTGACCGGCAAGTGAGTCGTTTTCCGACGCGAACAAATCGCCTGCCGCGTCGTTCGCCAGGAGGATCCGGCCGGTCTGGTCGATCGTCACGATGGCCGCCGGACTGCTGTCCACAAGGATGCGTAGCTGTTCCTCCGCTTCCTGCCGTAATTTGCTCTGCGTTTCCACCGCCTCCACGTGCTCTACCGCCATCTGGCGGTTGCGGCTTATCTCGGAAACAAAGAGCCCGGTTCCAATAAATCCGGCTGAAGCCATCAAGAGTCGCGTGATCGCTTCACTCGAGGGCAGCTCACTGAATAATTCCTGAAGGACGGCGCACACGAGCGCGACCGCAACGATCTGCCAACGCGGTGCGAAGCCCGCGATTATCATGATTGGAAAAAGATACAAAAAGCCGATCGATATGTACGGCTTTGTGAGCCAGTCAATCACTGCAATCACGATAATCAGGAACGCCGCAAGAATCAGAAGTGACGTTCGATTCTTACTCGAATAGATTGAAGAAAAATCCATGGCTGCTAAAGCATACTGCCGCAACTCGCTCCCCGTGACCAGACCGATGATTTGGGTCAGCGGCGAGTACGGCGTACCACCGGCATCGGGGCCTCAGGAAGGCCGATCTTCACCCGCCCTGGCCGCATCGCGCGACGTCTGCGCGTTCGCGCCGGCCATCGCGACGCAAGTCACCGCTGGTCAACATGAGAATTCCAACTGGAAGGATGTGGCTCAGTCTTAATATGAGCCAACACGTTAAATCAGGATGGCACTGAATCCGCTACCGCAATCTCCCTTTCTATGATTGGCCCGGCAGCAGAGCGATGTCTTGCGTGGCTTGCTGCGAGATCGGAGAATCCGGGAACTCGGCCTTGATCTCGTTGTAGGTCTTCACGGCATCCGCGTTGTTCTTCAGGCCGCGGTAATGATCGGCAAGGCCCAGCAGCGCAACCGGCTTCGAAACAAAAACGGTGGGATGAGCCACCAAATCCTTGTACAGCTTTTCCGCATCGGCGGACTTGTTCAATTCGTCGTCGAGCTGCGCCAGCTCAAGCCGCGCCAGCGAAGCGAAATCATCCTCGCCGCTGTGCCCGACCTTATCGAACCAGGTTACCGCTTCGTTGCTTCGCTTCAGGCGCTCGAGCGAAAGCCCGGCGTAGTAAGCGGCGATTTCTCCGGGCCGCGTGTGCGGATACTGCTGCGCGACACTTTCGAATTTCTTCGCAGCTTCCTCGAATTTCGACTTGTCATCCGGGTATGTCGGCTCGCCCGCGTCGACCGGCTGGCCCGCAGTCCGAACGCTCGCGTTGAAGACTTTCATGGCATCGTCGTATGCCGCCGCAGCTTTCACCGTCTGGCGTTCCGTATACAGGCGCACTCCGAAATATGTCGCGAGCGCCACGACGACAATCGCTCCCACGTAAATGGTGAGCTTCTGGTGGGTGAGAACCGCTTCGGCGCCGTGCGCAATCGTGTCCCTGAACTCGTCCTTCTTCAGATCTTTGCGCGAAATATGCTCGGGCACGAATCGGCTCCTAGCGTGAATTCCCTAACGACAATGGTATCACACGCAATTCGGCGAAAAAGCGTTGGAGATGGAAAAGGCCCTGTCCCCGGACGTGAACAGGGCCCCCCAAGATTGTTTTCTAGACTTTGCTGACGTTTTCGGCCTGGAAGCCCTTTGGTCCCTGGCGAACCTCGAACTCCACAAGCTGACCTTCGTTCAGCGACTTGTAGCCATCCATTTGAATGGCCGAGAAGTGAACGAAAACATCTTCACCCGACTGGCGTTGGATGAAGCCATAGCCCTTGGACGCATTGAACCACTTCACCACACCCTGTTCTCTCGCCAACGTAGGAACTCCTGTTTGGTGACGTTGCGCTTCTGGACCCTGTAACGCCAGTCGGTAGCACCTAGACCCGCTGCTAGCCGGGCTCGCACACCCACGGGATTACAAGAGCGCCAAAGCGCGCCGATTCTGGCATAAAACGACTTTTGCTGTCTACAACGTCGGCGTGTGGAAAGAGGGGCGGCATGCGGCGGGAAATTGAACGCGCGCTAACAATCGGGTCGCGGCAAGGAAAGCGTGGGACGCTGAGCTTGCGCGGAAGGCCGCGTTACTTGAAGCTGTGAATCGCGGTCCATTCCTCGTTCTGGACGTCGAACACGGTGTAGAGACGCGTGATCTGCAAAAGATCGCTGACCCGTTTGGTGAGATTGAGGAGCTTCAGTTCGCCGTCCACGTTGCGCACGGTCGTATAACCACTGACCAATTCGCCGATTCCCGCGCTATCGATGTAGTCGACGTCAGCGAGGTTCAGAAGGATTTTTTTCTTGCCGCGCCCGGTGAGATCCTTAATCGTGTCGCGCAGAAGCGCACTGCCCTCGCCGAGCGTGATGCGGCCGCTGAAATCCACGACGGCAACGCCGGCATTCTCGCGGCAAGTAGCCTGAAGACTCACGACGTCACTGCCCTTTCGCCGGTGATTCCGGAGCGGCGCCGTTATCGCGCGAGCCCGGAAGCCGCTTCGCCATGGTGATTTCGGCACCGCCTTGTGGCCCGTGCCGAACCGCGAATTCGTCCATGAAGGCTTTCATCAGAAAAATGCCGCGACCGGAGGTGCGCAGGAGATTCTCTTCCGCGAGTGGATCCGGCACTTGCGATAGCTCGAATCCCTTGCCCTGGTCCAGAATGCGCACGACCATTTTCTCCGGTTCAAATTCGACGGTGAAAAAGATCTTCTTCCGGCGATCCTGGCCGTTGCCATAGTTGTACGCGTTAATGACGCCCTCGCGAATCGACATGCCGATTTTATGGCAGTCGTCTTCGCTGAATCCAGCGGCGTCAGAAACCCGCATGACGATGCTCTCAGCGAGGTCCACGCTTTCGAGCAACGTCTCGAGGGTGATTGCGATCCGTTTGTTCCGCGGTGCCATTCCCGGGTCGGGGTATCGATAAAATTGCGCTGCATGAGTAGCATAGCGCCTCTGCCCAAGTCAATGGAACATGGAAAGAGGTGAGTTGGCGGCACGAGCGCCCGGCAAGCGGTTCATTCTTGGCCCGGCAGCGATAGGGCGGCCTCAAGCGTTGTTGTTGGATCGGAGTCTTGCGAGAGTGAAGCGAGGATGGAAGGACGGAAACGAGATAACATGTCGGCGTCATCGGGGCGGAATGCACAGATTGACGAGAGAGAGATGAACGGCGCGGAGAGCATCATTGGGACGCTGGCGGCCGGAGGCGTGGACGCATGCTTCGCGAATCCGGGAACGTCGGAGATGCATTTGGTCGCGGCACTCGATCACACGCCGGCGATCCGTTGCGTGCTCGGGCTATTCGAAGGCGTTGTGACGGCGGCGGCAGACGGGTATGCGCGGGTGACAGAGAAGCCGGCGTGCACGCTGCTGCATCTGGGCCCGGGATTTGCGAACGGTCTCGCGAACCTGCACAACGCCAGCCGGGCGCAAGTGCCAATGGTGAATTTGATCGGTCAGCATCCTGCGTATCACTTGCGATATGACCCGCCGCTGGCTTCAGATATCGATTCGTGCGCGCGGCCGTATTCGAAATGGCTGAGGACGTCACGCGCAACAAGTGAAGTGGGCCGCGACACTGCCGACTCGATCGTCGCATCGCGGACCCCGCCGGGACGAATTGCGACTCTGATCGTTCCGACGGATGTGGCGTGGGGCGATGGAGGCGCCGTGGCGGAAGTGCCTTCGGCCCCGCACGCAACTATGCCGAGCCCGGAAACCATCGAACGAGCGGCGGCCATGCTGCGATCGGGCGCGCGGACGGCGCTGCTCCTCGCCGGAAATGCGCTCTATGGCAGAGGGCTCGCGGCGGCGGGGCGGATTGCGGCGGCCACCAATGCGAAACTGATTGCGCCGTATCCGTTTGCCAGACTCGAACGTGGCGCGGGCCTGCCCGTAGTGGAGCGGATGCAATACGTCCTCGAGCAGGCCGTGGAGCAATTGAAAGAGTTCCGGCAGATGATTTTGGTAGGGGCGTCGCCGCCGGTGACGTACTTTGCGTATCCGGGAAAAAGCAGCGTACTCACCCAGCCGGATTGCGAGATGAACGTGCTCGCACGGCCGGGAGACGACTATGTGGGAGCGCTCGAGGCTTTGATTGCCTCGATGTCGCTCGGCGGCGCGTCGGGCGCTGAGGCGGTTGCAAAAGCGGAGCGGCCTGCCGTGCCCAGCGGCGGGATCACGCTCCAGGGGCTCGCGTCAGCCATTGGAGCGACGCTGCCGGAAAACGCGATTGTGTCAGATGAGTCCATGACTTCGGGACGCGGGATGATGGCGGCAACGCGTGGCGCACCCCGGCACGATTGGCTTGCGTGCACGGGCGGAGCAATTGGGATTGCCCTGCCGCTCGCCGTGGGCGCGGCCGTGGCACGTCCGGAGCGGCGCGTCCTATGCCTGACTGCAGATGGCAGCGGAATGTACACGTTGCAGGCGCTCTGGACGATGGCGCGAGAAAATCTGAAAGTGACCACGGTGGTGTTTGCCAATCGTGTGTATGGAGTGTTGAAGCGCGAGTTTGCAGGGCTGGGCGTCGGCGAGCCGGGTCCGAAGGCCGCGAGCCTCTTTGATATTGGGCGGCCGGATCTGAGTTGGGTGGCACTGGCAAACGGAATGGGCGTGCCGGCGACGCGAGCAGCGACGCTGGAAGAATTTGTGAAGGCGCTGAAGAACGGATTTGAAAGTGAAGGGCCGACCCTCGTGGAGGTGAGAGTGTAAAAAGTAGAGCTGGGAGTTGAGAGCGCTGAACTAAGAGGCAGGCGGTGTGTCAATCGAAAGCGACAGATCGACTAAGGGACCAAAACTACCACGGGACTCGAGTACCCACTTTGTTTGCCGTCGGAACTTACCGAAGTGACCGAATAATAGTAGGTAATGTTATGGCCAGCTTCCACTGTGGAGTCCACGTAGCTCGTTCCGGCGATCAACGAAGAGTTGATTTGGGAATAGGAGCCGGTCTGCGTGCCTCTGTAGATGTCGTATCCGATTACGTCGCTCGAGACGCTAGCCATCCAACTCAACGATACCGAAGGGGACGTCGATGTGCCGCTAACCCCGGAACCGCTTAGACTCACCGTCAACGGCCCATTGGAAGCATTGCTCGCAATCGAAATCGAACCTGATGCATTTCCCGTCGCGGACGGCACAAATCCGGCGGTGATAACCGCGGTCCCGCCGGCCGCAATATCTATCGGCAACACACCTTCGCTCAGGGAGAATTCTTGACCGCTCAATGTGATTTGAGTGACGGTCAGACTGGCGCTGCCGGTGTTCGATACGACGATCGGCTGCGAAAGAGAAGTGCCGACTGCGACCGAACCAAACTGAACGCTGGCAGGCGAAGTCGAAATCGCTGGCGAGCCGGATTGAGTAGCAGCCTTGGGGGAAGAGCTGGCGCAGCCGGACTGAAACACAATAAGAATCGTCGTGGCGATCAGGGTGAGCAGACCTGCTCGCCGATTCCTTCCTTGGATTATACCTGGACAGCAGTTCAGCACAGTGCGTTAGGCTCTAGCGATTATCCGAACGAATGTCGCGTATTGTAGGACAACTTATAATGGAATGCTACCTGAACGGTAGCGCAGTCAAGGGACAGGTGCAAAGGACAGGTGGCAGGACGCGTGCGCACACCAAAAGCTGATGGCGGCCTAAGAGTACTGTGTAAGAAGTACTGATAAGCCGCCCCCAGCCGATGTCGCCAGATGTCCCGCCCAGCTCAAATCTAGGGAACGGTCACGCTGGTCGGGCTCGAATACGAACTTTCCACTCCGTCGGTACCCACAGCAGTCACAACGTAGTAATACGTGATGTCCTGTCCAGACTGAACCGTCGAGTCCGCATAAGTCATTCCGGAGACCGTCGAGCTGGTGAGCTTTGAATACGTGCCCTCTGTTGTTCCGCGGTAGACGTTGTACCCCGCCACATTACTCGAAGCACTCGCCGTCCACGACAACGTCACCGACGTCGCTGCCGCCACACCCGTGCCCGAAACCGCAATGCTCGTCGGGGAGTTTGTCGCGTTGCTGGACACGCTCACGGTTCCAGTCACGGCTCCCGCTGCGGCCGGATCGAACGCCACAGTCAAGGTAACCGTCTGTGAGGGTTCGAGGACCAGACCAGAAGACACACCGCTTGTCGTGAAACCAGCTCCTCCGCTCGCCGATATACCGGAAATTGTGACGTTGGAATTCCCGCTGTTGGTCAACGTTACACTCAATGAACTCGTCGTGCCGTCGTTCACGCTGCCGAAGCTCAAGCTCGTCGGACTTGCAGAAAGCAATTGAGTTGTGGCTATGCCAGTGCCACTTACGGGAATCGCAACCGGCGAAGTTGCCGCATTGCTCGAAATTGAAATGCTTCCGGTGGCGCTGCCCGTGGACGTCGGCGCGAATACCACGTTGAACGTGGTGTTGCCGCCCGCCGCGATCGTCGTTGGCGTAGACATCCCGCTGACACTGAAACCGCTACCTGAAGCTGAAATCGAGGAAACGCTTAGACTCGCGGTCCCGGTGTTCATCACCATCACCGATTCGGACGAGCTGCTGCCGGTTGTGATGCTGCCGAAGGAAACACTTGTAGGCGTTGTTGAGATCGCAGGCGCAGTAGCCTGAGTGCCGGTGCCGGTCACCGACATCGAAACCGGAGAGTTGGGCGCATTGCTCACGATCGTAACCGTCCCGGAATAACTGCCTGCCGAGCTCGGCGCGAACACGACCTTAAACGATGAGCTGCTTCCCGCCCCGACTGAAATACCCGAGGACGAGCCGGATATGCTGAAGCCGGTTCCAGAGACCGTAACCGACGTGACCGACAGGCTTGAAGTGCCGGTATCGCTCAGCGTGACGGTCTGCGAACTGCTGCTGCCCGAGGTCACTGAACCGAACGCTATGCTGGCCGGAGACACCGATATGCCGGCTTCGACACCGGTTCCACTCAGAGGAATTGTGAGTGGAGAATTCGCCGAGGTACTCACGATCGACACGCTGCCGGAAACGCTGCCGGCCGCAGTCGGCTTGAAGAGAGCGCTAAATGTCGCGCTGCTCCCCGCGGCCACAGTCGCTCCAGATGACATTCCGGAAATGCTGAACCCGGTTCCGGAAGCGGAGACCGACGACACTGTCAGACTCTCACTGCCGCTGTTGCTCAAGGTCACACTCGTTGTGCCGCTGCTGCCGACGGATACGTCACCGAACGAAACGCTGGCCGGAGACGCTGAGATTGACGCCTGAACCGCGTCGGCACTCAGCGGGATGACGAGAGCGCTGCTCGAAGCATTGCTTGACACTGAAACACTGCCGGTCGCGGTCCCGGCGGTTGCCGGCACAAAGTCCACAGTGAACGTCGCGGTACCGCCGGCCGCCACCGAGATGCCAGACGAGATGCCCGTTACGCTGAAACCGGTTCCGGAAGCGGTAACCGTTGCGACTGACAAGGCTGCAGATCCTGTATTCTCGAGGGTGACGGTCTTCGACGCGCTGCTGCCCATGGGTACGTTTCCAAATGCGACGCTCGCTGGGGAAGCTGCAATGCCCATCGTAACTCCAGAGCCGGTCATGACTATGTTCATCGTGGCATCCGAAGCATTACTCTTGAACGCGATGCTTCCACTGACGCTGCCCGCGGCCGTCGGCGCAAACTGGGCGGTAAATGTCGTGCTCTGCCCAGCCGCCAAAGTGAGCGGCGTGGAAATGCCGGCAGTAGTGAAGCCTGCCCCAGTCGTGATGGCCTGTGACACCGTCGTCGATGCCGAGCCCGAGTTCTTGAGAGTGATCGTGGCCTTTCCAGTGCTGCCAACGTTGATGTTTCCGAAGCTCACCGCCGAAGGAGACGCTGCGAGTGTGCCTTGAGCGCCGCTGCCCGAGATGGCCGTGCCGACAAGAGGAATAGCCCGCGGAATTGTCGAGGCCGTGTCGTTGATGGCGATCGTTCCGACGTAAGTTCCAGCTTCGGCCGGAGTGAAGTTAACGCTCAACATTCTGCTGGCTCCTGCGTCGATCGTTACTCCCGCCGCGATCCCGCTGATTCCAAATCCGGTGCCGTCCGCCGTAATTGAAGTTAGAGAAAGAGCCGCAGTTCCGACGTTCGTTAGCGTCACCGCCCGGGTACTGGTTTGGCCGACTTGAACGCTCGAGAATACGACGTCGCTGGGAGAAATCGAGAGTGAACCTCCCCAGCCCGAGCCGACAAGCTCGACCGCCAAGGGCGTGGGGGAGATATCCGTCGTAACCGTGAGTTCACCGGATTCTCTCTGCGACGCACCCGGCGTGAATCGAATCTTCAGTGTGGCGCTGCCGCCCGGCGCAATCGACGCCGGTGCGCTGCCAACGAGTGAGAAGGCCGAGCCATGAATTTCAGCCTTGGAAATGGTTGCTGTCTTCCCACCGCCGTTCGTCAGCGTGACGTCGAGCGTGGAGCTGGCTCCCGTCGAAACGCTGCCAAACTTCAGGCTCACGGGGCTAGCGACGAGCTTCCCGAGACCTGTTCCCGCGCTTATGTCGTCGGACGCGTGGGTGACGTTTCCGGCGCGACCCGCCAACCCTGTTGACAACACAATAAACGCAAGTGCGCACAGCAGGGCGATGCCCCAGCGGTGGAAAGGATTGGTTAGACCCGGGTTTTGAATGGAATTACGATAGGTATGATTGCGATGTTGTCCGCGTGTTCTCATGGTGTTTTCAGTTTATTGGCTGCCACTTATGGCTTCTACTGGTCGGGGGGTCAGAGAAAGGACAGGTGAAACAATGCGCTTAGTTCAGGCAGTTCCAGCACTGAGTTCCAGCGCGATCGTTGCTCACTTTGCAACGGGCACAGTTCCTTACAGGCCACTCTCCACACCATCAAATCGCTTAGGGGGAGGGCGGGTTATTGCACAGCCCCCTAAAATAGGCGGGAAAACTCCTGATTTACTCAGCAAAGCCTGCGCGTGTATATTGGCGGCCGTTTGGGGGCGAGAGGCGGCATTCGCACAGGGGACCTTCTCGCTAAGCCAGGAATCGAGTTTTTCTACGATTCCCGAGCGGCACCCGAGATTCCCAGAGCGACTGGCGAAAAATGGTGAAATTCAGGACACACGGGGCTTTCCAGTTGATCTTATGCATTTGGATGGGGCTTCTGAGCTTCCCGGCATTGCTCGGGCAGCAACGAGGTGACTACATCACAGCAAGAACGCCAGTCAGCCGCGCCACCGTGGAAGTGACGTCGTTTGGTAAGCTCGACGACGGGACCGAGATTCAGATGTATACGCTCCGGAACGCTGCTGGCGCGTCGGCCAAAATCATCACCTACGGCGCGACTCTCGCCCAGTTATGGGTGCCTGACCGCGATGGCAAATTCGGCGATGTCGTGCTCGGTTTTGACGATTTGAGGGGCTACCTCGGTCCGCATCCCCACTTTGGCGGCATAATCGGCCGGTTCGCAAACCGGATTGCCAATGGCAAATTTACGCTCGAAGGTCAGGAGTATTCGTTGGCTCTCAACAACGGCCCCCACTCGATTCATGGCGGGCTCGTCGGATTCGATCGTCGCGTCTGGAAAGCCGAGCCGATCAAAGACCCAAACTCTGCTGGCGTGCGGTTGACCTACCTGAGCCGGGACGGCGAGGAAGGGTTTCCGGGCAATCTTTCGGCGGCGGTGGAGTATGTCCTCACAGATGATAACTCATTGGAGATCGCCTATCGGGCCACTACGGATAAACCTACAATCGTCAACCTGACGAATCACAGCTATTTCAATCTTTCCAGCGGCGGCAATGTGCTGAAAGATTTGGTCGAGATTAACGCTGACAAGTACACCCCTGTGGATGCAACGCTGATTCCGACGGGCGAAATCAAGCCGGTAGCTGGAACGCCCCTTGATTTCACAAAGCCGATGGCGGTTGGAGCGCGCTCGACGCCGCTCAATCCAAATCCCGGAGCGTACGACTACAATTACGTAGTGAATGGACACACAGGAGAACTTCGGTTCGCCGCTCGCGTGACGGACCCCAGCAGCGGGCGAGTGATGGAAGTTTGGACCACGCAGCCCGGAATTCAGCTCTATACGGCGATCGGGCTAGATGGATCGATTGTCGGCAAACGCGGTGTATCCTATCCGCAGTTCGGCGCCATTTGCCTCGAGACGCAGCACTTCCCTGATTCCATTCACCATCCGACTTTTCCTTCGACCGTCTTGCGGCCCGGCTCAATTTTTCACTCGGAGACAATTTACAAGTTCGCGGTGGTTGGGAATGCGAACGACCGGCGTTGAGAGGACGAATGGACGACTGCTCGCTTCTCGACCTGTCGCGTAAGTTACTCTAATCAATGTGGTTAGCTACGACTTGCCGGAACGCATGAGACGGAAAGCCTTTCAGCTCCCATCAAACTTTAGATTCAGTTTCGGAACGGTGATTCGATGCACTACTTGATCACGGGAGGCGCCGGGTTCATCGGCTCGAATATTGTTGATGAGCTCGTGCGGCGCGGTCAAAAGGTCGTGATCCTGGATGACCTGTCTTCCGGAAATGAAAAGAACCTCCAGGCGGTATCCTCGAAAATCGAATTTCACCAAGGCAGCATCATTGACCTTGCTGCGGTTCAATCAGCATGCCGTGGCGCCGACTATGTGATCCATCTGGCCGCGCGCACTTCTGTGCCGCGATCCGTGACCGATCCAATTGAAACGAATCGCGTCAACATCGACGGCACGCTGAATGTATTGGTGGCCGCGCGGGATGCGAAGGTCAAGCGCATCGTATATGGGGCGTCATCGTCCGCCTACGGGGAAACGCCGGCTCTGCCCAAAATCGAGACCATGGCTCCGAATCCGATTTCGCCTTATGGGGTGACAAAGTTCGTCGGCGAACTGTATTCGCAAGTCTTTGGCCGCGTCTACGGCCTTGAAAATGTGTCCCTTCGATATTTCAATGTCTTTGGGCCGCGCCAGGATCCTACCTCGCAGTATTCCGGCGTGCTTTCGCGCTTCATGCTGGCGCTTCTCGAAGGAACCCAGCCCGTCGTCTACGGCGACGGGGAACAATCGCGCGATTTCACGTACGTCGCGAACGTCGTGGACGCGACGCTGCGTGCCTGCGAGGCACCGGGCGCCTCCGGCAAAGTATTCAATTGCGGCACGGGAGTTCGCATCACGCTGAATCAGGCGTTGAAGGAGCTCGAGAAGATTTCAGGCAAGCCCATTCGCGCAAAATACGACCCCCCGCGCACAGGCGATATCCTTCATTCTCAGGCGGATGTGAGCCTCGCGCGGAGCGTCCTCGGCTACGTGCCGAGCGTAGATTTCGGCACGGGCTTGCGGCGCACTTGGGAGTGGTACGAACGAGCATACAGGGCGAATTAACCGATTTCGTTTGCGTACGGGGTGTTGCCCGCGTAACACGCTGAAGGAGATTGGAATATTGCCGATATTCCTTGGAGGCGTGCAATGGCGTCTACTGAGAGGGTTTCCGTAAAGCCTGTCGAATCATCCGATAAGCAGAGCCGATGACGGATGGCGATCTGTCAGTCGACGCGAAATCAATCGTGGGCGAAGATTTGGCGAAGGTGGAAAGCATTTTGTCCATTGCGGGTTGTACCGGCGTAATTCGCGGTCAAGTACCATCCAGATAAAGAGGCGCGAGAAGTATTGTGCGCCAGGCAGAGACCATTTTGCTCTGCCGACATCGTTGCGTGTGGCATGGTTTAGCTGTAGGCTTTTGGCTCGCTCTTGATTCAAGACAAAATTTGCGGTTCAGGCATACTCGGTTATTTTTAGACTCGAAACGAAAGCAAGGAATTCCTATGACGACCCCAAAACGCGTGCTCGTGACTGGTGCCGGCGGGTTCATCGGCCACCATCTGGTAAAGCGGCTCAAGGCTGACGGCCATTTTGTTCGCGGCGTGGACTTAAAGTCTCCGGAGTATGAAAACTCGCCCGCCGATGAGTTTGAAGTGCTCGATTTGCGCCGGTGGGACAGCTGCTTGACAGCAACTCGTGCCGGCGTGGACGAGGTCTATAACCTCGCAGCGGACATGGGCGGCATCGGCTACATCACCGAGTTTCACGCGGATATCGCCCGCAACAATATCCTGATCAATGCCCACATGCTGGAGGCAAGCCGCCAAAACGGGGTCAAGCGTTACTTGTTTTCCTCATCCGCTTGCGTATACGCACAGAATAAGCAAACGGATGCCGAAGTGAGGCCGTTGAGAGAAGAGGATGCCTTTCCCGCCGAACCGGAGCCGGGTTACGGATGGGAAAAGCTATACGCCGAGGAATTGTGCCGCTACTACTGGCACGACTACAAATTCGCGACTCGCATCGTACGTTTCCACAATGTCTACGGCCCGCTCGGCACCTATGAAGGCGGGAAGGAAAAGGCGCCGGCGGCGATTTGCCGGAAGGTTGCGCTGGCGGATGATGGCGGCCCGATCGAGGTCTGGGGTGACGGTCAGCAAACGCGCTCGTTCATGTTTGCAGATGATTGTGTGGAAGGGGTTGTCCGCATCATGGCGTCCGATTACCCCGATGCTCTCAACCTGGGGACCGAAGAACTGGTCACCATCGACCAACTGGTGGATCTGGTTTGCGAAACATCGGGAAAACGACTGAGCAAGACCCACAACCTGAAAGGGCCTCAAGGAGTGCGCGGACGAAATAGCGACAACTCGCGGTTGCGACGTGTTCTGGGTTGGGAACCAGCGATAAGCTTGCGCCAGGGCCTCAAACAAACCTATTCGTGGATTGAGAATGAACTGCGAAAAGCCGGGCGGAGAAGCGAGAAAAAAGAAGCTTTGGCTAGCCGCGCTTAGTCCGACGCACCTCAAGTTCCTACGACGCGGCTTGAGAATCAGGCGCCCGCGTCGGGGCTGCCGTATCCGTAGGAATATCCGTAGCCCTGCGTGTAGCTCGAGCCGTAGCTGTGCGCTTCGTCAACCGCATTGAGCACCACGCCCAAGATGTTTCTCCCTTTCAGCTCCTGAAGCGCGCGCTGCGCGACCGCTGCGGGCGTGGAACCCGCCTTCACGACAAACAGAATTCCATCGCAAATATCGGCGATCACGCTCGCGTCTGCCACCGGCAGGCAGGGAGGCGCGTCGAGCAGCACCCAGTCGAAAAGTGGGGCTACACGTTCCAACAGCAGCTTTAAGCGTCCATTCGAAAGCAGTTCACTCGGGTTCGCGACCTTCGTTCCTCCGGGGATCATCCACAGATTGCCCTCGCTCCCCGTCTGAAGAACGGACAACTCATCAGAATCGCCACGCAGAAAATCCGTCAGGCCCGGCGACTGCGGCGCTCCCAACATTTCGTGAAGGCGAGGGCAGCGCATGTCGGCGTCAATCATCAGAACCCGGCGGTCGGGCTGGCGGATCACCGCCTGCGCGAGATTTGAGGTGACGAATGTCTTGCCCTCCGCGGGCACGGAACTCGTAATCAGAATCGTCGAGATGGGCTGCGCCGCGCGAATTTGCAATAGCCGGGAACGCAGAGTGCGAAATTGCTCCGCGCCTCGAGCCGCGGCTTCCGGATTGACGAACACATTCGCGGTGGCATCGGCGTGCCATTTGGTCCGCTGCCCACGCGCCATCAGATCTTCGATGCTCAGCATACCTCCGGGGACAGGCATGGTGACTTTTGGAGCAAAGGAGTGGTTCTCGATGACCACGGCCGAGGCTGAAGGCATTCGGACCGGAGGAGGCGGCTGCAGGCCGGTTCCGCTGGGTGCGGTGGCAGGTTGATCGAGCACTTGCCCGGCGGCACGCTCCATTTCGGCTTTTTTTAATGCTTCATGAATGCGACTCATGGCTTCCTTTCACGTGCGGGCACGGTGGTGGACTGCCGCAGGCGTTCGAGAATGGTGTCGAGATCCTGAAGGATGGCTTGTGTACTCGCGGATTGTTGCGCTTTGCTGGCGGAACCAGGAGGCGCGATGGGGGCAATCTCGTCGAGCTGAAATTCGCGAGCTACCTCTTCCACGACTTGCGCCGGCACAGGCCGCACGCCGTCGACGTAGGCATCGATCAAAGAGTGTTCGCACAACGAATTCACCACACGGGGAATTCCGCGGGAGTAGTTGTGAATAGCCTGCACCGCTTCCTTCGAGAAAATCGGTTCGCCGTTTGCTCCACCGATGCGTAACCTTTCCGCGACATATCGAAACGTCTCATCGAGGGTGAGTGGGGCCGTGCGGCAGCGCATCGTGATGCGCTGGCGAAGCTGACGCAGTTGCGGCAGCTTCAGTTTTTCTTCCAGTTCCGGCTGACCGGAGAGAACGATCTGAAGCAGCTTCTGAGTCGTAGTCTCGAGATTCGTAAGCAGCCGGATCTCTTCGAGAACGTCAGTCGAAAGATTCTGCGCTTCGTCGATGATCAAAACCGCGGTGCTGCCTGCGCGATACCGGTCGAGTAGCCAGGCGTTGAGCTTGAGGAGCACCTGGCTCTTCTCGCGCGATTCGCAGGGAATCTCGAAATCGGCCATGATGAAGTCGAAGAGCTGATCGACTTCGAGCCGCGAATTGAAAATGAACGCCGTCGACAGCCTCTGCGCGCGCAGCCAATCGAGCAACTGGTTGAGCAGCGTCGTCTTTCCGGTGCCCACCTCGCCCGTGAGGAGAATGAAGCCCTTGCGGTTCTGAATGCCGTAGGTCAACCCCGCCAGCGCTTCCTGGGTCTGCTTGGTCAAATACAGATAGCGCGGGTCAGGGTTTACGTTGAAAGGGCTGTCTCGAAGCCCGAAAAATTTCTGGTACATGTTCTCCTCAGGCCCGCAATCCTACGCCTACGTGGCTTTCGACTGCCGGTGTACTACGACGCTTTGCGCGATTATTCGTTACACCTTTGATCGCCGGCACCATGGCCAAAACTGGGAAACGAAGCGTGAATTCGACATCGCGTTCGCTCTTGAGCGACGTGTCACGCATTTCGATCACATACGCCATCCCCACGCCCAGCGCCAATCCTCCAATGAGTCCGCCCAAAGCAAACAGCCGCCGGTCCGGGAAGTAGGGTTTATTGGGTAGATTAGCAGGATCGAGGACGCGAAATTGTTCACCTTGCTGCTGATGTTCCAAATCCGTCGCCATCGCGGAGAGCGATTGCTTCTTGAGCAGATCATTGTAGAAGTCGCTGGCGGTCTGGTAATCGCGAGTCAGCTCCTTGTACTGCTGCTCAATCACCGGGCTCGATTGCACGCGATCCTGGTAAAGCTTGATCTGCTGTTTGATCTGTTCTTGCTCGGCCTGCTTGGCGGCGATGGCCTGCTCGAAACCGTGAATTTGCGCGCGCAACTGCTGGATTTGCGCCGGCTCAATGGCGGTCGCTGCATTCGCCTGCTTGCTGTCCGGCGAGCCTTGCCGTGATTCCTCGGCGATCTGTTTCTTGAGCGATGCGATGTCGTCCTTGGTCTTGATGACGTCCGGATAATCATCGGTGTAGCGCACCCGAAGATTCGCAAGCTGCGTCTCAAGCGTCTGGAGCTGGTCTTGAAGAGTTGTAGGATTCTTTCCGGCTTGCGTGGCCTTCCATTCCTCAACTTGCGGCGCCAGCAACGCCTCAGCGAAGCTCTTGTCCTGTTGAGCGCGCGCCAGCGCCTGGGTTGCGGCATCGAGCTGCGTCCCGAGATTCGTGAGAAGGTTCAGGTTCGTCTGTTCCTCGTCGGGCAGCGAGCCGATGTAACGCGATTTAAACGCCGCGAGTCGCGCGTCTTGCTGGTCGAGCTTGGCTTTTGCATCGGCAAGTTGCTCACCAAGAAACTGTGTAGTGTCTTCGGACTGCTGTTGGCGCTCCTTCACGTTTTCTTCCCTGAATCTCGATGTAATGGCGGTGCAAACGGCCTGCGCCGTTCTCGGGTTATCCAACGTCACGCTGACATGAAATCCCGGCAGCTCGTTCGATCGCGTTTCGGCCATCGCCTGGACCGGCGTCACATCGATATCTCCGCGGAGTCGCGCCACAAGTTCTTCCATCGGCAACCTGTTTATGTCCTTCGGAAACAAACCGAATTGACGGATCACAGGTTCGAGTCGCGCCCGGCTCAGAATTTGTTCCTGCATGCTGGCGAGCCGCTGGTTCAAATCGGCAGTCACGACGGGCTTCACAACGTCGGAAGGCACCGTCGGCTCGTCAACCAGAACCAGCGTCTGCGATCGGTACCGGTTCGGCAGCAGCTTCGATACGCCATACGCGAGCGGTCCGCCCAGAAGCGTAATTACGGTGATCAAAATCCACCGGCGGCGAAACATCGCGTAATAGTCGGCTGGAGTTAGTTCGCGCTGCGTCATTCTTGCCTCTTTTCGCTCTAATAGACTCTAGCGATCAATCGATCGCAAATGGCCTCGAATGCAAGTTGAATCCGAGAGATACCTGTTGCCGCAAGATCGATGTGCCGCAAACTCCTGTGATGCAATAGAGTTGGCTGGCTTGCTGATACTGCGTTGAGTAGCCTAGGGACCACGTCATTTCGCGTCCGAGTGGATGAGTGATGCCCACAGTTCCAAACAGGTAGTTAAAACTGGGGTTCGTCGCGTCAGTGGAAATTGACACGACGGAAAGCTGCGAGTTGCGTCCAAAGCCGACCTTGAGGTCACCGTGGAATGTGCGCGTCAACTGCGACGATACGCCGCCGGAGACAGTGTCGGTAAGCGCGCCCGTCAGAACACCCGAGCCGCCCGAGATGCCGTGGTCGTAACTCAAGCTGAGAAGCGTTCGATGCAATTCATAGGAAAAGCTGGCGTCGCCGATCCAGTAGACGCGATTCGGCCAGGTTGTTGAGTAGGCAGGGGCTCCCGGAAGCCGGAAAATGGCCCATTCCGCGCCGGCATCAATCTCGAACGCCATCCTGCCGGTCACGCGTCGCGCGTATTCGAGTTCACCGGTATGACCGAGAAGCGTATAGCCCTGGAACGGGAACCGGTACTGGTCGTAACGATAGATGATAGCGATCGTATCGTGCCGCGAGACCTGGAGGCTCACACCGGCCTGACCGATCACATTGTTGAAATTGAAGTCGTCGTCATTGAAATAGTGCAAAAGCGCGTAGCCGCCGGCCATCGAAAAAGTAGCGTTCGGCGTGAGCAAGGTATCAACTTCAACCAGCGATGCACTGATGAGCCGCTGGCCGCGTGCCGAAAGAATCGTCTCGTTGGGAACCAAGGAGGACTGGATGCCCAGTTGGGCTCCTCCGGGAAGCGACAACTCGCTCAGGCCGCCGTACCCAAACGATGTTTCCGGAATGTACAACGTCTGATCCAAGAGCGCGACTTCGGTTCGGCGCCCAGAAAATCGTTCGGAAACCTGCGCTTCCTGAATAATTCCGCCCTCAATCGCAGGGTCGTTCGAGACGATCCCGCCGCCGAAATAGTCCATTTCGAAATTGGAGCGCCCTCTCACGTTTTGAAGGTTTAGCCCACCCAGGATCGTGGTCCACTCTGAAGGTGACGACCAGGAATGCACACCTGGCGAAGACAGAGGATTCGAATCTCCCTCCGCGTTCACGTTGAAGGATGGCTGCCAGTAGCTGCGTTCCAGCGCCGGCACGCCGAGAGTGACAGTCTGCACACCCGCGAGAGATCGGGTATCCGGCGCAAGCTCCTGTCCATTTACATCAGCCGGTCCATTGTCGTCCGACTGTAGATTGGGAAGCGCTGTTCGATAGGCAGGTTGCGGCGGTTGATCTTGCGCGCGGACGGAGAGCGACGCGAACAAGACGAAACACGCAACGGCCAGCAAGCGAATTTGAGCGGAATTCATCGTCATTTCCTATGGCACGACGATCGTGTCGCCAGCCTTCAGCGCGAAATTTTGATCCGCTTGCTTCCCACTCAGCGCGGCCTTGTAGTTGAATTGATATTTGTGCTGCTTTCCATTTTCGTTTCGCAACACGTAAATGCGTCCGAGAGACGCGAACTGGGTAAATCCGCCGGCGCTCGAAAGCGCTTGCAGCACCGTCATGCCCGGCAGTAGCGGATAAGCACCCGCGCGAAGCACTTCACCGATGATATAGACGCGCTGGCTGTTGATTTGCGACACGATCACCGTCACTTGCGGTTCCGTCACGAATTTCTTCAAGTTCACTGTGATCTGCTGCGCCAGCTGCGACGGGGTTAGCCCGGCAGCCTGGACGTCATTCAGCAGCGGCATCGAGATCTTTCCGTCAGGTCGCACGGGCACGGTCCGAGTCAACTCCGGTTCTTTCCACACGCTGATGTCGAGAACGTCTTGCGGGCCGATCGTGTAATTTGGATCCTCGGTCACCGCCTTGTGCGAAGCGGCAGTCGAATCGTCCGTAGACTGCGCCTTCTTCGCGTTGTTTTGCGCCGCGAACGTCCGGCCGAACGCCGGAATCGCCAGCGTTATGAGTCCCAAGTATGTTACCAACAGCCTCTTAACATCTTCCTCCCCCCAATTTATGTTGCGCCCGTATCATCCAAGCCGATTTGCTTCAGTTTGTAGAGAAGGGACTTGTAACTGATTTGCAGTTCCTGAGCTGCGCGCTTACGGTTCCAGCGCGTTCGCGCGAGCGTCTTCAGAATCAACCCGCGCTCCGCTTCTCGTGACGCTGCACGCGCCGCAGCTTTCAGCGACCGTGCCTGCGCTTCAGTGGCCGGAGCAACTGCGACCGTTTCCACGTTCTCATTTAGCGCGAATTGCTCGTCGCCAAGTGCCACCACTTTCTTCAGCACGTTCTCGAGCTCGCGAACGTTTCCCGGCCAGGAATGATTCATGAAATTCTTTAGCGTTGGAGACGTGACGACTGGCCGTGGGCGGCCAAGTTGCGCGGCGTACTTGGTCAGGAAAAACTCGACCAGCTCCGGAATGTCATCTTTCCGCTCCCGCAGCGGCGGCACGCGCAGGCACACTCCGTTGATTCGGTAGTAGAGCTCGCTCCTGAAATTTCCGGCGCGAACTGCCTCGTCGAGATTCCGATTCGTCGTTGAAATCACACGCATGGTCAGAGTTCCGGACCGGCTGGCAGAATCGTCGTCGGGAAGCGCACAGAGCAGGAGCTTCTGGCACACCGGATTAAGGTCGCCGATTTCGTCGAAGAACACGCTTCCGCTCATCGCGTGTGGAGCGGTGCCATTCCCGTTCAGGCCCAGTTCGACGCCAAAAGTCTCGGGCGTCGCGGACGCGCACGAAATTTTGATGAACGGCTCCGCGTGCCGTGGTGACATCTCGTGAAGTCGTCGCGCGATCACTTGTTTTCCGGTGCCGCTCTCGCCAGCCAGCAGGATCGGGATATTCGTTGACGCCAGCTCAGCCAATACGCCTAGAAGCGTGCGCATGGCCAAACTCGTGCCGGAAACGAAGGCCTCCGCGCCATTCGTAGCCGCCGTTCCGACAACGCCAGGTTTGGTTTGTGTCGCCATTTTGAAGGTTCGCCGCGCACGCGGGGATTAGCGTAAACGGGGATTGCCACATTTTAGGGAAGCAATGCGATTGCCATGGGATACCGTCTACTCCGAGTCCGGCCAAAACGATCTATGCTCCATGTTTTCAGCCATTTACAAGAATTGTCAACTTAGGGCCGCATTTGCTATGTTTCGCGACGCATCTACATCCATCTGAAATATAAGGCTTTAAGTGCTTGGCGAACTCGACCGCCGGAATGCGGCTGGGCACTTCAAAGGCGTTGGATGGCATAAAAGGTAAATTTCTTTCCATTTTGTCGTCTTCTGAGAACCGCCCGGAAGATCCTGAGTCGGTCCCGGCTACCGTACGCCTCGGTCGCCAAAGATCGCGCCCTACTACGAACACGTTTGCCAAGCTCTAGTTTATTGCTCTGAGCGCGGAAGTTCGACTTCATTTATCGGCGGGCGTTCGCATGAGGCACGCAGGTAGCAGGCCCGGATTCTGCACCGCCAAATTCATTCCCGCGGCGCAAAATTTCGCATCGAGCGATTGCGAATGATTCCCAAATCGCCGCTTCCGAATGGCTCACAGCTGACCATTTTCAGAGTGTCCGTACTTCAACAAGAACGTCCATTGCCCGCCCTGATTTCTGGATGCGCGATAGACGCTGAGGCGCCGGGCTTGACGTTTACCACTCGAAACAATTGCGGAAGAAAATTCTCTCGGTCTGTGTCGAAGACTTGTACGATTCTAGTAGCAACGGGGTGTACTTCCACGCACTGCTGCGTTTCGGTTTCGATGCGGCAGCGCGGTTGCAGCGCCACAGTTTTTCGGCGGTTAGCGTTACGTCGTCGACGGTTTCTCGATGCAGAGCACAATGACGCTCAAGTCGGTGAAAAAGCAAAGCCTTTCGGTTTGCCTGCTGTCGGCACATCCCTTGGTTCTCGGCGAATTCGAAAAACTTCTGGCCCGTCCTGGATTCCAAATTGTCACAAAGCAGCTTGAATCCGCGCTCGCTCCCGAACTGCGTCACGTAACGCTGCCGAAAGCGAGCATCTACGTTTTTGACGCGCATACGTCCCAACAAGCTGCCGCATCCCTCATTTCGAATATTCTCGAGCGCACGCCCAGCGCGCGCCTGATCGTCGTGGGAGAGAAATTCACGGAGGCCAGCAGCTATTCGTTGTTGCGCATGGGCGCGAAAGGGTTGCTGACCTACTCCGAAGCCCGCTCCCAGTTACCCGATGCGCTGCCGCTCGTCGCCGCGGGAGGCTTCTGGGTGCCGCGCGTTCTGCTTTCGAATTTCGTGGATTCGATATTGAACGGTGCGCACGGCCGGCAGTTCAAGAACGCCGCGGCCGCCGATTTGAGTCATCGCGAACAGGAAACGCTCGATTCACTTCTTGAAAATCTCTCGAACAAGGAAATCGCCAGCAAGCTGAATATCTCAGAACGCACGGTGAAATTTCACGTGTCGAATTTGCTCAGCAAATTCGGCGTGCGACGTCGCGCCGACCTCATCCTTCTCTGCTATCAGAAGCGCGATACTCCGTAGCCTGCCACACATCTCGACCGGACGGTCAGCGTAGAAGTGAAAAACTCCGGAATTGCGGGCGCTAGAAGCCGCGGCGGAAGGCCAAATATGGAATCAGTACGCATTCCATGAGTCCCGGAAGAGGGTCCTTCGCGCTAAACACGGCTTCCGTGTCCGCGATGTACAGAGACTTAAGATAATCTCCGAGCTTGAGGCGCCCGCAACTGAGGTCGAGGATCGCGGTGGGGATATCGGTGAGGACGCGGACCCAGGATTTTCCGACAGTTCCGCGGCTCAACCCCAGCGTCTGGCCCATTTGGTCGGCGTAAAGCAAGTACGGAAAATCCACGCCGGCTGGAGTGCCGAGCGTGTGATAACCCCACGTCCGAGCGTTGACATCCAGCAGCTTGAATTGGCCATCTCGTGAGTCGAGTTTGTATTCCATTTCGACCAGGCCGTAGTAGTTCGTCTTTCGCAAGAATCGCTCCGACAGCCTCTCCAGATCCGGGATTTCAACCGTTTCCACATAGGTGCTCGCGCGGCCATAGTCATGAGGATGCTGGCGCTTTCGGCACGTCACCATGGTGCTTCTGGCGTTGCCATCTTTAAAAAGCGCGCAGTAGGCAAACTGTTGGTTTCCGCCGCCTGGGATGACATCCTGGACCAAAATCTCGCCGGGACCAGCCACTGACGTGGCGCGGTCGTAGAGCTGTTCTAACTCTGGGCGGCTGTTTGCCTGCCAAGCCTTGGCTTTCGTGGCATAAAAAAAGTGTTCCTTGATGGCAGGTTTGAGCGCGAGGGGAAACTGGCTGTCAATCTGATCGAGATCTCCTGCCGTGCGAGGAAACCAAGTTTCCGGAATCGGGATTCCGAGTTCCTGGGCCAGCCGGTAGGTTTTTCGCTTGTCCCAGATAGCTTCAACCGTGTTCCAGTCCGGAGTTGGGACCCTGAAAATTTCCGAGAGAGTGGCGCGATGCATCGAAATCGCTGCGACGTGCTCGTCGCGTGTGGGGAAAAGCACCCATCCGCGCAGATCGAGTTCTCGTCCCAGCTCCATCAGAATTTCGCAGGTGGTTTCCGCATTGCGCAGGTCGGGGGCTTGAGCGGAATAGGTTGCGTAACAGGAGAAACGCGCGATCGAATGCTCGTCGTCCACAACGCAGACTGGGATGCCCATTCGTCCGAGACTCCGGACGATTCCGAGCCCATGGTAGTCTCCGCCAATCACCACGGCGCCGGGGAGGATGCTGGAAACGTAGTCCTTCGGCCTGCGTCGTCGATCGACGAATCGTAAGCTCGTGGCCATTATGGAGCCTTGATTTCCCGCATGATCAATTCCTGGCCGTAATTGCGCGGACTAGAGCCCGCGATGCGTAGCGGGCTCCCGAGACAAACTGCATCAATGGCCCGAAACTCCACACGGCCGGGGCTCCTAAAATGTGCAATCCCGGGATTGACGTTTCGAGTCCCTCTTTGAGTCTTGGATACCCGTTGGATCGGCTCATGGAATTCGCGAGTTCCGGAGCGAGAAAATCGTACTTCGAAACATCGACCCGGTACCCTGTTCCCAGCAGCACGTGGTCGGCCATTCGTTCCTGGCCATCGTCAAATCGGACCTTTGCCCGCTCACCAACGACACCGATTGCCGTGACGGAGCGGCCCAGGTGAATCGGAACGTCACGAAGCCTGGTGACCAGCCAGCGCGCCCCGGCCGGGCGAACTGCGCGCTTCCTGAGCTTGTCTTGAAGCCCGCGGGGCAGCAGCCTCAGAAGGTCGGGTCGCGCCATCAGTTGGCTGATTCCCGCCGGCCCGACATCCGTTGGCGCGTATAGCAGGCCCCTAACGAACTTGCCGAGACCGTGGTGCAGCGTCCGGGAGGTCCATCCTTGCAACCAATGGATTCTTGGGCTGCGGGCGAAAACTTCCACTTCGGCGCCAACTTCATGCAAAAGAGCGGCCGATTCCAGGGCGCTTTGTCCTCCGCCAATTACGAGGACGCGCTTTCCGGAAAAGTTCTTGAAATCTCGATGTTCCGATGTGTGCGAGGCCAGCGGTGAAGGAAGCCTCGAGAACGAGTCGGGACGCCATGCAAAGTTGGCGATGCCTGCCGCGATGACTACGCGGCGCGACCCGAGCGTCTCTCCACCATCCAGCGTGACCCGAAATCCCTTTGGATCGGCCTCAACCCGCGTGACCCTCCGGCGATCAACGTCGGGAACCGCCTGGCGCTGGTACCATTGCCCGTAGCTGACGAAGCTTTCGAGCGGAACGGGTTGGGAGAAATGATCGTTCGTCGCTGCCTGGTACGCCTCGAGCGTCCAGGACAAGTTGGGATCTGCGATCTGAGTTGCAGTCCAGTTTGATCGGAGAAACATCCCCACGGGCATATTGCGTTGCCAGAATGACATCGGCTCGCCGAAAACGAGGACATCGAGACCCTTAATAGCTCGCAAATGCGCGGCTGCGGCGAGTCCGTAGGGACCTGCTCCGAGGACAATTACGTCTGAGGTTGCCATTGCAGTGTAAGGGTTGCCGATTCAGAGTGCTCGAGCGGGCTGGTACTTGCGGGCGCGAGGAGGAAATAAGACCTTAGAATTCGAACGACTAAATCCTAATTCACGGCGTAAAAATTCCCTCGGCAGGCAAGTAGTTTCCTGGATGAATCCTGCTTCCAGCTCAGCGCACCTCAGCGCACGAAAAGTAGTCCAGCACCTCTAAACTTATTGTCTTTCAGTGTCGCGCGGCGTCTCATTGGTCATGTGCTGAATGTGCCCGTATGATTAACGTCGCTCACGAGAATTTCGTTACGGAGGCCGGCCTGCACACTCCGACGCCCGGCAATCTCATACGTAATGGAAAATCAATCTCCGAATTCCTGTCTGCCGCGCTGGTCCCGCCGGTCGACCCGCGCGTATGGTACACCTCTCGAGAGCAACCGGCATTAAAAATTCTGGCTGCCTAGCCGCCATAGCCCGTGATGGCGCTAGTCGCGATTTGGAATCCATTCGGCTTCGTTCGTTGCCAACGATGACGAAGCCTGCGGACGTTGAAAGTAAAGGCTCACGAGACGCGGCGAAGCGAGAAACGCGCCGAAACGTGGATTAGTGCAAGTTTTCGCCCTGCGCCATATTGAATTGATTGCCGCCCGAATTGGAACAGTCTGAAACGATGAACAATCTGGTTCACTCGGAAAGGCCGCCAGTGTATAAATGTATGCTTCAGGAGATCAAAGGGGGAAATTCCAGTTCGGACGCTTGGTGTATGGTTTGAGCGTCGCCGTCCAGCCCAGCGGACGCATCTGATTTGTGGGATCAAATGACCAGTCCGCTCGGCGTCCCATTACAGCAAACCTCCGGCGTCAACGGTAAGACTCTGCGGCTAGCGGATAAACTCGCAGGCATCTACGAGATCGATCCTCTGCGCGACCGTCGTTGGGACGATTTTGTGCAGCGGCATCCTCGTGCCTCTGTTTTTCATTCGGTGGGTTGGCTCGAGGCGCTCCGCAAGACTTACGGCTACGAACCCGTGGTCCTGACTTCGTCCCCTCCCGCCGACGAGTTGGAAAACGGGTTGCTTCTTTGCCGCATTCGGAGCTGGCTGACGGGGAATCGCCTGGTTTCCCTGCCCTTCTCGGACCACTGCGCCGTTCTCTGCGATTCCGAAGAGGACATCGAGCGATTGATAGGGGATCTGCAGAGCGGAATCCAGCGCAAGGAGTGGAAGTATTTTGAATTTCGTCCATCGGAGGAGAGTTCCGGCAACAGCGCTCAGAAACTGGGATTCAAGGTGACCTCGAATTACGTTCTACATTGCATCGATTTGAAACCTACATCCGAGGAGATTTTCGCTTGCTTCGACAAGGATTCTGTCCGGCGCCGAATTCGCCATGCCGAACAAATCGGTGTCACCGAAAAGTGTGGACGCTCGGAAGATATTTTGAGACATTTCTTTCGCCTCGTCGTGCGCACGCGCGCCCGGCACAGCTTGCCTCCCCAACCCTACGAATGGTTCAAGAACTTGCTGGAATCCATGGGAAATGCTGCTGACCTGCGGCTGGCCTATTGGGAAAATAAACCGGTGGCGGGTGTCCTGACGCTGCATTTCAATCGCACGAGCTATTACAAATACGGAGCTTCAGACGAGACGCTGCACAAGCTCGGTGCCATGCCTTTTCTTCTGTGGCGGGCAATTCTGAATGGCAAGTCGCGGGACTCGATTTCTTTCGAACTGGGGAGAACACGCGAAGATGAGCTCGGCCTCATGAGGTTCAAGAGCCGATGGACCTCAAACTTCGAGCCCTTGACCTACTGGACGTATCCCTCCGATCGATCACTCACTTCGTTGAATGATTGGAAGCTGACAATGGTGAAGCGACTTTGCGCTGTGCTGCCACCACGGCTGCTGGCTGCGGCCGGGCGGACGATCTACCGCCATGTCGGTTGATGTCGAAAACTCCCGAACCGCTTCGAAGAGGACAATCTGCAAATTCTACAGAGTCGGCGAAGGCCTGCGCTTTTCACTTCCCTGAGAAACAAACGCAAGCCGCCTCGGACCGCGGTCAAAGTGAACGGGTGACGGCTCAAAGAATCGCTTCAGATTCAGTAACGGTTTCTCAACCACATTCCAGGAGAGTGCGGCCATTGCGTAGCTGGCGACGAATATAATCGGGAATGGCGCGTATGGGTACCGGTCGAGGCGAAGTGATTCCACCACACCAAAGGGAATTTTGTGCAGCAAGTACAAGCCGTAGCTGATCGTACCCGTATAAATCAAGAACCGGTTGGTCATCACCACCCGCAACCATTTATGCGTCGAGAACATTGAAACATACACGAAGGACGCAGACGCCAGCGCGGTCAGGGTGAAAACAATCCATCTCGCATTGAAAGCTTCCGTGACAAAAGCCAGCGGTGCTGCGACCGCAAGAGATATCCACGCCAGCTTGAGAAATTTCGAAGGAACAAAACCGCTCGATCGGACAACAAGGGCCAGAAGCGCTCCGGCCATGAGACCGTCCAAGCGGCAAAATAGGTTGGTGTACAGTTCGACATGATGCAGCGACAAGTAAAAGCGCAGAGCCGGCGAAATACAAAGAACGGCGATGGCGACGCGGCGCAGCTGCGCAGCCGAGCGGAATCTAACCACCAGCGGCCAAATCAGGTAGAACTGCTCCTCGATCGCGAGTGACCATGTGACTCCCAGTGGGCCCGCCGGATGGCTTGATCCAGGAATCAAGAAGTTCTGAAGAAATAATGGATAAGCCCACCAGGGCGAGGACTGCTGAAGGATGACACGATACTCCGATAGATTCAGAAAACGGACAGCGACAAACATGAAGAAGATCAGCAAATAGTAGAGCGGCCAGATTCTCAAACAGCGGCGAGCGTAAAAATTCTCGAAATAGCCTTCCGACTGCTTCGTATCAACCAGAATGCGTGTGATCAAAAATCCGGAAAGCACGAAAAACAGATCGACTCCCATCCATCCGTCGGCAAATAGCTTTTGCGAATTGAAAAGTGGAAATTTCAAGCTGCTGTTGTGCGCCATCACGGCGAGTATCGCGAGGCCGCGAACAGCATCGAGCTGAGTGATTCTCTTTTCCACGCTGCGTCCCCTGGCAGAAGGCGCCAGAACAGCTTGTGCCACGCAACTTCTGCGGGGATCGCATCGAGTGGCCGAACAACGGACGGAAATTGATGGCGGCGAGTATAACGCGGAATTGCCATGCCACGGCGTCTCGATTGTGAAATGTCAATAAATATTTCGCTGCTGAAAACCTTCGTACGAGCGTAGCGGTACTCTCAAGAAGGGGAGCCGTTCCATAACCCGTATGCTGTTGTATTTTCACTTCCAGATCGAAGTCATTCCGAAGATCCGGCGCAGTTGCTGATCGCGAAGGTAGCTTCTCAACTCGCTGTCGCCAATGCGAGTCGTGCGTCGCGCTGCGCTCCGCAAGAAGCCGTAGGCTATTCCCACTGCTCTAATGATGTAAGGAGGATTGAATGCATTCCGGACGCATTTGACCGTGAAAAAAAGGGGGTGATAACCGACAAGATAATCTGCTTCACCGTCGTTCACTGCGTTGCCCCAGGCTCCCCACGCGCGACCCGTTACACGATGGTGAACGAGCTTCAATTCTGGAAACGTCCGAGTCGTCCAGCCGAGCTGGTTTGCCTTGAGCTCGTCAACCGTGTCCCAGCCGAGGCTGGGGATCAGCCCGCCGAGACTCTCCCAGCATCCCCTGCGATATATTTTGGTAGCCCCGCGGACGTGAAAGTAGGGCGCTTTTTCCCATTGCAGGTCATCCCCGACTTGTATGTAAACTGCGCCGCCGCCGATACCCAATCGCGGCGTGTTGTGAAAGTGCTCAAAACATTTTTCGAAATAGTCCGGAGCAAAGGTCAAGTCGCCATCGAGATTCACGAGATAGTCCCAGTCTCGCTCTCGAAGCAGAGGATACGCATCCAGAAATGCCTCGACGCCGCCGCCGGTCGAACGATGTCCCCGATTTTTGCGGTGAAGGATCCGGATCCAGGAATGATCTCGAGCGTACCGTTCGATGATGGTGCCCGTCGAGTCCGTCGAGCCATCATCCACAATGATCCATTCAATCGGCCGAATCGTCTGGCGCAGGATCGATTCGATCGTGCCTTCGATGAACCGCTCCTCATCGCGAACGGGAGTGATGATGCTGTATTTGTCCACGAGGCTTTTGTTTCCGCTGCACCCCATATTATCTGAGAAGTGGATGCTTGATTTACCGCTTTTCACCGGCCGCGAACTGGCCGGCACGTTCTTGTGCTCAGCAGAGCACTAGACGATTTGACACGTATACGTGAGCGGCCGACCTCGTTTGGTAAAATCAGTTGTGTCCAAACTGACTGAGCTGCTTATTCCGATCTGGGAGCGGGTGCTGGGGCATTCGCCGATCGGGATCGACGACAACTTTTTTGATCTGGGTGGAGATTCTCTACTCGCCCTCAAATTATTCACGGAAATCTCGCAAGCCTGCGGCCGCGAACTCCCGCCAGTAATGATCTACCAAACGCCCACGATTGCCGCATTGGCCGCGGCAATGGAGCAACCGTCGCTGCCCCGATTTGCTCCGCTGGTGCTGCTGAAGCCCGGAACGCTGCATCCGCCGGTTTTCATTACTCACGGCATGGGCGGAAATGTGATGGATTTTTTCCAACTCGTGAAGCATATTCGATCGGCGCGTCCGATTTATGGAATGCAGGCGAAGGGGCTTGACGGTGTGGAGGAACCATTCGACCGCATCGAGGATATGGCGCAATTCTTCCTGGACGCAATCAGAGAAGTTCAGCCTCACGGACCTTATCTTCTTATGGGTTACTCACTTGGAGGATTGATCGTATTCGAAATGGCAGAGCGCCTTGCCGAAGCGGGCGAAAAAATCGCGCTGCTCGCCCTGCTGGAGAGCTACCCGCACAAAAGTTTCCTTTCGACAAAACAGCGAATTCGTCTTTTTTCACGATCGTTGAAACATCGTGTTCACGTTTTGTTCCGGCTGCCTCCGCGTGAGGCGGTGTCGTACCTCATGCATCCGTCTAAATGGGTGGAGTACGCTTCCCGAAACGGCAGCCCGAACGGCCGGAATCAATTGCCACTCGACGTTTGGTTCACTCCCGCGATATTGCGGATGAAAGATCGCGCCTATCTCGCGCTCAAGCGCTACCGGCCGCGCTATTATCCCGGCAAAATGCATTTTGTGAGAGCCGAGATATGCTACGAATTTCCTGAAGATCCTGCTGAAATCTGGGCGCCGTTGGTGGCCGACTTCCAGGTCGAGACCGTGCCGGGCGGCCATCTGGAAATCGTAAATACACATTTTGAGTCTCTGGCAGAGGTGATCTCTCGGTATCTGAAAGAAGCGTCTTTGAGTTCCTGATCGACCTACGGCTGGCTCTCCCAGAACAACGGATTGGCCGTGTTCTTCCAATTCAGCATGATGTTTTGGAAGTACGTCGTCGTGCCACTATTACTTCCGTTTTCGTTGTTGCCAAAATAGATTTTGCCAATGGTGTCCCCTGTGGCGACACCTTCCGTCACCGTAGTCGTGCCAATCAGGGTCCCACCCGTCGTGTAAACAAACAACGTCTCAAGTCCTGTGCTGACGTCGTAGTTGACTGAGTACCATTCGGTGGTTTGTGGCGTGATCGGGATGCACGTGGAATGCGTGGTTGGATGCCCGGATTCAAGCCTGACACCGTACCCAGCGCTCTGCGTCGGGCACTGCGAATTAAATTGCAGGGCAGCGTAGTTTCCAGTTGCTGTCCAAATCACCATTCGATCCCAATCGTCCCCGCTGGACATCTGGTCCGGTGGTCCTAGAGTGATGCACAGCAACGCCGATATGTTCGTGATTGATAGGCCGCTGAATTGCAGTGTCTCAGTCGTCAGACTGTCGGCGTCATTCAGGCCGATGCTGTTGTATTCCAGCGATTCGGCCGCATACGTTGGTCCCCCGCTGTTCAGCGACACCGCTCCTAGATTCGCGCACCCGGCTTGATATGGCCCAACCTCAAAGGCACTCCCGGGCGGCGTCCCCCACGTACAGCCCGTTCCGACCGTGCAACTGCTGCTCACGGTCCCTTCACTGAGAATCGCGGCTGTGAGCGGCGTGCCGGGGCTGCTGGTGTTCATGCTGACGACCAGGTCGACCGGAAGAGTCGAAAACGGCGATGCCGCCGTCACTGTGAGTGTGGTCGATCCACTGATCGAGCCCGAAGTGGCTGTAATCGTCGTGCTGCCCTGCGCCACACTCGTTGCCAATCCTGCCGCACTGATCGTCGCCACACTGGCCGTCCCGGAACTCCACGTCACCGTTGCAGTCAGGTTCTGTGTGGAACTATCGCTGTATGTTCCGGTGGCCGTGAATTGCTCCGTGGTTCCTGCGCTGATCGAAGGGCTCGCCGGCGTCACTGCAATCGATACCAAAGTCGCCGCTGTCACTGTGAGTGAAGTGGAGCCGCTGATCGAACCCGAAGTGGCTGTAATCGTCGTGCTGCCCTGCGCCGCACTCGTTGCCAATCCTGCCGCACTGATCGTCGCCACACTGGTCGTCCCGGAACTCCACGTCACCGTTGCAGTCAAGTTTTGTGTCGTGCTGTTGCTGTAGGTTCCCGTGGCTGTGAACTGCTCTGTGGTTCCTGCGCTGATCGAAGGGCCTGCCGGCGTCACTGCAATCGATACCAATGTCGCCGCCGTCACCGTGAGTGTCGTCGAGCCGCTGATCGAGCCTGATGTGGCTGTAATCGTCGTGCTGCCCTGCGCCGCGCTCGTGGCCAATCCTGCCGCACCGATCGTCGCCACACTGGTCGTCCCGGAACTCCATGTCACCGTCCCAGTCAAATTCTGTGTCGTGCTGTTGCTGTAGGTTCCCGTGGCTGTGAACTGCTCTGTGGTTCCTGCGCTGATCGAAGGGCTCGCCGGCGTCACCGCAATCGATACCAAAGTCGCCGGCGTCACCGTGAGTGTCGTCGAGCCGCTGATCGAGCCTGATGTGGCCATTATTGTCGTGCTGCCCTGCGCCACACTCGTTGCCAATCCTGCCGCACTGATCGTCGCCACACTGGTCGTCCCGGAACTCCATGTCACCGTCCCGGCGAGGTTCTGCATTGAGCCGTCGCTGAACGTCCCGATGGCCGTGAACTGCTCTGCGGCTCCTGCGGTTATCGAAGGGCTCGCCGACGTCACCGCAATCGATACCAATATCGGCGCCGTCACTGTGAGCGTGGTGGAATTACTGATCGAACCTGACGTGGCCATTATTGTCGTGCTGCCCTGCGCCACACTCGTTGCCAATCCTGCCGCACTGATCGTCGCCACACTCGTCGTCCCGGAACTCCACGTCACCATCCCGGCGAGGTTCTGCATTGAGCCGTCGCTGAACGTCCCGATGGCCGTGAACTGCTGCATGGCTCCGGCGCTGATCGAAGGACTGACGGGTGTCACCGCAATCGATACCAACGTCGGCGCCGCCACAGTGAGTGTCGTGGATCCGCTGATCGAGCCCGAAGTCGCCATGATCGTCGTGCTGCCCTGGGCCACACTGGTCGCCAGACCCGCCGTGCCTATCGTCGCCACACTCGTCGATGAAGAACTCCACGCCGCCGTCCCCGTCAAATTTTGCGTCGAACCATCGCCAAACGTCCCCATGGCCGTAAACTGCTCCGTGGCTCCCGCGTTGATTGAAGGATTGACGGGCGTCACCGCAATCGATACCAACGGCTGGCCCTCCCAGAACAGTGGGTTGGCACCGTACGTCCAATCCAGCATGATGTTTTGCAGGTACGTCATCGTTCCGTTGTTACTTCCACTCGCATTGTTGCCAATATAGATCTGTCCTAGCGTATCGCCCGCGGCGACGCCTTCTGTCACGGTAGTTGTGCCAATCAGAGTCCCACCCGTCGTGTAAACGTATAGCGTCTCGAGGCCTGTGCTGATGTTGTAGTTGACCGAGTACCATTCGGTAGTTTGTGGCGTGATCGGGATGCACGTGGAATCCGTGGTTGGCTGCCCGGTTTCAAGCCTGACGCCCCAACCCGTTCCTGATCCGATGGTGCACTGGGAATTGAATTGAAGGGCAGCGTAGTTGCCGCTAGCGGCGAGGATCACCATGGTCTCAAATTCGTTGCCGCTCGTGGGTTGCAGCGGTGGTCCTAGAGTGATGCACAGCAACGCGGAGATGTTCGTAATCGATTGGCCGCTGAATTGGAGCGTTTCATCCGTCAGACTGTCGGCGTCATTCAGGCCGATGCTGTTGTATTCCAGCGATTCCGCCGCATACGTTGGTCCGCCGTTGTTCAGCGACACCGCACCTGGATTCGCACACCCGGGTTGATATGGCCCAACCTCAAAGGCACTCCCGGGCGGCGTCCCCCACGTACAGCCCGTTCCGACCGTGCAACTGCTGCTCACGGTCCCTTCACTGAGAATCGCGGCTGTGAGCGGCGTGCCGGGGCTGCTGGTGTTCATGCTGACGACCAGGTCGACCGGAAGAGTCGAAAACGGCGATGCCGCCGTCACTGTGAGTGTGGTCGATCCACTGATCGAGCCCGAAGTGGCTGTAATCGTCGTGCTGCCCTGCGCCACACTCGTTGCCAATCCTGCCGCACTGATCGTCGCCGCACTGGTCGTCCCGGAACTCCACGTCACCGTTGCAGTCAGGTTCTGTGTGGAACTATCGCTGTATGTTCCGGTGGCCGTGAATTGCTCCGTGGTTCCTGCGCTGATCGAAGGGCTCGCCGGCGTCACTGCAATCGATACCAAAGTCGCCGCTGTCACTGTGAGTGAAGTGGAGCCGCTGATCGAGCCTGATGTGGCTGTGATCGTCGTGCTGCCCTGCGCCACACTCGTTGCCAATCCTGCCGCACTGATCGTCGCCACACTGGTCGTCCCGGAACTCCATGTCACCGTTGCAGTCAAGTTTTGTGTCGTGCTGTTGCTGTAGGTTCCCGTGGCTGTGAATTGCTCTGTGGTTCCTGCGCTGATCGAAGGGCTCGCCGGCGTCACCGCAATCGATACCAAAGTCGCCGCCGTCACCGTGAGTGCCGTCGAGCCGCTGATCGAACCTGAAGTGGCTGTAATCGTCGTGCTGCCCTGCGCCGCGCTCGTGGCCAATCCTGCCGCACCGATCGTCGCCACACTGGTCGTCCCGGAACTCCATGTCACCGTCCCAGTCAAATTCTGTGTCGTGCTGTTGCTGTAGGTTCCCGTGGCTGTGAACTGCTCTGTGGTTCCTGCGCTGATCGAAGGGCCTGCCGGCGTCACTGCAATCGATACCAATGTCGCCGCCGTCACCGTGAGTGTCGTCGAGCCGCTGATCGAGCCTGATGTGGCTGTAATCGTCGTGCTGCCCTGCGCCACACTCGTTGCTAGGCCTGCCGCACCGATCGTCGCCACACTGGTCGTCCCGGAACTCCACGTCACCGTCCCGGTGAGATTCTGAGTTGTACTGTTGCTGTAGGTTCCCGTGGCTGTGAACTGCTCTGTGGTCCCTGCGCTGATCGAAGGGCTCGCCGGCGTCACCGCAATCGATACCAAAGTCGCCGCCGTCACTGTGAGTGCCGTCGAGCCGCTGATCGAGCCCGAAGTGGCTGTAATCGTCGTGCTGCCTTGCGCCACACTCGTGGCCAATCCTGCCGCACTGATCGTCGCCACACTGGTCGTCCCGGAACTCCACGTCACCGTCCCTGTCAAATTCTGCGTCGTACTGTTGCTATACGTCCCCGTCGCCGTGAACTGCTCTGTGGCTCCTGCGCTGATCGAAGGGCTCGCCGGCGTCACTGCAATCGATACCAACGTCGCCGCTGTCACTGTGAGTGAAGTGGAGCCGCTGATCGAGCCTGATGTGGCTGTGATCGTCGTGCTGCCCTGCGCCACACTCGTTGCCAATCCTGCTGCACTGATCGTCGCCACACTGGTCGTCCCGGAACTCCACGTCACCGTCCCAGTCAGATTCTGGGTCGTGCTGTTGCTGTATGTTCCCGTGGCCGTGAACTGCTCCGTCGCTCCTGCGGTTATCGAAGGACTCGCCGGCGTCACCGCAATCGATACCAACGTCGCCGCCGTCACCGTGAGAATCGTGGAGCCCTTAATTGAGCCCGAGGTGGCTGTGATCGTCGTGCTGCCCTGCGCCACACTCGTTGCCAGGCCTGCCGCACTGATCGTCGCCACACTGGTCGACGACGAACTCCACTTCGCCGTCGCGGTGAGATTCTCCGTTGTGCTGTTGCTATAGGTTCCTGTGGCCGTGAACTGCTCTGTGGCGCCTGCACTGATCGAAGGGCTTGCCGGCGTCACCGCAATCGATACCAACGTCGGGGCCTTCACCGTAAGAGTCGTGGTGCCCTTAATCGAGCCCGAGGTGGCTGTAATTGTCGTGCTGCCCTGCGCCTCACTGGTCGCCAATCCCGCCGCACTGATCGTCGCCACACTGGTCGTCCCGGAACTCCACGTCACCGTATCGGTCAGGTTCTCCGTCGAACTGTTGCTGTACTTTCCCGTGGCCGTGAACTGCTCCGTAGCCCCTGCTGTGATCGAAGGGCTCGCCGGCGTCACCGCAATGGATTCCAGAGTAGGAGCTGTCACCGTGAGTGTCGTGGAGCCCTTAATCGAGCCTGATGTGGCTGTGATTGTCGTACTGCCTTGCGCCACGCTGGTCGCCAGGCCCGCCGCACTGATGGTCGCCACGCTCGTCGATGAAGAACTCCACGACACCGTATCAGTCAGGTTTCCCGTTGAACCGTTGCTATATGTTCCCGTGGCCGTGAACTGTTGCTTCGTCCCTAGAGCGATTGAAGGGTTGGCGGGTGTGATTGAGATTGATGAGAGCACTTTGGCAGCGAGGGGCGAAACCGGCGCGCCGGTGGCAACACCACCCGAAGCAAACGCACTCGGGGCGAAAATGAAGAGAGAAGTCGCGAGGAAGATTAGAGAACGAGCCGCTAGCCACCGTACTCGTACGCGGCTCGTAAGGATCGTCCACTCACAAACCGAAGGGAGTGGAAAGCTGGGTCTTTCCATCTCGGGCTCGTCCAATCCAGTCGCGTGGGTACGAGTCTAGAAAGTTCCGCTACTTATGTGTATATCGACGCCGATCGTAATTCCATTAGCACCAAATCGGGAATGTTGCGCACCAATAAACAGCACCTCCAAGTACAAGTCAAGAAGATCCGCTCTCGCGCCACAGTTTGTTCGCTGCCGACGGCTGGCGGTCGCCCGGAGATAGAACGAGGGAATTAACGCGTGGCGGCATGTTTCACGGTGACGCTGAACGCGGGAATCGCCGCTGCAGTGCGAGGGCGATAAATTTTAGGGCGTTAAAGAGGTCTCTCTAGGAGAGGTCAATTCCCAATTTTCCAAGCTCTGCCTTTGCCACTTTCCCGGTCAGTGTCGTGGGTAGCTCCGGAACCAGAACGATCTGCGAAGGTCTCTTATAGGGGGCCAGATGTTCGGCCGCGTGTTCCGCAAGTTTAGTGGAGGTCAGCGACGAGCCTGGCTCAGACTGAACGAAGGCCACAACTTCCTCGTTCCCATCCTCCGCGTTCGTGCGGCCTACGACGGCGGACCGAACAACTCCTGGACAGGCATTCAATACCCCTTCGACCTCGGCCGGATACACGTTGAAACCAAACCGCACGATTAGCTCTTTCGTGCGCCCGACTATATAGAGTCTTTCATCTTCAATTCGAGCCAGATCGCGCGTGTTGAACCATCCATCCGGGTTGATTGCGGCGGCTGTTTCTTCGGGCGCTCGATAGTAACCCTTCATTACGTTTCGCCCTCGCACCCACAGCTCACCCACTTCTCCCGCGGGCACGGCTTGTCCGTCTGATCCGACCAGCTGCACTTCCACTCCGGGAAACACGTGGCCCACCGACAACGGTGGATAGGGAAATCCGACGCGGCTTTGCGCAATATTCGGGGAGCACTCTGTCACGCCGTAGCCGTTGTAGAGGAAGAGACCGAATAGATTCTCAACTTCCAACTTGAGACGCGTATGCAGCGGGGCGCCCGACGACGAGATGATCCGAAGCCCGGGATACTTTGGCGAGCGAATGTCCTTCATTTTTGCGTAGTCGACGAAAAGACTGAACATGGCTGGCGCGCCAAGCATTACCGTGAGACGTCCGCCCTCCAACGCCTTGGAGACCGCCACTGGATCAAAACGTGGCATCAAGTAAACGGCAGAGCCGCTCAGCAACGCGCCTAAGAGCACGACCGAAAGACCCACGGCATGCGACATTGGCAGGACGCCGAGCAACTGATCATCGGGAGTGAGCGCGCGTATCTTCGCGGAGACTGCGGCGACGAACAGCAGACCTTTGTGCGTCAACATCACGCCTTTCGGCAGACCCGTCGTGCCAGAAGTGTAGATCAACGCGGCGACTCGCTCGCGGGCGTTTGGATCGATGGGCTCTGGTTCGGCCGCGTCGTTCAACGCACCGACACCGATCGGACCGATACCGTTGACGTCTCCGACGACGGCGCCTTGGCGTTTGGCATGCTCTCTGGCATGCGGCGACACACTCGTCGTGTAGAGGACGCGACGCGGACTGCAATGTTCCTGGATTTGATCGAGCTCTCGAGCCGAGAGACGCGCGTTGGTGAGCACGGGCCACGCGTCAAGCTCTGCGAGCGCCAGGAAGATGGCAACAAATGCCCGGCAATTTTCGCACACCATCATTACGCGGTCACCCGGACGTACTCCCGACTCGATGAGCCAAGCCCGAGTGGTAGAGATGGCGGCGGATAACTGCTCGTAGGTCCAAGTGCCGGCAGTTTCAACCAGAGCTGGGTGATTCGGCGATCTTTCAGCCCAGGGCTTCACGACGTCGCTGACGCGTTCTGGAAGGGAATTTACGATGTCAGCTGCGGATTCTTCGGTCATGTGAGCCTGTTATATCTGTCAATTATACTCGAATGACCACGGTCGCTTTGCTCGAGCTTGACGCAATGACCCGCAACCGCTACACGCAGTTTTTTATCATTTTGCGGACGACAGATTTTGACGAGGGGATGAGACGGTTTAGCGTTTGGTGGTCGCCTCGTCGATGGCACTCTTCAACGAGGAGGCCAAGTGTCCCACATATGGTTCGACGAGCATGCCCGCAGGGAACACTGGCAGCACGACTGTCTTTTGCCCGCCGAGAGCCAGTTGCTCCCATTTGAGTCCCGGCTTGTTATACATGCTGTACTGCTTCGCGGGACGAAAGTCTGTGACCACGCCGTCAAACGGTTGCGGAAAGTAGTCGGCAGCCGCGCGATCGTTGGCTTGCCAGATCTGTCCGAGGACCCTGGATTGCGACTTGTCGGTCGAGTTCTTTTGAAATTTTCCAAGAAGAATCCCGCGCCATACTGGGATCCGGCTCACGAGAATATTCGTTTTGTCGGAGAGAAACTCGCGCTTACCCTTGGTGTCGAGACGTAGAAAATTGCCCGAGTGAAACAGCAGCTTTTGCCACGCGTGGGCGGCTTTTCCCCAAATTGATGGATTCCCAACTCTTGACCAATTCAGCGTGTCAAATAGCGCTACCAGAGCTATCTGGTCCCCGCCCGCCTTAAGTTGCCGGGCTACCTCATAAGCAATGGATCCGCCCAGGCAATATCCACCGAGAAAATATGGACCGTGAGGCTGAACCCGCCGGATCTCCCGGGTGTAGAGAGCGGCCATTTCTTCGATCCGGGTTAGAGGTTCGCAGCTGCCGTCCAGACCCCGGCTCTGCAATCCGTAGAAGGGCTGATCCGGTCCCAGGCGCTTTGAGAGACCTTGATAGATCAGCACGTTGCCGCCAGCACCATGGATGGCAAAGAAAGGCGGCTTCGATCCCCCCGTCTGGATCGCGACGAGGGGAGACCAGCCCGCCACCGGCGCCTCTTTTTGACGCAGCAAGTTCGCAAGTTCCGCGATTGTGGGAGCCTCAAAAAGGGTGGCCAACGGGAGCTTTACCTTAAACACCTTTTCGATCTGAGCAAAAAGTTGGACCGCTACGGGCGAGTCCCCGCCAAGATCAAAGTAATTCTGATCGGGGGCGATAGGTCGGATGTCGAGGAGATCCTGCCAGATTCGAGTAAGCTCTCGTACCGTCTCATCTGATGAACCGTTGGCTGGGATGACCGGCGATTCGGTCACAGTATGTGCCGCCGGATTCTGAGTCGGGTAAGAGTTTGTGCCATTCATATGCTTGAGCGATTTCCGTCCACTAACTGACTTGACCGTCTGAGCCGACCGGAGCGTAACTTAGAGATAGAAGCGGGCCGTTCAAGGGATAACCCACCTCGAATTTAGCAATCGGTGTGCCAATCCCGTTCCTATTTAATCCACTGAAACGGCTTGGCTTACGGGCAAGTTCGTCTAAAGGCGTACATTTAGTTCTGTTACAGTCGCAAATATTTACCCACAAGTAGCCTTGCTCGTCACGTCCTCGCCCCAGTTCCTTGGCCCACAGTATGTAAATACACCTGCTGTCAAGTGTCATGCGCCGCCCCTGCACCACGACTCAAGAAACCGTCGCCGGCACGAGCCGGTCTATGAGATTGAGGTATTCCTGCTTCATAAGCGTCCAATCGTTCTTTGCTACAAACTGGGCCGCACTCTCCACCAATTTCATTCTTTTTTCCGGGTGTCGAATCAGATCGAGCATGCAACGGGCAAGATCATCTTCGTCGTCGCCTCGAAAAAACTGCACGACGGATTCATTGAAGTAATGTCGATCCACGTTTGTATCCGAAACAATGACCGGAACGCCCATCGCCATAAATTCGAGAGTCTTGGTACTGAATGCTTCGTTTCCGAATTTGTCCTTACGTTTGGGAACGATTCCGAGCTGCGCAGTTTCAATCACCGCGGTGATCTCACGCAGTGGTTTCCTCCCTTGCAATTCCACACGGTTCTCGAGATGAAGCTGCTGAACTAACCGAAAGAGTCCCGGCTTCGCAGGTCCATCGCCGTAAATGCAAAAGTCAGCTTCGGGAGCAAGGTCTTTGATCTTGGCGAAGGCGCGTACGGCCAAGTCCAACCCCTGGTGCCGGTTCAGAGTTCCGTGATAAAGGAGCATGAACCGGCCCGCGGAGCGGCCATTTCCCGAGCTTCGAACAAAGATCGAGCGGTCTGGAACGTTGAGCATCACGCTGCAATCGCGTGGCTTTACTGAGCGGGATATCAACCGTTCCCGCCAAGTCTGATTGGCAACAATCACATGGCTGGCAAATCTTCCGCAGATCCTTTCGACCCTGCACATCAGCCGAAAACCGAAGGACTTTTCCGAGACTCCGAACTTGCTCGCATAGAATTCGGGCAAGATGTCGCGAATGTCTAAGATGACTGGCGTTCCTCTGAGACGAGGGATCAGGGCAGAAAAAACAAGGAAGTCCGGCACCGAGTGAACGTGCATTAGGTCGTATCGTTTTCGGAGGTCGTGAATCGATACTTGATAGAACGCGCGTGCCAAAAAAATAAGAATCCGCCAGATGTAGGAGAAACGACGCGTCTCGTCGAACGACCTGCCTTGCAGCCGATGAACTTTCACGCCGCACAGGGTTTCTTCTCGTGCAGTTCCCGATCTCCGAAGGGCAAATACTTCAACGCGATCACCTCGCTGGACGAGTGCTTCGGCGTAGCGCATGGCGCGGCTATCCATTTCATAGAATGTGTAAGTGACCATGCCCACGCGCAAGGGGCGGCGCTTCGGCGGGATTGTGGATTCCCCGCCGGTTTTTCGGACGCGGATCGATTCATCGATATCGGTCACGGGCATATCGACTGCAGCGATGTTTGAAGGCGAGGTCAAGTGTACCAAGCCGAGCCGTTCTGCGCTCTGAGGCCCGAAGCCGCGACAACACACTCACCACCATCATGCCGCGATCGGTCATGCGAGTGGTTATTCGGGGCCAAGAATCTATCGACGCACTTTTAAGAGGTTAGCACGGACCTCAGGAGCAATCCGTTCACGCTGCGAGTCATGTTTTCTCGTCGCCAACAGCAGTCCTGGTCAGCCTCGTCACCGGCAATCATTTCGGGCGCTCGAACAGTGCATCTCTTGAGGATCTTCATGCACCGGCGGAAGAGAAATTTGTACCGAGATGCTAAACCGCTTGATTACACGCAGTTTCGGCCTTAGCGAGCAAGGACATGGTTGTTCGGCGGTTTCGAGAACAGTGGGCAACTTACGGCAAGACTGCCTGTCCGCGTCAATGTTGGGCGGGGCATCGCGGCGGAGAACGCCGCGGGCAAAACCGAAAATGGTCCGTCTTAGTGAACGCGGAAGGACAAATCGATGCGGCGAGCGGCGACATCCCGAGCGGTGGACGCGATACATGACGACGGACCCTGCAAGAACGCGAGAGCAGTTCGCCTACGATGTCCTTCGCGTTTTGACCCAGTCGACGGCCGCACTCGCGATCGCCATGACGAAAAATAGAATAGCTCCCTGGAGAAAGGTCCGATAGGAGATGGGGATTTTCGTCCCACTAGCACTGGGCAAATAAGGGGATACATACACACCCAGCAGTGCGAGTGCCCGCATAATCACGGCAACGGCTGTGCTGGCGACGCCGATCCAGTAAGTTACGATGGCCAGCTGTCTTTCCAAGTTTTCCCTCTGCGGAAGACCAAGCAAGAAGACAACTGTTCGGGCATGTTACTGCGGTTTGGGGGAAGGGTCAAGGATGATGCCCTGAGCCTGAGACGGCGCCCGCGGAATTGCGCTGCGGCTCGTACTCACGCCTCATCACCTATTCTCGTTTTCGGAGGGAATGCGACCTAAGGTGCAATGGGAGAGGCTTGACTTGCACAGTTTTTGGCGGGCATGATTGAAACTCGCCACTTCCGATGGCAAAAATAACTTTCGACTGGCCGGGAGAGCTGGGTGTCCATAACAATTTCGTCTGATTCTTTGCGCGACATCACGCTTGAAGCTGGTTCCATCCGGCCCGAATGGCTTCTCGCAGGCGACCCCGAGACCCGCAGCAAGATTCTGGGAAGAACCCGTGACCTTCTCGCCCACATAATCGTCTGGGAATGCGGAACTGTGAGCTATAAATGGCATTACAACCAGGACGAAGCCTATATCGTGTTGTCCGGTGAAGGCTTCATGACCGATGAAAAAGGCGTGGAGCGACGGCTTGGCCCGGGAGATGTGGCTTTCTTCCCCGCCGGATCGACGATCGTCTGGCGACACCCCGATCATTTCAGAAAGGTCGCGGTGCTAAAGGAATCGGTCTGGAGTCCGCTTGGGATGAGTCTAAAGATATGGAACAAGCTTCTCCGAACGATCGGAATAACTCACGGTTCGCCGTACCTTCTTTTCCTCGCGGCCTGGTGGGGCTGAAGTTCCCGCCAAGCGTCCCGGTTTGCTCGTTCGAGGCCGCATTCCAGACGTTCGTTTGAACCTTTCCAATCACGGCCAAGGCAGCCGATTCACAGAAAAAACCGACCGGGAACACGGGCGCATCCGAATCATTCTGAAGGAAGTGTTGCGTGGAACCAGTGGCGGGACGACGCGGATGCGCAACTACTGCTATCGTTAATTCCGTAAGAGTCTCTCCGGCTCTCAAGCCGAAAGGTGGAAACGCTCCTGTAGAACGCACGCACTCAGCATGATCATTAAGACCTGATCATTGGCAACCCCGGAGATTTCGTCCATCGTTTGCAACTTATCGAGTACGCCGACAGCCTTTTTCTGATCAAAGAACGGCATCGCGCCGAGAACTGGCCCTCGCAGCGTGTCCTGCATGAAGATGCTGAGCCGGCCCTGAGGGTTCAGTGCCGCCGGCGGACTCAGGAACGCGTGCTTTGGCCGTCGATAGACTGTATCCGTGATGACGTCGCGGACGGATTCCCTGAGCACGAACTTTTGACTCCCTCCGCGTATTTTCATCGTCACCGGCTGAGACCGGATCACCTCGACGAGATGATGATCGAGAAACGGCACGCGGCCTTCCACCGAGTGCGCCATCTCCATCCGGTCACCCAGCATTGAGAGCAAGTAATTCGGCAATCTCGTCTTGGTCCAAAGATATAGCGACTGATTCAGCGGATGCCTTCCCGAGAGTTGGCTGGGGACGTCAATGTCGTTAAAAAAGCTGCGAAATCCCTCATGGCGCTTGAACTCGCCAAGAAATTCATCCGAGAAAACGGCATGCATCTTCTCGGACTGAGCAAAGGAAGTGTCGATCCAGCCAGGCACAAAGCCGAGAAGCTGTTTAACTCCGGCCATACCTCGCGCGTTTCCGTTGGAAGACGCAAGTCCTGGCGATGCGCCGCCGGCATTCGACGCCGAGGCGCCCTCGCCCTCCGTTTCTGCCTTCAAATTGCGAGGAGACATGTCACGCCGAAAGTGCAGGTAACCTCCCAGCATTTCGTCCGAACCCTCGCCTGTCAGAACCACTTTATATCCGGCCTGACGCACAGCTCGACTGAGCAAAAACTTCGCGACGCCGTGCGCGTTCACGCAAAGAGTTTCAGCGTGATAGATCGCATCGGCAAAATTATCGGCCAGTTCGTCTTGGCGAATGGGAACGGGGAAAAATTCAGCTCCAGCCTTGGCCGCCATTTCCCTGGCGACTTCGGTCTCATCGTATTCGGGCCGGTCAAAGCTTAATGTGAAGGCGCGAATCGGCTCGGGGTGGTGACGCGCCGCAAGGCCGAGGATCGCGCAGGAATCAATTCCGCCACTGAGATAGCAGCCAACCGGAACGTCCGCTCGGAGACGGATGCGGACCGATTCCTCAAATACTTGGCGAAATTCGGCGATGTAATCCGCGTCGGATCGGCTCGGAGCGGCGCCTGTTTCTTTAGGATAGTCGAGATCCCAGTATTGACTCAGTTGCACGCGTTTTTCGGTAGCGACCAAATAATGGCCGGGCGGAACTTGGAAAACGCCGTCGAAGAGCGTGCGCGTCTGGTGTCCACCAATTTCCAGCGAGTGATAGATAGTTTCAGTGTTCCAGCGCGCGGGAACTCCGGCCGCGAAAAGGGCCTTCACTTCCGAGGCAAAGTAAAGCCTGCCTTGATGGAGCGCATAAAACAGGGGCTTGATTCCGAAACGGTCGCGGGCCGCGAAAATCGTCCTGTTCACGCTGTCCCAAATCACGATGGCAAACTCGCCGCGCAACCGCTGCAAGCAATGGGCGCCCAAGTCTTCGTAAAGATGAAGAGCAATTTCGCTGTCGGAACGCGTCCGGAGCCGGTGCCCACTGCGTTCGAGTTCCTTTTGAATCGCCTCGTAACCGTAGAGTTCGCCGTTTACGATGATGCGCAAGCTTTCGTCCTCGTTGGCGATGGGCTGATCTCCGGTGGTGAGATCAATGATGCTCAACCGCGCATGACCGAGACCTACTCGTTTGTCGGGCGAAATCCAATATCGTTGGCCGTCAGGGCCACGATGACGAAGGCTCTGCGTGGCCTTCTCCAGCGCTTCGGCCGGCAGCGGAGAATCCGGCGAGAAAATGGCGACAATTCCACACATCTCAAAGCTCCTCGTCGAACACAGAATCAGACAAAAAGCCCTCCCTCGTTAACAAAGCACACGGAGAAGGCTCGCTGGAATTCCTCATACTCTTCATTTTACCGGAAGCTGATGGCAGGCTGCCTTCCCATCTTTGCAACGGAATCGTACCGATTAGCTCAGGCGGCTCTTGGCGAGTTCCGTACGACCGTGTAAACCATGCGGCCACCATCAAGCTCGGCGTAGGCGATTCGAGCGCGCTTGCTTTGGTCGCCTACAATTCGAAGCTCGTTCCCGTCCTGGACTAACTTCATTTCACTGCGGGCTCTCCACCAGCGGTCGAGTTCTCCAGGGACTGTGGCCCAAATCGAGTCGCGGTCGACAATCTCTCGAAGATGGACCAGGAGTGATTCGTACGCCTTCCGCGCTTGGGGCCGGATCAAATAGTCGGGATGCGTGATGAAGCTCAATAGTCCATTTCTTCGTTGGATAAGCTCGATTTGTCTCTTCCACAAGCTGATCGAATATGTATTCAAGATATTAAACACGGAGTAGTCCTGAGTGGCGGTCAGGGGAATTTCCAAGATATTGCCCACAAAAAAGGGCATGACGGTACAGCAGCCGCCCCGCTGCGGCTCGAGGTGAGCCACATTCGGCACCGACATGTCGTACGAGAATTCGAAGGCATCGTACCAATCCAGGTTGCGGTACATGGCGCCCGCGCGAAATCCACCGGCGCCATATTTCCTTGCATATTCGTTGATTTTTTGCGCTCGCCGCAAGAACTCAGGTTTCTTCCCGAAAAGCTGCCCGTCATGAGTCAGATCGTGGATATTGAATTCGAATCCTCGAGTTCGAATCTCATTCACGAAGTCTTCGGGGACCTCGTAGCGCTTTTCGGGCACAACCTGAAATGAAGCCCGGAACCCATACGACTGGTCCATGCCCATAAGCGTCGAGCAGAAATCCCGGCCTGCCGCCGTTTCCACGTCGTGCGTCAGAAGAAGGCATCCGGACGCCCCGTCCGGCCAGAACCAGATGAAGGGCATTTTTTGGCAGCCAGTTGAATCCATCGAAAGGCGCAGGAATTCTTCGTGCAGACGGTCAACCGTGAAATCAACCGGCCAATGCGGAAACGGCAAATCTTCCCATCCCTTGAAGTAGGCTCTTTGCAGATGCCGGCGAATTCCAACTGGCAAGAGCTCACGCACCAGGTAATAAGCTTGACGAACGAATTTACGTTGAGCTATTGGCGTTGACGACGGCTGCAAATGGCGGGCGTAACGTTCTCGCCTGAGGTTCTCGACGATGTCTCCTGCGTCGAATGGCAGGCAGACTTCCGAATTGCTGAGCTTCACGGACTGTAAAGCGTCAAACCTCACGGAATCAGAGACGTCTGACGCGACACCGGCGGCGCATTTACCGTAACAAATTATGTCCTTGCCAAAATGGAAGAAGCCAGCTCCGTTCCTATCGCTCCCGCCCGGCGAGGTGCCGTTCAGATTCAGGGGAACGCGGTAATAATCGCCTAATGTCTTATGCATTCGATCGGTCTCAACTTCGTACGGGCGTTGCAAAGTCTTCGCCTTGATCTGTCCCAAGAAAGTCACTGGGGGCCCTCCCCATTAATTCAACGAAGCGTCCGATGGCCCGCTACACCTTGAAGTCAACGTCGTCACGCAAAAGGCGTTCACGAACCGCTATTGCTGTTACGGGAAGCTCTTTGATAAGCAGCGAGGAGATTCGGAACGGAATAATTCCAGGCGAGCTCGTCCTCGACTCGCTTCCGCCCGAATTCCCCCATTTTTTTTCGTTCGTCTGGCCTGTCGAGTAACCAAGTTATCTTGTTGGCAAAATCAGGCACGGAATCGTTTTTGTCAACGTATAAGGACGCTTCTTTAGCGCTGAACCTACCCTCCTTAAAATCAAATTGCACGATGGGCTTTCCGAGAGCCATGTATTCCATGATTTTATTCATCGTCGAAATATCGTTCATCTCACACGGCCTGTCGGGATTGACGCATACATCGGCGGTTGAGAGGATCTCCAGTAACTCCTGATCGGGGATTCTGCCGGTGAACGTGACCGTGTCCATGAGATTCATTTCCTCGGTCATCTGCTTGAGTTTTGGAAGTTCGGAACCTCCGCCAATGCAGGTGAAATGAATGTCGTGCCGTCCCGAGTTCTTGAGGTGTTGTGCCACACCCAGAAGAATGTCCAGGCCGTCCTGGACGCCCATCAAACCTACATATCCCACCAGATAGGATTTGCCGCGCTTTTGCGCAGGATTTGGCGGAACAGCTTTCAAAGCCTCCAAATCGGGGCCATTGCGAACAACGAACACATTCTCCGCAGCGACGCCCCCTCTTTTGATAGCCAATTCCTTGTAGCTGGCGTTCGTGGCCATGACCACGTCGCTGAAGCGGTAGCTCAGTTTTTCGAGCCAGAGCAAAACTTTGTAGTAAAAATCCTTGTGCTCATACTTCGAGACGTACAATTCCGGGTCCGCATCGTGATGATCAAAAATATATTTTACTCCCAGGAGCTTGAACGGCAGAGCGATCAGAAAAATGTCGTCCGGAGGATTACAACCCTGGATGATATTAAATCCATGCCGAAAATAAATCCACCACGCATATATGAATTCCCAAACCAGCGCGCTGCTGTACTCCCACAGGTAGCTGTTATGACTGTTTCCTTCTTTGGGCATCGGGTGCCGGTAGATATGAATTCCATTGTTCTCTTCGTATTTTTTGGCGTTGCGATTGGTTCGCGGACACAGCACAGTCACTTCGTACCCGTTGCTGCGAAGCGCGAGCGCCTCTTTCCAGACGCGCGGATCCTGGGGGACAGATTGGTTCTCAACGATTATGAGAACTTTTCGCTTCACAAAAAGAATGCCTCATGGTTGCCAGAATTTGCGGGACCCGGCGGGCGCGCAAACCAAAGCTTTCTCTTGCCGATGACACTCAGGGTATCGTTCAAGAACCCCCGCGAGTTCCGATGGAAACAGGAATAATCACAACAAGCTTGCATGTTGTCGGAATCCACTTCGCGATTTTCAGGACCAGAGGCGAGCTGTCAGGGTCTGGAGCATTGAAGAAAAACCACCCTGTCGGCAGCCTGAGAGGAACACTGAAAGCCGATCAGCAAAATTTCACAGTCATCGTATCGCAGAATCCTGCCCGCAAGAAAACATTGTACCAGTGTTGACGGCTTGCCGTTCGGAGTGGTTTCGAAGTGATAATCGGACACGGACTCTATAAAATTCAGTCAAGCGTTTGGGCAGCATCAAACTGGCGCCGACGGAGCGGTGAAGCTCGGCTCCATCACTTCCAGGATGCGTCGCCCCTGAGCTTCGATGCCGGTCGAATAGCCGCGCAGGGGCTTACTCATCATTACAACGCCACAAAGCGTTAGTTAACCGTCGCGCTCAGGTTTGTCGGAGGCTGCGGCGCAGGGGCCGAAGTTGCTTCTGCATAGCAGCTGCTCTCATTGAAGTTCGTAAGCGCAGGCCCAGTCCCGTTCGGCAAACCTCCCAGGCTATAGTAGCAGTCCATCGCTGGAATGCTATTGACGTGGCCGCCTGCTACCGTGGCGCTGGTTCCTCCACCACACTGCGAGGCCTCTGTTACCAGGGCATTCAAGTAGGTACCACTGGTGCAAGTCAGGAGATTCCCCGACGTGACGTCTGGCCCGATGACGGGCCATGGTTTGCCGCTGGGCCACCAAGACGGCGCTGACGAATAGTAGAACGAAGAAGGCAGAGTGTCGTTCGACGGACACGGATTGGAGAGCGAGGCCTGGACGCCCGTCAGGGCCGTCGGCACTTCGCTGCAATCGAATCGCGGCGAGCCGAAGCCCGTGACCGGGTCGGCATTGCCCCAGCGCATCAGCGTCGTCGCAACGTTTGGATCGGTTGGTATGTTGCTGTTGCCGTAGCCGACTCCGTAGACATTCGTTGGGATTCCGTTGATCAGCGTCCCCGAATCGTAAGTGGTGTTTATACCGGGCGTGCCTAGGATATTGCCGATGATGTTATAGAATCTGTGAAACGCGAAGATGATCTCCGGGTCCACGTTATTGTTGCAGGCTTCGTAGACCGCAGCCGCATAGCTCGAACCACTGGCGTAACAGGCGGACTGTGTACCCGCGAAAAAGTTGCGGAAGTGCGTGTTCAGATTCGCCGTTCCATGAATGTTGTCGGCAGTCGCGCCATTCGCGATGTTTCCTTCGACGAGCACCATCCCAACTCCCGAACCGTGGTCACCGTGCGCCGGAATGTTGTAGCCGGGACTGGGGGTGTAATACCCATTGACCGAAAAGTTGTAGCCGAAGACACAGCCGCTCGTCGTGCCGTTGCTGATTTGAGGGGTGGTCACTCCGTGCATGATGTTGTTTTCAACGAGACAGTCGGACGCGGAGAATGCTTCGGCGCCATACGAGCCAGTTCCGCCGGCCGACAGGGTCATGTAGTTGTTCACGATGCTGATGTGGTTCCCGTATTCGATCCGAAGCTGTCCCTCGCCGCTGCTGTTGGAAACCGCAACGCCCTTTACCCAGGAGTTCTGCGCGTTGAAGAAATTGATGCCGTTGCAGCCGGAGCAACCTGAAAGGTTTATCCCCAGGTCTTCGATACTATCGTTTAAAGCAGGATGGTTCGCCCACCAAGCTGACGGGGTCTGCGAGGCATTCCAGTTCGGCATCTCCAGGCCTGGCGAGATGCCAACGACCACGTTACTGCCCGAGCATGCCGAGCCGGCTGTCGTGACGCCATTGCAACTCGTGACGGTAACAATCTGTTCTTGCGACCAGCAGGTTGCGCTGCCGGCGCAAGCGCCATTTGAAGGGCCGCGCATTGACTGAGTGCTTCCTTGGGTGCTGTACGGGCCCACAAGACCCGGAGCCACGGCGCTCTGTGCCGACGTTGCCTGTGAAACGATAACCCCGCCGTTATCCGTCGTGGGGTCGAGTTGGTCGAGGATCATGGGATTGCCGACTTTCAGATTCGCGACGGTTGCCAAGGTGATTTGGGTCGTGCCTTGTGCGTACGCTCCCGAAGAGGAGCCCGCGACAGTCCAAGTCGTGATGTTTTCCGGATTGCCTCTCCAGTTATCATCCGAAGAACCGATTGTGATCCCTGAGCTGGTGGGCACCAGGATGGTTTGGTTCGCGCCCGCACCGCGTACCGTCACGTTCGAATTTCCATTGAATTGAAAGCCGGTCGTCGCGCTGCTGTAGGTGCCGGCGCTTAGCATTACGACTCCACCACCACTGCTCGCACAACTGGCAATGGCCGAATTAATCGTCGAAGAGCTCGCACTTGAAGTGAGCGTGGTGCAAATCGTCGTGCGATTTGGGATACCGCCTAGAACTCCGGCGTTGCTCCAGTCAATCGCGCGACTCGGGGCCAGTACACCGGTCCAGGGAGTTGTTTGGGCATGCAAACTCGGGCTGAGGAATAACAGCAGAACGAAAAGCATTTTCTTCATCGTGATAAACTCCCGTGGCTCCCGCCTGAATTTGCAACTCGATCGGCGGTATAAGTTTTTGGATAATTTCTATTAATCCGAAGTATTAAACTCAGATCTTCCACTTGACACTCGCCAACGTAACCGGCGTTTTGATCATCCGGCGAGGCCGCAAAGTTTAAAAATCTCGATCGCGAGGCGCCGCGATTTCTCACTAGTTCACCTTCGCCGACAAATTGGTCGGAGGCTGCAGGCTCCCGCTGGTCCAGAACAATGGATCAGGCGCCGACGTCCAGTTCAGCATCAGATTCTGGAAATAGGTGATGGTTCCGTCGTTGTAGCCGATTTCGTTGTTGCCGACGGTGATGTTGCTGAAAGTTCCTCCCGTATCCCCCATTGTGACGGTCGTATTGCCCACGAGAGTTCCGGCTGGCGTGTAAACGTAGAGATCCACAACGCCGGTGTTGAGATCCCACCACATTGAGGCGAAATAGCTCTGCCCAGGCGTAAGCGGGATGCAGGGTGAATGAATGGTCGGTTTGCCTTCAACTCGAATGCCGATGGTCCCGCTCGGAATTGGCCCCGCTCCGTTCCAGGTCGAATCACAGGCGGTCGAGCCGGTCTGGGCGTTCAACTGCATCATCGCGTAGTTGCCATTCGGAAGCTGCCAGAAGCCGAAGATGTCGAAGTCGTTTGTATTCGTCTGCGGGCTTGGCATATTCAACGTAATCCCCACGAGCCCTGAGACGGTGGTTGCACTTGCCGCTGTGCCGCCGTCGAAAACCAACTGTATGTTGGAACCCGCTCCGGGATCGCCGTCCTGATGACCAATGCTGTTGAAGTTCAGCGAGCTTGCAGCGTAGGTGGGAGAAGAACAGGTCGCCGAGCCGCTCATGACACAGACAGAACCGAGATTCGACAGGCTTCCCTGATTCTCGCCGACAAGGAATGTTGGGCTGTAGCTCCCCCCACTCGCGGGCGTGCCCCACGTGCAGCTCGACCCGAGAGTGCAGTTGTTGCTTACTGTCCCGGCGTTCAAAATCGAGGTCGTAAGTGCCGTACCTGGCGAGCTGGTGTTCATTGGAATCACCAGGTCAACGTTCAGCGTTGACCAGCTTTGGCCGTAGCAAACCGAGCCCAGAGAAAACAGGAATAATATACAGACGAGGAATTTGGTCATTTCGATCTCCGGCTTGACAAGCCACGCAGCTTCAATGCTTTTGCCATGATTTTTCTTGACTCATGCAGGTTAGCTCGTGGACTAAGGGCAATCCTACTGGACCTAAGGACAATTTGCGAGCAGGATCGAGACCTGTACGTCGGCACAACTGGCCGCCGTAACCCCCTGAACGACGTAAGCAATACGAGGTCATTAAGCACTCGCCGGGAACAAAGAGCCTCGGACGGAGAACGCCACGGCCGAACTGCGCATTCCCCCAAGTCTTTCAGAAACTATGAGTTAGCGTGTCGGAACAATTCAGTTGGCGTTTCGGTCGGCGTGCTGTTCCCGGTTACATCGAATTTGTGGCAATCCATTTGGGATAGGGCTTCGCATCAGGATCGTGATTTCATCGCTCCGTGCAGAATCTCAATACACGTAGCGATCTCACCAACAGATCCCGTCGTACTGGCCGTTTGCGCTCTGACCGCCGTTGACCCGAACGAAATCGACCACGCATTGACCATTTCGGAGGCCCTGGAGCACATTTCGAAAGTCAGGGTCGCTGTTGCCGATGACGATCGTCTGTGCGTGCTCCAGCACTGAACCGATATTCTCGACCATGAGTTTGGAAATGTGAGGAATACGATTGAGGATGAAGTCTCGGTTGGCGCCGACCAAACTGGCGACGTGAACGTTTTTGTCGTAGAGGCGAAGATCGAAGCCTTTCCCGATGAGTCTCTCAATGATTTCTATCATCGGGCTCTCACGAAGATCGTCTGTCCCCGCCTTAAAACTGAAGCCAAGAACGCCGATGCGCTTGTGTTTCTTTTCCATGATGAGTTCCAAGCCTCTCATTACCTGCAGTTCATTGCTCGGCAATATCGAGGACAAAATCGGCAGATGCAAATCATGCAGCTTAGCTTTGTAGGCCAGCGCACGGATGTCCTTTGGCAGGCATGACCCCCCGAAGGCGAAGCCAGGCAAAAGGTAGGCGGGAGAAATGTTCAGTTTTTTATCCTGGCAGAAGATCTCCATAGCCTTATGAGAATCGATGGAAAGAGCTTTGCACAGATTGCCGATCTCATTCGCAAAGCCGACTTTGAGAGCGTGCCAGCTGTTGTCGATGTATTTGACCATCTCCGAGGTCCTTAGATCGGTTCTGATGAGAGGGGCATCGAGATTTGCATACAGTGAGGCCAAGATATCACCACTGGCGCTGTCCAACTCGCCGATCACGATCTTAGGCGGGAAATTGAAATCCTTCACAGCCGAACCTTCGCGAAGGAACTCGGGATTATTGCAAACTCCGAAGTCGACGCCGGCCTTTTTTCCGGAGGATTGCTCCAGCACGGGTATCACGAGATCACGCATTGTTCCCGGCAAGATCGTGCTGCGTATCACGACGGTATGGCGAGACGCTTTATTCCTGAGCGCCTGGCCTATCTGCTCGCAAACGCGTCTGACAAACGTCACGTCGAGATTGCCGTTGGCCTGGCTCGGCGTGCCGACGCAGACGAAAGACAGCTCTGTTTCGCATATGGCTTTGTCCTGGTCCTCCGTCGCCCACAGAAGGCCGGCTTTCGAAGCAGCGGCAATGATCTCTCCAATGTTCTCCTCAATTACCGGGGATTGGCCCGCGTTTATGAGTTGGACCTTGGCGGGGAGGGGATCCACTCCAACAACCTGGTGGCCTGCGTGAGCGAGGCAGCCGCAAGAGACCGTGCCGACATAACCCAAACCGAAGACGCTGATTCTCAAATCAAGCTCCCTGCTGGCAGGCCAGCGATTGCCGCAAAACATCGTTACCCATCGCTAGAACGTCCGCTCTTGACCATTTGCCGTAATCGAAGCGCGGCGTTCGAACGTTTTTGCCGCTGTATCCGATTCGGCTGTCTCTTCAATCATTTTACACAGATAAGAAGAAGAGGTAAGCAATCCGTGAGGCCGGATTGCTGGTAAAGGCAAGTGCCCGCATACAACGGCGATGACATGTGAAGCCGAACGGCATCGGCTTATTCTTCGCATCAGCCCACTAATTTCGCGCACAAGATTGAGATCTAAGCCATTCCTCGAAAACGATTAGGCTGAACAGAATCTTGTGGTTGTCGCTATCCCCTGTTTGGTGCCGGTTGAACATCGTTCGCACAACCTCGGGTCGAAGGAACCGGTAAATCCGAGATTCGCGGTCCAATAGTATTTCTTCCATCTTTTGATGCCTCGAAGACTGGAACCAGTCATCAACAACGTTCATGGCAAATCCGCGCTTTTTTCTTTTCAAAATTCTTGCCGGAAGAAAAGCCTGGCAGACTTGACGGTGCAACCATTTCATCGATCCATTCCGAACTTTGAATCTTGCCGGCAACCTCTCCGTGTACTCCACGATCTCCTTATCCAAGTAAGGCACGCGCGCTTCCAGGCTATGCGCCATAGACAGTTTATCGGCGTACATCAAGAGCTCGTCAGGGAGTGTCGACCGGAGTTCCAAGAATTGAAACCCGCCGAGCTCGTCAGTTTCACTCAGCAAGGGAGCGAATTCGCGCCAGCAGGAGAGGATTTCATCCCCCGTCGTCGCCCCAATCAGGCCGTCCTGAAACAATCCGTCAATCTTTTCTCCCGGGAGAAGTGACAACACATTTTGATATCTGCGCAGCCGATCGGGAATTGCAAGCGAGTGCACGCCCCGTTTGAGGGTTTCGTTCCGCGGCAACGCATTGATGGCTGAAGTGACCGGATCGCGCATCCACTTCGGCAAGCCACCCCACATCCGGCCATAGCGGAGCCCGAGGTGTCGACGGTAACCACCAAAGAGCTCATCTGGGCCCTGGCCGATTAATGCCACCTTGACGTCCTCTCGGGCGCGCTTGCAAACAAAGTACATCGGAACAATCGAAGGCGTTGCGACCGGTTCTTCCAAACAGGCCACAATCTTGGGAAGGTTTTCCTCAAATGTCTGCCGGGTCAAAAGCACGGGCGTATGTTGGGAAGATAGGGCGGCCGCCGTGTCCGCCGCGTCAACTAACTCATCGTCGGCAAAGCTCTCTCCATAACCGACGGTGTAAGTGCGCCAGGACTTCCCATTGAGATTCATCAGAGCAAGCAACAGCGCGGAATCAACACCGCCGCTCAAGAGCAACCCGACCGGCACATCGCTCAGGAGATGCCTCTTTACCGATCGCTTGTAAAGCTCGAGCAACTCCTCTCTGGCCTCGCCGTCAGACTTCATCGGTGAAAAAGGAACCGGCTTGAACTGATACCACAGCCGGGAGTGGTACTCGCCCTTTTCAAAAACCAGCATGCTTCCGGGAGCAAGTTTCTGGACGCCCTTAAACACGGTTCGCGGCGAAGGCGTGAAGCGGTACCGGAGGAACAGATTCAGCGAAGTAGGATCTACCTCAGGTTTCTCGCGGCTAGTGGCGATGACGGGCCGAATCTCGGAGCCAAAATAAACGCTGCCGTTTTCGATCCGGAAATAGATCGGCTTGATTCCGAAAGGATCGCGAGCAATGACTAACCGTTTCCTGCGGGCATCCCAAATCGCCAGGCCAAACATGCCGTTCAGGTGATTTAGGACGTCATCTCCCCACTGTTTATACCCGAGGACGATCACTTCCGTGTCGCAACGCGTCCGAAAAACATGTCCCAAAGCTTCCAGTTGGCTCTTTAGCTCTGGGAAATTATAAATCTCGCCATTAAAAACAACCCAGACCGACTCTTCCCGGTCAGACATGGGCTGATGGCCACCTTCAAGGTCGATGATCGAGAGGCGCCGGAATCCAAAGCCGAGCGGCCCATCGAGGTGATAGCCCTCATCATCGGGTCCCCGGTGGACCATCGTCCTGGTCATTTTCTCGAGGTCTTCCCGCACAACAGGAGCCTCGTGACCAAAATTATATTGCCCGCAAATTCCGCACATTGGCTTGGCTAGCGCCTTCTGAGGATTCGATTCCCTAGTTCTTGGTGCTTCGATAAAGCAGGAGGCAAAGGCTTCTGAATAATTGTGATGCAGCCCAACGGTGCATGGGAGTGTTGTCCCAGCCGAAGAACAATTGGCGGCTTCGGAAGGAGCCGTCCGGTCGTTGCCATTTTGTCATAATTTCATCGACAACGACGGACAGGTTCTCGTCCAGCTTGGGAAAACGGCCTCGCAACAGAATGGCCAGGTTGATGCACTCGGCGTAATCGTACAACTCTCGCTTGTACATGGTCAGCCGGGGCCGGCGCGAGAACGGTTTTGGCAGCCCTCGTTCGTCGAACAAATTCTTGACGTAGTAATCCACGCCTTTCTGCAAGGCACTCGTGCATCCACGATGTCCGGTGAGAGCCTCGATCTTCGCCAATGCCTTCATCACGAAGCAGGTATGGAAATGATCGACAAAGTCCCTCGAGCCGTCGGTCGCGTAGTACCACGATCCGTCTGCGTTTTGTGCTTCGAGTACGAAATTCAGATTTCGTTCCGCTACGGCAGCGTATTTGTTTTCGGAGAACTCAATGGCAGCGCTCGTCAGCAGAAAAGCTCGATACGCGCTCGCATTTACTACTCTCACGGCATCCCGCGGCAGGGGCGTATAAGAACTGGATGAGGCGGTGGCAGATGACGGAATATCCTTGTAGTCCAAAAGCGCGTGCTGGGCGATCGACCGCATGATCTCCCGCCACTCTTGATTTCTATCTACCTCATAGACTTGCTGAAAGGCTTCGTACACGTAAGGTACGGTGGTGATCAGTGGTGTAAATTCGCGGATCGTGCCGCGCAGCGTTTCCCAATTGAACGGGTAGCCCCAGCAGTAGTTGTCATACTCCGGACATCGTGTTTCCTTGAGAACGTCAAGGAAGTGGACTGCCCGCTTGTGATACTCATCCTTTCCAGAGAACAGCGCGAGCAAGCCAAAGCCCATTGCGTAATGCGCGTCTGCGATGGGGAATCTCTGCGGTTTCCAGAACAAGCTCCTGGCTGAGGGAACAAAAGCCTCGCAAAACACCATCGGGGAGACCGCCAACGTTCCGAGCAGGGGCTTCTTGTAGTACAGCGCTTTCGCCGCCCGGCCCAAATCACTCGCGTAAACGCTCTGAAAGTCGTAGGACACTTCTCCGTATTTATCCAGCCATTCGGTAAATCGCAGGATTGTCGAGTGGACCCTATCCAGCGGCAGAGCGTTTGAATCCACGGCCACTTCCGAACGAACCATTGTTCCCGCCTCTGAACTCATCAAATCATATCCTTTGAAATCAGGTCTCTATATTTCCGGCGCCAGCCAGGACTTCCGAAGGCGCCGAATTGCTCTTTGTTCTTTCGCGTCAAAAAAGAATCGTGACAAGGGCTAGCTCATTTTGGAGGAGCCTGACGAGCCGGGTGGTCGACCGGCATCAACTCAAACCTGTCAATGCGTTTGAACGTACAGACAGACACCAGGATTTTCTTAAGTTTTCGCATTTGCTCGTTGCGATGAAATTTCATCAGTTGATCCGACACGGGACGCTTATCGTGCTTCAAGGTTGCCCCGAAGTAACCCAGGAACAACGCGACGCCTGCGAGCACGTACGGCCTGCTCTTCATTCGGTAGCCACACCGGAATAGCTGCCAGAGCGGATGTGCCCCCAGGTAGTAGTCTTTTTTTCCGTAAGCATAGTTTGAGCCCAGGATTCCGCGATCCGCGGTTCCCAAGGTCCGGTGATGAAAGAACGACTTCTCACGATACGATCTCGTCTTCCATCCGATCATGCGGGCTGTCATGACCGCAATCCAGTCGATACCGCCGTTCTTGCTCGGTTGATAACCACCAATCTCCTCAAAGCACTGTCGCCGGAACATCTGGCACTGTCCGGAAACGTAATTCTGGCCTTCAAAGCTGTCAGTCCCCGAACTGTAGCCATCCGCTTCTATGAAGATGGTCCCTGCAACTCCCAGCTCTGGATCATCGCGAAACTTATTCATCAGAAACTCGAAATGATCTTCATCGAGGGAAACATCCGCGTCGAGATTGCCGATGACGTCATATTCGATATCGTTGAGCCTCTCCTTGCCGGCATTGAAGGCGTGGACTTTCGCCGCAAAATTGCGCCCCTTCCTCTTGGGCAGATTCACGAGTTCGATCCAGGGATATCTCTCTGCATACTGGCCGGCGATGCTGCCGGTCGCATCCGTGGAACCATCGTTCACGATCACCCATTTGACGGGCAGAACGGTCTGTTTCACGACAGACTGAAGCGTTTTTTCGATGAATTTCTCTTCGTTGCAGGCCGGAGTGATCAGCACGTATTGCACGGCACCTGTCCTCTGTTGCATTTGTCGCTTCAAACGTTCGACGCAGCCGCTAAGACAATTGTAGCGTCGTTGAAATCGTTCTGAGAATAAGCTAAGGGAACTTGCTGATGATCTGCTACTGGGAGGCAGCTATCAGGTCACCGGCCTTACCCTTTAACAATGCTTCGTACACACCCCGAGTAATCTCGCCGACTTCTTCCCATGAATGTCGCGCGGCCACGTACTCTCGAATCTCGCTTCGATTCCGCTCCAACCCTCTGTACAGATCGCTTTCAAAATACTTTTCAAGAACATTTGCCAGATCTTCCGAGTCGCTGGGCTTAAATACATATCCAGTCTTGCCTTCGATGATGTCTTCGCGGAACGAACCTACGTCCGCTCCAATCACTGGCAACCCGAAGGTGTAGCCCACGAACAGCACCCCACTCTGAAAGATTTCCTTGTAGGGCAGCGCGAGAGCGTCCGCAGCCTTGAAATACAGTTCCGTTTCTTCATCGTTGATAAACGATAATTTGCAGATCACACGATCCCGGTAGGCGCTGCCGTCAATGGTCCGGCGTATCTGTGCGATGTACTCTTCATGGCCTTTCATCGGCTCGCCGGCAATGATCAGCCGGTATTTCGGATTGCGAGCGTGCACTTTCTCAAACGCCGCGAGGAGATATTCCAAGCCTTTGTAAGGAACGATTCTGCCGAAAAAAAGGACGGTTCTGTCTTCGCTTCCGATACCCAGTTTCTTCTTCGCTTCTGTTGGAGTGAGAGCTGTGTCGGGCAACACGGTGTAAATCCCAAAGGGAATCACCGTCACGTTGTTCGCCCTAACGCCAAATTCCTCAATCAGCTCAGCCTTCATTTTTTCAGTATGCACAAAAATGCAATCGGCCAGGCGATACTGACACCGCAACGTCAGCCGATTCAGCAGCGAATCCTCGGAGTCCCTCTTCGCCTTGTTTATGTTGTGCGCTGTAAAAATTATCTTCTTGCCTGTCAGCTTGAAGTACAGCATCAGGACTGTCCGGTCGAAGTACTCGAACTTGTTGTTCCACAGAACGTGAAAGAGTCTAGGTCTGGCGATGGCGGCGTACCGAAACAAGCGCGCGTAGAACCCCAAAAGCCGGAATAATTTCTTTAGAAATCCGCCGTCGGCTTGCCGTATTCCTCCCAAATTGAGGAAATTCAGGCTCGGATTCGTATGGTATTCCGGGCTGTCGACCCAGTCGTTCCCAATCACGTCGACTCGCACATCCTTTGACGAGAGCGCGATTGCCAATCCACACGCGTAAGATTTGTCTTGGCCTCCTGTAAGCAATGCGACCTCAAGCCCCTCGCGCGTCCGTGCATTGGCATTTCTTGCCACATCGGCATTTCTTTCAATCGTCATGGAATCCGAATTAGCCATTGTCAGTTCGCGTGAGCTCAGACTCGGGCTCCATGTTTTCAGGCACGTCCGAGAGTGGCGTTGCTACCGGCGCCGCAACGACGGATGCTGATTCCTTTTTTTCACGCTGGGGCATGGCGTCGCGAATCAGACGTACCGTCTGGTTGATGGGTGCGAGACCCCGATAGAGCGCAATGACCGTGCCGAGGTAGAGCACCACAAATATCAGCGATATTGCGGAAGCCCGGGCCAGGGCTCCAAAAGCGCCCTGCCTGGTCGCAAATAGATGCAGCAGACGAACCACACCGGCGGTGCCAAAACCGGCTAGAGCCGAAGCCAGGAAGAATTTCCAGACCGCGGCCAGCACGGTTTTTAAAGGAAGATCAATTGGAGCTCCTGCATAGCTGAATCCTGGGAGCAAGAGTACGAAGTAGGAGATCGTCCACGCTAGAGCGATGCCCGAAGGGCCCCAGGGAAGCGCCGCGACGAACAAGCCGACGGTGCAAATCGATTCAATCACGCCCCAGCGAAACCATCGGTCGGGACGCCCACTCGAGAGATGAATCCAGCCATGCGTGTTATAGAGGAGCATCACTCCGATGCCGGGACCAAATAGAGAGAAGATGCGGCCGGCCTCGTCCCAACCTGGACCCAGGAGAAACCGAATGATGTCTCTTCCGATCAGGGTGATATCGATGCCGATTCCCATGCCCACGAAAGCCAGGACGGCGATGCCGGACAGAAAATAGCGCTGATACTGAATCCGATCCCGGTTGAGACGGCTGAGCGTGGTCACCACGACCGCCGAAATTGGTGACGTCAGTTGTGACTCGGGCAGGACGAAAAGGTCGTACGCCTTCTTGTAAAATCCCAGCGCCTGCGCGCTGAAACGCCAGCCGACGAGGAGGTTATCGGTATTGCGCGTAAAATAGCTGAACGCGTAGTGAGAATAGACGTTAACGGCGAATTTCACCGCCGATGCCGTCCCTTCCCTTCGCTTCGGCCAGCGCGGCACCCAACGGCACATCCACCATGCGCCCAGAACGGTGGCGACCGCGACGACAATTTGCCCGGCCACCAGCGCCCAATAGCCCCATCCAAGCACTGCCAGAACAATCGAGACGATCACCGAAATCGTACGGGCCACTACGCTGATCGCGGAGACCGTCCGGAACTGCATGGCGCGGCCAAGGAGCGCCAGGTGAATCCATCCGAGACTCCCGATCACGATCGTGAGGGACATCCCGATGGCAACCCGCGTGACGACCGGATCACGATAGAAACGCGCCAGCAACGGTCCAAGCGCGATGAACGCTACCGTCAGGAAACCACCGATGCCGAAATTGGCCCAGAACAAATTGCTCACCAGCGAATCGGTGACTTCCTCTCGCTGTAAGATCGCCTCCGTAAAGCCGTTCAGCCCGAAGCTGTAGAACAGCAAGCTGAATGTCGTGACCATGGTCACGACTCCAAAATCGGTGGGCGTGAGCAGCCGCGCGAGGATCATGACGGAGCCGATTTGCACGAAAAACGACGTTCCTTGCGCGAAAATCGTCACCCCGGCGCCGCGGACGGCGGCACTCCGCAGTCCACTACCTGCTTCAATCTTGCAGAAGTTGCCGGCGGCGTCGAAGGGCCTAAATAGTTTTGCCATATCGCGAGCGCGTTGAGATCGGGGTTTGCTGCCACGCCGGACGGAGCGGCAACGGTTCAGGAACTTCGCTGGGTTCGATTTTTGCGTCGGCCGTGGAGGTTTGGGTGGATCCGACCAATGCCAGGAGGAGGAATATCCAAATTATGAACATCTCCCGAAAACCGGCCTCGGTAATGCTGTATATGGCCGCCGTGAAAACGTACGCGAGCAACAGAGCGCTGGGCCCGAATGCGGCTTCATTGCGGAAGGATTTCACGGCATCCCGATAGCCGGTCAGCAGAAGCAGGGCTATAAAAAACACCCCCACGTAACCCAGGTCAAGATATGTTTGGATATACCCGTTATGAGCCTCGTTGAGGAAGAGGTTGGGAAAAAGGTTCCACATCGTCTGAAGCCGCGGCCCCAGCCAGAAACTGTCGAAGCCTGCGCCGATCATGGGGTTCGGATTTAGGGGGATCACGGCTTGCCAGATGTCCGTTCGCCCGGTGAGATTGCTCTGCCTGCCTACCGCGTGCGCGACACTTTCATTTGCAAAGCCCATAGCCAGCCCGCTGATGATTAAGATGGCCAGCACCAGCAGGTGTATGGTCGCGGGCTTCCTTCTGATCGGCTCCAGGCTGGTCGCAAAAATCAAAAAACCACCCAGCGCAAAACATATACCCGACGTAGCGGAGTGCGACATCGACAGCAGGGATATGCCGAAGGCCAGCAACGTGCCCTGAGCAATAAAATGCCGCAAGCGGTTAGGCTGGTTTTTGTCTTTGATCAACCTGAAAACGAGCCACAAGGCGCCGAGCGATAGAACAAAAACCAGCACTCCGAGCATGTTCTTGGTGACCGCCACGCCGACATTGGTCGGCTCGCCACTCCACGTGTCATAAGCTCGGCCATAGTCGCCGTAGTACTTAATCATCAGCACCGACACAGGTAAAAGAATGTATCCCGTGCGCGTGATTACACGCCTAATCGCGTCGGTGGGATGGGAATCGGTCACTACGATGAATACCATCACCAAATCCCCGATGGCCTTGACCCACCGTTTGATCGCCACTGCGGGAAAGTCGGACCACATCACACTCATGAGACAGTAGAAAAAGAATAGAAGAACCGGCCAATTTTTCTTCAGCAGAGGCTTTAGTCGCTTGAACCGATAGAGCAAGATGCACAGCCCGACCGCGATCATGGCCGCAAAAATCGCTCTGTCTATGGGGCTTCCCTCGATCAGTTCGGCAGCGGAGGTCACGTTCGAATCCATCCCCAGCCAGAACGTGACCGGTCTTGATCCGCTGATCAAAACCCAAAACACCGGGAGCCAAAGCGCTTTGGACGTGTGGACGTTCTTGTCGCGATCCAGGTAAAAGAGTCCCAGGATGCCCACAGCGAAAACCAGCGTTGCTAGAGAGGTGCTCATCTATTGAAGTCTTTGCCCGTTCGCCTGTTTTGTTCCGTCAGCATCACAGTTTAAGACGCTTCCAAGAATATTCTGTGGACGAGTTCCAGCGTCAGAAGTCTATGGATCTCGGTTGTGTAATTTCGATTGCCCTTGAGATGGCCGTCAACGATTTTGCGAACTGCCGTCGGATCGAGGTATGGACGCGCCAGTGAACGCGAGTCCAGGAGCATTTCCCGCACATACTTCGCTAGCTGGTCACGATACCACACCCGAAAATGAAACACTTTGTGGCGCCCGAGCCAGATGCGCTCAAGGTGCAATGGCGCGAACCAGTGGTCCACCTCCGCGACCCACTGCGGCATGCCGTAGTCATACGCATATTCGGCCTTGAACAGGAATTCCAGAACGCCGCGTGTGAAAACGCTGTTGAGGCCTCCGATGCCGCGATCGGTGCGGAGATTGGCGAGAGCAGGGTTTCCCTCGCGGATGAGCCTCAACCTGCCTTCCTCATTGATTGCGACCGGGCCGGGCGATTGGTAGACGGTTTTAACAAGCTCGTTATCGAGATAGGGAGTTCGGACGGCAACTTGAGTCTGTTCCAACCCCAGCACTCCATAGTGGTGCCAGGGCGATTGGCGGAACGCGATAAAAGTCACTGGATGGCCTTGGCGGCTGAGGTCGTACGTTTCTGTCGCCCTCTTGATCTGAGGCACTAGCTCCTTTTGATACAACCCGGCAAAAGGATCTTCGGCCTTAAACATCACGGCGTGCAAAAGCATTTCGCTTCCGTAGGTTCCGACCATCCGCACCGGAGCGATATGCCGCGCTATTTCATTGACGTACAGATCTGGGGAACGGCCGAGATCCACGCATGCGTCGGTAAGATAGATTGTCCGCTCAGCGTAATGCGCGAACCGCGAAAGAAACTCGTTTCCTGTCTCGATGATTTCGTGTTTTTGCCCGCAAATCTTGGCAACTCGCCGCGCCAGGATTACGTCCTGATTGTCTCGGTACATGCTGCCGAACGTGTAGCACGGCAAGGAATTTGCCGGCGCCTTACGCCAGGCCATGATGATGCGGGTGTCCAAGCCGCCGGTCAGAGAAACGCCGATGCGTTCCTGCCCTTCAAAAAACCGCGGCAAATTCTTCACGAAAACGTCGCGCAGGCTGCTGTAATACTCCTCCGGCTTGAGCGGCTCCAACCCTTCCCATTCGCGAGGTTCAAAGTAATTGCCTTTTCTCTCCAGCTTTCCCCCGCGAAATGACCACGCTGAACCCGGCGGCAGAACGTGGATGCCGGGGAAGAGCGTTCGATTCTCCAGCGCGCAACCGCAGACGATGAATTCTCCGAGTCCGCGCTGGCACAGCACGCGAAGCTCGGGGCGCACTTTCAGGATTGCCTTTGCTTCTGCTGCAAAGTAAAAGGCATCCTGCGCTTCGTGGAAGTAGAGCCGCTGCAGGCCGAATCGGTCATTGAACAGCATCGCTGTTCCGTTCCGTCGGTCAGCGACCAGCCCATGAAATCGGCCGTTCAATCCTTTGGGGAAGTCCGGCTCCTCTTCATATCGATCTACCAGATAGGATGGCCCGTCCTGCGAAACTTCGTGTCCACGTGCGCGAAGCGCAGCGGCGGTGCCGGGTTCAGGAAATTCCTCTCCGGAAAAAACCAGCGTGACGTCCTTGCATTCGTTTTGCAATGGCATGCCATCGGCAAACGACCCCTGCCGGGCTACCCAGCCAACGTAGATACCGTTCTCGGCGTCAGTCCACGTGCCGCTCGCATAAAATGACTCATGCTTGAGCGACTCCAGCATGACGCGGAGTTCTTGTTCCGCCTGTGCTCTCGGGCGGTTGGTGATAATGCCGACGATTCCGGGCAATTCTCTCTCCTAGTGTCCTGAGTCAAAAATGCAATCGCAAGAACCGCCGGCCGTAGCCGGGATATCGCCCTCGGTGTTGGTCGGCATAACGTCTTTGGCGTGAAGATTGGTCATTTCGATCGAGCCACGAACGGCCTCTTCGGGATCCAACAATGGACACCCAGACTCCGAGCGCTGTGGCCTCGATGCAGTCTGGAAACTCTTGGGATCAATCGTAACAGCGGAAGGGATCTTCCCGCCGCCCCCCAACCTTCGAACGGAGAGACCATCGGTAATTCTACTAACTTGCAGCCCTGAGTTCTAAAGCGACTCCGGCTTCAACTGAAACTTGCGTTGATACCAGGCTTGACGCCATTCGCGCAGTTTTTCGGCAATGGATTCGGGAAGCCGATCAACCAAGCGGTGTTGAAGTCCCATCGCCAGCGCGGCCGAACCCCACGGACTCAGGGGCACGTAATACCGCGGAATGTCGACTTTTTGGAATCCGTTGCGCTCTTTGAAATCACTCAAAGTGCTCCGGTTTTTCTTGCCATATGCGAACTTTGAGTAGACCAGGTGCGGGATATGCCTGTCCGCGCACGACCGGACTGCTTGCGCCACGAGCGCATTGGTCGGCGCCTTGTCACGGTATTGCAGCAGCGAGAGGATGTGCATGATTCCTGCTTGCGTCCCGGTATCATCGATCGTCAGCTTGATGAATCCAACCAGCTTATCCGCGTCGAAGGCTCCGATGAACACACTGGAGTCGAGATACGTCGCACTCATGTCGCGCACAGCCTCAAAGCTCTTGCCATAATGCCAAAACAATCTTCCCTGGCGAACGGGGGTCTCGTTATAAATCTCGCAGATTCCCCGGGCGAGGCTGTCGTCAAACGGCACCTCTCGAACGACGATACCCTTCTTCTCCGCTTGTTTGGCCTTGTTTCGCGCCTTGAAACCGATCTGCTGCGTCCACCAGTTTTCAAACGTAGAAATGGGCAGGACGGCGAAGTTGTCCCACTCGAAAGGATAAGAATACTTCGGCGCGGTCTCAGGCAGTTGCTGCAGGAACGTAAAGAGATCAACCCGCATTCTCGATCGTCGCAGCTCGTCAATCGATGCCTCAGGATCTTTTAGAAACTTGTAGTCGTCCGCATCGAGATGCGCCAAACGGCACAGTCGCCCCTCGATTCGAACCTCGCGGCCACTAATCTTCATGCTCTGCATCCTCGCTCCCATCCGTTCCGTAGATTCTTGATGGGATTCATGATCAAACTCTTCGTCAGACCCAATGCGATCAATTCTAAGCGCTCGCCGTTCCGATCTCCACGCGCGTCAATCCGGCCAAACATACGCGCAATTGATTCCCCGGCTGCCATTAATACGATGACGTCACTGTCTTGCGGTTTGGCCTCTCCTCGTGGACGATCGCGCCGTGAAACATATATTTCTTGAGCAATTGGGGCCAATGCAGCCAGTCGTATCCGCCCTGCAGTTTGGCCTGAAAGAACGGAAGATCATCCAGACTGTTTACCGGCAGGCGGGGCAAAAAGAACCGATTACTTTTCTGGCTGGCGCGACCCAGGATCGTGGATACCCCGTGATCGTAGCCGAAGTTGCAGAGCACGTCCTCGAAGTATCGGGTGTGATCCTTGTCTTCTTCCGGAAATCCGTGTGGATAAGAGAATGATTCGACGGCAACTCCAAGACGGTCCTCGATGATCTCCTTCGAACGCCCCAGTTCGAACTCGAGCTGATCGGGCCCAAGAGATCGAAGATCGGGATGAGTTACCGTGTGCGAGCCAAATCGAGTTCCGTCGCTATGCAATTCCCGCACATCTTTCCATGTCAAATAATCAGCACCTTCGATTCGTGCCGGACTGTCTTGGATTCGATCCGTAGCGAGAAAAATCGTGGCCGCAAAACCACATTGCTTCAGGACCGGCAGCGCATCGGTGTAGAAATCCCGGTAACCGTCGTCAAATGTGATCACGACGGTCTTTGACAAATCTGCTCCGGTCGCGAGGCCCGCGAGCGCCTCGTTGAGGTCAATCGACCGATACCCGGAGTTCCGCAGCCAGCGCATTTGCAGCGAGAAGACTTCGGGAATCGTGTTGATCTGGAAGTAGGGGTGCGATTTGGCGAACAAGTTGTCTGAGATGCTGTGGTACATCAAAATCGGCACACACCTGCTGCGCTTGAGCCCGAAGACTCTGGCAAAGGGACGACCCAGATAGAGAGTAGCGGCGCGATCTAAACGTGTCATCGAGGAATAGAACTTAGGTAAAAGCCTGTCAGCGCTGAGCCGGCGCTTCCGTCAGGACAGTTGTCGAGGCCAATCAGAGCTCGCCGGGATCAAGCCGGGTATGTGTGAACTATCAAAGTGCGCGTCTACCGCGGTGAGACGACTTGCGCTTCCACGAACTCCCGGATGCGCTTCACGGTCTCGTCTTGCTGCGCGTGCTTCAATTGGGGGTACATGGGCAGCGACACAATTTCGCGTGCCACGCGCTCCGTCACTGGAAAATCACCGGCCTTGTACCCCATGTGCTCGTAGGCCTTTTGCAGGTGCAACGGAATGGGGTAGTGGATTCCCGTTCCGATGCCCGCTTGCTCCAGGAAAGCTTGGAACCCTTCGCGGCCTTGCACCCGAACCACGTACAGGTGAAAAACACCCTTCGTCCAGGGCGCTTCGACTGGCAGGATGACGTCCTTCGAGTCCGCAAGCAGCTCATGGTAGCGATGCGCCAGTGTTCGGCGGGCTTCGTTCCAGTCATTCAGATGACGTAGTTTCACGCTCAGCCATCCTGCCTGGATGGAATCCAGGCGGCCGTTGTATCCCTCGATATCGTGATAATACTTTTTCGACTGGCCGTGATCGCGGATCATCTTCATCCGCTTCGCAAGCGCCTCATCATTGGTCGTTATCGCGCCGCCCTCGCCGCAAGCGCCGAGATTCTTGCCGGGATAGAAACTGAATGCCGCCGCGAGGCCCATCGTGCCGGCCTTTTTCCAGGCGCCTTCTTTCTTCGAGAAATACTGAGCGCCGTGCGCCTGACATGCATCTTCGAAAACGATCAGGTTGTATTTCTTCGCAAGAGCCAGGATCGGGTCCATATCGGCCGTCTGCCCGTACAGGTGCACCGGAACCACGGCGGAAACGACCCGTCTCGACTTTCTTTCGATGCACTTGCCGCGCGTTCCGTCGAACTCGCAGTGGCGCTCCAAATATTCCCGGAGCTTCTCCGGATCCATCGTGAAGGTATCTTCCTTGATATCCACGAAGGCGATATCCAGTCCGGCTTGGGAAATGGCTTCCGTTGTGGCGATGAATGTGTGCGGCACAGTGATCGCCACGCTGCCAGGTTTGAGTCCGGCGGCCATGAAAGCGAATCGCAGTGCGTCGGTTCCGCTATTCACGCCCACGCAATACTTCGCGTTGCAGAATTCCGCGAACCGCTGCTCAAATTCATCCACCATCGGACCGCCGATAAATCCAGCGGTCTTAAATGCTTTTTCCACCACGGCCATGAGTTCCGAATGGAGCTCTTGATGGGGCGTGACGAGGTCGAGGAAAGGAATCTTAATCGTATTTGTCATGTTGGATCTTTCTTAAGTTATGGAATAAAACGCAGAACTTTGGCGGGATTCCCGGCGACAACCGCTCCCGCGGGTGTATCCTTCGTAACAACACTCCCTGCGCCGACGATGGCATTCTCGCCGATCGTCACCTTGCTCAAGATGGTAGAGCCCGAGCCAATCGACGCGCCCTTCTTCACGAGCGTCCTCTCGACGGACCAATCCGCTTCGGTCTGCAGCTCTCCGCTGGCAGCGGTCGCGCGGGGATAGGAATCGTTGATGAAGGTAACGCCGTGGCCTATGAATACGTTGTCTTCGATGCTGACACCTTCACATATGAACGTGTGGCTCGAGATTTTGCAGTTTCGCCCAACCGTAACATTCTTCTGGATTTCGACGAACGCGCCAATCTTGGTGTTGGCCCCGACCTCGCATCCATACAGATTGATGAATTTCGAGAGCTTGACGTTTTCACCCAGACGCACGTCGGGCGCGATACAAACGAATTCGTTCATAGTGGAATCATCTCTCCTCTGTGTTTCAAGGACTTGTCGGCGGCCTCGAGCATCTGCACGACGCGACGACCTGCAAGGCCATCGTTGTGCGGCCTTTTGTTTCCCTGAATGCACTCAACGAAGTACGAGAGTTCGGATCGGAGTGCCTCCGTCTGTTCAACCTTCGGTGCCCACATATCACCAGAACGATAGCTGACGAGCAAGTCGTATACGCCTTGCCGGTTGCCCATTTGAACACCCCGGTCATAGACTTTGATTTTCTCGTCCGCATTCAAATCGTTCCAAACGACCATTCTCTTCTCGCCGCCGATCAAGGTTGTGCGCACCTTGACCGGAGATAGCCAATTCACGTTGATGTGCGCAATGACGTTGTGAGGGAAATAAACGGTCATATAGGCGACGTCAATGTGCCCGTTTAGGTGCTTTTCGCCTGTGGCGATCACGCCTTCCGGTTTCTCATGGATCAAGAAATCCATGATCGAAAGATCGTGGGGCGCCAGGTCCCACAGGACATTCACGTCATGCTGGAACAGCCCCAAATTGACGCGCGTCGAATCGTAGTAGTAAAGCTTGCCCATCGTTCCGTCTTCCAGAAGCTGCCGAATCTTTCGTACAGCTCCTGTAAAGAGGAACGTGTGATCCACCATGATCGTGAGCTTCTTTTTGTCCGCGAGCTCGATCAGCTCATCCGCCTGCGCTGTATTCGCGGTGAACGGCTTCTCAACGAAGATGTGCTTTCCATTTTCAAGAGCGGTCTTGGCGAGGGCGAAATGCGTTCGAACCGGAGTGATGACGGCAACCGCGTCTATGTCCTTGGAAGTCACGACCTCCGAGAAATCCCGCGTCGTGTGAATCTCCGGATGCGCTTGCTTGAGACGCTTGAGGGCATTCAGATTCTTGTCGCAGACTGCCACGACACTGGCCCCTTCGATCTCCCGAAAGTTTCTGACAACGTTTGGTCCCCAATAGCCGTAACCGATGACACCTACTCGAATCATAATGCGCTCCGATGGGCAGAAGCTCGATTCGTCAGCTTCCACGAGTCGATATTTTTTGCGTGTTTTCGTGAAATGAACAAGGAGTTACTTCGTGCCAATTAATCTTCAGGATGAATCTAGGCCAGATAACGGTGTGAATTAGTTTCTAATAAGCACCTTTGCCTGTAAACACGGCATGAGGTGTACGGAGTAGGATTCTAAGATCCAGCCAGAGTGACCAGGACTTCGCATAACGGAGATCGAGCCTCACCATGTCGTCAAACTTGAGCCGGCTTCTCCCCATTACTTGCCACAAACCGGTGATGCCCGGCTTTGCCTCAAAGATCCTGCGCAGGTGCCATACTCGATAGGACTCAAGTTCGTAGGGAATTGGAGGCCGTGGGCCCACCAAAGACATCTCTCCCTTCAAAACATTGAAAAGTTGTGGGAGCTCATCCAGGCTGGACTTGCGCAGGAAACTGCCGACCCTTGTGACCCGGGTGTCTTGGGCAATCTTGAAGACCATTTCTCCATTCGTGTCGACTTGCTCGGTGCCGCTATGGCCGTTGATGAATTTTTTGATGTAGTCCTTATGGACATTGCCGTCGCACTCGACCGTCATGGACCGGAATTTCAAGCAGTCGAAACGCGCACCGTGCTGGCCCACCCTCTCCTGTTTGAAAAGCACAGGGCCTTTGGAATCAAGTTTAATCGCGGCAGCGATTACCGCAATCAAGGGGGAAAGAACGATCAGAGCCAGCAAGCTCGCAACCACATCAAAAAACCGCTTGATCGAACGAGATACCTTTTGCGATTCCTCCCGCTCGGGCAAATCGGGATAGAGCGTTTTTTCCGGCGATTGCGGGCCATCACTTTCCATCCAGTCCTCGGGAAAGAAATGGTATGACAATCGCAAATGTTTCAAGCCCTCGGGACCAATTGCGCTACGCAATACTTGGTTGAGTTTATCCGAAACAGTCTTCAGGATGACCGGTTTGCTGGTGCCATTGAATTCGGTGAAAATGATCCCGCCCACCGAATTCTCCTCATACCAGCCCCACATGTCAGTTTCCCGGATGGAAGTGGCGAGCGCGGACAGTGCCCTGAACATGCCTTGGGCGAATTTGCCTTCCCTTCCGTTATGATTGGTCCGCCCGTCCGCCAAAAGAACTAACAGAAACAGTGTTCGAGATCGTTCAGCGCGCCGGCGCTCCAGACGCAGTGCCTTCCGAAACTGAGCTTCGGACAGGAAGTCGTCAATGCTGCTGTCCCAGCCCGGATGCGTCACCCGCTTTGGCCTGGGATTCTGGACGGCGCGAATCGCTTGTTCTTTCATATTATGGAGATACAGACCGCTTTTCTGTCCGCCGGTACTAGATCTTTCTGTAAAGCCCAACTCTGACAAACCTTTCAACCCTAAGCGGTTGTCTCCTCCGCGATTGCCGTCGCGGAGAGAGTTGCTTGACGTACAGGAATTCGAGGGGCGCTCGGCGTAACCCAGGAGTCTTCGATATCCACGGCCACCGAACGCTGCAAGAGAGTCACGGAAAGCACCAAGCGGTGACGCCCTTTCACTTTCAGCAATATTCCCTCCACCCCGGCGAGGGAGCCGTACGCAATTTTCAAACGGTCGCCCGTCCGCAGGAATGGCCAGGGCACACGCGACAATCCGGCCTGGTCGGCTGTCTGAAGAGAGCTAATTTCCGCCGGATCGATCGGAGTGGGCTGCTTCGTCCCGCCGACAATGCTCAGAACTCCCGGAATCATCAGGACCGGAAGACGATTCAGCATGTCGAAGCGACAGAACAAATATCCGGGGAACAGCGGCATGTCTAATTCTTTGACGCGATCAGACCAGCATCTTCGAGACTTGTAGACAGGCAAGAACCACTCGTGGCCCCGGTTTTCGAGGAAGCTCGCCACGACCTTTTCGTGGCGGCATTTGACGTTCAATGCAAACCAGGGTAACCCAAACTTTTCGATATCTGACTGCGAGGAGGAAGCAACCGTTGACGGCCTCATTTTCTTACGCCAGTCTCTGAATGTTCGCGGCATCGGGATGCGTAACTACTTGGTCCTTCCCAGCAAAAGCTTCGACCTTGTAGTGAAATCGAGCAAGCTACCGCAGTGAAGGTCCCATTGCTCGGACCTCCACTTCTGCCAAAAACTGCAATCCTGTTTCCATTGCCTATATCGCGCACGCTATTCCGCAAACCTAAGAATACACGGCACTTATATCCACTCCGAGTTCGCGATACTCTTCCAACTCGGCCACAACATGAAAACTTTTGCTGAATTACGCATTTCTTTTTCATTCGCTCGAGCGTGCAGATGAAAGGTTTCCGACTTCGGTGATTCGTTACGCGACACCGCGGGACTCGGCCCTGTAAGCGTCAGGGCTGAATAAGAGTCGCCGCACTTGTGCTGCGATTGCCAGCTTGGTCTGGAGTTAGTACTGCGAGTGTCCCCAAGCCTCGAAGTCGTGCCACGCACCTTTGCCCGTCCGAATTCTTGTCTCGTCGCAAACTTGCAAATCTAAGGTGTTTCACCTAGCAGATTCTGGACGAACGATCACATCGCGCGGCCAGCGCTAACGAGAGTGTCTAGCAAGACTATTCTGACGTGAGCAACCGATGGGGCCTATAGTACATTCGTTCCGATTTCAGAAACTTTTCGTAAGGATAAACAAGCTGAATCAGCCAGATGAGTTATCGAAACTGGAATCTGCGGAGCGATTGAACGGTGGTTCAGAAGTTATCCTCGCATTCCGTGGCGGAAGCCTTAGATCAGAGGGCGGACCGCGCGAAAAAGCCAATCCTCACTGATCCGTATTACGGGTAAAGGTTTGAATCTTCAGGACTTACGGGAGGAATCGGCGGGCTGCTCGGGCTTCCACTGCCGGCGGTGAACGCGCCAGTTTTTTCCTTCGGCGACGAGTGCACCTGCATATCGTGGACCTGGAGTGAGTGAGCGCAGGCTCCAACGCGAACTGTCCGCACTTTCCAGTCGCTCCGGTTTTCCTGGCGTCAGTGTTACCTGGAAGCTGTCGAGCGGAATTTGCAGGCCTTCCCCTCTGGCTTTGACGTAAGCTTCCTTTCGAGTCCAGCAAAGGAAAAATCCATCCGAGCTTAGCGCGGATGGAAGTGATTTTAGCTCGCGGATCTCCGGGGGCGAGAAGTAACGCTCGGCGATTTCGATGCCGCCAAAATCAGGCCGTATGAGTTCGACGTCAACTCCCACGCTCCGTTCGAGCGTGAACGCCAGCAATGCAAGGCCATAAGAACGAGAAACATTGAACTGCACGGGATGATTTGGCGCACCTCGTAATGACGGCTTTCCTCGAGCCCCATAATCGAACATCAGTTCAGCGGGGTTGCGGCTGACGTACTTTGCGAGCAATTCTCGGAGGACTCCTCGAGTCGCCACGAAAGCGTTTCGATCTCGCGGAAAATGGAAGCGGTCTGCTCTAGCTTTTTCGTCAGGCGCCAGCGTGAATTCAAATCGACGGAGCAATTCAGGATCGCAATTCAAATCGGCTCGCCAAACGTGAATCTCGTCGGCTAGCAGGGCAGGGGGCTCGGACTGGGGACCCCACTCGTCAGCATCGACCATGAACTCATTCTATTGCATCTTAGCGCGTCGCGTGAAAACCCTGAGTCACGTCACAAGCCGAACGGCGAGCCGTCCCACTCGCCGCGAGGACGAACGACGGCGCCCGCTCAGAATCTGTTGGATTTGCCCAGCATGACATCGCCACACAAAGAGCGCATGAGGGGGTGAATCTCGCAGTGCTATCATAGCAAGCGAACGATGGCCCGGCTGCCTGTCCAAGAATGTTCTAACTCGAAATCCTCCGATTTCGCCCCTGCATTGTTCAGGCGATCGGGAAACGCTCAGAATTTCGGTGCGCGCCTGCTGACGGCGAAGCCGCGCATCCAGCATCACGGCGAATGGTAACGGAGAATCCCTATGGCACTCGGAGAAGGCAACTCCAAGACTTTGACTTATTTTCAGGGGAATTGGCACGAAGGCAACCTGCCAATTATGGGAGTGCGCTCGCACTCCGCGTGGCTTTGCTCGATGGTATTTGATGGAGCACGGGCCTTCGAGGGCGTCGTCCCCGACCTGGAGCTCCACTGCGCTCGCGTGAATGAATCCGCTGCGAAACTTTATCTGAAGCCAGTGGTCCCGGTTGAAACGTGGGTTCGCCTGGCTCATGAGGGTATCAGCAAATTTGATGGGAACACGGCGCTCTACATCCGGCCGATGTACTGGGCCGAGAAAGAAGGCCCGTGGGTTCAGGCGCACGATCCCGAGTCCACGCAATGGTGTTTGGCAATCTACGAAGCGCCTCTCCGCACCCCGAAAGGGTTCTCGATCACGCTGTCTCCCTTTCGGCGGCCGACACTCGACACTATGCCGGTCGATGCCAAGGCTGGATGCCTTTATCCCAACAACGCCAGAGTACTTTTCGAGGTGCAGGCTCGGGGCTTCGATAACGGCGTCGTCTGCGACATGCTGGGCAACGTCGCCGAACTGGCGACTTCCAACATCTTCATGGCCAAGAATGGAGTGGTGTTCACGCCCGTGGCGAACGGCACATTCCTGGCGGGGATCACCCGCCAGCGAGTCATAGGCCTGCTGCGAGGAAACGGCGTGACAGTTGTAGAGAAGACTCTAACGTACAAGGACTTTCAGGGAGCGGACGAAATCTTCTCAACCGGAAACTATTCCAAAGTGGTTCCGGTAATTCGGATCGATGATCGCGTGCTTCCGCACGGCCCGATCTATACGGAGGCCCGAAGGCTCTATTGGGAGTTCGCGCATTCAACGTCCAAGGTGGGGGTTGGCAAGGCTTAATCTCGAACGATTTGCGGTGGCGATCGCCAACGCGCTGCAGCCCAAGGCAATGATTGGGCGACCGGAGAACTGGTCTAACGCTTCACGGGCGCCGGTGAATCTCCTCTCGGAGAGATTCCTTGTCCGAGACGCAATCCGGGCGCAAATTCAGGGCGATTGTCGGTCTTCGATGCGATGTGCTGAAGCCAATTGCGGTAGAGGCGCAAGGCGTTGGGCCGCCAGGTATTGCGCAGCGCCTTCGATAGCGCGGCTTCCGGAAACGCCTCGATAATTTCCTCACTCGGCCGCGACGTCGCATTTTCCTGAAACGCCGCCATCATCCTTGTCGATTCTTTATCAAAGTAGCCGTACGGCATTGTTGGATAGGTGTCGCGTTCCCGACGCAGGAATCGCCGGATGTCTCGGCGATATTCCTTGAGGAGACTCGTCAAGAAATATTCCGGATGGCCCTGAAAATGGACGAAAAGGCTCCGCTGCTGCATTTTCACGAAAAGATCGACGCCGGCGACAGAGGATTTGGTGAGGATCGTATAGCCGCGCGAGGTGAGATCGTCTTCCCGTAGCTCATTCCAGCGGGAGTGTGGGATCTGCACCGCGTCGGTGAGGTCGTTGGTCAGCGGATGCTGAGTTGGCTTACTGTGCTCGAAGACGCCAAACCGTTTGTCCTGCATCCGCCGGCGCTCGATGCCGTCGCTGTGGAGGACGCTGGCATGTGCCGCGAGGCATGACGCGACTGTCGAGACCGTGTTCTCCGCCGCCCAGTCGAGCGTGTCGGCGAGAGTTCGCCAGTACGGCTCGGCGGTCAAATCCGGCTGGCGCGGCTCCGTTCCGGTAATGATGAGGCCGTCAAACCGGCTATTGAACAGGTCGTCGTAACTGAAATAGAAGCTGTTCAGATGCAGCCGCGCCCGGTCGCTCCGTGAAAGCTCGGGCAGCGAATACAATTTAAGTTTTAGCGTGACGTCGCTCGCCGCCGCGTCAAGAAGCTCGAAGAACTGCATTTCGGTATCTTCGAGCGCCGCGTCCGGCATGTTGTTGATGAGCCCAAGGTTTAGAGTGGGGAGTTGCGCGCCAGAGCCGTTGGCCAGTTCGGATGGACGCGAAGCCGTCCTCTCGGCCCACCGCGTCGGGATCCGGCCGCCATCTATGATTATCGGCATGGCAGCCCATCCGCCAACACGAACGTCGCCCGCTTCGCGACTCTCATGCGCTGGCCTTCAGCGCCTGATCGAGGTCTTCGAGGATGTCGTCGATGTGCTCGATACCAACGCTCAGCCGCAGCATTTCCGGCGTAACGCCGACCTTCGCTTGCTCTTCGGGAGTGAGCTGCCGGTGTGTGGTTGAGGCGGGATGACAAGAAAGCGATTTCGCGTCACCCATGTTCACCATGCGCTTGAACAAGCGAAACGCATTGAAGCATTTCGTTCCGGCTTCGAATCCGCCCTTCACGCCAAAGGTCAATAGCGACACGCTGCGATCGCCTAAATACCGCTTCGCCATTGGGTACAAAGGACTGTCAGGAAATCCGGCGTAGTTTACCCACGCTACTCGCTTGTGGTCGCGCAAGAACTCCGCGACTTTTCTCGCGTTCTCCACATGCCGCTCGACCCGAAGCGCCAGAGTCTCGACGCCCTGAAGAAACAGAAAGCCGTTGAAGGGCGACATCGTGGCGCCAGTGTTTCGCTGGCAAACGGTCCGGCAGCGGGCCACATACGCGGCCGCGCCATAATGATCCACGTAGACAACGCCGTGATAGGCCGGCTCGGGCTTGATCATCATGTGAAATCGTTCCGGGTAGTCCCGCCAGGGAAACTTTCCGCCATCGACGATCATCCCGCCAATCGATGTTCCGTGGCCGCCCATGAACTTGGTCATCGAATGGAGCACCACGTCAGCGCCATATTCGATGGGTCGCAGGAGAATCGGCGTTGCGACGGTGTTGTCGACGACGAGCGGCACTCCATGTTTATGCGCGACGCGCGCCAATCCCTCGATATCCGCGACGTTTCCCGCCGGATTGCCGACGCTTTCGCAAAAGACTGCTCGTGTGTTCTTGTCGATCAGTTTTTCGATGTCTCCGGGACAGTCGGTCTTCGCGAAATGGCACTTGACGCCTTGTTTCGCGAGAATGTGCTCGAAAAATGTGTACGTAGCGCCATAAAGCTGCGGCGTCGAAACGATGTTCGTGCCGGCTTCCGTGATGTTGTCGATCGCATAGTGGATGGCGGCCATGCCCGAGCTGACGCTTAGGGCTTCGACGCCGCCCTCAAGCGCCGCCACGCGCTTCTCCAGCACTGTGTTGGTGGGGTTGCCGATCCGGGTGTAGATATTGCCTTCGACTTCGAGATTAAAGAGTGCGGCGCCGTGTTCGGCGCTGTCGAATTCGAACGCGACCGTCTGGTAGATGGGCACAGCAACCGCTTTTGTTACGGGGTCGCCTTCGTAACCAACATGAATGGCAATCGTTTCTCGCTTCATCAGGCGAATCTCTAAGCGCCGGCCCGCGCCTTTTAAGACTTGGCCACCGCAGCTACGCTCCCGGCGCTCGCACCGGCGGGAGTCCGAGCTAGGACCTTTGCAACGGCCTGTGACAACCGGCGAGCCGTAAACGTCGCTCCGTAAGCGAACCGCATTAACGGGCCGAAACTATTTGCGGCTGCTAATCCCACAAAGTATAGGCCCGGGATGGTCGATTCAAAACTCGTCGAGAGCGCGGGTGAACCTCCCACCGTCTTGATGCGCGCACGCAGGTCATCCGGGAGAAGTTCCAACCGCTCGAGATCCACCTTGTAGCCCGTTGCGGCGATCACGTGATCGGCGCGGATCTCACGAGTCTTGCCGTCGAGCCCACGGAGAGTCAACCGGACCTCTCCATCCTTTGTCTCAGCACCTTCCACAGAATATCCAAGCGCGAGGGGTACTCGATCGATAATTTTGTCTCGGATGAACCATCCCCCGGAGGGACCCAAGTGGGTTTTCACGATTTGGAGCCGAAGTTTTTCTGGCAAGTAGTAAAACACATGAGGCCAGTTGGAATAGAAACGCGACTTCAAGCCAGGACCGAGTCCCGACTGCGGGTTGCGCAGTTGCGCCCAGAGAGACCGCCGCTTCCCGGGCTGAGGCTTTGAATGGAATACCAGCTCCGTCGTTCGGGCCACGATCTGGACCTTTGCCCCGCTATCGTGCAGTTGCGCTGCCAAGTCGAGGGCGGAAGATCCTCCGCCGACGACCACGACGCGCCGGCCGCGAAAAGGAGTGGTGTCGCGGTGCACAAAACTGTGCGAGGCAAATTCCGGTGGCAGACTCCTCAGGCCAGGAGGCATAAACGCGAAGTGTGTGATTCCGACCGCGAGCACCACGATTCGCGCCTCGACAAATTCGCCATTATCCAGAACAAGCCGAAATCCTCCCTCCGTACGCTCCAGGCCGGTGACGAGTTTTTCTTCAAGCTCGGGAAGGAACCGATCTTTAAACGCGAGTCCAAAGCCAGCGAACGCATCGAGTGGGACCGGCTTTCCGAGGTCCGCGTACTCAATTCCGCGCTCGGCGCAAAAGTGCTTCAGCGTGAAGCTACCGTACGGATCCGACACCGTAGACGCAAAACCGTCCGACTTCAGAAACATATCCTTCGGCATGTGCCGCAGCCAACTGTCCATCGGATGCCCGAAGATGCGGAAGCGCACGCCTTTCGCTTTCAGGTGCGCGGCCACGGACAGGCCGTAAGGGCCTGCGCCAACGATTGCCGCGTCTATCATAGGTGAGCGACCGCTGCTTCCATTTGAATGGTTATCAGTCTCTTGAGGAGTTTCTATTTGAACCGATGAATTCCCGTCCATTTTGTCCTTCGCTCCGAATGGAATGTCTTGCGCCTTTTCTTTGACCCTGGTTGACTTCGCAATTCATTGGCCGTCAGGGTTTCTGTAACGTCTTTAAGATTAACGGCGTCGAAAGTCCCGGGTTCGCGTGGGCAGAACTTCGATATCCCGGAGGAGCAATCCTTATTCCATTCCCAGAAAAGGCCGCCTGATCGAGAAAAACCCGTCGCGCTGTTCGACCTTCTGGTCTTCGCCCACCATTCCCGGACACCGTCGTTATCTATGATTATGTATGTTGGGTTCTCACGGGTAGATGGAAAATCTCGTCAGTTTCTAAGATTGGAATATGCTCAAGAGAGATTGCCGAAGCAGCCTCTCCAAGGAAGAAGTTAGCAAACAGTTTCCTACTAACAAGAACTGCGTTACTCCATGTGTGCACGGAATGAACATTCTGGGTGTGCCCGACCCAATAACTCCCTTGTTTAGAGTAAGCTACCTTCGAAGCGCTCGCGACGGGATTGGTGAGGCTTTGGCACAGTGATTGCCACTACGTTTGTCGAGAACGCTTTAAAGCACCGCTCGTGTCGCCGCGCACCGAAGGATACGAATAACGTGAGACCTACCGTTCTGGTGATCACGACTCCTCAATGGCTGTCGATGGCCCGGCTATCAATGACCCTGGCGGACGTCGGATGCACGGTCAAAGCTCTTTGTCCTGCGAGCCATCCGCTTCGCAAAACGAGCGCCGTCCAAGAAGCGTACGAATATCGCGCCCTGGCGCCCATCGCTTCGGTCCTCGAAGCCATCGAACGCAGTAAGCCCGACATCATTGTCCCTGGCGATGATCTTGCCGTTCAGCATTTGCATCAGCTCTATTATCGACAACTCAAAAATGGCGAATCCGTAGCGGATATCTGCGCGCTCATCGAACGATCTTTGGGCGCGCCCGAGAGTTTTCCGCTTGTTTATGCGAGAAGTGAGTTCATTAACTTAGCCGAGCAGGAAGGCGTTCGAGTTCCCAAGACCAAAGCGATTGCGGACATCCAAGAGCTTAAAGAGTGGGGTTCCCAGATGGGCTACCCCACAGTTCTCAAGGCAAACGGCAGCTGGGGCGGCGACGGCGTAAGAGTCGTCCGATCGCAACGGGAAGCCGAGCATGCGTTCCGAAGGCTGCAGGCTCCTCCGATGGTGGCGCGCGTCGCCAAGAGAGTTTTTGTGGACGGCGACACGACTTTGCTTGGGCCGTTCTTGTCTCGCCACCGCTCGGCCATGAGCGCGCAAGCATACGTCGCTGGGCGCGAAGCCACCAGCCTGGTGGTCTGCTGGCAGGGCGCCGTATTGGCCTCGCTCCACTTCGAAGTGCTTTGCAAGCAGGATGCGACCGGGCCAGCGTGCGTAGTGCGCGTGAAGAACGACCCGGACATGATCTCCGCCGCCGAAACGATGGTGCGCCGGCTCAATCTTTCCGGATTCGTCGGGTTCGATTTCATGCTGGACAATCAGACCGGAAACGCCTACCTCATCGAGATCAATCCGCGGGCGACTCAAGTTGCGCATCTCCGCCTCGGACCCGGACACGATCTGCCTGCCGCGTTTTATTCCGCGATTACCGGCGGCACGGTTCGTGAAACAACCAGGGTTACAGAGAACGACACGATCGCAATGTTCCCTCAGGAACTGCTGCGAAATCCTGGAAGCGCGTTTCTGCGCTCGGGCTACCACGATGTTCCGTGGGAGGAACCGGGATTGCTTCGGGATTGCTTGCGCCCGCGGCGGAAGTGGAGCGGTTTGTTTTCGCCAAAGAAATGGAATCGATTCTTCTCCGAGGCGTGGCTTCCGAAATCATGACCACTCGGCCCAATTCTCGCAATATTCGCGCTGGAAACCCGGCGCAGGATTCTCCCCAGAAAATTGCCAAGCCCGCGGCGCGTTCCAACGGCAACTCTCACTCGAGTCTTCATCCGGCGGTCAATAAGATAGCGTCTGAATTCCTTTCCGATCGCAGCTCGCAGCGTCGCGCGGCTCCCCTACAGATCCGCCAGACCGCAGGCCGGCCCCTCCGCGTAATGAAGTTTGGCGGGACATCCGTCGGCGATGCGAGTTGCATTTCGAAGGTCATCGATATCATCGAGAGTGCATCGCTCTACTCCGACCCGGTTGTAGTCATCTCCGCCATGGCTGGCGTCACCGACAGATTGGTTGACGCAGCTCTGCAGTCGGAAGCGGGAAATCACTCCGCCGCCGCAGCGATACTTGCGGATCTGCAGAAGAAGCACGATCTCGAGGCTGTGAAACTGCTGACTTCATCCTCCGGGCTGGAATACATCCGCGAGAAGACGGACACAATTCTTAGAGAGGGCAACGACTTGTGCCTGCGCGCGAGTCTCGCGCCTACGCCCGCGCTCCAGACCCGCGATGCGATTACCAGCCTCGGGGAACGCCTTTCAGCAGCTCTGCTCGCCACTGCTTTGAGGGAACGCGGGACTTTGAGCGAGGCAATCGAGGCGACGGAAGTCCTGGTTACAAACTCCTGCTTCGGCAGTGCCGAGCCGCTCATGAACGTCACGCGCGAACGCTGCGAGGGGCGTATTCGGCCTGCTTTGGAGAAGGGCATCATTCCTGTGATTACCGGATTCATCGGCGCGACAGCCGATGGCGAGCTCACGACTTTGGGGCGCGGCGGCTCCGACTTTTCCGCGACGATTCTTGGTGCGGCTCTCCATGCCGACGAAGTCACGATTTGGACCGACGTGAATGGCGTTCTGACCTCGGATCCACGCCTCGTGCCAGGCGCCGGCACAATCTCCGAAATTTCTTACCATGAGGCCGCGGAACTCGCCCGATTTGGCGCCAAAGTGTTGCACCCGAAAACGCTGCGCCCGTTGATGCACACGGATATTCCACTCTGGATCCGCAACACATTCGCGCCGGAAAAGCCGGGGACCAGGATTACCGCGGAGGGCTCGCCGAACGATGGAGGCGTCAAAGCGCTCGCGGCATTCAGCGACGCCGTCCTAATCACGCTGGCATGTCCCGACCTCGCCTCGGTGCCCAACGCTCTCTCCCGCACATTTGCGGCAACGGCAGAAGTCCATGCCGAAGTGCTGTTGATCCTCCATTCGTCTTCGCGGGACGATCTACGATTCGTCGTGCCGTCTGCGCGAGCCAACGATACGATTGAAAATCTGCGCCGCGAGTTTTCGCAAAGCGAGGGAGACACAGTCGGCGAGCGCATCGCGCTTGACTCAACCATCGGCGTCATGTCTGTTGTTGGCCAAAACATGCTCCAAGTGGCTGCAATCATCGGACGGACGTTTGACGCGCTGAGGCAGCAGAATGTGAACATCATCGGGATCGCGCAAGGATTTTCAGATTGCAACGTCTCGTTCATTGTGGAGCGGAAAGATCTCAAGACCGCCCTCATCAGTGCCCATCGCGAGTTTCAATTGGGTTCGGCGGCCGGGGATGAGATCTCAGTCAAGGTCACGGGTGATTTGCCGGTGAAATAGGACGTCAAACGCGAATTCCGGCGCTCTGAATTCCGTTGATATCGATCGCAAGCTTGTTGATACCCCAGTGCGTTTTTGGGTGTAAGTTAGCTACACTGGGCTGGGAAAATGGAGACGCCTGCTAAATCCGGGAATCCACTCTCCGGCGTCACGCACGGAGGCATACCTCCCGGTCCTCAAGCAGAGTTTAAGGCCACCGACGACCTTCTCGAGTGGTTGGGCGGTCAGTTCCAAATCCACGGTAACACTTATAAAGCTTCCATTTACGGCACCAGCGTGTATGTCACTCGCGACCCTGAGCTCGCGCACCACGTGCTCGTTGAGAACTGGCAGAACTACGTAAAGGGTCAGATTATTGAGCGCGTCGCGTTACTCCTCGGTATGGGGCTGATGGTAAGCGAGGGAGAACTCTGGAAACGGCAGCGGCGAATGGCGCAGCCTGCATTTAGTCATGACTCGATCGCATCATTGACCGGGCAGATTGCGGCTGTGAATGCGCGACTCCTCGGGAAGTGGCAATCGGCCGCGCGAACAAACGATAGCGTTAATGTTACACGCGACGTCAGCAGCATGGCCCTCGAAGTTATGCTCCGATTTATTCTGGGAGAGGATTACGAGCAGATCGCTCCTCATTTCGATCTCCTCACTGAGGAAAGAACGCGCGACATGGCATTTGTTCGCACGTTCCGGCCTTTAGGCAAAATTCTTCTTCAGCTCGTCGACCGAAGACGCAAGAACCCCCCGGCATCCAACGACGCTTTGAACATACTTATGGAGGCGCGCGACCCCCAAAGCGGCCAATGCATGCGCGATAACCAGCTGATTGACGAGATTCTCACTCTGGTCGTCGCTGGTCACGAGACGACGGCGAGCACTCTGAATTGGGCCTGGTATCTGCTCTCCCAGCACCCGGACGTTGAACAAAAGCTATTTCGAGAGCTCGACTCCGTGGCCAATTCGTTCGAGCTCGATGATCTGTCCAAGTTCTTATACACAAGGCAAGTCATCGATGAGACCATGCGCCTATATCCCGCCGGATGGATCATGACGCGCAGAGCGCTGCATGACGATCGGCTCGGTGACTATTTCGTTCCCGCAGGAATCGAAATCTATATCCCTTCCTACTACATCCAGCGGCACCCTGAATTGTGGGACGAGCCGGATCGCTTCGATCCCGATCGTTTCCTGCCTGAAAATTCGAAAAATCGGCATCGACTGGCGACGATTCCTTTTTCTGCGGGGCCAAGAAATTGCATCGGCGCGCTTTTCGCGCGTGTCGAAATGCAGATTCATATCATGACCATCGCCAGATCCTTGCGACTGCGATACGTTGCATCCAAGCCGATGGAGATCGACGCGGGAGTGAACTTGCGGAGCAAATACGATCTTTTGATGTACCCAGAGGTCAGAACGGCGGGAAACGCAAAAGCCGCTGGTACCTCAAACGCTGGATGAACCTTTAAAAACGCAGTAAGGACAGCCGCGGAGTATGAACGGTGCTCGGTGCTCCACACTTGGGACGAACAATTTGACCGAACCGGTCTCGATAGTTAGAGTAGACTCGGATTTGCCAAGGCGTCTTCTATGCTGAAAACATTGATCTTGGCATGCGCAATTCTTGCGGCGGCTGTCGCGGACGGCTGCCACTCGAATGCGCATACGCACTCGATCACCGTAACGTTTGATTACGATTTCGGGGTCAATCCAGCGTGCAGTCCGAAGGTCACCAAAGACTGCGTCCGGCAGTTTAATCTCTACGACATTTCAAAAGGCGCCGCTAAACGCAAGAAGCTCGCTTCGTTTCCTGTCCCGGTTGGCGCTTCCGGAATTATGAAGGGCGTCACATTTACGACGCCGCCGATGCCCTTGGACTCGGGGAATCACGTTCTGTCAATCACCGCACAGATGCCTGGCGGTCAGGAGTCAGACGTCTCCAAGTGCATCACGTCCGTAAAATCGCCGTAACCGTTTATTCATTCCCGCGTAACAAATCTCCAGATTCCCACGGAACTTTGCGGAAACCTTCGGGCCGCGCATCAAATTCATTTGATAGCAGGAATCGCTTCTCACGCGTTCGCCGGCATCAGAAATACGTAATAGGGTATGGCCACTTATCGAATCATCTGCTAGCTTGTAACAAGCTCTACCTATTCAACTCTTGAGGGAACATTTCGTGGCGAAAACGAGGGGAGTGCCTGTTCCCAAGCCCCTATTCAGCGATGAATTTGTCCAGAATCCGTATCCCACTTTCGCCCGGCTGCTCTCGGAATCGCCTGTTCATTTTGTTGCCGTGAGTGGCGGCGCGTGGGGCGCATGGGCCGTTTTCAGCCACGCTGACTGCTCAGCTTTTTTGAAGGACCCTAGACTTTCCGCCAAACGAATCGACCGGATGCTCATCGATTTACCACCCGATCGCCACGCTGAGTTTAGCGATCTTGTGCGCATGATTGGTTTGTGGATGATTTTCATCGACCCTCCCGAACACACTCGCCTGCGCAAGCTGATGAACAAAGGATTCGGCCAGGCGGCGGCCGAAGCGCTGCGCACTCATGTGGAAGAAATCGTGGATCGCGCGCTCAAGCCGCTCGAGGGCCTTTCTGAAGCCGATCTCGTCTCCGAGCTTGCCTACCCGATGCCCGTGCGCGTGATTTCGGAGTTGCTCGGGGTGCCCGAAACGATGCAGGACTCCTTCCTCCGCTGGTCCGCGGCCATCGCCGAGTTCAACGGCAGTCCGAGCCGCACCGTCGAACATGCAAAGAACGCGCAGCAGGCCGTCCTCGCGCTCACCGATTTCTTTCGCAAGACGGTCGCAGAACGCCGGCGCAACCGGGGCGATGACCTCATTAGTCTCTTAATTGACATCGAAGCCGAGGGCGAAGTCCTCACCGAAGAAGAACTCTACGCGCAGTGCGTGATGCTTTTGTTTGCCGGACACGAAACCACCCGCAACCTGATCGGCAATGGCCTTTACTCGCTCCTTCAGGAGCCCGAGAAAATGGACCAGTTGCGCGACGATCCCGACCTTATCCGGACGGCAGTCGAGGAATTCCTGCGTTTCGAAAGTCCGATTCAATACACGGCGCGCGTCGCAAAAGAGACGATTGAACTGGCTGGCGTCCGCATATCGAAGCAGGCGCCGATACTTTTCATGTTGGGAGCGGCGAACCGTGATCCCAAGCAGTTCAAGGATCCGGACACGCTCAACCTTCGGCGGCAGAATAACCAGCACCTGGCGTTCAGTGCCGGCCCGCATTTTTGCATCGGCAGCCAACTCGCCCGCCTCGAAGGACAAATTGCCATCCTCCGTTTAATCCGGAAGTTCCCCAAATTGCGTCTTACCTCGCCGCGCCCCGAGTGGGCTCCCAACTTTGGTTTTCGCGGCCTGAAATCGCTGCCCGTCAAGATGTAGCCCGCCGCGGCTCTCCCGCGTCAATTCCGTCGATTCGACTCGCCTGCCTGTACTTAAGGACAGTTAATTGAATGGAGCGATGTGTCGTTTGAAGTTTTACCCCCTCCCATTTCACCTCGTATCATTGGACGACGTAGACACTCTTCTCTCAGAGGAAAGATTTCGAGTACTAGCGTCAGTACCAGAAACTCTGGTACGTGCGTGTCATTGCGCGAGCGTGGGAGCCGCTAGGTATACTTCCACATTCGCAGGCCCAATCTACAGCCAACGATAAAGGTGGATTCAGATGATTTTGCACTCTCAGCCCGGCCGTAGCCGGAGCGCGTTTGGATTTGCGGTCAAGACCATTGCGGCATTCGCGTTTCTCCTGGGTCTGACATCGAAACCTCTTCCTGCGCAGACGGTGACTGCCAGCATTACCACCACGAACGATCCGGTCGCCATCGCTGTGAATCCGGCGACGAACACGATTTACGTTGGCGAGAACGGCTACGACCTGATGTACGTGGTCAACGGTGCAACGAACACCGCAACGGGAATCACCGTTGGAAATGGACCTCGCACAGTGGCAGTGAATGTCCTCACGAATACCGTCTACGTCGCAAATTATACGGATGGCACGGTTAGCGTCCTGGATGGCAGCTCGAACACGGTTACAGCAACCCTGACGGTAGGGGCCGGCCCTCAGGCCTTGGCCGTTGATCCGGTTACCAACTTCGTGTACGTGGCCAATGGCACCGACGGTACAGTGAGCGTAATCAACGGTTCCACCGCCACAGTGGCTGGCACCGCCATCACTGTCGGCACGAATCCTGTTGCCCTTGCGGTCAACACGGTCACGAACACGGTTTACGTCGTGAATGCCGGTGGAGGCGTCAGCGTGCTCACCGGCGCGACATCCTCTACTGCCGCGGCCTTGCTGACAAACCTGACGGTCGGCGACTTACCGTTCGATGTCGCAGTAAACGAAGTCACCAATATGGTTTACGTGACCAATAACGGCAATGGCAGCGATGCGCTCGTCTATGCCATCAATGGCGCAACGAACACCGTTTCGTCCTCGACGGTTACGGTTGGAGGAGGGCCCGCTGGAATCACGGTTAACCCGGCGACGAACCAAATCTACGTTGCGAGTAATTTAAGCCTCAGCGGCACCACTCCTGGCAGCGTTGCAGATATTGACGGCTCGACTTTCTCGTTAGTCACAACGGTTCCGGCAGGCACGGGGACCTACTACGTAACGGTCAACCCGATTACAAATCAAATCTACGCGACCAACTACGGCTCCTCAAACCTTACCGTGATTAACGGCGCGACCAACACTGGCGCCAACATCACGCTCGGCTCAGGTCCGTATAAGCTCGCCTTCAATCCCGCCACCAACAAAATCTATGTCGGAAACAATTTCGACGGCACCATTTCGGTGATTGACGGTGCGACGTACGCCACGGCGACGATCGGCGTCGGGTCCCAGCCTCAACAAGTGGATGTAAACCCGCTGACCAACACATTTTATGTAGTCAACGGGAGCAGCAACAACATTTCAGTGATCAACGGAGCGACGAACGCGGTAACCGCTACTGTGACCGTCGATTCAGGTCCCGATGGTGTGGCCGTGAACCCGGTGACCAACGAAATCTATGTAGCGAACTACGGCGGCAACGACGTTTCGGCCATCAACGGAGCCACGAATACGGTGGCTGCCACCATTCCCGCCGGCACAAATCCTTTGACTCTGGCCGTGAACCAGGTCACCAACCAAATCTACGTTGTTAACAACCACAGCAGCAACGTGACGGTTCTCGATGGAGCGAGCAACTCGGTCGCCGCTACCGTCGCCGTCGGGAATATTCCCTGTGCAGTGGCCATTAACCCGGTGACGAATCAGATCTACGTGCCCAACCAGAGCGATAACACCCTGTCTGTGATTGATGGCGGGACAAACAGCGTGGTCGCTACGATCCCGACCGGAACCGCTCCCGTTGGCGTGGCCGTGAATCCCGTGACCAACACGGTTTATGTGGTCAATCAGAGCAGCAACAATATGACGGTGATTGATGGAGCGAGCAACACGGTGACCGCCACCGTCTCCGTCGGATCCTTCCCCTTGAGAGTGGCGGTGAACTCGCTGACCAATCAAATCTACGTCTCGAACGATGGCGGTGCCAGCGTCTCCGTGATTAATGGCGAGACTGACGCCGTGACCGCGACTGTTTCTTCCGGGTCGCCGTACAACCTGGTCGTGAACCAGGCGCTGAACAAAGTCTACATAGTCAACAACAGCAGCGGCAACGTGACCGTGATCGATGGCGCCACGAACACTGCCACGACTGTGGCCACCGGGACGACCGCGTATGGCATCGTGCTGAACCCAGTGACGAATACGTTTTACGTTACCAATGCTGGCAGTAACAACGTAACGGCGATTTCGGAAGAAACTGTCAATCCCATTCCGCTGACGACCGCGATCTCCGGTCTCACAAAACAATACGACTTTCGTTTACAGTCACCTCGCCCACGTTCACATTCAATGTGACGTCCGCGTATTCACCGACCGCGCCTAGCGTTCAATCGGTCTACTACCAGCTCGACACCTATGACGGGCGCGTGGACCGCGGCGACGCCGGGCAGCGGCAACACGTTCACGGCTACCTCTATTTCCGTCACCCCTGGCGCGCACGTGATGTATGCCTACGCGACAGATGCACAGGAATCGCAAGGCGAAAACACGAATCAGCCGATCATCGGCAACATCACTGCGTATGTCTTTTACGACGTTCAGTCAACGACGTCGACGGCCTTGACCTCGAGCGTCAATCCGTCTACGCCGGGCTCCGGCGTGACGTTTACTGCGGTAGTGACGGATGTTTCGCCGGGCAACTCAATACCGACGGGTACTGTCACGATCATGGATGGCGTCACTGTGCTCGGCACACCGACGCTTGACGTCACCGGCACGGCGACGCTGAACACATCGTCGCTGAGCACTGGCTCGAACTCGATCACAGCAATCTACAACGGCGACTCGAACAACGACGTCAGCGTTTCGAACACTGTCGTTCAACAGGTGCTTCAGGCCACGACGACTGCGCTCACCTCGAGCAGCAATCCTTCAGACGCCGGCGCTTCAGTGACGTTTACTGCGACCGTGACGCCGACGGACGGCTCCGTCACCCCGACCGGTACAGTCACGTTTACCGATTCCGTGTCGGGAACGCTTGGCACCGGTTCGCTCAACGGCTCCGGTGTAGCGACGTACGTTACGTCGACGCTACCTATGGGAACGCATTCGATCACCGCAACCTACGCCGGCGATTCGAATGACTCCGGCAGCACTTCGAGCGCCGTATCGCAGGTCGTGACCCTGGCAACTACTACCAACACTCTGACCGCAGCGCCAAATCCGTCGGTGTTCGGTCAATCGGTTACGTTCACCGCAACTCTGACGACCAATGGTCCATCTACTCCGACCGGTAGCGTCACGTTCAAGGACGGCTCAACAACGCTCGGCACTGGCACGCTCAACGGTTCGGGCGTCGCCACGTATTCGACTTCCACTCTCGCTGTCGCGTCACATTCCATCACCGCGGTTTATGGCGGCGACTCGAACAATGCCGGAAACACTTCGAGCATCGTGACTCAGGTCGTGAATCTGGATACGACCACAACTACGCTCATCTCGTCTGCGAATCCATCGGTCTTCGGACAATCCGTCACCTTTACCGCGACTGTCGCCGTTGTTAGTCCCGGCGCTGGCACTCCCACCGGGACAGTCACGTTCAAAGACGGTACGACGACGATCGGCACGGGCACGCTCAATGGCTCCGGCGTGACGACCTTGGCCACGTCCACGCTTTCTACTTCCACACACTCGATCACTGCCGTCTATGGCGGGGACACCAACAACAACACCAGCACGTCTTCGGCGCTATCACAGGTGGTGAACACCGATTCGACGACGACCTCCGTCGTGTCGTCCGCGAATCCATCAGTCTTCGGCCAATCCGTCACGTTTACCGCGACCGTCGCCGTCGTTGCTCCGGGCGCTGGCACTCCGACGGGCACCGTCACGTTCAAGGACGGCACCACGACTCTAGGCACCGGCACGCTTGCCGCCGGAGTCGCGACATACACAACCTCGACGCTGGCCATCGCCGCTCATTCGATCACAGCCGCATATGGCGGCGACACGAATGACGCCACCAGTACCTCAACCGCACTCACACAGACGGTGAACACTGACGCCACGACGACCACTTTGACTTCCTCGGCGAATCCGTCCAACTTCGGGCAATCCGTGACGTTCACTGCCACGGTCGCCGTCACCGCTCCCGGCGTGAATACTCCGACCGGCACCGTCACATTCAAGAACGGCACCACCACAATCGGCACGGGCTCTCTGAACGGTTCCGGCGTGGCAACTTTCGCAACGGCCTCACTCCCCGTCGGCTCGCAGTCGATCGTTGCGGTCTATGGCGGCGATACCAATGACGCAGGCAGCACAAACAGCTTGACGCAAGTGGTCAGCTTGAACACGACAACGACGGTTGTGACTTCCAGCGCGAATCCTTCGGACTTCGGGCAGTCTGTGACGTTCACGGCCACGGTGACTGTGACCGCTCCTGGCTCCGGCACTCCGACCGGTACGGTCACATTCAAGGACGGCGCCACGACTCTCGGTACCGGCACGCTGAACGGCTCGGGCGTCGCGACCTACTCCAGCTCGACTCTCGCCGTCGGCGCGCAGTCGATCACCGCTGTCTACGGCGGGGACGGGAATGATAATGGAAGCACGTCCACCGCGCTGACGCAGACCGTGAACATTAATTCGACATCCACAACGGTCGTATCGAGCGCCAACCCGTCCGTCTTCGGGCAGTCTGTGACGTTCACGGCCACGGTAACGGTGACCGCTCCCGGCTCCGGCACTCCGACCGGTACGGTCACATTCAAGGACGGCACCACGACTCTCGGGACTGGCACTCTTGCTGCCGGCGTTGCAAGCTACTCCAGCTCGACTCTCGCCGTCGGCGCTCACTCGATCACTGCGGTCTACGGCGGCGACACGAACGACAGCGGCAGCACGTCGGCGCTCCTCACTCAAAACGTGGGCCAGAACGTCACCAGCACATCGCTCGTTTCCAGCGTGAACCCATCTGTCTTTGGTCAGTCGGTTACGTTTACCGCGACTGTTGCAGTCGTCGCGCCCGGAACGGGCACGCCGACTGGCACCGTCACTTTTAAGGATGGCGCCACGACTCTAGGCACCGGCACTCTTGCCGCCGGCGTCGCGACGTACTCAACCTCAACACTAGCCGTGGCTACTCACTCGATCACCGCGGTGTACAGCGGCGATACGAACGACGCCACGAGCACTTCCAGCGCTGTTTCGCAGGTCGTCGGCACGAACACGACCGCAACGGCCCTGACGGCAAGTCCGAACCCGTCGGACTTCGGTCAGTCCGTAACATTCACCGCAACTGTTACCCTGACTGGTTCCGGTTCCGGCACGCCGACCGGCACCGTCACGTTCAAGGACGGCACCACGACTCTAGGCACCGGCACTCTCAGTTCCGGCGTCACGACCTACCAAACATCGTCGCTGGCGCTCGGCTCGCACTCCATCACCGCAGTTTACGGTGGCGACACCAACGACAGTGGCAGCACATCGTCAGTTGTGACGCAGGTTGTCAGCCAGAATTCGACGACGACTACGCTGAGTTCAAGCGCGAACCCGTCGCTCTTCGGGCAATCCGTCACGTTTACGGCGACCGTCGCAGTCGTTTCTCCCGGCACCGGCACGCCGACTGGCACCGTCACATTTAAGAACGGCGCTACAGCGCTCGGCACCGGCGCACTGAACGGCTCCGGCGTCGCGACGTTCTCAACTGCGTCGCTTCCCATCGCCACCAACTCAATCACGGCTGTTTACGGCGGGGATACGAACGACACGACCAGCACTTCCGCGGCGCTTTCTCAAGTGGTGGGAATTAACGCCACGACCACGGCGCTGGTCTCGAGCGGAAGTCCTTCGGCGTTCGGCCAAAACGTCACTTTCACAGCCACTGTCAGCGTGGTCGCTCCGGGCTCGGGTACTCCGACTGGAACCGTAACGTTTAAAGACGGCACGACGACACTCGGCGCTGTCACACTAGTCTCGGGCATTGCCAACTACTACACTTCAAATCTTTCGGTTGCCACACACCCGATTACAGCAATCTACGGCGGCGACACGAATGACACGGGCAGCACGTCAGCCGTTCTTTCGCAAGTCGTTAGTCTGGATGTGACGACGACCGCACTTACCTCGAGCGTGAATCCGTCTCTCTTCGGGCAATCCGTGACGTTTACGGCCACCGTCAGCGTCACTGCTCCGGGTTCAAGCACACCGAGCGGAACGGTGACGTTCAAGGACGGCACGACAACGCTCGGCACCGGAACGCTGGTTTCGAGCGTCGCCACCTTCACGATTTCATCGCTAACCGCCGGCGCTCATTCAATCACCGGCGTCTATGGTGGAGACACGAACAACAGCACCAGCACATCCACTGCTCTGACGCAAACCGTCAACCAGACCGGAACCAGCACGGCGCTCACTTCGAGCCCCAACCCGTCGCTCTACGGCAACGCGGTTACGTTCACGGCGACCGTCGACTCAACCAGCTCGATCGCGCCGACCGGCACCGTGACATTCAGCGACGGCGGAACCGCCATCGGCACCGGCACTCTGAACGGCTCGGGCGTCGCAACCTTCACAATTTCAAGTTTGGCCGTCGCCCAGCATTCGATCACCGCAGTCTATCCCGGCGATGCGAACAACACCGGCAGCGCCTCCGCCGCGCTCACTCAGACGGTTCAACAGAACACGACGACCACGATCGTTTCCAGCTTGAATCCGTCGACGCCTGGAGTGTCCGTCACCTTCACCGCGACTGTGACCGGTGCGGTTAGCGGTACACCCACTGGCTCGGTGACGTTCAAGGACGGCGCATCCACCATCGGCAGCGGCACACTGGCGGCCGGCGTTGCGTCGTTCTCAACTTCATCGCTTCCGACCGGCTCGAACTCCATTACTGCTGTCTATAGCGGCGATACGCTCGATGTCGCCAGCACCTCGACGGTCCTCACTCAGGTTGTGCAACAGATCACTGGTGTCACGCTCACGTCCAGCGCGAATCCGGCGACCCTCGGCGCGACGGTCACCTTCACCGCCACCGTTACTGCCGGCAGTGGTACGCCGACCGGCACTGTGACGTTCAAGGACGGCGCAACCACCATCGGCAGCGGCACGCTGAATGGCTCGGGTGTTGCCACCTTCTCGACCAAGTCGCTCGCTGTCGGAACCCACTCGATTACCGGGGCCTACAGCGGCGATGCCAACAATGCTCCGAGCGTTTCCGCCCCGTTGTCCGAGACGATTCAGGAGAACACAACCACCACTTTGACCTCGAGCCTCAACCCGTCTCTCTCGGGCACCTCGGTCACATTTACTGCGACCGTCGCTGGAACTTCCACTACTCCGACCGGCGACGTAACGTTCAAGAATGGAAGCACTTCGCTTGGCACTGCGGCGCTCAATGGATCGGGCGTCGCAACGTTCTCCACCAGCGGCCTCGCGCCGGGACAGCAATCCATCACGGCCAGTTACGGCGGCGATACGTTCAACATCGCAAGCACTTCGGCCGTGCTCACGCAGACCGTGCAGCAAAATACGACGACGGCGCTGACTTCGAGCTTGAACCCGTCCACTGCGGGCACCGCGGTAACGTTCACCGCTACCGTCACCCCAGCCGTGTCCGGCACGCCGACGGGATCCGTCACGTTCCTCAATGGCACAGCGTCGCTCGGCTTGGGCACGCTCAACGCCTCGGGCGTCGCCATGCTCAGCACCACTTCGCTGAGCGTCGGATCCCATTCCATTACCGCAGTTTATGCGGGTGATGGAGTCAACCTGACCAGCACTTCGACCGTATTGACGCAGGTCGTTCAAGAAGGCTCAACGACAAATCTCACCTCGAGTGCAAATCCGGCGCTCGCAGGTTCACCCGTGACGTTTACTGCCTCTGTGAACGGGGCTTCCGTGACTCCGACTGGCTCGGTGACGTTCAACGACGGCGTGACGCTTCTTGGCAGCAGCGCGCTGAACGGTTCGGGCGTCGCGACGATTACGACGATGAGTCTCGCCGTCGGCCAGCACTCGATCACCGCGAGCTACCCCGGCGACGCGGACAACCTCGCAAGCACTTCCGCCGTACTCACGGAAACAGTGCAACAGAGCACCTCCATCACCGTGCAGTCCAGCGCGAGCACTGCTTCTTCCGGATCATCAATCACGCTCACCGCGACCGTGAAGGGTTCAGTTTCCGGCACGCCCACCGGCCAGGTAACGTTCAGGAGTGGTTCCTCGTCCATCGGCACGTCCACTCTGAGTTCCGGCGTAGCGACGCTTGCAATCACAACGCTCGCCGTCGGCACGGACTCGATCTCGGCCGTATACGACGGAGATTTGCTCGACGCCGCCAGCTCCTCTGCGGCGATTTCAGTCACGATCAACCCGGCGGACTTCTCGATTTCCGCGAGCCCGAGCAGCGTAACAGTGGACGCCGGCCAGACCGCGACGTTTATGTTCACGATTACGCCGCAGGGCTCTTACACGAACTCGATTAGCTTCGCTTGCTCCGGACTCCCGGCCAATGCAGCTTGCCAGTGGAGTCAAAACCCGGTCACGCCCGACACCAACGTTATGCACACAACGCTCACGATCACCACGGCTGGCCTCAATGGCAACGCCATGAGCCTGCCTGCATCGCACGACGGCGGCCAACGGAACACGCCGGCGTACGCTCTCGGCGGTTCTGCGGCGATGATGGCCATGTTCGGCATGTTCCTGCTCGGCGGCGACATGAAGAGGAAGCGCGCGCTCTGTAAAGGCATGTTGATCGCCGGCGCTTTGCTGACGGTCATGGCCGGTATGTCCGCCTGCGCCAGCAAGTCGGCCACGCCCGCGCCTCAGACACCGGCGGGCACAAGCACCGTGACGGTCACGGCCAGTGCGGGCACCAACACGTCCCACACGGCTGCCATCACGCTCATCGTGCAGGACTAGCGAAACACCGCATCCAGCAAACGAGGCCGTGTGCCAGTGGCGCACGGCCTCACTTTTTTAGGACCAGTAGGTTCGATCCAGCGTCCGGTACTGAATGGCTTCACCGATGTGTTTCGAAGAAATTTTCTCGACGGAGTCGAGATCGGCAATCGTCCGCGCCACTTTCAGAATTCGGTCGTGCGCACGCGCGGAGAGCCCCATTCGCTGAATCGCGTGTTCCAGTTGCTGTTCTCCCTCCGGACCGATCTCGCAGTGCGTTCGAATCAGTTTGGGCGCCATCTGCGAGTTCGCGTATATGCCCTTCTCTTTCGCATACCGCCGCAGCTGAATCTCTCGTGCGCGAATCACGCGTTCTCGCACTTCCGTTGACGATTCCACGTGCCCGTTTCCGCGCAGCTCTTTGAATTTAACTGCAGGCACTTCGATGTGGATGTCGATGCGGTCGAGCAGCGGCCCTGAAATCTTCGCGACGTATCGCTGAATTTGCATTGGCGTGCAGTGGCATTCGCGAGTGGGATCGCCGAAGAATCCGCACGGGCACGGGTTCATCGCCGCGGCCAGCATGAATCGCGAGGGAAAGCATACCGAAAGAGCGGCGCGCGATATCGTCACCACGCCATCTTCGAGCGGCTGCCGCATCACTTCGAGGACGTTGCGCTGGAATTCCGGCAGTTCATCGAGAAACAGTACGCCGTTGTGACCGAGCGAAACTTCGCCCGGCCGCGGCACCGCTCCGCCGCCGATCAAGCCCGCGTCGCTGATCGTGTGGTGCGGCGAGCGAAACGGCCGCGTCCCCACAAGCCCGCGCGAATCGTCCAGCACTCCCGCCACGCTGTGAATTCGCGTCGTTTCGATTGATTCCTCGAGTGACATCGGCGGCAGAATCGTCGGGATGCGCTTCGCCAGCATCGTCTTTCCCGCGCCCGGTGGTCCGATGAGCAAAATGTTGTGACTTCCCGCGCAGGCAATCTCCACGGCCCTCTTGGCCGCCATCTGGCCGCGAACGTCACGCAAGTCCACGGCGTAATCGCTCGACTCATCCAGCATGCGCGCCGTATCCACTTGAATCGGTTTAAACGATTCCGGCGCATTCACGAGGTCCGCGGCTTGCGACAGCGATTTCACCGCGAATACGTCGATTCCTCCCACCACCGCCGCTTCCCGCGCGTTCGCCTCCGGCACCACCACATTTCGCACGCCATTCTCTCGCGCGGCAATTGCCGCCGATAACGCACCGCGAACCGGCCGCACACTCCCATCGAGCGAGAGTTCTCCGAGGAAGAGGTGAGAGTTGAGAATCTTTCCGTGGAAGAGTCCCTGCGAACCCAGAAGCCCAAGCGCCATCGGTAGATCGAATGACGAGCCTTCTTTGCGAATATCTGCGGGCGCCAGATTGACGGTGACGCTTTGTGGCGACGGAAAATCGAAGCCGCAATTTTTCAGCGCGGACTTTGTGCGCTCGCGGCTTTCCTTCACAGCATTGTCCGGGAGTCCGACGACAGTGAATTCGCCTTCCCGGCCCGCGCCAATATCTACTTCTACTTCGACTAGGTAAGCGTCGATGCCAAAGACCGCAGCGCTGAACGTTTTGAATAACATTTTGTAAGACCCACGCTCTCGTGGCGCACACTACGAGCGTGCTTTGTCCTGGCCGATTGAAAGCCTACTCTACTTCCGTGGCGTCGCAGCGGTACTACGTAGTTGTTCAATTCGTTTTCCGCCGCCTCACTCCTCCTCTCCGCCCTCCCGCAGAATGTTTTTACGCCTGCGCCTGGGCCATGCTACTCTCATTGATATTAGTCTGTCCGCTAACCTAGGATTTCTATAGCATTCGAGCTGCTCATGGTCCGTATCGCTATTCCGCGCATGCGCTCGGCCGTTTCCACATTGATCTTGTGTGCAGCCGCTCTGTTCTCTGCAGCCCTCCCCTCCGTGGCTGCTCGAACTCAAGCGGACGGCAATCAACAAAGCTCGCCCGGTTGCCTCAGTGCCGACGTCCTGAATCGCGCCGCGCAAATGCTCGTCGATGGTCACGCCGAGCAAGCCGTCGCTCTTTTCCGCGATGCCCTCAAGGATGATCCCAACTGCAGCGAGACCCTGGATAGTCTTGCACTTGCACTCGAGAAACTCGGCAAGGATGATGAAGCCATCGCCGACCTTCGCAAGTCGCTCTTGCTCAACCCCCACGACGCGGCCGCATACGGCAATCTCGGGCTGGCATACCTCGACGAACACAAATACGAGGATGCCGTGGAATCGTACCGCGAGGCCCTCGCGATCCGCCCTCATGGACCCGAGATGCACAACGGTCTCGGCGCTGCGCTGATGCAATCCGGCAAGTACGACGATGCCATTTCAGAATATCGCGTGGCGCTCAACCTGGCGCCGCGCTACGTCGATGCCATGAACAATCTTGCCATCGCGCTCCAGCACAAGCAGCAATGGGACGAGGCGATCGACCTCTTTCGGAAGGCTCTCTCTCTGAATCCCAGAGCAGCAGACATTCAATCGAATCTCGCTCATGCCCTGCGCGACGCCGGCCGCTCCGAGGACGCGATCGCTGCGTACCAGAGCGTCGTGCAGTCTCACCCGAGGGACGCCGTCGCGTGGTTTCAGCTTGGCCGTCTCCAGTTCGACAAGCAGCAGTATGACGATGCGATTTCGAGCTTCCAGAAAACGCTTGAGATCCAGCCGGAACAACCCGAGGCGGATTTCAATATCGGCGCGGCGCTTCTGGAGTTGCAGCATTTCGACCAGGCTGCCGCCAGCTACGAAAAAGGGCTGGTGCTCAAGCCCGACGATGTTTCCGCCCTGAACAATCTCGGCAAGGCGAATCTGGATCTGAAGCACTACGACGCCGCGATCACCTCGTATCGGAAAGCTCTGGCGATTCAACCCGAACTTCCGGAGGCTCTGCTCGGACTGGGCATCGCCCAGCTATCGAAGAACAATGCGACAGCTGCGATTGCGTCGTTTCAAAAATACGTGCAGCTTCGCCCGGACGACGCATACGGCCACATGAATCTTGGCAACGCTTACTTTGGAAAAAACAATTTCGCGGCGGCCGCGGATAGTTACCGTGAAGCGGTTCGGTTAAATCCCGATCTCGCTCTCGCACATTACAATCTCGGCATGGTGCTGATTCGCCAGCAGAAATTCAAGGCGGCGCAATCCGAGTTTCTCGCGGCCAAGAAAAGCGATGCGTCTCTGACGATTCCCGCCGGGATCCCCGATCAATAGCCGATTCTGCGACGCAGGCACGGAGTCGCCTGCGATTCGGAATATCGCGGCCTGCCGTCATGCGACTGCGCTTTACTCTTCGCGCCACAAACCGTATTCTGTGCCGCGAGTACTGTCGGATCGGCTTGCTCGATTTCGCGGGCTGCTGCGGAGGCACGTATGATTTACGCGGTGCTTGGGTTCTTCGTTTTGGTCGTGATTGTCGTCATCTCGATGTACAACGGCCTCGTCGGCCTGCGCGTTCAGGCCGACAATGCCTGGGCCGATATCGACGTACAATTGAAGCGCCGTTACGACCTGATTCCCAATCTCGTGCAGACCGTGCAGGGCTATGCGACTCACGAAAAAGGCACGCTCGAAGGCGTGGTCGCCGCCCGCAATCAGGCTATGACAGCCACCGGCCCCGCTGCCAAAGCGGAATCCGAAGGGATGCTCACTCAGGCGCTCCGCCAGGTCTTTGCGCTCGCTGAAGCCTATCCGCAACTGCGCGCCGTCGAGTCTTTCAATCAGCTCCAGCAAACTCTGAGTCAACTCGAAGACACGATTCAGAACGCGCGCCGCTATTACAACGCGATCGTTCGCGATTTCAACACCAAGATTGCGCAGTTCCCTTCGAACATCATCGCCGGCATGTTCAATTTCAAGCCGCGCGAGTTTTTCGAAACTTCAGTCCCGGCAGAACGCGAAGTCCCGAAAGTCAGCTTCGGCACAGGGACCGCGCAGTAGTTCCGCGTCCGAAGCGGCAAATCGCAATGAAAACGCAGCGCCGTCGAACTCTCGCGCTTCTCGCCATCCTCGCGATCGCCTGCCTTGCCGCGCTCCCCGCCTTCGCGCGCGAGCTGGCAATTCAAAAGTTCGACTCGCTCGTGGTCGTCAATACCGATGGCTCTCTCGACGTTTCCGAAACCATCATTGTCCAGTTCACCGGGCAGTGGCATGGAATCTACCGCACGATTCCCGTCAACTACACCACCGCTCAGGGATTCAATTATTCGCTCTTGCTCGACCATATCGCCGCCACCGACGACGCCGGCACGCCTCTGAAAGTCGAACTCAGCCGAGTCGGCAATTATCAGCAGCTCAGGATCTACGTTTCGGACGCAACCGACGCCACGCGAACCATCATGCTCCACTATCGCGTTGACGACGGCCTGCGATTCTTCGCTGACCACGACGAGCTCTACTGGAATGCAACCGGGGATCGTTGGGATGTTCCGCTCCCTCCGGCATCCGCCGAAATTCGATTGCCCGTCGGGACTACCGGCATCCACGCGCTCGCGTTCACCGGCGCGTACGGCGCAACATCGCAGGATTCCTCCGTTCACGTCGCGCAGAATGACGTAACCATTGAGACGCGCAATCCGCTTGGATTTCATCAGGGCCTCACCGTCGTCGTCGGCTGGGACAAGGGTTTCGTTCGCGAGCCCACCTTCGCCGATAAGGCCACGCTCTTCCTGCGCAGCAACTGGGTTCTGGCCGTCCCGATTCTCGCGTTCTTCGTCATGTTCTGGCTGTGGTGGAATTTTGGCCGCGATCCTCGCCTGCAACCGATTGCCGTCCAATATGAGCCGCCCGACAATTTGACGCCGGGCGAAGCCGGCACGCTCGTCGACAATGCGGCCTCGATGCGCGACATCACGGCGACTCTCGTCGACCTTGCCGTCAAGGGTTACATCGTCATCGAACAAACCGAGCAAAATCAAATGCTCGGCTTGCTTCATAACAAGGACTACACGTTCCACATGAAAAAGCCCGCCACGTCCTGGGGCGATGCGCGGCCACACGAGCAGTCAATGCTCAACGGCCTTTTTGGCAATGGCTTGAATTCCTCCGTCAAGCTCTCCGAATTGCGGAATCATTTCTATGTGAATTTGCCGGAGATTCGCGATCGCATCTTCGATGGGTTAATCGGCGACGGCTTTTATCTCCATCGCCCCGATATCGTTCGCAACGGATTCATCGTCGGAGCGCTGTTCATCGGCGTCGCGGTCGGATTTTTCAGCATATCGTTGTTCCCGCAGGTCACCTTCGTCAGCGCCATTGTCAGCGCCATCGCCACGGCGGCGATTATTGCGGGATTCGGCTGGTTCATGCCTGCTCGCACCATCACCGGCGCGCGCGCGTTCGAAAAAGTCCTCGGCTTCGAAGATTTCCTTCGCCACGTCGAAAGCGATCCGATCAAGCGGATCGAAAAAACGCCGGAAATGTTTGAAAAATTTCTGCCGTATGCCATGGCGCTGCATGTTGAGGGCAATTGGGTGAAGGCGTTCGCGAATATCGCCATGCAGCCACCGCAGTGGTATCAAGGGTCCTATGCCGGGGGCTTCTATCCCTATCTTCTCGTCAACGATTTGAATTTCATGTCCGGAATGGCCGCTTCCTCTTTCACGTCAGTTCCGCGAAGCGCCGGTGGCGGCCGCGGCTTTGCTGGTGGCTCCGGATTTGGCGGCGGGGGATTTGCGGGCGGTGGATTCGGCGGTGGCGGTGGCGGCGGCTTCTAGAAGTGGCGAGCGGCCTCAGTGCACACGAAGTTCCTCGATTTGATCGAGAATCGCGCGATCGTTCTCCGCGTGATATTTCACTCTGACCTGATCTCCCACCGAAATTCCTAGCGGCCGTTCGTCCAACTCGAACTCCATCGTTCGAACCCCCGCGTCGCCGCCGAACGCGACTTTCAGGCTCGTTTCGTCGAGGAACACGATCTGCCCGGTCAACGTCCGCGATTCCGGTTCGCGAGTCGCGCGTTCGCGCGGGAAAAACCGGTTGAACCAGCCCTTGTCTCGAACGTGCTCTTCCTCAAACTGGCGCGTCCACGCGCCGAGGATGCTCGACCGGTTCAGATATCCCACCATTTTCTTCGGATTCGATCGCTCCACCACCGGCAGCCGGCCCACGTTGTGCTGCAGCATCCGGAAGACAGCGTCGAACGCGCGTTCGTCCGGATACGCCACAAAGAGTGACTTCGCTGCCGCTTCGAGAACCGACATTTCGCCCGCTGGATTTTTCTCCAGCGCGCGCAGCAAATCGCCCTGCGTCAGCAAACCCATCAGCTCGCCTTCTTTTGTCACCACCGGCAGCCCGCGCGTCAGGTTCAAGCTCAAATCGCCCCTCGCGATCCGGTCGCCCAAATCGTGCACCGTCGTTTCCGGCAAAATCGAAGTGACGCCCTTCCGCATCAAGTCCTTCACGCGCACCTGCTTCAAAATGTCGGCCTCAAACTCCTGATGCACTTCCAGCCCGCGCCGCGAAAGCTTCTCCGTCATGATCGAGCTCGGCAAATACCGCAGCGCGATCGCATCCGCGATCACGGAAACAAGCATCAGCGGCAATATCGAGTGAAAATCGTGCGTGATCTCAAACGCGAACACGATGAACGTAAACGTAGCCCTCGATGCCGCACCAAACACCGCTCCCATCGCGACCAGCGCATATGCTCCCGGCGACAAATGCGCGTTCGGCATGACTAAGTTCACCACCATCGCAAACACGCCACCCATCGCCGCGCTCGACATGAACATCGGCGCCAGCAAGCCGCCCGACGTTCCCGATCCCAGCGAAATCACCAGCGCCAGCGCCTTGAACACGGCCACTAGCACAAGAAGTTTCAGCGCCAGATTATTGTTCAGAATGTCGGAAATCGTGTCGTACCCCACGCCCAGCACGCGCGGCACGAAATAGCCGATCACCCCGAGCGCTAGCGCGCCAATTGCCGGATGCCAGAAATCGCTGACGGGCAGGCGCTCGAACTGGTCTTCCACCCAGTACAGCAATTTCGTAAATCCGATCGCTGCGATTCCGCAGATCACTCCGAGCAGGAGATAAAACGGCAGCCCGTACGGCACGCCAAATTCCGTGTTGCCCATCTCAAACATCGAGCGCTGGCCCAGCAGCAGATATCGCACGCTCGTCGCCAGCGTGCTGGCAATCACCAGCGGAATGAACGATCGCGCGCGAAATTCGAAAAGCAGCAGCTCAATCGCAAGAATCACGCCTGCAATCGGCGTGTTGAACGTCGCCGCCATTCCCGCGCCCGCTCCGCACGCCAGCAGCACTTTGCGCTCAGACGCCGTCGTCGAAACGATCTGCCCGACCACCGACCCGAACGCGCCGCCCGTTTGAATGATTGGCCCTTCAGCGCCAAACGGACCACCCGTCCCGATCGCCACCGCTGCCGAGAGCGGCTTAAGTATCGCCACTTTGGCTTCGATGCGGCTGCGCGTCGTCAGCACGGCTTCCATGGCTTCGGGAATTCCGTGCCCTTTGATTTTCTCTGATCCAAACTTCGCCATCACGCCGACGATCAACCCGCCGATCACCGGTACGACGATCACCCACAACCCGATCTGCGTGTGCTCAGGACTCCGGAAGTGAAACGACCACTCATGGTAAAAGGAAAGATTCGTGAACAGGCCGATCAGATCGTAGAGCACATATGCGATCAATCCGGCGAAGCTGCCGATTCCGGCCGCAAGCAGAGAAATCATTCCCATCCGGTAACCGGAAATCGGCGCGGGATGCCCCGGCCCTGCAATATCTCCGATCAACTTCCTTCACCTCGCGCGCATCGCGCGTTTACTGAAGATCGTTACGGTGAGCTGCCGCGTCAGTCGCGCCCGCTTCTTGTCACCTCGTTGCGGTTCTGGTTATCGCCGCGCTCCGGCGGTTGGAACTTGAGTTTCGGCCTCTCGCACTGGATCGTACGCCGTCGTGCGAAATGAAATCCTCCAGCGCCCGAAGCAGCCGGCTTCCTGCAACCCGAAGTTCTTCGCGATGCGGTAAAGAAATACGCTTCAGCTTGCGGTCGCCGGTCGGTGTAAGTTGCACCAGAACCTGCCGGCGGTCCTCCCGGCTGCGCGTACGGCGGACCAGCCCGCGCTTTTCCAGTCGGTCGATCAATTCCACCGCGCTGTGATGCTGGATTTGCAGCCGTTCGGCGAGAAGGCCTATCGTGGCTCTCTGCTTCGCAGAAACGCCTTTCACGGCAAGGAGCGCTTGATATTGCTGCGGCTCGAGCCCGGCCGCACGTGCGTTGCGTTCACTGAAGTTCAGATACCGGCGAATCGCATACCGGAACGAGGCCAGCGCCTCATAGTTGAACCGTGCTCCGCTGGGCTTGGACATATCCGAGTACGATTATATCGTAATCCGATGTAAATCGCAGGTGCGATTGAGTCGTGTCGTACGATGCAGGTGCCGCGCAGCGCCGCGACGAAGCGTCAGCCTCGCTCTGGGAGGTCTTTCCCGCGCTGGCCCTGAAGATACTTGCTGAATGTTTTCTGTGTTTTTACGTGCTGGTAGCCGATCCGCTCGTAAAACGCGTGCGCGCGCTCCCGCACGACGTTCGACCGCACTCTCATCTCCCCGCAGCCTTTTTCTCGCGTCCACGCCTCGGCCCGCGCCATCAGCAGCTCACCCACTCCGCGTGATCGGCGATTCTCATCCACAATAAGTCCGCCGATTTCCCCGCGCGGGTCCGATTCGATGGTCCGGGATACGAATACGTCTACTAACCCCACAACCGCACCGCCCGATTCCTCCGCGACGAACAGCGCGTGTTCCGTCGCTGTCTCGATCGCAGCGGCTCGCGCTCGCACCTGTTCTTCGCTCGAAGGATAGCCAAGCTGGCGGCACAGCTCTCGCAACTGCGTGATGTCCGCGCGCTCTGCCTTTCGCACGCGAATTCCTTCTGCCGTCGCAGCTTTCGCCATCGCGCCGCTCTCCTCAGCTCTCAAAACGTTTTGTCGGAGTCCACGAGTATCGTCACTGGCCCGTCATTCACCAATTCAACCGACATGTGCGCCTGAAAAATTCCAGTCGCCACTCGCACTCCCAAAAGCTCCACCGCACGCACAAATTCTTCGTATAGCTCTTTGCCTTTTTCCGCCGGCGCTGCCCCGATGAAGCTGGGCCTTCGCCCGCCGCGTGTATCGCCATAGAGCGTGAATTGCGAAATCGCCAGCATCGCGCCGCCCGATTCTTTGAGCGAGCGATTCATCTTCCCGTTTTCATCGCTGAAAATTCGCAGATGCACGATTTTCTCGGCCATTGCAGCGGGAACGTCCTCCGCATCATTCACCCCCACGCCTAGCAACACCACGAGCCCCGCGTCAATTTCTCCCGTCACGCGCCCATCCACCATCACCCGCGCACGGCTTACGCGCTGAATCACGGCTCTCATGAGATTTCTCGACTGGCGCCCGGTAACGAACGGCACGCAATCAATCGATCAGTGCGCGCTCGCCGCCGGCGGCGCCGCTCTGCGCGGAAGCAAATCGTCCAGTTGCGCAATGTTGTACGCCGTCACCGCCATCACCTGCGCCCCTTGTATGAGATCCGCCTCGTGCGCCTGATCGAAGGTGTCCGCCTGCGAGTGGTGCGTCTGAAAATATTGTGCCGGCTCCTGGATGCCGTAGAATCCGGGGACGCCCGCCGCGTCGAATGACGCGTGGTCGCTGCCCCCAAGTTTGCGCTCGCTGATTTCCAGCATCCCGAGCGACCGCAACGGCGCAACCACCGCCTGCATGATTTCCGCGTCCTGATAATTTTCCATCAACCCAAAGCTGATGATTTTTCCTGTGCCAATATCATCAATCAGCGCCGCTGACATTTTCGGCAATTCGGACGTATGCGCCGCGACGTACGCCCGCGATCCATTCAGACCCTGCTCTTCGCCGCTGAACAGCACGAACCGGATGGTCCGTTTTGGCTTCAGACCGAGCTTTTCCATGGCGCGCGCCGCTTCGAGTGCCACCATCGATCCCGTCCCGTTGTCGGTCGTCCCCGTGCCCAGATCCCACGAATCCAGATGCCCGCCTAAGATCACGACCTCATCCGGCTTCTCGCTGCCGGGTATTTCCGCGACCGTGTTGTAAACATCCGTCGGCTGATCGCCGATTGAATTGCGGATGTCGATCTCGGCTTCCACAGGCCCGCGTTGCATCAGCCGCCAGATCAGCGAATAACTTTCTGACGTGGCAAATGCCGCCGGGACTGGCGCGATCGTGTAGTTCCGGCCGCCCATCCCCGTCATGTTGAACAGGGCATCCGGCTTTCCGGAATCCACGAGAATCGCATTCACTCCCTCGGCTTTAAAGAATTCGTTTCTCGCGGCGATGTACTTCTGATACTCCGGGCCGAATTGAATCGGCTTTTGCCCTGGCCGTTTTGGCGCTACGAGCACGACGTTGTCGCCATAAGGCACGAGCAGCGGATTGATGGCGGGCGTGTCGGGCGCGGGCAGAAGCAACGGCTCAGTCAAAATGACGATCGCGCCCGCCAGCTTGCCCTTGTACTCCGCCAGTTCATCTATTGAAGTCGCCTTCACGTAAACCACCGGCCCATGAACGGCTCCGTTCGTGCCCGGCGCCCACGCATACGACGCCAGGGCCAGCGGATGCTCCGCCGGAGAAAGAATTCGCCCGCTGGCGCTGCCGCGCGTCCAGGTATGCGCGATCTGCCACGATTCGAGATGCGCATTCGACAGGCCGTACGCGCTGAACTTTTCTTTCGTCCAATCGTTCGCCTTTTTCAAATTCGCCGATCCCGTGAGCCTCTGGCCGATCATGTCCGAAAGATATTCGAGGTTGGTCATGATCTCGTTGTGCGCCCCGATTTCCGCAATGATCTGCTGATCGGTAGCTGCGGTCGCGTCCGTGACGAACTGAGGCTTCGGCGGCGCGCTCGACTGCTGCGCCCGGGACGCAACCGCGACAATCGCAATCAAAATCAAAATAATTCCTGCAGCCAGACCGCGGCCCGATAAATTCATTTTCACGTATGCCCCCTTCACTCCCGGTTTTTCAAACGTGCGATTCTATTCGTCCGCCGCGCGCTAGGCAACGCCTGTCGCGTCAATTTGCTCGCAGACGATTCTGTGTTAGAAGTGAAGCGAAAGGTTCACACGAGGCTCGCCCATTGAAACTCGCGCTCATCGGCACCCATGGCGTCGGCAAAACCACGCTCGCCTACGAAACTTGCTCGCTTCTGAAAAAAGCCGGCCATAACGTCGAGCTCGTCACTGAAGTCGCGCGCCAATCGCCGTTTCCGGTCAACGCGGCTACCACGCTCGAAGGCCAGCTCTGGATTCTTCACGCGCAGATCGCCGCCGAGCTCGATGCCTCGCGTCGCGCGCCTCACGTCATCTGCGATCGCTCCGTCCTCGACAATTATTGCTACCTGGTCAATAAATTTGGCCGCCAGCCGCAGCTCGAAGCCTGGCTCGAATGGTGGATGGAGTCCTATGCGCTCCTCATCGGCGTTCCCAGCGCATTCGAAGCAATCGCTTCCGACGGCTTCCGCTCCGAAGATCGCGCATTCCAGCAACGCATCCACGCGCTGCTCGAAGAGTTGCTCGCCGTTCCGCCGTTCTCGCGCGTCAGCGCCAACGTTATCTGGCTCGATCCGCGCGGTCGCCACTCCTGGGCCAAGCGTATTTTCGCCGCTGCCTCGCCCTTTCTCGGCGAAGGCGCTCCGCTGCACAAATCCGCCGCCGGCTAGCACGCGCAGCGCGCCGTTCGCATAAGTTCATTTTATGATTGGTCTTCAGGGGGTCGAAGCTTTAGCTCCGGCAATCCAGCCCCGGCAAGTTGCGGGCTTCAGCCCCTGAAGACAGGCCCCAATCACGTTGACGACCGAACCTCACTCTTCCGCCGCTCCTTCGCCACCGTCCCGCTGGCTCACGCGCGGTGTCCTTGGCATCGGCCTCGCCAGCCTTCTCTCCGACTGGGGCCATGAAGCCGCCACTTCAATCCTCCCCGCATTTCTCGCCAGTCTCGGCGCGCCCGCGTTTGCGCTCGGCGTCATCGAAGGCGTCTCAGACGGCCTCTCGAGCTTCGCAAAACTTGCCGGCGGTTGGATCGCCGATCGTCCCCACGCGCGCAAGCCCACGGGCATCATTGGTTATTCCGCCACGGGAATTTCCACGTTTCTCTACGCGTTTGCGCAGACCTGGCCCGCCATACTTCTCCTGCGGGCGCTCGGATGGATCGGTCGCGGCAGCCGCGGCCCCTCCCGCGATGCGCTTCTCGCCGACGCGGTCACGCCGCAAACCGTCGGCCGCGCTTTCGGTTTCGAGCGCGCGATGGACACGGCTGGCGCCGTTCTCGGTCCGCTCTGTGCCACCGCGCTCGTGGCCGTTTGGGGCTTCCGCGGGGTCCTTCGCGCGACAATCGTGCCCGGCTTGCTCGCCGCTCTCGCATTTGCTCTGCTCGTTCCGCCGGGCCGCAAGCCCCGCCATCACTCCGCGCAAGGTTTTATCTCAGGCATTCGCGAATTGCCGGTGCGCTATTGGAAATATCTGATCGGCGTTTTCGCCCACGGTCTTGGCGATTTCGCGCCCACGCTTCTGATCCTTCGCACCACTCAAATTCTCACGCCGCGCGATGGGGCAGTCTCGGCAACGGTCGTCGCCATCGGCCTCTACACATTCCATAATTTCATCGAAGCCGCAGTTTCATATCCTGTTGGCGCGCTTGGCGACAAAATCGGCAAGCGTGGACTTCTCGCCGCCGGCTACGCCCTCGCCGCAATCGTCGCCGTTGGATTCATCTTTGCCCCGGCGACACCCCTCGCTCTCTCGGTACTCTTCGCTCTCTCCGGGATTCATCTCGCCGTCCGCGACGCGATTGAAAAAGCTCTCGCCGCGGAACTCCTCCCGGCAGAATCGCGTGGTTCCGGCTTCGGCGTCCTTGCCACGGTGAACGGCATCGGCGATCTGGTTTCCAGCGTTACGGTCGGCGCGCTGTGGTCTTCCGTCTCTTTTTCAGCAGGCTTTATTTATTCTGGCGTGTGCGTTCTTCTCGGCGCTTTCCTGATTCTCCGCTCCCACTGAACTCGCAGCGCCGGTCTTTCCCATAGTTGTGCGCCGTCATTCTTATTTCTTACTCTTTACTCTTAACTCTCGACTCTCCCCTGCCTTTCCCCCTTCCCCCTCGGCCCCCTCTGGCATCGCGGGCAAAAATGGCTGCTTCTCCCCGCCACAATCATTCTTCGAATCTTCGTCCCGCATCGAACGCACTTTTTTCCTTCGCGCTGGTACACGCGGTGGCGCAATTGAAATTCTCCCCGCTGCCCATCCGCGCCGACGTAATCCGAAATCGACGATCCGCGCAGCCGGATCGCTTCTTCGAGCACGTGAACCACGGCTTTGCGCAAACGATCGATCTCGTCCGCACCCAAATTTGCTCCGAGCCGCGCCGGATGAATCCGCGCGCGCCACAAGCTTTCATCCGCATAAATATTCCCCATGCCGCGAAACACGTGCTGGTCAAGCAACAGCGCCTTCACGCGCGCCCGCCGCCCGGCAATCTGTGCCCGATATTCTTCCGCCGTCGCTTCCAGCGGATCGAGCCCCAGCTTCCCCAGCATCGTCGCCCGCAGTGATTCCGGCACGATCACCACGCGCCCGAATCGCCGGGTGTCCCGGTAACGCAGCTCGCGCCCGTCGTCGAGCGTGAAAAAAACATGAGTGTGCGTCGCCACCGGCTCATTCGCCGCCGTAATCGTAAGCTGTCCCGTCATTCCCAGATGAATCAGCACGTGCAGCCGCAGATTTTCTCGCGCGGCCGGTTCGAGTTCGAGATACAAAAATTTCCCGTGCCGCCGCACGCCAATCAGCCGGCTCCCCGGCACGGCATCGCCCAGCATCATCGGGTCTTCCATCATTTTGATCTTGCCCGAGCGTACTTCGACGATGCTTCGCCCCGCGAGCCCCATCTGCAGCCCGCGCACCACCGTTTCGACTTCAGGCAACTCCGGCATTATCGGCGCTCGCGAATCACTGTCGCTCCGGCCCGCACCGCACATTGTACTGCTTTGCACAAAGCACCCGCACGGAGCGCGATATACTCGCCGCGCTCAGTAGAATGGCCACATGACTCACAAGCGCGCCGTGGCACTCCTCGTTTCCGCGATTGTGTCTCTGACCGCGCTCACCGGGTGCCACGCCCTCTCCATTTCCTCTGCTCCGGAGCCTGTCAAGAAATGGGAATTTGTGACCGGCAAGCCCGACTACCGAATGAGGAACTTCCCTCAGTCGCCCGCCATTGGCGACGACGGAACGATCTATGCGGGCGCGAGCCGCGGCGTTTTCGCTCTCAATCCCGATGGCTCGAAGAAATGGTTTCGTCAAGCTCCCTATGAAGCCATGAACAACTCCGTCGTGTTTGTCGTTCTCGACGATTCCGGCAACATCTGGTACGACGAAACCAGCACCGTCACCGGGGGCGTGGTTCGGCTTGCGCCCGACGGCTCGGGCGGCAACGATGGCGTTTCGCGCGCGCTGGTCACTCAGATTGGCATGGGCTTTGACGGCACGATCTTCATGGGTACGCAGCCAGCCATGATCGCCATCGATCACTCTCAATCCGTTGCTCAGGTAAAGTGGACGCGCCTCGGATCAGCTTTCGCCCTCGCGCCGGACGATAGCGTTTTCAGTCTCGTTGGAAACGCGCTGGCTCGTTACTCTTCGAAAGGCGATCTCACTTGGATCGCTCAGCTTCCCGTCGGCTGCAACACGCCCGCCCTGGGATCAGACAATACGATTTATCTCGGGTGTTACGGAAAAGTGCTCGCCTTCAATTCGGACAGTACCGCAAAGTGGTCTCTCGATTCGCCGGGCCGCTCGGGTGCGCCGGCTGTCGCGCAGGATGGAACGCTCTATCTCGCTTGCCAGGACGTCGAAGTCTGCGCCGTGGGTTCCGATGGCCATATGAAATGGCGCTTTGATACGGGAGGTAGCGTCCATTCCATCCCTGCGATCGCGAAGAACGGGAACATTTATTTCGGCAGTTCAGATCACAAGCTGTATGCTCTCGGCGCCAACGGAAAAAAGCACTGGGATTTTCAAATGCAAGGCGATGTCTTCTCGCCGGCGATCGCAGATGATGGCACCATCTACGTTCAGAGCGACGATGCCAAGCTCTACGCCATTCACGATCCCGAAGCGATCGGTGGGCTCTTTGGACAGTGGCCAAAAGTCGGCGGGGGTCTCAGAAACACTGCGCGGGGTGGGAGCTTGCCTGTGAAATAAATTCTGCCGCGCAATCGGCTACGGCAGCGGAATCCCCGGCGACGCGACGATTCCCGCCATCTTCAGAATTTCCGTATACTCTTCATCCGTCAACGGGCAAATCGTCAGCCGCGTATTCTTCATGAACTTTATTTTTCGCAGCGCCCGATTCTCGCGCAATTCCGCGAGCGCCACTTGCCTCGGCAGCCGCTCGACCGCCCTCAAATCCACGACCATCTTTTTCGATTCCGTATCGTGCGGATCGGGATACGGCTCGCGGCTCACTTCCGCAAGCGCATAGAGCGCATGATCCGGCTTGCCGTGATAGAGCAGCGCGCGATCGCCCTTGTGGATCTGCTTGAGCTGCCGCAGCGCGTCCGGCTTGTGCCCGGCGTGCCGCCACATCTCTTTTCCCTTAACGAAGAGCGTGTCCCAGTGATAGACCCGCGGGTCAACTGCCAGAAGCCAGCGGCGAGGTTTCGGGGCGGCTTGAGTCATCAGCGATTTGAGTCGCGCGAACTATACACGGATGCGGGACAAAGTGGCAAAAAATTATGCAGGAAGGACTCGAAGTAACGGGCGGCGGCGAACCACGCCAGGAGGCCTCAACCGACCTCCACGAACACATCATCTCCTTTAATTTCAATAGAATAGCACAGGACGCCGATGGCCGGATTCATCGTTGTCTTTCCCGTCGTCACATCGTACGTCCAACCGTGCCACGGGCAGGTAACGATCTTTCCCGCCAGTTCGCCCTCGCCCAACGGTCCGCCCCGGTGCAGGCAAGTGTTGTTAATCGCGTAAAGCTTGCCGTCCACATTGGCGATCGCTACCGTCGTGCCATTCAGTTGGAACTCGCGAATCGTACCGACAGGGATTTCATCCTTCTTCGCTGCTCGCAGTAGCGCCATCCACGGCTCCTGTTTTTTCGATTGGTCTAACGCGGCGCGGGCGTCTGCGCCACCATGACGCCCTTCTTGAAATCTTCCACCATCTCCGGCCGCAACCGCACTTCCGTCGGCCGCTTCGCCAGCGACATCTGATCGATCTTGTCCTGCAACTTCAGCAGGGCGTAAAAAAGCCCTTCCGGCCGCGGCGGGCAGCCAATCACGTAAACGTCCACCGGCACGATTCGATCCACGCCCTGCAGCACCGAGTACACGTTGAACGGTCCGCCCACGCTCGAGCACGCGCCCATCGAAATGCACCACTTCGGATCCGGCATCTGATCCCACACTCGCTTCAGCACCGGCGACATCTTCAGCGTCACCGTCCCTGCAACGATCATCAAATCCGCCTGCCGCGGCGACGGCCGAAAAACTTCCGCACCGAATCGCGCGATATCGAATCGCGACGTCGTCGACGCGATCATCTCAATGGCGCAACACGCGAGACCAAACGTCAGCGGCCAGATCGCGCTCTTCCGCGCCCAATTGAATACGTAATCCACCGTCGAAAGCACGTAGCTGCGCTCAAACCTGTTGTCGATGACACCCACGGGGCCTCCAACTTCACCACAAACTTTGCAGTATATCCGCCGCCTCGCGCGCGAGTCAAACGCACGACGAGCGGGATAATGTTATAATTGCCATCGTCCGGAGATGGTTGCGCTCATTTCCGGCTGGAGATTTCAGGAACCGCTTGCGAGGAGAAGCCCCATGATAGACGTAAACATGCCGGCGCGTTCCGCCGCGCTAAGACTGGCCATCCTGCTTTGTCTTGTTTGCGCCCTCGACGCCGCAGCTGCTTTTCTCCTCCCCCACCCAAGGATTTGGTGCGCAGCCGTCATTCCCTCACTCATGCTCCTTAGCCCGTTTGTGCTCTGGCGCTGGGAAAAAAAGTAAAGCCACTCCGGCATTCGAAAATTGTTGGCCCCGATCACCAGCCCATTTGATCCATGCGCCTGAGAATAATCGCGCTATAGCTATTCATGCGCTCCGGCCGTCGCTTCAGGGGAGCCGGAAGAATTGCAGCGAGCCGCGCCGCCTGTTCCCGGCCGATATTCCGTGCTGAGGTTTCGTCGTAGTAACGGCACGCCGGCTCTGCGCCATAAATTCCAGGTCCCCATTCGACCACGTTCAGGTATATCTCCAGAATGCGTTGTTTGCCGAGGACGAGTTCGGCCACCGGTACCAGCGTGGCTTCTGCGCCCTTGCGGAGAATTGACCGGCCCGTTCCGAAAAATAAATTTTTTACGAGTTGCTGCGTAATCGTGGAAGCTCCGCGAGTGCGTTCGCCTTCCAAATCGTCTTCGGCAGCGATTTGGACCTGGTGCCAATCGAATCCGTGGTGATGGTAGAAGTTCGCGTCCTCTGCGGCGATTACCGCGTGCTGGAGATCAGGCGAGATTTGGCTGAGCGGAATGAATTTGTAGCGTTCGCGATACGGAGTGTTATGAATCCAGGCCTGTAGGCGGCGCTCGATGTGTACCGCGGTTGTCGGCGGGTCGATCCACCGGGCGGCCAGAAGGATGAGCGCAGCGAGCGACCAAAGAACCGCCACGCCGATGACAAGCCATCGAATCAAGTGGCGGAGGAAGCTAGTCCGGCGCGGGGTGGAACTCTCCATATTCTGCATTGCGGTCACAATTCAAAATGATAGCCCCGGCGGGTATATGTTCGGATCGAATGACGCAGCAGGCGATGTGGCTCCGCCCGAGTCACGAAATACTCTGATCTTGGTTTTGTGCCAGAACTCCGGCTATGACTCGCGGGTAGTGTTCCATTTTGACTTCTCGGCCAGCGCGGCGGTTCATGCTGAGTCCTCGTCGCCATGGGGGCCGTAAAATTCTGCCGCCCCTGAACATCCAATCCGCATTACAATCCCTTCAACTCTAGGCTGGCCATCGCGCCCAATCGCACTCGGAGGTTGCCATGTCCCCACGCACCGCGTATCTCAGCAAGCTCATCGGCCTCTACTGCCTTGTAATCGCGGTTTCGATGATGTCTCACAAGCAGGCCACGGTGATGATGGTCAACTCCATCGTCAATAACCCGCCCCTTCTGCTCGTCACCGCAATCCTTGCACTCGTTGCAGGTCTCGCGATCATTCTCTCCCACAATGTTTGGTCCGGCGGTGCGCCCGCCGTTGTTGTCACGCTCGTCGGCTGGCTCTCCTTTTTCAAGGGTCTGATTCTCTTGTTCCTGACGCCGGAAAATTCTATCGCTTATATGAATGCGCTCCACTACGGCCAATTTTTCTATTTCTACATGAGCATCACTCTCGTCACCGGCGCCTACTTGACCTTCGCGGGCTTCCGCTCCTCAACATAACCGCCATTCTTGACTCTCGACGGTCAACTCTTTTCGTCGCCCGTTCTCAGCCCGTACATCACGACCGGCACTCCTCGATGCACATGTTCTCTCTCATACTTCATTCCCAATTTCTCCATCACTCTAAGCGACGCCTTATTCTCCGCGTGCGCAATCGCCACAATTTTCCGCAGCCCCACACGCTCGAATCCATCGCGCAGAACTTCCTGGGCCGCTTCTGTCGCCATGCCTTGGCCCCAATGCCGCCGCGCCAGCCACCAGCCGATTTCAATTTCTTGCGTCTCCGCCAGCGGCTGAATCCCGCAAAATCCATCAATCCCGTCGCCGCCGTCCTTCACCGCCAGCTTCCACAGGCAATATCCGCGCTCCCGAAATTGCCGTATCTGCCGCGCGACGAATTCCCGCGTCTGCGTTTCGCTCCACGCCTCTCCGCCCGAGATGTACCGCATCACTTCCGTATCCGTGGCGATCGCATGAAACGCACGCCAATCCTCCTCGCGCCACGGTTCCATCTTCAGGCGCGCGGTCTCCAACTTCATTTTCGCCCTCTTAGAATTCTTCTACCGGCAGGAACTGCTCGTAGTAATGATCCGGCGTGAGATAAACGGTGAACGTCAGAGTCTTTTTCTCGAACTCGGCGTGATACGCGCGAAACGTCATGCCGCCGCGCAGCTGTTGACGTTCGCGCGTCACGTTTTGCAGCTTCCCGAGCGGCGCAAACGAAGTCTGGATGTCGCGCAGCGCTTGAGCCGTGAAATAAAAATTCAAATTGCTGGTCAGCAGCGACCGGTCGATCGTTCCCTGCTGCAGTCCTTCGATCATTCCACGCACTTCGGCCAACTCCTCCGGCGTCGCGGCTTCCGGCTCCACGCGCGTCTCCGGCTCCAGAATGTATCGCGCGATGAGTTGCGCCACCGGCCCGATCAGGCTGATGTCGTCCTGATTCGACAGCACTGTCACGGCCGCGCCACGCGTCGGAAAAATCCGGTTCGTTGCCAAAAATCCTGAAACCTCCCCGCCATGACCCACGAACGGAATATGGTCGAGATTCCCGAGTTGCAGTCCGAGCGCGTAGTCTGTTAGATCCCCGTTTTTCAATTTTACTTCACGCGTAAACTCCTCATACGACGCCGGCTTCAAAATTCTTTTCTGCAAGAACGAAATGTTCCACTTCGCCAGGTCCGCCGGCGTCATACACAGTTCACCCGCCGCAAAATACCATCCCGCCGCTTCGCGCAGCGCCGGCCGCGCCGGTCCTAGCCCGTAGCGCGTGTACGCCACCGCATCGTCCGGCGTTTTGTCCACGCTGCAATCTCCCGCCGACGCCATCCCCAGCGGCCCAAAAATTTTCTCCTGCAGCAGTTTCATCAGCGGCTCGCCCGAAGCCTTCTCCGCGATGCGCCCGGCCAGAACGTAATTCGTGTTGCTGTATTGCCACTTCGTTCCCGGATCGAAATCGAGCGGCTTCTTCGCCCACTCGTCCAGCACCGCATCCGGCGTCGTCGGCTTCAGCCACTCGGGTATGTTGTAATCCTGCGGCGCGTAATCTTCATAGCCTGAAGTGTGCGACAGCAGCTCCCGAATCGTAATTTCCCTCGCGCGCGTCATCTCGGGAAAATATTTCGCCACCGTATCATCGAGCGAAAGTTTCCCTTTTTCTTGCAACAGCAGAATCGCCGCCGCCGCAAATTCCTTGCTGATAGATCCCACGGCGTAGCGCGTCTTCTCCGTGGCCTCGCGCTCGGGCGAAAGCTCCGCCTTTCCCATCGCTCGCGCGTAAACCATCTTCTCGTTCTCGACGATCGCAATCGAAATACTCGGCACTCCGCTGGCTCCCAGCAATTTGGCGATCTTCGCTTCTTCGCCGGCGCTAAGAACTTCGCTCGACGCCATTGCGCCCGCTTGCGCGGCCGCTGCCGCCGGCCTGATCGACACGGCCACGACCACCGCAAAAATAATGCGCGCCCATTTCCTCGCTCGCCCTCGTCCGCTCATCCCGTTTCCCACCGTCGTCTCCGCTGATTCACCCGCGCCAATTCGCCTGTCGCGCTCTTGGCTCTTTACTCACAACTGTGAACTCGCCTTTCTCTCTCGACTCGCAACTCCGAACTCGCCTTACTCTCTCTCAACTCTTAACTCTCGACTCGTCTTTCCATTCAAAACGCGCTCGCCGCGTCAATCAGCGCGTGCGCGATCATGTTCGCGCGCAATCCCTTTCTCAGCAGTGCGAAGCATCCCAAGATGCACCCGATCGCAAAAATCAGCACGACATTTTTCCAGCCCTGATATCCGTGCCCCAGCCCGAACACAATCGCCTGGCCCAGCACGCCGATGCTCGCGTGTCCGCTCCACGCAGAAAATTGCTGCTGAAGATATCCGCGAAACGCAGTCTCTTCGCATATTCCCGCGCTGATCGCCATCATCATCCACATCGCGATCTCCAAGCCGCCATTCGGCCGCATTCCTCCCAGATTCGGCCAGCCCGTTTTCCCGAGCACTCGCACCACCGCCGGCGCAGCTGCGAAGCATATCGCCCCGATGAGCACCGCGACCGGTATATCCATTCTCAACGAACGCGCATCCCGCCACACTCGCGCGACATACTCCACAAAAGTCCGATCGCTTTTCCACAGGCACAACGCGAACAGCGCCCACTCCATCGCGATCACACTTGGAAACAAAATTAGATGGCCGACTCGGGGACTGCTCGTTCCCATCCGCGCGTACGCCGAGAACGCGGAAAACATGGCGATCGCCGCGAGCACGCACAACGTATGCCACGCAGGCGCAATTGCCTCTTGCGCAATCGGCTTTCGCGCCTCGGAGTCCTTCTCGTCGGCCTCCATCGCCCAGCCACTATACTCCTCAACTCTTTTCCATGATTTCGCTCTCCGCCTTTCGCCTTTCGCCTTTCGCCTCTCAGCCCTTGTCCCTCGACCCTTTCCCCTATCCGCTCTTGCCTCTTGCCTCTTGCCTCTTGCCTCTTGCCTCTTGCCTCGCCTTCTCCTGCCCTCGAATCTGAAATTTCAAATTTGAAATCTCCTTTTCCTCCTCTCTTGCGTCTCTCAACTCTTAACTCTCAACTGTCGACTCGCCCTGCTCCCCCTCGCCTTCTCTTCGTGTCAAATCTCAAATTTGAAATCTCCTTTTCCTGCTCTCTTGCGTCTCTCAACTCCTAACTCTCAACTGCCGACTCGCCCTGCTCCCCCTCGCCTTCTCTTCGTGTCAAATTTCAAATTTGAAATCTCCTTTCCCTCCTCTTGCGTCTCTCAACTCTCAACTGTCGACTCGCCCTGCTCCCCCTCCCAATCGCATCTCGTAATTTCCATAAAAAATCCTTCCGGATCTCCCTCCTGCAATTTCCTGCACATCTCGCTGAGCGTCCGCTGTTCTCTCGCGTCGAGCGCCCTCATCTCCGCTTTCACATACTTCGCGTGTTTCCGAACGGCCTCGTCAATCACCTCTCGCCCTTTCTCCGTCAAAAACACGCGACTGATCCGGCGCCCCGCCGCTCTCCCATGCGCTCCCTCACCGCGCCAGGCTTTCTCAACCGTCACCCATCCTTCCTGCACTCGTCGCCTCGCCGGCAATCTCTCGGCCACGCGTCTCACCCATCCAATGCTCTCGAGCCTCGTGATCAGCCATCCCACATTCTGCTTGCTGCACGCAAATCTTCGGCTCAGTTGCATCTGGTATTGCGGCCCGCGCCGGAAAATCCTCTCCATCAGCCGGTATTCTGCCACCGTCAGATTGAATGCCCTCAAATGTCTCTCCGCCAGCTCGCGAAACCATTCCGCCGTCTCCAGCAGGTCCACGTACGCGCGATACGCCCTTTTCGCCTTCTCCCTCCTGTTCGCTCCTCTCCTGCGTCTCTTCCGTCTGCGCATCCTCATCTCTCGCTTCTCGCCTCTCAACCCTTAACTCCGAACTGTTAACTAACCTTTTCCCATCAGCTTCCCGCACATCCTCCTCATCGTCTGCAGCTCCCTTCCATCCAGCGCGCGCATTTCCGTCTCCACGTACTTCGCGTGCGCTCGCATGACTTCCCCAATCCTCTCTCTTCCCTCTTCCGTCAAAAAAATCCGGTTCACCGCTCTGCCCTCCGAATCTCTATCGCCGCCTCGTCGAAGATCCTGAACGTCTCGCGTGAAGGACCCCGCCTTCCTCTTCTTCTTCGTCGCCTTCCAACCCTCTCCCACCCGTTGCTTCGCGACGTATCTCGCCGCCACGCATCGCGCCCATCCCATTTCCCCGAGTTTCTCCGCCATCAGGTCAATATTCCGGTGGCTGCATCCGACGCGCCGAGCCAGCTCCCGCCGGTACTGTGGCCCGTGCCGGTAAATCTCCTCCATCATTCGATACTCGCCCACGCTCAAATCGAACGCATCGAGCCGCCTCCTCGCCCGCTCCAGCAGCGATTCCGCCGTCTTAATCAGCTCCGCATGCGCCCGATACGCCCTCTCCCTCCTTTCTTTCACCCTCATGCTTCTTCGTGCATTTGCTCCAAGTCGCGCATCGTCAAAGTTCCTCGACGCTCTGCGGGAAGGACCGTTCCCGCTCGAAGACGCGCCGCGTCGAAGACCCTGAACGTCTTGCGTGCGGGACCCCGCCTCGCCTCTTCCTCGCTGGCCTGTTGCTCGCTCGCCGTTCTTTGGCTCGCTCTTCGCTCGTTCACCGCCGTCCGAAGTATTTCCTCCCGCTTCATCGCGCTCCCCAGCCCTGCCCACGCCAGCTTCGATCGCTAATAACTTGCGCTCTATTTCTTCGCGCTTCGCCAGCGCTTTCCGCAATTCCTCCCTCTCTTCCATCTCGCAGTTCTCCTCGTTGCCAGTCTGCCGCCGTCTTTCGCCTCCCCGCCATTCGTATTACTTCGGATACGCAATTCTGCGTACCTCGAAGTTGCGCACGTCGCGCTGGCTTCCAGCCGGCTCTTTTGCTTTTTGTGGGCTCCGCTCCTTGTGGGGTTCGTTGTCATGGATCGTGCAAATGGTGTGGCCATCGTCGCGCTGCTCCCGGTGGCGCGGACATCTTGCCCGCGTTCCCATGACGCGTCACGTCGCGCTGGCTTCCAGCCGGCTCTTTTGCTTTTTGCGGGCTCCGCTCCTTGTGGGGTTCGTCGTCACGAACTGTGCAAATGACGCGGCCATCGTCGCGCTGGCTTCCAGCCGGCTCTTTTGCTTTTTGTGGGCTCCGCTCCTTGCGGCGTTCGTCGTCATGGATCGTGCAAATGGTGTGGCGCATGCGATGGGGATGGCGGCGATTTGAAATTCGGTGTGCCAGTGAGACGGACCACCCGCCGCATGCAGGTCGCGCTGCCGCGGGACCCCCACAATTCCTGTGCCTTTCGGTCAACGCGGTTGACCAACTTACGGCGACACCTTTTGTCACTTTGTGGTTTTGCGCGGAACGGCCGCAACTCTGACCTTAGGCCGCGAAGGATCTGACGGCTACACGGTGGATTTTGTTCCGTAGACCAGCAGGCCGCCGAATTCGCGGAATCGGCGCAACTGCGCGGCGTCGCGAAACCATCGACCCTCGTATACTTCCGGCGCCGGCGTCGGATCGCGAATCAGTTTGTGCGCGACGTCCGTGAATCCCGCGTCGCGAAACAGCTGCTTCCATTCTTCCGCCGAAAGCAGATGCACGGGCACCTGCAATTTCTCCGCCCACTGGTGCGAATCCGCATTGTCGCGAAAGAAATTGATCAGAATCCACGCCGAGCCGCCTTCGTGCAGGACGCGATGCAGCTCGCGAATTCCTTTCGCCGGATCGGGCCAGTAGTAAGCCGACTCGACTGAAATGAGCTTGTCGAAAAAATTCGGCTCCCACGGAATTTCGTCTACGCCGCCGACGATGAAAACCAGATTGTCGTAGTCGGCGCTTCTCTGGCGGGCGTGGCGGATCATTTCATCAGAAATGTCCATCCCGATCACGCGCCCCTGCGGCGCGCGCTGCACCAGAACGCGCGATAGCCAGCCCGCGCCGCAGCCAACGTCGAGAAGATTGTCGTCCGGCTTGATTTGCATTAGCTCGAGAACGGGCTTCGTAATCGGCCAGTGGTCGCTCTCCATACCTTCGCCGCGCCCGGCCTCGGCCCAGCGATTGAATTCCTCGCGCAGAAATTGATCGGTCTTGGAATCAGGCATTCGGTTGGCCCGGAAATGTTGAATTTAGTAAGGTCTGCCGCACACGCTGCAAAATTGAGCCGAAGGAAATTTGATGTTGCCGCAGCGCGCGCAATAATTCGCAGGTACCGGCGTCGCCACCGCGACGATCGGGATGCGCGCATCGGCCGTGCACGCCCAGATAAGCGCCACGATCCAGCCGATGAACGTCCAACCGAGGAAAAAATTCAGCAGGAAGATTCCGGCCGAGTTGCGCTTGTTGTGGCCGATGATTGACGGCAAGAAATACAGCAGCCCCGCTAGAATCAGAAATGTCATCGCCGCACCACCCACAGATTACTACGGTTTTGCGGCCTTTTATGTTCCATGGTCTTGTTTATAGGCCATTTCGCCCGCCTCGATCCGCACGCGCAAGCGATTCTGCGGCTGCGGCAAGGGGCAGGTCGTAAACGGGTTATACGCGCACGGCGGATTGAAGGCTTCGTTGAAGTCGAGAACGACTACGCCGTCTTTGGGCGGCAGCGTGTCGATCATCCGCGCGGCGGCGTAGGTTTCCTTGCCGCTTGTCAAATCGCGAAACACAAATTCCATCATTTGCGGATCGGAGATCGTGGGCTCCAGACGATACTCCGCGCCCTTGAGTGTGAACTCTGCGTAGCCCGGGACCCAGATCTTAATCGTGTCGCCGAGGATGTTCTGAATGTCTTCTTCTTTCGGCTGATCGTACGCGACGAATTTTGCCGAGACGCGATACGCCTCGTTGACTGCGAACCACCGCGTGCCCGCAAATTCGCGCCGCAATTTGCTGTTCTTGTCCTTCATCCGGATCGAATACCTCTCTCCGCTCTTGTGCACAAAAAGCCTCAGGTCGCCGAGCACCAGCGCATCGCTCGAGTCGGGGCGGAGTTCGGCTTGGTGGACGGATTTGCCGTTCATGAGAATGGTGACGCCGGGGTTGACGTGGACGACGACTTTGGCGTCGTGAGAATCGCCGGGCTGAAAATCAAAACAGCCGACGTCGGCGGGCGTGGAGCCTTCGGGAAGAACGATGTCGCCGAGGGGATCCGTGCCGAAGCGATTTTGGCCCGGGTGCAGCCAGAAAAGTCCCGCAACGGTGAGCCAGCCGTCGTCGGATTCAAGCGTGGCTTCGTAAGCATGGCGCCATTTTTCAACGGAAACTTTGTAGGCGGCAGAATCCTGCGTACCAGCGCGAGAGGCGTGCGCGATTGCGCCCACGCAAACAAGCAGAAAAGCCGCGAAAAGAAAAATTGCTGCACGCCGCAGCGGCATTCGCACTTGCCCGAAATTCATGCGGTGGATTCTTGCTTCGCGACTTTGGAGAGCAGTTCGACGAATTTTTGCTGGCGATCTTCCTGCGTCTGGCCGGCGTAGGCTTCGGCAATCTGCGTGGTGTTCATCGAGCAGAATTTCGGGCCGCACATCGAACAGAACTTGGCCTCTTTATAAAAATCATCGGGCAAACTTTCGTCGTGCATGGCGCGAGCCGTGTCGGGATCGAGCGAGAGATCGAATTGCTTGTTCCAGTCGAAGAGGAAGCGCGCGTAGCTGAGCGCGTCATCGCGATCGCGCGCGCCGGGACGATGCCGCGCGACATCGGCGGCGTGCGCGGCAATCTTGTAGGCGATCACGCCCTGGCGAACATCGTCGGCGTTCGGAAGGCCGAGATGCTCTTTCGGCGTGACGTAACACAGCATCGAAGCGCCGTGCCAGCCGATCATGGCCGCGCCGATGGCGCTGGTAATGTGATCGTAGCCGGGCGCAATATCGGTGACGAGCGGGCCGAGCGTGTAGAACGGCGCCTCGTAGCACAATTCGTTTTCTTTTTTCACCTGCAGTTCGATCTGATCCATCGGAATATGGCCTGGGCCTTCGATCATCGTTTGAACGTCGTATTCCCAGGCCTTCCTGGTGAGCTCGCCGAGAACTTTCAGCTCGGCGAACTGCGCTTCGTCGCTGGCGTCAGCGAGGCAGCCGGGACGCAGGCCATCGCCGAGAGAAAAGCTGACGTCGTGCTTCTGAAAGATTTTGCAGATGGCATCGAAATTTTCGTAGAGGAAATTCTGCTTCTTGTGAAAACTCATCCACAGCGCAAGAAGCGCTCCGCCACGGCTGACGATCCCAGTGATGCGATTGCGGATGAGCGGAAGAGATTCCCGAAGAACTCCGGCGTGGATGGTCATGTAATCGACGCCCTGCTCGGCCTGCTCTTCAATCACTTCGAGCATGAGTTCGATGGTCAAATCTTCGGCGCGACGGACGCGGGAGATGGCTTCGTAAATCGGCACGGTGCCGATGGGAACGGGCGAAGCATCGATGATGGCGCGGCGAATCGTGGGAATATCGCCGCCGGTGGAAAGATCCATGACGGTATCCGAACCATAGTGAACAGCGCGATGGAGCTTTTCGAGCTCGTCGCCGATATTCGACGTGGTAGCGGAATTGCCGATGTTGGCATTGATTTTGCATTTGAAGGCGACGCCGATGCCCATGGGCTCGAGATTGCGGTGATGAATGTTGGCCGGGATGATGGCGCGGCCGCGAGCGACCTCGCTGCGCACGAGTTCCGGCTCCAACTTCTCGCGGCGGGCGACAAATTCCATTTCTTCGGTGATGACGCCGAGGCGGGCGTAATGCATCTGCGAAAAATTGCGAGCGCCGCCGTTCAATGCGGCAGTACGCTTTTCAATCCAAGAATCCCTCAACACCATCGAACCCCCCTAACGCAGCATTTGCGGCGAGACTGCGACGAAACTACGAACGCGATGCGCAGTTGCGTGTGAAGCGTCATTATCGCACTGCAATGCAGGGGCGGCAACCCAGCAAACACCGCGGCAAAAACCGCCGCGGGCAAAACCGAAAGTGGTCCGTCTTAAGAAACGCGGCAGAACAAATCGATGCGAACGGCGGCGGCGCGCCACAACAGCGATACGAAATATGACGACGGACCCCGCGAAGAGAGATCATGTGGGACCATCGCGACCAGGACGGCCGCGAGGAAGTGTGCGGCGCGAGATTTGGCGCGGCGCGAAGAGCCGGCGAGACGCCGGCGGTACAGCGCGCCGCGGCAGATTATGCAGGATCTGGGCTACATTACAGGCGCCGCGAAATGAGGCTTTCGAGGTGATTGATGCAGGAGGGTGCGGGCGACACGCGATTTCCGAAGCACTTTGACGGAAAGCGATTCTACAATCCGGACGCCCCGCAGATGCGCGGGTTTCTTGACGTTCTGCGATGGAAGCTGACCAGCCGCCCGGAACCCTCGCCCAGTTTTGTTCGGGACGTTGAGCCATCCGTGCCGCCCCAGCGAGTGGAAGGCAGCGGGTTGCGAGCCACGCTGGTGAATCACTCGACCGTGCTGCTTCAGCATTGCGGTTTGAACATTTTGACGGACCCGATCTGGTCCGAACGAGTGAGTCCTGTTTCCTGGATTGGACCTCGACGCCGAAGAATACCGGGAGTGGCGTTGGAGAATCTGCCACAGATCGACTGCGTGCTAATTAGCCACAATCATTACGACCACCTGGATTTGCCAACACTGCGCGGCTTGACTGCTCGCGGAAATTGCACATTCGTTGTTCCGGCTCGCGTGGCCCGGCAGCTCCGCGCTGAGAATATGGGACCAGTTCACGAATTGGATTGGGGCGAATCAATATCACTGCGGGGTTTCACCATCCACTGCGTGCCGGCCCAGCATTTCTCAGGCCGGGGCATTTACGACCGCAACATAACGCTCTGGTGCGGATACGTGATCGAATTTCCAGAACGGCTCGTATACTTCGCGGGAGACACAGGATTCGGACTGCATTTCGCACAGATTCGCGAAAAATTCGGATCGCCGCACCTGGCGTTGTTGCCGATCGGAGCGTACGAGCCACGCTGGTTCATGGCGCCGGTGCATATGACTCCGGAGGAGGCAATTCGAGCACATGAGATCCTGGGCGCCGGGAACCAGCATTGCGATCCATCACGGAACTTTCCAACTCGCGGACGACGGCATCGACACTCCAAAACGGCAGATCGAAGCTCACGCACGGCCGGAGTCTTTTCTGGTCCTCAACAACGGCCAATTTGCGGATATTCCATGACGATCGATAAGCACACACTCGCGTTGATCAGCATCATCGGCAGTTCGCTGGACGTGTTCGGCGCGCTTTACCTCGCATACGATCTGCTGGGCGGGGAACACGGGCCACTGCGGACAGTCACCAGAGCGGTAACGTACGGGGCGATCTTTGGCACCGGATTCGGCCTCGCGTTTGGGCCAGTGTTTGGGATCGTGAACGGCGTGACGCATGGCACCACGCTCGCTTGGGAGTTTTCGCGGGCTTCGAGGCACGGGCCGAAGCCGGGGTTCTGGTATGACACGGCGATGAGCGCGATTCGTGGGGCCGGTTACGCCTTGAGCGCAGCTCATTTATATGGAATCACATTTGGGATTACATTTGGCGCGTTGAGCACGGTTGGACAAGTGGTTGCGTACCGATTCGGAATGCGTCCGACGGTCGACTACCAACCTGCCAGGCGACCCCGATTGACCAGATGGCAAGCTCTCGGCGTGGTCAATCGCACTGTTGGCTACGGCCTTAGCGGCTATCTCAGCGCGTGGGTGGCGCGTGAGCGCGATATCGCGCTGAGCGTTGGATTGACGGTCGGAATAGCGGTGGGGTTGCTCACGGGGATTGTGATCGCATGCACGCCGTTCATTGAATGGGGGGCGGATCATCTGCCGAAGAGGCGAATGGGAGTGATCGGAGTTGGATTGATATTGATTGGGTTTGCGCTGCAATCGATAGAGCATTTGGCGACGCTGCTGAATGTAAGCGTCGGATGAAAACGGCGAACAAGCCGGCGGCAAAGAACGCCACGGGCAAAACCGAAAATGGCCCATCTTAATAAACGCGACAGCACAAATCGATGCGGGCGGCCACGCGGCGAAAGACAGAAACGAGACATGACGACGGACCATGACGTCAGGATGATCGCAGAACACCGCGGAACAGATCCGTCTTGGAGAGACAATTGATGGCAGAGATGCAGGGCGCCGATCGCCACGCCGCGAGAGGCAAAGTTGGATTATGGCGACCGACCCTGCGACGGCGTTTGGCGGGGTAAGGCCACATCGCGACGGGCGTATCGTTCCGGGGCGGCGCCGGACACCGCAGAACAGGTCCGTCTTGGAGATGAAAGGGAAGGCAGAGATGCAGGGCGCCGATCGCCACGCCGCGAGTGGCAAAGTTGGATTATGGCGACCGACCCTACATGGAGGCGGAGGCGGCGGAGCCGCCGGCGCGGGCGAGAAATGATTTGAGCTGAGCAGGATCGGAGACGGGAGGATGGCAGGAAGTTTCGACGCAGACGAAGGCCTGAGCGACATCGGCGCGCAAATGCGGAAGCGTTTCGCGCAGAGCCGGAGCGACCTCGAGTTGCGAAGACGATCCGGCGGCGGACGCATCGGCAAGTGCTTGCGGAGTGATGCGCAGGACAGATTTGCCGAAGCGATAGACGCCGATAGCCGCTTGCTCGAGCGCGATGGCCGCGGGATCTATTGCGGCGCCGGTGACGACGACTTGAAGCGTGTGGCGCGCATGAAGAATGGAAGCGAGGCCATAGGACGCGGCGAAGAGGCCGAGCTGCGGCGCGATTTTGGCGAAGGCTTCGAGCGTTTTTTCAGCCCATTCGTGATAGAGCTTATCGCCCGTAAACCCATACATGCGATCGCAAAGAATTGCGGCCATGGAATTCGTTCCCGGCGTGGGCGAATCCTGGAACGGCTTGCGGCGCAAATCGAGACCGCCCATGGCAGCAGCGTCGCGACCGCGATCGTAGAAGCCGCCACCTTCGGGATCGGCGTATTTCGCGATGGCGCTGCGCACGGTGCGCTCAGCCGCTTCGAAATAGCGGCGATCCAGCGTGGATTCATAAGCATCGAGAAGCGCGAGGCCCGCAAAAATCTGGTCGTCGAGCATTCCGGGGAGCGGAGGGCCGCCGACGCGATGAAGGAATCCGGCGGCGGGATCCCAAGCTTCGGCTAGCAAGCGATCGAGAGTCTTTAGAGCAAATGCGCGGCAGTCTTCGCGGGCGAGAGCGCGCGCGGCTTCGAGATACGCGGAAACAAACATGGCGTTCCAACTGACGTAAACAGTTGTGTCAATAGCGGGAACGGGATGGCGCATGAGGCGCGCTTGGAGCATTTTGCCTTTGGCGCGAGCAATGAGAAGGCGCGCGTCGGTTTCGCTGATCCCCAATTGCCTGGTGATTTCCTCGGAAGTCCGCGCGACCCAGAGAACATTTTTCGCCGGGTTGTGGTGCATTTCACCGTGCGCTTCGACGTCGTAGTAAGCCTCCATCGCGCGGGCTTCTTCGCCACGAAGGACGGCGCGCAGTTCTTCGAGCGTCCAGGTGAAATAGTCGCCGTCATCGTCGAGCGTCTGATCGGCGTCCTGGCTGGCGTAAAAACCACCGCGCTCGCGATCGGAAAGAGTTTCGTCAACCCAGGCGATAATTCCCTCAGCGGTTTCGTGGAAGAGCGCGCGGCCGGTGACTTGATAGCCGTGGAGATAATTTTTCAAAAGCTCGGAATTGTCGTAGGACATTTTTTCGAAATGAGGAACGAGCCAGCGCTCGTCCACGGAATAGCGATGGAAGCCGCCGGCGAGCTGATCGTAAACGCCGCCGAGGGCCATTTTTTCGAGGGTTTTTTCCGCGACGGAGAGAAAAGTCCGGTCGCCCGTGGATTGGTAGGTCTCAAGGAGCAAATCGATGCCTGCAGCGTGAGGAAATTTCGGAGAGGAGCCGAAGCCGCCGTTGCGCGGATCGAACATGGCGGTGATGGAGTCGAGCATGGGCTTCACGGCGCTGGAATCGAAGGCGGCATGAGCGCCGTGAAAGGCTTCAGCCTTGGCAACGGCTTCTTCAAGGACCTTGGCGGTCTTGTCGACTTCGTCGCGACGGGTGCGGAAGGCTTCGGCGACGCCGAGAAGAATGCGGCGGAAGCCGGGGCGATTCATGGCGTCCTCGGGAGGAAAATACGTGCCGCCGAAGAAGGGTTTGCCATCGGGCGTGAGAAAGGCGGTGAGCGGCCAGCCGCCCTGGCCCGTCATGGCGCTGACTGCGGCCTGATAGCGCGAGTCGACATCGGGGCGTTCATCCCTGTCGACTTTCACGGGAACGTAGAGTTCGTTGATGAGCGCGGCGAGCTCGGGATTTTCGTAGCTTTCGCGATCGATGACGTGGCACCAGTGGCACCAGACGGCCCCGATATCAAGAAGGATGGGTTTGCCTTCGGCTCGGGCGTGGGCGAAAGCTTCTTCACCCCATTCGCGCCAGTCGACGGGCTGGCGGGCGGCGGAGCGGAGATAGGGGCTGGCGGAATCTTTCAGGCGATTGGTGGCGTCTTGGGTCATGTGAGTTGAACTTTAAATTGCAGATTCCTCGTCCGACCCTGATCGGGTCGTGTGGGAATGACATCCGCCGGACCGAGACCCGATTACTGGATGGGGCTGGTGTAGCCGGCGTCGCGGGGATCGATGGGCCGACGACCGGAGAAGCCCTCGTCCTGGCGATGATAAAAGCGAATTCGGTCTTCGCCGAGCCGCCAACAGAGATACACGTCTTGATTATCGAGCCGGGACGGAAAATCGAGCAAGCCGACGTCGAGATCCTTCACCAAACAGCCGGTGGAATGGATGCGATCGAGCAGGTCTTGGAGCGACTCGGCAGTGCGGTCGTGAGCCTGGCGCGTTTCCGCGGCCTTGGCATACGGAATCGAGACGCCGCCCATGCGGACGATGCGTTCGGTGAGGGCGAGAAGCGTGGCTTCGAGATCGGCCATCTTGCGGCGCAATTCCATGGCCTCGAGGAGAATGGGCTCGAGTTCGTGACGAGCTTTTTCGGCTTCGCCGAGAGTAAATAACCTGGAATCGGAATCGCTCATTGTGAATGAATCAGCGCCGGGAGTTTCCGCCGTTCCGGCGCCGAGAGTCAGCCGCCGATGTAAACCATGGTGCGAGAGGGCGGGTGGAAATCCGGCTCGTTGATGCGATGCCCTTCCTCTTTTTCATCGACGACGGCGCGAATTTCTTCCGCAATCTCATCATCGGTTGCGCCGCCGCGCAAGAGAGATTTCAAATCGTGATCTTCCTTGCTGAAAAGGCAGGTGCGGAGCTTGCCATCGGCGGTGAGGCGGATGCGGGAGCAATGACCGCAGAAGGGCTGCGTGACCGGCGCGATGAGACCGATTTCGCCGGGGCCATCGGCGAAGCGATATTTGCGCGCGGTCTCGCTGCGTTCATGAGCGATGGGAACGAGGGGCCAGCGCGCTTCGATGCGGCGTTTGACTTCGGCGGCGGTGACGACGAGATCGCGCGACCAGTGGCGATCGGCATCCAAGGGCATAAATTCGATAAAGCGCATGATCAGATCGCGATCGCGCGCAAATTCGGCGAAGGATTCGACTTCGGCGTCGTTCAGGCCTCGGACGAGTACGGCGTTGACCTTCACAGGACGCAGAGGCGACGCCTGGGCCGCGTCAATACCTGCCATGACCTTGCCGAAAGATTTCGTGCGCGTGACTTGCTCGAAGCGCGCGGGATCGAGCGAATCGAGGCTGATATTGATGCGAGTGAGGCCGGCGGCCACGAGACGATCGCAGCGCTCGGCGAGAAGATGGCCGTTGGTGGTCATCGAGAGATCGGCGACGCCAATATCCCGAAGGCTGGCGATGAAATCTTCGACGCCATCGCGAACGAGAGGCTCGCCGCCGGTGACGCGAATTTTGCGAATGCCGAGACCGGCGAGAATCCGTGCGAGGCGCTCGAGCTCGTCCCAGCGGAGGAGTTCGTGGCCGGCGACGTGATTTTCAGGATCGGCCGAGCGGCAATAGACGCAGCGGAAATTGCAGCGATCGGTGACGGAGATCCGGAGATCAGTGATCTGGCGTCCGAATTTGTCGGTCAGAGTCATGAGCGCGAGTGAACGGCTGTCACTACCTACGGAGCGGCCGCACACCACCCAAAAAGTAAGATGCCCGAGCACGTGTTTGGACTCGGGCGAGACACGCACACCGCAAGCGATGTGCGTGGTGATCTCCTTTGCAAACACGGCAGGCCCGGGCGTTTCCACCCGAACCGTCACCCCGCAAGCAGCGCGGGATTCGCCACCTACTCCGTGGGATGTCTCTCCCGTAGGAACGGTGGTCGGAGAAGGACATTGTACAGCAATTGGCAGAGCGCGGGGCGATTCGGGGATGTGGTAGAGTTTCGAGCCGATGCGGATCTTCGTGGTGGGGGTGGGGGGCACCGGCTCGCTGCTGGCCCAACTGCTGGCGAGGCAGGGGCATACGGTATGGTGCGGAGACCGCGACGTGGAACGCGCGAAGCGATTCCTGGGTAAGAAGAGCGTGATTCCCGTGGTGGAAGTCAACGCCCGCAATATATGGTCCGTGATTCGCGGCGGGCGCGGCTGCCATATTCTGGTGAATGCATCGCCGGCCGTCTTCAATGAAATTCTGCTGCGCGCGGCGCTGCGGCTGCGGGCACATTACCTCGATCTGAATTCGCGGCTGACGCGAAATCCATTCAAGGCCGAGCAGCTTCGCTATCACAAGCGGTTCGTGGCGAAAAATCGAATCGCGATTGTGAACGCGGGAGTGGCGCCGGGGCTGACGAATCTGCTGGTCAAACGCGGCTCGGAACTGCTGGATACGACGAAGTCGGCGCAAGTGCGGCTCTATGAGAGCACGCATAGCGACGATCCAATCTCGACGTGGTCGCACGAAGTGGCGTTCGACGAAGCGGTTTCGAAACCGATTTATTATCGCGACAAGCGATTTCACAAAGGGAAGAGATTCGGCGATCCCGAGAAGTTCCGGTTTCCGCGGCCGATTGGAGAGGCGACGGTATACCTGGCGGCACAGGATGAAGTGGCGACAATACCGTACTACGTGCCACTGCAGGAACTCGACGCGAAGATCGGCGGCAACGACATTGACCGGCTGCGGAGATGGTACCGGCAGGGAAAGCTGAGCAAGTCGCGGGGGATAGTTTCGAAGCGGTTTCCGAAAACGCCGACGCCGCGAGCGATGGCGCGGCTGTTTCGGGAAAAAATTCTGGAGAACGCCCGATTCGCCGCGGCCGTGCTGGTGCGCGGATCGAGGGGCGCACAAGCGCTGATGCTGCGCTGGGACGTCGGCGTGCCCAGTCTTTTTCAAATTGCGCGACGCGGAATTCACGCGACGCCCATTTCGTACGCGACGGCTCACATTGCGGCGCTGTTCGTGCGGCACATGCCGCGAGACTTGGCGGGCGTGTATCCGCCGGAAGCGCTGCCTGGAGAAATTCGACGGGCGATCGTGGCGGACGCGAGGTCGCGGGATATTCGGATCGCGCTGAAACTGATTCCGTTGAAAAAGGCTGAAGAGGATGAGTATTAGGGGCGGTGCAAAGGCGAAAGCAGGGGCAGGGTGAGCAGCGTAAGCAAGACGGCCGCGACACCAAGAGGCGGAGCGGACGTTGGAGAACCCGCGGCGAAAGACGCCACGGGCAAAACCGAAAATGGTCCGTCTCGGAGATGAAACGGAAGGCAGAGATGCAGGGCGAGAAATGGAACGCCGCGAAAGTGCAGTTGGATTATGGCGACCGACCCTACATAAGGCACAAATCGATGCGGCGAGCGGCGCCAAGCCGGAAGATGGATACGAAACATGACGACGGACCCCACAAGAGAACAGGACCGGGTGAATTCAAGAAATCGTTCGGGATTGGGTAAGAACCGCGCGGCAGCCTGGCCGTTGCGGAGCAAAATGGCTCGTGCTAGACATTAGTTCGCAGCCTAGGATCAGCGAGCAACACACCTCTTCGAGCAAGGCGACGCGATGCATCTGGCGCCACATGACGTAATGACGATGTTCCTTGCGCTGGCCGTCCTGCTGGGCGCGGCAAAGTTCGCCGGGGAGCTGATGCAAAAGATCGATCAGCCCGCCGTCCTCGGCGAAATCATGGCGGGAATCCTTCTGGGCCCGACGGTCCTGGGCCATTTCAAGCCGGCGATTTATGCGGCGCTGTTTCCGAGCACGGGCGTGATGCCAATCGTGCTGGATACGGTTTCGACGCTGGGCGTGGTCTTCTTTCTGCTTACCGCCGGGATGGAAATCGATCTGCGGAGCATTTTCCGGCAAGGAAAAAGCGCGCTGCTGGTGAGCTTCTTCGGCGTGCTGGTGCCGTTCGGGTTCGGATTCGGCGCAGCGTGGTTTTTCCCGCGTTATCTGGGCGCGCAGATGAGCGCGGACACGCTGATTTTTGCGCTGTTCGTGGGAACCGCGCTTTCGATTTCCGCCCTGCCCGTGATCGCGAAAATTCTGATGGACCTGAATCTTCTGCGCAGCGAGATGGGAACGGTGGTGATGTCGTCCGCAATGTTCGACGACCTGGTGGGCTGGATTCTGTTTTCGCTGATTCTGGGAATGATGAAGGCGAACACGCACTCGCTGGGCGGAGTGAAGCGGACGATTTTGCTGGTGGCGGCGTTCACGCTTATCGCGCTGACGGCGGTGCGCTGGCTGATCGACAAGCTCGTGCCGTGGATCCAGGCGCACACAAGCTGGCCGGGAGGAATACTCGGATTCATTTTTACGCTGACCCTGGGCAGTGCAGCGTTCGCGGAATTTGCGGGAATTCACGCGGTGTTCGGCGCATTTATCATCGGGATCGCGGTGGGAGAGTCGTCGCACTTGAGGAAACGCACGGCCGAGCACATCCATCAGATCGTGACGAACGTATTCGCGCCGTTTTTCTTCGCCACGATCGGATTGCGCACGAATTTCGTGACGAATTTCAATCTCGGCGTCACGGCGACGATCGTGGCGGTGGCGTGCGTCGGCAAATTGATCGGTGCGGGCTACGGCGCGCGGCTGGGCGGAATGGACCGCCGGACGTCGCTGGGAGTGGGATTGGCAATGAATGCACGCGGCGCGATGGAGATGATTCTCGGGATACTGGCAATGCAGGCAGGGTTGATTCAGGAAAAGATGTTCGTAGCGCTGGTCACGATGGCGCTGTTCACGTCGCTGGCATCGGCGCCGGCGATCCGCTTCCTGGTGCGGCGACGCCGGCCGCTGTCGCTGAAGGACGTGGTGAGCGGAAAACTCTATTTCCCGAATTTCGAGGCGGCGACGCGCGAGCAGGCGATCGGGAAATTGAGCGAAGCCGCGGCGAACGAGGTGAATGGAGCGCCAAACAGATTCATCCGGCTCGTGAAGGAACGCGCGCGAGTGGCGTCCAGCGCGTGGGACAACGGGCTTGCCGTGCCGCACGCGAAAGTCGACGGGCTGCCGCAACCGCTGGTTGTCGTTGCGAAACTCAGATACGGCCTGGACTTTGACGCGAGGGACGGCAAGCTGACGAGGCTGATCATTCTGATTCTCACCGGGGACAATCAATCCCAGGACGACCTGCTGCGCGATGCCGGCGAGCTATTCAGCCGGAAGGAAGCGCTGGAACGAGCGATGGGCGCGACGTCGTTTGTCGAGCTCGTGGCGGCGCTGAACGCGCCGGTGAATTAGCGCACGAGCGTTTTTTTGCGACCTCCCGTAAACGCTGTATCGGATGAAACTCCAGTTAAGTCATGAAGTTAACCGCGGTTACTTTCCGCAACTTTGAATGCAGCAGAGACGTCTAATGTATTGAGGGGGAGGCACGCAAGAAGCGGTAACTGGAGGAATGCAATGAACAACACAGGAAAACGTTTCAGAATGTTGTTCGGCGCGGGGACTCTGGCGCTGATTCTTGGCATGTCTGCCGCACCACAGGCCATGGCAGCTGCCAACAATTCCAGCGCCCAGCAAGCACCGGCGCCGCGGGGTTCGGCACAATATGAGGCTTGGTTGACCAATCAAGTCCGGCACCAGCTCGTCATGTTGCCGTGGCTCTCGGTATTCGACAATCTCGAGTACCGAGTTGACGGAACGACGGTGATACTCGAAGGACAAGTGGCCCGCGCGAGCATAAAGCCCGATGCGGAAAGCGCCGTGAAGCACATCGAAGGCGTCACCAACGTCGAAAATAACATCGAAGTTCTGCCGCTTTCGCCGATGGACAATCAGATCCGGTTTGCGACGTACCGCGCCATCTATAGCGAACCCGGTCTGCAGATCTACGGGCACGGCACACAGCCGTCCATTCACATCATCGTGAAGAATGGAAATGTAACGCTGGTGGGCGTGGTGGACAACCAAACCGACAAGAATCTTGCCGGAATCCGCGCCAACGGAGTGCCGAACGTATTCTCGGTGACCAACGACCTGACTGTCGAGAAGGGCTAAATTAGTTCGCTGAGCGACGATCTCAACAGGACCAGCTAAGTTCCGAACACCCGCGTGGGGGGAACCGCCGCGGAATTTATTTCGCGGCGGTTTCCCCCGCTTGAAATGTCGTCCACGGTCCGGCGTTCATATCCCGCAAGACAGGCGCTTGCCACGAAAATTCCGGGTGAGCCTTAAGAAATTCCTTGGCGTTGAAATTGCCGCCGCAGGGATGACCGGCGCGAGCAACGAAGGTCATCTGCTCGGCCATGCGGCCGTCCATGACCTTTCCTTGCACCGCGCCCATCGGTTCGAAGGCGGCGACGTCCCATGCCTTCAATCCGGCGGAATCAACATCCATGTGCCCGCAGAGCGTGCGGCCGCTAGGCCCATCTTTTCTCGTGTACATATCGTGATGATCTGACAGCATTCGCTGGGCGAGCTCGACGTCGATCTGTCCCTTCGATTGCGCCATCAACTCATCCCAGCGGGCGTGGCGCGCGTTGGGCGATTCGCTCAAATCGTCATTGTTCCAGTCCGTGTCGAGTTTCCGAACTTCGGGATCGCTGACGAAGTTCGAGCCGACAAAGACTCCGTCTTTGGATCTCCAGACGCGGTTTGCCTTGAGACCATTCTCAAACTGTGCGATTTCGCCGGTCTTGTTGTCGCCGAGCAGCCAATCGTTGGCGTAGCCGCCATTGTTTCCGTCAAGCATGATTTTCACGAAGTCGTCAATCGAGGTTCCGTATTGGAGGGCCTTGCGCGCACGGACAAATTCGGGCTTGCCGTTCGGATCCCAACCCTTGAAACCGGAAATGGTGGTTTCGGTGACCATGAGGCCATCGGAATTCACGCCGAAATCATCGTCGCTGATAATGACGCCGGGAAAGCCGTCCATGATCATGCGGAAACCGTGCTCGGGCGCGATGTCGAAGATGATGGTCCACCGTTCGCCGTTGATGTAGCTGGTCCAGTTGTTGTGGGCCATGACGATGCGATGGTCTTTGGTCCAACTTCCGGTGGCCACAAACGCGCTGCAATTTCCCGGGCTGGTCAGCTTGGGCGCGTTGGCGACTTTTTCCTTCTCATTCAGCCATGGAACATAGTAGTCGGGCACTTCTTCAAAGGCATTCAGGGCCACGATGTCGTCGATATCAACATCGACGTGGCGCGCCTGAGCGCCGGCGACAATTCCGTTCAATTCCTGCTGGTATTCAGGATCGATGTGCGGCCAGAGCATCTCGCGCGCGGTCTTGCGGAAGAAAGCCCAATCACGCTGAGTGTGGTGCGTGTCTTCGAGCTTGACGGCAGCCAGCGCGTCTTCAATTTCGGGCGCGAGGAGGTAGCCGTGCTGGAAGCCGACCTGGTCGGGCGTGCCGGCGAGATGGACGTAGATCCAGCCGCCGCGCTCCCAGCGGTAGGAACCCGCGAGGCGGGGATCGCCGGAATCGGAGCGACCTGCGGCCGAGACCGTCGAAGAAATTTGGCGATCGCCGCGAATGAGCATGTAGACGGCGGCGAGACAGAAACACACGGTGATCGCGACGGCGAGCGGCAAGTGATTTCGCTTGGACATTGTTCGTGGCCTCCGGAGCTAACGGAATCGTTGCCGCCATATTAGGCAGCGGGAGAAGCGAAGTAAAGAGCTATGCCGGACGGGTTGCGACTTCATGCGCTGGAGAGTTTGCTCGACGTTCGTTCGAGCGCCCGTTCATGGGGCGAACGGCAGTTTGGAGTCACGCAGCGCGAAAATTCTGCTAAGCTCCAGCGCACTGGCGGACCGCCCGGGACGCCCGAGCGATCATCCAAATTGAGGGAGTTCACCTGGGGAATCTTATGTCGAATATCCTGGCGGCGGATGGCGCGCGCCGCGGCCGCGCCAGCGGATCGCTCCGCAACCAAACTAAGACGAGCTAGCAAGGATCCGGTGCCGTGATCCTCAAACAGTTTTATCTCAATTGCCTGGCCCACGCTTCGTACATCATCGGAGACGAAGAAACAGGGATAGCAGCCGTTGTGGATCCGCAGCGCGATATCGATCGCTACCTCACGTTTGCCGCCGAGCACGGATTGCAGATCAAGCACGTATTCTTGACCCACCTTCACGCCGATTTCGTGGCCGGACATCTGGAGCTGCGCGATCGGGTGGGCGCGACGATCTATCTGGGCGCGGCGGCGCAGACGGGATACAGCTTCACGCCGCTGCGAGACGGGAAAATTATTGAGTTTGGCCAGGTGCGTCTGAAGGCGCTCGAAACACCGGGCCACACGGCTGAGTCCGTCTCGATCGTCGTATACGATCTCGCGCGTGACGCCTCGGAACCCTACGCAGTTTTGACGGGGGACACGCTGTTCATCGGCGACGTTGGGCGACCGGATCTGCGAGTGGCGCTGGGCTGGTCGGCGAACGATCTGGGCGGCCTGCTGTTCAATTCTTTGCAAACCAAGTTGCTGGCATTGCCTGACGCTAGCCTCGTCTATCCGGCTCATGGCGCAGGATCGCTCTGCGGCAAAGCGATCAGCAAAGAGACCGTATCGACGATGGGCGAACAGCGGAGATCGAATTACGCTTTGCAGCCGATGAGCAAAGAAGCGTTCATAAAGTTGGTAACCACCGACCAGCCGGACGCGCCTCCCTACTTCACCTACAACGCGGTACTGAACAGTCAGGAGAGGCAGACGCTGGACAACGCCCTGGCGCGCGAGATGAACCCGCTCACGCTCGATCGCGTGCTCGAGCTTCATGCCGCGGGCGCGCAAGTACTCGACACGCGAGAGCCGGAGGAATTTGCCTCGGCCCACCTGGCCGGCAGCATCAACATCGGCCTGAGCGGCCAGTACGCGACGTGGGCCGGCACGGTGCTGAGCTACGAAAAACCGATCGCCATCATCGCCAATCCCGGCCGCGAGAGCGAGTCGGCGATCCGGCTCGGGCGGATCGGTTTCGATCAGGTGGCAGGCTATCTCAACGACGGACTGCAAAGCCTTGAAACGCGACCGGAGCTGACGGTGCAAACGGAACGCGTGAGCGCGCCGTTTGCCGCCACATTGTTATCGGCCGACGAGCCGCCGCTCGCAATCGACGTCCGCACACCGCGCGAGCGGGAGCAGAAATTCATCGAGGGCAGCGTCAGCATTCCATTGAATCACCTGACCGAACGCATGGGGGAACTGCCGAAGAATCGGAGGTTGATTGTCTACTGTGCCGGAGGCTATCGTTCGTCCATCGGTGCGAGCTTGCTGCAGCGCGGTGGATTCGATCGCGTCAGCGAAATTGCCGGGGGCATCGCGGCATGGGAGACAGCCAAACTGCCGCTTGGCGCGGTTCGAACTTGGTAAGCCTCGGATGAGTAACGGCGCGTTGACGTCCAGGACCTAGCGCTGGGTACACAGCCAGCGTCCAGCGCGCCAATCGCGCTTAAACCGCAGAATCGGTACTGCCGCGAACGATTGCTTCCAATTATGCAGTGGCGCTGCGGCCGCCGATAGGTGCGCGATAGCCCGACGTGCCCGCCTTCTTGATGGCCTCCAGGCCTTCAGCAGCATCCAAGAGCGGCGTTGTCTTGACGGACTTGCAAGCGCCGCCGCCAGCCGCCGCGATCGCGAGCGCCGCGATGCTGACGCTATCCGGCATATCCGTGACCAAGACAAAATCGTAATCGCCGAAGGCGAACCAGGCGTTGATAATCCGCCCGCCGAGCTTCTCGACGACCGGGCGAATCGCGTCCAGCCGATTTTGTGGGTTGGAGATGAGTGTTTGCCAAGCGTGGTCCGTGTACGAAACCTGAGTCAGGAACTGGGGCATGAAACCTCCTCGTGCAAGGCAGGATTTTCGAAAGGAACCTCTCGAAGGGAGGTTCCTGGAGAGAGTGTATACACCTGCCGGAAGCAGCCGGCAAGAACCGCGCAGCGGACGAAGCTGCGATTACTTATCTTCGGGGACGCCGAGGACTTGAATCTGGACGGCGCGCTCGCGCGGGCCATCGAGCTCGGCGAGAATCACGGACTGCCAGTAGCCGAGAGCGAGTTCACCGTTACGGACGGGCAGCGAGAGCGTGTGGCCGAGCACCATGGCGCGGAGATGCGAGTCGGCGTTCTTGCGATTGCACTCGGAGATTTTCGGATCGTTGTGGCGCCAATAATCAAAGCGGCCGACGAGGCGCTCGAGGAATGATTTGATGTCGTCGAGGAGCGCTTGCTGAAATTCATTGATGAAGATGGCGGTGGTGGTATGGAGCGTTTGGACGAGGACGAAGCCGGCCTTCATGCCATGCTTCTTGAGAACATCGTTGACGTCGCGGGTGATGTTGATGAGTTCAAGGCGCTCGCGGGTGCGATAGTAAATGGTTTCAAGATAAAGCTGCAATCCCGCGGAAGGCTTTTCTTCAGGCTTTTCCTTGGACTTTTCTTTGGAGTGATCTTTGGGCTGCGGCCGTGTCACGTCGAGTGACGAGGTTTTCATACGATGTCCTTATGACTACCGGATCCTGGCGATATAAAAATCAGATGCAACGACGGCACGAACTGATACGGGGATGATTCGGAAGGCCTTGCTCCCCACAGAGAATTGTACGCCGAATGGCGGCTTGTGGGGACAATGAAAAATTCGGGATGGGCGAAAAGACTCCGGGCAGACTGATCGCGCGTGCAGGCGGGCACAGAGGCGCGAACCGTATCGAATCGGAGCAGCATCAGCAGCAGCGGCTGATGGTGGAGTAGCGGCGGCGCAAGGAATCGGCGTAGAACTCCTCGCGCGTCATGGCCGGAGTGTAGGGTCCTCGACGCGAAGCGGCGCGGTGATGCGCGAGATATATCTCGTAGGCGGCGTCGCCGGTGATTTGGCGCAGCGACCACCACGCGAATCGCATTGCATCGATCAGCGCGCGATTGATTTTCGCCATCAATCCCCCTCAGCCCAGCGAGTCGCGATGTAGGGAGATTCGTTGAGCCTGGCTTCCCTGCCACGGAACAAAATCCCTGCCCAAACCGTGAACGCTTCGACGAGCAGCGCGCAGACCATCAGGGCAAGAATTGCCGTGACGGCAGCGTCGATGCGGTTGTTCAGGATTAAGCGCTGAGTTTGTGCGATGCGATCCGGTGGAATTGCGCCGGAGGCAACCGCTACCGCGAGGACGCGAGCCTGCGCGAGGAAACCGATGCGAGGGCTGGCATCGAAAATCTTCTGGTAACTCGCCGTCATCGTGACCGAGATGAGCATGACCATCGGCACGAGCGTGACCCAGATGTATCGCAGGCGTCCCATTTTTAGAAGAATCGTTGTGCCAACGACGAACGCGACGGCGGCGAGAAGTTGATTGGCGATGCCGAAAAGCGGCCAGACCGTGTTGATACCGCCGAGCGGATCCTGCACACCCTGCCAAAGAAAAAATCCCCACGCGCCGCACATCAGCGCGCTTGAGAGCAAGATTCCCGGAAGCCAGCCGCGACGCCCGAGCGGGGTCCAAACGTGGCCACCGAATTCCTGGACCATGAAACGGCCGACGCGCGTGCCGGCGTCAAGGACGGTGAGGATGAAGAGCGCCTCGAACATGATTGCGAAGTGATACCAAATGCTGAGCAAGCGGTCGCCGCCAATGGTGCCGCTGAAGATTTGCGCCATGCCGACGGCCAGAGACGGAGCACCGCCGGTGCGATCAAGAAGCGTGCGCTCGCCGACTCGCTGCGCGAGAGAAGCCATTGTTTGTGGATCGACGGCAAATCCCCAGGAGCGAATCGTCGCGGAGGCGGCTTCGGCGGTCCTGCCGACGATTCCGGCGGGGCTATTAATCGCGAAATAGACGCCGGGTGAGAGCACGCACGCAGCGATCATGGCCATCACGCCGACGAAGGATTCCATCAGCATCGCGCTGTAGCCAATCATCCGCGCGTTGGATTCGCGCATGATCATTTTCGGAGTGGTGCCGGAAGCGATCAGGGCGTGAAATCCGCTCACCGCGCCGCACGCGATGGTGATGAAGCAAAACGGGAAGATTTTGCCGGCGAAGATGGGCCCGGTGCCGTCAATGAAGCGCGTCAGCGGCGGCATTTGCAAAGTGGGACGCACAAAGAAAATTCCAAGAGCCAGAGCGAGGATCGCGCCGACCTTGATAAACGCGCTCAAGTAATCGCGCGGCGCGAGGAGAAGCCAGACCGGCAGGGCCGAGGCCGCGAATCCATAGATGATGATCGCAATTGCAAGCGCCGGCCCGGAAAACGTGAAGGCCTGCGACCACGACGGTGAAGCGTTGACCCACTGGCCGGAGACGACGGCGAACATCACGAGCGCGACGCCGATAATCGTTGCTTCCAGGACGCGGCCCGGCCGAATAAAGCGCAAGTAAATTCCCATCAGAATGGCGATTGGAATCGTCATCGCCAGCGTAAAGGTCCCCCACGGCGAATCCTTGAGCGCTTTGACGACGATCAGCGCGACCGCAGCGAGAAGGATCACCATGATGGCGAGTACGGCGAGAAGCGCGAGCAAACCGCCGCGCTTGCCGACTTCCTCGCGCGCCATCTGGCCGAGAGATTTGCCGTCGCGGCGCATGGAGAAAAAGAGCGTGGTGAAATCCTGAACGCAGCCGCCGATGACCGCGCCGAGAATGAGCCAGAGCGTTCCGGGTAAATAACCGAATTGCGCGGCGAGCGTGGGACCGACGAGCGGCCCGGGGCCGGCGATGGCTGCAAAGTGGTGGCCGAGGAGGACCCATTTGTTCGTCGGCACGAAATCTTTTCCGTCTTCGTGGCGTTCGGCAGGAGTGGCGCGCGTGTCGTCAAGCGCGAGAACCTTTGCGGCAATGAATGAGGAGTAGAACCGGTAGGCGACGGCGTAGGTGGCCAGCGCGGCGACGACGAACCAGACGGCGTTGAGCGGCTCGCGGCGCTCGAATGCGATGGCGGCCAGCGCGCCCGCGCCGGCGAGCGAAATGCAAAGCCAGAGGAGCACCGCCAGGGCTTTCTTCATCCGCTCTCCGAGAATCGAACTAATGGCATGCGATGTTCGAACCTCGCCAACGAATGCCGGCCGGCGCGGCGATCACGGCGCCCACGTCGCCGAGCCCGAAAAGGCGTACAGCGGAAACACATCGCGGAAAACTTTGGCGATTTCGGCGGGAAAACCCGGCTTCGTGGCCGCTGCGATCGCAAATTTGCGGCGCACGATCCAGGCTTGCAGTTTCTTCCAGTCGTCGGCCTCGAGCGGCCAGCCGCGCTCCTGGCGCCACTCTTTCTTTTCGCTGTAATGCCAGTAGCTCTCGTATTTCCCGCCCAGGCGCTTCCGCTCCCGAGCCAGCCACTTGCCATAGCGCTGCCCGCGCGGAATGCCGAATTGCACGAGAGCGCTAGAATTGGTTTCAGCGTAATTGCGGAAACCGGACGTCACGCCGTCTTTCGTGACGCCCAGATAAAGCTGCGATCCGCCGTGCTCGCCAGCATCGCGAGTCTGGAGGAAGAGATAAAAATGCGGGCGATAGGGAGATTTGTCGCGCGCGAAGCGAATGTCGCGATTGATGCGTGAGAAATTGTCGCCAGTACGGCCCGTGATCAAGATATTCGGATCAAGTTTCAGGGCGGCCGGCGCCAGTTTCTCGAGCAGTTGGCGGAACGGCTCGACGACGGACGTGCGATAGCGTTCGCGGTTCTTATCCATCCACGGCTTGTTGTTGTTTCGTTCGAGTTCACGGAAGAAGCGGAAGATGTCCGGCGTGAGGATGCCTGATTTCTGGGCCATCGTCGTTCTCCTTCAAAGGCGCGGCGCGCGAATTGGCGCGGCGCGGAGAGCCGGCGGGACGCCGGCGGTACAAAACCGAACACGCATCTTACTCGAACCGCGCTCGAACGTCGCACGAGGTGCGGCGTGAGCGGCTGCACGCTTGTGCTTTCGTCCCGATATGATAATTTCAGCGGCGCAATTTTGCGCAGGATTTCCGCGCTCGCGAGGCTTCATTTATGACGAAATGGGCTTTTGGAATTTGTGTGTTTGTTCTTACGGGAGTCGTGGCGCCGGCGCCGCGAGGGCTGGCGGCGCAAGCGGATCAGAGTGATAAGAACGGCGAAAAGAAAGAATCCTCGGAAAAGCCGGCCAAGAAATCGCCGTGGAAGCCTGAAGATTTCGTTTTTACCGAATCGGCATCGCAATTTCGCGTTTCGCCCGACGGCAAATGGGCGGTCTGGGTGAAGGGCACAGCCGACAAGGACAAGGATGTCCGCGTCAGCAATCTTGTGCTCTCGAGTCTCACGGAGAAAAAGGAAATTCCGCTCACCCGTTGGACAGACGACGTTTCCTCGCCGCGGTGGTCTCCTTCGGGCGAGACGATCGCCTTTCTGAGCACGCACGCTCTGCCGAAGCCCAAGCCCGAGATCGCGCCGATGCAGCTCTGGCTTTTGAACGCCGGGGGCGGCGAATCGTGGCCCGCGACGGAGCTTGAAAAAGGCGTAAAGGAATTTCAGTGGATCGACAACGACACGATTCTTTTCAGCGCGGAAGAGGACGCGTCACTTTACGAGCGGCAAACGAAGGAGCGGAAGGATGACACCAATGTGGTGGATGACACACCCCACACTGCGCCGGTGCGGCTCTACAAATTTTCGGTGAAAGACAAGAAAGTGACACGCGTAACGGACAACGACGATTGGATTGAGGCCTTCGATGTCTCACGCGACGGCAAATGGGCGGTGGCGACGGCCTCGCGCGAGCTGAGCTACGAATGGGATCAGAAAATCGCGCCCGCGACGTACCTGGTGGATCTGACAACCGGCAAGCGAACCGAAGTTTTTCCCGACGGGAAGATCCGGCCTTCGGAACTGCACTGGGCGCGCGACAATTGCGGATTCTATGCGACTGCGCCGTATTCTTCCGATGCGCGTTTTTTCACGGCGACGGTTGATAAGCTTTATTTTTACGATGTGGCGTCGGCGAAGACGACAGAGGTGAATCTCGATTGGGACCGCTATCTCGGCTTCGGATTTGAGACGACGAGTGACGGGTTCATCGCGCTGCTTGCGGACGGGGTGCGTTTCAAGCCCGCGCGGTACACGCGGCACGGCGCTACATGGTCGCGCGAATGGATCACCGGCGAGCACGCCACGAATTATTTCGGATTTGATATCGGCGACGACGGCCATTCGTTTGTTTACGCATATTCGACCGCGAGTACGCCCACGCAGTGGTACCGGGCGCGAATGGACGGCGCGGCGGTCAGCGGAGCGGTTCAACTGACCGACCTCAATCCCCAGTTCAAAGAACGAACGATCTCGAAGACGGAAGTGCTGCATTGGAAGGGTGCGAACGACGACGAGGTCGAAGGAATTATCGTCTATCCGCAAAACTACGAGCCCGGCAAACGCTATCCGCTCGTCGTGGCGACGCACGGTGGACCGGCCGGCGCGGATTTGGACGCCTGGAGCGATTCCTGGGCGTATTCGAAAAATCTCCTGACGCAGCGCGGCGCATTCATTTTGAAGACGAATTATCACGGCAGTTCCAATTACGGGCTGAAATGGGTCGAGTCCATTTGCTGCGGGAAATACTACGAGCTCGAAATCCCGGACATCGAGAAAGGCGTGGACAATCTGATCGCGAAGGGCCTGGTTGATCCGGAGCAGATTGGGGCGCTCGGCTGGTCGAACGGATCGATTCTTTCGATCCAACTGCTCGTTACCGATCCCGATCGTTACAAAGCCGCGGCGCTCGGCGCGGGCGATGTCGAGTGGTTCAGCGACTGGGCCAACGTGGATTTCGGTGAAGCATTCGACGATTACTATTTCGGCGCGACGCCGCTGAAGGATCCGGAGCTTTATTTGCGCAAATCTCCGATCTTCAAGATGGATCGCGTGAAAACTCCGACGCTGATTTTCTTCGGCACGGCGGACCGCAACGTTCCGACGGAAGAAGGCTGGACGCACTATCGAACGCTTTATTCGCTGGGCAAAGTTCCGGTGCGGTTTGTGCTCTTCCCCGGCGAGCCGCACGGACCGCTGAAGCTGACGCACCAACTTCGCAAAGTAACGGAAGAAGCGGCGTGGTTCGATAAGTATTTGTTCAAGACGAATCCGCCGGAGAACGAAGCGCTCAAAAAGGATTCGCCGTTAGCTGAAGCGCTGCGGCGGCGGTCGGTGGCGCACAGCGGGGAGCTATACGGCGAGGAATTGACGAGGGCGCGCACCGTGTCGAACGCTTCGGTGCATGCCACGGTCGTGCCCGAAGTTGTGGCACGCGGCGATATCAATATTGGCCGTTTTGAAGTGACCAGGGCGCAATTCGCCGAGTTCGATAAGAACTACAAGATTGATCCCGGCACAGAGAATTTTCCCGCGAACGGAAATTCATTCGAGCGAGCGCAAGCGTATTGCAAATGGCTGAGCGGCGTGACCGGCAAGACGTATCGCCTTCCGAACGAAAAAGAAGCCGCTGATCTTTATAAGGATCGGCCGAACGAAAACACGCTCGATTATTGGGCGGGCTATGCGATCAATCCCGAAGACGCGCACCGGCTCGAAGAGAAAATCAAAGAGCTGCCGGGCGATGCGCCGCTGCTGAAAGAAGCCGGAAGTTTTCCCGGTCAAGGCGATGAGGGCGAAGAATTGATCTTCGATCTGGGCGGGAACGTGGCGGAATGGGTGATCGCGGCGGACGGCAGCGGGAAGACTCTCGGGGGCAGCGCGGACCGGCCGTCGGATTCAAAAGCGCGGTACCGGCCGGCTGATTTGGCGTACGTGGGGTTTCGCGTCGTGCGCGATTCGCCGAAAGCATCGAAATAGCAGACCGCGCACGCCATCCAGATTGGCTCTTGCGCGAGCGCAGCGCGGCCGCTACGCTGCGCGAATGAGCCAATTTACTCCCACTCCGCGAACGCAAGTGCGCCGGCTTGCCGATCGCGGCCGCTACGATTCAGAAACCGTCCATCAAATTTTGGACGAAGGATTTCTCTGCCACGTCGGATTTGTTCTGGACGGGCAGCCCTTCGTAATTCCGACGGGCTACGCACGCGTGGACGACGCCGTCTACATTCACGGCTCGGCCGCGAGCCGCATGCTGAAGACGCTGGCCGGCGGTGTGCAGGTCTGCGTGACGGTGACGCTCGTGGATGGATTCGTGCTGGCGCGGTCCGCCTTTCATCATTCGATGAATTACCGGTCTGTGGTCATGCTCGGCCGCGCGACGGCGGTGGAAGACCTGGAGGAAAAGAAGCGGGCGCTGGAAGCGTTCACCGAACACATCGTGCAGGGACGGTGGAATTATGTGCGGCCGGTTCGTGAGGTCGAGCTGAAGCAGACGTCGGTGTTGCGCCTGCCGTTGAATGAAGTTTCGGCAAAAGTGCGGACGGGGCCGCCGAAGGACGACGCCGAAGATTACGAGCTGCCGATCTGGGCGGGCGTTCTGCCGCTGCGGTTGACCCCGGGCGATCCCATCGCAGATGCGAAGTTGCCGATGGGAACGCCGCTACCCGATCACTTGCGAAAATATTCGGGCGCGGCCGCGCGGCGGAGTTGAAGAGCGGATTTAAGATTTCCCTCTAGCCTACTGCAGGACCCAGCCATTCCCAAGGGTCGGCGGCTAATGGCAGCCGCAGGTCCGCGGAGTGCAGCCGCAGCTTGAACCAGCTGCGGAGGATGTGGAAGAGGCAGAGGATTTGCTGCTGCCATTCGCAGGCGCAGCGAACACAGAAAATTGCACGGTCTGCTTCCGGCTGCCGCATTTCGGGCAGGTCACGCCGGAGCCATTCGATATCACAATGCGCTCGTGGCGCGTGTCGCAATCTTCGCAGAGATACTCGTAGATCGGCATGATTCCCCCGGTTCAAGTTGATTTTAGCGAGACGTCAGAGGCACGTCAATTCTTCAGATCCGCTCTCCAATGAGTGTTTCGCCGCCTTCTTAAAATCATTGAACGGAGGAGCACCCTGGAGCCCCGCGAAGGTTGCGCTGGTTTACCCGGATTCGTATACTGGCGCGCGCTGTCAAATTGACAGGCAATCCTTCCCCGGACGGCGCGGTCTCATTTTCCCGCGCGCTGCCTTCGGAGATGGATTCCGCCAGACGCCCTTCGCGGAGGTCTTCATGCCGACACTTGTCAAGAATGAATTGAATGTCTACGAATGCGCGGAAGCGCGATTCGAGACCGCCGCGGCGAAGCTGGGTCTGGAAGAAGGTCTCTACCGCTATCTCCGTTACCCGAACAAGGAAATCACGATTTACATTCCGGTCACCATGGACGACGGGAGGCTCGAAGTCTTCATCGGCTATCGCGTGCAGCACTCACTGGTGCGAGGGCCGGGAAAGGGCGGAATCCGGTATGCGCCGGACGTGACGCTTGACGAAGTGCGCGCGCTCGCATCGTGGATGACGTGGAAGTGCGCCGTCGTGAACATTCCCTTCGGTGGCGCAAAGGGCGGCATCATCTGCGACCCTGAAAAAATGTCGATGAAGGAAATCGAGCGCATGACGCGGCGGTACACCGCCGAGCTTACCGATTGGATCGGACCTGAGCGAGACGTTCCCGCACCCGATCTCGGCACGAATGAAAAAGTAATGGCCTGGATTATGGATACGTACTCGATGCACATGCGCCATACCGTCACCGCCGTGGTGACGGGCAAGCCGCTCGATCTGGGCGGTTCGCGCGGGCGGCGCGAAGCGACAGGGCGCGGCGTGCTGTTCGTCTGCGACAAAGCCATTGACAAGCTGAACATGAAGCGCACGGAATGCCGCGTGGTCATTCAGGGTTTCGGCAATGTCGGCTCGATGGCCGCGATGCTCATGCACGAGGCGGGCTACAAAATCGTCGGCGTGGCGGACATCCACGGCGGGCTTTACAACGAAAAAGGATTCGACGTTTCGGCGATGATCGAGTGGGTTCACGGCCAGCGCAGACCTTTGCCGGAATTTCCCGGCGGCGGGACAAAGATCAGCGGGCAAGAATTGCTCTTTCAGCCGTGCGAGATTTTGATCCCTGCGGCAATCGAGAACCAGATTACCAGCGCGAATGCGCATCGCGTCCAGACGCGGATTCTCTGCGAAGGCGCGAACGGCCCAACCACGCCGCCGGCAGACGACATTCTGCGGGATAAGGGAGTCTTTATTCTGCCGGACATTCTTGCAAACGCCGGCGGGGTGACGGTCAGCTATTTCGAATGGGTGCAGGACCGGCAAGGTTTCTTCTGGCGCGAAAGCGAAGTGAACGAGCGATTGAAGGACGTGATGGAACGCAGCTTCGATGAAATTGTGCGCTACGCGGAATCGCACGGCGTGAATAACCGGATCGCCGCGTACATGGTGGCCATCGATCGCGTCGCGTTCGCGCTGAAGCTGCGCGGACTCTACGCCTGACGGCGCTCGCCTCGGAGCGCAAAAATCGCCAACATTCAGAAAGCCTATCGGCGCGCGGTGGTGTATCATGGCGCGACATTGCGGCGCCGCGATTGCGCGAACCTGCAGCGCCCGTAGGAGCCATGCTTCCCGATTCAATACTTCCAGGCACGCTGAAGACTGAAGAAGAGCACCGGCGCGATTTGTGCACCGTCGGCCGGTGGCTGCATCAACGCGGCTACACCCCCTCGACCGACGGCAACGTATCCCTTCGACTCGACCCGCGGCGGATTCTGGCGTCGCCGACTGCGATCAGCAAAGGCATGATGCAGCCGGACGATCTTGTCGTCACAGACCTGCAAGGGAACAAGATCAGCGGGCGGCGCAACGCGTCTTCCGAACTGGCGATGCATCTGCTGATTTACAGGCGGAGGCCCGACATTTACGCAATCTGCCACGCGCATCCGCCGGTGGCGACAGGATACGCCGCCGCCGGAATCGCATTGAATCAGGCGCTGCTGAGCGAATGCGTGATGGCGCTTGGCGCAGTCCCGGTGGCGCGTTATGGCACACCGGGAACGCCGGAGTTGAGCGAGGCTATCGAGCCGCTCATCCAGACGCACGACGCGATTCTTTTGGCGAATCACGGAGTGGTCACCTACGGCGCGGATTTGCTCTCTTCGTTTTTCCGCATGGAAACGACGGAGCAGTTTGCGCGAGTGTCGCTTGTGACCGTCGTTCTGGGCAAACAGGTCTTGCTTTCCAGCGAAGATGTGGAAAAATTGCTCGCGGCGCGCACGCGCTATGGCATCGAAGGCCCTCCGGGGGGATTCGCGCGGCCTGTCGCCGCTGAGGATGCGGAAGCCGCGGCGATCGATCGCGTCACGCTGACGCGGCGCGAGCTCGAAGCGCTGATCGAAGAGGCCGTCACGAAAGACCGGATTCAGCGCTGAACCAGTTTTTGGATGCGGCTGTGGGGAGGATGAAGAATGGGTGAGGCACTGGGAATGATCGAGACGCGCGGCCTGGTGGCGATGATCGAAGCGTCGGACGCGATGGTAAAGGCCGCCAAGGTGACGCTGGTAGGCTGGGAAAAGATCGGATCGGGCTACGTGACGGCGCTGGTGCGCGGAGACGTCGCGGCGGTAAAAGCTGCAACGGACGCCGGCGCTGCCGCAGCGCGCCGCGTGGGCGAGTTGATCGCCGTGCACGTAATCCCGCGGCCGCACCCGTCGCTCGAAGACGCGCTGCCCATCGGAAAGTCGGCGTTAGCGGCATCGGCGAAGTAAGCTAGCGCGCGACCGGCCGGACGCAAGCCGTGGCAGAAGTTTCCACGTGGTCCGGCCAAACGAAACAGCTTTCCATCCACAGATGATTCTCGCTCGCATTGTCGGCACTGTTGTTTCCACCCGCAAAGATCCTCGCCTGGAAGGAAAGAAACTCCTCATCGTCAAACCGATTTCACCCGAGGGCCAGGACGAAGCCGGCTACTTGATCGCGGTTGACACCGTGAGTGCGGGCTTTCGCGAGAGAGTGCTGGTGGTTTCAGGCAGCTCAGCGCGCATGGCCGCAGAATGCAAGGACCGGCCCATAGACGCGGCGATCATCGGCATTGTGGATGAGGTCGAGCTGGACAAGGCGCACGAAGCCGAGCTCGCCGAAGCCAGGAAAAAAACAAGATGATTCTTGGCCGCGTGGTTGGAACTGTTGTCGCGTCAGCGAAAAATCCCACGCTCGACGGAATCAAGCTATTGATCGTCCAACCAATTGGGCGCGACGGCGCAGACAAAGGCAAGGCCGTCGTGGCGCTCGATTCCGTCGGAGCGGGCGCGGGCGAGACGGTCTACTGGTGCCGGGGACGTGAGGCCAGCTTTCCGTTTCTTCCAGTGGAAGTGCCCACCGAAGCCACGATTGTCGGCATCGTGGATGAAATTCACCTCGCGAAGTCGTGAGCGAGCCCGGATGGCGGCATGAAATATTCCCGGTTCGAAGAATTGCCCGTTTGGAATGCAGCGCAAGAACTCGCCGCGAACGCGTATGCGCTCGCGAGGAAACCTCGCTTTATGCGGCGGCGCATCTTGCGCAACCAGTTCAAGGCACGTAGAAGCCAACAATAGGGCAAAAAGGTCGACGGACTTGCTGATCGGCAGAGTGATCGGAGACATCGTCGCGACGCAAAAAGCGCCGTCGCATCGGGGCCGCAAGCTGCTGCTGGTGCAGCCGCTGAATCTCGACGGTTCGGACCGCGGCGATGCCGTGATTGCACTCGACTCCGTGGACGCCGGCGAAGGCGACCGCGTATTGCTCTCGACCGAGGGATTCTCCGCGATGACGTCCGTCGGCCGGCCCAATTCGCCGATTGATTCGGCTGTGATCGGCGTGATCGATTCCGTGGAATTGATCGAAGACGTGCGCTAGAAAAGTTATGGGCGCTCCGCGAGGAACGGAGCGCCCATCGTGCGAGCCATGAGTGGACTTACTGCTGAAGAGCAGCGGTGCTGGACTGCTGAACAACCGCCGCGCGTGTCTGCCCGTTGAATCGAATTTCCTTCACCTGGTTACCGTCGAGAACAACTGCGCTGTATTCCGATTTGGGTCTGCCGTCCTGCCACTGAATCGGAACTTGAACGATGGTTTTACCGTCGTGAGACACAGTGACCTTCGTGCCATCGGCGGCGAATGAATACACACCGGGTTTCAGTTCTTTGCCTGCGAGCCAGACCGAGCCCGCGATGGTGATGTCGGCTTTGACATTTCCCTTCGACTCCTTCGCCAGAGCGACGCTCGACAGGGCGGGGAGCACAAGGGCCAATGCCAAAAGCAGTGCGGTGGACCGCACAACGCGATTGTGTTGCATTTTCATTTCCTCCGTTTCGCTTTAGCCCCAGTTCAATCGCTTAGACGAGGAGTGGTTGCACAAGAAAGCAGCAATCGATTTTTTGCGCGAATAAAACTTTGTGTGGTTCAAAAATGAAATACACGTCCCGCATTCAGACACGCACATCCCGGAAGCGCACAAATTGTGCGCGGAATTTCGAGGTGAGATTCGCAGCTCATTCGTAATTACGAAGACACGATGCGAAAAGTTTCATACGAATTTCCATACGGAAGTGCCCGGTTGGGATTGGCTGCGTTGACACACCTTCAGCGCTATTCAATAATCGCTGCTACATGATCGGACAGCTTCGCGGAAAGATAATCGAGCGGCGGCCGAACCAGGCGGTCGTCGAGGTGGGCGGCGTCGGTTACCTGGTACAAATTCCGCTGTCGACATTTTCACATCTCGGCGCGCTGCAATCCGAGGTCACGCTTCTAATTCACACGCACCTCCGCGAGGATCAGCTCACTCTCTACGGTTTTTTGACGGCGAAAGAGAAAGATTTATTTGAGTTGCTGATCTCGGTGAGCGGCGTGGGGCCGAGCCTGGCGCTGAAAATGCTCTCGGGCATGAAAGTGGACGAGCTTGTGCCGGCAATTCGGCAGAGCGATCTCGCACAACTCGTCCGCATCCCGGGAATCGGCCGAAAAACGGCCGAGCGAATTGTCGTTGAGCTCCGCGAAAAAATTGCCGCGCTCGAACCGGGCGAAGCGGGAAAGCCATCGACGCGTTCGCCGCTCGAAGCGGATGTGGCCTCCGCGCTGGTGAATCTGGGTTACGATGCTCGTGCGGTGGAACGCGTTCTCGAGCACGTACGGAAGACGCCCGGAACTTCGAAGGATTTCAACAGCGTTCTACGCGGCGCGCTCCAGCAACTCGGCGGCGCTGCCATGCAGAAGACCGCTCGAGCCGCGGGCAGCGAATCGGGAGATTGAAAGCATGAGTACGCTGAACGATTCACCTCACCGGCTGGTATCGGGGCGCGCGTTCGAGGAAGACGTGCGGCTCGACGCCAGCGTCCGCCCAAAGACGTTCGACGACTACATCGGGCAGGCGCGGGTGAAAGAAAATCTGACGATCGCGGTCCAGGCCGCGCGCAAGCGGGGCGAGGCGCTCGATCACGTTCTTCTTTACGGGCCGCCTGGGCTGGGCAAAACGACGCTGGCGCAAATTTTGGCGAATGAAATGGGCGTGGGGATCACGATCAGCTCTGGACCGCTGCTCGAAAAAAAGGGCGACCTTACCGCTGTGCTGACGTCGCTTTCGAACGGTGATTTTCTTTTTCTCGATGAAATTCACCGGCTTCTTCCGGCGCTCGAAGAGATTTTGTACCCGGCGATGGAAGATTTCCGCGTGGATCTGGTAATCGGGCAGGGACCGGGCGCGCGAATTCATCCGTATCAACTAAACCATTTCACACTCGTCGGCGCGACGACGCGCGCGGGCTTGTTGATGGCGCCGCTGCGCTCTCGATTCGGAATCGTGCACCGGCTGGACTTCTATACGCCGCAGGATTTGTTCCAGATCGTGATGCGCTCGGCGAGGATTCTAGGAATCGAGATTGAGGATGCGGGCGCGGAAGAAATCGCAGGGCGCAGCCGCGGGACGCCGCGCGTCGCGAACCGGCTGCTGCGGCGCGTGCGCGATTTCGCCGAAGTGCGCGCGGGCGGGCGCGTGACGCGAGAGGTGGCGCGCGAGGCGCTGGCGAAGCTGGGCGTGGACGAGCACGGCCTCGATGAAGTTGACCGCAATCTGCTGCTCACCATCATCAACAAATATTCGGGCGGGCCGGTGGGGCTGAATACGATTGCCGCGTCGCTCAGCGAAGAGGAAGACGCGATCGAGGAAATGTACGAGCCGTATCTGATGCAGCTCGGATTGCTCGATCGGACGCAGCGCGGCCGCGTCGCCACGGCGCTTGCCTACAAGCATTTCGGGATGGATGAGCCTCGCCGTCAGCCACAATTGTTCTGAAGCGCGTTCTTGCCACTCAGCAATTGAGATCGTCTTTCGCGCCGCGTGGACGCGCGGGCGCAATCCGTGAACCTCGATGAAAAGCGCTTATCTGTCGCTTGGATCCAATATCGGCGATCGCGCGAAGAATCTTCGGCTGGCTATGGAAGAGCTCGCGCGACACGGCGTGCGCGTGGTGGCGCGGTCGGCGTTTTATGAGACCGAGCCGCTCGAGATTCGCGATCAGGCGTGGTATCTCAATTGCGTGATCGAAGTGGAGACGCCGCTCGCGCCACAGCAATTGCTTGAAACGCTGCTTGAGATTGAGAGCGCGATGGGCCGCCGGCGAGGAATCAAGTACGGCCCGCGGATCATTGATCTGGATATTTTGCTCTACGGCGATGAAATCGTGGACACGCCGGGGCTCGCGCTTCCGCACCCGCGGATGGCTGAACGGCGATTCGTTCTCGTGCCGCTGGCGGAGATTGCGCCGGAGGCGCGCCATCCCGTCTTGAAGAAAACGATTGCGGAGCTTTTGCGCGAGACGCGCGACAACAGCGAAGTGCGCCGCTGGAATCCGCACGAAGCGTGAACGGCAATATGACACACGAACAGCAGCGCGACTCGGCACAAATGAAGATGCCCCCGCGCTGAAGTTGCCGCGAGGGCATCTGACGGAGAACCGCGCGTGCTTCAGTTCGTACGCAGCACTTTCATCCAGTGGAGCAGCACTGTTTCGGGCGCGAGCGCGTCCAGTTCGATTTCCGAATATTGTCCTTGCGTGCGTTCCCGCCAGACATAAACGCCGGGTTCGGATTCCTCCTGCACGTGGCCATTGGCGCGTTCAAGAAACGCGTGCGCGTCTTCAAACGACGCTTCATCTCGCGACGTTGGGCGGGCCAGAGCCTCAACGACGTAGCTGCGGAGCAGCTTCGGCCAGTATTGGTGGAAGAGCGCGGGCGAGGCGAACGCATCGCTCCACGCCACTTCGCCGCCATACGCTACGACAACTCCGACTACAGCTTCGCCTTTGAGGCCCGAGGTCGCGCGCGCGAATCTCCGGTTCACCTCGCCCGCAAATTCTTCAACCGACCTTGCGATTCGCGGAGACTGATAGATCTTGCGATAGGCCTGAGTCGGCGCGGCGGAATCAATAGTTGATGCGATGGCTGAACGCGACAGCGCGGGCGCCGCCGATGGAGCTACGGTCTCAGCGTTTGCGCTGCCGCTCGATCCTTGCGCGACTCCTCCAACTGTCGCCGCTGTAGTGCCGGCGCGAACTGCATCCCAAACCTGCGCCTGATCCGACTCAACCGCGGCTTTTTCACGCACACTCGGATGGACCATCATATTCGCGGCTCCGAATTTTGTGGATTCGCCGGTCCAGCGGCCGTGCTCGACGCAGAAAACGTCGAGAGGCAGAGGCTCGCCGCCGGTGGGCACGATGCGATCTTTGCCGACGATGCGATCCTGATTCCCTCCGGAGACAACTTCGCCCGCGAGAAGCAACACGGGCCGCTTTCCGCGATTGATGAGAACGAGTTGGTTCACTGCTGCGCCGGAGTTGTAGGCGGGCGTGGGAAGCGGCCGGCCATCGCGCGACCGGCGCAGGATTTCGTTTCCTTGCTCGATGACGAGGACGTCGCCCGAGGCAAGACCTTCATCCAGCGTTTCGAAGCGGCTCGTGTCGGCTTCGAATTTCGAGACAATGGGAAAGACCGAAAGATTTTCGTGGCGAACGGGTTCGCCAAGCCGCCAGTTATCCGGTCCAGCGCCGGTGCGCCCGTTCGTAGAAGAATTCGCGGTGCTCGATGCGCGCGTCAAAAGCAGGCTGCCAAATAGCGCAAGGATGCTGAGAATTGCTACCGCGGCGAAAGAGGTCGCGGCTCGTTGGGTCATCGTGCTGGGCTTCATTGCTGCCTCCGTCCTGTCCGATCAATGGCTGCGCAAAAGCGGCCTTCAATGGATTGAACGGTGGGTGCAAGATTTCTTGCAGCGTTTCTCAAGCCAATGGATGGGAATTGTGTTCGGGCGGAAGGAACTGGCTAGGGCCGCGCGGCTGTGAGAGCGTCCTCTACCAAATGTTGCGGTCTTCGTTTTTCTTTGTTTTCTTTCGCTGCTGTTCTTCTTCCTGACGCTCGTACTCCGCGATCTCTTCCTCGCTCATTTGGTAGTCGGCTCTCGAGGCGAACATCGAGGGGAGTTTCGAATCCCTCGCCGGATTGCGAAGACGGCCGCTTTCGCGGCCTGTCGAATCGAAGCGGCCGCCGCTCGTCCCGGCAATCGCGCCCGCGTCCACCAGAAGGTCGCTGATCTTTTCGATGAATTCGTGGAGGTGATAGGGCCTGATGGAATACGGCAAATCTTCGTGTTCGAGGATCGGCACGGCATTAGGCGCCGCGTTTGCGGGCACAACGAAAAGGACGCGCAATCGCTTCTTCCGTGGCGCTCGCGCGCTGGTTTTCTTGGCGCGGTCCAGCACAATTCCGGCGGCATCATCCGCCGCCGTCACGCCTTCAGCGTGCGCCAAATCTCCCAGGATGGTGAAGATCTGGCTCCCCGGCAGTGCAAGTTCGACGTTCGCAATGGCGAGATTCCACGACCCCGTTGCCAGAGCGCTGAGAGCCGCGCGTGGCTCATTCGCGAAATGGACGCGCCAGCCCTCCGAATCGAGCAAATGACGCAATGCCTGACAGCTCTCCACGTTGTCGTCGAGAATCAGGATGCCAATTTCGTCCAAATCGAACCTCCAGAGGCAAACCGAGCGCCGCAAAATCAGTATATCGGGCCAGTTTTAGTACCTTGCACTTTTCCACACAGAGCGTCCAAACGGCAAACGTGACTTTGGTCTTAATCCACTTACAAAACACCTGCCCACGCGAACAGGCGAAGAAAAAGCAAAAATAAGATTGACAAGGCGAACAAAAGGCGAATATAGTCCGGACCTGCGGCGAGGTTACGATGGCCACTTTACCCACTCTTCCGGCGGCTCCGGCACCTTCCACGGTGCGGCAAAACCGCTCGAAGCGAACCAGTCTCACCCTATTCCCCACGGCCGCTTGCCACGGCGGCTCAGAAATCGCTTGCGCGGCTTCAACGCCCACTCCGGAGCCTGACCGGAACTCGAAGCCCGCAGCGGAACTGGTCGGCATCGCCCGCCTCGCCGCATCCTCCCTCCGCGCGGAGGCCAAGCGCGGAACGGAGTATTTCCTTCTTCCCGTGCGTTCGATCGTGAATCACTGCGATTCCGAACGCGTGCCATTCCACTGGACGATCAATCCCTATCGCGGCTGCGAATTCGGCTGCCGCTACTGCTACGCGCGCTACACGCACGAATACATGGAGCTCGACGGCGCGGATTTCGAGAAGAAAATCTACATCAAGAAAAATGCGAGCGAACTGACTGCGCGCGACCTTCTGAATCCCCGGCTGGAAGGCGAACACATTGCCATCGGCACGGCAACGGATCCGTATCAGCCCGCGGAGCGTGAGTTCGGTGTTACGCGCGAGATCCTGGAGCGCATGGCCGAACGCGAAGGTATGAGCCTTTCCATTACGACCAAATCGAATCAAGTCCTTCGCGACATTGACCTGCTGAAGAAAATCTCGTTCCGGTCGCAAATCTCGATTCACATGACGATTACAACACTTCGGCCGCGTCTCGCGCGTTTGCTCGAGCCCCGCGCGCCACGGCCTGACTTGCGCCTCGAAGCCGTGAAGAAGCTGAACGAGGCCGGAATCCACGTTGGCGTGAACGCGATGCCGATTCTGCCCGGCTTGACCGATCGCGAAGAGGACCTCGACGCGCTCGTGCGGGCGGCGCGCGATGCCGGCGCGAGATGGATCTCTGCGGGCGTCCTGTTCCTGCAGCCGGCTTCGTGGAAATCCATGTTGAGCTTTCTCGATCAGAAATTCCCGCGCCTTGCCAAGCAGTACCGCGAGTGGTTTCGCGGCTACGGCTATGCGCCCGAGGCATACAGAAAAGAAATCGCCGCGCGCGTGCAGAACTTGAGGCAGAAACACGGAATAAATTCGCGCCCGTTCACGCCACCGGCGATGCCGATCATCAACCGCCGGCCGCCACAATTGCAGCTCGAATGGACGAAGGGAGAGCAAGCATGCCAAACTTGAGATCGCGCCGAAGAAGCCGCCGAGGCTCGAAAAAGTCCGCGCCGCAGCCGGCGGCGCCGGCCAGCGTTGTGGATGTCGCCAAGAAAGCGACGTCGCGCGGCATCAAACTAAAAACTCTTTCAGCGGTCACGCTGCTCTTCGCGCTATTGTGCCTCGCGGCGTTCGCGGCCGGCCGCCAGCCGATTCCTCCGGGCGAACGCGCATCAATGCAGGAAATGAAGGAGCACACGATGTTCCTGGGACTGAGAACCGCGGCGTATCAGGTAAAGGATCTCGCGAAGGCCAAGGCATGGTACGCGAAGGTCACGGGCATCCAGCCGTACTTCGATCAACCGTATTACGTCGGCTTCAATGTCGGCGGATTCGAACTCGGACTGGTGCCCGAAGAGGGCGCGGGTGAGAAGCGCCGGCCGTCAGGCGTCGCGTATTGGGGAGTGCAAGACGCGCATGCGGCGTACGCGCGGCTGATCGAATTGGGCGCGACGCCCGTGGAACCGTTGCAAGACGTCGGCGATGGAATTCTGATCGGCGCGGTGCACGATCCGTTCGGCAACGTGCTCGGCGTGATTCAGAACCCGAATTTCAAAATTGCGGCGAACTAGCCGAGCGCTGCATCACGGAACAATGATGCGCGAAGGCTCAGGCTGAGCCTCGGCGGCCCGAGGAAATTGCGCGCGTAGAAACTCGAGAAAGGCGTGCGAACGCGGCCGGCCGTTTGTTTCATGTTTTGCAACGCGCAGCAGAAAGACCAGCACTCGAAACGCTTCGGAATTCTTCAATCCGCTGAACGCCGTTTGCCGGCTCTCGCCCTCTTTCGATTCCGTGAATAATTTAGCCAGTTCGGAGTATAGAGCGCGGGCGGCGGGAGCTTGGGGTGGCTTTTCGTAGTAGAGGCCGCTATCGAGCGTCCGGTACGTGTCGGCGAGGGCGGAAATGGCTGCGATCGCGTCGGAATCGTTGAATTCACGATCCTGACCCGCCGCTGCCAGAATCGTGACACCGATGCCTGAGATGACGGCGCTCCGTTCGTGCACCAGATCCATTGGAATCGCGAGTTCAGGATAGGGCACGGATTCCGGCGCGATCAGTTTTCGATGCTCTCGCTCCCAGCGATGCGCCGCGAGTAAATGCGCGCAATCGGGCGGGCAATCGATGGTCACTTCGCGCTTTTCACCGCAACAAATCGCGCAAATCATTTCGCCTTTGGCCGGGCAGTAGCGCTTTGCTTTTCGAGTGCCGCAGATTGGACAAGTCAAATTGGTTCCCTGAGACGTATCGTTCTAGCATCAAGAGTAGGGGATTCCGAGCGGCGTGCCAAGTGGAGTGGGCTGTGGAACGGCAGGAGCCGCCTCGGCAGCTCGTCAGGTACGGCCGCGGCCACCGCCAACTTCCAAGCCGCAAGCGGGAGTGATAGTCTCTTATCCCGCGCGGCGAAAAGGCCGATTTCTCGAGGCGCGAGAGCACAGCGATGAACTCGTTCTTGAAAGAAATCACGCGGCGGTCGTTCTTGCGCGCGACTTCGCTCGGCGCCGTCGCGGCGGCCGGGTCTCAATTCTGGATGCAAGATTTGCTCGCCGGCTCCGTCCTTCCTGAGCCGCTCAGCGAATTCGAATATAGCGATGTATCCCTCTCGAGCGAAATTCACGAAAAGCAACTTCACGACACCTGCGCCGTCCTGATGGAACTGAGCGAAGACAGCCTTCTGAAGCCGCTTCGAGCGATGGCGGGCCTTCCGGCGCCGGGCGCCGAAATGGGCGGTTGGTATCTCTACGATCCCGACTACGACAAGCATAAGGGCGATCTGGGCTTTGCGCCGGGCTGCCCATTTGGCCAATGGGTATCGGGGCTGGCGCGGATGTATGCCATCACGGGCTCGCAACCATATCGCGAGAAAGTGATGCGATTGAATCGTCTCTACGCGGAAACCATTTCCGCAGATTTCTACATCAGGAATCGTTTTCCGGCCTATTGCTACGACAAGCTGGTTTGCGGGCTGATTGATTCTCACAAGTACGCGAAGGATCCGGACGCCTACGCCATTCTCGAGCACACCACCGATACCGCTTTGCCGCATTTGCCGCCGAAAGCCATCGAACATGACCACAGCTGGCGTCCCGGAACAGACGAGACGTATACGTGGGACGAGTCCTACACGATGCCGGAGAATCTGTATCTGGCGTATCAGCGCGGCGCAGGAAAGCGATACCGCGAGCTCGGAACGCAGTATCTGCTCGACGAATATTTCGGCCCGCTCGCAGAAGGCCGGAACATTTTGGCGGGAAGTCATGCGTACAGCCACGTGAATGCGTTGTCGTCGGCGATGCAGGCTTATTTCACGGTGGGAAGCGAAAGGCATTTCCGTGCCGCCAAAAACGGGTTCGACGTGCTTTCGGCGCAAAGCTACGCAACCGGCGGCTGGGGCCCGGATGAGCAGCTTCGCGCGCCCGGCAGCGGCGATGTGGCCGCGAGCTTGACGAAAAGTCACGCGAGCTTCGAGACGCCCTGCGGCTCCTACGCGCATTTCAAAATCACGCGCTACCTGCTCCGCGCGACGCACGATTCGCGCTACGGAGACAGCATGGAACGAGTGATGTACAACACCATTCTGGGCGCGAAGCCGCTGGAGGCCGACGGGACCGCGTTTTATTATTCCGATTACAACTTTGAAGGGCACAAAGTGTATTCGTGGAATCACTGGCCGTGCTGCTCGGGGACGCTGCCGCAGGTGGCGGCGGACTACCGGATCAACACGTACCTGCGCGACGCGCACGGCGTGTACGTCAATCTCTACATTCCGTCGACGCTGCGCTGGGTGCAGGGCGGCGCGCAGATTTCGCTGGGGCAGGAAAGCTCGTATCCCTTCGAGCCGCTGATTGCATTTGATGTGACCGCGGCCCGGCCGTCCGAATTCGCGCTCAATTTTCGAATTCCGAGTTGGGCAAAGGGAGCGTCGATTTCGGTAAATGGAAAGCAGCCGACTGCGCCGATCGTTCCAGGATCGTTTGCTTCGGTGCGCCGCGAGTGGAGGACCGGCGACCGCATTGAAGTAAATTTGCCGCCGGCGATGCGCCTGGAGGCGATTGATGAGCAGCATCCGGATACGGTGGCGTTGCTCTCGGGACCGCTAGTTCTGTTTGCGATAACGAAGGATCCGTCCGTGGCGAAACGGAGCGAACTGCTGGCGGCGAGGAAAATCGGTCCGCGAGAATGGCAAGCGGAAACAGCCAGCGGGCCGATGAAGATGATCTCGTTTCCAGATATCCAGGACGAACGCTACACAACCTACCTGAAAGTTAGTTAACAACTTGCCGGAACGGGAAAAGTTCAACGCGGTCAATACCGGAAAGCGGAAGAGTCAGGCGGATACTTTGCGCGCGACTTCGGCTCTTTGGCTCAGCTCCATCCCATGCAGAATCATGTCGACGACATATTGGTCGCCCGCCGCTGAATTGATCATCATGTCGTAGAGCTGGCGGCAAGGCCAATCCGCGCCGAAATAGCGGCGGATGAATTGGCCGCGCTCTTTATCGATCGATTCGACGAGCTCGCGTGCCTCGTGTTCGCTTTTGCCGAGCGATCGCACGCGACGGATTTTTTCCTCCTGCGGCGCGAAGATAAAAACATGAAAGGCGTCACGCCGATTGCGAAGAATGTAAGGCGAGCCGCGGCCGACGATCACGCAATTTCCGGCGGCGGCAGCGTCTTCAATCACGCTGTGAAGAAGCGCAACCATCCGGTCGGTGTCAAAACTTCCGATGCCCGTCAGCGGCAGGCTGCGCTCATAACTTCCGCGCGCGAAGACTTTGAAGAGGCGATGCAGCAGGGGATCGAGGTGTTCGTCGCAGCGGGCGGCAGTTTCGGGAGCGACGTTTGCGCGCCGGGCGATCTCGGAGGTCAGCTCGGTATCCCAGAGCTTCCAACCCAGCTGCTTCGCCAGTTTCTGGGCGATCAGCGCGCCGCCGCTGCCGTACTCGCGTTCCACGGTGATCAGGCGTATGGGCATCGCGTCTACTCGATTCATTCGCCTTGACGCTGAAGCGGCCGGTATCGCCGCTAAGCCGGATTATAACCAATCGCTGCTCCAGCGCCATCACGTCTTAATGCGCGGCTATGGGCCCGCCCTGATGCCTCGGCTTTCGGATCAGGAATATAAGCGGGATCATGCACAGAACTGCAAAACCAAGAATTCTGAAATTATCGATGTAGGAAAGAAGCGAAGCCTGCTGCTGCAGCGAATAAGCGAACAGCGCGTGGGCTTGCTGCAACGCCAGCGCGGGAGAGGATCCGTGCGCTTCGAGAGTACGCGTGGCGCCCTGGATCGCAGACTGGAATTGCGGATTCCCCGCGTTTAGATGTGCCCCCAGCGTCACCTGATGCACTTGTGCCCTGCGATCGAGCATGGTGGCCACGAAAGATATTCCCACGCTGCCGCCAATATTTCGCGAGAGATTGATCAAGCCGGAAGCCGCGTTGTTTTTCTCGCGCGGAAGATACGCGTACGCGGTCGTATTGATCGGCACAAAAAGAAACGCGAGGCCCAACGATTGGATCACGCGCGCCATGACCGCCGTGCGGTAGTCGATCTGCAAATCGAAATTGGTCATGTGGAATAGTGAAAACGAGAGCATCAGCATACCGAACACAAGCAGAGCGCGCGCATCCACCTTGCTGAGCAGAAATCCCACAATCGGCATGCACACCATGATCACCAGCGCACCGGGCGTGAGCGCGAAGCCCGCTTGTTCAGCCGAGTAGCCCATAAGTGTTTGCATATAGAGCGGCAGAAGCACGGTCGTGCCGTAGAGCGAAATGCCAAGAACGAACATCAGCATGTTGCCAATGGCGAATGTGCGATCACGGAATAATCGGAGATCGATGATGGGATTCTTGTGCCGTAGCTCCCAGAAAACCACGGAGACGAGGCAAATCACGCAGACGATCGTCAGCGTGAGGATGAAGTTCGATCCGAACCAGTCGTCGCGCTCGCCCTTGTCCAAAATGATCTGGAGCGAGCCGAGGCCGACCGCCAGCAAACCCAGCCCGAAGTAGTCAATCCCGTGCTCCGGCTTGTGCTGCGCCTTCAGATACGGCGGATCCTCGATAAGCCGGCCGGTCAGCACGAGCGAAAGAATTCCGATCGGCACGTTGATGTAAAAGATCCAGCGCCAACTGTAGTTGTCGGTGATCCAACCGCCAAGCGTCGGGCCGATGGCCGGCGCCATCACCACTGCCATTCCGTAGACCGCGAACGCCATGCCACGCTTCGCCGGCGGAAATGTGTCTGCGAGGATGGCTTGTTCGCTCGGCTGCAAGCCGCCGCCCCCTGCACCTTGCAGAATTCGGCAGATGATGAGTACGGTGAGATTCGGAGCGAGGCCGCACATAAACGAGCTGATGGTGAAGAGCGCAACGCAAAACATGTAGAAGCGCTTGCGGCCGATCACCGAAGACGCCCAGCCGCTCAGTGGCAATACAATCGCATTCGAAACAAGATACGACGTCAGCACCCACGTGCTTTCATCCTGGCCCGCGGAAAGACTGCCTGCAATGTGCGGCAGCGCAACGTTGGCGATGCTCGTGTCGAGCACCTCCATGAACGTCGCGAGCGTCACCGTCATCGCGATGATCCAGGGATTTACCGCCGGGCGCCAGATCGCCTGGTTGGGATCAAAAGTTGCAGCGGCAGCGCTCACTTCACTTCCACTCTCGGTTCAACCGACATGCCGGGACGCAGCAGATGGTCTTTGTTCGCCCCGGGCTCCAGCACGATTTTCACGGGCACGCGCTGAACGACCTTGACGTAGTTTCCGGTCGCATTCTCGGGCGGAAGGAGGCTGAATCGCGAGCCGCTGGCGCCGGCGATGCTGTCCACGTGGCCCTTATATTTATGTCCGAACGCATCGACCGATATTTCGACGGGTTGTCCGGGACGCATGTGGCGCAACTGTGTTTCTTTGAAGTCGGCTGTGACCCAGACATCGTCGAGGGGCACGATCGAAAGCAACTGCTGGCCCGGCTGGACGTTCATTCCGAGTTCGATGTTTTTGTTCACCACGCCTGCAACGGGCGCCACGATCGTGCAATATTGCAAGTCCAACTGAGCCTGCTCGAGCGCCGCCTGCTTTTGCGCAACAAGCGCACCCGCGGACGTGAATTGGGCTTTGCTCACGTCCACTTGTTGCGGAGCCAGCTCCGCCGAACGCACCCCCGCCCGGGCTTGAACCAGCTTGCTCTGCGCCTCGCGTACTTCCTCTTGCGACGCGCTGACGGAAGCGCTTGCCGCAGTGACGGTCGCCGTCGAGGCTTTCGCGGTCGCTACGGCCTGGTCGTACTGTTGCTGCGAAACCTCCTGTTTCGCGACGAGCTGCTGGTAGCGGGTGAGGTCGCTCTGCGCCTTGACGTCATTGGCCTGGGCTTGCGCCAGGGTCGCGCGCGCGGCGTCGAGTTGCTGTTCGGCTGCGATGATTGCCGCTTGTGCGGTAACAACGTCGGCGTTCGCACTATCGAGCTGGCTTGCGGAGTTCACGGTTGTAATCGGCACGTTGTGGCCGGCGGCCATTGCGGTGGCTTCCGCCGATGCGAGATCCGCTTTCGCCTTGTCCACGGCAACCTGGTAATCCTTCGGGTCTATTTCCGCGAGAACCGCGCCAGCTTCGACGTATTGGTTGTCGTCGACGTTGACCTTGGCGATATAGCCGCTGACGCGCGAGCTGATGGGATTGATGTGCCCGTCCACTTGCGCGTCATCCGTGGTTTCAAAGGTCGAGTAGTAGCTCCACACCCAAATTCCGGCACCGATGACGACCACAACGGCAAGGACGATAAACCAAAGCGGAACCGCACGACGCGATGCAGTGGGCGGTAGCGTCACAGGCGGTGGGGACGCCGAATGATCCTCCGAAATTCCGGCGCTGCGATTCTCCGGGGCGGATTCAATTTCCGTTTTTTGAGGCATCAGCTCGTCCTTTCAAATATTGCATCACGCCGGTTTCCGCAATTCCCTCGGCGCGCGCCAGCGAGATTCTTGCGACGTTGTAGTTGAAGAGGCTGTCGATGAACGATTCGTTCGCCGAGGCCAAGGCTTCCTGGGCCTGCACAACTTCGATATTGTCGGTGACGCCGGCGACGAAGCGATCGCGGGCCTGATCGAGCGTTTGTGTTGCAAGATCCACGTTGCTGCGCGAAACGCCGACTTGGTCGGATGCGGATTGCAGATCCAGAAGCGCGTCACGAACATCCTGATCGATCTGCATTCGCAAGTTTGCGAGTTGATTGCGGCTGTTGGCCAGATTCGCGTCGGCCGTCAGGACGTCGGCATGGACCTTGCCGCCTTGAAAGATGGGGACACGCAGGGAGCCCATGACTTCAAACGTCTCGTGACTGTGATCGGGAATCTCGCCGCCGGCACCGTAGTTTCCATCGAAGGATAGCGTGGGGTAATACTCCTCGAACGCTGCGCGGCGCGCCAGTTCGGCGGCATGCAGTTGGGATTCGGCGCTCAAGTAATCCGCCCGCATGGAGTATGCGCGCTGCAGAGCCTCATCAATGGTGACGGGAGGCTGTGGATCGTACGGAATTGTTTCGGTCAGCTGGAATGCCTGTCCCGCGGGCAAGCCGATGGTGCGGGCAAAGGCGATGCGCTGCTTTTCGTAGTCGTTATGCGCGGCGATCGCTTGCTGCCGGCGCGTTTGAAATTCCACTCTTGCGCGCAGCTCGTCAATCGCGGGTGAAGTGCCCGCCTTGAATTGATCGGCGGCCTGCTTGTAAAGCGCTTCGGCCGTCTTCTGTTGCGCGTCCGCCGTTTCCACGCGCGATGCGGCTGAAATTGTTTGCAGATAGTTATAGCCGACAACGAGGATCACCAATTCGCGCGCATCCTTGTAAGAGTGCTGCGAAGCGCGAAGGTCTTGTTCGGCCGAGCGCGTCTTGTCCCAGGCGTTCATATTGACGAGAGGCACGCTGACGGACGCGCGCGCATCGAAGTAGCCGAAAGGTCCGACAATCGGATTGACCGAAGAAAATGAAAAACCGGGGACCTTGATCTTCGTGAAGCCGCTCTGCTGAAGATTGACTTGTTGGGCGGTCTCAGTTATCGCCGCCGAAGCGTCCGGGAGTGCATTGCTTAATTGCTTCCATTTCTCTCCGCGCGCCGATTCGATGCCGGTGCTCGCGAGCAGCGCGCCGAGATTGTATTTGAGGCCGCGCTCAAGCGCGTCGATGAAACTGATCTTGAGCACCTCCGGAGTTGCCGTCCCGGACGGCACGCTGCCAGTGAATGGGCTTTGCGGCTGCAGCGGATTCTGCGGCGACGATTGAGCGAAGGCGGCCGATGCCGCGACGAGAGCTGTCGCGCCAATCAGCGCGATCCGTTTTGCGATCATTGCGCACTGCCTTTCTTTTCGTTGTGGCGCGGGACCGGGGCCACGCCCGACCAGAAATGCTCGAAGGCGCGCTGAAAAGTGGGAATCAGCCGCGAGGTTGGCGCGACCGCCCACGCATACAGCGCACCGAGGTGGGACTCCTTATAGGATCTGGCTAAATCGGCTGCGCTGACGTCCTTCCGCGCTTCACCGCGCTCCTGTGCAAGCGCGAACATTCGAGTCGTCATCCGCTGCCCTTGCGCGAATCGCTTGCAGACTTTCTCCCGGACGGCTTCGCTCGAGAGCATTGCCAGCAGCATCCCGCGCGCTAATTCCGGTGATCGTCCCGGCTCGGCGGCCAGGCCCACGAACAGACGCCGCAGAATTACGGCCACAGGTTCGTCACCGCGCTCCGTTTGTTCGAGCGCCGCGCGAACCTTGCCAACACGCATGTCGCCGAATGCCGTCAGCAGTTCCTCTTTGCTTGGAAAATAGTTGAAGAAGGTTCCTTTGCCCACATCGGCGTCGTCGGTAATGTCCTCGACCGTCGTTTCCGTAAAGCCGCGTTTGGCGAAGAGCCGCATCGCCGCGTCAAATAGGCGCTGGCGGACGTCGATAGAATGGCGCTCCCGCCGCGAGAGATTGCGGGGAGCGGAAACTTTGCGCAACGCGCGCAGGTGAGCTTGACTTTTCATAATAGCCGACTGTGAGTCAACAGTGACTGTAAGTCAGTATTCGATGCTTGTCAAGCGAATCCTTTTCGGGATGTCGCCGGAGATCCAGGCCAATCTCCGTCAAACTAAACATCAGATGTTTTGAGGGAAGGGAAGGATTCGGCAGACGTCCCGGTTCAAATCGGGACGCCTGCGCTAATCTGCGTCGCGGAGTATTCGCTACTTGGCGCTGGAAACGTTGTGCGGAGACCGCTTGGTCAATTCGGAAAGGAGAATGGACGCTGATGCAGGAGCTGGAACGGCGCCCTTCAGCACGATATCCCGCGCGGCGAGCTTTTGTCCGTAGACGGCCTCGTTCCCGTCGTTATCGGGACGCACCGTCGAGCCCTCCAGCGAAACGCCGGCAAAAAGGCCGCGCGCACGCGAGTATGTGAGAATTTCGGCGCGCATAGTCGCGTCGGTTTCCGCCGAAGCGTCGCGGCCCTTGGGACCAGCAGCCGCCGAAGCGTCGGCGCCGAGCTTAACTTTGCTCGCGAGAATCCCGCTTGCGCCGCGATCGTTCATTACCAGCAGCACGAAATCCGTGGCTTGCCCGCCGAGTTGAAAACCAATGCTGCCGCCTTCGAGGGCCATCATCGAAGGAGCGCCCCAGGGGCCCCTGAAATTGTCGCCGCCGCGGCAAGTCATCACTCCGCGGCCGTAGCTTGCGCCCACGCCGAATGCAGCCTTGAGCACGGATGGAAAAACAATGACGCATTCCGCTTTGTCGATCAGATTTTGCGGGATGTCGTCCGGGACGTTCATGATTTCCTTGATCACGACGCCGCTGTTCTCGATTCGATCATTCCATTTGCTCTTATCGTCAGCCTGAACTCTTCGGGCCGTGAAGAGCGAAACGATCCCCACGAGGGACAGCATGAGCGCGCACGTTAAGAACTTCCGCATTGATTTCCTCCTGATAGGCCGAACCCCCGGCCTAGAATCGTATTTGGACTTCTCGAACAACGCGTCAACCGTAGAATGGGATGCACAATTGGACGAGAGCTTTGAACTATAATTCAGCGACGGAAAATTTGCAAAAGGAGCGGCGACGCGCGTGATGCGTGGCGGACGGCGCACGCACAGAATTTACATTTTATTGGCGGCGTGCGGCGCAGCGCTTTTTTCAACGCCGGCGCGCCCGCAGCAGCGAACGCCTAACGCCTCGCGGTCCTCCGCGGCGACGTTTTCGAAGGGGCGTCCCGGCGTGGCGCGTTTCGCATCGCGCGTGGCGGCAATTCTCGCCGAACCGCACGCGGCGAAGGCGACGTGGGGCATTCTCATTGTGGATCAGGATTCCGGCGAAACGCTCTACGATCGCCACGCCGACGGCTTCTTTACCCCCGCCTCGAACACAAAACTTTTCACCAGCGCGCTTGCGCTGTCCGCGCTTGGCTCCGACTATCATTTTCACACGACGATCGAGACCGCGACGCCGCCTGACCCTCAGGGTCGCGTCCATGGAGATATCGTCCTGGTTGGCCGCGGCGATCCTGATCTTTCCAATCGCAAATTTCCGTTCGTGAAGAAGGCCGAGCGCGAAGGTCCCGAGGACAAAGTTCTCGAGGAACTTGCGGACGCCGTCGCGGCCAAGGGCGTGAAGCAAATTGACGGAGACATCGTCGCCAACGACAGCTACTTCTTTTACGATCCTTATCCGGAAGGCTGGGCGATCGGAGATTTGTACTTCGAGTTTGGCGCGCCAATCAGTGCTATCGCTCTGAATGACAACACGCTGACGATTGCGGTCGAGCCGGGAGAGCACGCCGGCGATCCGGCAATCCTTGCCGTTGAGCCCTGGGCTGGATACGAAACGTTCGCGCACGACATCACTACGGCGCCGGCCGGCGCGAAGGCGAAGTTCTCCGTCGTGCGCGGCCCCGGCCCACATCCGATTTTTCTGCGCGGCTCAATTCCTGCCGGCGCCACGCCGATGAAGTTGGATATCGCGCTCGACGAACCCGCTGAATATTCCGCACGAACCGTTCACCTATTGCTCGAAGCGCGTGGCGTGCGCGTCGTGGGAGGCACGCGTGTGGTGCACGGCCCTCTGCCGGACCGCGACGCGAACGGCACGGTCTCGCTCGTCCCGCCGCCCGAGAATAAAGCTGATGCCGCGGGTCCGCCGGTTGTCCTGGCCGAGCATGTTTCGCCGGCTCTGCTCGAATCGATTCGCCTGCTCAACAAAATCAGCCAGAATCTGCACGCGGAATTGATTCTGCGGACGGTCGCGAAAGAAAAGACGGGCGTGGGCACGACGGACGCTGGCCTCGAGATCGAGCGCAATTTCCTGAAGTCTATCGGCATCGCCGACGGCGACGTTGTTCTTGCGGACGGTTCCGGCCTCTCGCGGCAGAATCTCGTGACGCCGCGCGCCGTCGTCGAGCTTCTCCAATACGCCGCGAAGCAACCGTGGGGCGATGGCTTCATTTCGACGCTGCCCATTGCAGCAGTTGACGGTACGCTCGAAGATCGCATGAAAGGAACCGCTGCCGCGGGACGCATTCACGCGAAGACTGGCTCGCACGACCACGTGCGCGTAATTTCCGGTTACGCCACTACCTCGCGCGGTGCGCACCTGCTCTTCTCGATTTTCACAAACAACGATCCTGCGCCGCCGCACGAAACCACAATGGTCGAAGATTCGATCGCGGTCGCAATGGTCGAAGAAATCCGGCCCGCGCCGCGGAAACCGTCCGCCGCTGCCTCCAGTGCTCCGCGCTCGCACTGAGCGCCTTCTTGACACTCGCTGCGTCCTCCGCCATGGTGTGAGGTCGTGAGCCGGACCGCCGAAGAACTCCTCGAATTTCCGCGCTTGCGCGAAATCGTCGCGCGTCGAACCACGTGCGCGCCCGGGCGCCGCGCCGTCTTGTCGCTTGCGCTGCGCCAGGATGCGAACGTGCTCGCGTCCGAATTTGGCCTCATCCGCGAGGCGGTCGAGTACCTCCGCGCGGGCTCGGAACTTGGATTTGGCTCGCTCGCCGATACGGAAGTGTGGCTTGAACGTCTCGGTGTGCCGGCATCGGTACTCTCGGCCGCGGAGCTTCTCGACGCCGCCTCTCTGCTCGACACGTCCACCAGTCTGCGACTTACATTTCGCGGCTCGAGCGACGAATTTCCAAAACTTGCCGAGCGCGCGGACGCGCTTGCCGATCTGCGCTCGCTCTCGGCGACGATCCGCAAGGCTGTTCTTCCCAACGGAGAGATCAGCGACAACGCTTCGGCTACGCTAAAGAAAATTCGCGCGGCCAGCGCGCAGACGCGCGAAAAAATTCAGAAATCGCTCGAATCGTTGCTTCGCGGCCGCGGCGGCGAAGCGGGTCACGACTACGTTACGCTCCGCAACGATCGTTTCGTCATTCCCGTCCGCGCGTCCGACCGCCGAGCTATGCCGGGTGTCGTTCATGGCGCGAGCGCGACGGGCCAGACCGTGTTCGTCGAGCCGCTGGAAACCATCGATCTGAACAATCGCCTCGTTCAGCTTTCCGAAGACGAAGCTGCCGAAATCGCGCGCATCCTCGCTGAATTGACCGAGCAATTGCGGCTCGAGCGCGGGCCGCTTGCGTTCATGGCCGAGCGCATCGCGGATTTTGATTCGGTGTTCGCGCGCGCGCGATTTGCGCGGGAATTTGACGCCGTAATGCCGGAGTTCGCTTCCGAAATCGTCATCCGGCTGAAAGACGCGCGCAATCCCGTTCTCGAAGACACGCTGCGGCCGCAGGGCCGCAAAGTTGTTCCCATCACACTCGATCTCGGCGGCTCGGCAGGCACGGTAATGGTGATTAGCGGCCCGAACACTGGAGGCAAAACCGTCGCGCTCAAGACGCTTGGCCTCGCCGCGCTCGCCGGGCAGTCAGGAATCCCGGTCGCGGCGGACCGAGCCGAGCTCCCGATTCTCGATGCCGTCCTCGCGGACATTGGCGACGAACAATCCATCGCCGCCGACCTGTCCACTTTTTCTGCGCACGTCCTGAACTTGAAGACCATGCTCGAACGCGCAACGCCGCGCACGCTCGTTCTCGTGGATGAGATGGGCACGGGAACGGCGCCCGAAGAAGGAGCGGCGCTGGCCGTCGCGCTGTTGGAAGAATTTCGTCGCCGCGGTTCGCTCACTCTCGCCACTACTCATCACGATCGGTTGAAATCGTACGCTTCGACGACGCCCGGTGTAATCAATGCCGCGGTTGAATTCGACGAGGAGCGGCTTCGGCCGACGTATCGTCTGCTCGTGGGCGTGCCCGGCGTTTCGAGTGGCATCGAAATCGCGCGGAGGCTGGGCTTGCCGGAAACGGTGATCGAACGCGCGCGTCGCGGCCTTACGCCTGAAACGCTCGAAGCGCGCGAGTTGATTGCTTACCTGCACCGCAGCCGCGATGAAGTCGAATCGATCCAGCAACAGAGCCGCGCGGAGCTCGAAGCTCTTGAGACCGAACGCCGCGCCCTTCGCACCGAATGGGTCGCGCGGCAGAAGCAGCGCATTGCCGAGCTGGAAAAGAATTTTGCCGCGACGCTGAAGAATCTGGAGGCGGACGTCGCGCGGCTTGCAGCCGAAGTTCAAGACCGCCGCTTGCGTGCGGAGATCGAAAAATCCTCGGGCCGAAAATTCGGGAAGCTCGAAGCGAACGCGCGCAGCGACGCCGATGCCGCCGTTCTCGAGACGCTTTCGAATTCTCAGACCGACCTGGGCGTGGCGGCGGAACCCACAAAGCCTCCAGCGCCGGAAGAATTAACCGAAGGCACGCGCGTCCGCGTGCGCGGCATCGGCCAGCCCGTCGTTTTGCGGCGCATCGACGGCGGATCCGCGGTTGTGGAGGCCGGAGCCATGCGCATGAAAGTTTCGCTCCGGGATATTCTGGCCGTCGAGGAACAACAGGCGCCGGCCGCGCGTCCCGGCGCGCGCGACCGCGGAATTCGCGTTCAGGCGCAGCCGTCCGACGAACCTTCGGCCGAAGAAATCAATGTGATCGGATCGACCGTCGAGCAAGCCGTCGAGCGGGTCGACAAATTCATTGACTCCGCCGCGCTCGCGAATCTTCCGCAGATCCGTATCATTCATGGCCACGGAACGGGCGCGCTCCGCCGCGGACTTGCGGAGTTCTTGCGCACTCACCCGCTCGTCGAGAGCATCCATGCGGAGGCGGCCGATCGCGGTGGCACGGCGATCACCGTGGTGGAATTAAAAGGATAGCCACTTTTCCAACGCATGGTGTACTTGACGCCAGCTACGTTCCGGGAGAAAAGTACTAGGAGGCGAGTGCTCCCGCAATCAGGCGCCATTCGTCTACTGAGCGGCTACCTCCGCTCGACAACGAAGCTGAAGAAAGCGGGTTCGCAGGAATAGACGTGGTAGAACTTAATCGCTTTTGCCGCTTCCCGTCTCTACTTTCCGTGTTGTGAACTCATGGCTGAAGCTGGATCATTCGCGGATCGCGTCAAGCAGCAGGCGGACATCGTCCGCGTGGTGGGCGACTACGTTCGCCTGAAAAAGAGCGGCCAGAATTTCACCGGCCTCTGCCCGTTTCATCAGGAAAAAACGCCGTCGTTCGCCGTGCATCCCGTCAAGCAGATCTACCATTGCTTCGGTTGCGGCGTGGGCGGCGACGCGTTCAAGTTCGTAATGGAAATGGAGAAGTGCGCGTTTCCAGAAGCCGTGCGCGTCGTGGCGGAGAAGTGTGGCATCCCGATTCCGCGGCCGCGCGAACGCTCGCCGGAAGAACGCCGCGAAAATCAACTGCGCGCCGCTCTGATCGAAATGCACCGCGAAGCCGCAGCGTTTTTCGTCCGCCATCTCAACGACACACCCGAGGGCAAAGCCGCGCGCGGATATCTGGAAGATCGCGGGCTCGATCGCGACGCGATTGCGCGATTCGGTCTCGGCTACTCGCCATCGGGCGGCGATGTTCTCTATCGTTTTCTCAAGCAGAAATATCCGGACAAGCTTCTTGAGCCTTCCGGCCTCATTCTGCGGGATCAGAGCGGTGGACGCTTCTACGATAAATTCCGGCGGCGAATCATGTTCCCGATCTCGAATGATTCGGGGAAAGTGATTGCCTTCGGCGGCCGCGCGCTCGGCGACGACATGCCGAAGTACATGAATTCTCCGGAAACGCCGGTCTATTCGAAAAGCAACGTTCTCTACCATCTCGATCGCGCCAAGGAGACGATCCGGCAAAAAGATTTCGCGATTCTCGTCGAGGGCTACATGGACACGATCGCGGTCGCACGCGCCGGATTCATGAACGTCGTCGCCAGCTGCGGCACGAGCCTCGCGGAGCCGCAAGTAAAGCTGCTCAGCCGCTTCACGAAAAACATCATGGTGAATTTCGATCCCGACACGGCGGGACAGGCGGCGGCCGAACGCTCACTCGCCGTGCTACTGGAAAAAGAATTCGAAATCAAGGTTCTCACACTTCCTGGCGGCGCCGATCCGGACAAGTACCTGAAGGAAAATGGTACGACGGAGTATGAGAAGGAGCTGAAGGCCGCGCCGCCCTACCTCAATTATTTGATTTCGCGCGCGCGGCGGATGGACCGCACGACGGCAAGCGGAAAACTTGCCGCGCTCAATTTCCTGATGCCCTACGTCCAGCGCGTGCCGAATCGCCTGATTCGCTCCGAGTGGGCGTCGCGGATCGCGAGTGAGTTGCGCGTGGACGAGCCCGTACTGCGCGAAGCTTTGCGCCGAGCCGCCACCGAGCGACATAGCGAGGTTAAACCGAAAGCCGAGTTGGTTTCGTCTGCAGTGCGGCAAGCGGAACGCCGATTGATGCAAATGCTGGTGGAAGCGGAAGGCTTTCGCCAAAAGCTCGCGCAGGAAATTCTCGACGAAACCCTCCACCAGGGCCTTGAGACGGAGAGAATTTTCGAGGTCCTATTAGTCACCGCTGCCGCGGGCACTCAACCTGACCCCGCTGCACTTGCAGAATCGCTCGTCGATAGCGACCGGCGCATGTTCTTCTCCGTGGTCTTCGAATCGGCCGCGCCGCCCTCCTGGGATGAGGCCGAAAGCTGCCTGACGGAATTGCGCCGCCGCCACGTCGAAACGGAGCTCCACAGCGTCCAGAAAGAAATCGACGCGCAACCGCCCCGCGAGCAACTTCACCGGCTGCTTAATCGCAAGCAGGAGCTGCGGCGACTGCTTTCCGAAAACTCCGCATAGCAGGACAATTTGTCGCCCGCGTGACCTCCCGCAAGCATTTGCGCCGCGCGGCAACGTAGTAAAATGGCCCCATGATTGGACGCCCGCAGCCTGCCGAAACTGCGCCTTATTATTTCGTCTACATCGATCAGTTCGCCGGCGAAGATCCGCTCGCGACGTTGCAAGCTCAACTGGCCGGCGCCCTGGCATTTTTCGCGGGGATCTCCGAAGAAAAATCGCGCCATCGCTATGCGCCCGAAAAGTGGAGCATCCGGCAAGTGGTGAATCACATTTCGGATACGGAGCGCACATTCGCGTTCCGCGCCTGGTGGTTTGCCCGAGGCTTCGATTCGGCGCTGCCCAGCTACGATCAAAACATCGCCGCAGGTGCGGCCGGCGCAGACAAAGTATCATTCGCCCACCACGTTGAGGAGTTCCGGCGGGTGCGTCTTTCGACCGTCTCGCTCTACCAAAATATGCCTGCGGAGGCTTGGAATCGCAGCGGCATCGCCAGCGAAAAGCCGTTCACCGTGCGCGCACTCGCCTTCATTATCGGCGGCCATGTCGAGCACCACTTGAAAATCCTCCGCGACCGCTACTTTTAGCTGCTTCCCGCATCCATTTGTAGGGTCATTTGCAGCCTCGAGCCTGCCGGTCAGCCAGTTCCCTGCGTCGTGTGTTCGTCACTGGTACTTTTCGCATTACCCGCCGTTCGCGCTGAGGACAAAAGACTTGTGCGCTCTGCCCTTCTGAATCAAATTTACCCTCTCGAACATCTAATTGACGTAAGCACCTGTGCCGATATAACCTTGTAAGGTTTCGAAGGAAACGGTCTGAATCTTTCGTGCATCCTATTCGCGTAGGGCGTGGCGACGAGAGCGGGGCGGCTTACGGGCACAGGGATTGAGACTAAGTTTCGCAGACGGGTTTACCAGCATTACATCCGCAATTCGAAAATATTCTAAGCCACGAACGCGGCAGGGGTGTCTCGCCCCTGCGCGATGCGTGCTGCATGTTCATTCTCGCGCACAACGCGCGCCGACCTTTCTGCCGGGAGAGAAATTGTGAGTCTGGCAATCGAAGAAAAATACGATCAGGTACGGCAGCTCATCAACATGGGCAAGGAGCGCGGCTACCTGCTCTATGACGAGGTGAACGACCTCCTTCCCGCCGAGATCCATTCGTCGGAAGAGATCGACGACTTGCTCTCGACCTTTGAGCGCTACGGAATCGACGTGTATGAAGACCTTTCGACCGCCAAAGCGGCGCTCGCGGGCGATTCCGGCGAAGTCGCCGAAGTGAAAGAGGAAGCGCCGGCGGACGATTCGGAGCTCGATCTCACGCCGGGGTCGCTCGAAAAGACGAACGATCCCGTCCGGATGTATCTCCGCGAAATGGGCACGGTTCCGCTGCTGACGCGCGAGGGCGAAGTGGCGATCGCCAAGCGCATCGAGCGCGGGCAGCTCCTCGTCCTGAAGACCATCTCCCGCTCTCCGCTCATCCTGAAGGAGCTCCTCGCCGTCGGCGAAGATTTGCGCCGCGGCTCGCGCTCGATCAAGGAAATCGTCCAGTTCGACGACGAAGAACTGACCGAAGAAAAGATCGAAGCGAAGACGCGCGAAACGCTGAAGGCCATCGACAAGATCGGCAAACTCTATCTCCTCTCGGTGAAGCAGGCTGAGAAACTCGATCGCACGGCGCGCTCGAATAAGCGCCCCTACCTCCGCGCCCGCTACGCGCTGGGCCGGACGCGCGTCGAAATGTCCGTCCGCGTCCGCGACATTGATTTCAATCCCTTCGAGAAAAAGCGCCTGATCGACAAGATGCGCCAGTCGGTTGAGCGCGTTCAGTCGCTCGAGCGCGAAATCGTAAAGCTCGAGCGCCGCGTCGAGGCCTCGAAGGGCGATGTTCTTTCTGAAGCGCGCAAGGAGCTGAAAGCCCGCCGGCTGGAGATTCGCGAAATCGAAGTCGCCGCCGAAGCGAATCCTTCCGAACTGAAGCGCATGCTTCAGGTCATCGTTCGCGGCGAAGTGGAAGCCGAACAGGCCAAGAAAGAATTGATCGAAGCGAACCTTCGCCTGGTCGTTTCCATCGCCAAGAAATACACCAACCGCGGCTTGCAGTTCCTCGACCTGATTCAGGAAGGCAACATCGGATTGATGAAGGCCGTGGACAAATTCGAGTGGCGCCGCGGCTACAAGTTTTCGACTTACGCCACGTGGTGGATCCGGCAGGCCATCACGCGCGCGATCGCCGATCAGGCCCGCACCATCCGCATCCCGGTGCACATGATCGAAACGATCAACAAGCTCGTCCGCACCAGCCGCCAGCTCGTTCAGGAGCTCGGCCGCGAGCCGACCTCCGAAGAAATCGCGAAGCGGATGGACATTCCGGTCGCGAAGGTTCGCAAAATTCTGAAAATTGCGCAGGAACCGATTTCACTCGAAACTCCGATCGGCGAAGAGGAAGATTCGCATCTTGGCGACTTCATCGAAGACAAGGCCGTCGTATCGCCTTCCGACGCCGTAATCAACCTGAGCCTGAAGGAGCAGACTTCTTCGGTGCTGAAGACGCTCACGCCGCGCGAAGAAAAGGTCATCAAGATGCGCTTCGGCCTCGATGACGGCAGCGAGCACACGCTCGAAGAAGTCGGCCAATCGTTTGCCGTCACGCGCGAACGCATCCGCCAGATTGAAGCCAAGGCGCTGCGCAAGCTGCGCCATCCTTCGCGCTCGCGCAAGCTTCGTGCGTTTCTCGAAGGCTCCGCCAACGATTACTGAGTTTTTCTCGATTGCAAAACGATTTTCACGAGGGCCGGCAACCGCCGGCCCTTTTTATTTGGACTCGAGCGCTGTTCCCAAGCGTGCGATCGCTCCAGTCCAAAATTCTTTCATTCGCTTCATTTCCGTTGCGTTTTCGAGCTGCATGTGGTCCACGACAACCTGGCATTTGTCCGCGCCCTTCGGATAAAAATAAACGCTCATGCGCGATCCGCCGTTCCATTTCGCGCGCAGAGATTTATTTGCCGTAGCCGTCGTAATTTCCATTTTGTCGCCCTTGAGCCATATGCGGCGCATCTTCTCGTCAGTCCAGGCCTTGTAAATCTTCGCCAGTGGAAAGCTCATCACGCGGCTTACGCCCGCGGCAAAGTCGCCGTTGCACGTCTCGCCGATTTCGCGCAGCCCGTGTTTCTGCTCGTACTGCACCGCGACCATCTGACACCACCAGCCGGGAACCTTGTGCTTGGTGTAGAGCAGCCTGGCGATGTCCATGTGTTTCATCTTCTTCGCGCCGGCCGCATCCAGAATCTTGAACCATTCGGCCCACGCTTTGCCGGTCTTGGCTTTCACGGCCTCGTCGCTGAACCGCGGGGTCGTCTTCGGTCTTGCCATGCCAGTTTTCCTCCTCAAATCACTTTTGCGGCTGGGCCGTGGACCAGTCCACCGCTGTTCCATACTCGTAGATGAGCTGCGCGCCTCGGTCCGCGCCAAGCGTCATCAGAATCGCCATCACCACCAGCCCCGCCAGCAGATATTTCCGGAACGCGGCGGTAAAATTCTTTCGGAACACGAGCGCGAAGAGGCTCAGCCCAATCGCCACGCTCGTCGTGATCATCATCAGCGTCTCATGAATTCCAACGATCACCATCGCGTGCCCCGGCGGCACCGACTTCTCCGCGGCCAGTCCCGTCAACACAGTCACAATGCCGGCGAGCGTGCCAATGTACAAAATCCGCGCGGCCGTCCGGTGCCATTCTTCGCTTCCGAAGATTACCGCGAGCGCTTCGAACAGGAGCGCCGTGAGCCACAGCGCGATCGGAAAATGCACGAACAGCGGATGCACATTGAGTATCGCTCGCAGGCCGGGCAGCATCGCGCACCTCCCAGGGATGAACCCCGCGGATTATCTTCGATTCCCTCGGCACCGTAAAGCAGATGCGACCCGCCGCAATCGCCGCTATAATCCGCGAACTGCATTCCCGATTTCGGAGATCAACTGCCATGCCCAAGCCCGCCAAAACGCCGCGCCCGCCCGAGCGCGATTACTCGCATCGCACTCTGCTCGAAAAGCTGGGCGTCAAGCCCGGTCAGCGCATTCTGATTCTCGGCGTCACGGACGGCGCGTTCATCAACGACATCGAGCCTTTCAATCCAACGTTCGCTGAACGCAAGCCCGCCGCCGATATCGACGTGATCTTTTTCGGCGCGGAGCAGAAAGCTGACCTGAAGCGTCTCGCGTCTCTTCGAAAATCGATCGTCGCGAACGGCGCGGTCTGGGTGGTCTACCCGAAGGGCGTGCAGCACATCCGCGAAATCGAGGTCATCAACGCCGCGAAATCTTCCGGCCTCGTCGACAACAAAGTGTGCAGCTTCTCCCCAACGCACACCGCGCTTCGCTGCGTCATCCCCATCGCTAATCGCTGACTCGTTCGAGGCGAACGATATCGTCCGATGCTTGCGTGTTTCTCGTGAAACGCCCGTGCGGGCGATACGCCATCGGAGCACCGTTTCGGACTAAGATGTTTGTATGCGTTCGTTGCTCGAAGTTCGCGGGCTAACGGTCGAGTTGCCGACCGAACGCGGCTGGGTGCGCCCGGTGAACGAAGTATCTTTCGCGCTTGCCGACGGCGAAACGCTCGGCATCGTCGGCGAATCAGGCTCCGGCAAAACGATGCTATCGCTCGCGCTCATGGCGCTCACGCCGCCCGGCGCGCGCCGCGGCGGCGAAGCTTTGCTTCGCGCGCGCAACTCATCCCGCGCAGTTCTGCCCGGCCCAACGCCTCAAGCCGCCCCGCCATCATCCCGAGGAGGTCCGAGCAATCGAACCGGCGACGGATCTGCATTTGCTCCGGGGCGCGCAGACACTCGCATCAATCTCGTCTCCGCCTCGCCGCGCGAAATGCGCGCCATGCGTGGCGGCGAAATCGCCATGATTTTTCAAGAGCCTATGACCGCGCTCAATCCGCTGATGCGCATCGGCTCTCAGATCGAAGAAGCGATTCGCGTCCACGATGCGCGATGTTCGGCTGCCGAAGCGCGGCGTCGTGCGGTTGAAGCGCTCCAACTCGCGTCGGTGCCCGAGCCCGAATTGCGCGCGCACCAATATCCGCACCAGCTTTCGGGCGGCTTGCGCCAGCGCGCGCTGATCGCCATGGCGCTTGCTGCGGGGCCGCGCGTCTTGATTGCCGATGAGCCGACTACCGCGCTCGACGTCACCGTGCAAAAACAGATCCTCGACTTGCTCGTCCGCTTGCAGAGCGAGCTCGGCCTCGCGATGATCTTCATCACGCACGATCTCGGCGTCGTCGCAGAGGTTGCCGGACGCGTCGCCGTGATGTACGCCGGCCGAATCGTCGAAGAAGGGCCCACGCGCGATGTCTTGCGCGAGCCGCGTCATCCCTACACGGCGGGATTGCTTCGTGCCGCGCCCAAACTTCCGCGCGCCGTGCTGACGCCGATTCCCGGCACAGTTCCGTCGTTCGATTCGCTGCCGTCCGGCTGCGCGTTCGCGCCGCGCTGCGAATTTCACCGCGCCGAGTGCGACGCGGCCGTTCCCGATCTTCTATCCGTGAATTCGGCGCACGCGGCTCGCTGCATTCTCGTTTCTGAAAGCGTCGCCCAATGAGCGCCCGATGAGCTCCCAGCCAATCCTCGCCGCGCGTGGTCTGCGCAAATCGTATGCGTCATCGGCCGGCGCCTTTGCCGATTCCGGCCCGCGCGGGCTCGCCGTGGACGGCGTGAGTTTTGACCTCGAGCGCGGAGAAACGCTTGGCATCGTCGGCGAATCGGGCTGCGGCAAAACCACACTCGCGCGCATGCTCCTCCGCCTGGTCGAGCCGGAGGCAGGCGAAATCGAATTTCGCGGCGAAAATTTCCTGGCGGCGCGCGGCGAAAAGCTGCGCGCCATACGCCGCGGCATTCAAATGGTGTTTCAGGATCCGGCAGCCTCGCTTGATCCGCGCATGCGCGTCGGCGCGATTGTCGGCGAGCCGCTCGCCATTCACGAATCGAAGCTCTCGCGCGCCGATCGCCGCGCCCGCGTGATTGAAATGCTCGCGGCCGTCGGCATGGACGAGACCTCGCTTCGCCGCTTTCCCCACGAGTTTTCCGGCGGCCAGCGCCAGAGAATCGGAATCGCGCGTGCGCTGATTCTTCATCCCGCCGTGGTCGTTGGCGACGAACCGGTCTCGGCTCTCGACGTTTCCGTTGGCGCGCAGATTCTCGAACTGCTCTCCCGCCTGCAGCGCGATCTTGGCCTCACCTACATTTTCATCACGCATTCGCTGCCGGTCGTCGCGCAGCTCGCCACGCGCGTCGCCGTCATGCGCGCCGGAAAATTCGTCGAACTCGGCGCCGCGGATCAAGTCCTCTCGCATCCGAAAGATCCCTATACGCAGTCGCTGCTCGCCGCCGTCCCCGCAATTCCCGCGTGACGCTTCGCAATCGCAAATTCGTCGCGAAGACCGCACGTCATTAAGCAATCCCGCTCGCACTCCCGCCTCCAGCGCAACCAATCTCGCTTGCAAAGCCGGACTGGAGTAGACTTGGCGCCCGAAACATTCCGCGGACCGCTGCGTAGAACCAACCAGCGAATTCCATTTTCGTCCAGGAGGATCGAAACCCATGGCGACCCCTTCGAGCCCGACACCCAGCGCGCCCATCGAAACCCCGAAAATCGGCGAGTTCGGCCGCGTGGTCGGCGTCCTCTTCAATCCGCGGGCGACTTTCCAGGATATCGTCACGCGCCCAACCTGGCTCATGCCTCTGGTGCTTCTGTTAATTTTTTCGATCGCCGTCATTGCGCTTTTCAGCCAGCGAGTGGGCTGGCGCCCGTTCATGGAGCGGCAATTCGACAAGGATCCCCGCGTCTCGCAACTCTCGGCTGAAGATCGTGAAAAAGCTCTCGATCGCGCCATAAAATTCACGCAGCCCATCGTGTACGCCGCAGCGGTGTTAGGCACTTTCGTAGCGCCACTGGTCGTTTCCGCGGTTCTTCTTCTGGCGTTCAACCTGTTGGCTGGCGCGCGCATCGAGTTCAAAACGGCGTTTGCCATCGTGGCGTTTTCCTGGATGCCGTACCTGATTCACGCCCTCCTATCCATACTTCTGATGTTCCTCAAATCGCCCGAGTCAATCGATCTCGAGCATCTCGTCGCCTCGAACCCGGGAGCATTTCTGTCGAACGATAGCGCCAAGTGGCTTCTCACGCTCGCGACATCGGTGGACTTGTTCACCCTGTGGGTGATTGCCTTGCAGGGTCTCGGCTTTTCTCTCACCAATCCGAAGAAAATCTCATTTGCAAAGGGCGTGACGATCGTCGCAATCGTTTGGGCGATTTGGGTCGCCGTGAGGGTCGGATGGGTCGGCGCCTTTAGCTAATCGATTTCGCCTCCTGATACAATTCGCCGGATGGAATTTCGGTTCGAGGTGCTGAAGACCGATCCGACCGGCGCGCGTCTCGGCCGCTTGACCACGCCCCACGGCGCGATCGATACGCCGGCCTTCATGCCCGTCGGCACGTCCGCGACGGTCAAAGGCCTCACGCAATCAGCGCTCGAAGAACTCGGCGTCCAGATCCTCCTCGCCAATACCTACCATCTCTTTCTCCGCCCCGGCCATGAACTGATCCGTGAACTCGGCGGCCTTCACGCGTTCATGTCCTGGCCGCGTCCGATCCTCACCGACTCGGGCGGCTATCAGGTTTTCAGCCTTTCGGATTTGCGCAAGGTCGCGGACGACGGCGTCACGTTTCGCTCGCACATTGACGGTTCCGAGCATTTTCTTTCGCCCGAAATTGCGCTCGATGTCGAGATCGCGCTGGGCGCCGACATCATCATGGTCCTCGACGAGTGCATCGAAGCCCCCGCTGATCGCGCGACGGCGCAGGCTGCGGCCGCGCGTACTCTCGATTGGGCGCGGCGTTCGCGGGAACATTTCGCGCGCGTGGGCCACGCCTCGCGGCAAATGTTGTTCGGCATCGTGCAAGGTGGAACGCACGCCGAGCTGCGTCGCGAAAATGCCGATGCGCTCGTCGCGCTCGACTTTCCGGGATACGCCATCGGCGGCCTTGCCGTCGGCGAATCGCATGAAATGACGTGCGCCATGACGGAGGCCGTGGCCGCTCGCCTTCCCGCCGATCGTCCTCGATACTTGATGGGCGTGGGCAAGCCCGAGCAACTCGTCGATTACGTCGCCCGCGGCGTGGACATGATGGATTGCGTACTGCCGACGCGCAGCGCACGCCACGGGTGCCTGTTCACCTGGCAGGGCCGTCTGCTGATTAAGAATGCGCGCTACGCGAATGATCCCCGGCCGATTGACGAAAGTTGCGCCTGTGCCGTTTGCCGCCGCTATTCGCGCGCTTATCTTCGCCATCTTTTCCTTGCAAATGAACTGCTTGCCGCTATCCTCAACACCCACCACAACATCTACTTTTACCTTGACATGATGCGTAAAATTCGGGAGGCTATCGGTTTTGGGAATCTGTCAAGATTCCGCACTGAGCTGCAGGCACGCCTCGAAGTCAGGCACTCCGAAATGGGAGTTTAAGGGACGATGTGCCGGGGCAGCGCATCAGAATAGGTGTCCGAGCACCCCACAAGTTGTGGCATGAGATGGTAAGTCCAGGGACGTGGAAATCACTGCGATGATTGGCATTTCTATGATTCTTCTCTTTGCGCAAACTGCGCCGGGAGGGGCACTCTTCGGCATGTTGCCCCTTCTCCTCATCATGGTGGTTTTCTATTTCCTGCTGATTCTCCCGGCGCAGCGGCGCCAGAAGAAAACGCAGCAGATGCTGGTGGCGCTGAAGAACGGCGACAAGGTCATCACGAACGGCGGGATCTATGGGACTATCGTCGGCCTGGAAAATGATGCCGTCCAGTTGCGCATCGCCGATCAAGTCAAGGTGAAGGTCTCGCGCAGCGCCATCGCCGGACTCCAGCCCGACGCGCCCAAGGAGACGTGAGCCCCGCGCATGACTTCCCAGCTCAGATGGAAATTCATTTTTATCGCGATCGTAATCGTCGTTTGCGTTTACGGTCTCATCGGCTTGCCCGAATTCCCGACGTCCCTGCAAACCGTCAAGAGTAATTTCGCCGACCGCATCAAGCTCGGCCTCGACCTCAAGGGCGGCAGCCACCTCGTTCTTCAGGTGCAGGTTGAAGAAGCCATCGCCTTGCACTGCGATCAGGCAATCGATCAGCTCGAGAAGCAGCTTCGCGATCGCAATATTCAGGCTGGTGAAATCAGTCGGGTGGACGACACGCATATCCTCGTCCGCGACGTCGCGCCTGCAACCTCGAGCCAGTTCCGCGATCTCGCTTCCTCACAATTCACTGATTGGAGCCTTTCGCCCGCTGCCGGCGAGCAATCCGGCTATCTCCTCACCATGAAGCCTCAGGTGATTGCCGATATTCAGCGGCAAACGATGGACCAGGCTCTTGAGACCATCGAGCGCCGCATCAACGCTCTCGGTCTCACCGAGCCCACCATCGCTTTCACCGGCCGCGCCGACAACGAAATTCTCGTCCAATTGCCCGGTGAGGGCGATCCGACGCGCGCTAAAGCTGTCATCCAGGCCGGCGGCCAGCTCGAGCTGCGCGCTGTCGAAGATCCCCAGACGTATCCGTCTCAAGCGGCGGCGCTCGGAGCTCACGGCGGAGTGCTTCCGGCCGGCACGGAATTGCTGCCGGGAAAATCCACTTCGGCTTCGGGCCAGCCCGGACCGCAGGTTTGGTATGTCGTCAGCCGGCTGCCGATCGTCACTGGCCAGGATTTGCGCAGCGCGACGCCCTCGCCCAGCACGAATTATCCGGGCCAGTATCAGGTGAATTTCTCCCTCTCCACTTCCGCCGCCGCGCGCTTCGGCCCGTTCACCGAATCGCACATTGGCAAGCAGATGGCCATCGTGCTCGATCATCAAGTGCAGACCGCGCCCGAAATCAAAGGCCGTATTGATGACCAGGGCATGATCGAAGGTAATTTTTCGCAGGATTCTTCGAAAGATCTCGCTCTCGTTCTGCGCGCGGGCGCGCTGCCAGCTTCCATCAAGTATCTCGAAGAGCGCACCGTCGGGCCTTCGCTGGGCGCCGATTCGATTCGCGCGGGCGTGCGCGCGTCGGTCGGCAGCCTCATCGTAGTCATGATTTTCCTCGTGATTTACTACCGTTTGAGCGGCATCAATGCCGTCGTCGCGCTGATCCTGAACTTGATTATCTTGATCGCCTTCATGGCGATTTCCGGCGCAGTGTTGACGCTGCCCGGCATCGCCGGCGTCGTTCTCACAATCGGTATGGGCGTGGATTCCAACGTTCTGGTCTTCGAGCGCATCCGAGAAGAATTGCGCGCCGGCAAAGCCAACGCGTCCGCCGTTGCCGTGGGTTTCGATCGCGCGTTTCTCACGATCATTGACACGCACATCACGACGCTCGTCTCGGCGGCCTTCCTGTTTTTGTTCGGGACTGGGCCCGTGAAAGGCTTCGCCATCACCTTGGTTATCGGATTGCTCGCTAACCTGTTTACTTCCATCTACGTGTCCCGTGCGATCTTCGATTGGCACGTCTCGCGGATGGACCGCCAGGGGGAGCTAAGCATCTGAGTTGCGGCGTATTAGCGGTTCTGAGCTGGTTCTGGTACTGGACCAGGCCGCGGGAACCAGCACTGCAAAAATGGCGTCTAATTCTTTCGTGACTGGACACTGAATGGAATTCTTTCGCAACGTCAACGCTGACTGGATGGGCAAGGCCAAGTACTTCGTCTCTTGCTCTCTGATTCTCCTGATTATCGGATGGATCTCCATATTTCGGAATGGCGGTCTGCGTTACGGCATTGATTTCCGCGGTGGCACGCTCATCTATGTCCGGTTTGCCGGTGCTCCTCCGATTGACCAGATTCGCAAAGGTCTTCAAGCCGCTGGCCTGACCAACAGCACGATTCAGCAGATCAGCGATATCTCGAATCCATCGTCGAGCAACGACGTCGTCATCGGCCTCGAGCAACGCGGTCAGGGCGATGAGTCGCTCGACGCCGGCAAGCAGGCCATTCTCTCGGTTCTGCAGAAAACTTTTGGCGGCCAGAACGTCAAGCCCGATTTTAATTCGGTCACGCCCTCGGCCCTCGCCTCATTCCTGACCCAAAAAGATCCGCTCTCGCTTGGCGCCACTGCTGGCGATCGTTATAACCAGCTCGCCCGCCAGATCACCGATTCGCGCGATCGAGAGCATGGCGGCATTCTCACGAATTTCGACGATCTCAAGAACGTTTCTGGCGTCAACGCCGCGGCGCTCTCCGACATTCGCGATCAATATTCTCTTGGCACCTTTGCCATCCGCGACGTTGAAATCGTCGGGCCGAAAGTCGGCGCCCAACTGCGCCGCCAGGCTGTCCTGGCTACCCTCTATGCGCTGGCGGGCATGTTGATATATATTGCCTTCCGATTCGAGTGGGTCTACGGCGCTGCGGCCGTAATCGCCGTCTTTCACGATGTGCTGATTACCCTCGGATTGTTTTCTCTCTTTCGCTTTGAGATCTCACTGACGGTGATCGCGGCATTGCTCACTCTCGTTGGGTATTCGATGAACGACACCATCGTGATCTTCGACCGCGTGCGTGAGAATCTCCGTCTCATGCGCCGCGAGCCTCTCACGGCCATCGTCGACAAGTCCATCAATCAAACTCTCTCGCGCACCATCCTCACGAGCGGTTTGACGTTTCTCACCGTCCTGGTTCTTTTCCTTATGGGCGGCGAAGTGCTTCGCAGCTTCTCTTTTGCTATGGTGGTGGGAGTTGTGATAGGAACATACTCCAGTTTCGGCATTGCCGCTCCCATCGTAGTCGTCTGGAGCAAGTATCGGGGTCAGAGAAGTGTCCCTCGCGCAGGATCCGCAGCCTGAGCGCGAGTGGCAGCAGGAGGTAGGCGCAGATGTTCGACGACTTGGTTGAGTCAAGCGTAATTCCGAAAAGAACGAACAAGAGCTGGACGGTTACGCTCTCCTTCATCATTCAGGGCGTCATCGTGTTCGTTCTCATCCTGATTCCGCTCATTTATACGGAAGCTCTCCCGAAGCAATTGCTTACGACCTTTTTGGTCGCTCCCGCTCCTCCACCGCCGCCTCCTCCACCCGCTGCCGCGGTGCAACGAATCGTGAAGCCGGTGGCTCGCCTGATTCAGCAGGGCAAGATGATGGCGCCGACTGTGATTCCGAAAAAAGTTGAAATGATTAAGGAAGAAGAATTGCCGCCCGATGTGGGCGCGGTTGGAGTCGTCGGCGGCGTTCCGGGCGGCGTGCCCGGTGGACAGGCCGGCGGCGTTCTCGGCGGAATCATCGGCGGGTCCGGCCCGGGTCTGCCTCCGCCTCCCAAGCCCACTCAGTCGCGAATCCGCGTCGGTGGCAACGTGCAGGCGGCAAAAATGGTTCGCCAGGTCCAACCCATCTATCCGCAGATCGCGAAGACGGCGCACGTCTCGGGCACCATCATATTGCACGCCGTAATCTCCAAGGACGGTTCGGTGCAGGAACTTACCTACATCTCTGGTCCGCCGCTCCTGATGAAAGCTGCGATGGATGCTGTTCGCGAGTGGCGCTATCAGCCCACTTTGCTCAATGGCGAGCCGGTGGAAGTGGACACGACGATTTCCGTGATCTTTACTCTTGGTGGCTAGGCAGGGCCTGCTCGGTTCCGGCCTGGCCGGTCCGTGGCGGGTAGATGGCTCAGGTGGCCGGCAGCGTTTCACTGCCGAAGATCAGATTCCGAAAGTCTCTGAGGAGGAGCGAAGGACATGCTAGCGAATAGTCTGTGGGCAGCTTTTCTGATGTTGCAGGGCGGCGCCAACGCGGATGTCGGCTGGGACCTGGTGACCATGTGGCACAACATGGGCATCCCCGCGAAGATCGTCGTGATCCTGTTGTTTGTCATGTCGGCCTGGTCGGTCGGCATCATGATTGACCGCGCCTTGATGTTCAGCGCGGCCCGCAAGCAGTCCCGCGTCTTCGTCCAGCAGGTCGCCGGCGCGCTGAAAGACAATAAGCTCGACGAAGCCATCTCCATCGCCGAGCGGAACAAGAAGAGCCATATCGCCAAGGTGGTCGCGACTGGCTTGTCGGAGTTCCAGGCAGCCTCGGCGCAGGTGAGCGATGAAGAAGTGATCGAAGCCGCCCGCCGCGGCCTCGAGCGCTCCGTCGCCATCGTCCACGCCGAAATGAAGCGCGGCCTTTCCGGCCTCGCCACCATCGGATCGACGGCTCCTTTCGTCGGCCTCTTCGGCACCGTCGTCGGCATCATCAACGCGTTCAAAGGTATCGCCAGCAGCAAAGCGACCGGTCTGTCGGCCGTCGCTGGCGGTATTTCTGAAGCCCTGGTCACCACCGCTCTCGGTCTGCTTGTCGCCGTGCCTGCGGTGTGGACCTTCAATTATTTCACGAACAAAGTCGAAGCCTTCGACGTCGAGATGGACAACTCCTCGATGGAGCTGATCAACTACTTCATCACGCGCCGGGGCGGAAAGAAGTAGCACCATGGCTTACAAGCCCAAAGCACCACCGGTGATGGCTGCACCAAACGTCATCCCGATGGCCGACATCATGCTCGTCCTCCTCATCATCTTCATGGTGGTCACCCCCATGTTGCAGAAGGGCGTTTCTGTTGACATGGCCAAGGTGGAAAACCCGGAAGATATGAGGGATGCCGACAAAGATGACGCCGTGATTATCGCGGTCACTCGCGACGGGCGCTACTTCCTCGGTTCAAACCAGATCGCTCTCGACGACATCACCAACAAAGTGAAAGACCTCATCTCCAATCGCCTCGACAAAACCGTTTTCGTCCGCAGCGATGCGCGCGCGAAATACGGCGAAGTCGTGAAGGCCGTGGACGAGGTCCGCTCGGCCGGTGTCGACAATCTGGGTCTGCTGACGGACAAACTTCAGACGGGTCGCAAACCGCCCCCGCCGCCAGTGGGCCAGTAACGTAGTTCGCTAAAGGAGCTCCTCCATGGGAATGGCAGTTGGTGGAAGTAAAGGCGTAGTGGCGGACATGAACGTCGTGCCGCTCATCGACATTCTGCTCGTGCTGATCATCATTTTTATGGTCATCACGCCGACGACGCCACACGGCCTCGACACTCTCATTCCTCAGCCCTCGCCTCCCAATACGAAAGAGAATCCGGAACTGCTCGCCAAGACGATCGTCGTTCAGGTCACCGCCAGCGGCAAAGTCCTCATCAATCAGGACGAAACCACCTGGGATCAGCTCGGACCGCGTATCGACGACATCTTCAAACAGCGCGCTGAGAAAGTCGCTTTCGTGAAGGGCGAGGATAACGTGGATTTTGCGGAAGTGGCCCGCGCGATTGACATTATGAGGTCCAACGGCGTGGACAAAGTCGGCCTGATTACCGCGAAGGTCGAGGCCGGCCAGTAGCTGCAGTCATTTCGTCGCGATGGCTTGGGCGCGATCGCCCAGATGAAAACGGGAGTATCAAACCTTCGCTCGCGGAAAACTGGCCGGGAGCACTCAAGGAGAAATTGGAATGGTGCGCAAGCCCCACACTCCGTACACTCTCGTGATGTTGTTTGCGGCGCTCGTCGCCGTGCAGGGCTGCAGCAAGCTGAAGGCCCGCGACCTCTTGAACAAAGGCGTTCAGGCCTATAAAGCCGGCCAGTTCGATCAGGCCATTGAAGACTTCAAGGAATCCAAGGATCTCGATCCCAACCTGCTGAACGCCCGCCTCTACCTCGCGACCGCTTACTCTTCCCAATATATTCCGGGCGCTCCTTCGGACGAGAACGTCCGCATGGGCCAGCAGGCCATTAACGAATACAAACAAGTCCTCGACGTCGACCCGAACAATCTTTCCGCCATCGATGGCATCGGCGCCATCCTCTACAACATGGGCGGCACGCCTTTCGATCCGAAGAAATTCGAAGAGTCGAAGACCTATCACGAAAAGCATATTCAGTTGAGCCCCAACGATCCCGACCCTTACTACTGGATCGGCGTCATTGATTGGTCGCTCTCCTATCGCGGCAATAAGGACATGCGCATTGAGTACAATCAGAAGGCCAAGAAGCAGGTCAAGGATAGCGATGCGATGCCGCCGCCTCTGGCCACCGATTTTCAAGCCAAATACGGCGCGACCATTCAGGAAGGCATCGACAATCTAAAGAAAGCCATCGAGCTCAGGCCGGATTACGACGACGCCATGGCCTACCTGAACCTCCTGTACCGCCAGAAGGCCGACACCGAAATGACTGCGCAGGCCCACGATGACGACGAGAAGATGGCCGACGAACTCGTCGACAAAGTGAAAGCTATCAAGCAAAAGAAAATGGAAACCGCGCAGCAGGGCAATTCCTAGCTACTGACTGCCTGCAGGCGCGGCCTACGTCCTCCTTTGGTGATTCCGGGGCACGTCCCGATTTAAAAGTGCCTTTCGCCTTTTCTCTCGCGTTCACCCTTCCGCTATAATGTTCTTCCGGCGCCGCGCGCGCCGTGATTTTCCGTGACCACTTTCTCCATCGAAAATTTCGGGTGTCGCGCCACTCATGCGGACGCGGCGGCCATCGAACATCAACTCCTCGATCGTGGCTTCACGCGCGCCCCAGCCCATCGCGATTCCGATATCGTCGTACTCAATACATGCACCGTGACCGCAGCCGCCGACGCTCAGGCTCGCGATGCCATCCGCCACATTCACGCCGCAAATCGCAGCGCTCGCATCCTCGTCACCGGCTGTTACGCCCAGCGCGCTCCCGAAGAGTTGGCGCGCCTCGACGGCGTCGAATGGGTCGTCGGGAATTCTCATCAGTCCTCGATTCCGGATCTCGCGAAGCAGGATGCGGGTGTTTGCTCTTCGGACGCTCCGCGATCCCCTGATTTCGTTCCGGCATCCATGCTCGCAGCCGACGCTCTTTCGCTTGCGCGCGCGCCGGCAAAAATTCTCTCGGGCGACATCTTCGCTCAGAACTCCTACTTCGGCGCGCCGCTCCTTGGCGACGATTCCGACCGCACCCGTCCGACTCTGAAAATTCAGGACGGCTGCAACAATCGCTGCTCCTACTGCGTCATCCCGTTTGTGCGCGGAAAGAGTCGCAGCCTCGCGCCCGATCGCGTGCTTGCCGAAGTCCGGCGTCTCGTCGCAGCCGGCGCGCGCGAAATCGTTTTAAGCGGAATCAATCTCGGCAGCTACGGCAACGATCTCGCGTCCCGCGTGCCGCTCGACACGCTTCTGCGCCGCGTGATGGCCGAAACCTCGCTCGATCGCCTGCGCCTCAGCTCCATCGAGCCGATGGACGTCACGCGCGATTTCATCGAGTTGGTGGCGACGGAAAATCGCATCGCGCCGCATTTTCATATGCCCTTGCAGTCCGCTTCGGACGCGATACTCAAATCCATGCGCCGCTGGTATCGCGCCGCGCACTACGAGCGCCGCATTGAAATGATTCGCGATCTCTTGCCCGATGCCGCGATCGGCGCGGACGTCATCGCCGGCTTCCCCGGCGAAAGCGGGAATGATTTTCGCGCCACATTCGATTTCATCGAACGCCAGTCCTTCACGTATCTTCATGTTTTTTCGTTCTCCTCGCGCCCCGGCACGGCAGCCGAAGGCTTGTCCGGCGAAGTTTCCCCTGCGGAAATCCGCGACCGCGCCCGCACTCTTCGCGCGCTCGGCCAGCAGAAAGCTTCTGCGTTTCGGGCCTCGCAGCAAGGACGCATGCTTCACGCGCTCACACTTCGACGCAAACGTGACGGCTGGACGGAGGCTCTCTCAGGAAATTATCTGAAGCTGCGCGTCGCGGGCGATTGGCCGCCCAACACCTGGCTCGACGTGTCCGTCACCGGCGATTCGGCTGACGTCGTTGTTCCGGTGGAAGAAGTGTCATCCTGAGCGAAGCGTCCAGGCGTTTTTTCCCTGGCGCTTCAAGTTCGAATCGCCAGGCGGGACGCGCAGTCGAAGGATTTGCTTTTGGGTTTCTTGAGCGCCGCTCAATCTTCGAAAATCACTTGGGCGAGCGCCAAATTTCCGCTATGCGTAATCGAAATCGAAATTGCCTTCACACTCAGCCTCGACGCGATTTCTTTCGTCGCGCCCGCGAGCCTCAGCGTCGGCTTTCCGCTCGGCAGATTGATCACTTCGATGTCCACCCAGCGCACGCCGCGCCGCCAGCCCGTTCCGAGCGCTTTCATCGTCGCTTCCTTCACGGCAAATCGCCCCGCGTAGCGCTCGAATTTGTTTTTGTGCCGCTCGCAGTATGCGATTTCGGTCGGCGTATAAATCCGCGCGATGAATCGTCGGCCGTTTCGCGCGATGGCCGCTTCGATCCGGTCAATCTCCGCAATGTCCACGCCCATTCCCACGATCACGCGTTCTCTCTTTTTCGTTCCGCCGGATTCACCCCTGCGGCGCGACCGGATTATACCCGTAATCGAATTCACTCACTCACGCGCCAATCCTCGTTTTATCGGTCGCGCACGATGACGCCTGCTCGAACTCGTCTCGGCTCAAAAACACGCGCGTGCCAAGCGCGACATCGCCGCGCCGTCCGCTGCGAGTCGCGATTGGAGCTTTCACCGTTCGTCCGGCATTTCCGTTCTTCAATCCATTGCGTTCCTCAAGGAAGACTGGCTCGTCCACGGCTTCAGCACTCGCGAGGGCGGCGTGAGCATTTTGCCTCCTGCTCTCCGCTCGCAAAAACGCGCTGGCGGAATCCTCAATCTCGGCTTTGCCGAGTGGGATGAGCGTGCGCGCGTCGGAGAAAATCGCCGCCGCTTCATGAAAGCACTCGGCGCCGCGCAGATGCAAATGGTCGCCGTTCGCCAATTTCATTCCGATGTCATCTACGTCGTTGATGCTGCGCCCAGCGCTCCTCTTCGTGGTGACGCGATTCTCACGCGCGTTCCCGGCCTGCTTCTCGCCGTGCAGACCGCCGATTGCATTCCGATTCTTCTTGCCGATCCGCAAACGCGCGCCATCGCCGCGATTCACGCCGGCTGGCGAGGCACGCTCAAGCGCATCGTTGAAAAATCCGTCGGCCGCATGCGCATGGTTTTCGGAGCTCGGCCTGAATCCATCATCGCCGCGCTCGGCCCCGGCATCGGGCGCTGTTGTTACGAAGTAGGCCCCGAAGTCGTGAAGGAATTCGGAAGCCAGTTTGAGACCGCGCGCGATTGGTTCGATGGCCCCTACGACTCGCTCGTTTCCGGCGAAGATCCGAATCCGCTTCCCTGGCTTACGATGACGCCGCCCGGCCATCAGCCGCCCGAGCCGCGCGTGCTGCTCGATTTGCAAGCCGCGAATCGCGCGATTCTCGAAGCCGCGGGGCTGCAGCCGAAGAATATTATCTCGACCGAGCTTTGCACGTCCTGCCGCACCGATCTGCTTTTCAGTTATCGTCGCGAGAAAACAACAGGCCGGCTGATGGCTTGCATCGGAATTCGCTGAAGAAGTTTGCAGGCCGCGAAACGAGGTGTGCGCCTAGCTTACGGCCGCAGGATTTCCGTCTGGTTCATAGACACGAGGCGGTAACGCAGTCCGCGCCACTTGATGTCGCGCGTCGCAAGTGACACGCAGAAATTCCAGAAAAACAAGAATGGCACGACCGGCGCGAGCACCGACCAGCTCCAGCTCCACTCGCGCATTTTCTGCTTCCACTCGGGCAAAAGCTCCGCGATCGCGATCGTTCGAAACGCGCCTTTCATCGCCGCGAGCAGCGGGATCACTAGAATCAGCATCGCCATCAGCAGCCACGGGTCGCCCGAAAGGAATATCTTGACCAGCGTCACCATCGCTACCAGCGTCGTAATCGTGTAAGAAAAATGCGAGATCGCGCCGTTCAGCCAGATCGTCGGCGAATAGACGCGCGTCAAAATAATTTGCCGGTTTGTAAATTCGACGAGCTCGCTGAACGTCGCCGCGTATGGCGTCGGAGCCATGCACTCCGGCACAAAAACGATTGGCAAGTTTGAGCTGCGCAGCGCATTCGTCAGCGCCAGATCGTCTGACACTGCTCCGCGCCAAAAATGGTCCGCGTTGATCGAGTGAAACGTCAGCCGTCGAATCGCCGTTCCGCCGCCCCAACAGAAATTGTGTTGGTGCTCGCCGAGCATTGTCGCGATGGAGGCGTTCCACGTTGACCCCAGCGCACTGGCCAGATCGCTTTTCCCTTTCGCGTGCGCCGGGATCAACCAGCGATAGGTCGTGCTCGCGCCTACTTGCGGGTTGCTGAGCGGCGCGATCAATTTGATCAGCCAGCCGCGGCTCGGCAGCGTGTCGGCGTCGGTGAACGCGATGACTTCGAACGATTCGTCCAGTTGCTCGACGACCTTCGCCAGATTGTTGACTTTTTCGCCGCAGTCGCGTGGCGCCCCTGCGATCACAATATTGACTTTTCGCGACGTTGAAGCCTTTACCTTCTCGATCGCTTTGATCGCCGGATCCGAATTCGACGCCACCGCAAAGAAAATTTCGTAATTCGGATAATCGAAGTGCGTCAAACACATCAGCGTCGCATCGAGGCCCGGATCCGCACCCTTGCACGGGCAAATCAATGCGACTTTCGGATTGTAAAATCCGGAGTGCGTCGCGAGCCGCCGGCGCACCATCGCCAGCCACTCAAATCCCTTCCAGAGCGAGTAGAGCCCCTGCAGGATTTGCTGCGCGATCAGAATGTAGACGAACTGAAGCATTCTTTAATAAGCGTATCAGATCGATATAATGCGCTGATGGCGCACTGCCTGCGCTGTTGCGTCGGCGTTACGGGCGCTATTTATTAACACCATCCTTCCGATGCCGCCACGGGCGGACTACGAATTTCTCTCCGACCGATCGCAGCGTTTCGTGTTTGACGTTGTTCAATTCTCCCTTCTTCGCGCAAACACTTTCTTCAGGATACCGTCCGCCGCCGTATCAAGCTGCGTCTGAAATTTCGCCGCCGCGCGCCGCGCCTGCTCCAGCATCGAAGGATCCACAAGTAATCCGCAGCGATCCACGAACGCACCGGCTGCGGCAGTTTTCGGCCCGCGCGCTGGCCCCGCGCTGCCGCCTCGCGCCGCGATTGCCTGATAGAGATCGGAGTCGCGCAGGAATTCGCCGAACTCCTCATCCGTCCATCGCAGCGCCTGGCCGAGCGCCGCGAAAAACTGCTCGCGAAAGAGATTCAGCATTTGCATCTCGGCCGTACGCTCGCGCAAAGCCATCGCGTACGTTGAGCTTCGGCCTTTCCCCCGCGCGATGGGCTTGCTCTTTGCGCCCCGCGCGGCTGCCTTCGCTCCACGAGACGTTCCTTTCGCTGCGGCCTTCGTGCGCGAATCGGCGTCGAGTGCGACCATCGCCGGTTGCGGCGCAATCCCGAGCCGTCGCGGCGCCAATTCGTCCATGTGCGTCGCCATCGCGAGAATGGCTTCGCGCCGCACCGATCCCATCAGGTCGCGGAAGAGCGCCGGCTGCGTGATGACGCCGGTGCGGTTGTTTTCCTTCGCGTAGCCTTCCAGGAAGCGCTTCACCATGGCGTCATGATCGAGCGTCGCGAGCAGCAGATATGCCGCTTCGCGCGCCCGTACGACAATTTGTCTCGGCGTGTATCGCATCGTTCGGCAGTTCGCCTCGCGCGCGCGCCATGAAGTGGGGCGTTACGCGCCGCGTGCGAAATCTCTAGCTCTACGCGATTCGTTTCCGCCGCGCAACAATTTTCAGTTTTTTGTTTTCTTGTTTAGTGCGGTGCGTGTTGGCTCTGGGGTTCTGGCCGGGAGTTTCCTGAGTCCGAGGGGCGGCCGAAACTTGAATTAGTTTCTAATCGCGTCTGAAAAGGGAGCGATTTTGTCCCGATTAGAAATGACCTCGATCTTTTGTTTTCAGTTGGTTGCGGCGATTTCTAATCGTACGGTGTCCCGATTAGAATTGCCTCATCGCCGCATTGAAATCCGTTTCCTTCCTGGCGCCGGCTGAACTGAGCGCCGACACTTCCGCGGTTACAGTACTTGATCTTCACAACTTATCCAATAGAACGAAACCCGAAACTACGCAGTCCAAAATGGAATATAGGGAAACTCAGGAATGGCTCGGCTTGGTCGCGATGGCAGAACCGAGTTGAGATAGCCCGCAGCATGCAGGGATGACAGTGAGGTGCTCAGAATGCGGGTGCCGGAAAACGCGGGCAGGATGCCCGCGCCACAAAAAAAGGCCGGCTGCATCGTTGGACGCAGCCGGCCCTAACAACTTTGTTAACTCTTTTCCGATTAATGGACAGGAGCTTGAGCCGAGGGTTCGACGCCGCGGCGTCCGCCACCACTGACCGGCCGGATGGGCTTCTCGATTTTGCCGAGGGCAATTTCGAGAACCTGATCGAGATTGTGAACGTAGTGGATCGTGAGCCCTTCGATCATTTCGGGCTGCAAATCCTCCTTCACGTTCGGCTCGTTCTCAGCCGGCAGAATCACCTCGCGAATCCCCGCACGCTTTGCGCCGAGCACTTTTTCCTTCACGCCGCCGATCGGCAGCACGACGCCGGATAGCGAAATTTCTCCGGTCATCGCGACGCGCGGCCGCACGGGCCTGCCGCTGAGCAAGCTGACGAGCGCCGTGACCATGGCGACGCCGGCGGAGGGCCCGTCCTTCGGGATTGCGCCCGAGGGAACGTGAATGTGCAGGTCCTGCTTGCGGAAGAAATCGGGATCGATTCCGAATTCATCCGCGTGGGAGCGGACCCAGCTCAACGCGGCGCGCATGGATTCCTGCATGACCTCGCCGAGATGGCCGGTCATGGTGAATTGCTTGCCTCCGCGCATGGACGTGGCTTCGATGAATACGATATCGCCGCCGACGGGCGTCCAGACGAGGCCGATCGAAACGCCGGGCTTCTGCACGCGCTCCTCGACTTCTTTTTCGAGGCGCACTTTCGGAACGCCGAGCGTCTCGTGCACGATTTCAGGCGTGATGATGCGCTTTTCGAGTTTGCCTTCGGCGATACGCCGCGCCTGCTTGCGGACGAGATTGGCGATTTCGCGCTCGAGATTGCGGACGCCCGCTTCGCGCGTGTAGCTGTGAATGATTTCGCGCAGCGCTTCGTCGGTGAACTCGATCTGCTCGCCCAGCTTCAAGCCGTGCTCGGCCGTCTGGCGCGGAATCAGGAAGCGCTTGGCGATGTGGATTTTCTCTTCCTCGGTGTAGCCCGGAAGTTCGAGAATTTCCATGCGATCGCGCAAGGGCTCCGGAATCGGATCCATCCAGTTGGCCGTGGCGATGAACATGACCTTCGAAAGATCGAACGGAACGTCGAGATAGTGATCGCGGAACGTGGAGTTCTGCTCCGGATCAAGAACTTCCATCAACGCCGCCGCCGGATCACCGCGGAAATCGCGGCCGAGCTTATCCACCTCGTCGAGCATGAGGACCGGGTCCATCGTCTCGGCGCGGCGAATGTGCTGGATGACTTGTCCGGGCAGAGCGCCGATGTAGGTCCGGCGATGGCCGCGGATTTCGGCTTCGTCGTGCATGCCGCCGAGCGAGACGCGGACGAACTTTCGTCCCATGGCTCGCGCGATGGATTTGCCGAGCGAAGTCTTTCCGACTCCGGGAGGCCCGACGAAACAAAGAATCGGACCTTTCATTCCGGGTTGCAACTTTTTCACCGCGAGATAATCGAGGATGCGCTGCTTCACTTTTTCAAGATCGTAGTGATCCTCGTTGAGAATGCCCTCGGCCCTGGCGATGTCGATGTCGTCGCTGCCGGAGGTCTTATTCCACGGAAGCGAAGTCATCCATTCGAGATACGTCCGCGCGACCATGTATTCGGCTGATGCGGGCGTCATCTTGGCGAGGCGCTTCAATTCGCGATCGCATTCTTTCTTGGCTTCCGCGCTCATGCCGGAAGACTCGACCTTCTTGCGAAGCTCGTCGACTTCGGCTTGCGAATCGTCGCCGTCGCCGAGCTCCTTCTGAATGGCTTTCATCTGTTCGCGAAGCAGAAATTCGCGCTGGCCCTGATTGACCTGCTCCTGAACCTGCTCCTGAATCTTGTTGCGGAGGTCGAGAACTTCGCGCTCCTTGGCCAGTTCGCGCACGAGAATTTCGAGACGTGTCCGGACGCTGGCAGTTTCGAGAAGTTCCTGGCGCAGCATGGTCGAAAGCGAAGGCAGAGTGCCGGCGATAAAATCGGCCAAACGCGCGGGCGATTCGATAGTCGAAACGTGACTTTGCAAATCGTCAGAAAGCTGCGGAGAGCGCGCAACGACGTCGCGGAAAAGCTCCTGTGCATTCCGGACGAGCGCGGTCAATTCAGAATCAAGCTGCGCGTCGAGTTCGGCTTGTTGCTCGACCTGCGCACGCAAAAACGGCTTCATGCCGAGAATTTCGACGACGCGAATCCGATGCAGGCCTTCGAGAAACGTGACGACGTTTCCGTTGGGCATCTTCACCATCTTGTGGACGCGGGCGGCTGTGCCCACGCTGTGCAGGTCGCTTCCGGCGGGATCTTCGACGCGGGGATCGAGCTGCGCGACGACGCCGAGGACCTTGTCATTGCCCTCAAGTGAATCCAAGAGGGCGAGCGAACTTTCCCGACCGACCGTCAACGGCATCAGCGCCCCGGGAAAAAGAACGGTGTCGCGAACGGGAAGAATCGGGAGATCTTGGAAAACAGGCTTAGCTGTCAATTTATCCCCCTTGTAGAACAAGCATTAGCATATATCGGCTTGCAGTCAATTAGATGCAGGTGAAAGCGAATCGGTGCTGGGACTAAAGCGAGATTATAAGCAAGGCTGAGTATAATACACTAAGGTTGGAAAGTAAATAGGAGTAAGCCACTGATATATAATGCCTTAACAAGAATTGCGGAACGGGTTTGAAGAGCTAAGAATGCCAGTTTGCAGCAAAACCTGGCCGCTCGGCCGGTTATCGCTTCAGAAACTCGGTGCGAATGAGTTCCAAAGCTTCGGTACGGCTGCGAATCCGACCTTCGAGTTGCGCGTCCTCGATGTTGCGAAGGATTTCTTTGAAGGCCGGACCGGGCTCCAGGCCCAAGGCCTTGAGGTCGTCGCCCGAGATCAGGCGAGCGGGACGAACCTCTTCGGGAGGCGTGTCAGCGAGAAATCGGCGGACGAAACCGTAGGATTCGAGATTGCAATGGCTCGAAAGGCAGTCAATGCGGTGCAACTCCATATGCTCCTCGAAATGAGGCAATCGGACGAAACGCTTGAGCGTGGAGGGACGCATCTGTTGGACGTCTTTGAAGCGCAGATGATTGGCGACGAGAGCGGCGATCTGATCGGTTTCATCGTTCGGGAAGCGCAGACGGCGAGTGATTTCCTGCGCCATCCGCGTACCGACTTCAACGTGCCCATCGAAGCGAATGCGCGTGCCGGGACCCGCGGCCGGGGTAAAGGTGGGGGGCTTGCCGACATCATGGAGGAGAGCGCCCCACGCAAGAGTGGGCGAAACGCCGGCGGGGAGCTTCTCAAGCAGCATGAGCGTGTGAATCCAGACGTCGCCTTCGGGATGAAACTGCGGCGGCTGTTCGACGCCCTTCATGCGCGCGATTTCGGGAAGAATTTCGCGGAGCAGCCCGGTTTCATCGAGAAGTTCGAAACCGCGGCGGGTGGCGCCTTCGGTAAGAATTTTCGTCAGTTCGTCGCGGAGGCGCTCGGCGGAGACGGCGTGAATTTCGGGCGCGAGTTTGATAATCGCAGCGAGGGTGGCGGGCTCGATCGCAAAGCCGAAGCGCGCGGAGAAGCGGACAGCACGCACCATGCGCAGCTTGTCTTCGCGGAATCGCGCCTCGGGATCGCCAATGGCACGAATGATTTTTGCGCGAAGGTCGGCGCGTCCGCCTACGTAGTCGAAAATTTCGCCGGTGAGCGGATCGAGGAGCAATCCATTGATGGTGAAGTCGCGGCGCGTGACGTCTTCACGCGCGGAGGAAGAAAAGACGACGCGATCGGGATGGCGGCCGTCGGAATAGCCGATGTCGGAGCGAAACGTGGCGACTTCGACTTCCGCGCCGTCTTCGAGGACGAGGATCACGCCGAACTTCGCACCGATTGCCAAGCTTTCGGGAAACAATTCCTCGACGCGCGGTGGGTGGGCATCGGTCGAGACGTCGAAATCCTCCGGCTCACGGCCGAGCTCGAGATCGCGCACACATCCGCCGACAAGGTAGGCCTGATGGCCCGCCTCGCGAAGCGTGCGGCAGACTTTGCCGGCTAGTTCGCGCGGCGTCATGCGCCGATTATGCGGGAAATCGATTGCGGCTGCCAGCGACGACGGCCAGGGGCCGCGCGTGTCCCAATGTCTGCGCGCGACGACTTAGCCTCTCCTAAGCTGTCAAGGAGAGCGGCGGAAAACTACAGGGCGAGTGGATCAATCGTCGTCGGGCGTGTTCAGCGACGCGCCGAGCTGAAGCTTGGAGAAGCCGAAGCGGTCGCGCAGGCGGTCGGCGGTGCGCGCCAGCCGCTCGAGCTTGGATTTTTGCTCCCAGTTGAGCAGACCGAGTTGCCGCGACTCGCCGGCGGAGAGGGATTCAAGCGAAATCCCGATCAGGCGCAGCATCGCGCGGCCATCCCAATTTTGCGCGAAGAGATTTTTCGCCACGGCGAGAATCGCGCCGTCCAGATCGACCGGATCGGGCAGCGATTTGCTGCGCGTGATGGTGCGAAAATTCGCGTAGCGCAGCGTGAGGCTGATCGTCCGCACGTAGAGACCGGAATCGCGCAGCCGCTTCGCTGCTTTTTGCGTGAGGTGGCTGAGCGTGGTTTCAAGCTGCGCGCGGTCGTTGGTGTCCATGCCGAAAGTCTGATTGTGAGAAATGGATTTCGCTTCGGCGTCCACGAAAAATTCATACGAATCCTGGCCGAGCGACTTGCGGTAGAGGGCCGTGCCCCAGCGGCCGAAGGCCTCTTCGAGCTTTTCCCGCGGCACTTCGGCGAGCTGGCCGACGGTTCGAATTCCGATGGCATTGAGCGCGGCTTCTGTGACCCGGCCGATGCCCGGAATTTTTCGAACATCGAGCGGCGCGAGAAATGCGGCTTCGATGCCGGCGGGCACCCAGACGAGGCCGAGCGGCTTCGCTTGTTCGGAAGCAACTTTAGCGACCAGGCGCGTCGACGCAAGGCCGCCGGAGCAGGGAAGCCCGGAGGTGCGGCGAATTTCGCGCAAAAGTTGATCGGCAGCGAGGAGCGGCGGGCCGTGCAAGCGCTCCGTGCCCGTGAAATCGAGATACGCTTCGTCCACCGACGCCATTTCCACGATAGGCGAAAACTGCGCGAGGATCGCGGCGACGCGGTCGCTCCACTCGCCGTAAAGTTCGGGACTATTCGGCAGAAAAACAGCGTGAGGACAGAGGCGCCCGGCGGTTCGCAGCGGCATCGCGGAGTGAACGCCGAATTTTCGCGCTTCGTAACTCGCCGAGGTCACGACGCCGCGCTGATCTTTCTCCCCGCCCACGATCACCGGCAGACCGCGCAACTCGGGCCGCGAAAGCAGTTCGACAGAAACGAAAAACGCATCCATATCGACGTGCAGGATCGGTGTGGCGGAACTTGCGAAAGCGGCGGTGGAGGCGAGCGTGGCGCGAGTATCTGCACCGGGCGGCGTGTGCTTGGCGCGGAATCGAGCAAGCTTGGGCATGGCGCGGAAAGGAGAAATATACACCCGGAAGATAGCGCAGTTATGAACGCGATGCGGAAATGACGCGAGGGATCCCGGCGAGATCGTGCGCAATGCGAATGTCGGACCAACTGCCTGCGCGATCGAGGATTTCGCGGACGCCAGAGAGCGAATTATAGCCGAGTTCGAGGACGAGAATGCCGCCGGGCCGCAGCAGATCGGCAGCATCGCGGATCAAAGGTGCGTAAACCGCAAGGCCATCGTCGCCGGCAAAGAGCGCGATTTCAGGCTCGTGCGCGCGAACTTCGCGCTGCAGCGTGCTTTTATCGCCGCACGGTATATACGGCGGATTGCTGGCGATGAGATCAAATTTGCGCGTGCCGCCGGCAATTGCATCGAGCAAATTAGTTTCGGCAAAATGGATTCGCTGGGCAACGCCGTAGCGTGAGGCATTGCGTCGTGCGACACTCAGCGCCGCTGCCGATATGTCCGTGGCGACAATTTCGCCGCGCGGCAATTCGAGTGCAAGCGCAACGGCGATGCAGCCCGAGCCCGTGCCGATATCGGCGATGCGCAGCTCATCGTCTCTATGCGCCGCGCCGACGCGCTCAAGCGCCACTTCAATCACATGCTCCGTCTCAGGCCGCGGAATCAAAACGTCGGGCGTGACGTCGAACTCCAGGCCCCAAAATTCCTGCTTGCCGGTCAAATACTGCGTCGGAACACCCGCAGCGCGCCGCGCCACAAGCTCGAAATATTTTTCCGCCGTCGCCGCGTCCAATTCGAATTCCGGATGCGCGTAAAGCCACGCTCGGTCGCGGCCGAGCGTATGCATCAGCAGCAATTCCGCAGCCAGTGCGTGCGACGGCACATTCGCGGCGTTGAGCCGCGCGATTGCTTCTCGCAGCGCGCTTCGAACATCCATCACCATGGTCGTCTTCATTGCCATCTCGTCAAGTGTGCTGCGCCTATGATTACTTATGCTTCGTCGAGCTCCTGATTGAGCCGCTCAGCTTCGTAATGGGTGACGAGCGCGTCCACGACAGGGCCGAGCTTGCCTTCCATCACCAGATTCAATTGATGGAGCGTCAGTCCAATGCGATGGTCGGTAACGCGGTTCTGCGGAAAATTATAGGTGCGAATTTTTTCGGAGCGGTCGCCAGTCTTGATCTGATCGCGCCGCTCGGCGGCAATTTGCGCGTGCTGCTTTTCCTGCTCCATTTCGTAGAGGCGGGCCCGAAGAACGCGCATGGCCTTCGCGCGATTTTTGATTTGCGATTTTTCGTCCTGCTGCGAGACGACAAGACCCGTCGGAATGTGGGTGATGCGCACGGCCGAATACGTCGTGTTCACCGACTGGCCGCCGGGGCCCGAGGAGCAGAACGTGTCAATGCGAAGATCCTTCGGCTCGATTTTGATATCGATTTCGTCGGCTTCGGGAAGAACGGCGACCGTGGCAGCGGAGGTGTGGATGCGGCCTTGCTGCTCGGTATCCGGAACACGCTGGACGCGATGCACGCCGCTTTCGTATTTCAACTTCGAGTAAACTTTCTTGCCCTGAATCGCCGCGATGATTTCCTTCAAGCCGCCGACGGACGAAGGCGAGCTTTCGAGAACTTCCACGCGCCAGCCCTGCGCTTCGGCGTAACGCGAGTACATCCGGAAAAGTTCACCCGCGAAAAGAGACGCTTCATCGCCGCCCGTCCCTGCGCGAATTTCCACGAGGACGTTTTTTTCGTCGTTTGGATCTCTCGGGAGCAGTAAGAGTTTTAATTCGCGCTCGACCGTTTGAATTTTCTCTTCGAGGAGGTGCTCCTCATCGTGGGCCATCTGCTTCATTTCCGGATCGTCGGTTTCGACGAGCATCTGCTTCGCGCCGGTGAGATTTTTTTCAAGCTCCTTCCATTCGCGGTATTTGGCGACGACCTCCGCAAGCTCCGCGTGCGTCTTCGCGAGCTTCTGGTAGCGCGAAGAGTCCGACAGCACGTCGGGCGAAGAAAGCTGCTGTGTCAGCTCTTCGTACTTGGCTTCAATCTGGTCGAGCTTTTGAAAGAGTTTTCCTGTTGCCATCGCACAGCCTCGCAATGCGAATAACGCACAATGAAAAAGGGAAAATGGAAAAGGGAATCCGCGAATCGGGCGCCGGCTTGCGGCGCGAGGGAAATTGCTAATAAAACGCGGTGGTCATGACGTACAGCCTGATTTAAGGATAGGCGCAACGCCCGGCCCTGTCAAATTCCGGCGACGCACGGTGTAGATTGCTGCACGATGCCGCGTGTACTACGATAGCGGCGCGGACAAAGACGGCGCAAAAAAGATAAGTGATGAGCGACGCTTCCTCAATTGCGGAAACATCTGCGGGCCGCGCGGCGCAAAATCGTGACGCCGAAATGTTGCTCGGCTTTTGGTATCCGGTGGCGCGAAGCACGCACGTGAGACGCGGCCGGATGCAAACGGCCGTAGCGCTGGAAATTCCTCTCGCGATCGGCCGCGACGCGCGCGGAAAGCCGTTCGCGACCCGCGACGCATGCCCACATCGCGGGATGCCGCTTTCGTTCGGGCATCTCGAAAATGGCAACGTCGAATGCAGCTATCATGGCTGGCAATTCGACGTGCATTCGGGCCAGTGCGCTGCGATTCCTTCGCTGACGGCGGATTCAAACCTGAAGTGCGAGCGGATTTTTGCGGATGCGTTTCCCTGCGAAGAGCGCGACGGCTACGTCTGGGCTTACTTTCCCGACGGCGATCTTCGCTTGCAGCGGAATGACGCGATTCCTCCGGCGCCCGAGTTGCCGAAATTCGGCGGCCGTTTCCACATGGTTCATTTTTCCGCCGAAATGCCGGTCAGCGTCGACAACGGAATCATCGGGCTGATGGATCCGGCGCACGGGCCGTTCGTGCACCAATCGTGGTGGTGGCGCAGCCGGCGCAGCATTCACGAAAAGCAAAAAGCATTCGAGCCGATTCCGAACGGCTTCCGGATGAGCGCGCACACACCTTCGTCCAACAGCGCGCCGTATAAATTGCTGCGCGCGCTCTACGGCGCGCCGGTGACGACAACGATTGATTTCATCCTGCCGAACATGCGCTTCGAACAGATTCGCTGCGGCACGGCCTGGTTTTCGAGCCGCGCGACGGTGACGCCGATCCGCCGCGATCTTTGCCGGCTCGATTTTTGCGCGGCATGGAACGTGGCGCCGTGGAACGCCATGATCGGCGCAGGGCTGAGAATTTTCGGGCCACGATTCATTCGCCAGGACACAGAAACAATGACGCGCCAGTCCATCGGGTTGAAGCACGCGCCGCGCCTGATGTTGATTGACGATGCCGATCGCCCGGCGAAATGGTATTTCGCGCTGAAGGCCGCGCATCTTGAATCGAAGCGCACCGGCGCGCCGATGGTGCATCCGATAGAACGCCCCGTGGTTCTTCGTTGGCGCTCGTAGTCTCGCCCAATTTCAATCCGTGATACTGCTCAGGAACGGGTAGTGGTCCGCCGCGCCCATGAAGAAAAGCATCGGAAACGAAATCCAGAACGCGGTGCGCGACGCGAAATTCGACCAAGCGCGCAGCTTTTCTGCTTCCGGCGGCATCGGCGTCCCGTTCTCCGCAGCGGCGCGCGACCATGCGATCAGCCGCTTCTGCGCGCGCCACACAATTCCCCACGCGTTCAAGAGCATCACGAGCCCGAGGCCTCCGCCGACGCTGATCGAAAGATGACTGTTGGAAGATCGCGGGCCGCCATTGAGATCGAGGACGATCCACGACGCGGCGATCAGGACAACCGCAATGAGAACGGCGCGGAGCCAGCGTTGTTCGACTTTGCCTTTCCACGGCATCTGCAACGGATAAAGAAATACGTACGCGACGATCCAGACAACGAACCACTCGCCGAGCCATCGCCATTGCAGACTCGAATTTCCGGCGTTCTCCGCATCGGCTTTTAAAATAATCGTGAAGTAACGGATTCCGAAGAGCACGGTGAATAGCCCAGACCAACGCAACCACCACATCACTCGCGACATCACCGCGGGATACGCTTTGCTGCGCGTGGCCGGATCCAGCTCCTTCATCGCCGGCAAGCCTGCAAGATTTGAAAAGTAGAGCAAGCCAATCCAGATAAAGCCTGCGATGAAATGGAACCATCGCAGAAAGATTTCTTCAGTCGCCGTGCCGCCGGTGGGAAAGATGAAGCGCGGCGCGAGATGAAGGAATGAGTGAACGAAGGAGAAACTCATGATACCCCCCGAGAAGACGCGGGCTACGTTAGCGAGCGCGGATACGCGTGTCAATCGCGGACGCTGAGACGTGCGAGCGCCCAGCGGGCATGTTCGGCGATGATCGAATCTTCCGCGAAAGCGAGGCGGCCGAGCAATGCCGTCACGCGTTCGCCCGTCTGCGAGCCGCGCGCGAGTTTCGAGTTGCCCAACGCGACGCACGCGTTGCGCACCAGGCCGCGCCATTTCGTGCGCTTGACGGCGCTCCCGCGAAACACCGCGCGAAATTCATCCTCGGACAGTGCCGCAAGGGTCTCGAGAGATGGATGAAAGAGCGAGGATGATGTTCCCGCTTCATCGGCAGATTCGGGCGTCGATTTCGCCGCATGTGTGTCGAGCGCTCGCGGCAGAAATCCCGCAAGCCGCGTGACGCGCGCGTTGCGATTCCACGGACAAACGTCCTGGCAGATATCGCAACCAAAAACCATCCGGCCCATCTCCGGCCGTATCTCCTCCGGAATTGCGGCGCGCAGCTCAATCGTGAGATAGGAAATGCATCGGCGCGCGTCGAGAACGTAGGGCTCGACGATGGCGCCAGTGGGGCACGCATCAATGCACAGCCGGCAATTGCCGCAAAGATCGGCGGGCAACGCCTCGCTCTCACCAACGGATGGAGCCAGTTCGAGCGTGGTGAGAATCGCGCCGAGAAAAATCCACGAGCCAAGCTGTTCGTTGATGAGCATCGTGTTCTTTGCGAGCCAGCCGAGCCCCGCGTGATGCGCGGCGACGCGTTCGACCACCGGACCCGTGTCCACATACGCGCGCGCGCCAAACGCCTCGCGAAATTCCGCGCGCATGGCGGCGACAAGCTCATCGAGTTTCGCGCGCAGCACCTCGTGGTAATCGTCGCCCCAGGCGTATCGCGAAATCCATCCGCGCGGCGCCGCACTGGAATCAGTCGCGGGAACTTCCGTCGAAAAGGGCTCCGCGGTGCGATAGTTCAGCGCGACCACGACAACACTTTGCGCGCCGGCGAGCGCCAACGCTGGATTCGCGCGTCGCGCATCGTGCAGATAATTCATTTCTCCCGCGTATCCACGCGCGAGCCATTCGGGCAAACGCTCGAGTTCTTCGAACGCGGAGGCCGGCGCGACGCCGCAAAGATCGAAGCCCAGACTTCGCGCTTTGCTCACGATCCATTCCGTTCGTGCGGCGGCGTTCACGTCGCCTCAATCATGCACGAAACCGCGCATGCGGGCACGCGCGCTTTCAGCGAGAGCGAAGCCTTCGCTCCAAGCAGTTGAGCCGGGCCAGCCGGGACTTCACTGACTGGCATCGAGCGCCCCGGCACTGATACAATCCCTCCTCATGGCGAACTGGCGGCAGATTCAGGGGCGCATTCGCCGAGCCAAATCCAGCTCGGACGCTCCGGCAAAACTTGCCGAGCTATACGCAAAAACTCGCGACGCTATGGTCGCGTTCGAACTCGGCGCGGTAGAAGAAAAGGCCGCGCACGCCGACGAAGCGGTGCGTTGGTACACGATGGCCATCGAGCGATTCCGCCGGGCGGACTGGAAGAAGAAAGCCGCGGAGGCGCTCGAAAGATTGGGTGCGCCAGTTCCCCCGGGCGCTCTCGCCGAGCAGCCCGCGCATGTTGCATCCGCGGATGCCGAAAACGGCGATAGCCACGGATTCCAGCCCATCGTAGTCCAGGGAATCACGGATCAGCCAGCCGCCGACCATGCAGTAGAAGATGAGCCCGCAGTCGCGCCCGAGTCTCAGATGCTCGAGGCTCAAATCAGCGGCGCCGCCCCATTGGAAGCCAGCGCGTTACACAAGCGCCGGCGTCGCGGACGCCGCGGAGGACGCGGGCGACGCAAGCATCGTGAGGGCGCACCGCCCGCTTCCGCGCCCCGCCCATCGCGACCGGCCTTGGTCAGTGCCGATGAGCCGCAAGAATTTGCGCCGCCTGCTCACACTCGCGCGCACGAGACACCGGCCGCGCCGATCGCTCCGCCGCCGATGCTTCCCTCCGAACGCATCGCCCACGGCCGTGGCGCTGAACCCGCGATCGCTTCGCACATCGCCAAGCTCGAATCGCTCCTGCGCCGACTGCTCGGCAGCCAGCTTCATCGCCTTGATGAAATTGACGAAGCCCCGGCGGGACCGGGTGTTTTTCTGATCTCGGATTCCGATCTGGTGACTTCCTACTACGTGGAATCCTGCAAGACGCTGCGCCTCGGAATCGGCCACCTTCTTCGCGTACAGCGCGGGCGCTCGCAAGGCGGCGAGCCGTTCCGCACGAACTTGGCCGAGCACCTGGAAATCAGCGAATCGAAAGTTTCCGATTATTTGAAGAAGCACTGCGTGGTGCGCTGGATCCAGCTCGACGACGACGCGCCGTATTTCGCGCATTTCGTCATCGGCGTGCTGAAATCGCCTCTGAACGCGGAATAAGCCGCGCGGGATCCATTAGCCTTTAGCCTCGAAAGTTTTCGCACTAAACTCCCCCACCACTCAGACGTCAAGACTCGCCGGCGCGTCGCGCATTCACCCAGGCCAGAAAATAAAAGCCCCAGCGGAACCGTTGCCGATTCCGCCGGGGCTTTCGGGTGTTCGTTGGCCTAGAACTGTAGGTGCAACGCCATCTGCAGAAATCGCGGGCTGCCCAATGTGTGTTGAATGATCCCCAGTTGCCCCGATGGCGGGCACATATATGCACCGGTAGCCGGGACGCAAGAGCTGCTCGCGCTATAGATTGGCGGGTCGCTGTAGTAGGGGTTGAATTTTACGTCGTTGTTCGGCGTGTCGAAACTTGGGTGGTTAAAGATGTTAAAGGACTGCGCGTCGAAGCGAAGATTGAACCGCTCCGTGATCTTGAAGTTCTTGAAGATTCCAAAATCGAAGCGCGATTGAAACGGGCCGCGAAAAATGTTCCGCCCCGTATCTCCATAGCTTGTTTCGTAGGAATCACAAGCGGCTGTCACGGGATCGCAAGGTGGAACGCCGTCCTGCCCCGGCTGCAGCAGCGGAAGCCCGAAAGCAGCGGCATTCAACACGGGTTTACCAGGGTTCACGCCAAGCGTGCCCTGAAGTTGGACTTTCGTCGAAGTGGCCCCGACACCGCCGACAGGTATGATCGGATTTGTCACCTGATCGTCTCCGGCGCCCCAGTAAATGCTGCCAGCTCCTCCTGTGTAGTCGTACACCGAGTAAGGCTGGCCGCTCTCCGCGACTGTGATTCCGCTGAATCCCCATCCGTTCACCACGTAGTTCCACGCTCCTGTCGCGCGCGCGACTGTTGGGAACTGATACCGGTAGCTGATCGTGATGACATGCGTGCGGTCAAAGTCGGCGCTGCTGTAAGCCGACTTCAAATTTGTCGGGCTGTTGCCGTTGAAAAACAGTCCCAAGCCACTCTGCTCGTCTAGCGCGTGCGACCAAGTGTAGGAGCCCGAGAGAGTCAGCCCGTTTTTCATGCGCTTGGTCAGGCCGAGCTGCAGAGCGTCGTAGTTGGAAATTCCTGCGCCTTCGTTGAATTGCGAATTCGGGTCATAACCGATGAAGGGCGCGCGAAGGTCGGCATTTCCGTCTCCGTAGCCGGCAACGAGCGTGTACTGATTCTCAGCCGATACGCCGCTGACGTTGTAACCATAGGAATAGATTTGCCCGTTGATGGGGTTTGACGGAGTGGCGATTCCTGGCTGGTTGAACGGAACCGGAACCACCTCATGCTGCCCGTGATTTCCAACGTAGGCCGCGTTCACAACGATGTCGTTCGAGGGCTGCCACTGCAAGTCAAGCGTCCAATTCTCTGAATACGGAAGCTTGCTATTGGGAGCGTAGCCCGCGAACTGGTAAGGTCCGCAGAACGACTGTCCCGTCGCGATGCAGAACGGGGTCGTGTCATTCTCCAGATCTGCAATATTGGGGAGCAATGAAGCGATACCCGCTAGGCTGTTCACCGGCGGCGGCGGTGGCGTCGTGCCGAATGGAGCCTGAAACGTCGCACCTGGCTGGGAGTAGTACGGCACCGCAAACGGTTGTTCCGTGGTGACGCCGAATGGGCCGCTGATTCCAGATCCAGCGCTAGGAGACAGCTCCGCGAAGTATTCGCCGCGATCGTAGTACAGTCCGTATCCCGCCCGAATTACAAAATTCTTCAAAAACGTCGGTGCATACACAATTCCGATCCGCGGAGCGAGTCCCCACTGCCGCGCTGTAAGTGTCGAATCACTCGCCCCTGGAGTGGGGAAACTTGAGTTGTTGCCCGCAACGACGAGGCCCGTACTTTCGATCGTGTCGGTGCTCGCGTTGTATTGGTAGTCGGACGGATTGAAGTTCACCAAGCGTCCATACTTTTCATACAGCGGGCCGTTCCAATCCCACCGCAATCCGAGGTTCAGCGTGATATTCGACTTAAGTCTGATGTTATCCTGTGCGTACAGGCCAAGCTGATTGGACCGGAAGTAGCGATTTGTCTCGCCGTTGACGAACACCGAAGAATCAGCGGCGTAGCAGCTATTGGATGGACTGCACAAATTTCCTTCGAGGAAATCCGCGAAGGTCTGGAATCCGAGAAGCCCCAGTTGATTGTTCTTGTTGACGACATTCAGTTGCGTGTAGTCGTACTGTGCGCCAAATCCGAATGTGTGCTTGCCGACCACCCAGTTGTAGCTCGTGGCCCACTCGAATTGATTTTGAAAAATGCCCGCATCCGCAGTGTTTGAGTCCGCGCCTAAATACAGGCTGTTTCCGACGTTCTCGTCGTCGATTCCAATATGTATTCCAGGAAGAGTGTTCAGCCCGAATACGCTGATGCCAAAATCAGACGGCGTGAACCCTTGCTGTGTGCTCGCGAATGCTTTCTCGCGGATGAACCCAAATCTTTGGATCCACGAAGTATTCGCACTCGGCAGCACCGTATTCGATAGCGAAAACACCTGCGCGCCCGCGTTCATTTGCTGCGGAAATCCTTCCACTTGACTCACAGCGAAGGGAGCAAACGTCGGATCACGCTGAAAATAATATTTGCCCGAGAGCCGGTCTTTTTCGGAGAAGGTATAGTCCAAATTTCCATTCACCTGGTCCGCGGAGAAGAGCGTCGAGGGGCCCTGAATCACTCCGTCATAGCCCAGCAGGTAAGCTTGATTCTGATTCGTGATCGTTGGCGATGGTATCAAGTAGTTACCGTTCGGCAGCTTGGCCTGCATGATCGCCAGCGCGACGGAGTTGATGCTTGAAGCCGTCAGGCTGGTGCCGAAGTCCATGTTCGCAACCGCAGCGAGCGATGCCGGATCTCGAGAATTGGTAAGATCCGGTGGGACGTCAACGTCGGAAATCGAACTGTCCTCGTCAGCCGCGCGCTGCCCTTGGTACGACACGAAGAAAAACATTCTATTCTTTAAAACAGGTCCGCCCAGCGCGCCGCCAAACGTATTTCTCTTGAGAGCCGGCGTTCCGATTCCCGCCGCATTGTAGAAGAACGGAGCGGCGTTCCAGCCGCTGGTCTGGTGATATTCATAGACCTGACCGTGAAAATCGTTCGTGCCTGACTTCGTCTGGACCAGGACGTGAGCGCCGCTATGCGAACCCTCAGAGGCGTCGTACATTGACGTGTTGACGCGAAGCTCCTGTATCGTTTCCGGTGGAGGCGTCGGTAACCCCTGGCCAATTGCGTCATAAACCGACGTGCTCTCCATGATCTCACCCGTAGTGGCATTGGAAATTTCGCCCGTATTGAGCACGAACCGGTTGTCGCTTACGGAACTCGAGGACTTTCCGTTGAACAGGTTGTTTCCGTTCACGTCGTTAAACGAAAAGCTGTTGCTCGTATCGCGTTGGCCATTTGCCCAAATGTCCTGATTACCAAGGCCCGCATTCGTGCCCGAGCCTGCAAGAAAGTCAGCGTTGACGCCCGGCGCCAAAATCGCCAGTTGAGTAAAACTGCCGGTGCCGAGAGGCACACTTTCGATCAAATTCGAACTTAGGGTATAGCCGTTCGTCGTGTCGGTTTCGTTGAGAAGGGGAGTCGCCGTCACCGTCACTGTGGCCGTGACCGCGCCGGCTTGTAGCGTTACGTTCACCGTTGTGGTCAGATTGCCCTGGACCAGAATCTGCGAATCCTCCTCGGTCTTGAATCCTTCCTTCCCAAAGGTAACGATGTACGTGCCAATGGGAAGATCCTTTAAGCTGAACGATCCGTCGTTTTTCGTCGTCGCGGACTGCTCCACATTCGTCGCAATATTGCGAGCCTTCACCGCCGCACCCTGAACCACCGCACCGGAATTGTCAGTAACAGTTCCATCTATGCCGCCGAGAGTTTGCTGCGCGTGCGCAGGAAATGTGAGCAGTGGGAGCGAACACACTAGGAGGGAAATAATCACGAGTTTGCGGTTCATTTGCGACACCCCTAACCGAAAATTTGCTACATCTCTCTAATCCCGTAAGCTTCTCCGAGTCAAGCGGTTTGCTGTGGAAAACCTGTCCGTGGCCCCCACCAAACTTACGCTGCCTTTTTGCTTCGATTTGGCGAACAAAGCGTGAACTCTTGATTACCCTGATTTGAACGTTTGATTCACGTGCGGTAGATAGCCAGACCGATCCACTCCATCGCCTGGAGAGGGCCCCAGAGGGTTCAGGCGCGCCTCCAGGCGGGACGAGCGCTTGAATGACCGAGAAGCCCCCCCGCACCACCAGCGAGGTCACCCCGCTGCAACATCGGCGCGGCTCCTGCCGCCCACGACGACGCGGTGCCCCCAACATCCCGTGATCGTCTTCTCACGCCCGTACAGGGGCTCAGATGGCGTCTCCCCCATCTCGCGTCAAGGCGTCGGCGCCGGGTCCCGCCCGGAGCGAATAATCGCCATTTAACCCCCTGTTGACACATTTGGGTGCTTCCCGCTAGACCTTCGTTTCATATAGCGGCAAACTCTGCTAGCGTAAGCATTTAGGGGGATTTGTGCTTGCGCTCTGGGTCCACTCGAGGTTCCCAGGCCTCAAGGAACGGGCAGGGAAAGCAACTTTAAATGCGAAGGCCGCAATCGCAATAGGGGGAGGCTGATTACTATGGCTGGAGCCAAGAGAATCGCCAAATCATTTGACTGGGTCGTTTGTAAAGCGGCCGGTGTGACCTTTGACACCTTTCAATTCTTCAACAAGTACAATCCGAACCCTTCCTTCACTCCGAAGTGGTCGGACAAGCCGCTTCTGAAATCCTACGAGAAGAGCAAGCCGACTCTCGGCTGGCCGCGCACCACGGACTCGCTCTGTCCGAGCTGCGTTCAGGAAGCGCGCGACGCCATTATCAACGGCAAGAAGGACTGGGCCGATCTCGTTCACGAAAAAGTCGGCGAGGTCAAGGCGCAGATTATCGAGCGCGATGGACAGGTCTGGATGGTGAAGGAGTGCCCTCAGCATGGCCGTTGCGAAGACTTGATGGCCATCGATTCGAAATTCCTCGCGTGGATCGAAAAGAATTTTCCCGGACGCGATATTCCGGCTCACAATGACGAGACGCTGCACCGCCACGGAAGCAGCACCGTCCGCTATGGCCGCGGCTCCGTTCTCACTGTCGATTTGACCAATCGCTGCAACATGATGTGCGATCCCTGCTTCATGGACGCCAATCAGGTCGGCTACGTTCACGAATTGAGCTGGGAAGAAATTCAGGAAATTCTCGACAACGCGCTGAAGATCAAGCCGCGACGCCAGATGTCCGTGCAGTTTTCGGGCGGCGAGCCGACGATGCATCCGTACTTCCTGGACGCCGTGCGCTACGCCCGCAAGGTGGGCTACAACAGCGTGCAGGCGGCGACGAACGGCATCGAGTTCGCGAAGAACAAGGATTTTTGCAAGAAAGCATTCGAAGCGGGCATGCGTTATGCGTACTTGCAGTTCGATGGCATCGGCAACGATGCGAACAGCCACCGCCAGGTCGGCAACCTCTTCGACGTAAAACTTCGTGCCATTGAGAACATGCACGAAGCCGGCATCGAGATCGTTCTCGTCACCACCATCGTCAACAACGTGAATAACGATCAGGTTGGCCCCATCGTCAAGTTCGCGATGGAGAATCCCAAGAAAATTTCGTTCGTTTCCTTCCAGCCGGTTTCGTTCACCGGCCGCGACGAGGAAATCACTCCCGAGCGCCGCATGCGCCAGCGTTACACGCTCTCGCATCTCGCCAAGGACGTCAGCAATCAGGTCGGCAAGATCGAACCCACGCGCGACTGGTTCCCGATTTCGCTCGTGAGCGCGTTCGCCGGATTCTCCGATCTCGTCCATGGCCCCGATTCGCAGTGGGGTTCGCTCAGCTGCGGCTGCCACCCGAATTGCGGCGTCGGCACTGCGGTCATGATCAACAAGGAAACCAAGGAATGGGCGCCGGTCCCGCGATTCCTCGATACCCCGCAACTCGTCAAGGACGTCAACGCCATCACCGACGCCGCTCGCGGCAAGGTGTTTTCAAACTTCATGATGGCCATGGCTCTGCTCAAGAACTACAAGCCGTTTGGCGCTCCAAAGGGTCTGGCGCTTTACGATCTCTTCAAGAAGTTTGACAAGACCTGGGCGCTGACGAAGGACGCGGACAAGAAATACGGCAAGACCAGCCCGGACCGCACCTATGAAGATGCCATCAGGCGGCGCAAGGAAGATCCATGGAATTTCCTGTTCATCGCCGGAATGTGGTTCCAGGATCTTTTCAACTACGATTTCCGCCGCACCGAGATGTGCATCATTCCCTACGCCACGCAGCAGGGCGAAATTTCCTTCTGCGCCTATAACACGGGCATCGGCTGGCGGAAGATCATCGAGAACATGTATAAGAACGCGACCGTCGCGCAGTGGTATAAGACCCACGGCAAGCACGAAATCTATGCCAAGGGCAAGAGGGTTGATCTCAACAACTACGAGCACTCGCTCAAGATTGACTCTGAAGACGCCGCGCGCGTTCGTCACCTGGAGCACGATATCCCGCTGACCGCGGCCGAGGAAGACCGCATGCGCCGCCGCAAGGCGATGGAAGAAGCGGCCAAGGTTCGCAAGATTTACGAAGAACTCGTGCTGAAGAAGCAGCCGGAATCGGTCGTGCAGATCGGAAGCGTCGCGGCAATCAAGGCCGCCGCGCCGGGCGTGCAAGTTGGCTTGAAGTCGATCGAGCCGGCGCCGAACGGCAACGGCCACTCCGACGGCAATGGAAACGGAAACGGCAATGGCAACGGCGCCGCGAAGCATGACGTCGCAGAAACCGTCGCCGGCGACTAGAGTTTACCAGGACAAACACCCGCAACATCGATCGCTCCGGTTGGCAACAGCCGGGGCGATTCATTTTTATTGTTCTTGTTATCTGTGCGGTTTGTGCCTGACAAATTTATCGAGGAGCAGCCGTGCAAGCCTCCGTTGATCGTGGCGCACGACTTTGTCTTCCAGCAGGAGATCGCCCGTCACGCAGCCAAGCCCGATCCGTTCCAATTCTGCCTGTGACGCCTGAACCGGCTCGGAGCCCTTTGCGCGATAGCGCCGCAATGCGCGCGGCGTGACTTGCTTGCGATTCAGCACCACCCAATCGAGTAGTCCCTCCTGTGTGTGATCGTAAATCGCGCGAACATGGTCCGCGACCGAATAGCCTTCGGTCTCGCCGGGCTGCGTCATCAGATTCGCGATATAGACGCGCGTGGCCCGCGAGCGCAGGATTGCGTCCTTTACTTTCGACAGAAGCAAATTCGGAATGATGCTGGTGTAGAGCGAACCGGGGCCAATCAGAATCAGATCGGCTTCGTGAATCGCTTCGAGAACTTCCGGAAGCGGCTTCACATGGCGCGGCACCAGCCTCAGCCGGTGGATGCGCGATGGCGAGCGCGAAATTCGTGTCTCGCCCTGAACGATCGTGCCGTTTTCCAATTCCGCTTCGAGCGTCACGTTGCGTTCCGTCGAAGGGAATATCCGGCCGCGAATCGCGAGCACTTGTCCCGATAGCCGCACGGCTTCGGGAAAATCGCCGCCGGTCACTTGCGTCAGTGCGGTCAAAAAAATATTTCCAAAACTGTGGCCCAGCAAGTCGCCGCCGGTGGTGAAGCGATATTGAAACAAGCGGCTCAGCAGCGCTTCATCCTTGGACAGCGCGACCATGCAGTTGCGAATGTCGCCGGGAGGCAACACCCGATACTCGCGCCGCAGGCGTCCGGAGCTTCCGCCATCGTCCGTGACCGTCACGACCGCCGCAAGATCCGCGATCGGCAACCGGCGCCTTTCTTCCCTGCGCCTCGCGACGTACTCCTTCAGTCCGCGCAAGACGGTGGAAAGGCCGGTGCCTCCGCCCAGCGCGACAATGCGCGCCGGATGCGTGCGATGTGCTTGATTATTGTTCACAAAGGAAACTATCCGGCGGAACTGTCTCGCTCCGGATAAAGAAGTTCGGTGAATCGAGGATCCTCTTGAAGGAATGCGAAGTCTTCGTCGTTCCGCGCATGGTAGCGATTTTCCGGGCGCAATTGGATCGCGAATTTCAGGCGTTCCATTGCACTTTCCGCTTCGCCCGTCAGACAGTCAAGCGCCGCCATGGCATAGACGATGTGGTCTGCTTTCGGCGCGGCCTTCAATGCCCGATCGAGATGCACTCTCGCTTCGTCCCAGCGGCCCAGGTTCATCAGCGCGACGCCCTGCGTGTAATGGTCCTCAGCAGACTTTGGCGGAGGCGGAGGCGTCTTGGAAAGCCGCACGTCAATGCCGCGGAAATGGACCCGGGCGCGGTCGCCAAGTTCCTTACTGGGGCCCTCAATCACCTTCTCCAGTATCTGCTTGGCGCGAGGGAATCTCTGCTGTTGGATTTCCTTAAGTGCTTCTTCGTATAGTTTTAGCTGCTGCTGGACAGCCGGATCCGGTGCCGGAATGGCCGCTTTGCCGCGCTCGCCGGCGTGTAAGCCTTTTCGTTTCAGTGGCTTGGCTCTGCCGTGAGATCGTACTGCTGACGACTTCTTGGATGACTTTCCGCGCGATGCCATATGGGCACACGATAACAGAGTTGTAAACAACCGTCAATGCAGCCTCTTTTGAGCGATTTTGCCGCCGGAAGGGCCTATTTTTCCTTACTTCCCGCCATAATTTTCTCGATTTCATCCACAGATCGGGGAAGGCGTGCCGTTAGAAGCTCATGGCCATCCTTTGTCACCAGGACGTCGTCTTCGATGCGCACGCCGAGCTTCTCTTCGGGAATGTAAATGCCGGGCTCGTCGGTAATCACCATTCCGGGCTCGAGCGGCCGGCTGGTGCTTCCGGGATCGTGGACGTCGAGCCCGAGATGATGGCCCAGTCCGTGGATGAAATACTGTCCGAGCGACTGGCCGTGCAGGTCCTTGCCGTGCGAATTGATATAGTCGCGGGCGATTCGATTGAGTTCGGTTGAAAGCACGGCTCCCGGCTTGATTGCGCCAAGCACTGCATTCTGCGCGCCGAGAACGATTTCGTAAATTTCGCGCTGCCGCGGCGTGAACTTTCCGTTCGCCGGGAGCGTGCGCGTGATATCGGCCGCATAGCCGCCGTATTCGCCGCCGACGTCGAGCACCACGATGTCACCGTCTTTAATTTCCGCGTCGAGCGTGCTGTAGTGCAGCACGGTTGAGTTGAATCCGGTGCCTACAATCGGCGCATACGCTTCGCGCGAGCAGCCCTCCCACTCATGGACTTCTTTCATCCGCGCGGCAATTTGGTATTCGTACAAGCCCGGCTTCATGTGTTTCATCGCGTCGAGGTGCGCGTCGATCGAAGCGTCAATCGCTTTTTGCATCAGCGCCAATTCGCCCGGTGATTTCACTTGCCGCATCGCGCTGATCGCGGGCGTGATGTCGCCGACTGTCGCGCCGGGCACAACGCCTTTCAGCCATTCGCTCCAATTTTTCAGGTGCGGGTAGCCTTCTTCCTGCCGGCCGGGCAGCAGCGTGTCGAACGTCGGATAGATTTTGGCGAGGTCTACAAGTTTGCCGCGCAGATCGGCGAACGGTTTGACTTCCGCGAAGCCGGTCTTCTCCGCGATTCCCGGATCGTCCGGACCCATCTTCGGGCCTTCCCAGCGCTCCTGGAACGGGTTGCGCGGTGGGAGGTATAGAATTTCGCGCGCGCCTTCGAGCGACTTGCCCGCTGGAGGATCGGGAATCAGAAGAACGGCGCCGCCCGGCTCGTCATCACCGGTGAGATAATAAAAATTCTTCTCTTGAAAAAAGACGGCGAACTCGGAAAGGTCTTCGTGGCCGGTATAACCGAATATGACAATCGGGTTTTCGGAGTTCGAAACGAGCTTCGCGCGGCGCGCGCGATATTCCTCGTTGGGTTGGCGGAAGCGTGCGCGTGCGACGCTCGCGGTGAGAATTGCGAGCACGAGAATGGCGAGAATGCGCCGAAATCGTGACTTCGGGAGCCCAAATTCTGGGGCGATTAGAAAATTCGATCTCATTGATTTCATGGCATTTAGTATCGTCGCGACTTAAAACTTTGTGGCGATTAGAAACTTCGCGACGTTCCCTTTCTTAGACGCGGACGCGCGTCAAAACGCTCTCTCGCCGAAACGGCTGCTCCCGCGGATTTGCGTACACGCGAAACCGCCGCACGCTATCACATCGCCACCGCACCATCAATCGCGCGTATCGCAGTTCCGGGAAATTTGAGTTCTTATCGTGGCGCGGCGTGGACGCTTTTCGATTGACCCGTGCCATCCGGCGGCGTAATTTCGGTCCAAAGAATCGGACGATCCATTGCAAACTTCGTTGCGAGGCAACTGAATGCGGAACAGATGTGTTTTGGCGCTTGGTGCCTTGGCGCTTGGCGTTTTTGTCTTCGCGATTCCCGGCGCGTTCGCGCAGACCGCGCCGCCTTCGTCGCTGCTAGCAAGCGCTCGATAACATCAAACACTTCGCGATGGCAGAAATTTTGAAATGCCGGTGCTGCATTGCAGGATGCGGCCCCGCGGGAATGGTGGCTGCATTCTTGCTCGCGCGCGCAGGCGTGGACGTGCTGGTCCTCGAAAAGCACGCGGATTTTCTGCGCGATTTTCGCGGCGACACGATTCATCCCTCGACGTTCGAACTCATGTACGAACTCGGACTTCTCGATGCATTTCTGAAGCGCCCACATCAGGAGCTGAAACAAATTGGCGCCGAAATCAACGGCACTTTCGTGATGGTCGCGGACTTTACGCACCTGCCCACGAATTGCAAATTCGTCGGGCTGATGCCGCAATGGGATTTCCTGAATTTCGTCGCGGATCACGCGCGAGCGTACCCAGAATTTCATTTGAAGATGGAAGCAGAAGTCACCGGCCTGCTGATTGAGGATGGGCGCGTGGCAGGCGTTCGCGCGACGACGAAACAGGGAGAGCTCGAAGTTCATGCCGATTTGGTGCTGGGCGCGGACGGGCGGCATTCCCTGGTGCGCGAGAAAGCCGGACTCGGTGTGATCGATCTCGGCGCGCCGATTGATGTGCTGTGGATGCGGGTTTCGCACGGCCGGGACGATCCGGCGCAGACGCTTGGGCGCTTCCGCGACGGGAAAATTCTGGTCACGCTCGATCGCGGCGACTACTGGCAATGCGCATACGTCATCAAGAAAGGAGAATTCGACGCCATTCGCGAGCGGGGCTTGGCGGCGTTTCGCGAAAACATTGCGAGCGTCGCGCCATTTCTGCGCGAGCGACTGGGCGAATTGAAAAGCTGGGACGATATCAAGCTGCTGACGGTGGCCGTCGATCACCTGCGCAAATGGTGGCGGACCGGGCTGCTGTGCATCGGCGATTCGGCGCATGCGATGTCTCCGATCGGCGGCGTGGGGATCAATCTGGCGATTCAAGATGCCGTTGCCGCGGCAAATCTGCTCGCGGAGGATCTGCGGCAAGGCGCGGCGAGCGACGCGCAACTCAATCGAGTGCAGGAACGCCGCGAATTTCCCACACGGATGACACAGCGGATGCAAGTCTTCGTGCACAAGCACTTCATCGGCCGCGCGATGCAGGCCAGGGCGCCGGCGCGCAAGCTGCCCTTGCCGATCCGGCTCATACAGCATTTTCCGATTCTGCGCCGCATCCCCGCACGCGTGATCGGCGTGGGTTTCCGCCCCGAACACGTAAAGACTCCGGACGTGCACACCGAACGACAAAGTGCGTCTCCCGGCGCCTAAAGAACCGGGGCGAGGGAGACGCTAACGGCCAAAGGCGCGGAGGGACAAGACGCGGGCAAGGATGCCCGCGCCACGAAGAACCGCGGGGAAAACCGCCGCGAAACATCACCGCATTGAAAACCAACGCGGGCAAAACCGAGAGTGGTCCGTCGCGACCGTCGCTGTGGATTCGGGCTTCAAATACCTCGCGGGCGATTTATATAAAGGCTAGAGGATGGGCGATCGGCCAACGGCGCTTGCTAAAATCCGGGCGCGCCGGTAGCCGCTGGGCGCACTTCGCCGGTTTCGACAACGCCGAAGCGCAGCCGCTCGAGATAAACCTGCGCGAGCGACATCATGCCCGTGTAGAGATAGCCCCACACAAAAAGCAGAAGGAAGGGCACCGTGGCGTAGTTTTCGTTTTGAATGGCGTAGAAAACGGTCGCCGCGAAATAAATCCCCAGAGCCACTTCGGCAAACGGCATCCATCCCGCACGCTTGCGATATTTGTTCCGCGCCCAGCCTTCGTGCCTCTGCCCTTCGATGCGATATTTCGGCGTGCGCACGAAATCCGACTTCACACCCAGGAGCGCCTCAAGGACGGCGACCGCGTTGCGGATCGAGAGGCCGATGCCGATGGCCATGACGAAAGGAAGATAAATGAACGTGCGCTTCCACGTTTTCGGATAGAGAACGCGCTGCGAGCAGAGATAGAAGCTCGAAATCGAGCACGTGGACGCGATGAAGAGCGGAAGATCGATCAGCAGAACCTGAAACCATCCCTGATAAAAACGCACCACCATCGCCGGCAGCAAAATGATCGAGAGCAAAACCATCAGCGGATAGCTGATGTTCGACGTGAGATGAAACACGGCTTCGCTCTTGACGTGCGCCGGCTCGTTCGAACGCAGAACGCGCGGAAGAATTTTCTTGGCCGTCTGAATCAGGCCTTTCGCCCAGCGCGCTTGCTGCGATTTGAACGCGTTCATTTCCACCGGAAGCTCGGAAGGGCATTCGATTTCCGGCAAATATAGAAATTGCCAGCCGCGAAGCTGCGCGCGATAGGAAAGATCGGTGTCTTCGGTGAGCGTGTCGTGCTGCCAGCCGCCCGCATCTTCAATCGCGGTGCGCCGCCAGACTCCGGCAGTACCGTTGAAATTGAAGAATTTTCCGCGGCGATAGCGTGAAGTATGTTCGATGACAAAGTGGCCGTCGAGAAGGATCGCCTCGACTTCGGTGAGCGCGGAATAACCCCGATTGATGTAGCTCCAGCGCGTCTGCACCATCGCGAGCCTGGGCTCGGCGAAATACGGCAGCGTCTGCCGCAGAAAATCCGGCGACGGCAGAAAATCGGCGTCGAAGATGGCGACGAATTCGCCGGTGGCGGACTTCAAGCCTTCCTGCAGCGCGCCTGCTTTGAAGCCCTCGCGATTGCCGCGATGGAGATACGAGATGGGAAGCCCCAGCTGGCGGTGGCGCTCGACGCAATTGCGCGCGACTTCCTGCGTCTCGTCGGTGGAATCATCGAGCACCTGAATATCCATTTTTTCGCGCGGATAATCGAATTGCGCGATGCAATCGACCAGGCGTTCGATGACGTAGCGCTCGTTAAAGATCGGAAGCTGTATGGTAACCTTGGGCCACTCGGAGACCGGCGGCGGCGGGCCCGGAACGCGATCCTTGAATTTGAAAAAGTTGTAGACGAGAGCGTAGCGATGCAGACCGTACGCCGCGAGAATCACGAGCACGACGAAATACGGGATCATCACCGCGAGGTCGAACGCGTTCAGCTGGTATTTGCCGTAGAACGTGAGATCGGTCAGGCGGCGCCAATAATTCGCGAGCGACGGGCCCGGATGAAACGCGATCGCGCAGGCAACCTGCCAAATCAATGTCTTAACGCCTCCTGATGCCGCCGACTGAAAATTCTGCCGCGCGCCCCAGAATATCGCAAACGGTAATCTTGCTCGCCGGCTTCGTGCTGCTCGAAGCCCTGTTCTGGCACTTGCATCGCCTCGGCAACCTTGAAGTATTCGTCGTCGAGACGATCGCGACCGGGCTCGCCGCCGGCGTCATTTATTTTATTTCCATCTACGGCCTCGAGCATACGCGTGAGTCGCGAGGAGCATTCTGGCTCATCCTCGCCGCCGCGATATTATTCCGCGCCACGCTTTGGCCGCTCGCGCCCACGCTCTCGAACGATCTCTACCGCTACCAATGGGACGGCCGCGCGCAACTGGCGGGCGAAAACCCATATCTCGCTGCGCCGCATGACGCGCGCTTGCAGAGCCTGCTCGACCGCAACAACTCGAACGAACTGCGCATGCCCGCGCAGGAAATTCCCACGATCTATCCGCCGCTCGCCGAACTCATCTTTCGCGCCGCCGCGCGGTTTCTGCACGGGCCCGTGGCATTCAAGCTGCCGATGGAAGCCGCCGACATACTGGTCATGATTCTGCTGGCGCTATCGCTGCGCTCGGCTGGGGGGCGAGCCTATCAACTGGCGATCTATGCGTGGAACCCGTTGCTGGTGATCGAGTTTGCCGCCAGCGGGCACAGCGACGCACTGGCCCTGGCGGCGCTCATGGGCGCCTTTGTGATTATAAATTCACGGCGGACAGTGTCAACGCTGCTTCTTGCGTGCGCGACGCTGCTCAAGTCCTTTCCTGTCCTACTGTTCCCTTTGTGGCTTTGGCGGCAGGGGTGGCCGAAATCCGGGCGCGCGTGGGCAAATGGGTTTGCGGCGCTGGCGTTGGCGGCGGTCTGCACGTGGCCCTACCGCGCGGCGTTGCACCAAATTCCGGCGACGATGGCGTATTTTGAATCGCGCTGGCAGGACAACAATGCCAGTTTGTATTCCGTGCTGAAATTCTTGACGCATTCGCACGCGTTCGCGGCCGGAATTGGCGTGGCGGCGGCGGTGGCCATCGCATTCTGGTCCGCAATTCGGAAGATCGAGCCCGCGCGCGCGGCGATTTGGATCTTCGGGGCGGTCCTGCTTTTCGCGCCGAACGCTTACCCGTGGTATTTCACTTGGGTGATTCCCTTCTTATGTTTTCGACCGAATGCAGCGTGGCTTCTCCTGACCGTTCTGCAATTTCTGTCGTATCACGTGCTGATTGATTATTCGGCGCTCGGAAGATGGCACTTCGACCCACGGTATGTGGCCTTGACCTACGCGCCGTTCTTCGCGCTGCTCATATGGCAGGCGCTGAGTCAGACCTGGCAGCGGCAGGAATCGTGACGATGCGCTGTTTTGGTGGTGGCCGCGCGTGCAGGCGCGAACGTGAGAGCGGCCGCGGGCGAAGCGCACGTGTAAGCCGCGCACTGCGAGCTGGACCCGGATTCACTGATTGTCTGATTTTGACGGTGGCGGCGCGGCAGGCACATGCGCGGCGCCGTGTGGTTTTACGGTTTTGTGTCGCCGACGGGACACGCGCTTAGCACGACCATCGCCGCGCGATGCTCCGGCGGAATCCCCTGCGCGGTGCTGAGCGCCTCGCACACTGCGTCGAAGTGCCGTGTGCGCTTTTGCAACTCCTCGCGCAACTCCGTTGCCTGGCCGAGGGCGGCGTCGCGCTCGGCGTTTGCGGCTAGAATTTTTTTTTGAGCGGTGTCCAGTTGCGCGCGAAGGCCTTGCATCTGGTCGGGCTGGACCACCGAGAACATGGCCTGCTGCTGCACTCCCGGGTCCGCCACTTCCTGCCGCAGGCCTGGATCTTCCGAGTGCGGGTCGTCCACTTCGGGACGCGAAGAATCTTCTGGCGGCGCGCTGACAATTGTGGGGCTCGGGATACCCGCGGATGTCGAGTCGGTCCGCGCGACGCCCAACACCACGAAGCAAAGAAGCAACAGCACCGCGATCATCAGGGGCGCAGGAAGCGCGGCAAAGAATCGAGATCTGCGCAAACCGGGGCGCATTTTCCACCTATAAGGCATGGCTGGGTTGGCCTTTGTCATTTCTTGGCCGCGACCGGGCGGCGCCGCGATCGACTGCGTCAGGCGGGTCACCCCGCTGATCGCCAAGTCGGCTCGATAGCATCGCCCGGCGCGAGGTCAGCGAAAGTACGCGCCGTGCGGAGAAATAGCAATCCGCAGTAATACGGAATTGGGGTGAGTAATTCTACGCTGTGAATAATACGCAGGAAAAAGGGCGAGAGAAGGGCGAGCGGCTAATGCGCGCCGGCCGTCAGGCTCGACGCGGAAATCAATTCGCCGTTGGTCTTCTTCGGCGCGCGAATCGGAGGAAGTTTCGAGCGATCGACTTTGCGATACAGGGTGTCGCGCTCCACCGGCACGCGGCCCGCGGCGCGGATCAGGCGCTCGAGGTCCGAATGGGTGAGCCCCTGCGGCGTGTTCGCGCCGGCATCGTGATAAATTTTTTCCTCCACCACGGTGCCGTCGAGATCGTTTGCGCCGAATCGCAGCGCGACTTGCGCCACTCGCGGCGTCAGCATGATCCAGTACGCCTTGATGTGATCGAAATTGTCGAGCAACAGCCGCGACACGGCGATCGTCTTCAGATCGTCGAACGCTGTCGTCTTCGGGATGTGGCTCAAGGCCGTGTTGTCAGGATGAAATTGCAGCGGGATGAACGTCACAAATCCGTGGGTCTTGTCCTGCAAGCCGCGCAGGTCCAAAAGATGCGACACGCGCTCTTCCGGCGTCTCGATGTGGCCGTAAAGCATCGTGGCGTTCGAGCGCAATCCGACTTCGTGCGCCGTCTTCGCGATCTGCAGCCACATCTGGCCGCTCACTTTGTGATCGCAAATCACTTTGCGCACGCGTGGCGCAAAAATTTCCGCGCCGCCGCCGGGCAGCGAATCCACTCCGGCTTCCTTCATGGCCAGAAGCGTGTCGCGAATCGAGAGCTTCGAAATGCGCGAATAAAATCCCACCTCGACCATCGTGAAGGCTTTCAGATGCACTTGCGGATGCCGCTGCTTGATGCCGCGAATCAGATCGAGGTAATAGCTGAACGGCAGATCGGGATGCAGCCCGCCGACGATGTGAAATTCCGTTGCGCCCTCGGCGACTCCCTCCCCCGCGCGCTGCCAGATTTCTTCAAGCGAGAATGTGTACGCGCCCGGTGACGCGGCATCGCGGCCAAAAGCGCAAAGTTTGCAGTGCGCGCCGCAGACGTTGGTGGGATTGATGTGCCGGTTGACGTTGTAGTAGCAGATGTCGCCGTGGCGTTTTTCGCGCACGTGATTCGCGAGCCAGCCGACGGCGAGCAGGTCGCTCGTCTCGAAGAGCGCGAGCCCTTCATCGGCGTTCAGGCGCTCGCCGGCGAGCACTTTCTCGGCAATCGGCCGAAGCCGCACGTCGCTGATCTGAAGTTCAGAGGCCATCGGAATCGGTTGGGGACTTACGGGTGCATCACGAGCGTCGCAGCGCCCCAGAAAATCAAGAATAGCACACTGATATAGCCGTTTATGGTGAAAAAGGCCGCATTCAGCTTCGACAAATCCGTCGGCTTGACCAGCGAATGCTCGTAGGCCAGCAACGCCGCGACAACAATAATTCCCGCCCATGCCGGCCACGCCAGCGCGAAACTCCAAGCCAGCCGCGCGAGCAGCGCTACGACGACAACGTGCATCGCGCGCGCGATCCGAAGCGCGCTCGCAATCCCGAATTTCTTTGGAATTGAATGCAGTCCGGCCGATTTGTCGAACTCGACGTCCTGGCAGGCGTAAAGAACATCGAAGCCGCCGACCCACAGCGTCACCGCCGCGCACAGAATCAACATGCGCGCGTCGAGCGAGCCGCGAATCGCGATCCACGCCGCCGCGGGCGACATCCCGAGACAAAATCCCAGCACGAAATGCGACCACGACGTAAATCGCTTCGTATACGAATAGAAAAACAGCACCGCAAGCACGATGGGCGAGAGTTCGAGCGCGAGCCGGTTGAGCCGCCACGCCGCAACGACGAGCAGCGCCGCCGCGACGATCGCGAATCCCCACGCGAATCCCACCGAAAGCGTTCCGGCGGGCAGCGCGCGATTCCGCGTTCGCGGATTGCGGCGGTCGTATTCGATATCCACGATGCGATTCATGGTCATCGCAAACGAGCGCGCGCCTACCATCGCCACCACGATCCAGAGGATTTGCATCCACGTGGGCCGCGTCCCCGCCGATCGCGCCGCCAGCAACGCACCCACCAGCGCGAACGGCAGCGCAAAAACCGAGTGCTCGATTTTGATCATCTCGAGCACGGTGCGAATTCGATGCGTGCTCATTTGCGATTCCCCGCCGCGCCGCCTTCCCAGCGATATTGCCCTGGCTGCGGCAATCCGATTTGCGCCAGCACTCGGCACGCGAACTGCTCCACAGCTTCGTCGATTGTTTTGGGACCGTAATAAAATGCAGGCATCGCGGGCATCACCACGGCGCCTGCATCGGTCACGCGCAGCATATTTTCAATGTGGATGCGGTTGAGCGGCGTCTCGCGCAGGCAAAGAATGAGCGGGCGCCGCTCCTTCAGGCAAACATCGGCCGCGCGCGCGAGCAAATCGTCCGCGAGACCCGCCGCAATCGCCGCAAGCGATCCCGCCGAGCACGGAATCACGATCATCGCGTCCACCGGCGCACTGCCGGAGGCAATGGATGCGCCCACATCCTTATTCGGCAAATATTCGATTTTTTTCGCAGCCGTACCGGTGAGCAGCGCAGGCAGCTTCTTCGCATCGGTCGCAACAATGCCGAGCTCCGTCGCAATCAGTCGCATGCCAGTTTCGCTGACGACCAGCGCGACGCGCGCCACTTGCCTATCCGCATCGAGCAGCCGCAGAATCGCCCGCGCGTAAATGGCGCCGCTCGCCCCCGTGACGCCGACCGTGACCACCTTGCCCTGTGTCTTGAGTTTCGCCATGAGCCGGATTTCTCACTTTAGGCAGGCGCTTTCGGCAAAGTCAAGGCAGCGCAAAATCCAAGGTAGTTCACCTCTTTCGAGGTGAGGTCTTTGCCCACATCAATCGTCCGAGCCTGCATCCGCAGCGCTCGATGCTACAATGCGCTCGGGCGGGAGCCGCCGAGAGCTGCCGATGAACGAACTCGACGCAAAGAAATTTCTGGCCGATGTGCGCGCGGGCCGCGTCTCCCTCGACGCCGCGTTCAAGAAGCTCCGCCAGCTTCCCTACGAAGATCTCGGCTTCGCAAAAATCGATCACCATCGCTCGCTGCGCCAGGGATTTCCCGAAGTCATCTACGCACGCGGCAAGACGCCGCGGCAAGTGGCCGGCATTGCGCGAGGAATGCTGCGCGCGAAATCTTCGCATAATATTTTGATCACGCGTGCAAGCAAACAGACGTTCGCGGCCGTTCGCCGCATCGCTCGCCGCGCGAAATTTCATCCTCTTTCCGGCGTGATCGCCGTCGAGCGTACTCGCGCCGTTTCCGGCAGAGGACTCGTCCTCATCGTCACCGCCGGGACGAGCGATATTTCCGTCGCCGAAGAAGCGCTGCTTAGCGCGCGGATGATGGGCAATCGCGCCGAAGCGATTTATGACGTGGGCGTCGCGGGCCTGCATCGCCTGATGGAGCATCGCGAAAAGCTCGACGAAGCGCGCGTGATCATTTGCGTCGCGGGAATGGAAGGCGCGCTGCCGAGCGTACTCGGCGGCCTTGTCGGCGTGCCGGTGATCGCCGTCCCGACGAGCACGGGCTACGGCGCGAGCTTTGGCGGCGTCGCGGCGCTGCTCGGGATGCTCAATAGCTGCGCGTCAAACGTGAGCGTGGTGAACATTGACAACGGATTCGGCGCGGCGTGCGTGGCGACGGTGATCAACAAAATCTAAGCGAGAGCGGCGCGCAGCGCATCGGCGAGCGCGGCTTCTTCATCATCAAACACGGTTCGCAAATCCAGCACCAGGCGGTCATTTTCAATTCGCGCGATGACCGGCGCACCCGCCGCCGGCTCGCGCAATCTCGCTTCAATTTCTTCCGCTGAGCGCCGCGGGCTCGTCACCGCAATCAGCCACGTCGGCAGCGCCTGATCCGGCGTTGAGCCGCCGCCGATCACGGACTTCCCTTCCACAATCTCAATCACGGCGCCATTCGGCAACGAAGTTCCCGCGCGTTCAGCCAGCGCGCGCGCGCGCCGTTCGATTTCGGCAGCGTTCATCCGAATCATCCGCAGCGCCGGAATTTCGTCAAGCGCGCCGCGGCGATACGCCAGCAGCGTCATTTCCAGCGCGGCGATCGTCAATTTGTCGACGCGCAGCGCGCGAAACAGGGGATTTCGACGGATGCGCTCGACCACTTCCCTTTTCCCCGCAATGATTCCCGCCTGCGGCCCGCCCAGCAGCTTATCTCCGCTGAACGAAATCACATCCACGCCCGCGACGAAGCTTTCGCGCGCGACGGGCTCGTTCACTCCGGCGGCGGCGAGATCGGCGATGCAGCCCGAGCCCAGATCTTCGTACACGGGAATTTTTGCGCGACGCCCCAGCTCCACAATTTCTTCGAGCGAAGGCCGGGCCGTAAATCCGGTCATGCGGAAATTCGAAGGATGAACGCGCAACAGCAGCCGCGTGCGTTCGCCGATCGCGCGCTCGTAATCAGCGATGCGCGTCCGGTTCGTCGTGCCCACCTCGCGCAGCGCCGCGCCGCTTGCCGACATGATGTCTGGAATCCGAAAGCCGTCGCCGATTTCGATCAGCTCGCCGCGCGATACAATCACTTCCGCGCCCTGCGCGAACGTGTTCAGCACCAGGAAAACGGCTGCGGCGTTGTTATTGACGACGATCGCCGCTTCCGCGCCCGCCGATTCCGCCGCCAGCCGCGACGTATGCACATCGCGCTTCCCGCGCCCGCGCGACACTGCATCGTACTCCAGATTCGAATAGCGTCCGGCCGCCGCGACAATATGCTCGAGCGCGCCGGGCGCCAGCGGCGCGCGTCCCAAATTCGTGTGCAGGACCACGCCCGTAGCATTGATCACGCGTCGCAGCGACGGCGCGAGCGCCTTCTCAATTCGCGCCAAAACCTCTTGCTCGATACCCGCCGAATCACCATCCGCAGCCGGATCCTCTTTCAAATTCCGCCGCAACTCCGCCAGCGTCTCGCGCACCACGCTCGTCACCAGCGCGCGTCCAGCCCTCATCGTGGCGTCGGCAATCGCCGGACGGCCCAGCAAATCGTCCACCGAAGGCAATCCCCGCAGCGCATTGGCACGATCTCCCGTCGCGCGTTTTGCAGGCGAACTCATCGTTCGATATTGGAACACACCGCCCCGCGACGGGGCAACGCCGGGGCGTGCCGCTTCCGAAACGCCCCGCCATCCACTGGTTGACGCTCCGGCCATGCACCCGTAGGCTCGAAATAGCCGCCAAGACTGACATGCCGACCGTAGACGAAGATTTGGACCAAATCGAGCACGACATTCGCATCCTTAAGATTGAGTACGAGCAATTCTTCGGTGGCGGCCGCAAGCGCCCTCCCATTGATACGCAGTGGCGCCTGGACTCGCTCGTGAAGCGCTATGGCGAGCGCCTGGCCGAAATCAGCCTGCAGCAGCGATTCCGTTTCAACAATCTTCTCTCCACTTACGCGAAGTATCAGGATATGTGGCGCAAGAGGGTGATGCGCAAAGAGTCGGGCACGGTCGAGCGCCACTTCGGTGCCGCAGCCAAAGCCATCGCGGCGCAGCGCGCGAGAGATATGGGCGAAGCGCGGCGTGCTCTCGCACACACGGAAGCGGCGACCGCTGGCTTCCACGGTGGACGCCACTCCCACGCTGAGGCCGAGCCACAGCCTGAAGCGGCGGCGGCCAGTCCCGCGTTCTCCGTTCAATTTTCAGGCGGCAACAAGGAAACCCGGAAGGTGCACGATCTCTACGGCGCTTTGATTGACACGCGCATGGCCACCGGCGACAAGTCCGGCGCGCCCAGCCTCGAAGAATTCGAACGCTTCGTCGAGAAAAAGACCGACGAGCTGCGCCGTCGTGGCGGCAAGGAAATCGAGTACACTGTCACCATCGAAGGCGGCAAGGTCAAGCTCAAGGCCCGCGTCAGCCGCTAGCTCCTGCCGAACCTCTATTATTTTGCGATTTCTCCGCAGGCGTTTAAACTAACCCGTTTTCGGTATCCCAATTGCATCGTCCGGAGGACCGTCGTGGCGATTGAGCGCGCTCTCCTGAGCGTGTACGACAAAACAGGCTTGGCCGATTTTGCGCGGCGGCTCGCGGCCCTGAAAATAGAAATTGTCTCCACGGGCGGAACGGCGCGCATGCTGCGCGAAGCGGGGCTAAACATCCGCGATGTGGCCGAGTTGACCGGCTGGCCCGAAATGCTCGGCGGGCGCGTCAAGACTCTGCACCCCAAAGTTCACGGCGGAATTCTTTTTCAACGCGCGAAAGAAGACGACCGCAAGGAAGCCGCCAGCCACGGCATCGCTCCCATCGATCTCGTCGTCGTGAATCTCTATCCGTTTTCCGCCACGGCCCAAAAGCCCGGCGTCACCCCCGAAGAACTCATCGAGAATATCGATATCGGCGGGCCCGCGATGGTGCGCTCAGCGGCGAAGAATTTTCAGAGCGTCGCTGTGGTCACCGATCCCGGGGATTACGATCGCGTGGCGCGCGAAATCGAAGCGAGCCGCGAAGTGAGTCTCGCGACCCGGCTCGAATTGGCGCGCAAGGCGTTCGCCCGGACCGCGCGCTACGACGGGGAAATCGCAACCGAACTCGAGCGCCTTTCGGCCGACGGCAAAGTACGTCTCATCGATGCGCCCGCGCTGCCCGAACGCCTTCACATCGCGCTTGAACGCCGCCAATCCATGCGCTACGGCGAAAATCCACATCAGTCGGCCGCGCTCTATATTTCTGCAGGCCGTGCATCCGTGGGCCTCGCCGGAGCCAGGCAGCTTCAAGGCAAGGAACTTTCCTACAACAACCTCGTTGATCTTGAAGCGGCCTGGGCGCTCGCGAAAGAATTCAAGCGGCCCGCCGTGGCCATCATCAAGCACAACAATCCCTGCGGCGCGGCGGAGCAGGATCGCCTCGTCGACGCCTACGTGAAAGCGCTTGCCTGCGATCCGGTGTCTGCATTTGGCGGCGTTCTCGCATTCAATCGCGCGCTCGACGGCGTCACGGCTGACGAAGTCTCAAAGCTCTTCGCCGAATGCGTCGTTGCGCCGGGATTCGAGGCCGCGGCGCTCGAGAAATTGTCGGCCAGGAAGAATCTGCGCTTGCTCGAGATTGCGGGCGAAGATTCCGCGCGCGAACTCGTGCTGAAGCCCATTTCCGGCGGCGTCCTCGTTCAGGATCCGGACGCGCACGAACTCACCGAGAGCGAAATGAAAACGGTAACTGAGCGCGCGCCTACCGGCGCCGAGCGCAGCGCGCTCGCCTTTGCCTGGAAAGTCTGCAAGCACGTGAAATCGAACGCCATCGTTTTCGCTCGCGAAGGCTTCACCGTCGGCATCGGCGCGGGGCAAATGAGCCGCGTGGATTCCGTGAAAATCGCCGTGATGAAGGCGCAATCGCCGCTCGCCGGATCGGTCGTCGCCTCCGACGCGTTTTTCCCGTTTCCCGACGGCGTAGAAGAAGCCGGAAAGGCCGGCGCGACGGCCGTCATTCAGCCCGGGGGCTCCGTCCGCGACAACGAAGTGATCGCCGCCGCGAACAAATTCGGCATGGCCATGGTCTTCACCGGCATCCGCCACTTCCGCCACTAGCGCCGCCGCCCCTCCGCCTTTTTTTGTCATTCCGAGCCGTTTGCAGCTCGATTTCCGCGCCTGTCGCCTCTGTAATGCCCGGAAATCGGGCGCCGTGGCGAAGGGCGAGGAATATCGGCGCCGGAACGGCGGTGATCTCGTTTTGGGGAGGCTTGCGGCGCGCCGCGCAGACTCTGTTGATTCAGTCGCTTACCGGATTTCTTTAGCGAATTCGTACCCTATTACAAACGCAATGCGTCCAACTAGCGTCTTATTGCGTGTGGAACGGCTCGACGCTATTTTTTTGACGATGTGCAAGCGGTAGCCGATAATGGCAGTTTACGGTGAGCGAATTATGAACCTTCGTAACAGCATCATCCTGGCAGGGGTCGCGCTGTTTGCGGCTCCTTTGTGGGCGCAGGATGCGAAACCCGCACAGGACGCGGTACCCGCGCAGTCCAAAACCAGTCAGACCCCTTCGAATGCCGGCGACAAAAATTCGGGCCCGAGCGATAAAGATCTTGCCGACGCCTATTTCAACTTTGCCATGGGCCACGCTGAGGAAGAGGAATACGAACTGACCGGCCGCTCCGAAAATGCCGACCAGGCCGTGGATTATTATAAGAAGGCCCTTGCTCTCGATCCCGAATCGTCCGTCATCATCGAGCGTCTCGCAGAAACCTACGCCAAGTCCCAACGCATCCGCGACGCCGTCCTTCAAGCCGAAGATGCCATCAAGGCCAACCCGGACAATGCCGCGCCCCATCGCCTGCTCGCGCGCATTTACGTCCGCAACCTCGGCGATCTAAGCACCGGCACGGGCCAGCGCGACATGATCGACAAGGCCATCGACCAGTTCCGCGAAATTCTTCGCATCGAGCCGAAGGATTCCCAATCGGCGCTGTGGCTCGCGCGGCTCTACCGCTTTGAGAACGAGCACGACAAAGCCGAAGAAACTCTCCGCGATGTTCTGAAGTGGGATCCCGCAAACGAAGGCGCGCTCGAACAATTGAGCCAGTTGCTGATGGATGAAGGCCGCGCCAGCGACGCCATCGAGCTCTTGAATAAAGCCGCGGCGCAATCGGATTCTCCGACGCTGTGGGATATGCTCGGCGACGCGTACGCCCAAAATCACGATTACGCGAAATCCGAAGAGGCTTACAAGAAAGCCGTAAGTTTCGACCCGGACGAGGCCTCGCATCGCAAGGGTCTCGCGCAGGCCCTCCTCACGCAGGAAAAATTTCCGCAGGCGCTCGAAGAATATAAGCGCCTGGCCGATGCCGAGCCCGAGAATCCGGAAAATTATCTGCGGATGTCGCAGATTTACCGGCACATGAATCAATTCGATCAGGCCGAAAACAACATTCTCCACGCCAAGCAGCTTGCGCCGGGAAATCTTGAAGTGCTCTACAACGAAGCGCTGGTCTACGATTCCGAAGGGCGCTTCGACGACGCCGCGCACGTCCTGGCCGACGCCATCGCCGGCGTCACCGGCCAGACCGAGAGCCCCGAAAATCCCAGCGCGCTCGCGATTCTCTACGAGGAATTGGGCCGCATCTATCGCGAAAAAGAGGACTATTCCTCCGCCGAAAAAAGCTATGAGGAGCTGGCCAAGCTGGGACCGGAAGAAGCCAAGCGCGCGCAAATGCTGTTGATCGATACTTATCGCGAAAGCCATGAGATCGACCGCGCCATCGCCGAAACGCAAAAGGCGATGAAGGCCAACGAAAAAGATCGCGGCCTGCTGGTCACGTACGCCATTCTGCTCGGCGAGAAAAGCCAGACGGACGAAGCCGACAAAGTTCTGCGCGGCCTGCTGCACAACAACGCCGACGACCAGGAAATTTATCTCGATCTCGCGCAGGTTCAGGAGCGCGGCCGCCGTTATGCCGATGCGGAAGAAAGCGCGCAAAAAGCCGAGCAGCTCGCGCCGGGCGCGGCGGAAAAAGTAGCGGCGTGGTTCATGCTCGGAGCGGTTTACGAACGCGAAAAGAAATTCGATCAGGCGGAAGCCGAGTTCAAGAAAGCGCTGGAGGCCGATCCGAAGAATGCCTCCGTTCTGAATTATTACGGTTACATGCTCGCGGACCGCGGCGTGCGCCTGGAAGAAGCCACATCGATGATCCACCGCGCGCTGGAACAGGAGCCGTCGAACGGCGCTTATCTCGACAGCATGGGCTGGGTCTATTACAAGCAGAACAAGCTCGCCGAAGCGGAAGAGTATTTGACGAAGGCCGTTGACCGCTCGGCGCACGATCCGACGATTCTCGGGCACCTCGGCGACGTCTACGCCAAGATGGGCCGGACGGAGCGGGCAGGAGCGCTGTGGGAAAAGGCGCTGGCCGAATGGCAGCGCTCGCTTCCGGCCGACTACGAAGCCGACAAAGTCAGCGAACTCGACCAGCGGCTGAAAAATCTGAAACGCAGCAAGCTGGCTGAAAAACCCGCACCGGACGAGAACAAACCGCAATAAGATACGCCGCATGAAAAATTCGGTACGCCTTCCGGCGTTCGCGAAGGTGAATTTGTGTCTGCACGTGCTGGGCCGGCGTGCGGACGGCTATCACGAACTCCGAACGATCTTTCAAGCCATCGGACTGCACGACACGCTCGAAATCGCGCGTGCCCGGCGGCCGGGAATCACGCTCGAAATTGACGATCCCGCGCTGCCCGCCGGACGCGAGAATCTGGTCTATCGCGCGATTGATGCGATGCACCGGGAGTTGAACTATCGCGGCGGAATTCACGCGCGGCTCGAGAAACTCATTCCTGTGGCGCGCGGATTGGGCGGCGGCTCGAGCGATGCGGCCGCGGCGCTCGTCGGCATGCTGCGCCTGACGGGCCGAAAGGTTCCGCTCGCGCGGCTGATCGAGATCGCGGCGGGCCTGGGCGCGGATGTGCCGTTCTTTCTCTTCGGCGGGCGATCGCTCGGCGTCAATCGCGGCGATGAAATCTATCCGCTTCCCGACGAGAAAAAATCCTGGGCCGTGATCGTTTCTCCCGCGGGCATCGCCGTGAGCACGCGGGAAGCTTTCGAGTGGGTTTCTTTGGAATTGACAAAGCGCCAAGCGCCCCGTAAAATCTTTAGTTTCTGCGCTCTGTGCTGGAGCCGGCAGGAATCCGCCCTCGAAAATGACTTCGAGGTTCCGGTTTTCCGCCGCTATCCCCGCCTCGGAGAAATTCGAAGCGGGTTGCTCAAGCGAGGAGCTGCAAGAGCCGCGCTGGCAGGTAGCGGGTCGGCGGTGTTCGGATTATTCCGGAGCCCAGCGCAGGCGCGCCGAGCCGCGGTCAGTTTCCCGGAGGACCAGGTCTTCTTGGTTGAAACGCTCGCCAGGGAAGATTACGTCCGGGCTCTGCGCACGCCCTTACCGCCTGAGGGGTAATCGTTGATCGACGAGAGATTCAAGATTTTCTGCGGCAGTGCGAATCCGGCGCTCGCCCATGCGATTTGCGATTTCCTCGGCGTGAAGCTGGGAAAAGCCGAACACGGGCGATTCAGCGACGGCGAAACACGCTTTCAGATTTTGGAGAACGTGCGCGGCGCCGATGTGTTCGTCGTGCAGCCCTGCTCGCATCCGGTGGATTTCCACCTGATGCAGTTGTTGCTGATGATTGACGCGTTCAAGCGCGCGTCGGCATGGCGGATTACGGCGGTCGTTCCGTATTACCCGTACGCCCGGCAGGACCGCAAGGACCGGCCGCGCGTGGCGATTTCGGCGAAGCTTGTTGCCGACTTGCTCGAGACCGCGGGATCGAGCCGCGTGCTGACGCTCGATCTGCACGCGCCGCAGATTCAGGGCTATTTCAACGTTCCGGTGGATCACCTCTTCGCCGCCCCGGTGATGGTGGAATATTTCAAGAAGAAATTATTGGGGCCGGTGACAGTGGTATCGCCGGATGCAGGCGGGGTGGAACGGGCGCGATATTTCGCGAAGAAAATGGATGCGCCGCTGGCGATCGTGGACAAGCGCCGCATCGACGTGAACGTGAGCGAAGTCATGCACCTGATCGGCGACGTGGAAGGGCGGCCGGCGCTGGTGATTGACGACATCATTGACACGGCCGGAACGCTGGTGAAAACGGCGGAAGCGCTGCGGGAAAATGGCGCCACGAGGGTGCTGGCCGCCGCAACGCACGCGGTGCTCTCCGGGCCCGCCGTCGAGCGCATCATGAATGCGTGCATTGATGAACTGGTGGTGACGGACTCCGTGCCGCTGAGCGCAGAGGCGCGGAAGCTCCCCAAAATTACGGTGCTCAGCGTGTCGGAACTTCTCGCGCGCGGCATCCGGAATATCCACGAAGAGACTTCGATCAGCGAGCTCTTCTTTTAGAACTCGAAGGAAGGACATATGGAAAAGTTCAACGTTGAAGGAGCTGCGCGGCACACGCGCGGCAAAGGACCGGCCGGCCGCGAACGGCTGACGGGGATGATCCCTGCCGTGCTCTATGGCGGCAAGAAAGAAACAATCGCGCTTTCGGTGAATGCCAAGCAGTTGACGCGGATCTTGCGCTCGGAAACGGGCCACAACTCGATTTTCAGCGTGCAACTCGGCGGCGGAAAAGAAGATCAGGCGATGGTGAAGGATTGGCAGGTCGATCCGATCACCGGCGCGCTGATTCATGTGGATCTTCTGCGCGTGGCGATGGATGTGCGCATGCGCGTGAAGGTTCCTGTGCATCCGGTGGGAGAACCGCAGGGCGTGAAAGTGCAGGGCGGCATCTTCGAGACGGTGACGCGCGAAGTGGAAGTCGAATGCCTGCCGGGCGACATTCCGGAAGAATTCAAGGTGGATGTGACCGAGCTTCTGATCGGCAAGCAGATTCGCGCGGCCGACATTCCGATCGATGCGAACAAGATCAAGCTGGTCAGCGATCCGCAGCGCGTGATCTTCCACGTCGTGACGCTGAAGGCTGAAGCCGAGCCGACGCCGGAAGCCGCCGTCACCGCGGAAGCGGCGCCTGCGGAGCCCGAAGTGATCAAGAAGGGCAAGAAGGAAGTCGAAGAAGGCGAAGAAGCCGCGCCGGCGGAGAAGGCCGAGAAGACGGAAAAGAAGCCCAAGGAGAAGTAGCCGGTTCAGTGGCCGCCATTTCGCCGAACCGGTTCGAGCCTCCTCATGCGACTCATCGTGGGTCTTGGCAATCCGGGCCGGGAATACGAAGCGACGCCGCATAACCTGGGTTTTCTCGCGATTGATGCCATCGCCGCCAAGGCGGGGATCAAAGTGAAGCGGCCGGAATCGAAATCGTACGTGGGCCGCGGCGAATTTGCGGGTCAGGAAGTGGCGCTGGCCAAGCCGCAGACCATGATGAACTTGAGCGGCATGGCGGTGGAAGGGCTGCTCGAGCGGTGCGAGTGCGACGCCGCTGAAATGATCGTGCTCTACGACGACGTGGCGCTGCCGTGGGGCATGTTGCGGATTCGGGAGCGCGGCTCGGCCGGCGGGCACAACGGCATGAAGTCGGTAATCGCCGCGGTTGGCTCCGAATTTCTTCGCGTGCGCATGGGGGTGCAGCCGGAACACCCGATTGGCGATCTGGCCGCGTACGTTCTGAGCCCGATGAGCCGCGATAAGCGCGAAATCGCCGCGCAGATGGCAACGGAAGCGACGGATGCCGTTGAACTGATTTTGTCCGAGGGCGTTGGCAAGGCGATGCTGAAATACAATCGCCGGGTCGCGCAGCCTGCGGAAGAGTGAAGATTTTTTCGGAACAGGAAATCGAGGAAACATGGAAGAGAGATTGTACGACCTGATTTTCATCTGCCGCCCGGATACACCGGAAGCGGAAGTGGACAAGCTGATTGCGACGCTCGAGCATACCGTTGCGGAAAAATCCGCGAAGATCGAGAAGCTCGAGAAGTGGGGCCGCAAGCGCATGGCTTATCGCGTCCACAAGCTCCGCGAGGGCTACTACGTGTATATGTCCATTCGTTCGAGCCACGGTGAGCTGATCAAGGAGCTCGAGCGCCGGCTGAAAGTGGCGGACCCGGTGATCAAATACCTGACCATCCGCATTGATGAGGAAATGAAGCGGCAGCAGAAACTTTCAAAGCGCCGCGAACGCCGCGCCGCGCGACGCCCGCGCAAAACCGCGCCCGCGCCCGCAGCGCCAACACCCGCCGGAGAGCAATCCGCCTCCGTGACCGGATAGAGGAGAAATCGAATGGCCGATCCGAATAAACCAGAACAACCGCCGGCCGCAGCGAACGACGCGCCGGCCTCGGCACCCGCCGAGCAGGCGCCCGCAGCCGCAGCGCCGCAAGCACCGGCAGCGCCAACTCAGGCGATCGTGCCGCAAGCGCCGCCACAATCACAAGGACCGCCGCAGTCGCAAGGATACCAAGGCGGCGGAGGTCATCACGGCGGCCGTGGACCGAGCCGTGGCCCGGGAGGCCCCGGAGGCGGCGGTCCCGGCGGACGCCCGGGAGGCGGCCCGCACAAGCGCGGCAAGCGCAATTACGTACGGAAGAAGAAAGTCTGCCGTTTCTGCGTGGATCGCGTGGACTACATTGATTACAAGAAGGCGGACATCCTCGCGTCATTCATTCAGGAGCGCGGAAAAATTCTGCCGCGCCGGATGACGGGCACGTGCGCGCGCCACCAACGCTGGCTGACCGTGGCGATCAAGCGGGCGCAGAATATCGCGCTGCTGCCGTTCGCGGCCGAGCTGTAAACGCGCGGCGCGGCAATTCGCTCGCGAAAAATCGAATTTGAGGACAGGACAATGCAGATCATTTTGCAGGAAGACGTCGAAAAGCTAGGCAATCGCGGCGAGGTGGTTGAAGTCGCCGAAGGCTACGCGCGTAACTTTCTTCTTCCGCGCAAGCTTGCGCTCGCGGCCACGCCGGGAAACATGAAGCGGCTGGAACGCATGCGCGTGATGTTCGCGAAGCGCGAAGCCACCGAAAAGGGGGACGCGCAGAAGCTCGCCGAACTGCTGAATGGAGTTGCGCTGACGCTCGCGCGCAAGGCCGGCGACAGCGACCAGCTTTTCGGATCGGTGACCACCGGCGACATTTCGGAAGCACTCGCGGCGCAGGGCTTCACGATCGACCGCCGCAAAATTCAGCTCGCCGAGCCCATCAAGCTCACGGGCGACTATCAAGTGCCGGTGAAGCTGCACCGCGATATCGTTGCCAGCGTGAAACTCAGCGTCACGCGCGAAGCGTAATCGCGCGAATTTCGAATCCATCTCCGCAAGCAAGCTGAAAGCGCGCCGCTCGAATCCAACGGCGCGCTTTTTGTTTGCGCGCACGACGGCACGTACGCGGCGATTCGCCCCTGAAAAATACATTTGCACAGTGGGCGTGAATTCCACATCCCCATGGTGTTGACCGCGCACTCGCTGGTGTGCAATATGTCGACGCCTCGCCGAGATCCAAACAAAAAATCCGAGAGCACGCATCGTATCCGGAAAGCGTGGGAGGCGGATTGAGGCTGCCGCCGTTTCGGTGCTGAGATTCGTCACCCTCCGCCACGGCGTCCTATATCCGTGCGACACAGAGGCACGAGGCGCGGAACTCGAGCTGCGAACGGCTCGGAATGACAAGCGCGGGGCAAGGACGCCGGCGGAGTGTATTTTTTTGCGGCGGCAATAAAAAGCTTGCACTGAGAATTACTAGAGGCGAATATAAAGCGAAACAAATGGCCACTGACCCCCATCTCGAACGTCCGCTTCCGCACAATCTCGAAGCCGAGCGCAGCATTCTCGGCGCCATCCTCCTCGACAATCACACGCTCAACACCGCGATCGAGAAGCTGCACACCGACGATTTTTTTCTCGATCCGCACCGCCGGATTTTCGAACGGATGATGTCGCTTGGCGAATCGCAGCAGGCCATCGATCTGGTGACGCTGACCGAAGATCTCCATCGCCGGGGCGAGCTCGAAGCGGCGGGCGGCGCGGCATATCTCGCGCAGCTCATTGATGGCGTGCCGCGGATTTCGAACGTGGAGCACTACGCGCGCATCGTGAAAGAAAAAGCGGTGCTGCGAAATCTGGCGCATCGCGCGCTGGCCATTCAGGAGCTGGCGCTGGATGGCGAAGAGGACGCGGACTCGATTCTGGATAGAGCCGAGTCGTCGATTTTCGAACTGGCTGACGATCGCGTGCGAGCCGGGCTGATCGGCGTGAAGGAACTCGTCTCGCAGAATTTCGAGCGGCTATCGAGAATCTTCACCGAAGGCCGGAGGATCACGGGGCTGGCCACCGGCTATCCGGAACTTGATAACGAACTCGCGGGACTCCAGCCTTCCGAGCTGATCATTCTGGCGGCGCGGCCATCGATGGGAAAGACGGCGCTGGCGCTGAACATCGCCGAAAACGTGGCTATGCGCAAGAACAAGCCGGTGGCGATTTTCAGCCTTGAAATGTCGAAGGAATCGCTGCTGGTGCGCTTGCTGGCGTCGCGGGCGCGCGTGGACGCGCACAAATTCCGCACGGGACACATCAGCCGCGACGATTGGACAAGCATAACGAACGCGTTGAACGACCTGGGCGAGGCGCCGATTTGGATTGACGATTCGGCGTCCATCACCGTGATGGAAATCGGCGCGAAAGCAAGGCGATTGGCGCGCGACAAAGGCTTGTCGTTCGTGGTGGTCGATTATCTCCAGCTCATCGCCGCGCGCGGGCGCTTCGGCAATCGCAACGAAGAAGTTTCGAGCATTTCGCGCTCGCTGAAAGGACTGGCCAAGGAGCTCAAAGTGCCGGTGATGGTCCTGAGCCAGTTGACGCGCGCGCCGGAACGCGACGATCGCGATCCGCAGCTCGCCGACCTGCGCGAATCGGGCGCCATCGAGCAGGATGCCGACGTGGTTCTGTTCATCAGCCGGCCGGACTTTTACAACCGCGAAGCTCCCGAAGAGAAACGCAACGAGACCAAGCTCATTATCGGCAAGCAGCGCAACGGCCCGACCGGAATGATCCGCTTCGTATTCAACAGCCACTACACGCGATTCGAAGTCGCTGCGCCGGACGATTTTCAGCCGGAGTAGCTCCAAAGCGGCGCGGGCGCGTTGGGCGCGTATTGAAATCGCACGGCCGTGTCGAGCCTGCCACGCGGGCGCGCTCGCCTGACGCATCTCCCGCAATCCACTCTTCGCTCTCCGGCGTCCAAGTCCAATGAAATCTTTCTTCGTGGAATGCCCCGCGCACGCCGAAGTGTGTTTCGGCGGTTGGCACGGCGTTTGCTTCTCTGAAACGTGGTGTTTACTGAAGCGAGTCGGTGGGCGCATCAAGCCATTTTCCCGCGAATGCTCGAGGCATAGTCTGGCATGCTAGAAGTTTCATAACCGTGGGATGACCAAGGCCATTCAATTCGACGGCAGGCCCGTGTGGGCGGAAGTTTCGCTCGCAGCGATTCTGCACAATCTACGCGTCATCCGCCGGAAGGTAGGGCGGCAGCGCAAGATTTTGGCGGTGGTGAAGGCGAACGCCTACGGTCTCGGCTCAGTTCCGGTCTCGAAAGCGCTGGCCCGCGCCGGGACAGAATGGTTCGGCGTAACGTGTTCGAGCGAAGGAATCGAGCTGCGGGACGCAGGCATTCGCAAGCGCATCCTAGTCCTGACGGGCTTTTGGCCGGGCGAGGAGGCGCTGCTGCTGCAACATCATCTGACGCCGACGGTAACGCGCGTCGAACAGCTTCGGTCGCTCGACCGCACCGCCGCGCGATTTGCGCGAGGGAAGCGCAATTTCCGCGCGCCGTTCCACCTCAAGATCAATACGGGCATGAATCGGCTGGGAATCGAACCCGAGGAAGTAGAGGCGTTTGCCAGGGAGTTGAGCGCCTGCCCCCATCTCGCACTTGAAGGCACCTACATGCACTTTGCCTCGGCCGAGGATTTCACCAGCGAACAGACGCTCTGCCAGGAGAGGAAATTCAGGGCGGCGCTCGACCGCCTCCGTGGGCTTGGCGTTTTGCCCGGCATGGTCCATCTGGCTAACAGCGGTGCCATCTGCGCGCGGCCAACCACCTGGGAGGACATCGTCCGCCCGGGTGCGATTCTTTACGGCTATCACCAGGGTTTTACTCCCCCGGAGAAAAAGGCGGAAGTCATGGCCCAGATGGACCTGCGGCCATGCCTTTCGCTTCGGGCTCGGATCATCGCGCTGCGCACCATTGCGCCCGGGGAGGCCGTAGGGTACGGAGCGCGGTTCGTGGCCCAGCGGACCTCCCGAATCGCCGTGATCGCGGCGGGTTATGCCGACGGGATCGTCCGGCACCGCACGAATCGCGGCTCGGTGCTTCTGCGCGGCAGGCGCGTTCCTCTGGTGGGCACGATTTCGATGGATCTCGCCACCGTGGACGCGACGGAAGTGCCCGATGCGGCCATCGGGGATATTGTAACCATCTACGGCCGGGACAAATCGGATTGTCTCGAGGTGTCGGACGTGGCGCGCGAGATCAGCACCGTCACTTCAGACCTGCTTTGCGCCATCGGCCGGCGTGTTCGCCGCTTCTATCTCCAATAATATCTTCGCGATAACTGCCGCGCGAAGGATTGAGCGAACTCATGACCGCGAGTTCTCTCGATCGCCCGCCCGGTTTCCTTTGTTTGTTGACTCTCATCGAAATACTGATGCTATACTTCCGGCCAACACGGCGTATTGATACAACGCGTAGCCGGGAGAATCATATCGCTCTCATAGATCGAGCGGATCAATCATCCAATTTCCCGGTATTTTCGTCGTGGACGTAGCTGTCGCGATTTATTGATTTATAAGAGGTTTATATGGCCCGCAATCCTAATTTTCCTCGCAGCCAATCCCCGGTTCAGCCCGAACTCGTCCCTGCAAGGCCCAGCCCCGCGCAACGAAACGACAGTGCGCAATTAGGCTCCTTCTTTGACATGCTCGCCGTCCGGGGCATCTTCACGGTCATTTGCGTCGCTGCCGCTTTTCATTTCCGTCCATTTGACCTGACGCCGGGGATGGCGACGCTTGCCGGCCTCCTGTTCGCCTTCGCGGTCATCCTGTTCGAGTTGCGCCTCCGCAAGGCAAGTCTCCGAACTCTCATCGGGGCGGCAACCGGTTCGATTCTCGGGATCCTAGGGGCCTATCTGACCACACTCGTCCTGGCGCATACGACCATACCGGATAGCACCCGGTCGTTCGTCAGCCTCGGAGCCTACCTGGTGATGGCCTATACCGGCTTGATTCTGGGCGCGAACAAGGGCGACATGCTGAACTTGCAGGCGTTTGGCGGGCTCTTCGGCAGTGAGCGCAACGCGCGTTATACCTGCAAAGTGCTCGATACCAGCGTGATCATTGACGGCCGCGTGGCCGACATTGCCGAGGCCCAGTTCCTCGACGGCACGCTCATCATTCCCCAATTCGTCCTTCGCGAGCTGCAGCTGGTGGCCGATTCCGCCGATCCGCTGAAGCGGCAGCGTGGCCGGCGCGGCCTGGAAGTGCTGCAGCGGATCCAGAAGATCGCCCATCTGGACATCCAAATCGCCGAAGACGATTTCCAGAATGCGGCGGACGTAGATATGAAGCTTATCGAGCTGGCGAAGCGCTACGATGCAAAAATCGTTACGAACGATTTCAACTTGAACAAGGTCGCAACGCTTCAGGGCATCGAAATTTTGAACGTCAATCAGCTCGCCAACGCGCTCAAGCCCGTCGTCCTGCCGGGTGAAACGATGCGCGTCTTCATCCTGCGCGAAGGCAAGGAATACAACCAGGGCGTCGCTTATCTCGATGATGGCACGATGGTTGTTGTGGACTCCGCGCGCAAGATGATCAACAAAACGATCGACATCACCGTAACATCCGTCCACCAGACCACCGCGGGGAAAATGATCTTTGGCCGCTTCGACGAGAAGGCGGAAACGTCTCGCGCAGCGGCGGCGCCGATTCCATCGGTCGAAAATCACGGGGCCACTGAGCGACCGCCCCGGCCTCTCTTTCCGGATATGACCCGCACCTAGGCCGCAGCCGGCAATTCCACCAAGCCCGCACCGCCTTAGTTCCTCCCGGACGCGGAGGTGCGCTACACTGGCCGCCTCGTTATGAGCCGCATCGCCGCCATTCTTCCAGCCGCAGGCCTGGGAACGCGCATGGGCGCAGCCACGCCGAAACAGTTTCTTGAGCTCGGAGGCGAGCCGCTGGTGATTTTCACCTTGCGGCGGCTGGCTGCGTGCACCGCGATTACGGATTTTATTCTTGCGACGCGCGCCGACGAACTTACTTCGCTCGAAGACCGGGTGAGCAAGGCGCGGCTGGGCCGGCCGGCGCGTGTGGTTCACGGCGGCGAAACGCGCCAGCAATCCGTCGCCAACGCGCTCGCTCAGGTCGCTCCGGAAACTGAAATCGTGCTGGTGCACGATGCCGTCCGCCCGTTCATCACTGCCGAGCAGGTGGATCGCCTCATTACCGAAGCCCGCGCGCGCGGCGCCGCGATTTTAGGCATACCTGCGATTGACACCGTGAAGGAAGTCAAGCGCGCGAGCCTGCCGCAGGATGTGGCGCTGATCACGTCAACGATTCCGCGCGAGCGGATCGTCCTGGCGCAGACGCCGCAGGCGTTCCGCTATTCTCTGCTTCGCGACGCTTTTGCGCGCGCGAAAGAAGACGACGTGGTCGCCTCCGACGAAGCGTCGCTTGTCGAGCGGATCGGCAAGGACGTCTACGTCGTTCTCGGCTCTGAGCGAAATCTGAAGATCACGCGCCCCTCCGATATGGAACTGGCGCGCTTCTATCTCGAACAGGAGCGCGCGAAAGTATGAATTCATCGGAGAAGAAAAATGACGCCGGCGCCAGGGCCCTCGCATGATCCGTACCGGCATCGGATACGATTTGCATCGCCTGGCGGACGGCCGGAAGCTCATCATCGGTGGCGTCGAGTTGCCATTCGATAAAGGCCCGGTCGGCCATTCCGACGGCGACGTGCTCAGCCATTGCATCTGCGATGCGCTCCTCGGCGCGGGAGGACTTGGCGACATCGGCACACATTTTCCGGACACAGACCCGAAATGGAAGGGCGTCTCGAGCTTGCTGTTTTTGGAGCACGCGCGAAAGCTGTTGGATGCTCGCGGCCTTCGCATCTCGCATATTGACGCGATCGTGATTACGGAGAAGCCGAAGCTCGGTCCGCATTTTCCCGCGATGCGCGCGGCGCTGGCGGGAGCGCTTGGAATTGCGCCCGATCAAATCAATTTGAAAGCGAAGACCAACGAGGGTGTTGACGCGATCGGACGCGGCGAGGCCATCGCGGCGCAGGCCGTCGCCACGCTCGAATCGTGAATCTAGAGCCCGCTGTGAATCACACGAATCGCGAAGTGAACGCCGCTGCCACGCCGGATGCTGAAGCCGCGCCTGCTGCGAACCTATTCGCCGCACGGGACGTTGAAGAGATTTTGCGCGGGCGTGGATGGCTGGACGCGGATGCAACCGCCAAACTCAGTGAACGGGAAAACGCCGGGATCTCGGAATGGCTCGAGCGCGCCGCCGCACTTCTCGGCCCTCGCGCGGCAGACCGCGAGCAACTCGAGGCGCTCTTGAGTCTTATTTTCAGCTACGACGCGCGCGCGATCCTCGAAACTTCCGATGCGCAGGCCGTCATCGCGCGGATGGGCGCTCGCGAAGTGATTCGCGAACTCGCCAGGCGCGTCCTCGGCGGCCCGGCGATCGATTCGGACGGCTTCAAAGCGCTCATCGAAGAGTTGAAGTCAGCCACGCGCTATCGCAGCCGCGAACTTTTTCATCCCATTCGCGTGGCGTTGGCGGGGCGCCTGGGCGAAGGCGAACTCGATCGCGTGATCCTGCTTCTCGATTCCGCCGCCGAACTTCCGTTCGCGACCCCGGTGAAAGGAACGCGCACGAGAATGCTCGAATTTTGCGCGGCGCTCGATTGAGATGAGCTACCTGCTTGGAATTCACGCCGTCGAGGAAGCGCTGCACGCCGGACGTGCGCTCGAGCGCATCATTATCGCCCGCGGCCGCCACGGCGAACGCATGGAGGAAATCGTGCGCCGTGCGCGCGAACGCGGCGTACCGGTGCGCTTTGAAGACCGCACGCAACTCGATCGCCTTGCGGCTTCGCGCGATCATCAGGGCGTAATCGCACTTGCAGCGTCGCGCGCGGCTCTCGCTCTCGAAGACCTTCTTCAGAAAAAATCCAGCCAGTCGCTGCTGGTGCTGCTCGACGGGATCGAAGATCCGCACAATCTCGGCGCGATCGTGCGAACTGCTCTCGCGGCCGGAGCCGACGGCGTGATTATTCCGGAGCGTCGCGCGGCCGGCTTGACCGAGGCTGTGTCGCGCGCATCGGCCGGTGCCCTCGAGCATCTTCCCGTGGCACGCGTAAAAAATCTTGTCCGCGCGATGGAGCAGCTCAAGGAAGCGGGCTATTGGCTGATCGGCCTGGATGAAACGGCGAAACAGAATTACGCGGAAGCGAAATTCACAGGAAACATTGGAATCGTGCTGGGCGGCGAAGGCCGCGGCTTGCATGAATTGACGCGCAAGCGCTGCGACTTCATCGTGTCGATCCCGACGACCGGCCCCGTGCGCTCGTTGAATGTATCCGTCGCCGCTGGAATTGTTCTCTTCGAAGCCGTCCGCCAGCGCCGCGGCGCAAAATCCTGACTTCTTTCACGGGCGTCGAGCCGCGCCACAGCTCGCGACGACCGGCCAATCCAGCCGCTTACTTGTCGTATTGCAGCAACGAAAATACATCGATCCCCGGCAGTTTCGCGCGCCCGTTCAAAAATGTCAGCTCCACGGCGAACGCCGCACCCGCAACTTTGCCTCCGAGCTGCCGAATCAACTGCGCCGCTGCGGCCGCCGTCCCACCGGTGGCCAGCAAGTCATCCGAAATCAAAACGCTTTCGCCCGGCTTCACTGCGTCTTTGTGTATTTCCAGGCTGTCCGATCCGTATTCCAGCTGATAGGTCACCTGCTCGGTCGTCCACGGCAATTTCTTCGGCTTGCGGATGGGCACGAATCCCGCGTCCAGCCGGTACGCCAGCGCCGGGCCGAAAATAAATCCGCGCGCTTCGATTCCCGCGACCACATCCACTTTTCGCCCGTTGTAATGCTCGCAAAGCTGGTCCACCAACGCGTGAAAGCCATTCTTATCGCGCAACAGCGTGGTGATGTCGTAGAAAAGAATTCCCGGCTTGGGATGGTCGGGAATCTCGCGGATCATTTTTTTCAAGCTGTCCATTCCGCTTTCCTTTCACCAGGCATCGCGTTCGATCGTGAAGCGACCCGCATAACGCGAATCCACACCGCGGTCCAGTTCTTCGATGCCCGCCACGCTCGCAAATCGCGGCCCTCTTTCGAGCTCGGCTCGCAGCGCCGCCACCGCTTCTTTCGAGCCGACCGCGTAAACTTCCACGCGTCCATCGCGCAAATTTTTCGCGTAGCCGGATATGCCGAGTTGCTGCGCCGCGCTCCGCGCAAAATAGCGATAGCCGACGCCCTGCACCGACCCGGAAATGATGAAGAGTCTCGCGACGATGGAATCCGACACAGCCAGCCCGCTCGTAGCAAACCGGCGATTCTATCAGACTCGGCCGCGCGCGGCGGGAACGAACTCGGAGGCCGCGAGGGATGCCGGCGAAACGGCTGCCCGCATGGCGATCACCGCCGCCGCTGACATTCCGCGCAACTCATGTCAGAATCCGTCGTCGAACTTTCAGGCGCGAATCTCGAATGGCTTTTTGCACAGCCCCTCGCCGAACTTCCGCAGCGCTGCTGATTTCACTCGCCGCAATACTTTTTGTGGCGCGCGCGCGCCCGCAATCCCAGGATAAACAAACCGGCCAGCAAACTGCCAATCAGCCGTCACCCGATCAACAATCCCCGGAGAAGCCGGGAAGACCAAGCGGCATTGAAATCGGCGTCCACGGCGGCTATCCGGAACTTCGTGTGGACGGCCAGCCCTTCTTCATCCATTCCGCCGAATTTTTCTACTATCGAATGCCGCGGCACACCTGGGAAAATTCACTCGATCACTATCGCGCCATCGGCATCAACACGATCGATCTCTCCATCCCCTGGAACTGGCACGAGCTTTCCGACGGCACATTCGATTTCGACGGCCACACTCATCCGCGCCGCGATTTGCGCGGCCTGCTCAAGCTCATCGCCGATAGAAATCTGAAAATCATCGCGCGGCCCGGTCCGCTGATTCTCCACGAATGGCGATGGGGCGGATATCCCGGCTGGCTGCTGGAGAGCCGTGAAATAGAGCCGGCCAACAAAATGGGCGCGCTCGATTTTCTCGAAGGCCGCTATCCGCCGCTCGCCGCGCTCGGCGCCGGCGATCCCGAAGCGGCGGCGCAAGGCTGGCTCGATAGCCCTGCTTTCATGGAAGCAGCCGACAAATGGCTCGAAGCCGTCGCGGACGAACTCGCTCCGTACGCTTCCGCCGACACCGCAAAATCGGCGTCCGGACCTGCGAACAAGAAAGAGCGCAACGAAAAGACTCCTTCCGCCGGCACGCCGCTTCTTTTCGTCCAACTCGACCAGGGCGCCAGCAGTGCGCAATCCAATTTGCCCGGCGCGAATTTCTGGAAATACATGGCGTCATTGTGCGATTCCATACGCGCGGGCGGCTTGGATGTGCCGGTCTTCATCAATCCAGCTGGAATCCGCGACGCGGCCGCCGGCGCCATCCTTCCCGAACCCATCGGCGTGATGGGCCAGTGGTATATGCGTCCTGATGCAAAGCCGGACGCGCCGGAACGCGCGCTCACGCCCGCCGAAGCTTCAGCGATTGAATTCACGAGCGGCCTCCTCGAAACGCAGCCGATGTTTCCGCCCGCGCTCATCGAATATCAGGCCGGCTGGTACGCGCCCGGCGACGACGATCGCGCCGCCGAAAATCCGCCGGCGAATACGCTGCTGAGTTCGCGGCTGTTTCTTGCCAACGGCCTGCGTGGCATCAGCTATTACCCGCTTCAGGACTCGCTCACGCCCTCTTCCGATTCCGTCCCTTGGGCGAATCAGGCCTATCTTTGGGGCGCGGCGTTTGATCCCAGCGGACACCGCCAGCGCCGCGCCGAAGCCGTCGCGCGCAACGGAGATTTTCTGAAGGAATTCGGGCCGCGGCTGGCCGCTTCGCACAAACGCGCGGATTTCGGCGTCGTCTATCCCGTTGTCGCGAATTCGCAATCGGCGATCCCCCTGCCGGACGCGCAGCGCATTTCCGAAATCGTGCAGAAAATCGAGCGCGTCGCGCAGCTCGGCCATTTTTCGAGCGAACTGCTCGATCCGGAATACCAGCCCGTGGACGAACTTCTCCGCGACCCTCTTATTTTCCTTCCTTCGTTCGATTCTCAGGGAAGCGCGCGGCTCGAATTATCCGAGACAGCCCAGCACGATCTCGTCGAATACGTGCGCCGCGGCGGAACGCTTTTTATTTTCCCCTCGCGCCCCGAGGGAAAAATCATCGCGCAACTCTGGAGCGAAGCTCCTGCCGCAACGGCCGACGTTTCGACGTTCATTTCCGCATCGTGGAAATTCGGCGCGGGCCGCGTGATCGAATCTTCAAAGGATTTCTATTCCTGGATCAAATTGAACGATGCCTTCGCCGAAAATCGCGCGCAGGAAGTCTCCAGCTGGGCGATGCAGGCGCTTCACGGCGTTCTCGCCGAAGCGAAAGTTCACCCGGCGGTGGAAATCAGCGGAAATCCGCCGGCTTCGAGCAGCCTCGTCGTCACCGAAATCGTCAGCAACGAGGGCACCGGCCTTCTGGGCGCGCGCACCCGCGGCGAAGAATGGATCAGCATCACGAATCTCGACCCCGAAAACACGATTGACGCTCCGCTCGTCGTTCTCTCGCCCACAACTTCTTCCGTCGGCAACACCCCGGACACCGTTTCACTCGATGTCGCCGTTCCGCCGAACGAATCGCTTCTCTTGCCGCTGGGTATTCCAATTTGCTACGACGTGGCGGATCCCGCCGCCTGCAAAGACTTCTTTGTAAGTTCCGGCGCGGAGTATCTCGGTGCGGTCCGCGAAGGCAAATCACTCGAACTTAATTTCTACGCGCCGACCACGGCCGAACTCTGCGTGCACCTCGAGCGCATTCCTGCGCACGTGACTCTGCAGGATTCGCCGGTCGAGAATCACTGGGATATTCAGAAAGAAGAGTTATCGCTCTCGATCACCCGCGGCGCCGCGCCCGGCTATCTCCGCCAGCTCAAGGTTCAATTGCCTTACATGCCGCATGCGCCCGTCGCGCCGCAGCCGGGTACGAGTCCGATCGGCGACTACGAAGTCAATGTCGCGAACGCCGTGCGCTTGCCTCTCGGTCCAAGCAGCTACCTCACGCCGTTTCCTCCGTTGGTGGTGTTCGACGATCCACGCACATTGCGCGTCGTCTTCCAGGCCACCAGTCCCGCCATGAGCAAAACCGGCGATCTCGATCTCAATATCACCGGCGCGTATCGCGGTTCGGCGATTCTTCACGTCGTTCCGGGTCTCGATGCCGTAGCGGACATGATGTTGAAGCCGGCGAGCGGCCCCAGCTCTTCCGGCAAGCCAATCGAGCCCGATGCCAACGGATTTCTGCGCGGACTCGTGGAAGTGCGCGGCACGAAAGACCGCGGCCAGATGCCCATTTCATTTCTCACCCTTCGAGACAACGGCGTCACGCCCTATCGCTTTGACTACGATAGCGACGGCTCGGACGAGTGGGTGCTCGAAAACGAGGGTCTCCGTTTGATCGTTTCGCCGAACGCCAGCGGCCGCGCCTTGGCGGTGGTGTCCAAGCCGACGTTCACGGATTTGTTCAGCAGCGTGGGCGGCCTGCGCGACGGCTTTTCGTTCACGCCCGATGCCGCCGGCACTCCGTCCGATCGCGGGCGCTTGGGCCTTTTGAGCCGCTCCTACAAAGCCGAATGGCAGCCCGATGACAAGAACACGGCTCTGAAGCTCCACTATCACGCGCCCGATGTGTATCCGCATGGCGCTGCGATTCAGAAGACTGTCGAAGTGGACGGCCCTGACGCGTTTCACGCGAACTACGACGTCGCGCTCGATGCTCCCGCTGCGGCAGGCAACGGCGCCGCGCCGGGCGATGCGCAACCGCAATCTTTCGTCGAAGTGAATTCTCTTCCGGCGGTTTCCGACAGCGTGCGCGTCACGCGACTTTGCTGGTGGCACGAACTGCCCGCCGCCGCGGGCGCCGCATCGCCGGCACAAACGCCAACGCCCGATTCATCACCGCCGCGGACGCCGGCATCCAAACAGTCGCCGCCGCAATCGCCGGAGCCCGCGAACGCGCACTGCGAGGATTTCGTGCCCGGCGGTCCTGCGCTCCAGATTCCGGACGAAGCAAATCATCTCGAAGTTCGCACCACTGGCCGGCCAGGACTCGCGCTCGATTGGGATTCCGGAAGAATGTCCATCGAGCCGAAAAGATTTTCGGTTCTGCTGCAATTGACGTCTCAACCGCTCGTGCCTGGCATCGAGCTGAAGACGACCACAAAGTTCCGCGTCCTCCCAGCGGAATGAGCGGCGCAATGGGTCGCCCAGCCGTTCGTGCACCGGCATTTCGTGCGTCGTCGTTTCACGCCTCCCGCCTCCGAATTTGCTAGAATCCAGCCGTCCAAATTCAACCGCCAGTATTGGAGGAAATATGCCCGAGGCCCAGAGTTTCAAGAATCACGCCAAAATCGTGCCCGCGTTTCACTTTTTCGTGCTTCCGATGCTGCTCGTGAACTTCGTGTTGCACGCCGTTCACGCGGTCCGGCACGTCGGGACGAACTCGATCCTCGACGCGCTCACGGCGCTTGCACTCCTCATGGTCCCGCTATTCGCACGCATGTTTGCGCTCAAGGTGCAGGATCGCGTGATTCGGCTGGAGATGAGGCTGCGGCTGCTGGAAGTTCTGCCACCGGATTTGCGGGCGCGCATCGGCGAGTTCACTCCGGAGCAATTGATCGGCCTGCGCTTTGCCCCCGATGTCGAATTGCCCGACCTGTGCCGCAAAGTCTTGACGGATCGCATCGCCGCCCGCAAGCCGATCAAGATGTTGATCAAGAATTGGCAAGGGGACTATCTCCGCGCGTAAACCGCTCGGTGTAAACCCCGGCGCTTGCGAGCGGTTGGGGCGCGTTGGCGTCCGGGTTGTTCACGCGGCGCTTCTCGCGCTCTTCGCGGCATGGCCACGCATCCCTTGCGCCGCACGCGCTGGCGAACGAATTCATCCAGCGGGATTGCTCCTGAATGCATCTAACTTGTTGAGACCGGCTCCGTGAAAATTCTCGCGGCACCTATAACGCTCGCAATTCTCTTCGCCGTTTCGCCGCAGCCCGCCTGCGCGCAGGCCTCCGGGCCGGTCTCGCCGCCGCCGAATACTGAAGTCAAGCGTCTTCCGACTCAGCCGGCCAACGTCAAACCGCCGCCGATTCCCGCCGAGGAAATCATTCGCCGCTTCACCGCCAACGAAGACGCGATGAAGAAGGCCTTCGACCAGTTCTCTTACAACCAGACGATTCGCGTCAAGGAAATGAGCGATCCCGCCGGCGAGTTCGCCGTTTCGGGCGAAATGTATATGAAGTCGGATGGCGAGCGCTACGAGCGCATCGTGAAGCAGCCGGTCTCGACGCTCAAGCAGACTGCCTTCACCGTCGAAGACGTAAAGACGATCGCCAATCTTCCGCTCTTTCCCCTCACCACCGATCAGCTCTCGAACTACAAGCTGAAATACGAAGGCATGGAGAAGATGGATCAGTTGAACACCTTTATCTTCCGCGTCCAGCCCAAGCAGTACCTGCGTGTTCCGCTCTTCGACGGCGTCATATGGGTTGACCAGCAGGAATTTACGATTGTAAAAAGCTCCGGGAAGTTCGTGCGCGAAAACAGCAATGAAGGTAACCGCCTGCCCTTCACCATGTTCGATACCTATCGCGAAAATATTCAGGGCAAATACTGGTTCCCAACCTATACCAGCTCAGAAGATTTCATCAGTTTGCCGGGCGGCACGAATCTGCCACTGCGTCTCGTCGTGCGCTCCACCGATTTCCAGCCGAATCCCGTTTCCGTTCCGGCTACTCCCGCGCCGGCCACTGCCGCACCGGCACCCGCGTCCGCGCCTCCTGCCTCCGCCACTCCTGCGAAGCCTCCGGCATCGTAAACGCAATTCTCAAATCGTAAGCGCAATCTCAAACGGCCGTTCTTCTCTCGCTGTCTGCTTAATTTTCATTTGACCTGGACAACGAGCCGCTAAGGAAGAGCTTCGATCCACTCCGGCAATTCCGCGATGGAGTCGAGCATCAGATCGGGCCGCGCGGCCAGAACTCTCGCGGCCGTGGGGAACGGGCCGCGCACGCCAATCGAGCGCACGCCCGAGCGTCGCGCCATCACAATGTCTTCGGGCGAATCGCCGACGTAGACGCACTCTTTTGGCGGCATGCGCATGCGTCGCAGTGCGAGCTTGAGCGGAGCTGGATGTGGCTTGCGGTGCGTGGCGTCCTCGGCGCACACGCAGGCCGAGAAATGCACGTCCAACTTGAAATCGCACAGTTGTTGGCGAACGCGCCAGCGCGTCCCGCTTGACACGATGCCCAGCTTCACTCGCGCCGCCAGCTTGCGGATCACCTTTCGCGCGCCCGGCAGCAGCAAGGGCGACTCTTTTTTATAGGCTGCATGCCACAGCCGGTCGGCCTCATCCCAAAGCGATCGCTTCAGCCCCGCCGCGCGATACACCAGATGCCAGTTGGGTGAGTAGTGCCGGATGAGCTCAGGCATGCCCCAATCAATCCCCATCTCGCGAAACATCGCCAGATACGCCCGCGAATCCGAGCCAAACGAGTTTAGCAGCGTGCCGTCCCAATCGAGCAGCACCGCCCGCGCCTGAAATGTTCTTCGTTCCATTTGTTTCATGTGGGGTCCGTCGCTATGGGCCCGCCACAAATTATCGCTCGCCCGGCACACCTCGCCACGTTTAATCCTTCGGCTCTCCGATAAGACGGACCATTGTGCCTTTATCAGGCCGCGGGGTCCGGCCTGGCTCGCCTCTCTAACGCACTCACTTCATTTTGTTTTGCTTGAATTCTGCTGGCGCGGTCGCTCTAGACCGCCTCTGGCGGGGTGTATCGGTAGGGAATCTTATCGTCGCGCACAAAATCAATATCGTCGAAGGCTGCGGCGTATCCGCGCCATCTCGGCGTCTGCGAGTCTTCCACGCGCACCACGTGCGCCGCCGTGCGCATCTGGACGCTTCCTTGCCCCAGCGGCCGCCCCACCAGGCCCACTTCCATCTCGATCGCCGAACCATTGATGATCTCACACGGCGCCAGGAAGAAAACGCCGCTCGAGCTGATGTTCTTGGTCACCAGAGTGATGCCGTAGGCGTGCGTCTCGCCATTCACGCCGATCAGCCGCAGTGGAAGGTTCAGGTACGCGCGCGGCGCCCGGCGCCGTTCGAACGGAAGTCCCACGGCGTGCGTGGGGACGAGGAAAACCCTTCGTGGCCAAACCGTCTCGAGCCTCTTGGGCTCTTCGATACGGTTGCGCGCGTCTTTCCGCGCAGTCTCAACACCACCCAGCCCAAACGGCTCGGGCAATGCTCCCATTGTTGGACGACCCCCCGGTCCCAAGCCGGCGTCATGCAGGATCCGCCGGTTGCAAGGGAATATCGCGGAATCCGGGAGTTAGGTCAACGAAGGGGTTGTGCGGCGCGTTTCAAAGAGTAAACACCCCACTTCGCCTTTTGTTCGATACCCCTTTCCTCGTGGGTCATGCGGGGCCGGTCGCCATAATCCAATATTGCATTTCGTGGCGCAAGTTTCCAGCCCGCGTAATCATGCCCGGATTACGCCGCACAAAAACGCCGCCTGGAAGCCTGCGCGACGATAAGACGCGGGCTGGAAGCCCGCGCCACGAAACCGCCGGCGCCGTCTGCCTGCCACCGGCCGCCGAATATGCTGCGAAACACTCCAAACGCCTTCTAGGCAGAAATCAAAATCACGACTAAAATTAACGTGTCCCCGGTGCGTAAACGGCCATCCGGGAGCTGTCTTTGGAGCACATACTCAAAACCGAGAATTTGTGGAAGGTCTACCACACCGGAAAAGTGGAGGTCGTGGCGCTGCGCGGCGTCAGCATGGACTCGATGCCGGGCGAATTTATCTCCATCATGGGCCCTTCCGGCTGCGGCAAGTCCACGTTCCTTCACGTGATCGGCGGGCTCGCCAGCGCCTCGCGCGGCCGCGTCCTGCTTGACGGCAACGATCTCACTGCTCTCGACGATGCCGCGCGCACCAGGCTGCGCCGCCACAAGGTCGGCTTCGTTTTCCAAAAATTCAATCTGCTTCCCACCCTCAACGCGCGCGACAATATCGCTCTCGCGCAGCATATTCACGGCGACGGCTTCGATCCCCATCGTTTCGAGATGATCATTTCCATGCTCGGCCTCACCGACCGCATGAAACATCGGCCCTCGGAGCTTTCGGGCGGCGAACAGCAGCGCGTCGCGATTGCGCGCGCGGTCATCAACGAGCCGAAGATCCTTCTCGCCGATGAGCCGACCGGAAATCTCGACACGCATAGCTCCGAAAATGTTCTCGGCCTTCTGCGCCACCTCAATAAAGATCTCGGCCAGACCATCATCATGATCACCCACAATCCCGAAGCGGCAACCTATGGCAATCGCGTCCTGCACATGCGCGACGGCGTCATCGTGGATGATGCAGCCGCTCACTGAAATGCGCACTCTCTGGAACGGATTTCTGCGCACAGTCTTTTGGTCTTACGAACGCGGAAGCTGGCCTTATGATGTAATGGTCGTCGCGATTCTGATTTTTGTTTTGCTCACGCCTCGGAAGTGGTTCAACGATCTGCCTCAGTCCACCGCTGCCGCTGCGTCGCAAACCGCCGCATCCATCCAACTACTCACCGACGACACTGCGAGGGGTGAACGTACCTATCGCCTCAGCGTCGAGCAGCTTTCTCCCAACAAACGCCCTCAGAAAGCCACGCCTGAGCTTGAGGCCACAACCCACGAAATTCTCAGCCATTCCGTTGAGGATTTGAAAGGCCGCACTTTCCAGATCGTGCAGATCACTCCGATCCGCGGCGACGATGGCTCCCTGCTGTTTTACGACGTCCTTATCAAGTTCTGACCCTTCGATGCCGCTTTGTGGGGTCCGTCGTCATGTTTCGTATCTACCTTTCGGCGTGTCGCCGCTCGCCGCATCGATTTGTGCTGCCGCGTTTATTAAGACGGACCATTTTCAGTGTTGCCCGCGGCGCCTTTTGCTGCGGTACTTTGCCCGTAGCGTTTCCGCAGCGGGCTCTCCGGCCTCAGCACCTCCTCCGCGTCGCGCTCTCGTCACGCGTCGCTCGCCAAAGCGGAACCCTTCCGCGCGCCATTGCGTCTCATTCAGTGTGCTATGATTCATAGGTTTTGCGCACTCTCTGGGGCAGAGAGGCGCGTAGGAGCTTATTTGGGACGATCCTGGGTTGTATTGGTGTGCCTGGCGCTCGCGGCCGCATGCGGTTTCGCGTCGCAGGGACGCTCGTCTGTCACGCTCGAGCAGGCTCTCACGCGTCTCGACGATCAATCTCGCACGTTTCGCGGTCTTTCGGCCAATGTCGAGCGCACCAAAGTCACGGTCGTGGTGAACGATCACTCCACTGAAACGGGCACGATCCTCGTTCGCGGCGAGAAGATGCGCCTCGAGCTGAAGGAGCCCGATCCTCGCACCATTCTCCGCACCGGTGATTCGCTCTTCATTTTCAATCCGAAGCTCAACCGCGTCGAAGAATACAATCTCGGAAAATATAAGGCCTTTGCCGATCAATATTTGCTTCTGGGATTCGGAATGCCGGGACACGAACTGAAGAAGGGGTATCTCATCAGTTTGCGCGGAGAGCCCGACCTTGACGGCAAGAAAGTCCTCGAGCTCGAGTTGACGCCAAAATCCGAAGCGGTTCGCAATCAGATTTCGAAAATACTGCTCTGGTTTGATGAAACGACGTGGCTGCCCGTGCAGCAGCAATTTTTCGAGAGCGGCTCAGAGGACTACTTCATCATTCGTTATTCCAACATCGTGCGCAACGCTCCGATCGACGAATCCGAATTCAAGCCGCACTGGCCCAAGGGCGCCGAAAAAATCAAGCCGCAGGTTTAGCCCGCCACATCCCCGACGAATCGAACAGGCCCGCGTCTTGCCTTCAAAATTATTTTCTTATCGGCTTGGGGTTCGCTGCGCGCTCGCTCTCCTGTGCGATCAGCGCTTCCTTGCGCGATAGTCCCCAGCGATATCCCGCGAGGTTGCCGTCCGCGCGCACCACGCGGTGGCAGGGCACCACAATCGAAACCGGATTCGTCGCGCACGCGCGCGCTACGGCCCGCACCGCGCTCGGAAGTCCAATCGCACGCGCCACTTGTGTGTAGGTGCGCGTGGTTCCGTAGGGAATCCGCCGCAACTCTTCCCACACGCGCCGCTGAAAAGCCGTCGCCTGAACGTCGGTCGGCAAATCCAGGCGCGGTTCGCGCCCCCGCAGATGATCGACGATCTGTCGAACCCAATCTTCGAGTCCGTGACGGTCGCGTTCAATCGTCGCGCGCGGATATTCCTTGCGTAGCTCCGATTCGAGTTTGGCGTCGCTTTCGCCCAGATAGATCGCGCTGATTCCGCGCTCCGTCGCCGCCACCAGCACGTGCCCGAATGGCGACGCCGCGATCGTGTAACGAATGTTCATGCCTTCGCCGCCGCGCCGGTAGGTGGCCGGCGTCATTCCCAATTGATTCGGGGCGCGTTCATACAGCCTGCTGCTCGATCCAAATCCCGCGTCGTAAAGTGCTGTGGTCACGTCGTCTCCTTTTTGCAATCGCGATTTCAACCGCCGCATGCGGTGCGCGTCGGCGTACTGCCGCGGCGTGATTCCCACCAGGCGGCGGAACGCGCGGCCCAACTGGTGGGCGCTGATTTTTTCGCGCGACGCCAGCGCGCCAAGTTTCAGTTCCGCCGAATCGCCCGAAAAATTCGCGTCCGCCAGAATCTGTTCGATGCGCCGGCACACGCGCGCGACCTCCGCCGCAAGCGGATCCCGCTCGCTTGCTTCTGCCGGCCTGCAGCGACGGCACGGACGAAATCCCTTGCGTTCCGCTTCCGCCGGAACTCGAAAAAAAACCACCTGCGCGCGCCGTGGTTTTCGCGACGGGCACGACGGCCGGCAATAAATCCCGGTCGATCGCACGCCATAAACAAACGCTCCGTCCGCAAAACGATCCCGCGTCGTCACGGCGCGCCAAAAGGGATCGGAGGCGATTTTCTCGTCAAAATAAGGCTGTAATTCAGTTGACTTGGTCAACATTAAATCGGAGCCAAATGGCATGATTGCCGTCCTGCTCGACATAACTTCGAGTGTCAAATTACAAGAGCGCGGGGAATTTGACTATCCGATTCTAGCGGGCAATCTGGGGTACGCAGAAATGCGGGACGCCCGCAACTATGCGGGGGAGACGCGGAGGATAGAGAGCCGCCACGGGCATAGCACCGCAGCGAAAGGCGCCGCGGGCAAAACCGAAAATGGTCCGTCTCAGTGAACGCGAAAGCACAAATCGATGCGGCGAGCGACGTTACGCCGAAGACTCATACGAAACATGACGACGGACCCCACATATTTACCGCGCGAAGAAAGCCAGAATCAGCGGCTCGCGACGGATCAGATCAACGCGGATTCTCCAGGCTTAGCTTGAACACGGCTCCATAGCCGTAAGCGCCGCCTGTGTAGGTGGTGCCGTAGAGGTTGCCCGCCGTGTCGATGACCAGATTGTCGTAGGGAGAATACCCATCGGGATTGCCCGCGAAACTATGCAGCACCGTTTCATTGCCGGAGGGACTCAGTTTGAACACGGTTCCAAAGCCATAAGCGCCTCCTAAGGAGGTTGTGGAATAGAGGTTGCCTGCCCCGTCCATCACCAGACTTGCCTCGGGATATTGCCCATCGGAGCCCGTGAAGTTTAGCAGCACGGTCTCTTTGCCGGAGGGACTCAGTTTGAACACGGTTCCAAAGTCGTAAGCGCCGCCAAAAACCGTAGTTCCATAGAGATTGCCCGCTCTGTCCACGGCAAGACCTGCTTGGGGAAGGTCGCCATCGGAGCCCGTGAAGCTTAGCAGCACGGTCTCATCGCCGGAGGGACTCAGCTTGAACACCGTTCCATTGCCGTAAGCGCCGCCTAAGGCGGTTGTGCTATAGAGGTTACCCGCCCCGTCCATCAGCAGACTTGCCTCAGGATATTCCCCATCGGAGCCGGCGCCGAAGCTATACAGCACGGTCTCTTTGCCCTTGGAGTCCAGCTTGAACACAGTTCCATAACCGTAAGCGCCGCCTCCTTCAGCGGTGCCGTAGAGGTTGCCAGCATTGTCCATGATCAGACCGGCGTACGGCGATTGCCCATCGGTTCCGGCGCCGAAGCTATGGAGCACGGTCTCATGGCCGGAGGGACTCAGTTTGAACACGGTTCCATAGCCGTAAGCGCCACCTCTTTCGGCAGCGCCGTAGAGGTTTCCCGTCCTGTCCATGACAAGCCCCGCGAACGGATCTGCCCCATCGGTGGGAGAGCCCGCGAAGCTATACAGCACGGTCTCATTGCCCTCGGGGTCGAGCTTGAATACAGTTCCATAGCCGTAAGCACCGCCCCCGAGGGTGGTGCCGTAAAAGCAAGCTTGCTGCCCTTGCGCGCGCTCGCCGCATTCGCACGCCGTGCCCACCATGCCGCTGGCTAGACCAGCGTAGGGACCTGCCCCATCGCCGTTTGAGTCCGTGAAGCTATACAGGATGGTCAAAGTCTGCGCGTGCGCCGGTGGGGCCGCAATGGCGCTCAGCACAAACGCGATGGCCAAAGCTGCTGCGGTGAATTCGACGCGCGCGATTGTTCGCGACAACTGAGATTGTGGAGGCGGAGCCGCTGGCCTTCCTTTCGCACCGAAAATTCGGCGCAGATGTACCTCTAGTCGTGACACGCCAGTGCCCATAACAGGACGCCTCCCAAGTTTGGTTGCCGGGGGGGCTAAGTCTACACCAAAACCGCCCGGAAGATGTTCTAGTGGCGGCTAGACCGTGGCCGCGCGGAGGGCGGACAGCTCGCGGCGAAGAACGCCACGAGCAAAACCGAAAATGGTCCATCTTAATGAACGCGAAAGCACAAATCGATGCGGTGAGCGGCGACACGCCGAAAGATAGATACGAAACATGACGACGAACACCACCGGAGAGAAGCACGAATCGATGTGGCGAGCGGCGACATGCCGAAAGATAGATACGAATCATGACGACGGACACCACAGGGGAGCAGCACAAATCGCGACGGACGACGGCGCGGCAGCGCGGCGGCTGAGTGTACCAGTTCAGCGCACAGCACTCGACGAAGCCTGCGGGCTAAGGATACGATTGGGTCCGGGTCAATCGTAACTGGCGTAACCGGCAGCAATTTTTTCCATCCGATACACAGAGAGAGTGCAAACGTGTTTACGGCGGTTCTCACTATATTCGTTGTGCTGGTGGTGATATTCGCGGGCGTGTTCATCGCGCGCGCGGTGGGCCACCGGAGGGAATCCGGCGATGCCCATGCGCGCGCCAAGCTACGGGGCGAGATTCGCGAGCTGTATTTCGATTCGCCGTATCCGCCGCATGGCGCCGATTACGCGCTGGTTCTCAAGCTCTCGCTGACGAGTCTGCCTCCGGTCAGCACGGGAATCAAAGGATACCGGCTCGAAACGGTCTGCGCCGATAAGCCGCATAAGTCAACGGTCCTGCACGATGCTGCCTACTGGATGCTCATTCGCGAGAAAGTGATGACTGACGCGGAAGGCCGCTCAGTCGTGGGGTCCGAGCAAATCGTGCTGAAAGACTTCCGCAAAGTTGTGGGCGAAGATGCACTGCCGCACGACAAGGAAAATATCGGCTGGCTCGCGTTTCTCTTTTCGGGAATGTTTGGGCGCGCGATGCACTTCCAGCCGCCTGAAAGCTTCGATGCGGATAGGACGCAGCTGGTGCTGACCGACTGGGCCGGGCGCGAGCATCGATTTAGCGTACGGCCAAATTTCATCAACAGCGGAGTGCTGGGACAATCGCCGGAGTGAACGGCGACGGACCCCACAAAAACGGCGAAGACGCGGAGCAGGATCAGGCGGGGAGGATGGGGGTTGTCGGATTGAGGGAGTTCATGCCGGCGGCGCCAAGCTCGAGCTGGCGCTGGAGAAGATGCCGTTCGCGGAAATGCTCTTTTGCGCGGCGGCCCCATTCGCGAATGAAATAGTAATTCAGCGTGCCGCCGAGGACGCCGCTCAGAACGGGAATGACGCGCGCCGACCACTTTTCAGCGACTTCGGCGCCCATGCGCACGGCCATGCGTTCGATGATGCGCGGAACGAAGCGCTCGACGACTTCTTTCTCAAAAACATCCCTGCCAAGATCGAGACCGGCCGCAGTTCCGGCGGCAATCCACAGGCCGACGACTTCTTCTTCGGTGGCGTACTCAAACCCATAAATGAGGCTGAGCTTCTGAAGCATCCGCATGGCGATGATGGCGAGAAAACTGATGTCCGGAACAACCGTCAGCATCCCGCCCATGCCAATGCCGAGGCCTTCGAGGACCGCAACTGTTTTCGAGGACGCAATCACCTGGTCCGCGACGCTGTCGAGGGTGGTAACCGGCATCCGGAACATATCATCATACGAAAGAATCGGAAGGCGGTAAGCGCGGCGGAGATGGTGGAGATAGGCCGCGGAATCGAGACGCACGCTCGAGTAAGCGCGGGTCAAGCCGCCCTGGATCGCCCGGCGCATTTTCTCGCCGACGACGCTGGAATTCTCCCCCTTGCCCATTCGTTCATTGTAATCGAAATGGCGCTCGCCCGGCGGCAAGCATTTCGAAGGCGGATATAAGACAATAGAGAGCATGCGCAGGTCGGGTGGAGACGAGATGCGAGCGGCGCGAAGAGGCGCCGGCTCGGAGGAAAGCAAGCTCGCGAAGAAAAGCACGGCGAGCTTCGTCAAGCTGCTGCCGGAAGTGTGGGTGTACGTGCGGCCGCAGAAGTGGCTGCTCCTCGCCGGGTTCGGGCTGATTGCCATCAATCGCGTCGCGGGACTGGTGCTTCCGGGGTCGACGAAATTTCTGGTGGACAACGTGCTGACCAAAGGCCAGGTGCGGCTGCTGGCGCCGATTGTCCTTGCAGTGCTGGCAGCGACGGCGATTCAGGGCGTCACGTCGTACACATTGACCCAACTTCTCTCGAAAGCCGCACAGCGCATGATCGCGCAACTGCGGCTGCAAGTGCAGTCGCACATCGGGCGGCTCTCGATCTCATTTCATGATTCGAACAAGACCGGCGCGCTTGTGACGCGAATCATGAGCGACGTAGAGGGTTTGCGCAATCTGGTGGGGACGGGGCTGGTTGAATTTGCAGGGAGCGTGCTGACGGCGGTGCTGGCGTTCGGGTTTCTGCTGAAGATCAGCGCATTCATGACGCTGCTTGCGTTTGCGATTCTGGTGGGCTTCGGCGTCGCTCTGAACATAGCGATCGGCACGATCCGCCCGATTTATCGCGCACGCGCAAAGATGAACGCGGAAGTGACGGGGCGGCTGACGGAATCGCTCGCGGGAGTCCGCGTGGTGAAGGGGTATCACGCGGAAGAGAGCGAGGAGAAAGTGTTCGCCGGGGGCGTGCAGAGGCTGCTCGACAACGTCCTGAAGACGCTGACCGCGACGTCGGTGATGAGCCTTTCGTCCACGGTTCTGCTCGGAATGGTGAGCGCGATCATCATGTATATCGGCGCGAGGCGAATTCTGGCGCACCAGATGACGCTGGGCGATTTCTTTACGTACGTCGCATTTTTGGGGCTGCTGGTGGCGCCGGTATTTCAGATCGTGGCGATCGGAACGCAGGTGACCGAAGGGATGGCGGGACTGGAACGCACCACGGAAATATTGAAGGAAGACCAGGAAGAGTCCGATCCGCGACGAACCGAGAGAATCGGAATCATTCGCGGTGAAATTGTGTTCGATGACGTCGGATTCGCGTATGCGGAGGGAAAACCGGTGTTGCACGATGTGAGCTTCGCTGCCCAGCCGGGAACGGTGACGGCGCTGGTGGGGCCGTCGGGCGCGGGGAAGTCGACGATCATCGGATTGATCGCGGCGTTCTATACGCCGACTTCGGGGCGCGTGCTCGTGGATGGAGTTGATCTCTCGACCGTGCGGCTCGATAGCTACCGGTCGCAACTGGGCGTGGTGCTGCAAGACACTTTTCTGTTCGACGGAACGATTCGCGAAAATGTGGCGTTCTCGAGGCCGGGAGCGACGGAAGAGGATTTGCAGGCGGCATGCCGCATCGCGCGCGTGGACGAGTTTGCGGAGACGTTCGAGAACAAATACGACACGGTGGTGGGCGAGCGCGGCGTGAAGCTTTCGGGCGGTCAGCGCCAGAGAATTTCGATCGCGCGCGCGATTTTGGCGAATCCGAGGATTTTGATTCTAGATGAAGCGACGTCGAGCCTCGACTCGGAATCGGAGGCGCTGATTCAGGAAGGGCTGGCGTACTTGATGCGCGGGAGAACGACGTTCGTGATCGCGCACCGGCTTTCGACGATTCGGCGCGCCGATCAGATTCTGGTGGTTGAGGGCGGACGGATTATCGAGCACGGGACGCACCAAAAACTTTATACGCAGGGCGGGCGGTACTTCGATCTCTACACCAAGCAGCACGGCCTGGAATCGAATCTTTTTCTGGCGCCGGGCGAAGGCGACGCGATTCCCGCCGAGCCGGCCGGCGCGAACGGTGGAAACGGCGCTGCAGCGGCGGATGGCGGCTCGAATATCGCCGAAGCGGCGCGCTTCCTGCGCGGCCGCCAATCGTAATGCCTGATGTAAATCCCGAAGAGCGAGAAAAGGCGGGGCTGTGCGCGGATTGCGTGAACGCGCTACGCGTAACGTCAGAGCGCGGATCGAATTTCATTTTGTGCCGATTGTCATTTCGCGATTCGAAATTTTTGAAATATCCAAGGCTGCCGGTACAGGAGTGCGACGGATATGAGAAGAGGGATTCCTCGTAGTCCCGGTTGGGCCGGGAGTCTTCTGAATGATGGCGTGTACAAACACGCCGGAATGACGGCGCGATCCAATCGGGCGCCTGCGCCACATCAAAGCGAAGGACAGCGCGCGGAAATAATCTTTCTTCTGCTTGACTACTCGTAGGCGAGAGCTTCGACGGGATCCTTGCGGCTGGCAAGCCAAGCGGGATACGACGAGCCCACGAGCCCACCAAGAATCGCGATGGCCGCCGCCTTCAGAATCCAATCCGGCGTAATGAGAATCGTCAGCGTGGGAAAAAGATGGAGGAAGGTGGCGCGGCAGCCGATGGATAAGGCGATGCCGACGAGAGTGCCCGCGACGCAGAGGAGAGTCGTCTCGCTGAGAATGACGCGAATGATGTAGACCTTGGAAGCGCCGAGGGATTTCAGGACGCCGATTTCGCGAGTGCGCTCGACGATCGTCGTGTACATGGAAAGAAAAATCACGAGGAAGCCGATGGCGACGGCGAGACCAATCATGGTGTTGACGAAGGCCTGAAGGCCGGGGAGGTTCGAAGAGGTCATGAGCGAGATGAAATCTTTAAGCGGGCGAATCTCGTAGCGCGGCAGAAGCGCATGGATCTCGTCGATGACTGTATCGGTATCGTCGGGGCGCTCGCACTTGATGAAAAAGACGGAAGCCTTGTCGGTGGCGCCCGCCAAATCCTGAAGCGTCGGCAAATAGACGAAGAGGCGCGCGCCCTTGCCGTGCTCGACTACGCCGGCAACGTGGAAATCGTGATCGAGGATGTGCAACGTCTGCCCGGAACTGATGTGCTTGGAATATGCGTACAAGTCGTCGACAAGGATGTCGTCGGGCTGTTCGAGGTCGTGGCCGGAATGAAAAACAAATCCGCCCGAGACGGCTTTGAAGGAAACGGGATCAATGCCGTAGATGATGTCGAGACCGTTGGTGGAATTGAATTGAAGCAGGACGGGCGCGACGGATTTGACGTATTTCATTTCGGCGAGTTTGCCGCCAAGGCTGATGGGCATGGGCGCGCCGCTGAAAGCCATGAGGACGGAGGCCGACGGTGGCTGGACCATGATGTCTGCGCCGATGCCTTCGACGCGCTTTGCGGATTCGGTGACGAGGCCGGTGGTGAGGCCGACGACAATGATGACGAGCATGACTTCGATGGCGACGGCGAGAATGGTGAGCGCGGTGCGAATCGGGCGATGAAGCACGTTCTGAAAAATCATCCGCTGGATCACGGCTGGGAATCCTTATCGTTGTTGCCGACTTCGACGAGTTTCGTACCCGGCGGCTGATCGAGCTGGAATTGTTCGGGCTTCAGCGGCTCATTCAGGGTCAGCTTGGTGACGCCGATTTCGAGCTGGTAGTCGTCGCGAAGGCGCTCGATGCGAATCTGTCGCGGAAACTGCGCGTCGCCGGAGGGCTGCCAGTCCCCGTAGTGAATGATCGATTCCAACTTTCCGCCTTCGCCGAAAATTTCAATTTCAGAAACGGTCAAGCCGGCGCGCTCGAAATGGATACGGCGCTCGATTTCGAAGTTCGTGTTGGCGCGAGAACCGTGCAAGATGCCGAGGACGTAAGTATGGGCGCCGCCTTTGTCTGATTCCTCGAAAACAACCGGCTGGTCCGCGCGAATTGAATTCCATAAGAGCGCGTCAACGAGATGCTGCGGCCGGAGATTTTCGATCGGCTTCTGCGCAGGCTTTTCGAATTTGTCCGGGCCGGTGATAAACGTGTTTTTCGACGGGATGTAAATGCGGAAATTCTCGCCGTCGCTCACCATGTCGAAAATATTCTTGCTGACAATGGGCGCCTGGCCAATGACCCGAATGCTGGCCGGGCGCTGCGCCAAAATGAAACCGTTGACTTCGTGATATTCCTCGACCACGCCGGTGTATTGCGAGCCCGCAGTAGCTTTGAGCGTGACGCCGGCGTTGAGCGATTCGACCGCTCTGGACTGGCGATTGTACTTTTCAACGAGATCGGCACGAGTCGCTTCGAGCAGCGGCCCTGCGGGCGCGGGCGGCGCAGGCTTTTTTTTGCTGACGGCACAGCCCGTCGCCATCGTTGCCAGCAATGTGGCCGCGATCAGTCCAATGCGCAGGCGAAAAATCAGTGATAGCCCCTTCCAATCGACAAAATTGGAGTGTACTGGCGGCCCGAAGGGGTGTCAAACCACGGTTTCTTGTAGAAAGAATTCCTGAGCACCGTAGCGCGGCGGGCAAAGGGACGCCAGGGCGCGACCGCAGCCGATGGGACGAGGCCGGTGGCTCAGCGGCGGTCGAGAGCGGGGTGACGGACGTCGCGGCCGGCGACGATGTAAATCACGTCCTCGGCGATGTTGGTGGCGTGATCGCCGATGCGCTCGAGATTTTTCGCCACGAGAATCAGCTCGAACGCGGGAAAGACGACCGCGGAATTTTCCATCATGTAGGTGAGCAGCTCACGAAACATCTGGTCGCGGAGCAAGTCCACTTGATCATCGCGGGCCAGGACGCTGCGAGCGAGTTCCAGGTCGGCGCGGACGAGCGCATTGAGGCTATCGCGAACCATTCCTTCCGCGATTTCGCTCATCCGCGGCAAATCCACATAGGGCTTCACTTGCGGATGGCGCAGGATGCGAAGAGCGGACTGCGCGATATTGACGGCCTGATCGCCGATGCGTTCCAAGTCATTGTTGATGCGGGAGACGGCGAGGATGAAGCGCAAGTCCATGGCCACGAGCTGCTGTTGAGCCAGCAGGCGCAAGACGCGCTCGTCAATCTCAATCTGCATTTCGTTGATGGCGTTCTCTTCTTCGAGAACCGTCTCGGCGAGATTCTCTTCGACGTCGAGAACGGCTTGCACCGCCTGATGGACGGCACGCTCAGCGAGACTCCCCATCCACAGCAGGCGCTGCTTCAGTTCTTCGAGTTGGTGTTCAAAATGGCGTTCCATCTTCCCGCGACTCCCTGGCGCCGATTCCTACGAGTGCAAGACTTTTGCGCATCACGATTCGACGCGGCGCGCGGATCGTGACACAACTGCGCTATGGCCGCCTCCGGCCCTATCCGAAACGACCGGTGATGTACGCCTCCGTCCTCGGGTCCTTGGGCGTGGTGAAAAGCTCGGATGTCATGGTGCGTTCGATCAAATGGCCATCCAGCAAAAACGCGGTGAAATCGCTGGCACGCGCGGCTTGCTGCATGTTGTGGGTGACGATGACCATCGTGCAGCTGTCTTTAAGGTGGAACATCAACTCTTCAATCTTTGCAGTGGTCACGGGATCGAGCGCGGAGCAAGGCTCGTCGAGAAGGAGCACCTCCGGGTCCACGGCCAGCGCGCGCGCAATGCACAATCTTTGCTGCTGGCCGCCGGAGAGCGCATAAGCCGAGTGGTTCAACTTGTCTTTCACTTCATCCCAGAGGGCCGAACGGCGCAAACTTTTTTCAACCAGGTCGGAGAGGCTGCCCTTATAGCCGTTGATGCGCAGGCCATACGCCACGTTGTCGTAAATGGATTTCGGAAACGGATTCGGGCGCTGAAAGACCATGCCTACGCGCTTGCGGAGCTTGACCACATCCAATTCGAAAATGTTCTGGCCGTCGAGAAGGATTTCACCGTCGCTTCGCGTGTGCCGGATGGTTTCCTGCATTCGATTCAAGCTGCGCAGGAATGTGGATTTTCCACAGCCGGACGGGCCGATCAGCGCCGTAACCCGGTTCGTCGGGACATCGAGATCAATTCCATGAAGCGCCTGCTTCGGGCCGTAGTAAAAATTGAGGCCACGAATTTTGAAGCGCAGGGGCACGCTGGCTTCCTGCGCGACCGGCGTCGTCCCTGGAGTGGCGGTTTGCATGGCTCTCACCGTTGCGGCCGCATTCGAACCAAAGCTCATTCCTTGCTTCCTAACCGCATTCTAACCCCTCAAGAACGCCGCGCGACGCGCCATCACCAGGCGCGACACGATATTGATCAGCAACACGAGTCCGAGAAGGACCAAGCCCGCGGCCCATGCCTGCCGGTGCCAATCCTCGTAGGGCGCAATCGCGTAGGTGTAAATCATAACCGGCAGCGAGGCAATTGGCTGATTCCAACCCGGGCTCCAGAACCGGTTGCTAAATGCGGTGAAGAGCAGTGGCGCAGTTTCGCCGGCGACACGAGCGACGTCGAGGAGGAGTCCCGTCAAAATGCCCTGGAACGCGGCGGGCACGATCACGGTCAGGACGGATTTCCACTTGCTGGCACCCAGCGCCATCGCGCCTTCGCGCAGGCTTGTCGGCACGGCGCGGAGAAATTCCTCCGTGCTGCGGACCGCGATCGGGATCATCATCACTCCGAGCGCGAAACCGCCGGCCAGCGTCGAAAAATGCCCCATCGGGATGACGACGACAGCATAGGCAAAAATTCCGATGACGATGGATGGGACACCGTTCAACAGATCCGTGGTGTAGCGAACGATGAATGGAAAAGTCTTCCCGCCGAACTCGGCGAGATAGACGGCAGCGAGAATTCCAATGGGCATGCCGATTAGAGAGGCGATCAGCAAGAGCTTGGCGCTGCCGACAATCGCGTTGGCCATTCCTCCACCGACGTCGCCGACGGGTTTGGGCAGCTTGGTGAAGAAGTCCCAGTTCACCGACGACGCGCCGTGCCACGCGAGGTAGCCGAGAATCAAGACGAGCACGCTAACGGTCGCAAGCGCGCATGCACCCGTCAAGCTGAGCATGAAGATGTTCACGAACTTTCGCCACCGCACGCGGAAGGTCATGCCTGCGACATTCCTTTCTGCTCGGTGGCCACGATGAGGATGCGCGCGAGACCGTTGAGAATAAACGTGAGAAGGAAGAGCACCAGGCCCAATTCAACGAGTGAGTGAGTATAGAGGGCGCCGGTGGCTTCGCTGAATTCATTGGCGATCACCGCAGCGATCGAATAGCCGGGCGCGAAGAGAGACGCCGCAATTTTCGGATCGTTGCCAATGACCATGGTGACCGCCATCGTTTCGCCAAGAGCGCGCGCCAAGGCAAGGAAGATGGAACCGTAAATGCCCGTGCGCGCGAACGGCACGACCACTTTCCACGTGGCTTCCCAACGCGTGGCGCCGAGGCTGAGCGCGGCTTCGCGCTGATCCGGCGGCACGGAAAGCAAAACTTCGCGAGATACGGAAATGATGAAGGGCACGACCATGATCGCGAGGACGATTCCTGCGGTCAGCATGCCTACGCCATAGCATGGCCCCTGGAACAGAGGCAGAAATCCCAAAGTGGCTTTGAGAAAAGGCGCGATGTAGAGCCGCATCATCGGAACGAGGATGAAGATGCCGAGCAAGCCGTAAATCACGCTGGGCACAGCCGCCAGCAGGTCAATCATGAATGCCAGCGAATCGGAAATGCCGCGCGGCGCGAGCTCAGCCAGAAAAATCGCAGCGCCGAGTCCCAGGGGGACGGAAATCAGGAGGGCAAGCGCGGAACTGACCACGGTGCCATAGATGAACGGGAGCGCGCCGAAATCTCCTGAGACCGGGTCCCAGGTCGAGGTAAAGAAAAAGTGCCAGCCGAATTTGTGCCGCGCTTCAGCGGAGCCGGTCCACAAGACATAGACGACGAGCGCGGTGATCAGCAGAATCGAAGCGGCGAAAACAAGAGTAATGAGATGCGCGATCTGATCGCCTTCGGCCAGGCGGTGCAAAAATGAGCGCGGCCCCGAGCGAGCCGGGGCCGCGCCTCTCATCGAAGTCGTGGCGGTAGCCATCGCAGGCTTAGTGGATCAAAGAGATTGCGATTTCTTCCTTGGCGATAACCGGCTGAGGAAGTTTGGCATAAGAGAGCGCCTCATTGTATGACTGACCGTCGGCGAGCATCCACTTCAGAAAGCCCTTGATCGCCTCCCGCTTCGAGGAGTCGGAGATCTGCGCAGGAATCAGGAGCCAGGTAAAGCTGGATATCGGATACGCGATGGCACCTGGCGCATTCGTGATCGACACGCGGAAATCAGCCGGCATCGTCTTCGCCGCTCCCGCGGCCGCCGCTGTCACGCCCGCCAGGTCAGCCTTGACAAATTTTCCGTCGGCGTTCTGAACTCTACCGTACGCAAGCTTATTCTGCACGGCATAGATCAATTCAACGTAACCGATCGCCCCTGCCGTCTGTTGCAGAAGGCCGGAGACACCTTCGTTGCCCTTGCCGCCGAGTCCTACCGGCCAGTTCACCGAAGTCTTCTTCCCGACTTTTGAAGCCCACTCCGGACTGATCTTCGATAGAAAATCCGTCCAGATGTAAGTCGTGCCGCTGCCGTCGGAACGGTGAACGACGATGATGTCGCTCGCGGGCAACGATACGCCCTTGTTGGCGTTCGCGATTTCAGAATCGTTCCATTTTGTAATCGTCCCCAGAAAAATTCCCGCCAACGCCTTCTGCGTGAAATTCAGGTCCGCGCTTACCCCAGGGACGTTGTACGCCGGGACGGCCGCGCCGAGCACGGTCGGGAAATGCAGAATTTTGATTTTCGCCTGAGCGAGTTGCTCGTCCGTCATGGGGCCGTCCGAGGCCCCGAAATCCACCGTCCCGTTCAGCAGCTGCGTGATGCCCGCGCCCGAGCCGACGGAAGCATAATTGATTTGAATATTAGGATTTTTGGTGTGATAGACGTCGAACCATTTCGAGTAGATGGGGTATGGAAACGTCGCGCCAGCCGCGTTGATGAGTATCGGGCTGTCGGCGAGAACGATTCCGGCGGCCAAGAGCGACACCAAGAACAAAGCAACCGCAAATCTCTTGCTCATGTCGGCTGAATCTCCTCTGATAGATTCTTGAGGGCTATTGTTACAACCGGGTTACAGCCGCGAGAATTCCGAATGAACGACCGGTGCATCAGGCTGAGCGATCAACGCTACAGGCAGCCCGGAAACTGCTGATGGGCATGGAGTTAAACAAGACTCGGAATTGCAATTCCACACGCACCGGGGCAGAGGGGTCAAGGGGCCGACGCAGGGGGAGCGAAGGCCCCTTGGGGGCGTGTTCTGCAGGCGAGTTCTTCCAGTCGTGGGATCGAGATCTATTCATCGGCTCTCGAATGCTGGAAACGGGAACACGCTATACCGGGAGCGTGAATGGTTCGTAAGGGCAACATGAAATGTGAGTTAAAGAGTGAGTTCGAGAGAGCGATCCGACGAGTGCAGGGGGCTAGTGGGCGGTCGCGCCATCTGGTGACTTGGAAGCTTCGTTTCCGGCCGCTTGAACCGACTTGCGGGAGTCTTGCGGCTCAAGCCCGACGCTGACGGCGCGTCCGTGCCGGACGTCAAGGCCGCGGACCCAAAAAACGATATCTTCCGCGATGTTGGTGGTGTGGTCGGCGATGCGCTCGAGATGCCGGGTAGCGAGGATGAAATGCATGTTGGGAGCGACGCGCGTGGGATCCTCGATCATTCCAGCAAGCAGGCTTTCAAAGATGCGATCGCGATATTGATCAACGATGTCGTCGCTTTCGAGGACTTCGGTGGCGAGCGCAACGTTTTGGAAAATCAGAGCGCCGAGGCTCTTACTCACCATGGCGCGCACCGCAGCTGCCATGGGCTGCAATTCTGGAGGATTGGCGACTTCATTCATCGAATTCAGGGAGATTACGCGCTGGCAGATGTTCACCGCGAGGTCGCCCATACGCTCGAGGTCGTTATTGACTTTCAGGCTGGCGACAATCAGACGAACATCGGCTTCCGGAACATTGCCGCTGCGCAGAAGGCGGATGGCGTGCTCGTCAATCACGATCTCCATTTCATTGACGCGCGGCTCAGTGAGGAAGACTTCCGAAGCGAGCTTTTCGTCGCGGCGCAGCAGCGCCTCGATCGCGCGATTTACCGAACCTTCCACCGTTCGCGCGAGAGATACCAGATAGTTCACCAGCGCGGTCTGGTAGATTCCTTCGATATTGTCTGCCTTGGCTGCCATTAGGTCCCCCGTAGCCAACTCACACACATTCGCGCACGAATTTACCCGCTCAAGGTTGCGCGAGAATTACTGCTTTATAAATGCTGTGTAAAAGCAGCGGTGCCCAGCAGCAAAGGTAAATCGGGTAATTTGGCGCAATTACGGAACTACGTTCGGCGTGAACTGAACGCGATCGAAGAACCGGCCAATCCGGCAGACCGCGAGGGGCTCGCGCCGGGATGACTACGGGACTCGCGGAAGCGTTGCTTTCCTCGAAGGTTTTCTGGGCGGCTTGCAGAACGCGCACATATCCTCCGAACATCACAACCGAGAAAGACAAGGTCCAGGGATTGCGCATCAATCGCAATCGCGATGCGAATTGCCTTCAGCCTTTTCCCTTGCCGTCGCGCCGCCGAGGAACTAAAATGCTGGCTCAATCGCAGTGGGGTGGATTACCTCCTACTTAAGTTGGGAGGCTACTCATGAGACCTGCAAACAAGCCCGCATCATGGTTCGCCTGGGAACGGGTGATCCCCATCGGCGTGGTCGCGATCGGACTTTTTGCCGCCAGTTTTCTCTCGGATATGTACCTCGAGAGAGTCGGGATTCCGCTGACGGCCACAATTATCAATAACATAGCGATCGGCATCCTTGCTGGCGCCGCGCTGCTGGCATACGAGATTAAAGTGTCGCGCGATCAGGAATTCCGGCGAGCGAAAGAGCGAATCGCGATGATCGCGGAGTTGAATAGCAGCGTTCGTCACAGCCTTACGGCGATTGGACTCTCGGCGGGACTTGAGCAGCGCGACGAACGTCTTCGCCGCATCGATGAAGCGATGGCCCGAATCGACACCGTTCTCACGGATTTGTTGCAGCACGCCACGAGCAGTGGAAGTTCGCGCGCGTCAACGCCGGCGCGACCGCAAACTGGGTCAGCCGTCACTCCCGTTCCTGGACAGCAAACCGACAACACCGCACGCGCTCGCTAAGCCTTACCTGCCTTTTTCCTCTTCTCGCCTTCCAATTCATCAGCCAAGTTTTCAAATTGAAGGCTGATTCGAAATCGGAGCCTGCCGATAAGGAGTCGTGCATCGATTTCGTTTGTCGATCGACGCTGAAAAGGACGTTTCAGGACGAAACGTGCGTGTGCTCGTTCAATTCCCGGCGATCGCCCTGGCGGCGGTGTGCTATCTGGCCGCGGCCGAAATTTGCGTTGCGCAATCGCCGGAAGCCGGAGTGGTGGAAGCGGAGCCTGCGCTGCCGCGAGGCGTTTCGGTTGAGCCGCCCGCTTCGGAAGGGCTAGCCAACAGCAACAGCGAGGAATCACCGTTCCCCGCGCGTCAGCCCGCTTACCGCCAATATCCGCAGATCGGCATCGGAGCGGATGTGTCCCCACTCGGAGTGGGAATCGAAGTTGCGCGGCCTCTTTCGCCAAGCACGAATCTGCGCGCCGGGTTTAACACGTTTCACTACGCCGCCGCCGAACAGCTGAACGGCATTCACTACTCCGCGAAGCTGAACCTGAATTCGGTGGAAGGAATTTACGACTGGTATGTGCGGCGCAACTTTCATCTGAGTCCCGGCGCGCTTTTCTACAATGGCAATCAGCTCACCGCGAGCGCATCGGTTCCCAGCGGGCAAACATTTTCAATCGCCGATGTCACGCATGTCAGCGATCCAGCCGATCCGGTGAGCGGAAGCGGCAAGCTCGATTTTTTCAAAGTGTCGCCGATGATTCTCGCGGGCTTTGGGAATATCGCGCCGCGCAACGGCAAGCACGTCAGTTTTCGATTCGAGTTTGGCGGCGTGTATCACGGAACGCCGCGAGTGGCGATGAATCTCGCGGGCAGCGTGTGCAATACAAACTTCTCCGATTGCATGAAAGTCGCGTCGAATCCGGATATTCAAAGCGACATCCAAGTCGAACGACGGACCGTCATTCATGATGCTTCGCGGTACGGACTTTTCCCGCTCATTTCGATCGGCATCGGCTTCAAGCTCTAGCGATATCCCTGAAAACAATCGATGATGAATCGTCAAGTCGCGCCACCGGTACGGGACGGAGCTTGTGCATAATGGCAGCATAGGCACGCGAGATAGGCATGAAGAGGAGGCTCATTTTCCGATGACGACCGAAGCTGGATCGAAGACCGCTGCATTGTTTCTCGAATTTTCGCGCCAGAAGCTACTGGAGCAACATTGGCCGCGGCTCCGCAGTTGCGTTGAGTCTCTGACGGATGAGCAGGCGTGGTGGCGTCCGAATGACTCCAGTAACAGCGTGGGAAATTTGATTTTGCATCTCAATGGCAACGTGCGGCAGTGGCTGATCGCATCGTTCAACCGCATGGAGGACAAGCGCGACCGGCCCGTGGAGTTCAACGAACGGCAAAAAATTCCGATTTCTGCGCTCCTCGACCGACTTGGCGCGACGATGCAGGAAGCGTCAGACGTCCTCTCGCGAATCACCGAGACCGACTTGCTTGCGCGCTTCGAAATTCAAGGCTACAACGTGACCGGATTGGATGCTGTTTATCAGGTTGTCGAGCATTTCGGTTTGCACTACGGACAAATCGTCTACATCACCAAAATGCTGCGAGGCGAGGATCTAGGATTCTACAAAGACTTGAACAAGACCGGTCGAGCGTCCTGACAGCGGAAGGCGTCAAAATTGGCGCGTGAGGCGCGTCAGGCGCCTGAAACCAGGCGCTCGGCATTGACGGCAGCGCCGATAATTCCTTCTTCATCGCTCGTGGGGATGACTTCGAAAAAGCTGCCCTGTAGCGGACTCATTTTCACCATCTCGTGAAGAATGCGGTCGAGCAAACCGGTTTCAATAAACTTCGCGTTCGGACCGGTGATGAAGAATTTTCCAGGGCCTTCCATGTGAACGTTCGAGGCGGCCGCGGCGGCGAGCGCGCGATGCCACAGAGTCACAAATTCGGAGCAGCGGGCGTCGCCCGAGCGCGCGTTTGCAAACACTTCCTCGGGCTCAAGATCCAAGAAACGCAGACGCATCGCGCGATTCCCCATGATGCCTTCGAGGTGGCCGCGCCCACCGCAGGCGCAGAAATTCTCTTTGGGATCCAGCGAAACCACAGTGTGGCCACCCTCCCAAATTCCTGCGCGCCAGGGATACCGTCCAAAGCCAATGCCGTTGCCGAGCGTCCAAACGCGGATCAGCTTGTTCAATTCACCGCGCGTCGCGGCAATTCCCGCGGCCATTGCGTCGGCATCGTTAAAGACGCGGATGGGAACGGGCTCCGCACCGAGGCGAAGCGAGGAAGAGAGAGCGCCTTGCACGTTGAAGCCTTTGAGCTGATGCAAATTCGGAGAGTCTTCGATCACACCGCTCTGGATGATTCCCGGGATGCCCAAACCCACGGCCCGAATCGTTTCCCCTTTGGCAGCCGCTTCCACTTCACGGCGAATCGTTTCACCGAGCGATTCGGAGGGCATAGTCTGAAGCACGTCGAGCGAGCCACCTTGTTCGGGAAATATCCGAAGCGGGCCGAGAACTTTATTGTTCTCCACCAGGCCGACCGAAATATGCTCCATCACGAGAACGCCGAGTGTCTTGCTCATGTTGCGCGCCTGCCAATCGTCGATCGCCGAATCGCTTCAAACACCCCAGTTCAGCATCTGGTCAGCTTGTTGAGGCCGTTGAACGCCGCCGCCTTGTAGCACTCCGCAAGGGTCGGATAATTGAAAACCGTGTCCACGAAATACTCGACAGTGCCGTCGAGAGCGAAGACGGCCTGGCCGATGTGCAGCAGCTCAGAAGCGCCCTCGCCGATGATGTGGACACCGAGGAGCTTTTTCGTGTCGGGACTGAAAATCAATTTCAGGCGGCCGGTGGTATCGCCGCGAATCTGGCCGCGCGCAATTTCGCGGAAGTACGCGATTCCCACTTCGTAGGGGACGCCTTCGTCGGTGAGCTGCTCTTCCGTTTTGCCGATGAATGAAATTTCGGGAATGGTGTAAATGCCGTAAGGATAAAACGCGCGGTTCGAATGCAGAGGCAGACCGAATGCGTTGGCCGCAGCGATGCGTCCCTGCTCCATTGACACCGAAGCGAGGCTCGGAAAGCCGACGACGTCGCCGACGGCGAAAATGTGCGGCTGCTTGGTGCGGTAGTCCGCGTCCACCTGAATGCGGCCGCGCGCGTCGGATTCGAGCCCGGCAGCCGCGAGATTCAGCTCGTCCACGTTTCCCTGGCGGCCGACGGCGTAAAGCAATGCTTCGCCCGAAATTTTCTTTTTGCTTTTGAGGTTTGCGCTGACGGCTCCATCGGGCGTTTCTTCGACGCTCTCGACTTCTTCATTCAGGCGCAAGGTGACGCGCCGATCGCGCAAGTGATAGCAGAGCGCTTCGACCATTTCCGTATCCGCAAATTCGAGCAGGCGCGGACGCTTCTCGACGAGGATCACGCGGACGCCGAGAGTGGCGAACATGCAGGTGTACTCGACGCCGATTACGCCGCCGCCGACGACGATCATGGTCTTCGGAACTTCGGGCATCTGCAAAATCTGATCGCTATTGATGATGTTGCGATTGTTAAAGGGAACCAGCGGCGATTCCGCGGGCTTCGTTCCAACCGCAATGATGATGTTGCTGGCTTCCAGTTCCGACTGGGCGTGCGAGCCGACCACACGAATGTGATGCGGATCGATGAAACTGGCAATGCCGGTCAGAACGGAAATGCCATTGCGCGAAAGCTGTGCGCGAATGACGTCGACTTCGGTTTTGATCACGTGCTGCGCGCGGAAGCAGAGATCGGCCATGGTGATCTGCTCCTTCACGCGGTAGTTCACACCGTAAAGGCTCTGGTAGTGAAACCCGGAGAGATGCAGAACCGCTTCGCGCATTGTCTTGCTGGGAATCGTGCCGGTATTGATCGCGGTGCCGCCGACAACTTCCAGCTTTTCAATCAGCGCGACGCGCTTGCCGAATTTCGCCGCCTGAATGGCGGCGCGCTGACCGGCAGGCCCCGAACCGATGACGACGAGATCATAATTTTCCATTCAATCAGGCTCGACCGTGAGTTTCCGGAACTGGAACTGGAGATGAGAGGCGAGAGTATATCACCGGCCAGGTTAAGGCTAGTTTACAAGAGCAGGCATGCTCCGCAGGGGCGTTTGATGGAGCGCTTCAAAATCGTGAAAACGAACGTATGTTCCTTGTGCCGGCAAGTCTGCGTGGAAGTCTAACCGGGAGATCGCGCCACTCCAGACCACAGCGACGCGATCGAAGGCAAACAAGCAATCGTTGCTGACAACAACTAGCGGTCGCGTCCGCCTCGGCCGCGCCCTCCGCCGCCACCCCCACCGTAGCCGCCGCGACCGCCTCCACCGCCGCCGCCCGGTCCACGTCCGCCGCCGCCACCACCGCCGCCGCCTTCGCGCTGGGGGCGTGCTTCGTTGACTACGATTTTGCGTCCCTTGAAGTCTTTGCCATTCAGCGCCGCAACTGCTTTCTCGGCTTCACCATCGTCGCCGATCTCGACAAACCCGAAGCCTCGCGGCTGGCCGGTGAAGCGGTCGCGAATGAGCGTGACATTTCCTGGAGTGATCCCGTTTTCAGAAAACAAGGCCTGGACGTCCTCTTCCGCAGCCTGAAACGGAAGATTGCCCACATACAATTTCTTCACTGGTGTCTCCTTCGCCCTGGCGGGCGCATCAAGTAAGCGAGGCTGAAGAGGCAGGATCACGGCCCCGGGCAGTCGAGTACACCCGCCCGGGCTGAAGCTAACGCTTCAGCGACTCGTCCAAATCTTGCGGCAAGTTGCCTCTGCAGTCAACCAGTGTCACTGTGGAACGCGGGTCCGGCCCATGGACGCACCCCGGCGGAGGATGAATGCAGCGCAAAACGATTCGGATCGTCGTCTGGAGCGTCGCGGGGTTTTTGGTTCTCGCGGCGATCACCGCCGCCGTCCTGACACTGGGCCGCAGAAAATTCGTGAAGGATGCAGTCGTACACTATCTGAGCGACCGCTTCGATAGCGAAGTACAAATCCGCGATATTTCCGTCTGGATTTTCCCACGCGTGTACGTGGTGGCCGACGGGATCGTGCTGCGGCACAAGGGCCGGACCGACATTCCGCCACTACTGATCGCCGATAAAATTACGATCACGGCGGATCTTCACGCGCTGACTGGGCTGCCGATCCGAGTCGCAAACGTGCAACTGACTGGATTCCAACTGCACATTCCGCCGCGCAACGACGATCAAAATGAAAAGAATGCCGGCGCGGACCGCGCAAGCGAAAACGCCACCACCGCAAATGCCGCGCAAGAGAAAGCGGAAGAAGGCAACAAATCCACGCCGAAGTTCTCCGCCGTCATCGCCGAAATCGACGCGAATGACGCCGTTGTGGTGATGCTGCCGAAAGATCCGAAGAAAATTCCGCTTGAGTTCGACATTCATCATCTAGTCGTGGATGACGCAGGCTCAGGCGGGCCCGCGGAATTCCACGCGACGCTGCGCAATCCGAAACCTGTCGGAGACATTGCGACAAATGGACATATTGGGCCCTGGAACGCGGAGCAGCCGAGCCTCACTCCCGTTGATGGAAATTTTTCGTTTTCGAATGCCGACCTGGGTACGCTGAAAGGAATTTCGGGGATTCTTTCTTCGAAAGGAAGCTATAGCGGCGCACTGGATAGCCTGAACGTCCAAGGCGACACCGACACGCCCGATTTCGCGCTGCAATTCAGCTCAAAACCGGTGGACCTGAAGACGCACTATGTGGTGGTGGTGGACGGCACGAACGGAAACACATATCTCAAATCCGTTACAGCGCATTTTCTGCATTCGACGATCGAGACGAACGGCGAAGTTGTGAAAGTGCGCGGCGCGAAGCACCGGCACATTCTTCTGAATGCCACGGCGCAAAATGCGCGGGTCGAAGATTTATTGCACCTGGTGGTGAAAGGGGACCAGCAGGTGATGACCGGCTCGGTCAATTTGAATGCCAAGATCGATATTCCGCCTGATGATGCGGCACTCTTCGACAAACTGATTCTGAAGGGCCGTTTCGGGATTGAAGACGTGCATTTCGCAAACAACGGCGTTCAGAGCAAGGTGGATTCGCTGAGCCGGCACGGACAAGGCGAACCGAAAAATATGGGGATCGAAGACGTGATTTCAAATCTGGAAGGACAGTTCGGGCTGGCGAACAAAGTGGCGACGTTTTCGAATCTCGTGTTCGACGTGCAAGGCGCGAAAGTACAACTCGCGGGGACGTATAACCTCGAAGATGAAACGCTGGATTTTCAGGGCCATCTGCTGCTGAACGCGCAGCTCTCACAATTGACGACCGGCGTGAAATCCGTTTTTCTCAAACCTTTCGATTCGTTTTTCAGGAAGAATGGCGCTGGGACTTCGTTGCCGATTCGAATCACCGGAACGCGGACGAATCCATCGTTTGGGCTCGACTTCAACAACAAAAAGAACAAGAAGGACAAGCCGAACCCGGGGAGTTAGGATTTTGCGGCGAGGCACAACTCACAGACGCAAGCTGATCGAGCCCGCGGATTAACTCTCGCGAATCGCTCGAGAGGACCTGCGTTAATTTAAGGTCCGTCGCCCGGCCGCGACATTTCCCCGTTTCGCGCCGCTCACGCCGCTAGTATGAATACTTCAATGAGAACTGAATAATTCGCGGATTGCCGACCGTTGAATCAATCGCGGCAAACGACGGATTGCAGTTCGTCGGACCGCACGGGCTTCCCGGCGTGCCCGGCGCTACATCATTCTGCTGCGTGATTGCGAACGATGGATGATTCGTCAGATTGAAGAAGTCCACCCGGAATCGCAAGTTCTGCTGCTCGCCGAGCGCAAATGTCTTACCGACGGTGAAGTCCAAATTCCCCTGGTAAGGACCGATAAAGCAATTGCGTGGGGTATTGCCATAGCCGGTTGAACCGTCAGGGCCGACAATCGGAGCTGGTTCAAATGCCGCCGGATTCAGCCACGCACCCAGACGTTGAATCGTGCTGCCGGGTGTCGCGGCGTTCGCGCAACTAAAGCCAGGGGCAAAATTTGCCGTAGTCGATGGCGTACTCGCCAAACTCGCTGCGGTTCCACCGCCTCCATCGTAAATCGTGAATGGGGCCCCAGACTGCAACGTGAAGACGCCGCTGGTTTCCCATCCGCCCAAAGCCGCGCCTTCGAATCCATGCGCGTGTTTGAAGAACGGGAGTTGGTAAACGAAACTGTCCACCCAGCGGTGCCGGCGATCGAAGTCCGATAAACCTCGAGAATCGCGCGCGTCATTCTGATTATTCACGCGCGTCAGAAACGCCACGCTCGAGGTCGAAACGTCATCAATCGAGTCAGCGTAAGTGTAGGCGCTTTGGAAATACAAGCCCTTCGAGAAGTGATGGGCCACGGTTAATTGCAGCGCGTTAAAGTGGGAGTCTGAAATCGGCGAAAACGCCTCGAACGCGTCTGGCGCAATTCCCAGGTATTGCGCGCGCGCGTTCACGTTCGACTCGGTATTTTGGGTGATCGTGTACTGAGTCCCATTCTGCGCGGTTACCGTGAGACTTGTTGGAAAGCCGGGCTGGCCGAGCAACTGCCCTTGTTCCGGATCGTACGTGACGCGCAGATGGGTGCCCTTCGTTCCGACGTATCCCACTTCGAGGAACCAATTCGCTCCGAGCTCCCGCTGTACGGTTAGATTCCATTGCTGAGTTGTCGGGGAAATCCAATGCAGCGGAACTTCCAACCCGATGTAGTCGATCGCGTTCCCGGAGAACACGGGCGTCTGCGTGGTATCAGTCGTCGGCGCTCCGGAGACGTTATTCACAAACCCTTGCAGAATCGAAGGCGTCGGCACGAAAGCCTGGCTTAGCGTTCCCAATGGCGGTATTCCAGCAACGCCCGGAACCGAGCCCGTGAACAGATTCGCAAGACTGCCGGCAGGTACTGCGAATCCGACGGCCACCGGATAAAACGGCACGGAAAATGACAGATTGTCCACGGCGCCCAAATCTTCGCGTACCGAATAAATGCCATAACCGCCGCGGATCGACGTCGTGTGATGTCCGAACAGATCGTAAGCAAAGCCGATGCGTGGCTCCCATACCGACGCGTAATTATTATTAAGCCCCGTTTCCTGAAGATTCCCGCTGAGACCCGGGAGACTGTAATTGTTCACGCACGTCGGGTAAATGAATCCGACTCCCGTTGCGCCCGCCAACGCCGGATTCGTATTTCCGATATGGCAAAGCGTGTCGAACGGCGCACCGTTGAAATCCTCGCGGAAGCCAAGATTTAGAGTAAGAGTTTTCGTGACGCGGTAGTCGTCCTGGATGAATAACGAATACGCCGGGATGCGGTAGTCATGATTCGCTACGCCGCCTCCTGCTTCAGAAACGAGCGGCGCGCCAAGCAAGAAGTTCTGAAAATCAGTCGTGTTGTAGGTGCCGGGGACGAAATAGAGCAAGCCATTGTCGAGGACTGGCAGGTCGCGCCGGAGCGTGATCCGGTCGGCTTCAGCGCCAAACCGGAACGCATGCTTCCCCTTCGTCCAGCTCAGCGTATCAATAAACGCAAAGCTGTCCGAAAGGTCCGTCTGCGGCTGCGTTGGATAAGAACCAAACTGGAAATTTTCGAACTGAAGACGATAAATGTCTCCCGTATCCGTTGGGCGATTGATGCCGACATCCGCTGGCGACAAAATCGGAGATTGGTTGAAGACTGTGCCGATGATATTCAAGCCGAATCGGAACTCGTTCAGGAGGTCGTTGTTGATGGCATGAGTCTCCGTAATACTGCCAAAACGCCCGTGTAATGGAGTATCCAACGGAAAGTTCAGATTCGTCGTGCCCGCCACGCCGCCGGTCTGAATTTGCAAGTTATCGGCGCCAAAGGGCTGGTAGATGTCCGAATCCGACCAGAAGAAACGAAACGACAGGTGATCCTTACTGCCGAACTCGCGATCCCAGTTGGTTGTAAATTGGTCGTCGGTAAATTTGCCGGTAGAGTTCAGCACAAGTGGACCCGTGTTATACGAGCAAGTCGCTGGATTGATGCCGGGCGTGCCCGCGACCGACGGAAACAAATACGAACCTGGCCCAAATTTATTCCCCACGTTCGCCGCCGTCAGGATATTTACTGCAACCGGGTCCAGGCTTGTCACTCCAGCCGGAAGAAACGTTCCGGGACACCCCGCGATACCTGGGAAGAATAAGCTCGTCAAACTTGCTGCACTGCGTCCGGTTGCCGGCAAGACGGGGATTTCCGTGTTAATAAAAGTGCCCGGGGAGTCTCCGCTGCGTTGACGCGTCCCCTGATAGTTCACATAAAAGAATCCCAACTTTGCGCCTGGGTCAACCGGCCCGCCGATATCACCACCGAAAATGTTCTGTTTGATCGCCGGCCTTTGTTCGCCCGCGGCGTTGATGAAGAAATCATTGGCATCGAGCACGGTATTGCGGAAATACTCCCACGCGTCAAAGTGATAGTTACTCGTACCGCTTTTCAAGACGGCATCAATATTGCCGCCGCCATTCCGCCCTTGCGTTGCGTCGTACAGGCTCGTGCTCACCTTGAACTCTTGGATGGCGTCTGGGCTCGGCAGCGGCGTGTTCGTCAATTCACCCAAGGTTGGGTCGGACGCAGAGATGCCTTCGATCAAATAGTTGTTGTTGTCCTCGCGGCCGCCGTTCACGTGCATATAAACCTGGCCGCGTCCCAATTGGGTGGCGCTATTGAGGTCGGCTGATGCGCCCGCAGAAAGCGTCAACAGCGTCTGAAAGTTTCGCGTGGCCATCGGCAGGTCGGTGACTTCGGTGGTTCCCAGGGACTCGCCGGTCGTCGGCGCGGTAGTATTGACGGCCGCAACCTCCGCAGTGACGGTGATCTCTTCCTTGACGCTCGACACCTTGAGCACGGCTGTCATCCGGGCCGTCTCTGTGACGCGCACCTCAATGCCGCTAAACTTGGTGGGAGAAAATCCCGTAGCGCTCGCTTCGATTGAATACATCCCGGCGGGAAGCAGGTTCGCGGAGAAGAGTCCCGAAGAGTCAGAAATCAACTCGCGAACGATTTGACCGGTCGCCTCGCTGGTGATGATAACTCTCGCACCGGCGATAGCGGCGCCAGACGCATCCTGGACCGAGCCGCTGATTGCGCCCGTGGCGCCTCCTTGGCCGAATGCCGCGGCGCAGAAAAGTGCTGCGAGGACACCCATCAACGTTAGCTTAGTAAAATTTTTCATTTTATCCACACCCCGTATTCGTCTCTGCGCCTCCTGCATTCGATCGATGGCGTCTCGGCAGTCAGATCCGAATTTCGCGAATACTACTGATACAGGGAAAGATAAGTCAAGCCAATATGGCTGCGCAAAGAAGCGGCGCCGCTCCGTACGGATGCCGCCAATCACTGGCCCATCGCGACGCCGCGAAATCGATGCATCTCTTGAATGGCCGCGTCTCGCCGATACCGTGAATGAGTTAGCTCTTTGTCAGCCGACTGTAAAGCGCGTTACTCAGGAAGAGAAGCGCTGTTGCTCATTCTTGCCAAACTTGCCACGCGGAAAATTCAAAAATCCCCAGAGAGCTCCCCCAAGCATAAGCAGCCCTCCGAACAAACTGAGGAGATTTTCGTCGAGCGGAGGTCCTTGCCACGAGTATCGAAATATCAGAAACGGAGACATGAACGGCCATACAAAAGGCGGAAATGTGTCAGGCCAGCCGCCAAAGACCGTCCCCATGACGGCGATGTAAGTCCAGGCGACGAGGAGATAAACGAAATAGCCGGCGAAAGCGCCTAGCAGGCAGTCCAATGTTTTTTGCATCGCGGAAGTCTACTACCGTACCGCCAGCCGCGCAGACAGCGTATGGCCGCGCTGATGTTCGGACAGCCGCCGATCGAGATCGTCGGTCGAGCCAGTATAAAAGCGCTTCGTCGAATCGCTTCGTAGGATGTACAGGAATGGCATCAGAGCAGATGGTAGGCCCGTGCGGGCTCGAACCGCAGACCTGGCCGTCTCACGACGGCCCGCTCGAACCATTGATATCACCAATCAGTTCGGCGACTCGCCTCGAGGATTTCCATTGTTTGATTTCATATTCCCGCCGGCGCGCTTCCGCTAGCGTCAGAAATTCCTCGCGATAAACAATTCGCCACGGGCCTCGGCCTCGCGTTGCGAGACTGTGTCCGCGACCGTGCTCCGCCAAGCGCCGTTCGAGATCGTTCGTCGAGCCGACATAGAATTTGCCGGAAGTGCTGCTCTGCAGGATATAGAGAAAGCCGGCCATCGCAGGATGGTAGGCCCGTGCGGGCTCGAACCGCAGACCTCTACCGTGTCAAGGTAGCGCTCTAACCAACTGAGCTACGGGCCTGATTACGCACCACAATATTACCACGGAGCCTGAGAGAACTACTTCAGTTAACCAGCGCCGCGGCTCAGGGCGATTCGACAGGAAGTTCGACATACGACGCATTCGCGCCGGATCGATAGATTCGCTGCGTCGCTTCCTGAAAGTCGGAGGCCGTCGCCTTGAAGATATTGGGCACGAACTTCTGCGGATTGCGATCGATTATGGGAAACCAAGTGCTCTGCACCTGCACCATGATGCGATGGCCTTTCAGGAACGCGTGATCGTTGGTGTGCAAATCGATCGTGAACGGCACGATTTCGTTCGCTGGAATCGGTTCGGGCCGCTCAAAACTCTTGCGAAAGCGCCCGCGGAACACTTCATCGGAAATTATGAGCTCGTAGCCACCCATCTTCGGGTCCGCGTCGTACTTTTCCGGATAGACGTCGATGAGCTTGACGACCCAGTCGCTGTCGGTGCCCGTGGTGGACGCGAAAAGATGCGCGACGATGTCGCCGGATATGACCACATCCTCGCCGAGTTGGTCCGTCTCCCAGCTTAGCGTGTCGGGGCGATGCTCAACGAAGCGCTGGTCTTCGGTGAGCCACGTGTACCAGCGGCTGCCCGGCGAATAAGTTTCTTCCACGGGGCGCGTACGGTACGGAACCGGATTGGCCGGGTCCGAGATGTAGGAGTCAAACGCGTTGAGCGAAGCGGCGGGCGGCGCATCGAATGAGAGCTTGCCGGAATCGCGGAAGTAAAGTTTGCGCGGCTGAAAGCCCGTTTTTGGCGGCCAAGTGTCGTGAGACTTCCATTCATTCGCGCCGGTTTCAAATGTGAGCGCGCCCTTGACGGGAATCTCGCCCTTGTCCTTCAGCCAGTAGGCAAACCATGCCGCCTGAATTTTTTCGCGGAAGTAGCGCGACGTGGGCGTTCCGAACTGCACGGGGCCGAGGTGATCGCCGTCGCTGCGCGCCCATCCGCCGTGATTCCACGGGCCGACGACCAGATAATTGTTGTGAGCCGTATCATTCTTCTGGAGCAGTTCGTAGATTTTTACCGGCCCGTAAAAATCCTCCTGGTCCCACCAGCCCGCGACGTTCAGGTTCGGCACCGAAAGTTTCAGATTCTCGAAATAGCGGCGGAAGGCTTCCTTCTGCCAGAACTCGTCGTAGTTGGGATGTTCGACAAAACTATTCCAGGTGGGCATGGAGCCGCGGAAATAGCGAGCGTTGGCATTGGATAGCGGGCCGAGATTGAGATACCAGGTGTAAGTATCATACGTGTCGAACTGAAAAGTGAAATTCGTCTTGCCGGACTCGAGCAGCGCGGCGTATTCGAAACCGTAGCTCAGACGGAACGCGCCGTTGTGATGAAAATCGTCGCCGAGGAACATGTCGGCGGGCGAAGCCTGCTCTGAGACGGCTTTCATGGCGGGGTGAGGCTCGAGCAGCGTCATCGCGGTGAGCCAGCCGCCATACGAGATGCCGACGACTCCGGCGCGGCCGTTGTTGTTCGGCACATTTTTCAAAAGCCAATCAATCGTGTCGTAGGCATCGGTGCCTTCATCAACGGACTTGGGATCCTTTTGATCGCGCGGATCGCGCTGCATGACAAACTGGCCTTCGGAACCGAAGCGGCCACGGACATCCTGAAAGGCAAAGATGTACCCGTCGGGAATCATTTCCTTGTAGGTGCCGTAGAGGATGCGCGAGAAGCCTTTATCGTTTTCGGCCAGGCCGTAAGGCGTGCGCTCGAGAACGAATGGCAGCGGCGATTTGGCATCCTTTGGCGTGTAGATTTCCGTGTGAAGGCGCACGCCGTCGCGCATGGGAATCATCACGTCGGTCTTATTGAACGTGAGCGAGGGGTCGGGAGCGGTGGCCTGATTTTGCGCGCGGGCGCCCTGCGATAAATGAATCAAAAGCAGGACAGAAGCTACGAGCACCAGCGCAATCGAAAACGCCGGACGAGGCGCGCGTGGCATGGGACCTCCAAAGCGCCCGAGAATAGCATATTCACGATGCAGGCAGCCGGGCACGCAAGCGAAACGCATGGTAAAATAAAGGCGAGTTCGTTGCGCTCGTCATTCTGGAAAGAGAATGGAGAAGGGCTGCAGGGACGCACTTGCAGCCCTTTTTGTTTGCGCACAGAGTCGATATGACTTCGCCGATTCGAAACATTGCCATCATCGCGCACGTGGACCACGGGAAAACCACGCTCGTGGACGCCATGCTGCGGCAGAGCGGAATTTTCCGCGCGAATCAGGCGCTGGTCGAACGCGTGATGGATTCGAACGATCTGGAGCGCGAGCGCGGCATCACGATTTTGGCGAAAAACACAGCGCTCTTTTTCCACGACACGAAAATCAACATTGTAGATACGCCGGGGCACAGCGATTTCGGCGGCGAAGTCGAGCGCGCCTTGCGGATGGTGGACGGCGTTCTGCTGCTTGTTGATGCGAGCGAGGGCCCGCTGCCGCAGACGCGGTACGTCCTGCAAAAGGCGCTGCAATCGAAGCTGCCGCCGATCGTAGTCCTGAACAAAATCGATCGCCCGGATGCACGGCCGGCTGAAGTGCTCGACGAAATCTACGATCTGTTCATTGACCTCGACGCGAATGAAGATCAACTCGATTTTCCCGTCCTCTACACCAATGCCAAGACGGGCGTGGCGCACCGAAAGATCGGCGATTCGTCGGAGAATCTCGAGCCGCTTTTCCAGTCGATCGTCTCGGCCATTCCGGCGCCGGGAGGCGATCCGGCGGGTCCGCTGCAAATCCAAGTGACGAATCTCGACTACAGCGATTATCTCGGGCGAATCGCGATTGCGCGTGTGTTCAACGGCACGCTGCGGCGCGGCTCTGACGTGGGAATCGCCAAGCTCGACGGAACGATTCAGCCGACGCGCATTACCAAACTCTTCACCTTCCGCGGGCTGGAACGCGACGAAGCCGAAGAAGTCGCAGCGGGCGATATCGCGGCGATCGCGGGCGTCGAGGGCATTCAAATCGGCGAAGGCATGACCGACGTCGAAAATCCGGCGCCGCTTGATCCGCTTACGATTGACGAGCCGACGCTGGCGATGGTTTTCACGGTGAATACGTCGCCGTTCGCCGGGCGTGAAGGACAGTACGTCACTTCGCGCGACCTGCGCGACCGGCTGCAGAAGGAATTGCTGACGAATGTTTCGCTGCGCGTCGAAGAAACGGATTCGACCGATGCTTTCCGCGTGCTCGGCCGCGGCGAATTGCAGCTTGCCATCCTAATCGAGACAATGCGGCGCGAAGGCTACGAGCTGATGGTGGGCAAGCCCGAAATCGTGGTGCGCACGGAAAACGGCAAGCGCCTCGAGCCGCTGGAATCCCTAGTGATCGATTGCCCGGAGAATTTTATCGGCATCGTCATGGAGACGCTTGGATCGCGGCGCGGCGAGATGACGAAAATGGTGAACCATCACTCGGGGCGTGTGCGGATGGAGTTTCGGATGCCATCGCGAGGGTTGATCGGTCTCCGAGGCCAATTACTCACGGACACGCGCGGAACGGCGCTGATGCATTCGATCCTCGAGGGCTGGACGGAATATACCGGCGACATGGCCATGCGGCAGACGGGAGCGCTCGTGGCCGATCGCGGCGGCGTTACCACGGCATACGCGATCTGGAATATTCAGGAACGCGGCGAGTTGGTCGTCGGCCCCGGCACCGAAGTCTACGAAGGAATGATCGTCGGCGAGAATTCACGCGAAGCGGACATGGACGTGAACATCACGAAGGAAAAAAAGCTGACGAACATGCGCTCGTCAACTGCGGACGAAGCCATCCGGCTGATTCCGCCGCGCGAATTGACGCTGGAAAAAGCGATCGAATTCATTGCGGACGACGAATACGTCGAAATTACGCCGAAGTCCATCCGCCTGCGCAAGAAAGTGCTCGACGCGAAAAAGCGCCCGAAGCGCTGGCAGGAAATTCGCGCGAGCGCAGAAACCTAGCCAATCGCTCCTCGCGCCTGACCGCCCGCCCAATGATTCCTTGAAGATGCCGTAAACCGAGGCGATACTGCATTCATGCCCGAGTGGAAAGCAACGACGGCTTTGCGCGTCCAGAAGCTCCGGAAAGTCTACAAGGACGTGGTCGCGGTGGATGGCCTGGATCTGGAAGTGCGCACAGGCGAATGCTTCGGGCTGCTTGGGCCCAACGGGGCGGGCAAAACGACTACCATCGAAATCTGCGAGGGACTGACGGAGCCGGACGCCGGTAACGTCGAACTGTTGGGGCTTAGCTGGAAAACCGACGGCGAGCAATTGCGACAGCGGCTCGGAATCCAACTGCAGGATACGCAGCTTTCCGAAAAACTGACCGTCCACGAAACCGTTCGACTTTTCCGCAGTTTTTACCGGCAGGGACCAACCGCGGAAGAAGTGATCGCGCTCGTGCAACTCGACGAGAAGAAAAATTCGCGCGTGGGCGATCTGTCTGGCGGCCAAAAGCAAAGGTTGGCGATGGCGTGCGCGCTCGTGGGCGATCCTGATCTTTTGTTTCTGGACGAACCAACCACCGGGCTCGACCCGCAGGCGCGGCGCCAGCTGTGGGAATTAGTGGAGGAGTTCAAGAGCGCTGGACGAACGATCGTGCTGACGACGCACTACATGGACGAAGCGGAGCGGCTCTGCGAGCGCGTGGCGATCATGGACCACGGCAAGGAGATCGCGCTGGGTTCGCCGCGTGAATTGATCGCGTCCATCGGCGCCGAGCACGTCGTGGAATTTTCCGCGGGCAACGCGAGCCAGGCTCTCGATGTCGCGGCATTGCGGCGAATCGAGGGCGTTCGCGAAATTCGCACGGAGAACGGCACGGTTCAACTGCAAGTGACGGAACTGCACCGCGCCGTGCCCTTGTTGCTCGACGAACTGAAGGCGCAACGAGTACCGCTCACGGAGTTGACGACGCATTCGGCCACGCTGGAGGACGTTTTCGTGGCATTGACGGGAAGGCATCTGCGCGATGAGTGACATTACGGCAACTCCGGATCTCCGCGCGAGAGAAGCGGCAGCGAAGGCGCCACGCGGGAGTACTTTCGCTGACAGCGCGCTCGTGCAGCTAACGCTCGTGCGCTTCCGCGAGTTCATGCGCGAACCGGAAGCGCTTTTCTGGGTGTTCATTTTCCCCGTGCTGCTGGCCGCGGGGCTGGGCATTGCATTCCGAAATCGCCCGGCCGAGGTGCTGAAGATTGGAACAGTTTCATCCGAACTGACGGCGTCGCTGCAGAAGGAAAAATTGCTCGACGTGAAGCTGCTTGAGTCAGGAGCAGCCGAGGAAGCGCTGCGAACGGGCGACATCGCGCTACTCGTCGTGCCGGGACCGAACGGGACGGTAGTCTACCGCTACGACGACACGAATCCCGAAGGCCGCACGGCGCGAATGCTTGCGGACCGCGCGGTGCAGCAAGCCGCGGGGCGCGTCGATCCCGTGTCCACTTCCAATGTGCTGATGCGTGAGCCGGGATCGCGCTATATCGATTTCCTGATTCCCGGATTGCTTGGAATGAATCTGATGGGCAGCGCGATCTGGGGCATGGGATTCACGATTGTGGACGCGCGGCGGAAAAAACTGATGAAGCGGCTCATCGCCACGCCCATGCCGCGATCGTATTACCTGCTGTCGTTTGTGCTATCTCGAATTGGGCTGCTGGTAGTCGAGGTTGCGCTGCTCCTAGGATTCGGCGCGCTCGTGTTTCACGTGCCGCTGCGCGGCTCTTTCTTCGATCTGGTGCTGCTCTGCGTCACGGGGTCAATGTGCTTCTGCGCGCTGGGCTTGCTCATTGCGTCGCGCGCGCGAACGATCGAGGCTGCGTCGGGCTTGATGAACGTGGTCATGATGCCGATGTGGATTGTCTCCGGCGTGTTCTTTTCGGCGCAGCGGTTTCCGGATGCCGTTCAGCCGATCATCAAGGCGCTGCCACTGACGGCTGTGATCGACGCCCTGCGAGCCAACATGCTGCAGGGCGCCAGCCTCGCGCGATTGGCGCCTGAGTTCGCCGTGATGGGCGCGTGGCTGATCATCTGCTTCGCGCTCGCGTTGAAACTCTTTCGCTGGAGATAATTTCGCCGCGGACGCGTTGGCCCGACGCAATTCCAACCCCTCTCTACTTCATAGGAAAGAAGAATGAAACGCGTTCAAGCTTTTTGCATCCTTACTATGAGTATGAAGCTCAAAAAGCACGATCGCGATCGACGGAGAGGAACCGAGAATGATTGAACGGAATGTTGGCAGGTCAGGACTGCGCGTATCGCTTGTGGGTCTCGGGTGCAATAACTTTGGCTGGTCCATCGACCTCGAAGGCTCGCGGAAGGTTGTTCACGAAGCGCTCGACGCGGGCGTCACGCTCTTCGACACGGCCGACATCTACGGCGGGAACGGAGGCTCGGAAGAGATTTTGGGACAGGTGCTCGGGGAGAGGCGCAAAGACGTCATCGTGGCGACAAAATTCGGCGGCCCGATGGACGCCGCCGGCAAAATGAAGGGCGCGTCCCGCCGGTATATTCTTTCGGCGGTGGAGGCGAGCCTTCGGCGCCTCAAGACGGATTGGATTGATCTCTACCAGCTTCATTTTCCCGATCCACTGACGCCGATGGAGGAAACGCTCCGTACCCTTGACGATCTCGTGCAGCAAGGCAAGGTCCGCTACATCGGTTCGTCGAATCTGGCGGCGTGGCAAGTCGTCGAAGCAAATTGGATTTCGCGAGAGCTCGGGATCAATGCTTTTATTTCGTGTCAGAACGAATACAGTCTGCTCGTGCGGGAACCTGAGCGAGAGCTTGTCCCGGCGATTCAGGCCTACTCGCTGGGACTGTTGCCTTATTTCCCGCTCGCGTCAGGCTTGCTCACCGGAAAATATGAGCATGGCAAAATGCCTCAAGGCGCGAGATTGACGAACACGAAGCGCCTCGCCGACCGTTACATGACGGATGCGAACCTGAAGATTGTGGACGCGCTGAGCGAATTCGCCACCAAACGCGGGCACACATTGCTTGAGCTTGCTTTCAGTTGGCTCGCGGCGAGACCCGGCGTCTCGAGCGTAATCGCCGGCGCGACAAAGCCTGAACAGGTAAAACAAAACACAGCGGCCGCGGATTGGAACCTGACCGCTGAAGAGATTGCCGAGATCGATCGCTTGTCAAAGAAGGCGTGAAAGTTTTCGGACGCCGCGAAACAACGATGCTCCACCACGTACCGCTCGCTCTTCTTCTTGCCACGCCCACGGCGAGGCGCGTCTCCCACTGGTTTATTCAACTTGGTGGAATCGGCCTCATCCCGCTGGGCCTGTTGGATGGTTCCGTCATTCCAGTTCCCGGCAGCGTGGATGTAGTGACGATCGTACTTGCGGCACACGACGGGGCCTTGTGGCCCTATTACGCGATAATGGCGACAATCGGATCGGTGGTGGGCGCGTACCTGACGTTTCGCCTGGCGCGGCGGCATGGCGCCGATCGTCTGGCGAAACGAGTGTCGAAGGCAAAGCTGAAACGATTTCAATATCTGATTCAGCGCTGGGGATTTGGCGCCATCGCCGTGCCCGCTCTTTTGCCGCCGCCGATGCCGATGGTACCGTTCGTCATAGCAGCGGGCGCGTCGAACTACTCTTGGCGAAATTTCTTGGCGGCGCTTAGTCTCGGCCGGGCCATCCGGTATGTGGTGCTCGCCTATCTTGGCGCGCGTTATGGCCGGCACATCGTGCGAGTATTCTCGGAAGATGGAATGCGCATTCTCTACGTCACCATTGCACTCGTGGCCGGCACGGTGATCTTCGAGCTAATCCGGCGCTTCGTAGGAAAACCTCAGCCGGAATCCTGAATTTTTCAAAGTGAAATTTCTAGAGCGAGATGTATGGACGGGAACGCACCGGCGCGCGCGCAATAATCACTCGCGCGTGAGCTCGATGGCGCAAGCGGAAGCGGCAGATGCTTTAGTCGCCATGCGTGCGGCCGCTTCGGGGTCGTCGCTAACGTCCTGGGCGCTGCCGCCAACCAGATGGAATCGTTCGGCGCTCGCGCTCTCGACGCCTAGCAGCGTCAATGCGTGCACGTCGAGGTCGGCCTCGGCCGATTCTGCACCCTTCGGCGTGGCATAAAGCTCTGGCGTGCGTGGCATGAACATCGGGCAGCAATCGTGGAACGGCTCGGAAGAAATGTCGTAGGTTCCAATCTTTCTTGCGAGCGAGAGAATCTCGAGTTTGTCGGTGCCAGCGAGCGGCCGGAATACAGGCAAGCGCGTGGCATCGCCGACAGCGACCATGTTCTGAAGCGTCTGCGAGGCGACCTGGCCGAGGCTGTCCCCGGTCACGAGCGCCAGCGCGTGGTCGCGGCGCGCGAGGACCGCCGCGATGCGCATCATCATCCGGCGATAGAGCAATACGCGATAGCTCTCGGGCGCGAAACGAACGATTTCGCGCTGAATCGGCTCAAACGGAATGCGCCAGAGTTTGGAATTGAATTGAAAGAGAGAAAGCCGCCGCGCGAGAGCGCGCGCGACATGCAACGAAGATTCGCCGGGCGCGCCGCCGCTCGCGTAGAAATGCGCGAAGGTCAGATGCGCGCCGCGCCGCATCATCTGGTACGCCGCCACCGCCGAATCATAGCCGCCGGACAGCAGGCAGAGCATGCGGCCGCCGCTGTTGGCGGGGAGCCCGCCGGTGCCGGGTATTTTCCGCCCGCAAACGAGTGCGGGGCCGGGTGTGATCTCGATGTGGCACGTCACTTCGGGCGCGGAAAGATCCACGGTGCAGTTGCGGCCGGCCGCACGTAGCTTTTCGAGTAGATCGCGTCCGACCGTCGCTTCAATGTCCATCGTATTGTGCGCGAACGACTTGTCGCTGCGCTTGGCGCGCACCGCGAACGTGGAGAAACGCAGCGGCTCGATTTCGTCCCATGCTGCGCGGCACAGCGCATCGAGATCGCGTTCAACAGTCCGCGCAACCGCGAAATACGCGATTCCAAACACCCGGTGCATTCTTTCGACGGCAGACTCGAGCGATGCTCCTTCGCCCAGCCGGACGATAAAACGGTCGCCCGGCTGCTCGATGCGATCTACTGGAATCCCTTCGAACGATTGCCGCAGGGCTTGCGCCATCTTGCGCAGAAAGAATTTGCGGTTGCGGCCCTTCAGCCACAATTCGTGGTAATGCGCGACAATTACGGGGCTGTGCATGGGTGAAGTGCTTCGGCGGCGATGAGCCGTACTGCCGCCAGTATACCAGCGGCCTGTGCGGCCGAGTAGCCCTGGGGGTCAGTGGCGCGTCATTCCCAGCGCCAATTGGCGTATTGTTCGCGGAGACGCATCTTCGGAAATTTCCCCACCGACGTGCGCGGAATTTCGTCGGTAAACGCGAAGCCATCGGGCAGTTGCCACTTGGCGAACCGGGCGCCCAGAAAATCTCTTAACTCGTCTGCGCTGGCATTTTCGCCGTCCTTCAGGACGACCACGGCGAGCGGGCGCTCCTGCCACTTCGGGTGAGGTACGGCGACGACGGCGGCTTCGCGGATTTTCGGATGGCCCATCAGCGCGTTTTCGAGATCCACGGAGCTGATCCATTCGCCGCCGGATTTAATGAGGTCTTTGCTGCGATCGACAATCTTGACGTAACCCTCCGAGTCAATCGTCGCCACATCGCCCGTCTTGAACCAGCCGTCCTCTGTCCATCGGTCTTTCGTTTCGGGCGCATTGAAGTAGGCGGACGCGACCCAGGGCCCTCGAATTTCGAGCTCGCCGGGCGTCTCACCATCCCAGGGTGCGATACCTTCATCTCCACGGACGCGCAATTCGATGAACGGTGCCGGAAGGCCCTGCTTGGCGCGAACTTTATATTTCTCGTCCTCGGACCACCCGGCCATGGTGGATTTCAAATGACTAGTTGTGGCGACAGGCGTCGTTTCCGTCAGGCCCCAGAGGTGTTTGATGTGGATGCCGAATCCGTCGAGCGCGCGCATCAGGCCTTCGGGTGGCGCAGTCCCACCGCATGGCACTCTGAGATCTTGCGCGAGCTTCCAACGCCCCGGGAATTTCTCGAGTGCGGCAAGCACTCCGATCCACACGGTTGGAACGCCGTACGCGCTCGTGACTTTTTCGGCCTCAATCAGGTCCATCAGACTTTCGGCGTCAAGATGCGGCCCCGGAAGCACCAGCTTTGCGCCCACCATCGCGGCCGTAAACGGCACGCCCCACGAGTTGGCGTGAAACATCGGACATGCGGGAAGAAGAACGGTCGAGTGGTTGATGCCGAAGGTTTCATCGAGCGTGGATATGAAGGCATGAAGAACCAGCGCGCGGTGAGAGTAGAGGACGCCTTTCGAATTTCCCGTCGTGCCGGATGTAAAGCACATCGCCGCCGCTTCTTTTTCGTCGAGCGCCGGATACGCGAAATCGCCGGTCGCCGCGCTTAGCAAGTCCTCGTAGCTCTCCGCGCCCGCAGGCAGCGGTTGGCCGCCGAATGGCACCACAAACACCCGTTCAAATCGAGTCTGTTCCTTTATTTGCTCGTAGAGCGGCAATAAAACGTCGTCCACGATGAGGAAGCGGTCCTCCGCGTGATTGACGATATATGCGATTTCCTTCGGATGCAGCCTCAAATTCAAAGTGTGGAGAACGCCGCCGCTTGCCGGAATTCCGAAATAGGCCTCGAGATGAGTCGAATGATTCCACATCAGCGTGGCCACTCGATCTCCGCGCCGGATGCCTTCGCGTTGGAGCGACTCGGCCAGCGCCCGCGCCCGGCGGTAGAATTCTGAGTATGTGGTGCGATGAATTGAACGATCGGGCCGCCGCGATACGATCTCAACTGAGCCGAAGAGTTTCCCGGAGCGCTCAAGTATTTTGTCGAGTGTGAGCGGAAAATCCATCATCAATCCTTGCATGGCAGGACCTCCGGAAGGCCGGCTGGCGCGGATACTATCACCAACGCGCGTTCTCGGCAGCGTCACAAATCGCGCGAATCTTGCCCACTTTCACTCGGATGTAACGCTTCAGAACTATGCTGGCCCGGCCGCGATTCGCCGCGTATGAGGCATTAACCGACTGGCGACATTGTGTTCTGTCGCGAGACTCTTCGCGAGTTCGAGGGTTAAAATCGTCAGCACCCTTTGCCCCGGTTCGCGATGCGCGGGGGAATTTGGGAGGGCTGGAACCTTCCCGACAGAATGCGCATCCAACCAGTTGAATACGAAAGGTAGGACAGGCCCATGTGGAGTCGCAAGGATTGGGCTGATTTTTTTGATATCGTGCAAGGCCCGCGCCGCTCGCAGCGGCCGCCGCGGCCTGTCGACCGGACAGTGAACCGGTTGGTGCCCGCTGAAGGCTATAGCCTCGCGGAACTGGACGACGCCGGAATCAGCGTCGAACTGGCGGAACTCCTTGGTTTGCCGGTAGATGCAGGCCGTGTGGGCTCCTACAGCCCGAACGTTTCCGCTCTCCGCGAATATTTGCGGGCCACGCGCTCCCGCTTCTAATCCCTGGGGCCCGATTCGGTCGCGCCGTGTGTTTCATTCTGCCTCGCCGGCCCTGAATCCCTAAATCACGTCTTTCCATGCGAAAGTTTGCGCTCCTTGTATGCTAGGTATCACCGTGTTCTGATTAAGCGCAAGTAGTCTTGACGCCGTCCAAAAAATCCGTAAACTGCAGTTTTCTATATGGCGACTCAGCCCAACACGCTGCCCGCGACACCGCCGGAATCGGCGCGCGATTTCGAGTTCCCGCAACGCGAAGCCGCATTTTTCTACGGCCTCTTCCTGCGCGGCCACTCGGCCGATGAACTGCGCCGGGACATCCAGATTCCCGCCCCGGTTCTGGCCAAGTGGGATCGCGAGTCGCTGCACGAGCCCGGGCTTCGAGCGATCCTCGAGCGCATCGTCGAATACCGGCGGCACGTTCTCGCTATTTTTGATTCGCTGATCGATCACGATTCCTCAGGCCAGCGCCTTCAGTAGCTCGCGCTTTTTACACCCGCCGCAGTACACTCACCTTGGGGTTGAATTGTGCTTCCGCGCCGGCAATTTGCGAAGTATTTGACACTTGGCGGCCTCGCGCTGCTGGCCGCGGCGGTATGGGCTTACGTCCGTGGACGATTTTCTAAGCCACAATTTTCAGACGTCGTGATCGCGCGAGCCGGTGAGATTCCTGTCGGCGAATCCAAAATCTTTCAATATCCGAGGCCGGTTGATCCTTGCTTTCTCGTTCGTACGGGCGAAGATTCCTATGTCGCGTACAGCCGTTTCTGCACGCATCAGGCCTGCGTGGTGTTTTATCGCCCGGCGCAAAACGGCTTTTCGTGCCCCTGCCACGGCGGCTTTTTCTCGCTGGCCGACGGATCGGTGCTGGAAGGCCCGCCGCCGCGCCCGCTGCCTCGAATCATCCTCGAGCGCCGCGGCGACGACATCGTCGCCACCGGCGTGTCGAAGGGCTGAATGACAATAGGTCGCGTGGCTTCCGCATCCAAGACAGGCGGAGTTTCGGATGAGCAAAACCGAACGCCAGTGTTACAATTCGAAAAGTTCGTCCGCGGTTCCCCGGTAGCTCAACGGTAGAGCATTCGGCTGTTAACCGAAGGGTTGCTAGTTCGAATCTAGCCCGGGGAGCCAAAACTTTCCGAATATCCGCTCACAAACTTAGCGAGTCACTGTCAATCAATGGCTGGCGAGGCGTACCTTCTCTTGACTCGGATCAAGCAACTCAGCTAGTGCGAAAGGCTGTGTTTTTTCGAGCACTTATTTCCTGAAGCTGATTTCCGAACTCCGCGCAGCGATCTCCTTGCGGGAGAGGACGAGTTCAACGACGTCGAACTTTGGCGGAATACCAAACAGCGCCAACGCGGCAAGCAGGTAATCCGGCGTATTTTCTCTGAGGTCCTTCGCAAATTTTTCAGCGTCTTCGCGCTTGTCATATAGCCGCGTCTCCTTTGTCGCGGGATCGATGAACAGGCAGTCGTGGTGTTCGCCTTCTTGTTTTAAGCCGTTAACCGCCACTCCGAATTTGGATTTTTCCATTTCAATCTACCTCCGTGTGGTCTTGGTTTTACGCTTCTTGGCGGATCGTTTGCCGGTGTTCGCTGCCCAACGCTTTACCGCGCCGCGTCTGGCATGGACCTGCATCTGCTTTTCAACAGAACCCGCATCTCTATATTTCTGTAGTGGGGCTGCTGACGTCTCTCGAAAATTGAGCGGGTCTCTCAGGTTCTGCAATTCACGATAGTAGTAGAGCGCTGTAGGCCGAGACCCTTTGAACCTCAACTTCCTCAAAAAATCGATTTCGTCCTCGGTGGCGTCGCCGCTCATCGAGGAGCTTCCAAGAAATTCATTCAGCCCAGGCTCTGGCTCGACCAGGGCATCAGGTTCCGTTTCCACATACTCCAGTTTCTTGAGGTATTCGTGAGTTAGACGATGGTTTAGCACGATCTGGATCCCGAAGTTGGCCATGTCAATGTCCCAAGACTCAATCAAGGGATCGAGGAAAGACAGCCAGTTTTCGGCCGAAATGCTCAACACATCCGTATCGAGGAATTCAAGAATTGTGCTCCGCATCTCCTCGTAGCTTCGACCATTCAGTTGCGCGACCAGCTTCAGCCAACTTTCGCTGTCCAATTCTTGTCTGGCGACTTTCTTGACGACATCCAGAAGCTTCTGTGTGACGAGGCGCTCCACTTCTCCAAAAGGGTGCCTTTCAAAAACGGCGCGTATTTCCCTTTCGTTCGCGGGAGCACATTTGCGCAAGACGAACTCTCGTACTTCCTTGTGCAGCGGTACAGGCGATCCCGGCAGTTTTTTCTTCAGCTCTTCGGCGCGCTCGTGCGCGGCCAGCTCCGCAAGCTTCGTTGCTTGCAGGCTCAAGAATTTTCCCATTTTGTCGTAAATATCTGTCCGGTTCGGTAACGGGGGCAGTTTTTTGTGCGCCAGGAGCTGGGAAATATAGGAATCCGTAACCCCGGCGGCCGCAGCCAGGTCTTTCTGCTCGAGTCCCAATTCTTGCAGCCGCTGTTTGAGCATCAGGCCAACGTTCACAGAACGCTCCAGTCGATTAACCATGCGGAGTAACGTAATAAGATGCTCGCAGAATTAGATTGACAATTCAAGTGAATTAACCCAATGTGGTTAACGGAACAAGGGATCTTTCAGCTGACCTAACACTTAGCAGTTATCTGGATCAGCCCTTGGCCGTAAACCAAGGAGGAACACATGTTTGCACGCAGAGTCTATATGCACCTAAAGCCCAATAGCGTAACCGAATTAACCCAGAGACTTGAGAAGGACATTATTCCCACACTCCGCAAGCAGAAGGGTTTTCAAGACGAAATTACCTTTGTCGCCCCGACCGGGAGTGAAGCATTCGCAATCAGCCTTTGGGATCGCGCGGAAAGCGCAGAGGCGTACAACCGCGGAAGTTACTCGGAAGTGACCAAGATCCTCTCGACGCTGCTGGACGGCCCCGCTCAGGTGGAAACGTTTAACGTAACAAACTCCACTTTCCATAAAATCGCCGCGACTGTCGCGGTCTAACCGAACTTTGCTGTGGGCGGGGCGGAAAGATTCCGCCTCGCTCATCTCTCAAGCGAGATTGCCAAACCGAAGGTGCCGCCCAGCGTTTAGAAACGCTGCTCACTGGGGTGTCCAGTGACGAGGAGAAATTCGATGCAGATCCTTATGTGGATAATTGATGGTCTGGTGGCAGGCTGGCTGACCGGGAAATTTATGTCGAGCGAAGGGCGCGATCAAGTAATGGACATGGTGATGGGCATCGCCGGTGGAATCGGAGGCGGATTCCTGCTCAGCGCCACGCGTTTTCGCGTCGAGGGCATGATGATCTACACGAGCCTGGCCGCGGTCACGGGCGCGATTTGTCTGACGTTTGTGTCGCGTTACGCCGGCGGAAGCCGGGAATATGGCCGAACAAACTAGTATCGTTCATCCCGTCGCGCGGACTCTCGGTCCGGAGGCATTTCGAGATTCGCTCCCGACGGCTGAGGAGGATGAGCGCTCCGGGCCGCTGAAGATAGCGAATGGATTCCCACTCCGCCGGTGCTCATGGACGTACGATCCAATCGTGTCCGTCGCGTTAACCCGCAGGATGATCCGCTGGCTGGACTGCGTTTGCGCAGACCACGCTACAAGTTGATTCGAAGAAGTTGAAGTTGCTCCCCGGCACCGGAGTTGTTTGAAAACGCTTGGGAGCGGCCTGCATGGATTTCAGAAAGAATCAAATGGCGTACCGCGACTTGCCCAAAACCCTGTCCTCCCGCTAGCTTGCAACCCCTAGATTCCACGCGCGAGAGATTCGCGATTCAGATTGCCCAGAAACATACGTTTTCGGTTAATCGAGATTGCCGACATCTAGCATTGCCGCAGGCGTCGATCGTGGATCTGCTCGGAATGGCCATTTGCATCGAGCCAGGCCAAGAGCTTGCGAATGCTGCCGCTGGCCAGCGCAACGCTCGAATCGGCGGCGCCATAGTACACGTTGATTGTGTCGCCATCCGGCGCAATCGTGTAGCCGCAGGGAAAGACGACGTCTTGTACATCTCCCTGACGCTCATAATCCGCTTCTGGCGCGAACATCCATGAATCGCCTCGAATTAGGCATTTTTCCGGGTTTTCGATATCGAAGAGAGCCAGGCCAAGCCTGTAGATGGAGCTCGATGGCGTCCGTCTGACTCCGTGATAGAGCATCAGCCAGCCCCGCGGCGTCTCGATCGGGGGCGGCGACATGCCGATCTTGTTTGCGTCCCACCACGCGCCACGCCGTGCTTCCAACATGAGCTTATGGTTTCCCCAATGACGAAGATCCGGAGAAAAGGAAATCCAGATGTGAGCACCGAGAGGCGTCATGGGCCGATGTATCAAAGCCCAATAACCATTGATTCTTCGAGGCAGCAGAGCTGCGTCCTTATCGTCCGGCGACATGATGACGCCGATCCGTTCGAAAGTTCGGAAGTCCTTCGTAAGCGCCAGAGACACACCGGGACCGCCGCGCGAATAGGATGTGTAGGTGACCACATATTCCTTCAGCTCCGGCACGAAGGTAATTCGCGGATCTTCGATTCCCCACATTTCCTCCGGATGCCGCTCGGCGTCGGGCAGGAGTGTCGGTTCGCCATCAATTTTCCAGCCGTCTACGCCATTTACCGATCGCGCCGCGCAAAGGTGAGACAGGCCGCGGCGATCTTCCACGCGGCAGAGCAGTAATGTGGTCCCGTCGGCCAGCAGAGTGGCGCCCGCGTTGAAAACGCTATTGATTGAGTATGGCCAATCTTTTGCGGTCAGTAGCGGATTTGCAGTATGGCGGCACAACAATGAGTCGTATTGAGTCATGATCATCTCTCAAGAACTGGCTGACACGACGAAGGGCGAGTTCTCAATTTTCCCTGTGGGACAAGAGAAAACTCAGGGCCGGTCAGGACTGGGTGGCTGACACGCGTGATTCGTACTGTTTGTGCATTTCGAGGGAAGCCATCAGGAACGACAACGTCGACTCCGCTCCCTGGTTCTCATTCGCACGATCCGGGTGAAGGCCGTCTCGACACCCGCCGGTGGTTGGATCATAAAGCGCGATCTGCAAATCGTTGTCGCCCAGGAACCAATTGAACGTCGTCCACGCTTCCTTCAGCCAGCGGTGATTTCCTGTTGAGCGATAGGCTTGCAGATAGGCTGAGACCCCGGCGCACGCTTCAATGGGTTGCTGGTCAAAGCGAGCCTTTTCTGTTTTCTTCGAAAAGAAACCGTGCGATCCGATCGGTACAAAGTGACCGTCTTTCTCGCATCGCTGGACCGTCGCAAGCCAATCCAACGCTTCCAGTCCTGCTGAAAGCATCGTATCGTTTGCACTGCGAGTGCCCGCCCGTATGAGCGCCTGAGGCAATCGTGCGTTTGAATAGGAAAGCTCGTTCTCAAACCATTTCCATTCGGCCGAGCGGTGGGTGTGGTAGGAATTCAGCAAGCGATTTGCGATAGCGTCCGCGGCGTTGAGAGCGGCGCGGTCCCCGGGGAACGATTCGAGATATTCGTGCAATCCGAGCAGGGCGAAAGCACAAGCCCGTGGACTTTTGAAATCGACGGTTGCGGGAAGTGCCAACTCAAAAAGACGCCCCGCTGCTCCTCTGAGTCCATCTTTTTGGGTTCTCCCGAGAACAGTTCCCAGGCCCCAAAGCGACCGACCGTGGCTGTCTTCCGAGCCTTCCGGTTCCTGCCACCGGCGTTCGTAGCTCAGACAGTTTCTAAATCTTCGACTTGTTTGATCGAACGCCAGCCATAAGAACGCGAGGTAGCGTGAGGCGAGATCGAGCGAGCGTGCCGCCGCGCCAGGCTCAAATTCCTCGAGCAGGACTGCGACGATAAGCGCCCGGGCATTGTCGTCGGTGGAGTATCCCTCGGGATAATTCGGCACGCTGAAGACAGCGTGCTCCACAATTCCCGTTTGGTCCGTCATCCGGCGCAAATGGTCGAGCTTGATCGCCGGCAACCGGTCAAGCGTCTTCTCTGTATTTTGAGCCGAAAACGTCGCGCGCGGCCGTCTCAATCGTTCGTTGTACACGCGTTCGAAGCTTCCCATGTATTGCTGAGCGACGCGGTTCCAAACCATATCTCTCGTGTACAAGTAAGCACGTTTCCTCATGGCGTGGCGCGCGGTTCCGTTATCTAACAGCTCAATTGTTTTCGCGGCGATCGCTTCCGGATCGTCGAAGGGGACGAGCGCTCCGCGTCCGTCATCCAACAATTCCATCGCGTGCAAATAGGGAGTCGAGATAATTGCTTTGCCGGCGCTCAGAGCATAGGCGAGCGTGCCGGAAACGACTTGTCTCTTGTTTTTGTAAGGCGTGATGTAGATGTCCGCCGCGCCGATCAATTCAACCAATTCTTCCGCACTCACGAAACGGTTCAAAAATTGAACTTCGTCCTCGACTCCCAGATCCCGCGCCAGATCCTGCAGATAATTTCTATATTTCTCGCCCTCTCGCCGAAGTATATGCGGATGGGTAACGCCGGAAATCGTGTAGACGACATTCTCGTGGCGTTCCAGGATAATCGGCAGTGCTTTGATAACGTTTTCCACGCCCTTGTTCGGTGAGAGCAAACCGAATGTGAGCAGTACGTCCTTACCTTCCATTCCAAAGCTGTCCTTGTAGAAGTTGGGGTCGGTGAAAGCTAAATCGGGAATGCCGTGAGGAATCAAGTCTATCTTGGCAATCGGCACGTGGAACACTTCCTGGAGAAACTCGGCTGATTGCCGGCTCATGACGATCAGGCGATCCGATAAAGCTGCAATTTCCTCCATTACCATTCGCTGATCCGGATTTGGGTCACGAAGCACGGTATGCAGGGTGCTAACCACCGGCATCTGAAGGCGGCGAAGAAGCTCGAGGACGTGGGAACCGGCCGGTCCGCCGAAAATCCCATATTCGTGCTGGAGGCAAACCAAATCGATATTGCTGAAATTCAGGAAATCCGCGGCCTGCCGATACGAATCCAAGTCGTCTTGGACAAGTTCGAATCGAATTCGCGCCGGATAACGATAACCTTCTGGCGTGTCGTTGACTGGCAATGCAAGCAGCTCGGTCGCGCCGAACTCGGCGTGAAGCGCGTCACACAGGTCGGTCGTAAACGTGGCGATTCCACACTTTCGCGGAAGGTAGTTCCCGACAACGGCAATCCTGCTCGGAAGGGTTGGCCGCGGATGGACCGCAGGCGCAAGCGTAAATTTCTCTTTCGTTGAAACCGAACCATCGTCGGCCACCTCAGAAATACTGTGGCGCTCGGTTTCCGTCTGAGGGAGCTGAACATCAATAACGCCCGAGCTCTTCGGTTGATGATTTGTGTTCGACAACGACATCGTCCCCCCACCTTTATGTCAGAGAATTTTTATTGCGCGAGTTCGTTTGCCTGCAGCCCTGCGGCCTGACCAGATGATGGTTCGTACGAATTCATCACGCAGCGGTTCGATCCGGTCGAAGGTCTCGAGAGAACTCCAAGCGTTTGACGATGAGCCCGAGGCTACGGGCGAAAAGTTTTCTGATTCTTCTGCCGCGCGGCTTCGAGGTCGTTCGCTTCCTTCTTTTCGCGGTCGAGTTCCTTTTGCGGCGCCTGTTCCTTGTCGAGCCTCGTCGATTCCGCTATCGCTGCGTCGGCCTGGCCATCCTGGACCTTCGAAATTACCGCGAGCCGGAATGAGTTCTGATCACCGGAGCGGAGAAGGGTCACCGCGTTCAGCGGGTCTTGCCAGCGAGCGACGGCCACTTCGTTCCAGGCGATCACATCGTTCGTCGGAAGGCTGATTTCGGGGTAGAGCCTCCTCGCTGTGCCGTAGCGAGCGGAAATCGACTGTACCATGTCGTCTTCAGTCAGGCCTTCGGTGGCCTCCTGACTATAGGTCACGTTAATCCGGTAAAGTTCCCCGTTGAGGAAGTCGAATGCGATTTGTATGGCCGGTTCCGCCTGCACGGTAGAATACGCATCGTTGATCGGCCAATACTTCAATTCCTGAATCACCGCGGGGCGCTCCGTAATCATGGTGGACTCGTGCACGTCCTGCCCCACTTGCTTCGAAATCACAGCAAGATTTGATCCCAGTGCAAATTTTCGGTAGGAAGAAAGATTCTGTGCTGAAACCAGCGGTGTCGAAAACAGAATGACCACAAGAGCAATTCCGAATTTGTGCGTCCACTTCATTGCCATCTCCCTCAGAACATTACAGATGGGAACGCCCTGTCAAGCCGGCTCGCCTGACAGGGTCTTCCGATCTGACACTTAGTTGGTCAAACGACTACTTATTACCTACCGTCGCTCTTGCTGAGTCGTTCTTCGGCGAATTTGTCTCCAAAACGGAAACCAGGTGCCGGCCTGACTTCGGTACATTGACCTTCCCGCCCATTACGATCTCTCTTGCTGTGACTTTGACGCCGTAGACATCCGCACTGGCATCATCGTCGGGCCGAAGACTGGCACCCTCAAGAGAAATGCCAGCGAAAACTCCGCGCGAACGCGAGTAGCTGAGGATTTCGGCGCGCATATACGCGTCGGTGTCCGCGGAAGCATCACGCCCGACTGGACCCGCTGCGACGGAAGCATCTCCGCCGAGCTTGACCTTGTTCTCCAGGAGAGAAGATGCACCTCGATCGTTCATAACCAGCAGAACGAGGTCGGTGGCTTCTCCACCGATCTGGAATCCAACGCTGCCGCCTTCCAGCGCGTACATTGCCGGAGAACCCCAAGATCCTCTGAAGTCCTTGCCTGTGCGGCACACCATCGCGCCGCGGCCGTAGCTTCCACCGACGACGAACGCCGCCTTGAGAACCGATGGGAAGACGATAATGCACTCCGCCTTGTCCAGTAGTTGCTGCGGAATGTTGTCGGGAACGTTGATAATCTCCTGCATTACGACGCCACAATTCTCCAAGCGTTCCTGTTCCTTATTCGCCGCATAGAGCGCAACGGCAAAGATCGTCAAGCAAAAACCTACCGCGATTTTCCGCAACATCGCTGACCTCCATGATCAGAAGTGATCTTGTCGAGCGAGATCGTAAAACTTGTTCGTGGCACGATTTGCCAAAGCGCCTGCTGTTCCCTCACACAAGCGAATGCTAGACGGATTCCACGAAGTTAACTGTTCACTTGTGCACACATCCGGTTGCTGCGAAATTGGGGCGGCGAGGCGTGACGTCGAGTATGGGCTCGCCGTCGTTTGGACAAGGATTCCCCTAATTCGGCTTTCTGAGTTCGGTCACGATCTTTCTGGCCTCCCTCATTCTTTGCTTGTAGTACGTCGGGCTTATGAGGACTTTCTCGTTGCCCACTTGCACGTGTTCTTTCACGCCTTCCTTTGACAAAAATAGGGCCAGTGCTATGTACGTCTTGATTTCTTTTTCCAGGAACTCGGCTGCTTGTCTTTTGGATTCATCCATTTTCCACCTTCCGATTGATGATTCGTGTTGAAAGCTGCCGCGTCTTGACTTCCAACGAGCCTCAACTGCTCCCCTGTGCTTGCTGGATCGCGATAACTTCAGCCGAAGGATTTCCGCGTCACAGGTCCGCGTGTTCTAGAGACGGCCCGCCAGCAGAAGAATGATGACGACAACTAGAATCAGCCCTACTCCGCCCGTCGGGGCGTAGCCCCAGTTCTGGCTGTGCGACCAACGGGGCAACACTCCGAGAAGCGCCATCACCAAAACTACGATCAGTATCGTTCCGAGCATTGGTTCCTCCGATCTTTCTCAATTCCGTGTTGTACAAATCCAGCTTTGCCGTTCTCCACTGCTGCAGGGGCGATTTGAGCTACGCACTTTATGGCAATCGCCCCTGAATCTCGATTGGAGAGATGGCTAGAGCACGACGCTAATGGCGACGCGAGCGTCCGGATAATACGGATTGCATAAGTAATAGCCGCCGTCGATGAAATCAACGTAAACGTCGTCGGTGTAGTACCAACCCATTGGCCACGGCTGAACAAATCCAAACCAATAGCCGCCGTATTGGAAGCGCGAGTACCCATCGACTATTCGTGGACTGCCGATGCGGAACTCGTGTCCTCGTCCAAAATTGGAACGGAAGCGATCATCTGGTATGCGACCGCTGCCGCTGGCACTGAGCCGCAGCGCCGGCATTGCCCGTTGCTTCTCTACTTGGGCGGCAGTCCGTTGCGGCTGCCCATTTGACCTGGCCGGCTCCTGGTTCTTGGCTTCCTTCTGATCGTTCTGCTGTGTGGACTTGGCTTGCCGTTCGTTATTCGACTTCGTCTGAGCCTGCTCGCTCTTGGCCTGTTTCTGTTCGTTCTGCTGTGTGGACTTGGCTTGCTTTTCGTTGTTCGACTTGGTCTGAGCCTGCTCGCTCTTGGCCTGTTTCTGTTCGTTCTGCTGTGTGGACTTGGCTTGCTTTTCGTTGTTCGACTTGGTCTGAGCCTGCTCGCTCTTGGCCTGTTTCTGTTCGTTCTGCTGTGTGGATTTGGCTTGTTTTGGTCCTTCCTGTTTGGCGGGCTTTTCTTCCTGCTTCGCAGGCTTAGCCTGCGTTTCCTGTTTCGCCGGCTTGGCCTCTTCCCGCTTTGCAGGCTTCGCCTGTTCCTCGTGCTGCGCTGGCTTGGCTTCTGGTTCGTGGTGCTCGTCCTGCGCGAAGGCAGGAAAGGTCGACCCGAGAAGCAAAAACAGTGCGGTTGTGCTGATGACTCCAAGTGCCTTCATGAGTGTTGCCTCCATTACCACGACTTCATGCGCCCGGCGTTGGTCAGCCTGGCGGGGTTTGTTGTTCGCGTCTAACGACGCTCAGCTCATCCCTTTAACGTTTCGCCAGACTTGCTCAGGCCCCAACGTGGATTCGAGAGAGGGAGTGGAACAGTCCAAAAATGTTGAGCAGCCACAAAACCACCGCAATGACTACCACCCCATTTAGAATCGACTTGATCGTGCCCTGCATGGGTATGTAACGATTGACCAGCCAGAGCAGGACTCCAACCACGATCAGGACCATCAAGACTTGAAGTAACGGCATTTCACTATCTCCTTGTGTTCGGGTCGACATCCCGGCGGGTTCCAAGGCGATGCCTCGAACTCTCTGTCGAGCCGAGAACTGGTGGCGCCAGCCTGAAGCGCGAAGGAAGCTGGGATCTTTGTGTTGCCGGGAAAGGAACTCTTGGACTTGCCTTTGGCCTTGATCCTCTTGCGTCACCCACCGGCGAGCATATTAGAAGAGCCTCCGCAATATATCTGTTCACTTGCGCACACATTTAGAGCCCGCATTTTTAGCGTCGCGTGGTACGATTTCACGCAGGAAGCCATGCCAATTGCAAACGCTCATCGCCTAAAAGCTGATGCCAAGAGGCTGTTCAACGCACAGGACTTTCTTGATTCGGCAGGTGTGGCCAGGAAAGTCGTGGAGTTTGGGAGAAAGCAAACGATCTATTCGCAGGGCGATCCTGGCCGGAATGTCTACTACATTCAGAAAGGCGGCGTGAGACTTTCGGTCGTCAATGAAACCGGCAAACAGGCCGTCGTGGCAGTTTTGGGGCCCGGCGAATTTTTCGGTGAAGGGTGCCTCGCCGCTCAGCCGCTTCGGATCGGGACTGCGACGGCGATCTATCCGACCACCGCGCTCGTCATCGAAAAAACTGAAATGATTCGCGTTCTCCACGCGGAACACGAACTTTCCGACCGTTTCATCTCATTCATGATTGCAAGGAATATCCGAGTCGAAGAGGACTTGATCGATCAACTTTTCAACTCGAGCGAGAAGCGCCTGGCTCGCACGTTGTTGTTGCTGGCGCGTTATGGCAAGGACGATAAACCCCAAAGAGTGCTGCCCAAGATATCGCAAGAAATGCTCGCGGAAATGGTTGGCACCACACGTTCCCGCGTGAATTTCTTCATGAACAAATTCAAGAAACTGGGCTTCATCAAGTATAACGGCGGACTCCAGATCAACAACTCACTCCTCAGCGTTGTGCTTCACGACTGACCGGCAACTTTCATACTTCACATTAAGACCTCGTGCCGGCTATTTCACGATTCCCCCGAAGCGTCAAATTCCGCAACTGTCAACCGTGGCGAGCCTCTCTAGTGGATTCCAGAACAGGCGTGCCCCGAACGTGTGCTGAAGTGAACAGTCAACGCACCCAGCTCCTTCTATGATGGTTTCTGAGGATGGCGAAGTCTGTTTGCGCCGAGCGAGCTTGGGGTCGGGCCGGCCGATTGTCCAGGCCTCGCCGTTCTCCGAATCAGTCTTCGGAGAGCTGAATTTTACTTGCGGCCGGCAAGAGACGGGAATGGCTTAATGAGAGTCGAGGCAAGCGATTGGGCGTGTGGATTAGCAGTGCTAATCTTGGGGCTGGGCGTGAAACTTTACAGTGTGGTCGAGATTCTCACTACAAGCGCTATTTTTCTATCATTTGGCCTGCCGCCGGGAGTTGCATCTATGATTTGGGACGCGGCAAAGCGACAACCGCGCTGGACAAGAGTCGCGTCGCGGAATCCGAACCTGATGACGTGCCAGACAGCCGAGCTGTTGAGGCCGCGAGTGATCGACTAGTCTCGCGAATCCATTGCTACGAAAGACGATCCCATAAAAACCGCGCCGACCGTTCCGCCTGCCCCTTACAAACATTTCGCTGCTGCCTTGTTGGCGGGGCTCGCGCTACGCCTGTTTTTCGTTTTTCATTTCTCGGCTTACTCGGGTGATACGAAGTTCTACGAGGAACTCGCAGGCAATTGGTTGTATCACGGTGTTTACGGACTCTTCGTCAGGGGCCAGCTGACTCCTGTCGACATGCGAATGCCGGGCTATCCTGCGTTCCTTGCGGTCATCTACGCCCTTCTCGGACGGTCAAACAAGATCATTATGGTTGTCCAAGCGTTCGTTGATTTGGCGACGTGCGTCTTTGTCGCCCTGATTGCGGCGCGCCTCGCTCCTCACCGTAAACGAATCATTGCGGCGACTATCGCGATATGGATGGCAGCACTGTGTCCTTTCACTGCAAATTACAGCGCGATTGTGCTCACCGAAACTCTAGCCACATTCCTAACCACCTTGGCACTCTACGTCTTCGTCTGCATCGTTGGGCAATCCGCGATGGAGCGTCCGCTCCATTCCCTGGACCGGAAAACTTTGTTCTCCTCGGTCAGTTGGTGGCTGGCCGCGGGAATACTCGTAGGTGTGGGGACCCTGGTGCGTCCCGAGGCACCGCTTTTACTGGTGGCAATGGTCCTCGTTCTTGCGATCCGCTGGCGAGATCGCTCCAATTGGCAGAAGCTGGCTCTGGCGATCTCGTGGATGGCCGTCGGCGCCATCCTGCCCCTGATGCCGTGGGCCATCCGAAACGCACGGACCATGGGGCGAATCGAGTTTCTCGCCCCTCGTTATGCGGAAACACATGGGGATTTCATTCCCCGTGGCTTCTTTGAATGGACTCGGACATGGATGGTGCGATTCGAGGATGCGTATCTGGTGCCGTGGAAGTTGGGGAAAGCTCCAATCCCCATCGACGAGCTGCCTGCATCAGCGTTCGATTCTTTGTCGGAACGCGTTCGTGTCGAAACGCTGTTAGATCGCTACAACAGCGATCTGGGCATGACACCCCTGCTCGACCATGAATTTTCTGTCCTAGCGCGCGAACGAACGGCGCAGCATCCGGTGCGCACCTTTCTCCTCGTTCCGGCGTCTCGCGCCTTGATGATATGGCTGACACCACGGATTGAATTGCTTCCTTACTCGGGAAAACTTTGGCCTCCGGGCGAGAAATGGCAAGGCAACCGGACCGATTTCGGCGTTACTCTCGGGTTCGGAATCCTGAACTGCATCTATCTGGGCCTGGCAGCCGTGGGAGCGTGGCGTTGTCGCAGCCATCCGGCGTTGGCGTTTCTGATCGCGTTCGTCGTCGTGCGCACGGCCTTTCTAACACAGTTGCAAACCGTTGAACCCCGCTACGTAATCGTTTGCTTTCCCCTGATACTCGCACTCGGCGCCCTGGCATTTGCAACACGCCAGCCGTACGCCGCGACTGTGAGCTTCCTCGTGCCGGGGAGACCATCGAGCCTTCAGTCCGGCACTGCGGCTTTTCCTCGGTAGGGTTCAGGACGCCCCGGAAAAACTGTTTTTCGGCAGCGAGAATCGGCCTCGTGGAACGTCTAAGCGTGCGTGAGGATACGGCGATGAATATTTTCAAGCAGCTCTGGATTTGCATCCTGGCATTCAGCTTGCTCCTCCTGCTGCCGCCCTTCCAGGGCTTCGCACAGCAGAGCCAGGCCAACTACCGGGACGGTCAGCACGATTTTGATTTCGAAATTGGCGCCTGGAAAACCCACATCAAGCGCCTCGAGCATCCGTTGAGCGGCTCGTCCACCTGGGTCGAATATTACGGCACCTCGGTCGTTCGAAAGGTTTGGAACGGCGCTGCGAATCTCGTCGAGCTCGAGGTGGATAGTCCGGCAGGACACATCGAAGGGCTATCTCTGCGTTTGTACAATCCTCAATCCCATCAGTGGAGCCTCAATTTTGCCAACAGCAAAAGCGGCGCGCTGAGCGTCCCCACGGTCGGCGAGTTCAAGAATGGCCGCGGCGAGTTTTTCGATCAGGAAACTCTTAATGGCAGAACCATCTTCGTTCGAAATGTCTGGTCGGACATCACTCCGGATTCAGGCCGTTTCGAGCAGGCATTTTCCGATGATGGCGGCAAGACCTGGGAAACCAATTGGATCGCCACCGACACACGCGTGAAGGATGAATCTGCTCGCGCGGAGTCTGCGCCGGCGATGGCCCAAACGAATGCGGATCAGCAGAATCCCGAAGCTCAAAAATCGGCTGCCGAGCCCGTTGGCCGGCACGATTTTGATTTTGAGCTGGGCTCCTGGAAGATCCACTTGAAGCGCTTGCTTCACCCTTTGACAAGCTCCAACGAGTGGGTTGACTTCGACGGAACTTCCGTCACGCGCAAAGTTTGGGACGGCCGCTCCCAGCTTGAGGAATTCGAGACCGACGATCCAGTTGGGCATCGCCATATCGAGGGACTCACGCTGCGTCTTTACGATCCTCAAGCCCGTCAATGGAACCTGTATTGGGCCAACAGCACGAACGGCACAGTTGCCCAACCGACCATCGGCGAGTTTAAAAATGGCGTCGGGGAGTTCTTCGATCAGGAGCCGATCAATGGCAGAGCCGTTTTGGTTCGATTTATCTGGTCCAAAACCAATTCCAGCTCGCCTCATTTCGAGCAGTCTTTCTCCACCGACGGTGGAAAAACCTGGGAGACGAACTGGATCACCGATCAAACCAGGCAGCCATAACGGTCTAAGCACGCCGGACGGCCCAGCGTGTGATCCGGAGATTCCCCGATCCTCACGCTTCATTCATATTACGAGCGGATCGTGATGACCGGACAGCTCGCGCCATGCACAATTCGATACGCTTTTGTGTGCGGATAGGTGTCCGCAAGAGCTTCACTTTTCTGCGCGCCCATCACCATCAAATCCGCATCTGTTTTCCGAGCCCACCTCAGAATTTCTTCGACCGGTTCGCCGACGACCATAAGGAACTCACACTTGCACTTAAGTTCGGCCACAGTTGGTACCAGTGCAGCGAGTTTTTGCGTAACCTCATTTCTCATGCGCGCCATGGCTTCCAGAGAGCAGTCCCGGACATAAGGTACAACGTTGAGCATTGTCAACTTCGCGCAGTGTTGCTGTGCCAGCGTAAAAGCGAAGGCGGCCTCTCGTTCCGCTGAAGGGCCAAAATCGGTGGCGAACAGTATGCTTTTCAACTCCGTTTCATAGAGAGGCTCCGTTGTGACTGCAGGTCCGACCGTCATCGTCGGAACGCGGACATGGCGGAAAATCTGCTCGGCTCCAGAGCCCGGTGCGCCATTTTTTACGCCGCCGACTCCGTGAGTGCCCGCAATGACGAGAGAGATATCGTACTTGTCGACCAGCGATTTGATTTCGGGCCACAGGCCGCCTGGCTCGATGATTTCTTCGTGCTTGATCCCGGCTAGACGCCCGGATTTATTGAGGTCTGAAAATTTTTTCTCGGCGGCCCGATACAGTTGGACAAAAGAACTTTCGGCGATTTCCGGCGCCATCCTCGGGTAACCGTCGAGATCGATGATGTGGGTGAGGTAGACTCGCGAGTCGTATCTTCGCGCCATGGACAGCGCATATTCCAAAGCGCGGTCCGAACAAGTGGAGAAGTCCGTGGCTACAAGAATTCTCGCGAAAGAGACCTTCTTGGCTAACACAACCTCGGTTGCCGTCAACATTTCAACCCCCTCGAAGGGCAGCACCGCCAACATCTTCCCGTTCAACCCTTCTCGTAATTTTTACCCCGAATCACTCGCGCCGTTCCGTGCCTCGCATCACAGCTGGCTGTGACGACTATCACGTCTTCTAGAATCCGCATCCGTAATATTGATCTCGAGAGCTAAACCGAAATGAATATCTGGGTTACGGACAATCTTTTGCACGTAGTGCGGCAAACGGTCACGGATCTAAGGCGAGCGCGACGAATGATCAGAGCAGCCGCACGGAAGAGGTGAGACCAAAATGAAAACGCCGAATTCAAGAATCAGAAAAGCAGCCCGGCTTCTGTCGGGCCTGGCACTGCTCACTGAAGTTTTTGCGGCAACGGGCGCAAAGGCCCAGGTGCCCGAACCGTCGGGGCAGCAATTCCAACAACTGATTCATTCGGTTGAGGGCCCTGACTTGTTCCGGGCGTATTGCGCGTCGTGCCATGGGACGGATGCCAAAGGCCACGGCCCTGCGGCGCCCGCTTTGAAGTCCAATGTTCCCGACCTGACCAACTTGGCAAAAAACAACGGCGGCCAATTTCCATCAGCTCTTGTACGAGAGACGATTAACGGTGATGCGATGGTCTTCTCCCACGGTTCACGAGAGATGCCAATTTGGGGGCCCGTATTTCATCAGGTTGAAGCCGACGTGGACTTGGGAAATGAGCGGGTGGAGAACCTGGTGAAATATCTGGGATCGTTGCAGTCGGTCGCGCCCCCAGACGCCACGCTCGGTGCGGAGCTATACAAGCGACACTGTGTCTCGTGTCATGGAAGCGATTTAAAAGGGAATGTTCCTGCGCCGCCTGCCCCGTACAGAATGCCTCCCGACTTGACCACGCTAGCCCGGCGTCATGGCGGCAAGTTCCCTGATGACGATGTCTCGAACGCGCTGCGAAATGGAGTGGTAATGCCTGCACATGGCCCCGCGCAGATGCCCGTGTGGGGAATCGATTTCAAGGCGAGAGAAATTGCGGGTTTGACTGATTACATCAAGTCGGTCCAAGCAAAATAAGACTGCGACGAACCATATCAGCCTTTCCGTTGACGAACATCAATACTTCGTCTAGCATCAAAGTATGAATGTCGCGGATCACGCGGACGCCGCCGTCTCCAGAATTGCCGCGGCCATCGCCGAGCCGGCGCGTACTCGCATGCTGCTCTGCCTGATGGACGGCCACGCGCGAACCAGCACCGAACTGGCAGCGGTGGCTGAGGTAAGCCCCTCAACCGCGAGCGTGCACCTGAACCGATTGATGACAGAACACCTCATCAAGGTGCAGAGCCGTGGAAAGCATCGCTTCTATAGCCTCGAAAGCCGCGGCGTGGCCAGTGCGCTCGAAGGGCTGAGCGTGCTTGCTGGCGGTCTTCGCGATCGCTTCGTGCCGCGAACGCCAAGCCGTCTGCGCGCCGCGCGCACTTGTTACGATCATCTGGCTGGCGCATTGGGCGTGACGCTTCACGACCGCTTTGCGGAACTGGGATGGCTTTCGGTGAGCGCCGCGGGACGCGAAGCTTCATACGACGTCACGCCGGATGGAACCACCGCTTTTCAGGCGCTCGGCATTGACATCGGAGCAACTCGCGCGCTGCGCCGCCGTTTCGCTCTCCCATGCCTCGATTGGAGTGAACGGCGGCCACATATCGGCGGCGCGCTCGGCGCCGCGCTTCTCAACGTCGCGCTTGAAAGAAAATGGGTGATTCAGGATTTGGACAGCAGGGCGTTAGGCGTCACAAGCCGCGGGCGCCGCGAAATGCTCGCTCGCTTCGGCGTCGAAGTTTGATTGTGCCGAAGAACCGCCTCACCGGCCCCCGTCCTGTTCTGGGTTCCAATCAGCAAATATCGTGGCGATGAGCCGGGCAGGTCTCCTCATATGCCTTCACCATCGCTCGAATGCTTTTCTTTACATCATCCTCCGTGGTTGCCCATGATGAAACGCTTATTCGCATGGCCTTTCGTCCCTTCCAGACTGTACCTCCGCACCAGCAGATTCCGTCTTGCTGCACCTTCGCGATGACGCGTTCCGTCTTTTCGTCCAAGCCAAAAGAGACGAGCACCTGATTGAGTACAACTTCATTCAGGATTTCGTGGCCTGCCTTGCGAAGCCCCTCGGCAAACGTGCTTGCATGTCGACACGTCCGCTCAACCTGAGCGGCAATTCCGCTCCTGCCGAGCGTACGAAGCGCGGCCCATAGTTCCACGGCGCGTGCCCGTCGCGACGAATCCGGGCACCATTGCATCGGCTCGCGTTTTGAGAGTGGTCCGTAATAGGCCGCGGTGATCGCCATGGCCTGCCGCAGGGCCTCCTTATCCCGAACGATCGCCATGCCACAGTCCTGCGGCGTGTTGAGCCATTTATGCCCGTCGGTTGCCCACGAGTCCGCCTGCTCCAGGCCGAGCACAAGGTGACGCCTCTTCGGTGCGACCGCAGCCCACAGGCCAAAGGCTCCGTCGATGTGAACCCAGGCGCCGATCGATTTTGCAACATCGCAGATATCCGCAATGGGGTCACACGCCCCTGAATTCACATTTCCGAGCTGTGCACAGATCACAACGGGGCCATCGATTTTCGGGATGCGCGCTGGCAGCATTCTGCCCTGACTATCGACAGGGACGCGGTGCACACGAGCTCGCCCGAACCCAAGTAGAGCAAGCGCTTTCAGCATCGTGGCGTGGGCCTCATCCCCGACGATCACGGAGATCGGCGGCGCGCCGAATAACCCTTCGCTCTCCACGTCCCACCCCAGGGTGCGCAAAAGCGCGTGCCGTGCCGCAGCGAGCGCGGTTACATCCGCCATTTGCGTGCCTGTAACCAGTGCCCCGCCTGAGTTCGCGGGCAAACGGAACAGACGGATCAGCCATCCGAGCACGACTTCTTCGAGGTAAGCGGATACTGGTGAAATCTCGTACAGGCAAGCATTCTGATCCCAGGCGTCTGCTAACCAGTGAGCGGCCACGGTAACGGGGATCGATCCTCCGATCACTCCGCCAAAGAAACGTCCTCCCATCACCGCCATGGTGGCTGGCGACCCTGCTTCATGAAGCAATCGGAGAACCGCCTCCGGAGCCGCGCCATCGGCAGGCATTTCGCCTCCCAGCGCCGACATACCTTCAAGAGCTGACTCTGTCACGCCTACATGGCGATCTTGAATCGAAGCAAGATACGCCCGGGCGTAAACCTCCGCTTGTTTGAGAAGAGCAGCATAGGGATTCGCTCTTGGGCGCCGTCGAGGGCGGATGCCTGATGGCATTTGCGCGTTCCGATTGTTCATAACCGCCAAAGTAGCATACGAAAGAGTCTCTGTATCGGCATCTTGCTCTACTGGCGGCGGGCAGGATGGTTGGGATCCGTGAATTCGAGCAGTTCGATGGGCGCGCCGTTTTCGACTATGAAGGCGACGCGGACGCCGTTGGACGGGCTGTTGGGAGCAATCAGGATTTCGCGGCCGGCAAGCTCGGAGGCGAGATCCGCCACTTCAAACGCGACGTGCGGAACTTGCCGGACGAGATCAGGGACCGCTGCGTCCGCTTCGAAACGCATCCACTCCACGCCGAATTCGCTTTTCTCGTGGCTGACGACAAAGACTTTCAGGTGTTTCAAGTGCGTTTCGCCAGGCTTCGCTTCAGTAGTGGGGATTCCGATGTGATGGTACCGGCGCATTGTTTTTCGCTCTCCGCAGCATTGGCACATTCGAATTTGGCGCGCTGCCTGAATCGCGGGGACGGTTGCGGACGCGCGCGACCGCTCCGGCCCATCGCCGGATGAGACGAAAGCCGCGAGATCCGGCGGTATGAAGAATTTATCAGCAGCGGAAAGCGATTGTCGAGCTGTTGATCGGAGTGTATTCGCTTCGTAGATAAAATCCACGACTCGCGAAGCTCCAGCCGTGGTATAAGCCGAAGCCGTTCTCCAGCGGAAAAACCGTGGTAACGACCAGACCGCTCATGCGTCTGTTAGCGTAGCGGATGCCCTGGGGCGGTTGAGGTCGTCGCAAACTTTCCGGAAACTACCCGACGCGGGCACTTGCGCGGACTAACTCGAGGGGAGACAACACTGTGAAAAAGAGACTGGCGTTCGCCATCGTATCGCTGCTGTTCTTCGTCCTGCTGGGAATTGTTTTCGCTCCAGGCTCGAAAGCCCAGGACAAAAAGTCCGCGCCGGCAGCCGGTGCTGCGGCAGCGCCTGCAAATGACAAGGCGGCTGAAGCGGCGAAGAAGCCTGACGAATTGAAATCCTTTGACGACACCGTGAAGGACACGGAGACGATCAAGGGATTATTCACTTTTTACCGCAAGGCCGAAGACAACACCATCTACATGGAAATTCTGCCGGAGCAGCTCGACAAAACGATGCTGTTCTCCGGAACGATTGATCAGGGAACCGGCGAGCGCGGAATTTATGCCGCGCAGATGGGCGATTCTTTCCCCTTCGTGCTGCACCGCGCGGGCAAGAACGTTCAATGGATTCAGAAGAACACGAGCTTTATCGCGGCAAAGCAGACTCCCGCGGCCCGCTTCACCGGAGAATCCTTCACCGACGCCATCATCGGCTCGGCCAAAGTGCTTTCGAAGCCGCACCCCGAACGGAAGAGCATCCTCATTGATGTCTCGGAAATGTTCGTGAGCGATCTCCCGGGCCTATCGGTGGCGCTGAACCAGGCGTACGAGCCGACGAATTACCGGTTCGACAAGGATCGCAGCGTGATTGGCGGCGTCAGGAGCTTCCCGGAGAATTCGCTCCTCGAAGTGAATCTCCACTACGTGACCGATAACCCGCGCACGATCTCCGTCACATTGCCCGACGTCCGCAGCGTTCCACTCGTGGTGAAGTACCAGATATCAACTCTGGCGGAAACTGGCTTCAAGCCGCGCATCGCCGACGACCGCGTGGGTTATTTCACGACGGTGCAACAGGATTTCACTTCCGATCACCCAAGCGAGCCTTACGTCCGCTACGTCCATCGCTGGCAACTTGAGAAGGCCGATCCGGCGGCGAAGCTTTCTCCGCCGAAACAACCCATCGTGTACTGGCTCTCAAACACTATTCCGGTGGAATACCGCGAGTCAGTGCGGCAGGGAATTCTCCTGTGGAACAGCGCCTTCGAAAAAATTGGGTTCAAAGATGCGATCGTCGTCAAGCAGCAGCCGGACGATGCCGACTGGGATTCAGATGACATTCGCTACAGCATGATTCGGTGGTTTACCGGCGTCGACGCGGGATTTGCAATCGGGCCCTCGCGCGCGAACCCATACACGGGGCAAATCTATGACGCGCACATCGGGTTCAGCGAAGCGATGACGCGATCCGTTCGCCGGGAGGCGGAAGAAATGGTCGGGCCGGTATCGGCCCAGCCGTCGGCGGGAGCTCCGTTGCGGCCCGCGGCGTGGAGCCACAATCCAAACTTCGAATGCGATTATGCCGGAGGCCTCACGCAACAAATGGCGTTCACGCGCTCCGTCCTGGACGCGCGAGGCACTGTCTCGCCGGAAGTGGAAGAGCAGCTCATGCGCGAGTTTTTGATTTCCGTGGTCGCGCACGAAGTGGGCCACACGCTCGGCCTGCGCCACAATTTCCGCGCGAGCACGATTTTGAAAGTGGATGAACTTTACGACCTGCAGAAAACCGACGAACTCAGCCAATCCGGCTCGGTGATGGACTACAACCCGACCGTCCTGGCGCCGAAAGGCAAAAAACAAGGGCACTACCTGCCAGTGACGCTCGGCCCGTACGATTACTGGGCGATTGAATACGCTTACAAGCCAGTCGATGGCGACGAAAAGGCGGAACTCGAGAAGATCGCCTCGCGCAGCAGCGATCCGATGCTCGCCTACGACACGGATGAGGACACCATCGGAACCACCACACCCTACTCCATGGATCCTCTCGACAGCCAATTCGACCAGTCGAGCGATCCGATCGGTTTCTTCCGCAATCAAATGAGCCTCGTCGGCGAACTGTGGCAATCCGAACAGACCAAGCTGGCGCAGGATGGCGAAGGCTACCAGATCATGCGGCGCGCCATGCGGCGCGGAATCGGCCAATATCGTTACGCGCTGCTCACTGTCTCGAAATACGTCGGCGGCGTTTATCACACGCGTGACCACGTCGGCCAACCGAATGGCCGCATACCTTACACCCCTGTGCCCGCGGCCAAGCAGCGTGAGGCGCTCGATTTTCTGCGCACGTATGCGTTCAGCGAGAAGGCGTTCGATTTGCCTCCCGACCTTCTGAACAAGATGGCCATCGAGCGCTTACCCGGGCTCGATTTCGGAAGCTATTTCCTGCAACAGCTCGATTTTCCGTGGCATGAGACAGTTCTCGGCATGCAAAGCGCAGTCCTCGATCATCTCTATAATCCGATCGTATTGAATCGCGTGGAAGATAACGAGCTTCGATACGAAAAGACCGAAACCCCGTTCACCATGGCCGATCTCTTCACCGGCCTCAATAATTCAATCTGGTCGGAGCTGGACGCGAACACGACGACCATTTCCAGCCTCCGGCGCAATCTTCAGCGCCGGCAACTGACGGAGCTCATCCGCCTCGCGCTGGCTACGCCTCCGCCTCCCCCGCCACCTCCCCCGCCGGCGGGTATCTCGCTCATGCTCCCGCCCACGCCTCGGGCTCCCGGCGACGCGACAACCTTGGCGCGCGCCAGCTTGATCGAGATTCAGGCGAAGATCAAAAAAGCGACCGCAGCCGGAAAATTCACGGACAAGACCACTCGCGCGCATCTTGAGGAAACGCAGGCGCGGATTACTTCGACGCTCCAGGCGCAAACGCAAATGCGAGTCGAGTAATTCCGGGCTGAGACGCGACAATCTTGTGAACTACAAAGAACACTTGACATAGGCTTCGCCTGTGTTGTATTTAACCAGTAGGTTAAATACGGATGCCTGACCGACTCAGCTCCACATTCGCCGCCCTCGCCGACCCGACGCGTCGCGCCATCCTCGCCCGCCTCTCTTCCGGCGCGCTCTCGGTAACAGAACTTGCGGAACCTTTCGCGATGAGCCTGCCCGCCGTCTCCAAGCACCTGAAAGTTTTGGAACGCGCCGGCTTGATTGCGCGAGGACGCTCGGCCCAGTGGCGGCCATGCCGGCTCGAAGCGAGTCCGCTCAAAAATGTCTCGGACTGGATATCTGAATACCGGCGATTCTGGGAGCAAAGTTTCGATCGATTGGATGATTACCTGCGCGAATTGAAAAACAAGGAGAAGGACAGTGGCGGAAAACGCAAGCAGTGAGGCAGCGGACAACCCAGCCTTTCCCGAAGTTGCTTTCACGCGCGTCCTGAACGCACCACGCGAGCTCGTATGGAAAGCGTGGACCGACCCGAAGCACTTCGCGGTATGGTGGGGCCCGCGGGGATTTACGAATCCGCGTTGTGAGCTCGACGTGCGGCCTGGCGGCGCAATCCGCGTTGACATGCGAGCGCCGGATGGAATCATTTATCCGATGGGCGGCGCTTTTCAGGAGGTCGTCGAGCCCGAGCGTCTCGTCTTCACGAGCACGGCGCTGGACAAAGCGGGCAATGCGCTTTTCGAAAACCTGAACACGGTGACGTTCGAGGCGCAAGGCGACAAGACAATCGTCAAGCTGCATGCTCGCGTGGTGAAGGCGACCCCCGAAGCGATGCAATATCTCGCGGGAATGGAAGAGGGCTGGTCGCTCACGCTGGACCGCCTCGAAGCGCATGTGGCCGTGGAAGACGCAAAGAACCAGACGATGATGTTTACGCGAGTCTTCGACGCACCGCGCGCGCTGGTGTGGAAAGCGTGGACCGACCCAAAGCATCTCGGGCAGTGGTGGGGGCCGAAGGGATATACAAATCCGCGTTGCGAAATGGATGCGCGACCGGGCGGAGCCATTAACATCGACATGCGCGGGCCGGATGGAACTGTGTATCCGATAACCGGAACGATCCGCGAAATCCAGGAGCCGGAACGTCTTGTCTTCACGGAGAGGATCGTCTTTCCAAGCGGGCCGTGGGGCGAACCGGGCAAAGAGGTCTTTGAACTCCTGAACACAGTCTCCTTCGAGGAAAAAGACAGCATGACAACAGTGAGGATACGCACTTGCGTTATCGACTCGACTCCCGGAATCGCTCCATATATCAGAGGATCGAAGCAAGGATGGCTGGAGATGCTGGAGCGCCTCGAGACTTATCTGGCGACAGCCTAAGCCGCAAACGCGGCTGCAGGCACATGGGAAATCGTGAACGAGCGTACGCAGAAGCTGGAAGCGCGGCCGCTAGCGCTCGCCAGCGTGAAGCAGCGGGTGTCCAACGTGCGCCGGCTTTCCGAACAGGTTCTGGAATGTAACCAGAATCAACCGCACATCGTTTGCAAAGCGAATGTCTTCGCAATATCGCAGATCGAGTTGAAGTTTTTGCGGAAGAATCGTCGTGAGATAGAAGCCAGTGGCATCAGCGCTGTCTGCCAAAAGTTTTTCTTCGCGAATATACGCGTTCGCCGCCGGGCCTGTAATTCCCGGCTTCACTCTCATGATGCGTTGATAGCGGCCTTCGTAAGTCCCGGCGTATTCCGTAATTTCGGGCCGTGGCCCGACGAGGCTCATTTCGCCCGCTAAAACATTGAGCAACTGCGGCAATTCGTCAATCTTCGTCTTGCGCAACCAGCCACCGAGTCGCGTGATCCTCGAATCATCGCCGGCAGTAATGCGCGGCCCGTTGCCCTCCGCGCGTTTGATCATCGTTCGAAATTTCCAGATTCGAAATGACCGGCCAAACTGGCCGATCCTGGCCTGGCGAAAAAATATGCTTCCGGAGCTGGTGCATTTGATCGCGATAGCCACGCACAAAAACAGCGGCGAAATCAGAATCAGGCCGGCGAGCGCCGACGCCGCGTCAAACCATCTTTTTCCGCTTCGAACGTAGAACGACTTTCCCATTGCCGTAATTAGCGCCGAAATTCGCGCCCCACGTCCTGCAACGCTTCCACAACGCGATCGGATTCCTGATCCGTCATGGCGGAGTAGATCGGGAGTGACATCGACTCCTCGAAGCGTCTCTCCGCATTGGGAAACTGCCCGCGGCGATAGCCAAGCCGTTCCTGATACAGCCGATGCAGATGCAAGGGAATGAAATGTACGGAAGCACCGATGCCGCGCTTTTTCAATTCTTCGATCACCTCATCGCGTCCGATTCGCAGCGCTGATGCGTTCACGCGAACGACGTAGAGATGCCAGGCGTGACAATCGCCGTCGGGCGGTGTCTCCGGAGCTTCAAAAGTATCGAGCGAAGCAAGGGCGCGAGTGTATCGCCCGGCGATTTTCTCGCGTTGTGCGCGCATCGTCTCGCACTTCCGCAACTGAACGAGGCCCAGCGCCGCTTGAATGTCGGTCAAATTGTATTTGTATCCGGGCTCAAGAATATCGTATCGCCACGAAGCCTCGGCGGCGTCGCGGCTGATGCCGTGGAGGCGCAGCGTGTGCATCCGCTCGGCATATTCCTCGTTGTCGGTCGTCGCCATTCCGCCTTCGCCGGTGGTGATCGTCTTGGTCGCATAGAAAGAGAAGCAAGTGATATCGCCAAGCGCTCCCACCATCCGCCCGAGATGCCGGGCCGGAAGCGCGTGCGCGGCGTCTTCGATCACTTTCAAGTTGTGGCGGCGCGCGATTTCGAGGATGCGATCCATATCGCACGGCGCGCCCGCGTGATGTACCGGCAGAATCGCTTTCGTTCGCCGGGTGATTGCTCTTTCCACCGCGTCGGGATCCAGGTGGTGCGAACCCGGCGCGCAATCCACCAGGACAGGCCGCGCTCTCAAATGAAGCGCGACCTCGCCCGCCGCCGCAAACGTCATCGCCGGCACGATCACCTCGTCGCCCTCGCCCACGCCGATCGCCGCGAGCGCGAGATGGAGCGCGGCCGTGCAGGAGCTCACTGCCACGGCGTGCCTCGCGTTCACAAAACGCGAGAATGCTGATTCGAATTCATGAACGCGCGGCCCGGTCGTCAGCCAGCCGCTTTGAAGAACCTCAACCACTGCCTCGATTTCCTCCGTCCCAATGGACGGGCGATGGAACGGCACGAAATCAGTCACGATGGACGACATTGAGCGAACGCTCCCTCAATCTTCGGCCCGGGGCCGTTGGCCTCGATGGGCTTCAATCCTGGGCGCGATTCTACCTCGATAACAGGCAGTCTTATCCCGTGAGGCTCACGAAACTAGGCCGCGATCTCAATTGCCCTGTCGCGGCGCTCAGGTACAATTTCTGCGAGGGGCCTACACCACGGACCAACACCATTGAATCCTGAGACATTCTTGGCGCCGTCGCGCAAAACCTACGCCGGAGTATTTTTCGTCACCCTGGCCACGCTGATGTACGAAGTCCTGCTGACGCGTATCTTCAGCGTCACGATGTGGTATCACTTCGCGTTCGTCGCCATCTCCGTGGCGATGTTCGGGCTGAGCGCCGGCGCAATTTTCGTTTATGCCTTTCCGCGTTTTTTCACGCCGGAGCGTACCAAGCAGCACATGGCGCTTTTCGCGCAATTCTTCGCGCTTGCCGCGATCACCAGCTTTCTGGCGCACGCGATGATCCCCTTCCTGGTGCAGCCGTCCGTCGCAGGGGTCGCGTCCATCGTTTTCACCTATGTCGTTGTCGCCATTCCCTTCGTGTTGAGCGGCATTTGCGTATGCCTGGCTCTGACTCGCTTTCCGCAACACATCGGGAAACTTTACGCGGCAGATTTGACCGGCGCGGCGCTCGGCTGCGTGCTCTTGCTCTATGCGCTCGATGTCACCGATGCCGCCGGAGCCGTATTCGCCGTGGCTGTCCTGGCAAGCGTCGGCGCGGCATTCATCGGCTCGGAGACGCAGTCCCGGCGTCTTCGCGGATCGTGGAAAGACACGATATTTTTTCTTCTCCTTCTGTGCGTGCAAACCGGAACGGTGTGGAACGGCCATCCTTTGATCCATCTGCTCTGGTACAAGGGCGAAAGGGAGCCGGCTCCGTTATACGAGAAATGGAACTCCTTCTCGCGCATCCGGGTTTTTGGCGACGGAACTGCACCTTCCGAGCCTTTCGGCTGGGGACTCAGCGAGAACTATCCCAAAACGTCGGCGATTCGACAGCTCCAGCTCGACATTGATTCCAACGCGCTGACCGTGATGACGCACTTCGATGGAAACTTTGCACCCCTTGACTATCTTCAATATGACGTCACGAACAGCGTCTATCAGATTCGCCACGACGGAAGCGTTCTGATCATTGGCGCGGGGGGCGGTCGGGACGTCCTGTCGGCGCTTTCCTTCGGCGAGAAATCCGTTCTCGCAGTAGAGCTGAATCCAAATATTCTGAAAATGTTGAACGGGCGCTACGGCGACTTTACGGGACACTTGAACCGGATCGAAGGCGTTCGTTTCGTGAACGACGAAGCGCGCAGCTACGTCGCGCGATCGAAACAGCATTTCGACGTCATCGAAATGTCCATGATCGATACGTGGGCCGCAACCGCAGCGGGCGCATTCGTCCTCGCCGAGCACTCGCTCTACACACTCGATGCCTGGAAAAGCTTCCTCAATCATTTGACGCCGTCGGGCGTTTTGAGCGTCTCGCGATGGAGTTTTCAAGGCGAGCCCGCCGAGGTTTATCGCGTCACTGCTCTCGCTGGCGCATCGCTTCGCGAAGTCGGCATTCCGGATGTCCACGGGCACATCGTGATCCTCCGCAGGAACGGGCCGCGCACGATCAACGGCGTTCCTCTCGGAATCGCAAACATTCTGGTCAGCAAGCAGATCTTCTCTCCTGCCGACCTCGATCGGTTGGAGTCCTACAGCAAGCGCATGGGCTTCGACATTCTGTACAGTCCCAGAATCTCCACGAATCCCGTGTTCGACACGCTGGTTGCGGGCGATCCCGTGCCCGCGACGCTTACCGATATTCCGCTGAATCTCGATCCGCCAACGGACGACCGACCGTTTTTCTTTTTCACGTTGCGGCTCACGGATCTGCTGGATCGGCACATCTGGGCCTCAAAGATGGCCAGCCTGAATCTGGACGCGATGTTCGTACTGGGGATTTTGTTCATCACGGTCGCTGTGCTGACCGCGCTCTGTATTTTCCTGCCGCTAATCCTTACGGGCGAACGAAGTGTGCTTCGCGGATCTCTTCCGTACCTGGCGTTCTTCGCGGCGATCGGCGCTGGATTTATTCTCATCGAACTGTCGCAAATGCAGCGCCTGATGATTTTTCTCGGGCACCCGAGCTACGCGCTCTCGGTCGTTTTGTTCGTACTGTTGATCTCGAGCGGTCTCGGCAGCTATTTCACGGAACGATTCATGAGCGGCGCTGGTGCCGGCGAGCCCGCTGTCACACCCCTCTTCATCCTGCTGGCCGTCCTGGCCGCGTTCGGCCTCGTCACTCAGCCCGCGATGGCACACTTTGCGAGTTCAACGACGCCGGTTCGCATCTTCGTTGCCGGCCTGATCCTGTTTCCGCTCGGTTTTTTCATGGGAATGCCGTTTCCGGTCGGCATGAGACTTGCCTCCAGTCAATCTCCGGCCTTGACTCCATGGCTGTGGGGAGTCAACGGAGCGATGTCCGTGTGTGCTTCGGTAGTTTCGGCGCTCATTGCCATCGGCGCCGGAATTTCTTCGGCCTATTGGACGGGTGTGTTCTGCTACGTGGCCGCGGCGATGGCGCTGGTCGCCGTGCGTTTGGGCGCGCGCAAGAGCGCCGAGCAAGTCCTACTGGCTGGCGCCGAGGCCGGCTGGAAATAACACGCGATCGGCGCTCGCGCACTGCGTTTCATCCGGATGCAGAATGCAATTCGTTCCGTAGATTTTCACGTGTCCCGCGCTGCTGCGAAATAATTCCGGAAGAACACTCTCGATTTCGGTGAAGCGCGCCTCGAGCAGCGGTTTCGCCGCTCTGCGTTGCTTCCCGCTGTCATCGGGCGACGCCATCCAATACGCCGCTCCGATGGCTCTCGCCACGTCGGTCATGTGGTCGAGGTCTCGCTGCATTTGTGCGGGATCGTATGCCCCCGCGGGCACCAGCGCGATGTGCGACATCGCCTGCCTTCCCGTATAGAGATAGAGCGTCACGTCTTCGCCAGCGACGACGCGCGCATCGGGCGCGGCATGCTCGCGCAGCCATCCGTACGCCTCTTTTTTTTCCGCAAGCAGTTGCGCTGCGTCGTCGCTTGCCTTCTTCATCCCAGCGCGGTCCGAAAATATAAAATTCCATGCCATTCCAATCGCAAGCGCGAGCGCCAGCACTCCGGCGATTGCCGCAATCGCTCGTTCGGCCGGCGGCCGTGGCCCGCGAAGCGCGCGCCCGAGTTCCCAGGCCACTGTTTTCCCGCCGAACCACAACGACGCCGCAATCAACGGCAGAAACGGAATCAGGAATCGTTTGATCTCCGGGTAATCCCACAGCAGCACCGCGGCGAGATAAAACGGCAACGCGTAGTGCATCGGCTGCCAGCCGCCTTGCTCCCCAAGTTTCACCAAACCGAAAATAATTACGCAGAGCACCGCGAGCGTCGCTACGAACCACGGCCCCATGTGCGCGCCAAACATCGAGCCGATAAAAAGTCCCGGGATGTGCGCGAGCAAATAGACGAACTGGCTGAGCAGCATTTCACCGATCACGTGGCCGCTCGTCATGCTGAGTTTGCGCATGCCGACGTAGCTGGTGTAAAACGCCCACGTTTGCAGATATCCCGGCCCCGCGCCTGCGGCACTCTCCGGCGGAAGCACGCGCGACGCTGAGATCGTCCGCCAGAAAAGCCAGCCGAAGAATGGCGCGACCGTTGCAGCCCAAATGGCCGTCTGTCGCCACGCTCGACGCGCGACGCCCGCCACAAAAATCCCCGCCGCCACCGGCACGCCCAGAATTCGCAGCAGCATCGCCAGCCCGGAAAGAACTCCGCATGCCGCAGCCGTCGTCGGCGATGAATCGCGCCTGAGCGCCTTTTCCGCAACGATCATCGCCGCCAGCGCCGCCGTCGAAAACGGTATCTCCGTCAAGACGCCGCCGCTATAGCCGATCACGATCGGATGCAGCGCGCAAATCGCCGTGAGCAGAAGCGCTTCCGCATCGTTGATTCCCTTCAAGCCGCGCAAGAATTGAAATGTCAGTACGACGAAAACGATGCCGAGCAAAACCGTGATTCGAATCGCATCCGTCACGTTCGCAGGAAACGCCGGGTTCCACCGCCACACCCACGAAAGCATCCACGGATACAACACGGGATACTTCGTCGCCGGCGGCGTGCCCGGAACGCTCGGCAGAATGTATCCGCGCCCTTCGGCCAGCGCTTTCGCCGAGCTGAAGTAAATCGTGTCGTCCTGCGTTTGCCCGAAAAGATTCTCCGGGTGCAACCGGAGGATGGAAGCCACGTAAATGATGAGGATGCCCGCCAGAACCAGCCACGGCAGGACGCGCCGAAGAGACATGGAGGTTATTGTAACGAAAAGAATTGCCGATGCAGGGTCAGTCGCTCGAATGCGTTCTCAAGCTGCCGACACTTCGCCACGTTCGATCGATAGCCTGCGCCTCAAATCAATAGCCGCCTTCAAATGCGCGGTATCGCCGCTCGAGCTCCCACTGCTGCTGCGCTTTCTCGCTCGACTTCAGAAAATCCGCGCAGCCCGCCGAAGGCGTGTCGCCGCCGAGTTCATCCGATGCGCACGCGGTCGCCGCGCGCGTGAAAACGTCGGGCTCGCTCCAAAGGCTCGCTCCCGGCAGAAAGCTGTGCTCGAGGCTCGTTCGCACAAATTGTTTCAAGTCCCAGTAATGAAGGTAATACGTGGTGGCCGCCCGGTAATATTCGTTCGTCAGATCGATTCGCGAAACGCCTTCATCATCGGTCGAGAGCGCGAGCGGAACGTTGGCGCGGCGATACTCGACGAATGGATGATCGCGTCCGCTGACCCCCAGAATCAAATCGTTGCTCGTCAAATTGATTTCCACCATCACGTGCGTCGCCGCCATTTCTTTCAGCAAAATGAACGGCTGATTCTCATACATGATGTCCGTGCCATGCCCGATGCGTTCGGCGTGCGCCTGCTCGACGGCCAGTCGAATGTGGCAACAAAGCCCGTCCGGCGGCACCAGGCCCATCGCCAGTTCCCCGGCGTGCAAACTGATATGCACGTTCGGATACTGGCTGTGCAGGAACGCCACCATGCGCATGTGCAGCGCGTAGTCCGTCATGGAGTAGTGCCCGTCCTCGGGCATCACGAAATTGATTCCCACGACGAGAGGATCGGCCGACGCCACTTCGAACCCCAGCAGCGCCTGCGCAAACACCTGCTCTTTCGGAAATCCGCGCAGGACCTGGTAGAGATAGCGGATTTCGACGCTGCATGCCGCGGTAGCGTCCTGCTGCCCGCAATGCTCGCGCTGCTTGCGCAAGGCTTCCGCCCCGTCGAATTGCGCCCGCGCGACAGCCACGTCGTCGCGGAGTCCCTTATCGAGCAAATCCTTGCGAAGTTGCGCGAAATCGTCGCGCCACGGAACCGCGTGCGCGAGCAAAATCGTGTGCGAAAAATCGGGTGTGTCCATCAGTTCGAGATACTGCTCGTTCTGCGCCGCCGCGCGGGTGGCGACTTCGTCGAGCCATTCGCCTTTGTGCCGCGGATCCGTACCGCGGAATTTATCGAACGTATCGAAGAAATGATCGTGGGCCGTGATTCCGGGCGCGGGCGCGAATCCGCGCATCGAGAACGCGTCAATCAACTCGTTATAAAGATCTCCATCCTGATAAGCCTTCGCGACCGGAACCTTCGATTCGCCGCACGCCGGTTCGGCTGCGCCGGCGCCAACCGTCGCCGGCTTTGCGAATGATTCTGTTTTGAGATCCACACAAAGACGATCCTCCGCGCCGGCACGAATCCAGGATTCGGCGTACACCGCCCCGGCCAGATGATTGTGCAGGTCCGCACCCTTGGGCATTTTCACCAGGAACGCGCGAAGATCGAGTGGATTGGCGCGCGAACTTTCATAGGCATGGCTGGCGCGCATTTCCGAAGTGGGCGCGGCCGGAGTTTTTACTGCGCCGCCCCCCTGCGCCCGGAGCGCGGTAGGAAGAAATACCAGCGCCGCAAGGAATAGCAGATTCCATAACCAGCGAGATGACAAAATTTGCATCGTGGGATTTGCTTTCGAATAATTTGGATTCCACGCTGAACTGTAGCATATTTGGCGCGCCATCGTTTTTTCCCGAGCTCGATAACGAGGCTCGATGGATTCCTCTTCATCCGATAGCCAATCGCTCAAAACGAGAGCGATTCTCGGCTCAGTGGTGTTCGCGATCCTCGCGCCGGGAACGGTGGCAGTACTCGTTCCCTGGTGGCTGACTCGTTGGCATTTTCGGCCGCCGTTTCTCGGCTTCGTGGGATTTCGGTATCTGGGAGCCGCGCTGGTCCTCGCCGGGCTGCCGGTCTTGATCGATTCCTTCGCGCGCTTCGCCTTGCAGGGAGTTGGCACGCCTGCGCCCGTTTTCCCGACGCGACATCTCGTCGTTACGGGACTTTACCGCTACGTACGCAATCCGATGTACGTCGCGATTCTTTCTCTGATCCTTGGGCAGGCATTTCTTTTTGGCAACCTCGACACGCTTATTTATGGTTTGATCGTCTGCCCCGGTTTTTCCTTGTTTGTTCTCTTCTACGAAGAGCCGACGCTGAGGCGGACCTATGGCGCGGAGTACGACGAGTATTGCGCGAACGTTCCTCGCTGGCTGCCGCGTCTCACTCCCTGGCGCCGGCTCTAAAGAGATAGAATCGGAGTCTCCGAAAAAACCTCTACGAATTGAGGGGCATGATGGAACACGATTTGAACGAAAGCGTATCGCTTCTCAGTCGCACGCCCGCTGCTCTCAATGCGCTTCTTCGCGATCTGCCGGAATCGTTGACGCTCCGAAATGAAGGCAAAGACACCTGGAACGCATTCGATGTCGTCGGCCACTTGATTCACTGTGAACGCACGGATTGGATGCCGCGGGCGAAGATGATTCTGAAATTTGGCGAGACGCAGGCGTTTGAGCCCTTTGATCGCTGGGGAGGCGAACGAGTGGGCCAGGGCAAATCGCTGGCGCAATTATTGGACGTGTTTGCCCGCGAGCGCTCGGAGAATCTGAGCGAACTGCGCGCCATGAATCTGCGGCCAGAGGACCTCGCGCGTCGCGGGCGGCATCCTCAGCTCGGCGCCGTTACTCTCTCGCAGTTGCTGGCGGCCTGGGCCGCACATGACTTGACTCATCTGCACCAGATCTCGAGGATCATGGCCCACCAGTACCGCGAGGCGGTTGGCCCGTGGAACGAATATCTTGGCGTGATGAAGTGCGCCGGCCACAGCTCACCTTAAATAAACCCTCGGGAGATTCCGCGATGTGGCGGATTCCGGCGCCAATAGCCGCAGTGAACGCTACGGCGAATTTACTCGTGCGTGTCGGTGCCGGCTTCGGCGGGCAATCCTTCTGAAACGGCCGGAGTTCGCTTCGCTGCAAGCGTCCGTGCCTTGGCCGGTATGGGCTTCCAGCGAGGCAGATGAAAAAGGCACACCACAAATTCCATTTTGTCGCGCAGCGTCAGTTTCGAATGCCCGTAAAGTCGCGGAGGAAATGGCAATGGGATTTCAATGAACCGGGCGCCGTTCCTGAGCAGTTCGCACAATATCCAGGACTGGAACGAATAGCCGCGCGTCGTATGCGTGCCGAAATCGCAGCGCGCGATAGCGTCGGCGCGAATGCATCGAAATCCCGACGTGCAGTCCGTCACGGCCGGAATTCCGCTGAACGAACGGACCAGCCGCGTGCCGCTCAGGCTGATGATCCTGCGATGCCAGGCCAGGCCTTCGAGATCCACTCCCAGCATGAACCGCGAGCCAATCACCACATCGTAGCCTTCCGTGCTGAGCTTGATGAATCGCGGCAAGAGCGAAGGATCGTGCTGAAAATCCGCGTCCATTTGCAGAATCAGATCGGGCGCGAAATTCGCCATCGCATGCGCAATCCCGCGCTTATATGCCCCGCCCAGTCCTCTTTTTTCTCCCGAGATCATGTGCAGCCGGGGATACAATCCCATGGCTGTACGAACCGCATCGCCCGTGCCGTCCGGAGAATTATCGTCCACCACCAGCACGTGCAGTTCGTGTGTCGGAATCTTCTCCGCCTCGCGAAAGATCAGCGGCAAGAGCCGAGCGATGCTGTCCGCCTCGTTGTAGGTCGGGAGGACGATGCACGCAATTTTCTTGTCGGGATTTGGTCTCAGAAAGCCGTCCGATTCCGCGGAACAGCCGGCAAACCCACCCATCACCGGCGGTTCCAGCAACTCTAGCATCGGCTCCCCGTTCACACAAGGATCGCGGGACATTTTACTGTTGCTGCCCTTAACCGCTGCTGCAATCCTCGTCAGCGGCTACCATTATGGCGTCGAAGATGTGGCGGTTTATTTGCCCGCCATCAAAAAACTCATTGATCCGTCTCTCTATCCCTTTGATGCGAATTTCTTTCTGTTGTATATCCGCGTCACGCTCTTCCATCAGGCCGTCGCCGCCCTCTTCCGCTTCACCCATCTTCCCCTCGAGTGGATCGCGTTTCTTTGGCACCTGGCGAGCGTCTATCTGTTTCTTTTCGGTTGCTTGCGGCTGAGCCGGCGCTGCTTCTTAGAACCGGTGGCGCAATGGGCTGGCGTAACTTTCGTCGCGGCGCTGCTTACGCTGCCGGTGGCGGGCACCGCGCTCTTCATCGTCGATCAGCACATGCATCCACGAACCCTCGCGACTGCGTTTCTTCTCTTCGCGATGGTGGATGTGCTGGAGTGGCGGCCATTCACGCTTGTCTGGATTTTGCTCGCGGGACTTTGCCATCCGACCATGACTCTCTACGGCGCATTCCACGTCATCGTTCTCGGCCTCGCGCGCCCAATCTCGCAGCCCGCGGTTTTCATTCCGCCAATTCCGTTTGAAGTTCCTGCGAATCCGATCTGGCGCCAGGTGATGTCGCGGCGGCATTTTCAGTATCCGTTTCAATGGGAATGGTATGAATGGCTCGGCGCCATCGGCCCGATCGCATTCCTCGCCTATTTCGCGAGCGTGGCGCGCCGCCAAGGGCTGGCGATTCTCGAGCGCGTGTGCATTCGAATTGCGATTTCAACGAGTCTCGGCATTGCCGGCGCGGTGATCCTGATTCAAGGCTTTCCCAATGAAACATGGGCGCGGTTCGAGCCGATGCGCATCCTTCACCTCACCTACGTCGTATTCGTGCTGATCTCCGGCGGCTTTTTGGGCATATACCTTCTGCGCGATCGCTGGATGCGCTGGGCCTTACTGTTCGTTCCGCTTGCTGTAGTCATGATCTATTTCCAGCGCGTGGAATTTGCTTCGAGCGCTCACATCGAGTGGCCCGGAAGCGAGCCGCGGAACCAGTGGGTGCAGGCGTTTCGTTGGGTCAGCCGCAATACTCCGCGCGACGCCCTGTTCGCGCTCGATCCAAATTACATGGACCGCCCCGGTGAAGATTTTTACGGATTCCGCGGATTCGCCGAACGCAGCGCTCTCGCCGACCAATCCAAAGACACTTCGGTCGTGGAAGTTTTCCCAGACCTCGCGTGGCAGTGGAAACTGGAAACCAACGGCACTGCGAACTGGAGTCATTTCACCGGCGACGATTTCGCGCGCTTGAAGAAAAAATATGGCGTGACGTGGGTGATTCTCGAAGGTCCCGCGATTCCTCCGCTCGATTGCCCCTACGCAAATTCGCGGGTTCGCGTCTGCAGGATTCCCTAGCGGCTGATTTTTCTAATCGCCACAAAGTTTCGGATGAAAAAATTAGAAGTTATTGAGAATGCAGGGCTTGGCGAGTTCTAATCGCCACAGGATTTGAGGCCTGGCGAGACTGAAAAATCCTTAGTGCGCGGCCGGGATTCGCACCGGAACGCCGATCAAAACGTCCACCGAAATTGGCTTGTTCTCGTGCATGGCGGGCTTGAACTTCCATTTCGCAAACGCGGCCAGAGCTGCCGCATCCATTTCCGGCACGATGCCGCGATAAATTTCCATATTGCTGATCGCGCCGTCCGCGCCGATCACACCGCGCAGAACGATCATCTTGTCCTTCAGCTCGTCATTCACCGGAATGCGCTTGAAGTCGTATTTCTCGTCCGGACTCGGCGGCACGAGTCCCGTATCCAGCTTCACCGATGACGGGTCCTTCTGATACTCCACATCGGGTGCCGCAAATCCACTCGCGCAGTATTGCAGAATCCAACTCTTCCCGGGCATCGGCAGAAAAACTGAATATACGCGCCCGCACTTCAGCGCGCCATACACGCCCAAGCCGCCGCCTCCGACCGGTCCAGCCGAAACGATGAGCGTATTGCCGCGGAGTCCAGGTGGTGGCGCGACTACGTAAACTGTGTTTTCGGGATTGTAGGACAAGTCCCCGCCAGGCATCGCTCCGCCCTTTCCATCTTTGCTTCCCTTGATGCTGACGAATCCGCCGTTCCCGCCGGCTCCGCCGCCGCCTCCGCCCTCCGAGCCCGTTCCAACTCCCACGCTGCCGTTTCCGCCTGTCCCGGGACCGCCCGTGCCGCCATGCGGATCTCCACCCGCAACGCCGCCCGGCGAACCCGGCTGGCCTCCCGCAGGAGAAATCGTGAACGCGCCGTAGCGCTGGCCCGGAATCAATTCGGCAAGTTGCGCGGTAGTCGGCGGGTCAACAGAAACAACGAGAAGTCCATTCGCGCCGTTCGCGTCATCCGAATTTCCGCCGCCGGCTCTCGATGCCGCGTGCGTCGGCCTTGCAGGCGAGGACGCGCCCGAAGCCATCGGCACCGTCAGATGTGGCTCCTTGACCGGAGCAAGTTCAGATTTGAACGCGACGTCGTTGTGCGACTCCTGGATTGTCGGCGCGTCGGGATTTGCGTCATCTTGCCGCTTTGCGAGAGTTCCCTTCGACGCTTTCGGGTCGAGCTTCGGCTTGGCGATCGCTATTGGATTGCCGACTAAGATGTTCGGCAACTTCAGATCCTGGGTAATTTTCAGATCCGGCGCGGAGGCGGGCTGAATAATCGTCTGGCGATTGTTGTCCGGCTGGGGCGGAGTAAGCACCACCGTCAGCTTCGGATGAAAGCTCGTGCTGCCGGCCACCGGAGGTTTTTCGTGATGAATGCCATGGCCGGGCTTCGCGCCCGCTCCAGGCGGCAGAACCGAGGGAAGCATCTTGGAAACGTCGGTCTTCTGGATCGTGTAATAGATCGGCGTCATATCTCTTGCCGCAGCGAATTGGGTCGAGGCGCCGGCAAACAGCCCCAGATGAACGGTGGTCAGCCAATAAATCAGTGTGATATGAAATATCACGGACCAGAAGACGGAGCCCTTGGGTAGATGCCGGCGATATACCGGCGTGTAGATTCGCCGGCCGAAACCTTCCGACTGAGAGCTCATGAGCGGGCGAACCGCGGAGCCCGGAGACACCCTGGGTCTCAGCGGTTCCTTCGGAGATACGGGTTGGGGTGTCTGAGTGACCATTGAAATCGAATTCAATTACTCCGAGAGGCAGGTGAGCACACCTACCGTGGCGCGGACATTGGCATAATTCGGCTAAATGCCGGATATTTCTGTGCAGTTCGCAGACCATTCGGTCCGCGGAAGTGAAGGAAGGCCGGGGAGGAGCATCCTCACATCAAGCTTAGAGATAACATGATATTTAGAGGTTGTCTCCAGAAAAGTTGAGACCTGTGGATGCCTGTGGAAATTTCCATCTTGACGGCCCCAGGAATCGAACCATTGCGGCCGTAACTGCTTTGCGTTTAGCCGATTGCAAGGTAACGAAAAAATCCACAGGCGCATTGAACGCGCCGTCTGTATCTTGATGATTTTACGAAACTAACGCGAAGCCGAAGGCTGAGAGATCGACCGGCTGAAGCCCGGGCATGGCAACTTCAGTGGCGCATTTGTGCAAGAATCTTCTCTCGTTGTAATTCCCTCGACAAACTGTGCACGGGAGACGCCCTCGAATGGGCAGTTTTGGTGTACTTTTCGCTTGATTTTTGGCCTACACCCGGGGATATCATACGCTGCCAACGGTGCCCCCGCCGCAGTCCGACGTGCCTGTCTGGACAGGATTTGAGCCGGATCTATTGGCTGGGGTGTCGTGAAACATGGCGAAGGGCGGCGTGGGTCATATATCAGTCCCAGAGCCCTCTGGGAGACGGCTTCCATCCCAGCTCTTTGGAGAACCAGGATGAGCGACGAATTGATTCGGGTTCAATTTGCCAGTAAGGATCCGGACTTTGTGAAGGCGGTGACCCGCTTTCTTGGCGATCGATTCGACGTGGACTGCAAAGGCAGCTTCGCGATTGACCTGGAATCACTCCAGGCCTTCGATGCGATTTTACTCGACCTTCACAACACCCGAAACGATTACGAACTCCCCGCTGCGCTCCGGCTGCTGGAACAGATTTCGAAGACGGAACTTCCGCCTCCGGTCATAGTGATTCTCGAAACGCGGGAAGACAGCGCGAGCCTCGATTTGTTGGAAAAGGGCGCCTACGATGTGCTTCCCAGCCCGCCGAACATGATGGATCTGCGCGCCAGGCTGGAACGGGGGCGCACGCAATATGCAGCGCTGAAGGAAGCATCGCGGTTGCGCGCGCAACAATTGCAGACGAAAGCAGTGCCGGAAATCATCACGACGTCGCATCCGATGACGCAGATGCTGAATATGGCCAAGCGAATCGCGCCATGCGATGTTTCGGTGCTGATTACCGGGGAAACGGGAACGGGAAAAGAGCTGGTCGCGCGGATGATTCACCGTCTGAGCCCGCGCGCGCCTTACCCAGTCGTCGCATTTTCCTGCGCGAATCTGCCGGATACGCTGGTTGAGGATGAGCTGTTTGGACACGAGCGCGGCGCGTTCACCGGTGCGCAAGCCATGCGGCGCGGCCGGCTGGAAGCCGCCGATCGTGGAACGCTTTTTCTCGATGAAGTCGGCGATCTCGGAATCGCGCTGCAACCCAAACTTCTGCGCGTATTGCAGGAGCGCACGTTTGAACGCCTCGGCAGCAACCGCTCCGTTTCCGTGAATCTTCGAGTGGTCTGCGCCACGAACCGCAATCTGGCGAAGATGGTGGAGCAGGGACTGTTTCGCGAAGACTTGTACTACCGGCTGAATGTGGTTCAGCTTCACGTTCCCCCGCTCCGCGAGCGCCGCGACGACATTCCGTTTCTTGCGAACCACTTCCTGCGGCGCTTTTCCGAACAATTTCAAAAGAACGTGACGCGAATGTCGCGACACGTGATGCACGCGCTCCAGGAACACGCCTGGCCCGGCAACGTGCGCGAACTCGAGAACGTGGTGCAGCGCGCGGTGGCTCTGGCGGACGCTCCCACCATTGAGATTTGGCATTTGCCGGCAATACTTCGAGAGGATTTTGTCACGCCGGCGCCGATCGAACAGTCGTACGAAGGCGAAGTGAGAGATTTCAAGCGCCGCTTGATCATTCGCACGCTAAACCAGTGCGGGGGCAGCAAAACGCGAGCGGCTCGAAATCTCGGTGTGGCGCGCAATTATCTGCACCGGCTGATCAACCAGTACCAAATCCGCTCGGCTGACGACGAACGCAGCGCCACGAAAGATTCCATCATCAAATTGGAATTGCCTTAGAATCAGGATGGTCGAGAGCGCGTCTCGACCGGCGACGACGTGACCATCGATCCTGGCGCTAAGCGCGATATCCGGCCGTTCCACGATTCGCTTCTTCGCGTCCTCATTGAATCCCAAAACTCCGATGGCGGCTGGGGATATCACCCTGCAGGGCAAAGTGCGACTGAAGCCACTGCCTGGGCGCTCTGCGCGCTTCAAAGCTTCGAGGACGATTCCGCCGCGCGAGAAAGTCTGGCGCGCGGAAAGGATTGGCTGATTCGGACTCAACTGGCGGACGGATCGTGGCCGGTGTTTCCATCTCAGACCGAAGGATGCTGGGTGACATCGCTGGCTGCGCTGGCGCTGAATGAATTTACCGGCGCATCGGACTCCGTGATGCGAGGGCTCGATTGGGTCGCCGACAGCTGGCCTCGCACCCCGAATTTCTTTCAACGGCTCCGCGAACGCTTCTCGCGATCTTCGAATGTCACGCGTCAGGACAATTCACTTTCCGGCTGGCCGTGGACGGCGAAGACGAGCAGTTGGGTTGAGCCCACCGCCTACGCGTTGATACTGATGAATCGCGTTCCACGCGAGCGCTTGTCGAATCTGGCGATGAAACGCAGATCACTCGCCGAAGCGATGCTCTGCGATCGAATGTGTCCCGGCGGCGGATGGAATTCAGGAAACCCGATGGTGTATGGCGTGGCGGGTGAGCCGCTCGTCGGACCGACGGTATGGGCATTGCTTGCGCTTCAAAATTCAGCCGAGCGGACGGAAGTTCGCGAGAGCCTTCACTGGCTCGAAGGAAAGGTTCCAGAAATTCGCGGCAGTTTATCCGTGGCGATCGCGCAAATGTGTCTCGAGGCGTACGGCCGAGACGCGGGTTCGCTCGATTCGCAGTTACAATCAACGTTTGAAATGGACCGATTTCTCGACAATATTTCCGTGATCGCACTCGCAGCGCTGGCGCTCGATCCATCGCGAAGACTTTTTCCGCCGGCCGCGCGACTGGCCGCTCGACGATGAGCGCCGCGGCTCCCGCATTAACTCCGTCATTCGCGAGGCCGGCATCACGCGTCGCGATTCGCCGCGCGAGTTCCTACGACATTGATCTTCTTCCCATCCTTCGCGAGACGCTGCGCGAATTCGATTTACCCGTGCGCGGCAAATCGGTTCTGCTCAAAGTGAATTTCGTCGGGCACGATCCTCGCGGCGCGATCAACACACATCCGGCTGTCGTTGTGGCGGCGCGCGAGGCTTTCCTGAGTCTCGGCGCGGTGACAGTGACCATCGCGGACGGTCCCGCGCTCGAACGCGACATTGAGGCGATCGCCGATTCCATGCGCCTGCGCGACTTCATCGGCCCACTCTCTCCTTCGTTCGTCGATCTGAATACGGATGATGTCCGGCCGGTGAGTTTGCAGACACGTGCGTCAACGTTGAAGAAGCTTTACCTGCCGGCAAGAGTGCTGGGAGCCGATCTGGTTGTCTCAATGCCGAAGATGAAGACGCACCACTGGGCGGGAGTCACGCTGTCTCTCAAGAACATGTTTGGCGTGGTGCCCGGAAGTTGCTACGGCTGGCCGAAGAACGTCCTGCACTGGGCGGGAATATCGAGGTCGATCCTCGATATCAATAGCGCCGTCAGGCCTCATTTCGCAATTGTGGACGGAATAATAGGTATGGAAGGCAACGGGCCGACGCAGGGAACTCCTAAAGCATGTGGTTTGTTGGTGTTAGGAGATGACCCGGTAGCCGTGGACGCGACTTGCGTCCGAATCATGGGGCTGGCCCCAGAGCGGATTGATTACCTGCGGCAGGCCGGATTGCTCCTGGGCCACCTGCAAGAGTCAAAGATTCTCCAACTTGGGGAAAAGGTCGAGACGCTAATTACTCCATTTGTCGTACTCGACGAGTTTAGCCACTTATCTATTGGACTTAAGGGCACTTGAGATGGAACCCAGTTTGCTTCTCCGCAACGGACGGATTTTAACGCGGTAGATATCCGACTGTCGTCTCATTTTGATTTGATCCGGACTCCGGGTTCCTGCCAACATCCTCGGCGCACGAGCCGTGGACGGGCCCTAAATTTGACAGAGGCGCTGGGCTACTCGACTGACTAAAACTATGCCGGCATTAAATTCTGCAATCACTAATCTTCCGGGCCAGCGCGCGCTAAACTTGGATGTCTTGAGACGCGTGTTCACATTTCCGATTTTTCTCGCGACTCTCCTTGCTGGCCTCGCTTGCGTTGGCGCGCAAGTCCGTTTTGTGGATCCGGACACGTGGTGGCACATTCGCATAGGGGAATTAATTCTGCAGACGCATCACTGGCCTACGTCCGACATATATTCCTTTACAGCCCCGGGAGCACCGTGGATCGCGTATGAATGGCTCGGCGAAGTAATGATCGCGTTCGCCGCGCGATTTGGATTCACGGGTCTCGCTTCGCTGCAATTCATCTGGGCGAGCGCGCTCACAGTGTTGATTATGTATTTCGCGTATTTACGATCGAAGAACGTGAGAGCGGCTTTTGTGGCGGCAATATTAATACTTTTCATATTAGGAGCATTCTTCACACTCCGGCCACAGGTGATGGGCTACATCTTTATGGCGGCTCTTCTCATAGCGCTGGAACGGTACAAGCAGAAGTTTTCCAAATCACTGTGGTGGCTGCCCGTGCTTTTCCTCCTCTGGGTAAACACGCACGGCACGTTTTTTCTTGGGCTCGGAATCTTTGGAATCTACTGGCTGGCGGGCCTGTTCGAATTCAATCAAGGCGGGATCTATTCGGAGAAGTGGACGCCGCAACAGCGATTGCATCTTCTCGAGGTTATGCTCCTGTGCTTTGCCGTTTTGCCGTTAACTCCTTACGGAACGCGGCTGGCAACGTATCCGTTCGAGATGGCGTTCATGCAGCCGCTGAATGTGTCGAGTATCGTCGAGTGGCAGCCGATGAGCTTCGCATTGCCGTTTGGCAAGATCATGATGATCACGGCGCTTTTGCTAATCGTCGCGCAGGTATTCTTGCGCCCGAATCATCGCTTGGATTCGATCCTTTTCGTGCTTGCGGGCGCATTCGCTGCGTTTGCGCACATTCGTTTCCTGCTGTTCTTCCTGCTGTTCCTTACTCCGACGATCGCGGAACTGCTGAGCCGCTGGGTTCCGGACTACGAGCCGCAGAAAGACAAGCCCGTACTCAATCTGATCGTCACGCTCTGCGTCATTGGCTGCGTCGTGTTTTACGTGCGCGATACCCCGCGATTGGTCGGCCGCTTCACTGAATCGTATCCCGTAAAGGCGATGGATTATCTCCGCGATCATCCCATCACCGCGCCGATGCTGAACGAATACGGATGGGGCGGCTACATGATTTACGAGCTGTATCCGAAGCAAAGAGTGTTCATCGACGGCCGCGCAGATTTCTACGAGTATGCCGGAGTTTTTTCCGACTATATCGACATCATGCGAATCGAGCCTGACGCGTTCCGCCTTCTCGATCGCTACGACATCCAGGCGTGCCTGCTGCAACGCAAATCTACTCTTGCGACCGTGCTGGCGCAGTTGCCCGCATGGCGAGTCGAATATTCAGACGACATCGCGGTGTTGCTTGTTCGCGGCAACGCCTCGACTCATGTAGCAGCGGCACAGAAGTAGCGTGCGCGCTAGCCGCGACAACTCCTCGCCTTTACATCTAACTCCATCCATCCGGCGCGTTAGAAATTGCCTGCATAAACGTAGCGCGCTGTAGCCAATCCTATCCACCAAACCGTCGCAATGTGAACAAAAGTGAACAGGTTAGTGAGAGAGACAAATTCCTTTCTCATGAAGGGAACGGAACCGCCTATGTAAACTTGGGCCTGTCAACGCAGGACGGTGCGCAACAGCCTAATCGATTGAAATTGCAGCACTTTGATTTCGGGGCCCTTTTCAACCTTTGGCACCCCACCTGCTTAATCCTCAAGGGTGTTAGTCCCATTATTCGAAATCCTGAAGGAGGAGATATAGATATGAAAGAACTTATGCTCAGGCTATATCGTGAGGACGCTGGCCAGGACCTCACGGAATATGCTCTGTTACTAGTTCTGGTTGCGTTAGTTGCTATCACCACGATGAAGGCGCTCGGCAACACGATCAGCGACGTCTTCTCGAACGCAGCTTCCAACCTCGCTTCCACTTAAGGAAGTCGGTTAACCGGCTAAGTGGCCCCACAACTGCGGGCTGGGGTTGTGGGGAATCCACTTTATTCCGTCAATAACAACAAGGAGGGAGATGTGAAGGAAATAATGCTCGGGCTGTATTCTGAGGAAGCGGGGCAGGACCTCACCGAATACGCTTTGTTGCTCATCCTCGTCGCATTGGTGGCGATAACGACGATGAAGGCGCTAGGCAACGCGATCAGCGACGTCTTCTCGAACGCCGCTTCCAACCTTGCCTCAACCTGAACTCCAAACATCGCGCTTTGGCCGTCGCAGGAAGAGCTCTCATTCCCCGGCGGCCAGAGAGGCGATTGAGGATTTCAAGCTCGCCGGTGAGTGCAGCGTCGAGCCGTTCGTGCAGGTAGCCTTCGTTCGTCGAATGATAGCGGGTGAAATTTCAACTCGCGACTTCACTCTCTTAAAGAGAGGGAAGAAAACCAGGAGGTGGGTTGTGAAACAGGCAATCAAGAGGCTGTGGCGAGAGGACAAAGGCCAGGACCTCACCGAATACGCGCTGCTCTTAGTGCTCGTGGCATTGGTGGCGATCGCCACAATGCAGACGTTGGGCAATACGATCAGCAACGTATTCTCAAACGCTGCTTCCAATCTAGCCGCCACATAATGGAAATGAATCGAATTCGGCTGTCGAGAATGGGGTGTGGACAGGACGGCGGCTTGGGGTTCGCAATTCCTGGCGGAGAAACTGTCTCCGAGCCCGCAATTGGCGCAGGAGACGTTAGGTGGAACGGAAGATGACTTGGTTCTTGGCATTGATAGTGGCTGGGATCGCGGCGGGAATTGACGTCAAATCCCGCCGCATTCCAAATTGGCTGACGATCCCCGGATTTTTTATGGGACTGACGGTGAATCAAATTTTGTACGGATGGAACGGATTGAAGTGGGGCCTTGCCGGCGCGCTGGCGATGCTGGCTGTGTTGCTTCCGATCGTGCTGTTGCGCGGATTGGGAGCGGGCGACTGGAAATTGATGGGTGCGCTGGGCGCGACGCTGGGACTGCGCAATGTCATATACGTCTTTTTAACGGCGATCATGATTGCCGGACTAATGGCGGTGGTTCAGATGATTTGGCAGCGAAGAGTTGCTGAGACACTCTCGAATATGTGGGAGCTTCTCCGTGGGTTTTTCGTCTACGGCTTGAAGCCTCACCCGGAGATTCAACTTGGCAACGCTCGGGCCTCTCATTTGCCGTTCGGCGTGGCAGCAGCGGCAGCAACGCTGATCTGTTACGGGATCGGTACGATCCGTCTGTAAACGAGGAGTGGAGAAAACAACATGAGACGGGGCCGACTCTTAATTGGACTAGCGGTTGCACTGATATTGGGACTGATCCTGGCGAACGTCGTCTACCGGGCGATGACGCGCCAAGGACCGGCGCAGAAAGCCATGCAGACGAGTCAGATCGTCGTTGCGGCGCAGCAATTGCCGTTGGGATCGCGCCTGCAAACGCAGGATTTGAAGTTAATCAACTGGCCGAGCGACGAGCCGATGCAAGGCGCGTGCACGCGCATCCAGGACTGCGTTGACCGCGCGCTGATCACGCCGGTTCTGCCCGGCGAACCGATTCTCGAAGGCAAACTCGCTCCGCGCGATGCGGGCGCCGGCTTGCCCGCGATCATTCCGGAAGGAATGCGCGCTGTCTCGGTGGCCGTGAATGACGTCGTCGCCGTGGCCGGCTTTGCCCAACCGGGAACGTCAGTTGACGTAATGGTAACCGGACAATCCGAGGGCGGGGCGATGCCCCAGCAGGTGACGCGCACGATACTCGAAGACGTTCGAGTCCTAGCCGCTGGACAAAAAACGGAACAAGATAGACAAGGCCAGGCTCAGACCGTCACGGTGATTACGCTGCTTGTGACCCCCGAAGACGCTGACAAGCTGGCGATGGCTAACACCATGGGGCGTATTCAATTGGCACTTCGGAACGCGATCGATGCGAACAAGTCGGCTCCGCCGCCGCTCTATCAGGCGACCTTGTTCGGATCCTCGGCACCGGAGCCGCCGGCGAGACCAATGACGGCTCGTGCGGCGCGACCAGCGGCGACACCGCCGCCTCCGGGCTATGCCGTGGAAGTGATTCGTGCGAACAAGAAGGAAACCAGCGAGTTTCCGAACCAATAAATAATACGCACCCAAATCTTGAAGCGAGGCAGAGTAAATCGATGAGAATCTTATGCGGCAGTAATCGGCGATGTGCCGGGAAAACGTTCCTCGGAATGTCGCTTGCGGCGCTGGTGCTCCTCGCGCTTGGAAGTGCGAACAGCCTGCGCGCGCAACAGAACCCGGCCCCCGCGAGCGCTGCAGCGGCAGATCAGCAAGGCAGTCAGGCGACAGTCGCGGCCGCAGGCGAAACTCTTCATGTGTTGGTCGGACGCTCGCTCCTGATCACGTCACCGACGCGCATCAAGCGACTCTCGATCGCCGATCCAAACGTCGCGGATGCGATCATCATCAGCCCCACACAGATCATGGTCAATGGAAAGAGCCCGGGCGGAGTTTCGCTGGTCCTGTGGAATGACGCCGACCAGAGCCAGCCGCTGGAGCTGCTCGTCGACCTGGATATTCTGGGACTGAGCCAGAAAATTCATGAGGTGTTTCCGCAAGAGCCTGTAAAGGTTGAGGCGATCAAAGACGTCGTGGTCGTGTCGGGCCACATCTCCTCCAAGGTGGTTGCGGACCGGATTTTGGCGATCGTATCGGCTGCGGTCCCGAAAGTCGTCAACATGATGGAAGTGCCGGTGCCGCCGGCAGCCGGCGAGATATTGCTCGAAGTGAAGTTCGCGGAAGTGAACCGCACTGCGCTGAAGCAGCTCGGCGCGAACATCTTCAGCGAAAATCCGAAATTGATCGGCTCGACGACAACAGGCCAGTACGGCCCGCCGTCACTCTCGACGATCCCGACGTCGACTCCTTCCACGTCTTCCACAGGCAGCGGCACGGGGACGACAACGACGACCAGCAGCGGCAGCACCGTTGCTCCGGACTTCTCGCTCAGCAACTTGCTGAACATCTTCTTGTTTAATCCGAGCGTGAACGTCGGATTGACGATTTCAGCGCTGCAGCAAAATAGCCTGCTGGAAATGCTCGCCGAACCGAACCTTCTGACGGAAACCGGAAAGGAAGCGAGTTTCCTGGCTGGCGGCGAATTTCCGTTCCCGGTTGTGCAAGGCGGAGCGGCAGGATCGGTGCCAACCGTAACGATTCAGTTTCGTGAATACGGCGTACGATTGACCTTTACGCCAACGTTGACCGAAGGCAATCGCATTCATCTTCATGTGCGCCCGGAAGTGAGTTCACTGGACTTCACGAACGCAGTCACGCTTTCCGGATTCTTTATCCCTGCGCTGTCGACTCGCCGCGTAGACGCGGAGATGGAATTGGCCGACGGCCAGAGCTTTGGCATCGCGGGACTTGTGGACGACCAGGTGCAGGAGATCATAAGCAAGATGCCGGTTCTGGGAGATCTTCCGGTTCTCGGCCAACTCTTCAAGAGCAGGTCGTTTCAAAAGAGCAAGGATGAATTGGTCGTAGTCGTGACGCCCCATATCGTGCATCCGCTCGAGGCGGGACGCGAGCCGAAGCTGCCGGATGTTCCGGTGCCGTATATGGACAATCCCGAGTTCGACAAGCACCTCGAAGGGGTTCCGCCGAAGCAGTAGGCGCGGGTATTCCGACGTAGGCTGACGGGAGTTAAAATCGTAAGTGTAGCGGGAGTATTCGATAGATGCTGACAGCGGCTGTACTCAGCGGTGATGCGGAGATTAGCGGTGTCTTGCGCGCGAGCCTGGAGCAATCGGGGCTCGTAGGACGAGTACACCAGCTTCCCGCGACCGGCAGTCCCGAAATGCGGCCCGGCGAAACGCCGCCCGATATCGTGCTTCTCGATCTGGGGCGCGATTTCGAAGCCGCGCTGGCTTCCGCAGCAGCGTGGCGCCGGCGGTATCCCTCGGTATGTATCATCGCGTGCGCTCCATTCAAACAGCCGGACCCCTCGTTGTTGTTGCAGGCCATGCGCAGCGGCGTTCAGGAATTTCTTTCGGCTCCCGTGGAAATCGCGGCTTTGCGCGAAGCGCTTACCCGGTTTGGGCAAGAGAAGCAGACCACGGGCCTCCGAGAACACGACAAGTTGATTGTTGTGATGGGAACGAAAGGCGGCGTTGGAACAACAACCGTGACCGCCAATCTCGGCGCCCAGCTCGCCAAGGTGACCGGGAAACGCGTGGAGATGTTCGATCTGGCTCGGCCGCTGGGAAATTTGTGCTTGCTGATGGATCTGCACCCTCGTTTCACGATTCGCGATGCGGTCGACAATCTTGAACATCTCGACAGTCATTTTCTTTCGGGCTTGATTGCTCAGCATAATAGCGGCGTGGGTGTGCTCGCCGGGACATCGCGGCCCGAGCAGTGGGAGGGCGTGTCCGCGGAAGCCGTCGAGCGCGTCGTGAACGTTGCTCAGGGCGGCTGCGATTTTCTGGTGGTGGACGGCGGCGTAACGAATTTGCTCGAGGGTGGAACGGCGCTGCGAACCGCGCGCGCCATCATCATAACGACGGTCATGAGTGTCCCAGCGCTATGGGGTCTCGAGCGGCGGCTGAAGTCCCTTGTTGAACAAGGTGTGGACCCGTCGCGAATCCGCGTCATCGTGAACCGCTGGCGCAAGGATGACGATGAGGCCCTGCAGAACATCGAAAAGCGCATCAAGCATCCGATTTTCGTGCGCCTGCCCAACGATTACCGGCAGGTGAGCGAGGCGGAGAGCGTAGGAAAGCTGCTTTCTAGAAATCATAACGATCCACTGGTTACGAAATTTCGCAATATGGCGGCGCAACTGACGGGCGTTGACGCTCAAACTCTTGACGACAAGCGCAGCGCCAGCTTTTTCGCGTTCCCCTCCAAGAAATGAGGTAGCACGTGCAACCAGTTGCTTCAACACGATCAGACTTCACAGCCCTGAAGGCTTCGATTCACCGAAAACTCCTTCAGGCCGTCAATTTGGAGCGAGTGACTCAGGGCGACCGGCAAACGGTTCGCGCTGAGCTCGCCACGGTAATCGAAGGCTTGGTAGCCGGCGAAACCACGCCGATGACGTTCCAAGAGCGTCAGCGACTGACGCAGGAAGTCATCGATGAAGTTTTCGGACTTGGGCCGCTGGAACCGCTGCTGAAGGACCCAACCATTTCTGACATCCTGGTCAACACGCATCGTTCCGTCTTCATTGAGCGCGCCGGAAAGCTGGAAAAGACTCCGGTGCAATTTCGCGATGACGCGCACTTGATGCTGATTATCGACCGTATCGTTTCCGCGATCGGCCGTCGAATCGACGAATCATCGCCGATGGTTGACGCTCGACTCGCAGACGGCTCGCGCGTGAACGCAATCATTCCACCGCTGGCAATCGACGGGCCTTGCCTCTCCATCCGGCGATTCGGGCGCGACCGCCTGACCGGGGAAGAATTGCTGCGGAATCGAACGATCAGCCCGGCCGGACTGGAAATGCTGCAGGGCTGCGTCAGCGCGCGCATGAACGTTCTGGTCAGCGGCGGCACGGGCGCCGGCAAGACCACGCTACTGAACGTTCTTTCGTCCTTCATCTCCAACCGCGAGCGCATCGTCACCATCGAAGACGCGGCGGAACTGCAGATGCGGCAGGAACACGTGGTGAGGCTTGAAACGCGCACAGCCAACGTCGAAGGAAAAGGCGTCATCCGGCAACGGCAATTGGTAATCAACTCTTTGCGTATGCGGCCAGACCGCATCGTCGTGGGCGAGGTCCGCGGCGAAGAAGCGCTCGACATGCTACAGGCCATGAACACCGGCCACGACGGCTCGCTGACAACGATTCACGCGAATTCACCGCGCGACGCCTTGAGCCGCCTGGAAACGATGGTGGCGATGGCCAACTTGAATATTCCTGATAAAGCGATTCGGCGGCAAATCGCTTCGGCGATCGATCTGGTGGTTCAGATCAGCCGCATGAGCGATGGAACGCGCCGCGTCGTGACGATTTCGGAAATCACCGGAATGGAATCCGACGTCGTTACCATGCAGGACATCTTTGTTTTCGAGCGGCGCGGCATCGGCGAGAAGGGCGAAGTCCTCGGAGAATTTACGCCGACCGGAATTCGTCCAAAGCTTGCCGAGCGCCTGGAGATGGCCGGAGTCCACCTGCCTTTCGAGATGTTCGAGAGACAGATGGCGCGGCGGTAGAGGATCGACCATGGCACTGATCGCCGCACTCATCACATTCATTCTCATCCTGGGCATCGCCGGAGCGATCTTATTCGCGACGCGCGGCCCATCGGAGTCCGAAGCCGTTCAACGGCGACTTCAAGACGTCAGCGTCGCGACGCCTTCCTCCGTTCAGAAGATGGACGCGGCGCTTCTCCGGGATTCTACGGTCAGCACCGTTCCGCTCCTCAATCGCATGCTCCAGAGCTGGTCGGGAGTCGGGCGGCTGAACACCTACATCGCGCAAGCCGGCCTGAAGATCAAGCCCGGAGCATTGACGATCTTGAGCGCCATTTCGGGCGTTCTGGTTTACTTCATCTGCACAATTGAAAATTGGGGCATGATTTCGGCCGTTTTATTCGGCCTGCTCGGCCTGGCGTTTCCCATGATGTTCGTCGCGATCCGCCGGCAACAGCGGCTTCGCAAGTTCGAAAAGAATTTCCCCGAGGGGATCGACCTGCTGTCTCGAGCAATTCGCGCCGGCCACGCCGTCACTGCCGGCCTGGAAATGATGTCAAAGGAAACACCGCAGCCGGTCGCTGGAGAATTTCGCATCGTCTTCGAGGAACACAACTTCGGCCTGCCTCTTCGCGATGCGCTGCACAATTTGACGGAGCGGGTCCCGCTGGTGGACGTGCGGTTCTTTGTGACGGGGCTTGTCGTTCAAAAAGAGACGGGCGGAAACCTTGTCGAACTTCTCGAAAACCTCGCGTCCGTGATTCGTGAGCGGTTCAAAATCCGCGGAGAAGTCCGCACGAAGACGGCGCAAGGACGTTTTACGGCCCTCATCCTGATCGCGCTGCCGCCAACTTTCTTGCTTCTCACTCGTGCCATCAATCCGGATTACGTGCACGTTCTATTCAACGACCCGCTCGGGCGGACGTTGCTGGGTGTCGGCGCATTTCTTCAGATCGTAGGATCGTTGATTATCTGGAAGATTGTGAATATAGAGGTTTAAGAACCTAAACTGAGCCTGGACCATGACCCTTGTGATTACCATCGCGATTTTTGTGGACGTCTTCCTTGTGGGGCTTTTTCTCGTCCTGCTGTTTTCGCAGGAGAGCTCGACGCTCGTCGAGCGTCTCACGCAACTTGGCGCCGGCGGACCGGCCCAGGTCAAGGAGGTGCGCGAGCCCAGCCGGAAGAGAGTTGAACGCGTTCTCTCCGACGTCAGCAAGCTGCTGCCTCCCTCGGCGAGAGAAGTTTCGCAATTCCGCCGGTTGATGATTCGCGCCGGCTATCGCCGGCCCGAACTCGTCGGCGCTTTGCGCGGCATGAAGGTGCTGTTGCCGATCGCCCTGCTCCTGCTCGTATATTTCACAGGATGGTACGAATACAGCCCGATACCGATTTTCCTTTGCGCCGCGGTATTCGGCTTCCTGATCCCGGACTTCTGGTTGACCTGGCGCGTGAAGCACCGCCAGCACAGGCTCGTGCTTGCGCTGCCCGATGCTTTGGACCTGCTCGTGATCTGCGTGGAGGGCGGCCTTGGACTCGATCAGTCCATCGCTCGCGTCGCCGAAGAACTCGAGTACACTCATCCGGAATTAAGCGATGAATTTCATCTTATTAATCTGGAAATGCGCGTCGGGCGAAGCCGCCTCGAAGCGCTGCAAGAACTCGCCGAGCGGACCGGCGTCGATGACGTCAAGGCGTTAGTCGGAATGCTGGTGCAAACGGATCGATTTGGAACGGACCTGGCGCAAGCGCTGCGCGTCCACGCGGATTCGCTGCGCACAAAACGCCGGCAGCGTGCGGAAGAAATGGCAGCGAAGACCAGCGTAAAGATGGTCCCGCCGCTTGTGTTCTTTGTTTTTCCCGCTCTCTTTGTTGTGCTCTTGGGCCCTGCGGTTGTAATTTTGCTCCATCAGATGCTTCCGCAAATCAGCAAGTAGTGCGCGGGACGAGCGCGCAAGGCAACACGGAGAGATAGCACGGCAAACGCCAGTTCATCGGAGGCAGTATTATGATGAGTTCAGATGCGATCCGCATAATCGCGGGCGTCCTAGCGGTGGTGGTGCTGGCAGTCATCGTGTGGCGCCGCAGCCGCAAAGCCGGCGACTGACCCCGAAGTCTTGCTGTAACAGTAGCTTAGACAGCGACGCGTTCCGGATCCGAGGCATGGGTGTCGTGAATTACGATTCCGACGTGTACGTCTTCAACAGGACCCGCGACTGTTTCGTAGCAACAGAAGTCGCGGCGGCAAACACCTATTTGCGACGTCTTGTCGGCCTGCTCGGCAAGACCGCGAAATGGAATCGCCCGGGCCGGGGGTTGTGGATCAATCCCTGTAAGGGCGTCCACACACTCGGCATGCTTTTCCCGATCGATCTGCTGTTTCTCGATCGTGAAAAGCGAGTCGTACACCTCGAAGAGCACGTACGCCCGTTCCGGATCTCCAAAGTCTGCCTGAATGCGCGCAGCGTTCTGGAGTTGCCCGCGCACACCGTGGATCGCACGGGAACGCGCATCGGCGATCAACTCGAAATTGTCCGTCACGACCGGTCGCAAGTTGCCCAAATGGCGGGCGATCGCGTGGCCTGAAGCCGCCGCGACAACGTTCACTTCTCGCAGCACAGCCCTCTCCTGCTGACCCCATAAGACGTCGTACACGTTGAGTTAGTGGTATACTCCCGCGAACTTTTGGGGCATCGATCCACCTGAATCGGAGAATCGGCTTGAGGCGTATATCCTCAGTTACTGCGAAGTCGAGCGCATCCAATTCGACGAAGGGCTACGTCCTCGATCGCCAGGTGGGTTTCATCCTGCGCCAGGTCGTTCAACGCCACATCGCCATTTTCACGCGGCGCATGATCGGGGAGCTCACCCCAACGCAATTCGCCGCGCTGGCAAAGCTTTACGAGACGGGAGCGTGCTCGCAAAATCGCCTTGGGCGCCTCACCGCCATGGATGCCGCGACGATCAAGGGAGTAATTGACCGGTTGACCAAGCGCGGCTTCACGGAAGTGCGCCCGCATTCCGCCGACGCGCGGTTGCTGATGGTTCACCTCACGAAGCGCGGCCGGCGCATCACCGAATCGGCCATTCGCGAAGCTTCGATCATCACTACGGATACTCTCGCTCCTCTTTCGCGTGCCGAACAGGCTGCGCTTCTCAAGCTGCTGAAACGCATGTGTTGAGGCTGTGCCATGCGTGGACTTGAGCGGATGCCCGGCACGACGCCAGCCGCTTCACAAATTGTGTTTGTTGGTATACAAATGAATAGCAAGCGGCGGGCGGCTCCGAAACTCCCCAACGCCACCCTGCCGGGCAGCAAATGAACTCGTATCTTCGACCTGCGACGCTTCAGGAAGCTTTGGCGGCCCTCGCCGAATCGCGCGGCGTCATCCTCTCAGGCGGCACGGATTTCTTCCCCGCGCGAGTGGATCGCCCGATCACCGGTGCGGTCGTTGACATCTCGGGTGTCCGCGAGCTCCATGGCATTTCGATCGGTCCGGATCGAATCGTCATCGGCGGAAGAACGACCTGGAGCGAGATTGCCGCGAGTTCTTTGCCGCGTGGATTCGACGGTCTGAAGGCCGCGGCGCGCGAAGTCGGCTCCGTTCAGATTCAGAATTTCGGCACCGTTGCCGGAAATCTCTGCAATGCATCGCCCGCAGCCGATGGCGTGCCGCCGCTCCTGGCGCTGGACGCGGAAGTGACGCTCGCGTCCGTTTCGGCCGCGCGCACGATGCCGCTGGCGGAATTTATTCTCGGAAATCGCCGGACTGCGCGCCGCCCGGACGAAATCATGACGAGCATCGCGATTCCACGGCGGCTCGAAAATGCCAGCTCGTCCTTCCTGAAACTCGGCGCGCGTCGCTACCTCGTCATTTCGATCGTGATGGCCGCCGCGACTTTGCTGATCGACGAGCGCGGCTGCATTGCGGAGGCGCGGGTGGCTGTAGGATCTTGCTCTGCGCAAGCGCGCTGTCTTGCTGCTCTGGAACGAACGTTGATCGGCACGCCCGCGCAGCGCGGCATCGGAGATCTTGCGGCAGCCGATCACATCAGAGCGCTCGCGCCGATTGACGACGTTCGCGCCACCGCCGCGTATCGCAACGATGCCGCGCTCGCGATCGTTCGCCGCGCGCTCGAATCGTGTGTGGGGGCTGCGTGACCGTGCTGGCCGTCTCGACCATCGAGATCAGCGTCAATGGCAAACGGACGCCGGTCCACGCTCCGCCAATTGAGCGCCTTTCGAAATTTCTGCGCGAAGAGCTTGGGCTGACGGGCACGAAGGTCGGCTGCGAGGCGGGCGACTGTGGCGCGTGCACGGTATTGATCGGAGGTAAGGCGGCATGTTCCTGCTTGATTGCCGTCGGCCAACTCGATGGCGCCGAAGTCACGACCGTCGAAGGATTGCCACGCTATGCTTCGGGCTTCGAGCGGCTGAGAACTGCGTTTTTGCAAAACGGCGCGGCGCAATGCGGAATCTGCACGCCGGGAATGCTCGTCTCGGCGACCGCGCTCCTGGAATCGAATCCACATCCGAATGAAGAGCAGGTTCTCGACGCACTCGGCGGCGTTCTTTGCCGCTGCACCGGCTACCGAAAAATTGTTGCAGCGGTTCTTGAAGCCGCCGGCGGCTCGCGCGCCCTGGAACTGAACGATCAAGGCGGCGGTGTCGGCAGCCGCGCCGTGCGCGTCGACGGTTCGCGCAAAGTTTCCGGCACCGAAATTTACGGCGCCGACGAAGCACCGGCGGATTCGCTCTCGCTTCGCGTGATCCGCTGCCCACACAATCACGCGCGCTTCCGCTTCGGCGATTTCAGCTCCTTGCTCGCCGCGCATCCGGGGATTCATGCAGTCTTCACGGCGAAGGATGTTCCCGGCAAAAATTGTTTCGGCGTGATTCCAGATTGCGCCGATCAGCCTGTTTTTGCCGAAACGGAAGCGCGCTATCGCGGCGAAGCGGTTGCCGCCATCGTCGGAGACGCGGACGCGATCGAATCGTTCGCGCTCGAAAACTTTCCAGTCACGTGGGAAGAATTGCCGGCGCTGACGACCATCGAAGCGGCGCTTGAATCCGGCGCGCCACTCATCCACGCGCATCGCGCAGAGAATGTACTGGTCCGCGGGCGCGTCGTTCACGGCGACGTCGAAGCGGCCCTGAAGCAGGCCGATGCGATCGCGAGCATCGAAGTGGACACCGGCTTCGTCGAACATGCCTGCATCGAGCCCGAAGCGGGCTTCGCGCGCCGGGTCGGCGATCGAATCGAAGTTCAGTCATGCACGCAAGCGCCGTATATGGCGCGCAAAGACATCGCTGCGATTCTCGGAATGCCTGAAACTTCGGTGCGAATTTTGCCGACGGCGGTTGGCGGCGGCTTCGGCACGAAACTCGATCTTTCCGTCCAGCCATTTCTCGCCGTCGCCGCATGGCATCTGCGCCGCGCCGTGCGAATGACGTATTCGCGCCCCGAATCGATGATGGCCACCACAAAGCGGCATCCGGCGCACATGCGCGCGCGAGCCGGCGCCGCGCGCGACGGCAAACTACTTGCCCTGGATTTTCAAGCGGATTTCAATACGGGCGCGTACGCGTCCTGGGGGCCGACGGTCGCCTACCGCGTTCCGATTCACGCTTCCGGCCCGTACAGAGTTCCAAACTATCGAGCGCTCACTCGCGCGATTCACACGCATCTTGTTCCCGCCGGCGCGTTTCGCGGATTCGGCGTGCCGCAAGCCACCATCGCGCAAGAACAGCTCTACGACGAACTCGCCGGCAAACTCGGCATGGACGCTCTGGAGTTTCGCATTCTCAATGCTCTCGAGGATTCGAGTGCCAACGGTCACGGGCCAAGTATTCGGCAGCGGCGTGGGCATTCGCGCATGCTTCGAAGCGCTGCGGCCGAAATGGATTGCCGCGCGGGCTGCATCGGCGGCTGCGAATTCCGCCGCCATCGGCCCGATCCGCCGCGGCGCCGGCGTTGCTGGAATGTGGTATGGCTGCGGCAATACATCGCTGCCGAATCCTTCGACGATTCGCGTGGGACTGAAACGCGACGGCCGCATCGCGCTGCATCAGGGCGCTGTCGATATTGGCCAGGGCTCGGCCACCGTCGTCACGCAGATTTGCGGCGAAACACTTGGCGCGCCGCTCGCGAATTTCGATCTGCTCCCAGCCGATACGGATGTGACCCCGGATTGCGGCAAGACGTCCGCCTCTCGCCAAACTTTCGTGTCGGGCAAAGCAGCGAGCCTCGCCGGCGCGGAATTGCGGAAAGCGATTTTGCGGCTCGCGAATGCATGCGATTGCGCGGGAATTGAATTTGGCGATGGAGCGATCAGCCATCGAAGAACGCCACGAGCGCCGCACAATTTCTCTGCGCGATTTGCCGCTCGACGCTCGCGGGTACGTCGCGTCGGCGGAAGCGACGTTCGATCCTCCCACAAGCCCGCTCGATGCAGACGGCCAGGGCAATCCCTACGCCGTCTATGGATTCGGCGCGCACATGGCCGAAATTGAAGTCGACACGGAACTCGGCACTGTTCGCGTGATCAAACTGACCGCCGCGCACGACGTCGGCCGCGCGATCAATCCCACGCTTGTCGAAGGACAAATCGAAGGCGGCGCCGCGCAAGGGCTGGGCTTCGCGCTGATGGAAGAATTCTTCCCCGGCAAAGGCGAGAATTTACACGATTATCTGATTCCCTCGGCGGGTGACATCCCTCCCGTTGAATCCATTCTTATCGAAGATCCGTCCCCGATTGGCCCATTCGGCGCAAAAGGCGTGGGCGAGCAAGCGCTCATTCCCACAGCGCCCGCAATTCTTAATGCGATTCATGATGCAATCGGCATTCGCATTCGCCGCATTCCGGCCACGCCAGATCGCGTGCGCGCTGCAATTCTCGCCGCGAATAAATCGGAAAATCGAAATGACTGAAGACATCATTCGCTGCGACGCGTGTCCCGTGCTCTGCTACATCAAGCGCGGAATGACCGGCGCGTGCGATCGCTACGCCAATCACGAAGGCCAGCTTGTCCGCGTCGATCCGCAAGTCGTTCTCGATCGCGCGAAATCGCATGGCACACCGCTGGTGCGTTTCGTCGGCCCTGACCGCGACTGGGATGGCAGCTTCGTCAAGGGCTCGGAAGCTTTCGTCACCGCGATCGGCGCCGGCACGACGTATCCGGATTACAAGCCCGCTCCGTTTATCGTTTCGTCTGAAATCGACGGCGTGGACATGGTCACCGTCGTCACCGAAGGAATTTTCAGCTACTGCGGCGTGAAAGTGAAAATTGACACGGACCGCCATCTCGGCCCCGAGCGAAATCTTGTACGCGCGCAAGGCGAGCCCGTCGGCCACGTGACTACCGGCGAGTATGGATCGCAAATGCTTTCGCTCGGCGGCGTCACCCATTTGACCGGAGGCACGAAAAAAGAAGGCCGCGTCACTTGCGAAACGCTTCTCGATCTCTGCAATCGCAAGCCAGTCGAATTCGCGATCGATGATGGCGCCAGAATTATCGTCGAAGCAGGCCAGCCGCCCATCGTGAACGGCGCGCGCCAAGAACGCATGCGCGTCGGCTGCGGCTCCGCGACAATCGGAATGTTCGCGCGACAATGGTTCGGTAAAGTCGATGAAGTCATTGTCGTCGACGATCACATCACCGGCGTCCTGTCCGAACATCAGGCCGGAAAACTTCTCGGCGTCCGCGCGACGGGTGTCCGCATAAAGGGGCGCCGCTCGACGCCCGGCCGATATTTTCAGGTCGCTGAACCGGGCGCCGGTTGGGGCGGCACGAATATCGCCGATCCACTTTCGATCATCGAGCCGTTCAAGCCCAAGATCGCATGGCCCCATCTTCGGCTGCTGATGGTGAGCACGACCGGCGAACAATTTGTCTACTACGAGCTGGATGAGAGTCTGCGCCCGATTGAACAGGAGTTGCCGGAAACGCTCGCGGAATCCGTCGCGAGAATTCGAGAGAATTGCGAGCCCGCACTTTCCACCGTTCTCTTCATGGGCGGCGCCGGAGGCTCGCTGCGCGCCGGCGTGACCGATAATCCCGTGAAGCTCACGCGCTCCGTGAGGCATCGATTTACGCGCGTGACTTGCGGTGGCGCTCCAGTGTACGTTTGGCCTGGGGGCGGAATTACGTTTATGGTGGATGTCACTCTCGTGCCTGAAAACGGTTTCGGCTACGTTCCCACGCCCGCGCTCGTTGCGCCGATCGAGTTCACGCTGAAGCTCGAAGATTACGCGGCGCTCGGCGGCCACATAGATCACGTGCGCCCGCTAGCTTCGCTCCTCGTGAGTGCGCGTAATGGAGAGCCCGCGCAAAACGGCGGCGCTTCGGCCAATCCTCCGATATCTTCCGAGAAGGCTCCGCGATGAGAGAGCCAGCAAGCGTGCGCTTTCTGCCGGACGGCCGGCGCATGCATTTTCATGACGGCCCGATCGACCTGGTTCTCGAAGCGTTCGGCGCGATCAAGGAAGTCGCGGCGGCGCGCCACGCTGCGGCGCAAAGATTCGCCACCGTGCTCAACGAGCTATGCGAAGAGTTGCCACTTTTGCGCTCAGCCATGCGGCCTGGCAGCCGCTTTCCTTCGGGAGGCGTCGCACGACGCATGGCGGATGCCGTGCTTGCCTTTTCGGCGTGCAGCTTCATCACGCCCATGGCCGCGGTCGCCGGCGCAGTTGCCGAAGAAATTCTGCAATCAATGACATCGGCTGCATCGCTTTCTCGCGCTTATGTAAATGACGGCGGCGACATCGCCCTGCATCTAGCGCCCGGACAATCTTTCCGAATCGGCATGATCGAACGGCCCGATCGCCCATCCTTGTTCGGCACTGTGCAACTCGACGCGGGCGATCTGGTTCGGGGAATTGCGACCAGCGGATGGCGCGGCCGAAGCTTTTCTCTGGGCATCGCCGATGCCGTGACCGTTCTCGCCGATCGCGCTTCCGTTGCGGATGCTGCGGCCACGCTGATTGCGAACGCCGTCGATTTGCCGGGGCACGCCGCGATTGTCCGCCAGCCTGCACGCGAAATCGCTCCGGACAACGATCTTGGTGATCGCCTGGTCACGCGCGATGTCGGCGCGCTGGCTGCAGACGAAATTGAAGCCGCGCTGGCTTCCGGCGCCGCGATGGCCGAGGAATTTCTCGCGCAAAATCTGATTCGCGCGGCGGCAATCAGCCTTCAGGGCGAGACGCGAATCGTCGGCGCGGACAGCGGGAGCCCCAGGCTCGCGACGAGCGCGCTCCCGAAAATTGCGAAGAGGGCTATCGGTGGCGGAAGTTAGCGTCCGAAAGTTTGTGACCGTCGTCGAAGAAATTTTCCACGACGGCGGACCGCCCTCCAAGCCGCCGCTTCGTCGCGCGGCCTGCCTCGCGGTAATCGAAAACCCCTTCGCCGGCTCGTATGTCGCTGATATTGCGCCATTTATGGACACACTCCAACCGGTCGGCCTGGAGATGTCGCATGCGCTCGTCGCCGCGCTCGGCGGAGGTCCGCGCGTCGTTGAAGGCTACGGCAAAGGCGCGATCGTCGGCGCAGCGGGCGAGCTGGAACACGGCGCGCTCTGGCACGTTCCCGGCGGATACGCCATGCGCGAAATTCTGGGCGGCGCGAAAGCGATTGTCGCGTCCACGAAAAAAGTTGGCGGGCCCGGCGCGCGGCTCGATATTCCGATCACGCACATCAACGCTTCCTACGTCCGCAGCCATTTCGATTCGATGGAAGTCGGCCTCGCCGATGCTCCGCGCGCGGACGAAATTCTGCTGGCTCTCGTGATGACCACAGGCCCGCGCGTTCACGCCCGCGTCGGCGGCCTCAAGGCTTCAGAAATCAAGGGAGAGGACGGCCTGCGATGACAGACGCGCCGAAAGCGAAAATTCGCAAGCTCGTGACGTTTGTTGAGGAAACGCGGAACGAAATGGGCCGCACCGTGGATCCGCCTACGCGGCGAGCGGCTGCCGTCGCCGTAATCGAGAATCCTTGTGCGGGCAAATATGTGGATGACTTGAGCGCGCTGATCTCCATCGGAGAAGAACTCGGCGAGTCACTGACGGCACGCGCCGTCGCGGCGCTCGGAATTCCCGGAACTTCGGTTGAAAGTTACGGCAAAGCCGCGGCCGTGGGCGAAAACGGCGAACTCGAACACGCGGCGGCCATTCTTCATCCGAAATTGGGCGCGCCGGTGCGGAAGGCGCTGGGAAAAGGAGCCGCGCTGATTCCTTCGTCAAAGAAGCGCGGCGGGCTGGGCGTCTCGCTCGATATCCCTCTTGGCCACAAGGACGCGGCATTCGTGCGCAGTCACTTCGATGGAATGGAAGTCCGTATCAACGACGCGCCGCGCGCCAACGAAATCATGGTCGCGATCGCGGTGACGGATAGCGGACGCCCGCTCGCGCGAGTCGGCGGATTGAAGAAAGAAGAAATCAAAGGCGAAGACGGTTTGCGCTGACGCCACCCGCCGGCGCGCCGTTCGCGCGCCTCAAACAATCTTCGGCACATTCGTTGCGGGCGGCGTATTGCGGCTGCGTTCCGAGCGCACGACGCCATCAATCACCGTCATTCCGATTCCCGGCAAATCGCCGAGGCGCACGCTTTCAAGCAGAGTTTTGCCCGCCGAATGTTGCGCGCGATCGAGAAAAACAAAATCGGCCGCACGCCCGGCTTCGATCAGTCCACTATTCAATTTGCGCATCTTCGCCGTATTGCCCGTAGCGAAACAAAATGCGATCTCAGCGGGAATTTCGCCAATCGAAGACAACATCGAAATCACCCGCACGATCCCCAGCGGCTGAACGCCGGAGCCCGCCGGCGCGTCCGTCCCCAGAATCACACGATCGAGTTGCTTCAATTCCTTCGCAATCCGCATCGTCAAGAGCGCGGCGCGCTCGTTTCCGTTGTGAACGATTTCGAGTCCGCGCTTCGAGTGCTCGCATAGCGCGCGAATCTGATCATCGGGCAACGCGGTGTGCCCGCCGTTGATGTGGCCGGTCACGTCTGCATCCGCGGCGAGTACGACGTCCTTATCGATCAAGCTCGAACCGGGAATCGACGGCCCGCCCGTGTGAATCGTGCTTTGAATGCCGTATTTCCGCGCCCACGCCACCATCTTGCCCGCAGTTTCGCCGTCCTTTACGCCGCCAAGGCCGACTTCGCCGAGAAGCGCCACGCCCGATTCCGCGAGCGATTTAAAATCCTCCTCGACCATTCCATGCTCGATCACCGGCGCGCCCGCCAGAACTTTCACGCCGCTCGGCCTGAATGCTGCAAACTCGCGCTGCGCCGCGATGGCCATGGCTTTTAATCCGACGATATCTTTCGGCCGGCCCGGCGTGTGCACTTCGCCCGCTGAAATCATGGTGGTGACGCCGCCGTGGAGGCAGCTATCAATCCATCCGATTTGATTCTGCCGCGGCGTCCAGTCTCCGGCGACGGGATGGACGTGGCTGTCAATCAGTCCGGGAGCGAGGGTCGTGCCGTTGGCGTCGATCACCGTGGTCGCGCCGCCCGTATCGATATCTTTTTCACGTCCTACGGCCACGATTTTCCCATTCACGGCGACGACGGTGTTCGCATCCAAAATCGGCCGCGCCAAATCGCCGCTTAAAATGAGGCCGATATTTCGAATGACAAGCTTGGCCGCCGCTGCAGGCTTGGCCGGTTCATCGTGAGCCATCGGCTTCTCCTCCGGACGCGTTCATGAACGCGGAATCTGGCGCGCGGCATCGCACGCACGGCTCCGCGAGGGGCGCCGCAAATTTCCGCGGTTCAAAATCCCGGGCCGCTTCAGAATCTCGCACGCAAGATTCCGTTTGTATACAAAGGCAGTGGCCAGGGCAATCGATTTATATTGCGGGAATTAAATAGGGACCGAAGTTCGCTCAGATGTGCAACCACCGAACGCCGCAGACTGGAATCGGCAACATCCGCATCGACGGTATATTTTGAGATCGCGTCACTCGCGGTGCTCCGCAGCGGCCTCGAGCGATTCGCCGAATTCCTGAATCGTGAGGGTATCCGTCCGGCGCTTGCCCCAATCGCGCAGCGTCAGGCCATGCGACGCAAAGAGGCTCCGAATCCTCGTGGAATCCCATCGCAGCACATCTTCCAGCACGGGAACAAGTACGCTCATGGCGTTGTCGCTCAAGATGGTTCGCTTGGCGACGCGCGTGATGTATTCGTTTTCCGAAACCGCAATCGTCAGGCCATCGCTCTGGTTGACGTGCATCATCACCGGCAGATCGGAGCTGCCGTCGCCGACATAAATGACACAGTCCGGCGCAATCCCGAGCGTCGCTCGATACTCGTCGAGGACGACGACTTTGCCCCATCCCGCCGAAGCGCGAATAATCGATTGCACTTCGCCGGTAGAATCGTTGTATGAAAATCGCGTGCCAAAAATTCTCTCGGCAGGCACGATACCTTCCAGCGCCGACTGCACAATCTCCTGCGGTGCTGCCGAAATCACGCAAAAATGGAATTTAAAGCCGTCGCCGAGCTGTTCCAGAAGCCGCGCGAACATTGCCACGTTCTGCTTCAGCCGCACATGTTTTCCGGCGGCGATCAAGTCTTCGCGGCGAACTTTGCGAAAATCGGGATCGTGAAGGATCAGATAGGCAAGCTCGGCGCCTTGCTGAACCAGATGCGTTTCAGATAAGCCCTCGACCTTGGCGTCAAATCCCGACGCTCCGATTAGCTCCGCCAGCAACGCTCCGGAGTCGTTGAAGCTAAGCGTCTTGTCGAAGTCGCTCGCCAGGATGTACTGCTTTACCATTTCGAAGCTCCTTCCTCGCATGTCCGGGGGCATCGCTGCCCCCCATCGGGCCTCCAGTTACACTATAGCTGCACCGTCATTACAGCCGGGTAAGCAAACTTTCGATAGTGCTTATCCGATAAAAAACGCAGGTCAACCGATCATCGCTACGGAATTGGATGCCGGCCGCAAGCCCAACGATTCAAAGGATTTGGATGCGGGGTGGCTCTGCGGGACGTCCCGCGATTCCGGGGAAGGCGAGCTTCGCGACCGGCGAAGCCCTTGCCAATATGGCCCTTGCTCTCTTGGTGCGCCCGGACGGAATCTTCTCACGTCAGGGGTGGGTTTCCGACTCGCGAAAAGCTGCACGCAAGAGAAGCTACGGATGCCTCCAATATGTCTGCTGCACGAAAAACCGTAAAGATCGTTCCCGCGGCGAGCGCCTCGGAAATCGAAGCGGCGCGCAAACTGATCCACGAATACGGCGTTTCACTGGGAATTGATCTCAGCTTCCAGAATTTCGAAGCCGAATTGAAGAAGCTTCCCGGCGACTACGCGCCGCCGCGAGGCGCGCTGCTTCTCGCGCGCGATGCCAGGAACTTCATCGGTTGCGTCGCCCTGCGCCCGCTGGCCGATGGCGTGTGCGAAATGAAGCGTCTCTACGTTCAGCCTGGTTGGCGCGGACAGGGAATCGGCCAGCGATTGATTGACGCCGTGCTCGCCGCAGCACGCCACCGCGGCTATCGCGCGATGCGCCTCGACACTCTTCCAAGCATGACCGCGGCGCGCGCCCTTTATCAATCACTCGGGTTTCGTCCCATCGCGCCGTATTACGAAAGCCCGATCGCAGGGACTGCTTTTCTCGAACTCGACTTGACCGCGCGGCCGCGCGAGTGACGGCGGGGCGCTATTTCGGCTCGAACGCTCGTTCGAGAGCGGCGCGGTCCCATTTGCCAAGTGTCGCGCCTGCATCGTAGGTAGTCTGCGCGAAATCCAGGAGCGCTTGGCGCGGCGACGGCGCTTTTCGAACATCCTCGTAAGGCAGAAAATATTCAGACATCTTCGTGTCGAAAAACGCGGCAGTGGGAACCACTTTTGCTTCAGGAAAGCCCTGCGGCTGCGGAACGGCGTACGCATAGAACGCCGCGTCGGGTCCTCCCGCGTTCCCGGGCCAGAAACCCACACTCAAGACTTCCTGCGAGTAGGACTCGCGCATAACCTTGTCGGCTCCGGGCCGCTCGGGCGCGCGGCGGCCGGAAAAGCGCGTCACGCACAAGTCGAAACTGCCCCAGAAAAAATGGACCGGACTGCACTTGCCGATGAATCCCGCGCGAAATTCCTCCAGCACCGTGTGGATCGAAATCAATGCACGCCAGAAACGGCTCACGTATTCGCGGTCGTAAGAAGCGTGCGTGCGATCCTGATCGAAGCGAATCGGATTCGCGACTTCCACCGGCATGGGCCAAATCTTTACGGCGATGCCGAGCGTCCGCAGCAAACCCATAAATTCAGCATAAAATTCCGCGACCGATTTGGGAGCTAATTCGATCGATTGGATTGCGCCGCTGCTGGTGGTGACGACGAGCTTGTGATCAATAAAGTCGAATTGAACCTCGAACGTTGCACCCGCATAGGGAATCGCGGAGGTCGTCAGCCCGCGCGAGTTCACGTAGAGCGCAACGTTCCAATATTGATTGACGAGCGGAGTCAGCTCCAGACGCACTTTGCCCGCCATCTGCGTCCACATGTGAAGTGTGGCGCACGTGTTCTCCCATTCCTTCAAAGGGAGTGGAGGCCAGTCGCCGCTAAACTCAGTTGCCGTCGCATTCGCTTCCATCGCGTTATCCTCTGCCTATTTTTGCCACGCACTTCTTCGGGCGTAGAATCGTACTCCGGTCGGGAACAGCGAGCCAGCCCCGGCCACACGGAACGCGTCCGGCGCATCGAACGAAATCATTACCGAGGGCGAAGCCATATGTTTCAACTTCACAATAATCGTCGCGCGCTCAGCGAGACGCTTCACTCGTACCTGGTCATCGTTTCGCTTCTCATTGCTTTCGTTCTCATCGCTCCAGCATGCGGCGCCGTCGTCGCTCAACAAGGCAAGCTTCCCGCGCAACAGCGCGCCCAATTCGAAAGGGCGATATCGAAGTTCATGTCCGAGACGAAAGCGCCTGGCGTCTCCGTTGCCGTAGTCGAGGATGGTGAAATGGTTTGGTCAGCGGGATTCGGAAAAGCCGATATCGAAAATAAAATCGCGGCGACTCCCGAGACGCTCTATCGTCTCGGTTCCATTTCCAAGTCGCTCACAGCCACCGGAGCGATGCAGCTTTGGGAAGCGGGAAAACTCGACTTAGACGCGCCGGTGCAGAAATATTGCCCCGCGTTTCCGCAAAAGGAATTTCCGATCACCACCCGCGAATTGCTCGGACATCTTGGCGGCATTCGCCATTACAATTCAGGCCCGGATGATCTCGAAACGGAAAACACTAAGCATTTCGACGATCCGATCGCCGGCGGATTGCATTTTTTCGCGAAAGATCCGCTGGTCGCAAAGCCCGGAACGAAATTCCATTATTCGACGCAGGGATATACTCTCGTCGGCTGCGTGATGGAAGGAGCCTCGAGCGAAAAATACGTGGCCTACATGGAGGAACACGTCATCGCCCCCGCGGACATGACGGAGACGCAACCGGATAACGCGCTCGCGAAGATTCCAAATCGCACCGGGTTCTATTCGAAGGACAGACACGACGCGGTTGTGAGCGCGCATCCGCTCGATTCGAGTTATAAGATTCCCGGCGGCGGATGGCTCTCTTCCGCGAACGAAATGGCACGATTTGAAATCGCCATCCTGGACGATCGCCTGGTGCGGCGCGCGACGCGCGACATCATGTGGACACCGCAGAAAGATTCGGAGGGCCGAGAGAACGGCTACGCGCTGGGCTGGGATTGGAAATTGTCGAAAGAAGCGGGAGTACCCGAAGTCAGCCACGACGGCGCGCAACAGGGAACGAGCACGTTCATTGCGATCGCGCCGGACTTGCGCGCGGGCGTCGTCGTGCTGATCAATATGGACCATCTGCAGCCCGAAAAGCTCGGAATTGAATTGATGAAGGCAATTGCAAGCTCGAGCGGCGTGACGCAATCGCAGGCTCACTGATCTAAATCGCATGGCCATTCCGAATTCGCGAGAGGACACAGCGACATGACGAGAATTCCGATTCTGATCGCCGCGGCAATGCTGTGCGCGCCGGCAGCCGCGTTCGCGCAAGGACAGCCGGAGCAAAATGCGCCCCGCGTGGTGAAGTATCACGCGTCGATTGACGTAGTGAAATATGTGTATGGCGTCGCGCCGCCCGTCGAGCATCTCCGCTCCGGCGACATTCTCGAAACCAACACGCTCGATTGTTTCGGCGACGCGATCAAGAAACCGGGCGACACGCTCAGCATGGCGAAGGGCGATAATCCGCTCACCGGGCCGTTCTACATTGACGGCGCCGAGCCCGGCGACACGCTGGCGATCGACATTCTCGACCTGCAAGCGAACAGCAAGCAAGGCATCGGCGCAACCGCGCCCGGATTCGGCGCGCTGAACTCGACGAACTACACACCGATGCTGAATCCGCCGCTGGCGGAGAAAATCTGGTTTTATCCTGTGGACGCCGCCGCCAACACGGCAACCTTTCACGCGCTCGATTCCGATTTCTCGACGACGATCGCGCTGCATTTTTTTCTCGGGTGCATCGGCGTGGCGCCGGCGGACGGCGAGGCGCGGAGTTCGGTGGTGCCGGCTGAATTCGGCGGCAATATGGACGCGCCGGAAGTGAGCGCCGGGAACACTTTGTATCTGCCTGTGAACGTGCCGGGAGCGCTGCTCTTCATGGGCGATGGGCACGCGGCGATGGGCGACGGCGAAGTGGCGGGATCGGCGATCGAAATTGCTCTGAAAGTTCGTATCCGCGTGCGGGTGATCAAAGGCAAAGCCATCGCGTGGCCAAGATTCGAAAACGATCACGAGATCATGGCCGCGGGAATTTACCGGCCAGTGGACGACGCGCTGCGGATCGCGTTCACGCAACTGGTATCGTGGATTCATACGGACTACGGGCTTTCCGAGCTCGATGCCTACGAACTGCTCTCGCAGGTGGGCAAAACTCATCTGACGGAGATGGTGGACCCGAACTACGTTGTGGTGGCCAGCATTGACAAGAAATACCTGCCGCCGAAGAAGAACTGACGGCGCGGATTTTCTCTGGTCAGCGCTGCGATTTTTTTCCTTCGGCCACGGCTGCGGTGAACTGCTTTGATTGCCCTCGCGGCACTGTGATCGCCTTCCAATTCTTCGCGGCGAAATGCTTCGCAAGATAAACGATTTGGCCGATGTGATAGGAATAATGGGCCACCTGGCGATTGATCGCCTGCATCACGGAATGCGGCTCGTTGCGGATCATCACCGTTCGCGATAAATCGGCGTCGCTCAACGGCTCCAGCGCGGAGAAGAGATAGCGCCAGCCGGCCTCCCACATTTCCAGTAATTCCTTCCGCGTCGCCGGCGGCGCTTCGAATTCCGTGTCGCGATTGCGGTCGGGCTTTTCGCCGTCGGAAGTCAGGAAATTCGTCCAGCGCGAGCGCATGTTTCCAGCCATGTGCTTGACGATGATAGCGATGGAGTTGGATTCGGGATCGAGCGTTGCGAACAGCGCTTCGTCGGGAGCTTGCTCCATCGCGCGCTCCGCTTGCCTCTTGGAATAACGGAACAGATCAATGGAATCTTTGATGTGTGAGGTGGTCAGTTCGTGCGCCATGGGGCCATTTTCCGGCGGTGAGATTCAAAAGGCAAGAAGCCACCAAGGGCAAAGACGGGAAGCGATGATTTCCGTCCAAGCCCCGTCACAGCCGCCGCTTCATGTCAGTGCTGTTTTGGCGCCGAGATTCCTCACCGTCCACCGCGGCGCTCGATTTTGGCAATCTTGGATTCTGGCTGGAAATAAAACGCGGGTAGGATGACCGCGCCACATGAAGGAAAAACCGCCGGCTGGAAGCCAGCGCGACGGAGTTACACGTCTTCGGAGGCGGTGAAATAGGCGCAATCGGGATGATGGAAGACGAGCGCGCTGACGCTGGCTTCCGGCTCCATCATCATGCCTTCGGTCAGCTGAACGCCGATATCTTCGGGACGCAGCAACTTCCAGATGCCCTGTTGGTCGTCCATGTTCGGACAGGCGCCATAGCCGAAGCTGTAGCGCTTGCCGCGATATTTGGCGGTGAAGCGTTCCTGCATGGTCGTGGATGGCGGATCGGGGAAGCCCCACTCCTCGCGAATGCGGCGATGGAGCCATTCGGTGCAGGCTTCGGCGGTTTCCGTGGCGAGCGCCTGAGTGGCATGAGCATTGAAATATTCGCCCGCCTGCTTCGCAACTTCGACGCGCTCGCGGACACCTTCACCGGCCGTGACAACGAACAATACAATGTGATCGCGGCGGCCCTCTTCGGCGTCGAGAACGTAATCGCTAAGGCAGAGGCCGTCGGGTTTGGACTGGCGCGCAAAACGGAACGTGTGAAGCGGCTCGGCCGCGCCGGGCAAGAACAATTGAACCGAGTTGCCGCTTCGCTCGGCCTCGAAAAATTGCCAGACGCCGCGCGGCTTCATCCATTTCGCCACTTCCTGCTTCACTTCTTCGACTTTGTGAAAGAGCTCGAGAGCGAGAGGATGGCGTGCCTGAAGCGCCTCGGTGAAATTGCCTTTGAACCCGAGATTGCGACCATAGAGCATGTAGGGATTGATGTAGCTCCAAATCTCGGCGAGATGCGGCAGCGCGCGAACTTTGCGATCGAGATAGGGCGCGGGAGGAATGGGAATATCGGTGCGGACACGCGAGCTTCGCGCTTCGCCGGATTGAACGCGAGGCACATCGCCGTGGCCGTCGCCCGATAGCGCCGGGCCGGAGGCGACAATGGCGGTGCTCAATTTGTCGCGCTGCGCTGGGTCCATGATTTCGTTCATGAGGCGCAGTCCGGTCATGGCGTCCTTGGCATAGAGCGTCAGGCCCGCATAGCTCGGCGCTATTTTCGAGCGGGTAAATTTATCGGAAAGCGCGGCACCGCCAACGAGCAAAGGAAGTTCGATTCCGGCATCGCGCAGGTCACCGGCGGTGATCACCATCTGGTGGGCGCTCTTGACGAGCAAGCCGGAAAGCCCGATGGCGTCCGGGGCATGAGCCTGGCAGGCGTGAATCAGTTCCTCCGGGGGAACTTTGATTCCGAGATTCACGACATCGTAGCCGTTGTTGGCAAGAATGATTTCGACAAGATTCTTGCCGATGTCGTGGACGTCGCCCTTGACGGTGGCCAGGACAATCTTGCCGCGACGCCCGGTTTCAGACTTCTCCATAAATTGCTCGAGGTGGCCGACGGCCTTCTTCATGGCTTCCGCGGACTGCAAAACTTCCGCGACGATGAGTTCGTTGTTGTTGAACAAGCGCCCGACTTCGGTCATTCCGGCCATGAGCGGGCCATTGATCACATCGAGCGGCGCGATGCCTTCGGCGAGCTTGCGATTGAGATCGGCGATCAGGCCATCCTGGCTGCCCTCGATGATGTAAGCGGCCAGGCGCTGATCGAGCGGAAGATCCTCGGGGCGCTTTTTTTGCCGGGTCGACTTGCGGAAATGATCCGTGACGGCCGCAATGTGAAATTGATTGACGGCAATTTTCTGTTCGCGAGTCTGGCGGCGCCAATCTTCGGGGACTTGCGTCAGGGTGACGGCGTCAGGATGCGCGGCGGGCACATCAACGGGCGGCGAATTGAACAGCAGATTTTCGGCGAGGCGGCGCTCGTTTTCGGGGATGGAAGCGAAGCGCTCGATTTTTTCGGCGTTGACGATGGCGAGATCGAGCCCAGCTTTGGTGCAGTGATAGAGAAAAACGGAGTTGACGACTTCGCGCGCAGCAGCCGGAAGGCCGAAGGAAATATTGGAAATGCCGAGAATGGTCTTCGCGGCGGGAATTTGCGCCTTGATCAAGCGAATCGCTTCGATGGTTTCGACCGCGCCGCCTATGTAATTTTCGTCGCCAGTCGCGCAGGGAAAAACGAGCGGATCGATGATGGCGTTCTCGACCGGGATGCCATATTTCGTTTCCAGCAGCGTGCACGAGCGCTGGGCCACGGCCAGTTTGCGCTCCCGCGTGAAAGCCTGCGCTTGCAGTCTGTCCTCGTCGATGCAACCGATGACGATGGCAGCGCCGAAATTTCGCGCCAGCGGGCAAATGCGCTCGAATTTTTCTTCGCCGTCTTCGAGGTTGATCGAATTGATGATGCTCTTGCCCTGGCAGTAGGTGAGCGCGAGCTCGACTGAGGCTGGGTCGGTGGTATCAATCATGATGGGCGCTTTGATTTTGCGAATGAGGCTTTCGTAGAACGGTGCGATATCCTTGCGTTCTTCGCGCTCGCTGCTTTGCAGGCACACATCGATAATTTGAGCGCCATTGCGGACCTGGCGGCGCGCGATTTCGCCAGCCTCTTCCCACTTTTCGGCGGAGACCAGATCTTTGAACGCGCGCGAGCCGATGACGTTGGTGCGTTCGCCGACCAACAATGGCCGATTCGAATCTTCGGCTTCGACGGCTTCGATTCCCGAATAAAAGGAACGGCGCGACGCCGCGGGCACCTGGCGCGGCGACTTGCCCTCCGCCATTTCGGCGAGCGAGCGAATGTGTTCGGGGGTGGTCCCGCAGCAGCCGCCGACGATATTCAGCCAGCCGTGCTCGACGAAACGCGCGAGCTGGGAAGTGAGCGTTTCGGGCGTCTCGGCGTAGGAGCCGTCCTCGCGGGGCAAGCCCGCATTCGGATAACAGGAAACGCGCGTGGGCGCGAGTTCGCTGAGCGTGCGGATGTGATCGGTCATGAATTCCGGGCCGGTGGCGCAGTTTAGGCCGACGGCGAGGAGATTCGCGTGGGCGATGGAATGCCAAAGCGCCTCGGCGGACTGGCCCGCGAGCATCGTGCCCATCGCCTCGATCGTGCCGGAAACAATGACCGGAATATCGAAACCGGCTTCTTTCTTCAGGCGCTCGACGGCGAGAAGCGCGGCTTTGACGTTGCGGGTGTCCTGGCAAGTTTCGATAAGAAGAATGTCAACGCCGCCTTCGACCAGCGCCTTCGACTGATCGTAAAAATTCTCGCAGAGCGCATCGAAGGTGATGCCGCCAGTGACCGAGATCGCCTTGGTGGTCGGACCGATCGAGCCGGCCACCCATCGCGGGCGGTCCTGCGTCGAGAATTCGCTGGCAGCCTGCCGCGCAAGCTCCGCCGCTTTGCGATTCAGCTCGAAAGCTTCTTTCTGGAGATGGTATTCGGCGAGAACGATGCGAGTGCCGCCGAAGGTGTCGGTTTCGATGATGTCCGCGCCAGCTTCGAGATAGCCGCGATGAATGCCGAGAATCACGTCCGGGCGCGTGTGGACAAGATTCTCGTTGCAGCCTTCGAGTGCGGGGCCGCCGAAATCCCTGGCGCTGAGATGCTGTTGCTGCACCATCGTGCCCATGGCGCCATCGAGCACGAGAATGCGGCGCTCGAGCGCATCGAGCAGAGCTTGGCGGCGATGGGATCTATCGGTCATGCCAATAGGCCGAGAAACAGGCCCAATTGTAAAGTTTAGACGGCTGAGACGGGACGAGCCAGAAATATCGCTTGAACGGGGACAGGGCGTGGTCGAGTGGTCAACCAAGGGCGATTGGAGGGGCGGGCAGGATGTGGCTCTAGCCAGCGTCGGAAAAGGGAGGAGGAGTGAGAGCAGCTACGCGGCGGGATTTTCGCCGTTGCCGTTGGCGCCGTTACCATTTCCGTTTGAGCTGAGCTTGCGCCCCGGTCGTTGAGAAAGGCCGGCTTCGCGAATCTTGTAGATAAGGGCACGATAACTGATGGCCAGAACTTGCGCGGTCTTGCGGCGATTCCAGTGATTAGCCTGGAGGACTTTGAGGATCAAATCGCGTTCCATGTCGCGGATCGCTTGCTTGGCAATGCGCTTCAGCGGAATCGTGCCATTCTCGGAAAATTCGATCGGACGCGACGCCGGGCGGGCGGGAGCCGAGTCCGAAGCGCCGTTGTCCTCGCCGCCCAGAATCACATAGCGGGCGACACGATTTTCGAGCTCGCGGATGTTCCCCGGCCAGTCCGAATCCTGAAACGATTGCATCATCTCGCGTGAAGGCGGCGGGGCATTGCGCTGAAATCGCGAGTTGAAATGAGCGAGAAAATAATCAACGAGGCCCGGAATATCCTCGCGGCGATCGCGCAGGCGCGGAAGATAGAGACTGATGACATTGATGCGATAGAAAAGATCGGCGCGGAAACGGCCCGCTTCGATTTCATTTTCGAGGCGGCGATTCGTCGCGCAGATGACACGCGCTTCGACGCGCTTTTCTTCCTGATCGCCGATCGACGTAAACTGGCCGTCTTGCAGAAATTGCAGGAGTTTGGCCTGCAGCGAGGAATCAAGTTCGCCGATTTCATCGAGGAAAAGAGTTCCGCCGTCGGCCATCTCGACGCGGCCAGGCTTGGTGTTGTACGCGCCAGTGAAGGCGCCTCTGCGGTAACCGAAGAGCTCGCTTTCGAGAAGTGAGCCGGGAATCGCCGCGCAATTCAACTTGACGAAGGGACCCGCGCCAACCGGGGAGAGCTGATGGATCAGGCGGGCTACGATTTCTTTGCCAGTGCCGCTATCGCCCTGGATCAGAACGGGGATATTGGTGCCAGCGACCTTTTCAACGCGCTGCTGGACCGGTCGCATCGCCTCCGACGCCCCAAAGACGACGCGCTCAGGAGGAACATCCTGGCTTCTGCCCGATTGAAAGCCGTCGACGATGCCATTCACTGCCATTACCCACACGTCTCCTCAACGCAAAAACACTCGTGCTGAAGTGGCCCGGGAAGCTAGACGCTCCGCCAGTTGCGATGAATATAAGCACTCATTACGCCAAAGATTGAGGGGGTTTTAGAACCTCGGCGAGTGGCTGGCATTTCGACCGGCGTCGCTATAAATATCATGTATGCAGTAACTTACGTTATGGCTATAGGACTACGCTGGCAAACTAGAAGTACGGTCAAACGGGCTGGATCACCGCGTAAATTGAAGGAAAAACAGTGCAAATCGCGGAAATGGGGTTCCTGAGAGGAGCTTACGAAGCCCTGGCTCGATCAGCGAATTCCTGGCGAGTCCCCGGAACAGCCAGCCGCAGCCGCTGGGGCCGGAAAAAGGCCCTAGCGCTTCGGGAACATGAGGTCCTCGAGGAGATCCGCCCGGGCCTTCTCATCCGAGGCGATAACCGCGAGCAGGTCGGTGACAGAAATCATGCCGTGGAAGCGGGATTTATCGTCCACGACGAGAAGGTGGTAGATTCCGAACTTCTCCATGAGCTGGAGGCAGGCATCCAGGGGAGCTTCGGGCGGAACGGTGACAAGTTCCAGGGTCATGATTTCGGTGACGCGCATCCAGGCGGGACACTTGTTCTCGGCAGCGACTTTATCGGAGACATCGCTCTGGGAAACGACGCCGACGAGTTTGCCGTCTTTGTTGCAGACGCCGCAGGATCGCACCTGGCGATCGCGGAGATAGCGCGCAGCGTCATAGACCGTGGCATCCTCGCCGAGCGAGTAGACTTCTTTTCGGGAGGCAATCAAGTCGGCCACTTTCATGGAAAGCTCCCTTCGAGGACCGGAGGCGGGAATCGTAAGTCCGAAGGGCAAGCGCGCGCAATGAGAAATTCACGGGAGGGCGTGAGGCCGAAGGTGCCGTGAGTTTTAGTTCGGCGCCGAAAGAAATCGCGCAGTGCTGAAAACCTGGGGAGCAAATTTTGAGGGGCTGGGCCCGGGGCGACCGCTCAAATTTCGATTAAGCGGTCTTGCCCCGGATTATATCGTAACGCTCGATTACCGCAGCGATGCCGACGCTTTCGTGCTCTTCGTCGTGGCGCTTGTCCACGCGAACCACACGGCCGTGCGCGCGAACAAACACTTCCGTCCCCCGGGTAATTTCAGCCGGCAAAGTCAGCGTAAAGTCGAGCTCAGTGCCTGGCGCCATGTCCTTGTTCAAGATGAAGTAGACTCCGCGAGTCGAAATATCGCGAGTTTGTCCGTTGTGGGAACCTGGCTCGCGATTAATCGGCAGACGGATGAGGACTGGCAGAGATAGATCGTAACGTCGAGCTGTGCGACGCTCTGTCATTCCGACTGCTCCCCCCGAAACGAGATCGGGCGCAAAATTCCCGTGTAATAAAGGGTTAGCAATCCGGTCACCAAATGTAACCAAAGCGAAATATCTGGCGCGAGAGCAGCCCCCGAAATATGTCGCCGTCGATTCGGATCACCGGATTGATTCGGGTCCGCCCAAACCCCTTGCAACCACAAGAGAAGCCCGGACGAATGACTCGCAGTCAAACATGCCTGTAATTCCGCGAGCTGTTCGTGCCATTCCAGGTCACTCCCTGGCGAGGCATCTTAGCGAGCAACGTGTTTGTTGAATAGACTTTTTCTTTAGTCGTGTGCCCTGAATAGGCAACAGATTGCAAGGGCGCCCGATCGACGGCTACGAGTACTACTCTTGGCGCGAAGAGTTCGCAACTGGAACAGCCGCGCGAGAGCCGCGGCCCGAATCCAGATTGAACTGGCGCATTTTATAGAGCAGAGCCTTGTAGCTGATGCCGAGCATCTTGGCAGCATCCTTGCGGCACCAACGCGTCTTTTCGAGAGCTTGCGCGATGGCTTCCGCTTCGGCCTCGTCTTTCAGGCTGCGGACAAGCGCCTTCAATCCACCGACGCCGTGCTCCTTGGCGGCGACGACTTCGGGCTGGGGTGAGAGACGCGACTGCGCCGTGGTCATTTCGAGCAATTCGCGGAAGCTGCCTTCCTCGTCTTCCAGAATGACGTAGCGCTTGGTGAAGTTCTCGAGCTCGCGCAAGTTGCCGGGCCACTGGTAGCGCATGGCGGCATCGAGCAGGTGCGCCGAAGGCTCGGGCATGGCCTTCTGGAATTTCTCGCTGTACTTCTGGAGGAAGTGCTGGAAGAGCAGCGGAATTTCTGCGGTACGCTCGCGCAGCGGCGGAATGTGAATCGAGAGTACGTTCAGGCGGTAGTAAAGGTCCTCGCGGAAGCGGCCGGACTGCATGGCTTCCTGGACGTTCATGTTCGTCGCGGCCAGAACGCGCACATCGACGTTAATGACGCTGCGTCCGCCAAGACGGGAGAACTGGTTGTCCTGAAGTACGTGCAGGAGCTTGGCCTGGAGATGAGGGCTCATTTCCGCGATTTCGTCGAGGAAAATGGTGCCCTTGTTGGCGTTCTCAAACTTTCCGGGCTTGGCGCGAACGGCACCGGTGAAGGCGCCTTGCTCGTAGCCGAAGAGTTCGGATTCGAGGAGCTCGCCGGGCAAGGCAGCGCAATTGACCTTGACGAAGGGCTGCTGGCGGCGCATGGAGCGAAGATGAATCATCCGGGCGACCACTTCCTTGCCCACACCGCTCTCGCCGCTGATGAAGACCGGAACGTCAACGGGAGCAATCTGCAGAATCTGCTGGCGGATCCGAAGCATCTGCGGGCTGGCCGCGAGGAATGAGAGATCCTCGGTGAGCTGATCGCAGTATTCGCGCAGCGCCTTGTTCTCGCTGGTGAGCTGCATTTTCTGGCGGCATTTCAGGAGCGCGGCATCCAGCTCCGGCTTCTCGAACGGCTTGGTAAGGTAATCGTGGGCGCCGAGGCGAATGGCCTCGACGACCGTGCCGACTTCGTTCGAGCACGAGAGCATGATGATGTTGAGCGTGCGATCCACTTGCATCAGCGCGCGAAGAGTTTCGAGCCCGTTCATTTCGGGCATCAAGACATCGAGGATGATGAAATCCGGCTTGTCGCCGCGGGTCACCACCTCGACGGCTTCTTTTCCATTGGTAACGGTGCTGACCTCGAAGCCGTCAACCTCCAGCAGCGTCTGCAAATACTTTCGAATACTGGGTTCGTCGTCGACGATCAAAATGCTTTCTTTGGTGGCCATATTCCCTTCGTTCTCGCTTTGGACTTCTTGCGCCATCGAAAATTCCGGTTATTCAAGATTCGTGGGAAGCAGAAACGAAAACGCGCTTCCACTGCCAGGCAGACTATCGACCCAAATCTTTCCACGGTGCGCCTGGATCAGGCGCTTGGTGATTGCGAGCCCCAAGCCCATGCCAGCCGAAGAAGGATCCACGCGCACAAACTCTTCGAAAATTTCCTGATGATATTCGGCGGCGATGCCCACGCCGGTATCGCTGACGGTGACAAGGACGCTGTTGACGCGATTCGCGGGCTCGCGGCGGCGTTCGGCCCTGGGCATGACTTCGGCGACGCGCCGTTCCCAGAAGTGCGGCTGAGCGGTCAGCGTCACGCAGCCGCCGTTCGGCGTGTGCTTCAGAGCGTTGTCAACGAGATTGGCGATGCACTGCTGGAGCTTCGGATAATCGAAGTTGAGTTTCGGCAATTCCTTCGAGATGCGCGTATCGAGCCGCACGCGGGACTTCTGGAAAGCGTCCTGCCAACGGAAGACCACATCGTTGATGCAGTCGCGCAGATCATTCTCGCGAATTTGCAGAACGAGCTTGCCGCTCTCGAGCGCCGAGTAGTTCAGGAACATGGAAACGACGCGGACGAGACGGTCGCAACTCTCTTTGGACTCCTCGAGAATCTCGCGTTGTTTATCGCTCAATCTTCCGATTGAGCCGGAGAGCATGAGATCGTAGTAACCCTTCATGACCGCGAGCGGCGTTTTGAGTTCGTGCGCGGCAGAGGCGAGGAACACCGTCTTCTGCCGGTTCGCTTCCTGCAAACGCAGATACGCGGCGAGCAGGTTGCGGTAAGTAATCTCGCGCTCCTGCATCAATTCGTGAACTGTTTGCCGCATTTCAACTTCGCCCGCCGGTAAATCCACGGGGCGCGCTACGGGAGACGGATCAATGTAAGTGACGAGCCAATCGGGCTCGGGAAGCCAGCGAATCTTAACGCGCGCCTCGCCATCGGCCGCGGCCACTCGCAGAACGACTTCCTGTTCGCCGCGCTCGAGCAGCCCAAAAACGCTGCGCGCTTCGGACTTCAGAAGATCGCGAAAAAGATTGATTTCGTCAGCGGGAGGAAATCCGCCAGTGGTCAGACGATCCTGCGCGTGAACGTTGGCGAAGAGGACCGTACCGACGCGGTCGGCAACCATCAGGGGCCGATCCATGGCGTCCAGCAAGCTGGCCATGACGCCAAGCAGGGTTACGGCTTGTGACGGCTGCTCCATTTGAAGTTGCTTCGACACGCACTCTCCTGAAAGGCTCTCCCACACAGCGCGTTTAGCGCTGCGGCCCACCGCATACAGCGTTAAAAGGGAAGCCGTAAGCCTTTCGGCATCGTTACAAAGGAGGGCTGAGGTGTCAATGGTAAACGAGTTCTACTTTTTCTCACAAAAGGAAAGGAATTAGCTTCCGTTGACCCATCATTTGCCCAGTGTTCAAAATGAGACGTTGGGCAAATAAGCTATCTAGTGTTAATTCAAAAGTTTACGCCGTCCGTAGTATCCGGTTCGAATGTTGCCCTCAAATTGCGAGAAGACCAAGTACTACTACTTGGGTACTGATTTCGACAACGGAAAAGACTTTGACTCGGCAACCAGAATTCGCAATTGGGACTGACGACCGCAGGAGTGCCACCCGCCTGCATCTCCAGATTCCCGTCTTTGTTCGCGGAACCGACGCGCACGGGCAGGACTTCATCGAGCTCGCCAAGACGCTGGACATCAGCGCGACCGGAGCATATCTGACGCTGCCGCGGCCTCCGGGAAAGCATGGAATCGTCACGCTCACGATTCCGACTCCGCAAATCTCGAGCTCAGGACTTATTCCCGCAGCGATGGCTCCGATTGCTGCGCGAGTGGTGCGGCAAAAGGAAGTCGGCGATGTTCAGCTCGTCGCCGTTCAATTTGTTCGTCCAATCGAGTAAACAGGACTTCTAGTACTTTTTTGATTTCCCTTCGATGAGCATCCTGCGTGAGTGGAAGCTATTTACTCACGGCAGACCGCCTGGAGTTCTCAAAACGACATGAGCCGCGGCACGGCTCCTTCAATCTTTGAAGTTTCATACAGTTAGGGTGGAACCGCGAACGCTCCGGTTTTCCCTTGTCTTGGACTCTCTCTTGCTGATAGAAGGTTCGCCCCCGCAGTTCGCAGTCGAAGTGTCCAAGGCGAACGGAGCGGATTACTTCAAATGCCCCAGCCCGGAGAGTCGCCGCGGAGAGATCCGTCGGCGGAAGATTCATTTCTGGACTTGCTGGTCGAAACCCTCGAGGGTCTCGACGAAAGCGTGCGCGCGCCATTTCTGCAGCGATTCTTCCGCACATTCACACAATTGGAGCTGAGTGAAACGGAAAGCACGGAAGCGTGGTCGCAAATCCTCGCGCGGCAACGGGAATTCACGGAAGCTCTGGGACGCCGCGTCGCCTTGAAAACCGCGCTCGTCGATGTTCTCGGCGCTTCGCATTTCCATCACGTTCCCGTCCTGCTTGAATACGACGCGTATCGCCGGCTGCAAATCAACGCCGCGACGGATGGACTCACCGGCCTCTACAATCGCCGGCTGTTCGATGAGACTTGCGACAAGGAATTGAATCGCGCCAAGCGTTATAACGGCTTGCTGGCCGTGGTGCTCTTCGATCTTCATCGCCTGAAGGAAGTAAACGACAAGTACGGCCACATGAAAGGCGACCAGGTTCTGCAACTCGCCGCCAACAATCTCCGGAAGACGTTGCGCGCATCCGACTTTGCGTTTCGCATCGGCGGTGACGAATTCGCGATGGTCCTGCCGCAGACCGACCCGGAACAAGCCGCAACGCTCTGCCGCCGCGTCCGCAATCATTTTGAAGACGAAGTCGCGCCACTGCAGATGAAGCTTGCCGTGACGCTGGATTTTGGAATGGCCGTCTATCCGAGGGACGCGGACACGAAAGAAGATCTCGTTCAGCGCGCGGATGAGCGGCTCTATACACTCAAGGATTCGGGGCAGACGACGCGCGTCATCATACCGGTGGAAACTGCGCCCGCGACGCCGCCGCCTGCGGTTGCGACCATGCGAGAGATCCCATTTCCGCGGCGCGAATCGCCCGCGCATGCCGCACAACCAACGGCGCCGCACGCGCCAGAGCCGACGCCCGCAGCGCAACCGGCGCATACTGCACAGCCGGCGCCAGCGCCTGCTCCCGCTCCGGCTCCCACGATCGCAAAACCAAGAGCAGCGCTGCACCCGCGCAAATGGGAGCGCGTATCTCTTTCCGGAACGAAATCGTATGCGCTGCTGGACGTGTCGCAGAGAAAAGCTACGGTATTGGATTTGAGTTATGGCGGTGTGGCGCTGCTATTCGATGCGGGCGCGGAACTGCCGAGCGAGTTTACGGCAGTGCTGCACGTGCCGATCCTGCCGCCGCTGCGAGTCAGCCTGCGCAAGGCTTATCAGGTTCCCGGCGACGACGGCCGCGTGCGGATGGGCTGCTCGTTCGTCTCCTAGAAGTTTCCTTTCGACCTTCAAGCTACAATCTTCCTCGTAACAACAACGCTAGCCAGAGCTGACGACGATGCTTGCGCTCGTCCAGCCCGCTGGATTGCGAGGAACCAATGATCAAAACCATCGCGTGGACCGCTCGCACTTTTACGTTCGATATGCCGGTTGGGGCGTTTCCGGCATTGCTCGAACGTCTGCGCGGAACGCCGGCTCGCGCGGCCGATCTCGTTTCCGGATCGTCCGAGGGAGTGCTGAGCCATCGCAGCAACGGAAAATGGTCTGCGAAAGAGAATCTCGGACACTTGATGGACTTGCATGCGCTCGATGAAAAAAGGCTGCAGGAATATTTGGCGGGCGCAACGGTTCTCTCCGGCGCGGACATGACCAATCGCGCCACGGAAGCGGCGGATCACAATCACGTTCCCATCGCGCTTCTGCTCGAGCGCATGCGCACAACTCGATCGGGCTGGGTGCTCAAGCTCGAGGCACTGAGCGAAGAGGAGGTTGCGCGCACGGCCACGCATCCGCGCTTGAAGCAGCCGATGCGGCTTTTAGATTGGGTGTACTTCATCGCCGAGCATGACGATCATCATCTGGCACGGGCGCGCCAGGCGATCCGCGAGGCGGCTCGCTGAGCGAACTCGTTGCTTGCAGATCTCCGGCGCAGCCGATGGTGGGATTCGTTCGCGCCTGCACGATTTGACGGCTTGTCGTATAATGGTGGTTTGTTCCGAGCCTAGCGACGCGGCTATGGGCTCCCGCAAACGCGGAAGTGCCGCGCAGACCGGCCCGGACGATTGGAGCATCTCCATGAAAGAAGCCATTCACCCCGATTATCACGATGTGACTGTGCACTGCGCCTGCGGCCATACCTTCAAGACTCGTTCGACGTTCAAAGGCCAGCTGATCCGCGTGGAAATCTGCTCGAACTGCCATCCTTTCTTCACCGGCAAGCAGAAGCTGATCGATACCGCGGGTCGCGTCGAACGCTTCAATAAGAAGTACGAGAAAGCCGCGAAAAAGTAGCTGTCGCGCGGGCCTTCGCGGGAATTTGTAGCGCCGGGGTCCAGCCGGCGCATGGAAACACCGAAACCTGCGCCATAGTTTCGGTTTGTCTTCCCTCATTGAAACTCTGGCGATGGCTATCGCGCATCAGTGTAAAATGCCAGGCGTCCATGGCGACATCCGTTCCAGCATCGTCCAGCGCATTTCCGGAATCAGCCGTTGAAACGGCTGCGCCGCGCATCACTCTGCGCAACGCGTTTGCGCATCCGCTCGATTCGGCGATTGCCGCCGCGCGAACGTGCTATTCGCCGCGGTTGATCGGCTTCGAAGAAATTACGGAAAAGCAGCGGGTGAACATCGGCGCCGCCACGTATTACGGCGGACATCACACGGTTTACCAGCACGCGCATTTCGAGTTCGGCCTCGAAAATGTGAGCCGGCAGTTCGTCTGGTCATTCCTGCACGCGCACCCTTTTTATAATTCCGAGCAACAGAGCCAGCGCTACGTCCGGCTGGATCGTGCGCAAGCATACGTACCGCCGGAAGGACCGCGCTTCGGCCCGGACGAGCGAGCAATTTACGAGCGAGCGATCGCAGGGGCGTGGGATTCCTATCGCGAGCTTTCGCGGCTGCTCGAGCCGGTGGCGCGCGAAATTCTGGGCGACATCTGGCACGTGAGCGAGATGTCGCACCCGAAGCGGCTGAAAAAAGTTGCGCAGCAATCGGAGAAACGCGCGATTGAGGTGGCGCGGTATGTTCTGCCCGTGGCCGCATTCACGACGATGGTCCACACGCTTTCGGGCATCGTCTTGCACCGGCTGTGGCGCATGCAGGAGGCTTCCGATACTCCCACGGAAGCGCGCGAGGTTATCAGCGCAATGGTGGCCGCGGTGCGCGAGCAGGATCCGGGATTTTTCGACCGGTTCGACAACAAGCCGATGGAGGAACCGCCGGAATGGCAGCAGCCGGGTTCCGATGGCGACCGCTTTGCGCAGGAATTTGATACGCAGTTAAGTGGACGAACTTCGCGGCTGGTGGATTATTCGGCGCGCGCAATTCCGGTGATGGCCGAAGCTTATCGCGCAGTGGTGGGCTTGACCGCGAGCGAGTGTTCCGACGCCGAAGCGATCGACCGGCTGCTCAATCCCGCGCGGAATCCGTATCGCCGCGAGACGCTCAACATTGGCGTGCACGCGCCGATCATGCGCGCGCTGCAGCATGCGAATTTCACGTTCGTCAAGAAAATCAGCCACACCGCCGACAGCCAGGACCAGCGGCATCGCATGGTGCCGGGCTCGCGGCCGCTGCTGACGCTGGCCGATACGCGTAAAGCGGATTTCATCACGCCGATGCTGATCGCGGGAAACGCCCGCGCGCGCGACGTTTACGAAGAAGCGATGGCTGCGGCGTGGTCGGCGAAAAATGAATTGCTCGATCGTGGCGTGCCGCGCGAATTCGCACTGTATGTGCTGCCCAACGCAAAGGCGATCCGGCTGCTCGAGACCGGCTCGCTGCTCCACCTGCTGCACAAATGGACGATGCGCACGTGCTTCAACGCACAGGAAGAGATTTATCAGGCCTCGATGGAAGAAGTCGCGCAGGTGCGCGAAGTTTTTCCCGAGCTGGCGCGATACATCGGGCCGCCATGCGTTCTGCGCGCCGGAATTTCCACGCCCATCTGCACCGAAGGCTCGCATTTTTGCGGCGTGAAAGTCTGGGTAGATTTCCCCAACGTCCAGCGGCAAATTTGAGCCGCGCATGATCGAGCCGATCAGCAAGCCGATGCTGAGGCCTCTCATCAGTCAATGACCCGCCGCGGAAGCCTCGCGTATTACCTGGCCGCATGGATCTGCGGGACGGTGTTCATGAGCATTTGCGTGTGGGCGCGCGAAATATTTTTCGGCGGAAGCGCGGAGCCCAATTTGCCGAAGCAGGAGGCGATGAGCCTGCTCTTCATTTGCTTCTACGGGTTGCTACTGGGCGCGGTGGCAGCGTTTGTAAGCGCTTATCTGCTGCGCACGTTTATGAAATGGTTTTCGTGGCGCGGCACGCTGCAGTGGATTGTGTCCGGCGCAATCATCACAACGCTCGTGATTCTCGCGTTGGGGTATGGCGGCTTGGCGGGATCCGGGGAGCAACTCCTCAAGAACACGGCGATGACGTTTGTGTCGCTAGGCCCTGCCGTGGTCATCAGTGCAGGATGGTGGCTGGCGACACCGGCGGGCGCGGCGACGGCGTACGTTTTGCATCGCATCGATCGAGCGTTCGCGCCGCCGGCAGCGACGCCGAGCGCGGAGTGACGCCGTCGTGGCGCGGGCTTCCAGCCCCCGTCTTCATTTCGGCAGCGACGCCGTTTCCAGGAAAACCTTCAGGAACGCCGCGCGTGCCGCGAGCTTTCCGGTTGTCCTAATCTATAGAAAACCACGCAGGCCCTTCGAAACTCTCAGGGTAAACAAGATGCCCGCGCCAAAAACTACAGTGAAATTTGGGCGAGGGGCGGCGCGCCGGAAGATTCGAGCAGCGCGAGCTGCCCGCAGGCGGCCATCACGTCCTGGCCACGCGAGTAGCGAACAAACGCGGGCACGTCTTTGTCTGTCAGCACGCGGCGGAATTCTTCGATGCGCGCGGGATTGGGCGGCTCGTACGGCAAATTGCCCGGATTCCACGGAATCAAATTCACTTTGCAGCGAATGTTGGCGATCAGCCGCGCGACGCGCCGCGCATCTTCCGGCGAATCGTTGAATCCTCCGAGCAAAACATATTCGAATGTGAGGTGCTCCCACGTGCGCAGCGGGTACCGGCGGCAGGAATCAAGGAGCGTTTCGAGCGGATACTTGCGATTGATAGGCATGATTCTTTCGCGCTGCTCGTCATTCGACGCGTTCAGCGAAACCGCGAGCTTCGGACGAAAAGTTTCATGCGCGAGGCGATCGATTCCCGGGACGATGCCGCTCGTCGAGAGAGTGACGTGCTTCGGCGAAATCGCCATCCCTTCGGGATCGAGCAGAATCCGCATTGCCGCCATCACCGCGTCATAATTCAGCAACGGCTCGCCCTGGCCCATCAGAACGACATTGGTCTGCGGCTTCAGGCCGTTCTTGTGATCCGCGAGCGCGACCATGATCTGGCCGAGAATTTCGCCGGCGGTGAGATTGCGGATCAGGCCCAGCGTCGCCGTCAAGCAGAAGCCACAATCAACGGCGCAGCCCGCCTGCGTCGAAACACAAATCGTCTGCCGGTTGTCTTCGGGCATAAAAACCGTTTCGATCGTGGTGGGCGAATCATTCGACGAATTTTCTGGCGAGAGATCCTTCGATGAGCCAAGCGCCAGGATGTAGCGCATCGTGCCATCGGCGGAGGGATAGCGCCGCTGAATTTTCGGCAGCGCGACGCATGCCGTGCGCTCAAGCTTTTCGCGAAGCGCAGCCGGCAAATTCGTCATCGCGGAGAGATCGAAGCGCTTTTCAGCGTAGAGCGCGTGGTAGAGCTGTGCACCGCGATACGCCGGCTCGCCGAGGGACACTGCAAGCGAGCGGAGTTCATCCGCGGACATTCCGAAAAGATTGGATTTGCGCGATGTGTCTGCGGTGGACATGCCCGAGGCTCGAATCGATGATAACACGGCCATTTTGCTTGAATTTTCCAGTCCGGCGCCCACCCGCGGCGCTATAATGAGCCATGCACAAAAGCTCGAGCCAGACTGCAAACCCGCCTCAAATCGAACGGATGCACGTTAACGAATGGGTACTGAAACTTTCCGCGATCCCGGAGCGCGAATTTACGCTCGAGCGCGTCGAGGCGTTCGTCCGCAAAAATCACGTTCAGCCCGAATCTCTCGAGCCGTATCTTTTTTACGCAAAGAGCCACTACACCCGCAACCTGATCTTCAAGTGCAATCTATTTGAAGTGATCGCGATCTGCTGGGAGTCCGGGCAAGTGAGCCGCATACACAATCATCGCGACCAGAATTGCTGGATGGCCGTGCCCATCGGCAAGCTCCGAGTTCAGAATTTTCGCGTGGAAAGTCGAGACGCCGAGCACGGCGCGTGTTCGATCGTGCCGACCGACGCGTACGACATGGATGCGGATCATCCCGGCATCGTACGGCCGGAAGAACCGGTGCATCAGGTTTTGAACCTGCTGGAATTTGGCGGACGCGCAACCACGCTGCACATTTATTCACGGCCATACGACTCTTGCGAGATCTATTCCGTCGAAAAGAAATCTTACTCCGATGTTCCGCTGCACTATTCGAGCGAGTATGGAAAGCTCTCGCCGGATGAAAAGCTTCTTTAGTAAAACCTGCAAGACAGCGTTGCAAATCAATATCGTTCGAAACGAATTGTACGGGTCTCTCCGGCCACGCCGGAGCTCCGATAACGCGAAAGCCCGCGGCTTCGGCAAACAGACCCTTCGAATTGTCCGGCTCTCAGGGTCCCGATCGAGCGGGAGCAATATGACATTCGAACGCGGCCATGCCAAAATAGAGACGAGATGAAAGCCGAAGCGACGATTGTTCACAAGGAAACGCTGCCGAACGGGCTCGTTGTGATCACCGAGCCGATGGCGCACGTCCGTTCGGTCGCAGTGGGCATCTGGCTGAGGCACGGCTCTCGCCGCGAGCCAGACGAACTCAACGGCATTTCACATTTCATCGAGCACATGGTCTTCAAAGGCACAGAGCGGCGCTCGGCCGAGGATATTGCGCGCGAAGCCGACCGGATCGGCGGCATGCTCGATGCGTTCACTTCCAAAGAACTCGTTTGCTTCAACACGCGCGTGGTGGACGAGCATCTGGGTACCGCGTTTGACATCATCGCCGATCTGGTTCTCGCACCGCGTTTCGCCGAAGACGAAATCATGCGCGAGAAGTCGGTGATTTTCGAAGAAATCAAGATGGTCCAGGACAATCCCGAGGATCTCGTGCACGAATTGTTCTCGGAGAATTTCTGGCGCAACCACGCCCTCGGGAGACCCATCCTCGGCACGCCCGAGACCGTAGGCGCGTTGAGCCGCTCTGCGCTCCGCGACTGGTTCGGCCGCTGGTACGCGCCGAATCACATTGTCATCACCGCGGCGGGCAATCTATCTCACGCGCAACTTCTCGATCTGGTCGGCTCGCGCTTCGCCGATCGGAAGCCATCGGCGAACGGACATGCGGACAGCGCGCCTTCGCCTGCGCCGTCTGTGACGCTGCGCAATAAGCCCGATCTCGAACAGACGCACGTGTGTCTCGGCGTTCAGGCGTATCCGATGTCGCACGAACGGCGCTTTGCGGCGTCGATTTTGAACAGCCTGCTCGGCGGCGGGATGTCTTCGCGGCTGTTTCAAAACATTCGCGAAAAGCTAGGCCTCGCGTATGCGATTTTTAGCGAGCTAAGCCCCTATCGCGATACGGGCGTGCTTTCGGTTTACAGCGGCACCGGAACCGACAAAGCGGCGCAATTGATCCAGTCCGTGCTGGCCGAATTTCGCAACCTGAAGGAATCGCTGGTGTCGGAAGAAGAATTGCGGCGCGCGAAAGATCATCTGAAAGGCGCGCTGCTGCTCTCGATGGAATCGACGGGCTCGCGAATGTCCAATATCGCGCGGCATCATCTCTATTTTGGGCGATTTTTTACCGTGGATGAGATGATCGCGCGGCTCGAAGTCGTCACGCGCGAAGATCTTCGCGACGTCGCGCAGGAATTCTTCCGCCCCGGCCGGATCGCGGCGACCGTTCTCGGCCCCATCGGCGATTTCAAGCTCACGGAATCCGATCTCGCCTGCTGAATTCGATAACATTCTCGCCAGGATTTTCGCGGCACAATTCGTGCGAACACGATTGACCTCGGCGCGACAGTTTGCCATCATCCTCGCCGGGCGCTTTCTCGCTGGATACGCCGCGTGAAGCTCCCGGGGGCCGACATCTCGATTCGTGTTTCGATTTTGGCGTCAGGAAGCGCGGGCAACGCCACGTTGCTCGAGACCGAGCATACCTGCCTCCTCGTGGATGCCGGAATCAATCGCAAAGAACTCCTGCGGCGGATGGCGGCGGCGAACGTCAAGCCCGAGCGGCTCGACGGCATTCTGATTTCGCACGAGCACTCCGACCACACCTGCGGACTTCCGCAAATCAGCCACGAATGGCACGCGACCGCGTATCTCACTGAAGCGACCCTGCGCGAAATTCGCAAATCTCTTCCCGAGCCGGCAACGAAAAAACTGACGCGGGTCGAACAGATTCGCGCGGGCGACGTCTTCACCATCGGCGAAATTGAAATTTCGGCGTTCGCGATTCCGCACGATGCCGCCGATCCCGTTGGCTACACGTTTCGCGCGAACGGCGTGAAAGTGGCGATCGTCACCGATCTCGGTTATTTGCCGGAACTCGTGAAGCATCACTTGCGCGAATCCGATTGCCTGATTCTGGAATCGAACCACGATCTCGAAATGCTCAAGGCCGGACCCTACCCGTGGCACATCAAACAGCGCGTGATGAGCCGCACGGGACATCTTTCGAACACGGTCGTGAGCGAATTTCTTGCCGACCCGGAAATGTTCGACGCGCGCCCGCGTTACGTTGTGCTCGCGCATCTTTCCGAACAAAACAACAATCCCGATCTCGCGCGCATTTCCGCGGAAGAAGCCTTGAATCGTCGTCCGAGCGAATGTGCATTTCATGGATTGCTGTTGCTCGCCTCGCAGAATTCGCCGCTCGGTCCTTTGCTGCTGTAACAACTCATTCTTCGCGATTTCACGGCGCCTTTTTTTGTAACCGGTAACACGCGAGATTCATCTTACTGATTAGGAATTAAAGAGACATTTTTAGGATTTCCACACCGGGTGGGATGTGGAATTCGTTCGGTGGAATTTTTTCAACCTACGAGTAATCTCTACACCCGTATCAACTTGAGACGCAGTTTTGCTCGCCGTTAAGTCTAGAGTTTTCACTGTATACCGAATTAATCTCGAATTGACATGTTCGGTACTAGGATTGCACTAGTACCACCCGCGGTTCGGTGTCGTCCGTGGGGGTCGACGCACTGAACAGGATCGGCTTCGCAATCGCTGGCGATCTTGCACAGGAACCGCAGGCGAGCAGACGGCTCGGAAGCAAAGGAAACAAGCCGCCGCTTTCCGCAGTCAGCCCCTCGCTACCAAATCTCAGCAGCAGGGAGGTCGCCCTGAAAAGAATACGCAAGTCTGCTGCTTCACTTGTCGAACGCCACTTCCACTCTAACCCTAGCACTTCATCAGTCTACGTCTTCTGCGAAAAGGAAACAGGTGCGGCGCGGTTTCAAGTTTGCGCCGGCACCGACGGAATGCTCCCACTCGAAGAAGCGGCCAGCCTGCTCGCAATGCACTGTTTGGTGCGGGGCGAATCGCCGAGCGATTATCAAGTAATGGTCAGAGCTGCCGACAGCCTCTTCGAGCGAGTGACCTCGAAGGCGCGCCAGCTCCTCGATGCGGGCCGCGCGATCGCGTGCCCCATCGGTCTCAGCCGCCGCGAAAAAGAAGTCCTCAACGGCGTCCTGGAGAATCTGGCCAACAAAGAGATCGCTTGCCGTTTGAGCATTTCCGAACGCACGGTCAAGTTTCATGTGTCTTCGCTCTTTGTGAAATTCAAAGTGCGCAGCCGCATCGAATTGATCCGCAAGACTCCGGCCTTGTTTGCCAATGGCGCACCGTCGCAGGAAGAAAAAGCGGCGGACGAAACGTTGCACCCGAGCCCGGAATTTGCATCACCGAACCGTCCCGTCGCTCCGATGGAGCGCCGAAGCAGCCGAATCGTAAGGCTCCCCCACCCCGGGCGCCTGCTCACGGCCTAGGACAACTTCCAAGCCGCGTCTCTCCCGTCCTCGAGAGACGTCCGGCTTGCGGAAATGGTCCGCGCCGCGAAAATTCCATCTCCCTGCGTCCACGCCTCTGAAACGAATCGCAATTTCCTCCCGCCGGCAAATTCCGATATCATGGAACAGGGAATTTTCCCGCTGTAGCCTGAGAATTCGATCGCAGATCGCCGGACCATTTGAAAGGAGCGCGAGTTGATCCCTCGTTATACGCGCGCAGAGATGGGGCGCGTTTGGCAGGACGAAAATCGCTTTCAGAAGTGGCTTGAAGTCGAACTGGCGGCGACGGAGACGCTGGCCGAAGCCGGCGTGGTTCCGCGCGAAGCGGCGGCGCGGATGCGCGAGAGCGCGCGTGTGGACGTGGCCAAGATTCGCGAGCACGAAGCGCGCGTGAAGCACGACGTCATTGCGTTCACCATCGCCGTCAGCGAATCCATCGAGCGACCCGGAAACCGCGCGCTGGCTGCATTACGGGTTGACTTCCAACGACATTGTGGACACGGCGCAGGCGCTGGTTTTGCGCGATGCTTCGCAGCTGATCGAGCAAGGCCTCGAGCGCATGGGAGAAATTCTCGAGCGCCGGGCGTACGAATTCAAAGACACGCCGGAGATTGGCAGGACGCACGGCGTTCACGCCGAGCCGATTACATTTGGATTGAAGATTGCGAACTGGTGGGCCGAAAATCGCCGCGACCTCGAGCGGTTTCGCGCCGCGGCCAAGCAAGTGGCCGTCGGGAAAATTTCGGGCGCCGTGGGAACTTGTGCGCATCTTGGCCCGGAGATCGAAGAGAAAATTCTGCGCAAGCTGGGTCTGGCTGTGGCGCCGATTACATCGCAGGTGATCGAGCGCGACCGTCACGCCGAATATGTGGCGACACTGGCGATGCTGGCTGCCTCGCTCGAGCGAATCGCCACCGAGATTCGCCATCTGCAACGCACCGAGGTGCGCGAAGCCGAGGAGCCTTTCGGCGGCGGGCAGCGCGGGAGCTCGGCGATGCCGCACAAGCGCAATCCCGTCGGCTGCGAGCAGATTTGCGGCCTCGCGCGCGTGATTCGCGGCAATTCCGTGGCGGCGACGGAGAATATCGCGCTGTGGCACGAGCGCGACATTTCGCACAGCTCCGTCGAACGTATCATCCTCCCCGATTCGACGATCCTGCTCGACTACATGCTGGCGCGAATGGCCGACATTGTCGCCAACATGAAAGTTTTCCCCGAACGCATGAAGCGGAACCTCGACGCCACGCAGGGCCTCGTTTTTTCAGGGCAGGTTTTGCAGGTTTTGGTGGAGCGTGGGATGACGCGGGAAGACGCCTACAGAATCGTGCAGGGCCACGCGATGGCCGCGTGGGAAACGGAAACCAGCTTCCGCGATCGCATCGCGTCCGATCCTGCCATTGCCAAGTTCCTCGATGCCAAGGCGCTTGCGGACACATTCGATCTGCGCTGGCAGTTGCGCTACGTGGACGCAATCTTCAAACGCGTATTTGGGACGAAGGCAGCCGCGGCGCATGATGCGAGCGGCGATTCGAAGTGATAAGAGCGCAGGCCCGCGTGTTGAAAGTGCTCGGCCACTACGCCCGGGTGAAAAGTCCCTATTGCTCTCCGTGGATTGCCAGAATTACTGGACGCGCTGGATGTAGCGGCCTTCGGTGGTGTCGACTTTGACTTTGTCGCCGTTGCCGACGAACGGCGGAACGTTGATGACCAGGCCCGTTTCGAGCTTCGCCGGCTTCATCACCGCGCTCGCAGTCGCCTTCTGAATACTCGGTTCGGTTTCAACGACCATCAGGTCAACCGTATCCGGCAGTACCACGCCAATCGGTTTGCCATCGTAAAACTCAAGTTTTATCGGCATGTTGGGGATTAAATAATCCACCGCGTCGCCGAGAATGTCTTTTTGCAGCGTTGTCTGCTCGAAATCCCCGGTGTTCATGAAATGGTGGCCATCGCCATCGCTGTAGAGATATTCGAAGTCGACTTCGTCCACAATTGCGCGCTCGAGCGTCTCTTCCGCACGGAACCGGTAATCCACGATCGCGCCGTTGCGGAGGTTGCGCATCTTCGTCTGCATCGACCCGCGTTTGTTGCCCGGCGTGCGGTGATCCACGCTGAAAATGGAGTAGAGGTCGCCCTCGTGACGGATGATCATTCCCGGGCGCAGTTGTGTGGCCTTGACCATGAGTTGCTCCTGATTCTATCGAAGGGTTGCTTTCCGCTTTCAGCGGGCTTCAGCCAGCAGCAGGGCTACCAGCGGGAAGCTCAGCCACACGCCTCTCAGCAGGATCTGCGGGCTGAGCCGAAACATCAATTATAGCGGGCAGCGAGCGAAAGGGTCAAACAGCGCTGCATCGATTGCGGGCCAAAATGCCGATTTCTTGTGGGCGCCTCACGACTTGGAAATCGAAATGACCGGGACAACCTGGAAACACGACGCGGCTAAGGACTGGGAACGCTTTGAACGGCGATGCGCTGGAGCGACCAATTCGTCGGCACCTCAGAAATCGCGCCGCGCGTGCCGACGCTCGAAAGGAGGCGATCGAGAGGCGAGCCTGCGCCTCGCGTTGCGCCGCGCACTCCCTTCCATCGCAAGCTCATCAGATTGATCGAATCCTCAGGCTGGGTGGTGAGAAGAAAATACGTATCGGTGCCGTATGGCGGCGTGATCTTGAAGAGGTCGGGCTTCCCAAGAACGATTTGTTGCGGATTGCCGTTCGCGGTCTGGTCAGGGCGCGGAAAAATATTCTGGACGTCGCCGAACGCAACTCGCGGGAAGAGCGGAACGCCATTGCCGTCGCTATCGATCACGAAGACGTACACACGCCGCTGCTCGACGTAGCTGCCGAGGTGATCTTTGTCCGTGCGAAGCACGAGGGCATATTCATGCCCGCCGAGCGCCGTCGTCGTATCGGGGCCATCCTGAAGATGATTCGCCTCCACAACGGCCAGATGATAGGGAAAGCTGCCTTCGTCGGGAGGCGTCGGCAATTCCAGCCAGCCGTGGATTCGCGCGAGATTTCCTGCAAGTGTGTTGAGTTCGTCGACGGCTGAGCCGAAACTCTCGCTCGAAAATTGCGCCGGCACCCAGCGCGTTTCGGGCGGCAGCGAAGCCGGCGCATGAATCGTTTTCTGATCGGCCGCGCCGCCCTTGCCGGGTGTCTGTTCGAGCGCGATGCTCGCGTCTTTTGAAGCGCCGGGGAGCAGCCAGGCGTACTCGATTCCGTCCGTACTGGCGCGGCCGATCAGAACGTAATTGGCATCGCCGATGGATTTCGCAAGACGCGTGGGCGATTCCTGGCTGCCGAAGCTTTTCGCCTCCGCGCTCGCATCTTGCGGCAGCGGCAGGTTCACGAAAATTTTCGCCTTTCCCGAAGGCAGTCCTTTTGCGGCCGCGGCAAAATCGGGATTCCGGCCAAGATCCTTCGAAACGCGTGTGAGCTGATCGGTGAGCGTCCACGACGCTCCATTCCACGAAATCACATGCGTCGGCGTGGTTTCATATGGATCAGTCACGAGCGTGACGCCTGGCACCGCGCTGATTTTTTGCGCAGCCGCAGCGGCGCTTCGCAAATCCGCGAGCGGAAGAGTGGCCGGAGAGATCCACAGCGCCAGCAAGCTGTTTCCAGACGGCACCCACCGATCGACCACGAACAAAGTTCCGGGCGCGACTTTGTCGGGGCTGCCTGCAATCACTTTCGCGGTCGAACTCGATGCGGTTTCATCGGTCACTTTAAGGCGCACGCTGCCAGCAGGCCCTTTTGGATCCGCGGCTGCGAGTTCTGTCCCAGCGCCGAAACCAAGCGTCAGTCCGCCGAAAAGCTGAATTGCTTCAGGACTGTCCACGGAGACGACGGGCAGCGTGAACTTGCCGGAGAGATTTCCTGTGCGCGTTCCGAAGAGCGGCCCGGCAATGCGTTCTTCGGTGCCTGAAATCACAGGCACCTGGCTGGCGCCCGAGGCGCGCATCAGCGCGAACGTCTGCTGAAAAATGTCGTTCGCGGATTCGTTGATGGGCGCCGTGCTGAGCACGCTCGTCAGCGAAGCCGTAAACGCGCCGTGATCCACGCCGTTTTCATCGCGGCCTTCGGCGGCGCTTTCGATATCCTGCGCGGCAGCAAAGACGAGCGCGCCGCTATTTTCAGGGAACGGGCCGCTATAGTCGTCGGCGGCGTCGCGCGGATCTTCTTCCACAGCTCGAACGCGATTGAATCGTGAAAGGCCGCGCGTAACGGAACCGCTGTGGCAACTGTCGAAGATGGCAGTGAGCGTGGCGCCTTTCTTGATCACCTTCATGAATGCGCGGGCGTATTCCTTATCGCGAATGTCCCAAGTGCCTTTGTAGGAGTCGGCAGGAACGGTGGTCTCGTCGAGCTTGGGATTTTTCCAGCTTTTCGAATTCTTCATCTGCGAGCCATGGCCGGCGTAATAAAAGATACTGACGTCACCAGGAGACGCAGCATCTGCCAAATAGGTTTGAATCGCGAGGAGGATATTGTCGTGGGTCGCATCGGCCTGCGTGAGGATGTGAATATTCTTTTCTTCAAATCCGAAACGCGTGACCAGCAACTGGTGAATGCTCTGAACATCGTTCAACGAGCCTTCGAGATTCGTCCAGGTGCCACGGCCGGCAGCCCTCGCGCCGGCCGAAGATGCGGCTTTCTGCGATTCGGCGCCTGCAGGAACGTAAGTGTTGATGCCGACGAGGACAGCGCGTCGCGTTTGGGCGAAAGCGGATCCTGCAAAGAGCGAAACAGAACATCCGAACAACCAAACGAGGCAGGTTGCGCGTGCTCTGCTCTTCATTCTCGAGTGCCTGGGCGGCATAGCAACGAGTCTGTTCTCAGACTTCGATTTCATCGAAGTAGCACCAGCGCCAGCTTTCGCCCGGCTCGATTGAGCGCATGATGGCGTGATGCGACGCGTGGAAATGCTTCGTTGCGTGCTTATTCTTCGAGGAATCGCAGCACGCGACGTTGCCGCAGAAGAGGCACATCCGCAGATGGACCCAAGTGTCGCCCAGCTTCAAGCATTCCTCGCAGCCCGTGGAAACCGATTTGACGTTCTTAATTTGATCGAGATGCGTGCACTTCGTCGCCATACGGCCCTTCGTTGACTCCGGAATTTACTTTGCATCGGAGCGGATACGGAGTCAAGCTCTGCACGAAGCGCGACGATTTAAGGTCTTTGTGCCGGAGTGCAGGCAGAGCTGCCTCATGCGCTGGGAGATGAGCGTGTGGATTACTTCCTGAAATCCAAGCGGCTCGGTTTTCGATGCTGGTCCGCGAACGATTTGGCGCTGGCGATGGGACTTTGGGGCGATCCGCGCGTGACCGCATTCATCGGCGGTCCATTCACGCCAGAGAAAGTGCGCGAGCGGCTGGCACGAGAAATCCAGCAGATGGAAACGCACGGCGTTCAGTACTGGCCGATCTTTCTTCTCGAAAGCCATCAGCACGCCGGATGCGCCGGCCTTCGACCGTATCGCCCGGAACAAAAGGTGTACGAACTGGGCGTTCATCTTTGCCAGGCGTGTTGGGGAAAAGGATTCGCGATCGAGGCTTCGCGCGCGGCGATACGCTACGGCTTTGATGTTCTGGGCGCGGAAGCGCTTTTCGCGGGGCATCACCCCGAAAACGCGGCGTCGCGCCGGCTTCTATCGAAACTCGGATTCGAACACACGCACGAAGAACTCTATCCCCCGACGGGATTGATGCATCCGTCGTATCTGCTTCGCAAGGGATAGAGGCGCAGCAGTTCTGAGCTCGTTCGCTTGCGGGCGAACGCACGGCCGCTTACATTGAGTCCTGCGTCAGCGATCGGCCGTGAGCGAAGCTACTTGGTGTCGTGTTTCATCGCGTCTTGCAATTGGTGGGTGATCACCACGGCGCAGTCGCGAAGGTTCTTCTTGTCGGCGCTGCCTGCCCAGACCACGCTCTTGTCCTTGCCGAGGAGGGAAGCAGACACCGTGTACAATTCCTTGTTCGACTTCTTGTTGCTTCTGTCTTCCTCCGGAATCGCGGCCCATTGGACGACGTAATCTGCCGCCGTGGAATCGTTGACGATCGTGAAAGGCAGCTTTGCCTTAAAGATTTCGGCCTGCAACACGAGGTTGAATTCGGGCGACTTGGTGGTGATGACTCTGTTTCCATCGTCGACCGTCTTGCTCGGATCCGGCGCGGGAATGAACAGCTTGGTGCCGGGCTTCTGAGCGAACGCAGACCCGGCTGACAGCAACGCGAGCACAGCGAGAACGTATTTCATTTCATTTCCTCCAGTATCTTGATCAGCTCTAGATCCATTGGAAGAGGCAGAGGAGTTCCCTGAGCCCCTTGCGCGATCTAGTGAATTCCGCCTCGTGGGTTCGTCCGGACGAATTCGACGGTTACGGTCAGCCCAAGAAGGATCTTGAAAACCGGCCAAACGGCTTAAGGCCGAATGTTACTAGGCGACATCTCGGGCTGAGAGATTCGATTCGGACATTGCATCTTTGCAGACTACCGGACGCGACGGTAAGCTGGCCGACGGTACAGGTGTGCCTGCTTCGTAAACTTGAAGACGACCGATGTGTTGAGTCTTGCCGAGTGCACTCTGGAGCTAGCGCACCGTAATGAAGAAATACGCACTCATCGCTAGGCCAATGCTGATCACCAGCGCGCGCACCTTCCGGGGATCCGCTTTCTGCGCGTAGCGGGCGCCGAACCAGCCGCCAATCAACGCGCCCGCGACCATCACTGCGCACTGCTGCCACAAAACCGCGCCGGCCAGGATGAAAGTGACGACCGCGGCGGCGTTAATCGCGGCGGCAAGCAATGTCCGGATCGCTCCCACAGCGTGAACATCCCGCATTCCCAGTGCCGCCAGCATTCCGAGAATGATGAATCCAATACCCGCACCGAAATATCCGCCGTAGATCGCGACCAACAATTCCACGAACGAACTCACAGTGATCGCACGCCAAGACGTTGCTCGAAGATCGTCAATCACGGCTCTCGTGCCAGCCATTGCCCGGATCGTATTCCCAAAGGCGAACAGCAAAGTGCCGATCAGCAGGAGCCAGGGAACAAAGTGCAAGAATGCGCGTTGGGGAGTTTTCAATAGAAGCAGCGCGCCGGCCCAGCCTCCTGCGACGCTCGTCGCGAGCAAAGGGATTAACAATCGCAGAGGTGCATCGAGCCGCTTCATATACGCGGCGGCGCTTGCGGCCAACCCAGGCCAGAGCGCGACTGTATTGGTGGCATTCGCTTGAACGGGCGGCACGCCTACGAATAAAAGTGCGGGAAAGGAGATGAAGCTGCCTCCGCCCGCCAGTGCGTTTAGAGTGCCTGCGATGCCCGCGGCGAAAAACAGAAACAGAGCCTGAGTGATTTGGAATATGGCCAACTCCTGATACGTCGAGACACCGGACGTCCTGCTAGCTGGCCGTCACCGGCCAAGCCTTCTTCGTTTCGGCCACCCCAGCCTTGAGGATTTTCTCCAGAACGGTGATGTCCGCGTCGGCGAGCTTGTTGATGTACAAGCATTGCTTCAGACCTCCCTTATGCTTGCCAAGTTTCCGCAAAAGGTCCGCCTTTCCAGGGAAATCGGCGACGTAGACGACCAAGTTGGTTTTGCGGGGGCTGAACCCGACAACACAACTAGAGCCGGAATGCCCGCTGTCATAGGTGTAATCATAAGCGCCGAAGCCAACGATGGTCGGACCCCACATCTGCGCTTTCCAGCCTGTGGCCTTCTCGAATACTTTCAGCAGTGTTTTCGCGTCTTCCCGCCGCGTGTCGTTGGCCACAGCGGCGATAAACTCACCAACGCTGACCTTCGTCGGCTTGGTCTTGGTCTTGGCCATGTGCGCTCCTGTGCCTCGTCAACCGATCATGCTACCTGCACACGTTCAATTTGACGCCAGGAAAGATGTCCAGTAACTGCGTTGATCAGCCTAAGTCTTGCCAGACTCAGAAGCGCAAAGCGAGGATCCATGGAAGAGGCGCGGCGCCGGGCGAAGATGGAATTCGGCGGCGTCGAACGCATCAAAGAGGAATGTCGCGAGGCGCGCTGGCAAACTCACGTAGAGAACTTTACACGCGAGATAAAGTGGTGGACGTGGCCGGGATCGAACCGGCGACCCCCTGCTTGCAAAGCAGGTGCTCTCCCAGCTGAGCTACACGCCCACATGCAACCACATGATTGTAGTGGATTTCTCGTGGGAACGAGCGCCTGCTTTTTGGCTGGGCGCTCTTCTTCAACTAAGTCCAACGCCGACTTGCGCTTGGGCCCGCCGGGACCGACGATGAATCGCCAAGCCTCAGGACTCGAAGCCGGTTTCCTGTCTGAACCTTAAATATAAATAACATCTTTAAGTAACGAGTTCGTCATTTACGAAGCGCGATCGCGCGCCTGCCTATTGAGTGTTGCATAATATAGTTACCATGGGAACAGGCCGGCCTGTTGCCAGAAGGCCATAATCAGGGTTGGACGGCGGCGCATGCGTTTCAGTGCGCGGATGGCATGCAGGCTCAGCTCGTCTAAGTGTTTGGGGCAGAGATTGGCGATCTCGTGCTGCTTCAGGTGCCCCCAGATATACTCGGATGGGTTCAGTTCCGGCGCGTAGCCGGGAAGAAACTCCAGCCAGAGGCGTCCTCTCTGCTGTCGCACGAACTCCCACACCGCGCGGCTGCGATGCGCAGGCAAGCCGTCCCAGACGATCAGCAGCTTGCCGGGAATATGACGCAGCAGGTGCCCAAGAAACTCGATGATCTGTGGGCTTCGGATGGCCCCGGGAAACAGTCGGAAATAAAAATTCCAAAAGGTGATTCCGGCCATCACGGAAAGGGTCTTCCAGGTGAAGTGGTACTGCAGCACCGGGGTCTGTCCTTTCGGTGCCCACGTGCGCGTGCGGTGCGGGCGCTCGCTCAGTCCGCTTTCGTCGGCGAAGATCAGGGTGCGCCTTTCTTTTTGGGCTTTTTTTTAATCTCTGGCCAGCGCTTCTGTTTCCACTCCCGGATTTTCGCTTCGTCCCGCTCCAGAGCGCGTCCCACGGGACGCTGGCAGCTCCAGCCCAGTTGCCGCAGAATGCGCCAAGCTTGCGAAGGATGGTAATGGACTCCACATTCGCTCTCGATCAGGTGCGCCACGCGCCAAGCCGTCCACAAATTGGTCTCGTATCCCAGGGCTTGTGGACCACGCTTCAGGCCGCGCTCGATCCGCCGCAGGTCAGCGGCCTGCAGTCGCGGTTTGCGCCCGGCGCGGCCGGCTTTCTTCAGCGCCCCTCGTCCGCCCTCGGCCAACTGCTGGGCCCAACGGCTCACCGACTGCCGATGCACCTGGACCCGCCGGGCCACTTCTGCCTGTGGAACTCCCTGCCGCAGCAGTTCGGCGGCCAGGAAGCGCCGCTCTTCCAACTTTTCGAAGTCTCTCTGTATCCCTTTTGGGTTTCCCATGCTCTGAACATAGCATAAGAATCCTGATATGTCACTATATTATTCAACATTCAGTAGTAAGCACGGGCTCTGTCGGCGTCCGCTGGTTCAAATCAAGCCTCCGCAACCGAACTTCCTTCTGTTTCAATCACTGTCGCCAAGGACGAACTGTCCAAATTTGCCGTTTCATTTTGGGGATATGGGCAGCTCTCCGCTACTCTCTGTTACTCCGAGTTCCCTTGCCGACGTATTTAGCAGATAATTTTCGGTTTGCCCGTGATCCGCCCCTAGCCCGAACGCAGTCCATGGGGCATCCACTTCTCTGAAAATGTCGGTCATACATAATTCGAGATTTCGACCAGATTGCGATCCGGATCGCGGAGATAGACGGAGAGTAGTCTTCCCATAGCGCCCGTGCGCTCGACAGGCCCTTCTTCGACGCGGATGGACAGGAGAGCCAAATGACGAATAACTTTCTCTAATGGCTCCTTCGTGATGAGACACAGGTCAGCAGAACCGGGCGTCGGATGAGCAGCTTTGGGTTCAAATTCATGACCACGTTGGTGCAGATTAATCTTCTGCTGTCCAAATTTTAGAGCCTTGCGATCCCCGAAAGTAACGGCCTGCATTCCTAGGGCCTTTGTATAGAAATCGATGGTTAAGCCAATATCCGCAACCGTCAGGACGCGATGATCGATGTGATCGATGGTAAAGGCCATAGCGATTAGATTAACCTGCGATGTACCCCCGAGGTCAAATTCTCCATCGCCTGTGGAAACCAGCAGCCCGGGTCGAAATTTCACGCGATAGCTCCTGGATCGTCGGCAACCCGGAAGCAACCGGGAATCTCAGGGACCGCCACGCGGGCTACCCTGCGAGCCGAATCATTACCTGTTGTTTTCCAAAAGGAAGTGTGCCACGATTCCTGTGGGAAACCCAGAGAGCGACTCTATGACTGAAAAATCGGATGTTCTGCAGGGAACGCTGGCGCTGATGGCCCTCAAGACGCTCGACGTGCTCGGTCCACTGCATGGCTATGGGATTGCGCGGCGGATCGAGCAGATCAGCGGGGATCTGCTGGCCGTGAACCAAGGCACTTTGTATCCCGTCCTGCTGAAGCTGGAGCAGGAGGGCGCAATTTCGTCCGAGTGGGGCGCCTCGGAGAACAACCGCCGGGCGCGTTTCTATCGCCTGACACGGTCGGGACGAAAGCTGCTCGAGACCGAAACACAGGACTGGGAGCAAACGGCGGCGATCATCGCACGATTCTTCGCGGTGAAGGCGGAGGACTTGACATGAGATTCCTGCGAAGGTTTCTGGCGCGGCTCAAGAACTTTGCCTCCGGGGGGCGAGACGACAAACGGCTGCGGGAAGAGATGGAGGAGCATCTGGCGCGGCAGACGGAGGAGAATCTGCACGCGGGGATGAATGTGGGAGAGGCGCGGCGGCAGGCCGTGATGAAGTTCGGAGGCGTGGGGACAGTGAGAGAGGATTACCACGCAGAGCAGGGGCTGCCGTTTTTTGAAAACCTGCTGCAGGACTCGCGCTTCGCGATACGCATGCTGGCCAAGTCGCCGGGGTTTACGGCTATCGCGGTTCTGACTATGGCCCTGGGGATTGGGGCGACCACGGCGATTTTCAGCCTGGTCGATGCGACGCTGCTGCATCCGCTGCCCTTTCCGCACCCGGAGGAACTGGTACGCGTCGAGGACGATCTGCCTGGTGCGGGCGCTACCGACGCGGGCATCTCGATTCCGGAGTTTAAAGATCTGCAGCGTTCGGGAATTTTTCAGTATGTTGTGCTGGAGATTTTCGGGTCGGCGAACCTGACGGGTGTGTCGCAGCCATCGCGGATGCAGTATGAGGGGGTGTCGCCGGCGTATTTTGCGATGCTGGGGGTGAAACCGGAGCTGGGGCAGACGTTCGATCCCCAGGATCAAACGCCGGGGTTCACGCTGGATGTGGTGATCACTGACGGGTTGTGGAAGCGGGCTTTCGGGAGCGATCCGCACATTGTGGGACGAAGTTTGCGGGCGGACAACGATTTGTACCGGGTGATCGGCGTGATGCCGCCGGGTTTTCGCGACCCGGGGCGAACCGTGGGCGAGAGGAATACGGAACAGTGGGCGGCATTGGGTTTTTCGGATGATCCGGCTCAGTCCCCGAACCGCAGTTTGCGGTTGCCCCTGGAAACGGTCGGGCGCCTGAAGCCGGGGCTGACGGTTGCAGCGGCGCAGAGCCAGCTGGACGCGTTGGTTGCTTCGTTGCAGGAGCAATTTCCGGGCGATTATCCGGCCGACAGCAAGTGGACGGCGCGGTTGGTGCCTCTGAAGGAAAACGTGGTGGGGAATGTTCGGCAGTCGCTGATCCTGCTGTTGGGCGCAGTGACGCTGGTGCTACTGATCGGCTGCGTGAATGTAGCGAATCTGCTGCTGGCGCGGGCCAGCGCGCGATCACGGGAGATGGCGGTGCGTCAGGCGCTGGGAGCGGCACACAAGCGGCTGGTACGGCAATTGCTGACGGAGAGCCTGCTGCTTTCGCTGCTGGGCGGAGTGGCGGGATTGGTGATTCTGTTCTGCATGAAGGGATTCTTGCTGCGGCTGATTCCGGAGAGCCTGCCTCGGCTGAACGACCTGTCGATCAACTGGACCGTGATGCTGATCGCGCTGGCGGCTTCGATCGCAGCCGGGGTAATTTTCGGGCTGGCGCCCGCGAGGCAGACAGGGCGGTTGAATCTGGCAAGTACGCTGAAGACGGAGGGGCGTGGGTCGAAGGGTTCCACGGAGCAGACGCGCACGCGGCGCGTGTTGGTGGTGACGGAGTTTGCGCTGTCGCTGGTGCTGATGGTGGCCGCGGGCCTGCTGCTGCGCAGTTTTTGGGATTTGTACAAGGCGCCGCTGGGATTCAATCCGCAGAATGTGATGTCGGTTCAGTTGTGGCTGCCGAGCCCCAACGATCCCAAGACGGACATTTATGGAACGGCTGCTCAGGAGGCAGTGTTTGCGCGCGAATTGCTGCGCCGCAGTCGGTTGCTGCCGGGCGTGCAGGAAGCGGCGCTGGGAGCGGAGCCGTCGATTCCGCTGCGCCACGACGGCAACCGGAGCGCGCTGATCGTGGAAGGGCGCCAGACGCAGAGCAAGCAGAATCCCTTGGTGGAGCGGTCGCAAGTTACGCCGGAATATTTTCATTTGCTGGAGATTCCGGTGCTGCGGGGCCGTCTGTTCAACGACGGCGACAATGAGAAAGCGCCGCTGGTCGCCGTGATCAACCAGGCGATGGCGGAGACTTACTGGCGGGGCGAGGATCCGCTTGGGAAGCGGCTGAGGCTTGGCGAAGGGAGGGCCGGCGTTGGCCAACGTGCGATCAAGACCTGGATCACGATCGTGGGGGTGGTCGCGGATGCTCGAACCGAGTCGCTGGCGGACGCGAGCGTTCCGCAAATCTATCTGAGCCTGTACCAGGAGACGCCCAAGGAGCTGGCCATCTTTCTGCGTGGAGACCTGAATGCGAGTGCGATACCCGAAGAGGTGCGCGCGATGGTGCAATCCGTAGACCCGGAGCTACCGGTTTACGGGGCGCAGACGCTGAACGATGCGGTGACGGCGTCGCTGGAGCAGAGACGATTCTCGATGGATATTGTGGCGGCGTTTGCGGTGACGGCGCTGCTGCTGGCGGCGCTGGGAATTTACGGAGTGATCTCCTACATCGTGAGCGAGCGCACGCGGGACATCGGCATTCGCCTGGCGCTGGGGGCGCAGAGGGGGAAGATCATGGGGATGGTTCTGCGCCAGGGACTGGGGATGGCGACAGCCGGCGCAGCGCTGGGACTGGCGGGATCGGTGATCGTGTCGCACCTGATGGCGGGCCTGCTGTATGGCGTGAGCCCCACGGATCTGCTGACGTTCGCGGGGGTCACCTTGGTGCTGACCGCTGTGGCGCTTGCGGCCTGTTATATCCCCGCGCGGCGGGCAATGCGTGTCGACCCGATGATCGCACTGAGATACGAGTAGTTTTTCGAAGTCTTAAATCCGAAGCTTCCCTCTGTCATTGGAGGTGAAGGTGCGGGAATTGTCGAGGCGATCGGACCGGGAGTCACCAGCGTCAAGGTAGGCGATCGCGTTACGATCCCATTTCGAACATGCCTGTCCGGCTCGGGCGCTCACTTTTTTGTGTGTCGCCTGAAGAGCGGGATCGCCGCCACCATCAGCAGTGCCCCGATTACAGCTCCCACTGGCGCGAATATGTATCCTCCGTAAACATCGCGATATTCCCAGCCGGTGGCCCGTATCGCGGCGATCCCTTGACAAATCAGAAGGAAACCAACTATCGACAATACGACAGCCATTTTTAACTTCAGCTTGTCGGGATCGCGCTTACGGCGCATTCCAAAATTGTAGGCTACAGTCGGATAAGCAGGGAGCAAAAAAGCGCGATCTTACGCTTTCGATTCTTTGGGGCCTGCCAGCTCATGGCGGTTCGTGCGTGAATTGAAGACCGCAACTTTGACATCTGCATTCATCGACGCAATCGAAACGCTTAACTGACCCGATGGCGTGACAATGCAGACACGTAATGACGAAATCGTGCTCTCGGGCTAACATGAGCCACCTGTGGCGCGCAAGATTTTCGACGCAGCGCCAACGAATGAAAGGAGACTATCGTGAACCCTTCAAGCAGCGATTCGAAAGGCATCGATCGGGCGACGTGGGAGCCACCGCGGCCCGAAGAGCACGGCCGACTGGATGCAGCCGAGACAAACACCCTTCCCGAAAGCGCGTTCGCGTTTCCGCATTCGCGCAAGGAGCCGATGACTGACGCATCGCACGTACGCAATGCAATCGCGCGATTCGACCAGGTCAAAGACGTGAGCGATTCGGAGCGCGACTTGGCGTTCGCCAATATTCAGAAGGCTGCGCGTCATTTCGGGATCGATATGAAAGAGACCGATTGGCGCGAATTGGGCTCCAGACCGCACACACCGAACGAGGCGCAGAAGAAGCGGTCCGCGGGGACGGCCTGACGGGCACTGGAAGGCAAAATCTCGCCCCGATCTCCGAATTTCCAAAAGCTGACACCGACCATACGGCGATTGCCGTTCACCCCCGAACTTCGAAAAATCTGAAGTCGCTGCGTGGCTCCACTCTAAACGACCCGAATAAGTCCGCAGCGCCGACCCATGCGCGGCTCAAGGCTCGAGACCGAATGCAGGCTCGCGCTCGCGAATTGCCTCATTGTCCGGGCGATTGGAGTTTGGCTTGCGCAAGCGCGTCCGCAGCTGCGGAAGGCGGTATGCGCTCGGTGCGAGCGAGTTCGAGAATCTCCGAAGTTGTATTGAAGATCGCTTCGATTTGATACGCGGCGTTGCCCATCCCGCGCGGGGAGATTTCGCGCGCGCCATTGATGATGCCTCCCGCGTTGGCGACGTAATCCGGGACATACACAATTCCTCGCTCTTTGAGCGCTACGCCATGCCGGTCTTCAGCGAGCTGATTATTGGCCGCGCCGCAAATAATCGAGGCTCGTAAGCGCGGAATCGTCGAGTCATTCAGGATCCCGCCGAGCGCGCACGGCGCGAAAATGTCGGCATCCACATCAAAAATCGCATCGCACGCAACAGCGCGCGCGCCCGTTGCCTCTGCCACACTTTTCTGATTAGCGGAGTCGATATCCGCCACAACCAGCGACGCTCCGGCTCGATGCAATTCGAGAGCGAGATGATATCCGACGTGCCCGCATCCCTGAATCGCAACGCGCCGGCCCGAGAGATTTTCGTTGCGCCATTGAAATGCCGCAGCGGCCTGCATCGCGCGAAACACACCGCGAGCCGTGTGCGGCGACGGATCGCCGGCGCCCCCGGCAAGCCCTGCAACATACGGTGTCTCGAGGCGCACGAGTGCCATGTCCGCCGGCGTCGTGCCGACGTCTTCACCCGTAATAAATCTTCCCTGGAGCGTGTCAACGAAACGCCCGTGCGCCCGGAAAATCTGTTCGCGATCAATTTTTCGATTGTCCGCGATAATGACGGCCTTGCCGCCGCCAAAATTCAGGCCTGCCAGCGCTGACTCGAAACTCATCCCACGCGAAAGCCGCAACACATCGTGGAGCGCATCTTCAAACGACGGATAGGCCCAAACGCGCGTGCCGCCGACTGCAGGTCCGCGCGCCATGCTGTGGATGGCGATGATGCCGTGATAGCCAGCCGCGTCGTCCACGCATTCGATGACGCGTTCGTGTTCCACCGAAACCTCCAAATCCCGCGATCGCATCGTATTAGCGTTCACTTTCACTCCCATAGACTGGCGGTGGCTCCGCGAACAAACAAGCGCCAATTTGGGCCCCAATTTAAGCCGGCGTCGCGGCCCCGGCCTTCTGCGCTAATGGCCCAATTTCGCGCAGAAGCCTCGCCGGAAGGGCTTCCTCGATTGCAATTCGCTTTCCGGCGGCTTCTCTGCTAGCATAAAAATTTGTCCGAAATCGAAAATTTACGTTGGAGCATACATGGCACTCGCTTGTGAAATTTGCGGCAAGAAGCCGCGTTACGGGAATGTGATCAGCCACGCGAACAATGTGCGGCGCCGCCGGTGGAATCCAAATCTTCGCCGCGTGAGGGCGATAGTCAAGGGAGTCCGCAAACAAGTTCGCGTCTGCACCGCCTGCATTCGAGCCGGCCGCGTAGTGAAAGCGGCCTAAATCCAACCCATTCGCCATTCTGCGGAGGATATTTGAAACGGAGCGCGGCAATCGCGACGGCGCTGCTCGCATGCGTGCTGGCGTCGTCATGCAGACGCCAGGAAGCGGCGCCGGGGCCAGACGTGTGGGCTGTGGTCAACGGCCACGACATCCATCGCGCGGAAGTCGAGAAATACTACCGCAGCCGCGTGGCCGCCGAAGCGCAGTCACCCTCGCAAGAGCAAGGTCTTTCACTCAAATTCAGCATCCTCGACGAACTGATCAACAATGAAATTCTTCTCGAGCGCGCGAATAAGCTGAATCTGATTGCCAGCGATGCCGAAGTCGAAGACAAGTTCACCGAATCGAAGAGCCCGTACACCGAAGATGAATTTCAGAAGAAGCTGAAGGAAGCCGGGCTCACGGTCGAAGATCTCAAGAGCGACTTGCGCCGGCAGCTTTCGATACAGAAGCTGCTGAATCGCGAAATCGTCGCCAAGATTACAATCACGGATCAAGACGTCGCGGATTTTTACCAGAAGAATCGCTCGCAATTTAATGTGCCGGAACCGCAGTATCACATCGCTCAGATCGTCGTGACGCCGCGGCCTGACCCGACTATACATAACCGGAAGAACGACAAAGCCACGAGCGATCTGGACGCGCAGAGGAAAATTGCCTCGATCGAACAAAAGCTCAGCGCCGGTGCGGATTTTAGCCAGCTCGCGATGGATTATTCGGAAGACAGCTCGAGCTCGACGGGCGGCGACCTTGGCTTTCACGGTGAATCTTCGTTCAAACAGTCCGATCCGGCGCTGCAGAAGGCGGTTTTATCGTTGCATCCAGGCGAGGTGAGCCGGCCCATCGCCGTGCACTCCGGCGGCTACGTGATTCTCAAATTGATTGCGAAAGAAGCGGCGGGCCAGCGCGAGCTCTCCGATCCGCAGGTTCAGCAATCGATCCGGGATTCGCTGCGGAATCGAAAAGAACAGCTCTTGCGCGTTGCGTATCTTTCGACCGCGCGCGACGAGGCGCATGTTGTCAACTATCTGGCCCAGCAAGTGCTCGAATCGGCCGGGAAACTGCCATCTGACGATTCCAACAAGTAAGCATCGGCTGGCTTAGTCGAATCAGAAGCGAACTTACGCAACGATCGCCAGACTATCGCCCGCATTGACCGGCTGCCCTTCCGTCACAAGAACTTTTTCCACTGTCCCGAACTTGAGAGACCGAATTTCGTTTTGCATTTTCATCGCTTCGACCACCAGAAGCCCCTGGCCCGCTGCCACCGTCTCGCCTTCGTGCACGAGAATGCGGACAATTTTTCCGGGCATCGGCGCAGTGACCTCCAGACGGCCCTCAGCGGAATGAGGTCCAGAGCCGCGGCGAAATTTTCGCGGATCGCGAACGGAGGCATGAAATTCTCGTCCACCGGAAACTGCGATCACGCTGGCGCCGTGCTCTTCGATGCGCACTTCGAACGAACGGCCACCGACCAGGACCGAATAGACGCCTTTGCCCACGACAACGGCGTCCGCCTCGACGTTGCGGCCGTCAATAGTGGCTTCCACGCGCGAACCGCTACGAGTCAGCTCAATCTGCCGCGCGCCGATCCCGCCGATTTCGATGTCGAGTTTCATATGTAAATCGAGCCAGCCGTTCGTCAATCGCTTCGAGGCCGAAATATTCTTCGCGTCTCAGCGTTGAGGCGTGCGTTCAATCTGCTCGCGGCGCGCTTCTTGCTTCCATTGCGAGCCGGCACGGGCGCCGTTTGACGAAATCGCAGCGAGGTCATTGCGCGAAGAGTGCCACAGCGCAATTGCGATCATCGCCGCATCCTCAGCGTCCGCGTCGCGCTCGACAGTCGCCGCTCGCTCGGGCCGTTCAAGAAACTCGTCGAGCCATCTTGTGTGGATGTCGCCGAGAGCAAAATCCTTCTCCGCAAGAACGCGGCGGAAAAATGCGATATTCGTGCGAATGCCGCCGACTTGAGTCTCCGAAAGAGCCCTCGTAAGCCGGCCAAGAGCTTCGCTTCGGCTGCCGCCCCAGGCGATCAGCTTGCCCAGCATCGGGTCGTATTCGCTCGGGACCGTCCAGCCGGTGTAAATGCCTTCGTCTAGTCGAATTCCGGGGCCTGACGGCGCGAAAAAATTCGTGATCGTGCCGGGCGACGGAAAGAAGTTGTTCTCGGGATCTTCGGCGTAGATTCGACACTCGATGGCGTGGCCACGAAGAATGACGTCGTGCTGAGTTATCGGCAACGGAAGACCCACGGCAATTGAAATCTGAAGTTTGACGAGATCGAGGCCCGTCACCAGCTCCGTAGCGGGGTGCTCAACCTGCAGGCGCGTATTCATTTCGAGGAAGTAGAAATTCCTGGACTCATCCAGCAAAAATTCGCACGTGCCGGCATTCACGTAGCCGCCTTCACGCACGAGTTTCACAGCGGCTTCGCCCATCGCACGGCGTAGCTCGGGAGTCATGACGGGCGAGGGCGCTTCCTCGATGATCTTTTGATAGCGGCGCTGCATCGAGCATTCGCGTTCGCCGAGATAGACGACATTGCCTCCCGTGTCCGCGACAATCTGAATTTCGATATGGCGTGGCCGCAGGAGATATTTTTCGAGGTAGAGACGCGCGTCGCCAAACGCGTTGAGCGCTTCCGAGGACGCATCGCGCCATGCAGCCTGAAGATCGCTCTCTGCATCAACGCGGCGCATTCCCTTTCCGCCACCGCCCGCCACGGCCTTCAGCACAATCGGAAATCCCATTTCGCGCGCGGTCCCGATTGCTTTCTCGGCGTCTTCGACGGGATCGAGAGTGCCGGGAACCGTCGGCACGCCCACTTTGCGCGCCAACTGCCGTGCAGCCGTTTTTGATCCGAGACGCTCGATGGCATCGGCGGAAGGTCCGATAAACGTGATGCCCGCAGCCGCGCAAGCCCGTGCCAGCGCAGGATTCTCTGCAAGAAATCCGTAGCCGGGATGAATGGCGTCGCAACCGGCGCCACGTGCGGCAGAAATGATTTTTTCGATTGAAAGATAGCTCTCTCGCGATAGCGCCGGGCCGATTCGACACGCTTCGTCTGCCATCCGAACGTGGAGCGACGCGCGATCGGCGTCGCTATAGACCGCGACGCTCGAAATGCCCATCTCGCGGCACGCTCGAAGAATGCGCACGGCAATTTCACCGCGATTTGCGATCAATATATTTTTGAACATGGGAGCAAGCCGGAAATTCTAGCACGCGGCGGCTCTTGGACCAGCGATCCGGCAATTGGCCTATGGGCACACCACGCCGGACGCAGCGAAAGCGGTGAGGATGACGCAGCTAGTTCTTGGTCGCGGCGCAGGGCCCGGAGTACACCGTGTCGAGGCCACCCCAAAGCGCTTTCAGCGCGCGCTCGGCGGCGGCGTACATCGCGGCCGCGTCGGACTCTGGCTGGCTGGCAAGCCACTGACGCCAAGCTGCGCGGTGCCGCACGTCGGCCTCCTCGTGAACGGCAAAGTATCGCAATGCGGGCGATTCCGTGACGCCGTAATGTTTCTTTAGTCCTGCAATTTTCTGCGCGGCAATCTCCGGAACCTGCGCTTCGTAGACGTAAAACGCAGCAACGGCCTGAGACTCGGAGCCGTTTTCCGTGAGTTCATCGTAGGTGTCCAGAAGCTCCGCGATCCCCGGCAGCGGCCGGGCGGAATCCAGCGCGGCGTCGCTCGAGCCGACTGCGTTCGCAAATTGCCGCCACAGCTTCGGATGCGGGCCCGAGGGATCGAGCTCTTCAGCCAAATTCTCGTTGACGATATCGAGCAGATCGCCGTTCGTGCGGGATGCGAGTTGCTTCAGGTTCTCCGGGAACGCGCGAACGTGCTGGTAGTACTGCTCCGCATACAGGGTGAGGGATTCGCGCGAAAGCGTTCCCTCGGTCCACGCGCGATAAAACGGATGATTTAAGAGATGGTATTTCTCGACGAGCCGATCGAGTCCCGCGACGACAGAATTACCGTTGTTCGCCATAACCACTCCCAGAAAAGTTCTCTCTAAAAAACCCGCACATGCTATCTCAATGCAGCCGCGAAATCCAACAGGCAGCGAACCTTAAGAAGCGCGAGTACGAACGCTAAAGAGGGATATTCCCGTGCTTCTTGCGAGGATTGACGTCGCGTTTATTTTCGAGCGAGCGCAGCGCGGTGATGAGTTTGGCGCGCGTTTCGGCCGGCTCGATCACCGCATCGATATAGCCGCGCTCGGCGGCGACGAATGGATTCGCGAAACGCTCGCGGAATTCTTCCACTTTTGCGGCTCGCAGCCCGGCGCGCTCGGATTCCGCTGCCTTTTCGATCTCGCGTTTGTAGACGATATTCACGGCGCCTGCGGGGCCCATCACCGCGATTTCTGCTGTCGGCCACGCGAAGTTCATGTCCGTGCGAATGTGTTTCGACGACATGACGCAGTACGCGCCGCCATACGCTTTGCGAGTGATCACCGTGATTTTGGGTACGGTTGCTTCGGCAAACGCGAAGAGCAACTTCGCGCCATGCTTGATGATTCCGCCAAATTCCTGCTGCGTTCCGGGCAAAAAGCCAGGGACGTCCTCGAACGTGACCAGCGGGATATTGAACGCGTCGCAGAAACGAACGAAACGCGCGCCCTTCACCGATGCGCTGATATCCAGAACACCCGCAAGCACCGCCGGCTGGTTCGCGATGATTCCGATGGGCTGGCCGTCAAGCCGCGCAAGGCCGACCACCAGATTTCGCGCGAAGTGCTCATGCACTTCGAAAAACTCGCCACCATCCACCACCGCGTGAATGACGTCCTTGATGTCGTACGGCTTCATCGGATCTTCCGGCACAACGGAGTTGAGCGCGGCGTCCTTGCGGTCCCACGGATCGGAGCTCGCGCGGCGCGGAGGATCGTCCAGATTGTTGGAGGGCAGATAGCTGACCAGTTCGCGAATCATCGCCAGGCACTCGGCATCGTCTCGCGCGACGAAGTGAGCGACGCCGCTCTTCTCATTGTGCGTCATTGCGCCGCCCAGCTCTTGTTTTGTCACTTCCTCGTGCGTGACTGTCTTGATCACGTCCGGGCCGGTGACGAACATGTAGGACGTCTCGCGAGTCATGAAAATGAAATCGGTGATCGCGGGTGAATAAACGGCGCCGCCGGCGCACGGTCCCATGATCGCGCTGATTTGCGGCACCACTCCGCTCGCGAGTGTGTTGCGCAGGAAAATGTCGGCGTAACCGGCGAGCGACTTCACGCCTTCCTGAATCCTCGCGCCGCCCGAGTCGTTGAGTCCGATCACCGGCGCGCCGTTGCGCATGGCCAGATCCATAATCTTGATGATTTTTTGTGCGTTCGATTCGGAAAGCGATCCGCCGAAAACCGTGAAATCCTGCGCGAACACATACATCAGGCGGCCGTCGATTCGCCCGTAGCCGGTGATAAAGCCGTCGCCCATCGGCTTCTGCTGCTCCATCCCAAAATCGTCGCAGCGGTGCCGCACAAATTTGTCGAGCTCCTCGAACGTGCCTTCGTCCAGCAACAGCTCGATCCTCTCGCGCGCGCTGAGCTTGCCTTCTTTATGTTGGCGCTCGCGACGTTCGGCGCCGCCGCCCACTTCCGCTTCTGCGTTGAGGCGGCGCAATTCTTCCAGGCGATCGTGATGCTTCAGGTGACGCGTCATCGGCTCGTTCGTTCGCGGAAAATCATGAAGCGGTAGCGTGCCACAGCAGGACGCTGGCAGCAAGCCGCGACGCGGATTTTCGGTGCAAGCAGAGATTCGGGAGAAACTTGCGTGCGGCTAATGCAGGCCGGACCAATCTTCAGCGATTAAGATCGAATTGCTGGGATTTGAGGGATCGTACTTGACGCTGGCCGCCTGGCCGACAACGGCGTGCTTCAAGCAGACTGTCTGCTCGATGCCGGTAATATCCTGCGCCGTTTCGTAAGTCACGCCGGAGATGGAATAGGTGTAGTGAAGGAGCATTGTCGCGACACTCGTCGCGCCGTTCGAGCCGCGCGCGCGACGCCGAAGGAGCCCGCGGCGCGGTTCGGGTTTCGGCTCCATTTTCTTGTCTTCGATCTCGAGGATTTGCCCCTCAACGATTCGGCCAATGCGATTGAGGTATATCCGGCGCTCGCGTTCGATTTCGTCCGGGTCGGGCTCGCGTTTATACAGGAGGAAGTAGGCCGCGACGAGCACGGCCACTCCGATCCCCGCGAACGGCAGGTAATGCCGCCAATTTTCCAGAAGATGTCTCAATGCGAACTCAAGCGCTCCGGGAGCTTTCAGTCGAATTCCGCCGCGACCGGATTGCGCAATGACCCGATCCCGCTGACGATCACCTCGACCACATCGCCGGCGGCCAGCGGGCCAACGCCGGGAGGAGTTCCTGTCGCGATGACGTCGCCGGGCTGCAACGTCATGACCCTTGCTACCCAGCGGATTATAACCTCGACAGAGAACAGCATCTCGGACGTGTGACCAATCTGTTTACAGCCCCCGTTGAGCCGGGTTTCCACGCTAGCCGAGGCGAGGTCGAATTTCGTCTCAATCACAGGGCCGATGGGGCAGAACGTGTCAAAGCTCTTCCCACGCGTGAATTGGACGTCGCGCTTTTGAATGTCGCGCGCGGTCACATCATTCAAACAGGTATAGCCGAGGATGAAACGCTCCAAATCTTCCTGATCGCCGGGGCGATGGAGCAGTTCGCCGATTACAACGGCGATCTCGCCCTCATAATCAACGCGCTTCGAGATTTCAGGCAGAAGGATCGGTTCATCAGGACCGATCACGGACGATGGCGGCTTCAGAAAGATCAACGGCTCCTTGGGAACTTCGTTGCCCAGCTCGGCGGCATGCTCGGCATAATTTCTGCCAACGCACACAATCTTGGACGGCTCGACTGGCGCGAGAAGCCGGACATCCGAGAGCAGCCAATCGCGGCCGGTGTAATCCGCCTCCCCGAACAGGCTGCGCGTTTCACGGACGCGCTCGCCCTCGATCGCGCCCCAGCATATTTCCGGGCGCAAGGGTTTCCCGGTGCGATTAACTTGGCTTGCGGAGATTTCAACCGGCTGGAATCGGCACAGCTTCATTACTTGTGGCGCGCCACTTCCACCGTGCGTGGACGTGGCACCGGAGCGGTGCGCCGGAGCAGCGATACGAGCGACGATGCGACCCAGGACATCGCGGCAATGACCCCATAAATCATCGCGCCGAGCATGAGCAGATGGAATGGCGTGACGCTCAGGCGGTTCATGAGATTTTCGAAGAACATCGTGGCCCCGGCGTACGCCCCGGCCAGCACGAGCCATGCCGTGATTCCCGACACGAAGATCTTCCAGGGCGATCCGAGATAACGCGCAATCGGAATCGACATCACCAGACCGAATGCCGCGTAGCACAGAAGATTTCGCAACGACGCGACTGCGTCGAATTTCGGCATCCGGTTCGCCACATAGAGCGATCCGACCATCACGCCTATGAGCAACACTCCCACAAACACACCGGTGTGGATTACCGGGTTCTGAAGCACGCTCAACGGGCCGCGCGCATTGGAGCCCTCAGCACGCATACACTTATGGGTTCGAGTCCTTTTCCGCTAGAGAGATTCCGGCGGTCACCGGTTCGCTTGCAGGGCTTTCATTGCCGGCACGGTCAATTGCCGTAACCGTGTAAGTGTAGAGGCGGCCGGGTATGACAGTCATATCACGATAGGATGGCGCGAGCAATGTACTCTGGTTCAGTCGTGGTACAGGCGTGGAACCCTGTTCGCTTCGGTAAATGTTGTAGCCAGACAAATCAGTTTCCGGGCTGATGGCCCAAGAGAGTTCGATGTGGGCCGGAACGTCGGGGGTTGCCGGAACCGGGATCGCTACCAATCCCGCGGGAGCGGCTGGCGGGAAAATGTCCTTGGGCGTGAGAACGATCACGTTGGAATCGCCAGACTCGACCGAATCGGCCGGCGTCGAGCCGTACTGTACGAGGCTTCGAACCGAGTAAATGTAGGCGTGGCCAAATTCGAAAGTCGTGTCGCGATAGCCGGGCGACGTCGACTCGCCGAGTAATTCGGAGGGGGTCTCAGGCGCGGCCGCTGCCGGCGCGGCCTTCATCTCGTGCCTTTCGTCGCGATAAACGTGATACGTGACTGTTGGGCTCGCGCTGCTGGCATTGCTTGGCAGCGCCGGCAATGTCGCCGCCGTCCAGCTCAATTCCACCGCCTTCTCGGTCACTTTCGCCGCGAGATCGGAAATGGGCGCTGCCGCCGGATATATGCGAGTAACGGAGACATTCGAGGAATCGGAAATCCCTTTCTCGGAAATCTTTGTGCGCACCGCGAAAGCGGCCACGGCGCCAAAATGATGTTCGACGTCTTCAGTCTTCAACTCGACAGGTAACCGGACGTGGTCCTCGCTTTTGTATTGCTCCACCATTGCCGAAGGAACACGAACGACAGACGCGCCCTGTTTCTCGATGGCGGCAGCCGTCGCCGCGAGCGTGCCCGCGGAAAGAAAAGCCCAGTGAACTTCAAGCGAGGGAGTCACGGTGATTCCCTTGTGGTCCGTGGTCTTGGCCGGCAGAGAAAACGTAAGGAACACGCGGCTGCCAACTTGGTGCGCGCTCAGGTCAGCGATCGGATTAGCGATTGGCGGGTGGCGCGTGACGGGCTCGCTCGGCGAGGCGCAACCAGCGGCGCAAACAAGCGCGAGCATCAATGCCGGAACACAAACCCACAACACTGAAACGCCGGGCCGCGAAAGAACCGGGCACGCGCTAGGCCGGGCGTCTCCTCGACTCGTTTTCATTCGCGGTGTTCGAACCGCTAGAGAATGTAGCGGCTGAGGTCCTGATCCTTCACGATATTGACGAGCTGCTTCTGCACGTAGGCGGCATCGATCTTGATGCTTTTCTTTTTCAGCTCAGGCGCCTCGAACGAAATCTCTTCGAGAACTTTTTCGAGAATCGTATGAAGCCGACGCGCGCCGATATTCTCGGTTTGCTCGTTCACCATCGCGGCAAATTTCGCGATTGCGGCCACTCCGTCGTCGGAGAACGCGATCTTCAGGCCTTCGGTCTCGAGCAATGCCACGGCCTGTTTCGTCAGCGCATTTTTAGGCTCGGTGAGAATGCGGATGAAATCCGCCTCGCTGAGCGAATTCAGTTCCACGCGAATCGGAAAGCGGCCCTGCAGCTCGGGGATTAAGTCCGAAGGCTTCGTGGTGTGGAACGCGCCGGCAGCGATGAATAGAATGTGGTCCGTGCGCACCATGCCGTAGCGCGTGTTCACCGTCGTTCCTTCGACAATCGGCAAAATATCCCGCTGCACGCCTTCGCGCGACACGTCCGGGCCGTGCCCCGATTCGCGTCCGGCGATTTTGTCGATCTCGTCGATGAAAAGAATGCCCATCTGCTCGACGCGCTCCAGAGCGACGCGCGTCACGTGGTCCATGTCCACGAGGCGGTTTTCTTCTTCCTGAATCAGATAATCAAAAGCCTCGCCGACCATCATTTTTCGCTTTTTCTTTTGCTGGCCAAAAACGCCAGAGAGCATGTCTTTGACGTTGATGTCCATTTCCTCGATGCCCTGATTTGTGACGATCTCAAACGCAGGCATCGAGCGCTCGCGAACCTCGACCTCGACCATGCGCTGATCCAGCTTTCCTTCGCGGAGTTGTGTGCGCAATTTCTCGCGCGTTCTTTGCAATTGCTCCTTCCGCTGTGCTTCGTTCGCGGATCCCGGCGGGTCCGGTGGAGGAGGGCTCGGCGGCAGCAGCAAATCGAGCACGCGTTCCTCCGCTGATTGTTCGGCGCGCTCGGCCACTTCATCGAGCTTTTCCTCGCGCACCATGTCGATTCCGGTCTCGATCAGATCGCGCACCATGGATTCGACATCGCGGCCCACGTAGCCGACCTCGGTATATTTCGACGCTTCCACCTTCACGAACGGACATCCGGCCAGCCGCGCCAGCCGCCGCGCGATCTCGGTTTTGCCCACGCCCGTCGGCCCGATCATCAGAATGTTTTTCGGCAGGACGTCTTCCGCCATTTCCGGCTGAAGTTTTTGCCGGCGCACACGATTCCGCAGCGCCACCGCGACTGCGCGCTTCGCGGCGTTTTGGCCGACGATATATTTGTCGAGTTCGGCGACGATTTCCCGGGGCGTCAGCTCGTCAAACGACTGCATCGGCTCCGGAACCGGCGCCTGCGCTTCTCCGGCAAGGTAGATCACCATTCGTTTCTCCAACTATCCTTCACAACTCTTCGATCGTGAAATTTGAGTTTGTATAGATGCAGATTTCGCTGGCGATGCGCATCGCTTCCTGCGCGATGTCTTTCGCGTTGAGCTTCGAGTGTTTGATCAGCGCTCGCGCCGCGGAAAGAGCGTACGGGCCACCCGAACCGATCGCCACGATGCCGTCGTCGGGCTCGATCACGTCGCCATTGCCGGAAAGAAGAAACGTAGACTTGGCGTCGGCGACCACCAGCAGCGCCTCGAGATGCCGGAGCGAGCGATCCGTGCGCCACTCTTTTGCCAGCTCAACGGCCGCTCGTGCAAGATTTCCGTGGAATTCCTGTAGCTTGTTCTCAAACCTCGTGAAGAGCGAAAGCGCGTCTCCCGTGCTGCCCGCAAAGCCCGCGATGATTTTGTCGTTGAAGAGCCGCCGCGTCTTCTTGGCGTTGTGCTTCACCACGCCTTCGCCCATGGTCACCTGACCGTCGGCGGCCAGCACCACTTTATTTTCCCGGCGAACGCACAGCACGGTCGTTCCATGCATCCGCGCCTGCGTTTGAACGCCCTCATGCACCTCTCCGCGCATTCGGGCATGGACCCGCCCTTCGACACGCCGCCTCAGTGAGTTTTTCTGTGCCATTGGCATCCCGCGATTATACCCCGCCGCACGCAACGCAACAAAAAGCTGACCGATCTCGTTCACGTTGAAGGATTGCTTTACGCCGCAGGCAGACAACCTCATCAATACCAGCGCGGAAAAGAAACTTGCGCCGTAGCTTGGCGCTGCTCGATACGCAGGAAGCGGGAGCCTCGCTGCGACAACTGGATCGCTTCGTGCTTTTTTGTGGCGGCCGACCGTTTCTACTCTTCCGGCAACACCGGCAACACCGCCATGTCCACCGTCGCCGTGTCATCTCGCAGCTTCAGATACAGCAGCGTTCCATTCGGCCTCGGCACACTCACGCTCGTGTCCGTAAATCCGCTCGGCACCGGGACTGAATGCGTGAATTGCGAATCGGGCGCCGTCGAATCAATCAAAAATAGATTGTTGCCGCTTAGCCTGCATTGCTTGTCTGGGCTGTCGGGGCAGCGAATTTCTTTTAGCGCCGGCAAGCGCACAAGCATCGCCAGGGGCGCCCAGTCGCCTTTGCCTCCGTCCGCATCCACGATGCGAAATCGCAGTGGCCCGAATGCAGATCCTCCAAAGCTCTTCAGCGGGTCAAGGCTCGCGAGCATATTCTGCGCGTCCTGCAGAATCAGTCCTCCGTCGTCCACGCCCAGCAACACGTGGAATGAATCGTCGGCCGCCGCGACTTCCACCTTTTCCGTTCGCGAAAATTTATCGGGAACCACGGTTTTCAAGACGAACGAAAGACGTCCATCTTGCGGCAGCTCGTCCTTGCTGCCCAGCCGAATCGCCGATGGATTTGGGCCGGGAGCCACATTCTTGCTGATCAGCTCGGCCTTTGGACGCGGCGGCTCAACCGTGGTTTGCAGGCTGAGCACGCGTCCGTCGTTCAGCGTGACTTCCGCCGTCAATTTCTCATCGGGCTTCAAATCCCCCGTGGGCGCGGGGGCCGGCGCGGCGAGGCTCAGCACGTCCTGCTGCTCCGTCCGCGAGAGCTTTGCGGGAACGAAATTAATTCCACTCAACTGAAATCGTTGGACCTCATCAAGCCGCGTGCCGCGAAGGACCCCCTGGGTGTCTCCCGCGCTGATGGTGAAGCGGTCAAGATGCGCCGCCTCGGAATAGGCGAGCAACGTGACATCGTCCGGCTTGGCGACGCCGAACTGCTTCACTTCCATCTTTACGCGGCCGGCGGTTTCGTCCTTGAGCGGAACTTGAACTTCAATTTCGCCCGGCTTGTCCAGCTTCCACGTTGCTTTCAGCTCTTTGCCCCGCTCGTCGACGGCGGTGATTTTTTCCACGCAAGCCGCACAATCCGATTGCAGATGAATCGTATCTTCGCGGCCGACGATCAGCGCGCTCTGATCCGCCGAAGAAATCTCCCACGCGGATGAGTGAGCCGCGCGCATTTTAAAGCTGGGCCCCTCGAATGCGTCGAATCCCCAATAGCCGTGGATCGTGCCGGATACATCCGTCGCAAGTTTCGTCGCGTCGAGCGTGTGCGAATCGATCACGAAGCCGCCGCGCGCCGCGTCCGGTGTCGCCGGCAAATCCACTGCCGCGCCGGACTTGTCTCGAACGCTCAGCTTCAAATCGTGCGCGATGCCGGTCGAGAAAACCAGCGGCGCGCCTTCCACGGAAAGCACCAGCGGAGATTTCTGCGCGCAAAAGACCGTGTCCGGCGCGACCGCTCGAAGCGGCGGCAATTGCGCCGCTTCCACCGCGGGCAAGCCCACCACTAGAACCGATTTCGGATTGTGAAATGAGGGAGGATTATTCAGCCACAAATTCATCGTCTCATGTTCGTTCACCGCGAGCGCGGGGATGTATTGATATTCGGCGGTGCGCAGATTGCTCATGATTTTTGCGACGTCCATCACCGCGCCCACGTAGGGGCTGAAGTAACCGGCGCCGGCCATCGGCGTGGAACTAAGATTCCCAATCAGGTCGGAAGACGGGCCGGACGTGAGCGCTGCAACCATGGATTGACTATGGCCGTCGTCCAACACCAGTCGATCGGTGTTCTGCGTCAGGCAGGCAGTCTGCTCTTCGACTGGCCTGTCAAAGCATTTCGGATCCACTTTGATATTCAGCGTCCGCGCCAGTATCGCGCTGCGAGCTTCCAGAGCTTTCGGATCGGTATCCGAAGTCGACCGGATTTCGGCAAGATACTTATCGAGACGCGAGCGATCCAGGCTCGCCTGGTTCAGGTCTTGCGAAGCGCGCACGAACGCGCCCGGTTTGCCGCGCACCGCGGCGCGCAAAGTTCCGAAATCGCCGCCTGTTTCCGGAGCCAGAAAGAGAAGCGCCTGCTGCGCTTCCTGAGGCACGGTCACGACGATTCCTTCTTCGCGCGTTTTCTTGTTCCACGTTTCCACTCGCGTAAACCAATTTTCCGGCGGCGGATTGGTCGAGCCGCGCAGGAAAGCCACGATCAGCAGATAGCGCGCCGATTGGCCTTCCGGCATATCCGGGTGAATCCAAAGCCGGTCTCCCGGCTGTAGGTTCGGCACATCGGCGATCGGCAAAGTCTTTGCGGCGCGCGTCACCCGCACATCCAAACGCGGCCCTGCCAAATCGAATTGCGACGATTGGCCGCTGTAAGCAACCGCACCTCCGAACAAGAGCAGTATAAAAACGGAAACACAATGGACGAAAAAACTGCGAATGGTTGCATCCTTGACCGAGTGCACTTCCATCGCTCGTTCGCTCCTTAAAAGCAATTGATGCGTAACTGGATTACGCTGCGCACAATCCGAAAATCCGGCGCAGCGGGCGGCACGGAATTTTCGCCGCCGGCCGCTCACAATCTCAAAAATGGCTCACAATCCCCGTCATTGCTAGGATGCAGTGTTATATCCAATCGGTATCGCGGATTTTCCGTCGCGTTTCGTTTCAGAAAATGGCCGCTGTAGGGTCGGTCGCCATAATCCAACTTGGCACTTCGCGGCGTCGCAATCCCCGCCCTGCATCTCAGCCTTCAGTTTCATCTCCAAGACGGACCTGTTCCCTGGTGGATTGCACGCAACGTGCCGATCCGATCGCCGCGATGTCGCCTCACACTGCCGAACAGGTCCGGCTTGTGCTGTTGTCCCCGCGTTTCTTCGTTGTCTCCGCCCAGGCTGTAACGCGAGCTTTGCCTCTGGATGAGCGCGCCCGACCCTACATTCTCGCCATCGCGGATTTTTCGTTGCGTTTCGTTTCAGAAAATGGCCGCTGTAGGGTCGGTCGCCATAATCCAACTTGCCATTTCGCGGCGTCGCAGTCCCCGCCCTGCATCTCAGCCTTCAGTTTCATCTCCAAGACGGACCTGTTCCCTGGTGGATTGCACGCAACGTGCCGATCCGATCGCCGCGATGTCGCCTCACACTGCCGAACAGGTCCGGCTTGTGCTGTTGTCCCCGCGTTTCTTCGTTGTCTCCGCCCAGGCTGTAACGCGAGCTTTGCCTCTGGATGAGCGCGCCCGACCCTACATTCTCGCCATCGCGGATTTTTCGTTGCGTTTCGTTTCAGAAAATGGCCGTTGTAGGGTCGGTCGCCATAATCCAACTTGGCATTTCGCGGCGTCGCAGTCCCCGCCCTGCATCTCAGCCTTCAGTTTCATCTCCAAGACGGACCTGTTCCGTGGTGGATTGCACGCAACCTTCCGATCCGATCGCCGCGATGTCGCCTTACACCGCCGAACAGGTCCGGCTCGTGCTGTTGTCCCCGCGTTTCTTCGTTGTCTCCGCCCAGGCTGTAACGCGAGCTTTGCCTCTGGATGAGCGCGCCCGACCCTACATTCTGGCGGCGCGGAGATCTTGAACCGAATGCAAGCTTGCGGAAACCCAGCGCCGCAGCAAAAGGACCGGATTTTCAACGGTGGTGTTGCCTGCCGAATCGAACGTGGGCTGGAAAGGGGGTACCCTAATTATTCTTGTCGTTATCTTTATCGCTGTCGCTGCCGTTGCCGTTTTGAGCGTCTTTCGCGTCCTTGGCCTTCTGCTTTTCCTGTTTCCGGATCGTATTCTTGCCCACCTGCGCCCAGCGTTGATCGAGCGATTCTTTGCTGAAAAGCGAGTCGGCGGGATTCGTATTGTATTTGCAATCCGAGAAGAAAACCTGGTACACGCGGTGGCCGTTTTTCTCGCGCGTGATTTGGAACGGTGTCGTTACACCCTGCACCGGGTGATAATTCGAGTAGTATTCCATGGTTTCGGCTTTCAGGTGCGTCGTCGGATCCCGCGTCACCACGGTCTTGCGAATCGGCAAGTGCGTGAATTTTGAAAACGCGATTCGCACCGAGCGATTATCCGGATCCACAAACTCGATCCAGTCAGCTTCTTTCAAATCCACGATGTCGGGGCCGAGATAGCGAAGAATGACGTTTGGTTCCTTCCAGCGTTCGCGAAGGACGCTGTCGATGTCGACTTTCTGATCTTCCTGAAATTGAGAGACCGTGTCTTCCGCCGCATCGGACACGCCGCCGCGATCGAGCAGCCAGCCTTTGTCGCCGTTCAGAACTTCAATGATGTTTCGCTTGGGAAGATTTTCGTTGCGGTCCTTGTCGGGCAGCTTGGAGTAATCGATGAATTTCTCGTAGCCCATCGTGTCGCCGTTGTGGCCGAACTGCCCCAGCCGCCCGGTGCACGTCACATCCTTCACGCCCAAATACGCGCTTCCGCCCATTGCTTGCACCGCGGCGCGAATCAATTCTTTGGCCTTCGCGGCGCTTTGCTCCGGCATCAGCACTTCGGTCTGATCCTGCGCGCGCGCGGGCGCGGCAAAAAGCGCGGCGACAGCCAGCGCCAATGCGCCGAGAATCTGCAGCCTTGCTACCCGCACAGAACCGAACCTCCATTGACGTTGAGGACTTCGCCGTTGATGAAATTGGCGAGGTCGGATGCCATAAACAAAATCGGTCCCGCGATTTCTTCCGCCGTCGCCGGACGCCCGAGCGGGATATTCCGGCTGGCGGATTTGAGACCGGCCTTTGTACGCAGCACCGATGCCGACATGTCGGTATCCACCCAACCCGGCGCGACGCAGTTCACCAGAATGTGGTGCGGCCCGAGTTCCGTCGCCAGGCCTTTCACGAAGCTGATGATAGCGCCTTTCGTCGCGCCATAGTGCGAGTGAAAAGATTCGCCGCGCTGCCCCGCGGTGGAGCTCAGCGCGATGATTCGCCCTGACTTTTGCGCCTTCATGATCGGCACGGAATAATGAATCACCGAGTACACGCTGTTCAAATTCACGCGCACCATTTCATTCCATTCGCGCTCGGTGACATCCTCGATGGGTGTGTCCTTCTCGTTCCAGATGCCGGCATTCGCGACCAGGATGTCTATCCGGCCGAGCCGTTCACGCGTGAAATCAACGAGTTTCTTGCTGTCCGCCATCTTGCTCAAATCGGCTTTGAAGGACTCGACTCGAGTGCTGTGCTTTCGCGACTCCTGCTCGATCTGCGCCGCGGCTTCGCGGCTCTTGTGATAACTGAACACGACATCCGCGCCTGCTTGCGCAAACATCTTCACCGCCGCCGCGCCGATGCCGCGCGAACCCCCCGTAATCAGGGTCGCCTTACCCGCCAGAGAAATCATGAGTCCCTCGAAATTTGAATTGAACGCGTGCGGTGTTAAAAAACCTAACTAAAGTCGAATCCCCGGCGACCGGGAACCACAACTGCTATCGGGCGGAGGTCAGCCACGCACTTGCGCGCCTCTTGCAACGCCCACCAGCTCGCGGAACAGCGCGGCCGAAAGCTCGTGACCCGTCATGCGCTCCGGATGCCACTGCACGCCGGTCACCCAGTCGGACGATCCGGTCCACTCGACTGCCTCTATGATCCCATCGGGCGCGCGCGCCGTCACGCGCAAGCCACGGCCCGGCTCGAGAATCGCCTGATGGTGCGAACTGTTCACCGTCGTCTCCGGCGAGCCGGAAAGCTGCTCGATGCGCGAATCTGGTTCGATCCGAATCGGGTGAAACGGCTCAGGCGCGCCCTGCTTGCGATCCCAGGAATGAATGATCGTCGTCCGGCATTCGCTCGCGATGTCTTGAATCAGCGAGCCGCCGAGAAACACATTCAAGATCTGAATTCCGTAGCAAATCGCCAGGACTGGTTTGTGCTGATCCAGTGCGTGCTCGAGGAGCGCGAGGTCGGTGGACTCGCGGCCTGCATCCGCAGGCGCGCATTTCGGGCGCGGCGATTCGTGATACAGATTCGGATTCACATCGGCTGGGCTGCCCGGAAGAACAAATGCGTCCAGCGATCGCGCCACCGCGGCTAACTTTTCTTTTGATAGTCTGAGCGGAATTTCCTTCGGCTCGCCGCCCGCCCGGCGAATCGCTTCAATATACCAATCGTAACGCTCGCGGGTTCCCTTAACCTCTTCATCTACAGTACGATACGGAACGCCGACAAGCGGTGTCGGCCCGCCCGGAAAAGCGTGTGGGGATCGGCGTTCCTGTGCCGGCGGGGTCATTGAAAGGCAATCCTACCATCGTGGCGGGGGCCCGGCAACCGCCAGTCCCACCGCAGAAGCAAGGTCCAACTCGCCACAGAATGATGAGTTAGTTGCTGGTCGAAAGAGAAATATAGCGGCTTTCGAGAGAGCGCGGGCTCGACGAACGGATCGAAGCCAGTTTGCGTGGAGGATGAGTCTTGGCCCAAATAGCAAACGTGTCGCTCATGTGAGTAATCTGCATCGGAATATGGCGTTCCTGCTTATCGAGCCACGCATCGAGCGTCAGCGGGGTCTCTCCATTTATGATTCCGTGCTGTGACCAGATGGATTCCGGAAGCGCGGCGAGAACGTGATAAGTCATGCGGCGGAGACGCCGGATAATTTCGAGCGCTTCCTTCGTGCTCTGATGGAAATAGCCCAGCGAGCCGGCCCACAAAGCCGGGTCGAAAGCCAGCGCGGGCGCGCCCGGTTCGGCGATCATCAGCCTGCAAATGATATAGGCATTCGCTTCGTTGTCAGCGAGGTGCAGGATCGTTTCGTGGATGCTCCAGCGGTCCGGCGAGACTTTGTACATCCACATCTTCTTGGGAAATTGACGCAGAGCGCGCGCCAATTCCGCTGGCGCAGCGCCGTAGGATTCGAGCTTATGTCTCCTGTCTTCGCGAGTCATTACACCCTCCGCGCCCCTGTTTCTATAGACGAGCTTTCGTGGATTTAGGTTCGACACATCCGGTAAATATCTGAAACAAAATGGCCAGTCGCGTGCGTAATGTCATTTTGCGGCGAAGAAAAATCCCAGTTGTGCCGCAGCCGGACAGGTGTGTCCGGCTTCGGGCGGCGCGAACATACTGGATTGTGAATAGTGATGATTGGGGCTACCGAAAGTAGAAAATTAACGTGCGGCTGTATGGAAAGTTGGAGTTTTTGCGCAAAACTGTGCGCGCGCCTCGCCTACGAGGTAGAGCGAGCCGGTGATAAAAACAACGCCATCCGAACCCGCGAGTTGTACCGCCCGCTCAATCGCGCGGGACGCATCGGCGATCGATTCGGATCTCGCGGCGTGATAACTGGCCACCTGAGATAGCACGTCCACGGAAAGCGCGCGAGACTGTCGCGGCTGCGTCAAAATCACGTGCTCGGCCCGAGGAAACAGGACGCCGGCAATTTCATCGACGGCTTTGTCGCGCATCGCGCCGTAGAGCAGGATGATACGGCGCCCCGCCAGTTGGTCATCCCAGAATGCGCGCAATTCCCGCGCTGCCGCCGGATTGTGGGCACCATCGAGATAGACCGTGGGCTGCTCGCTGACGCGTTCGAGGCGGCCGGGCCATTGCACGCCGGCAATTCCGCGCTGGATGGCGTCCCCGTCAATTTCGATATCGCGTTTGCGCAAAAGGAGCATCGCGGCCGCAGCCGTCAGAGCGTTGCGAACCTGAAATCTTCCGGCAAGCGGAATATCAAGCCGGAAGCGCGAGCCATCGGGCCGCCATTCGGCGGAGAGGTGCTCGCCGCGCTCATCTGAATCGATTTCCTCGACTCGCCACGCTTCATCCAATTCCACAAGCTGCGCGTTGAGCTCCAGGCATCGCCGCGCGATCACCGCCCGGGCCTCGGGCCGTTCCGCGGCGCACATGACGATGCCGCCCGGCTTGATGATGCCCGCTTTCTCGCGGGCGATTTCTTCGATCGAATGGCCGAGATACGCTTCGTGGTCGAAGTCAATTTGTGTGATGACGGAGACTTCGGGCGTCACGATATTCGTCGCATCGAGCCGGCCCCCCATTCCAGTTTCATAGACCGCGAACTCCACTCCGCCCTGCGAAAAGGCATCGAAAGCCATCGCCGTCAGGCATTCAAAGAATGTCGGGTGAGCTGGAAGCTCGCCTGAGGCCATGAGCGCTTCCGCCGTCGCGAGCACGCGCTCGAAGGATTCTGCAAACTGCTCGCCGGAGATCGGCTCGCCGCCGACGCGAATCCGCTCGTTGATGCTCTCGAGATGCGGCGAAGTGTAAAGCCCGGTCCGCAAACCTGCGGAGCGGAGGATGGATTCGATCATCGCGGCCGTTGAGCCCTTGCCGTTCGTGCCGGCGATGTGGATGCAGGGGCAACTGCGCTCCGGGTGGCCCATGTGTTCGGCCAGCACGGAAATATTCCGAAGATCGAATTTCTGGACGCGCGCCTGGCGCGGCGAAGCCAGTTCGCGCCCGAGCGCGAAGAGATAGCGGAGCGCCTGTTCGTATCGCATTTCAGTTCTGAAAGAAATTGAGCGCCCGGGAGATGTAGGACTTCATTTCCTTGCGGTGAACGATGGCGTCGAGGAATCCATGCTCGAGCAGAAATTCAGAACGCTGAAATCCTTCCGGCAATTTCTGGCGTATGGTCTGCTCGATCACGCGCGGCCCGGCGAAACCAATCAGCGCGCCGGGTTCGGCGATGTTCAAGTCGCCGAGCATGGCGAAGCTCGCGGTCACACCGCCGGTGGTGGGATCGGTGATGACGGAAATGAAGGGAACGCGCACTTCGTCCAGCTTCGCGAGCGCCGCCGAAACTTTTGCAAGCTGCATCAGGCTGACCGCACCTTCCATCATCCGCGCGCCGCCCGAGCACGAAACGATGATCAGCGGGGCTTTGCGTTCGATCGAGCGCTCGATCGCGCGCGCGACTTTCTCGCCCACTACGGCGCCCATCGTTCCGCCGATAAATTGAAATTCCATCGCGCAGCAGATTACCGGCCGCGCGTCGAGATTGCCGGTCGCAGTGATGATGGCATCGTTCATCCCGAGTTTTGCGCGCGCATCTTTCAGCCGCTTGGCGTAGGGCTTCGTGTCCACGAATGCCAGCGGATCGCTCGAGACGAGATCGGCGTCCTGTTCTTCCCATAAGCCGTCGTCGAGAAGAAGATCGAGCCGGCGCTTCGCGCCCAGCCTGAAATGAAAATCGCATTTCGAGCAAACCTGCCAGTTCGCCTGAAGATCTTTCTTCCAGATGATCGAGCGGCAGGAATCGCACTTGATCCAGAGGCCTTCGGTGCGGACGCGACGCTCGTCGGCCGGCGTCGGCTGCTCGATTCGCTTTTTCTTTCGATTGAACCAGGCCATGGCTAATAATCGATTCCGCGCTGCGCGAGAATTCCTTTCGTGTAGGGATGCTTGATCTCGCGCATTTCAGTGACGAGATCGGCCGACTCGACGAGCTTCGGGTGCGCGTTGCGGCCCGTGCAGATCACGTGGACGCGCTCCGGCCGCGCGGCGAAAGCCTCCACTACCTTTTCCACATCCAGCATTTTATAGCTGATTACGTAATTGATCTCGTCAAACACGACCAGGTCGTACTTTCCGCTATTCATCTGCGCCTTGCCGAATTCCCAGGCCTCTTCGCAGAGGCGAATGTCCTCGGGATCGGTTTCCGCGCCGCCGATTTTTACGAAGCCGCGGCCCATCGGGCGAATCTCGAATTTATCATCCCCCAGCATTTTGGCGGCGTCGAGTTCGCCATAATGCCACGAGCCCTTGATGAACTGCACCATCAGGACGCGCAGGCCCTGGCCCACCGCGCGAAACGCGGTGCCCAGCGCGCAGGTCGTCTTGCCCTTGCCTGGGCCGGTGTACACGATCAGGAGGCCCTTACCTTCAGGCATCGGCGGGCTCGGATGGGGCTGAATCGAGGTGCGCGGGAGGGGCCTTTCTGTCCCGATTAGAAACTACCTCGAGTGATTGTTTTGAACGAGTTATGGCGATTTCTAATCGTACGGCTGTCCCGATTAGAAAAGCCGTGCCGCGTGGCCCGTGAACCGCAACTCGCAGGGCAGACACCGGACGCGACGCTGGCGTTCTGCCGTTTGCCCCGCGGATTTTGTTGTCGTTTATCATGCTCACGCAATACCTGCGCATCCACGGATAGCATGGCGAGCGCCGCGACACAAGTGGCAGGGGATGTGGAAAGCGAGAAGCGCGCCGCGGGAATCGGAGTGGCGGGGCGTAGCTGGATCGGCTGCGTTCGGCGAGAGGCAATGTTTTTGGCCCGCGGAGCGACGGGTGAATCGCAGAAAACCGAAGAACAGGTCCGTCTTGGAGACGCAACCGGGGACGAAGATGCTGGGCGCGGAATGCAACGCCGCAAATGGAAGAGTTGGATTATGGCGACCGACGCTACTTGGGATAGGGATACCCGACGAGGATGGCGAAGGCGCGATAGATTTGCTCGACCAGCAGGACACGGGCGAGTTCGTGGGGCATCCTCAGAGAAGAACAGGTCCGTCTTGGAAACGCAACCGGGGACAAAGATGCTGGGCGCGGAATGCAACGCCGCAAATGGAAGAGTTGGATTATGGCGACCGACCCTACTTAGGATAGGGATGGCCGGCGAGGATGGCGAAGGCGCGATAGATTTGCTCGGCGAGAAGGACACGGGCGAGCTCGTGCGGCATCGTCAGAGTGGAAAGCGAAATCTTGAAGCGCGCGGCGGAGCGCAATTCGTCGGGAAAGCCGCCGGCGTCGCCACAAAGAAATACCAACTCGCGGAGACCGGCATCGCGGTGCTGGCCGAGCCATTTGGCGAACTGCGCCGAGGTGAATTGCTTGCCGGCGGCATCAAGCAGCACGACCGCTGAATGCGGATCGAGCCTGCGCTTCCGCCACGCGGCGGCATCGCGCAATTCGGTGACCTGCACTTCGGCATAGCGCGCGATGCGCGAGACGTAATCATCGAGCAAGGCACGCGGCTCTTCGCGTCGCGTTTTTCCCAACATCACAAGGTGAATTTTCATGGCGGGAAATTAACAGAACGAAGAGTGTCTTGGGGATCAGGTCCGGCTTGAGGAACGCAGCAGCCAGAGCAAGGCAAGGTCAATTTTGTGTTCACCGCGCGCGATGCCTCTGGATTAGCGCGCCCGACCCTACACTTCGGCCCGTTTACACCGCTCACTTCGGTTCGACGAAGCCGTATTTCTTGCGTTTGTCGAGGAGCGTCTTGCGAGTCTTGGGGATCAGGTCCGGCTTGAGGAACGCAGCAGCCAGAGCAAGGCAAGGTCAATTTTGTGTTCACCGCGCGCAATGCCTCTGGATTAGCGCGCCCGACCCTACACTTCACTGCTCACTTCGGTTCGACGAAGCCGTATTTCTTGCGTTTGTCGAGGAGCGTCTTGCGAGTGATGCCGAGAATTTCGGCGCTCTGCGCGATTTTATAGTGCGTGGCTTCGAGCGTGGCGTGAATGGCTTCGCGCTCGAGTTCTTCGAGTGAGCGCAGGCCGGAAAGCGGATTGCGTCCCTCGTGGACAGCTTCGAGAATCGCCGGAAAATCTTCGGGGCGCAGCTCAGGGGAGGCGGCCAAGATCACGGCGCGCTCGATTGCGTTTTTGAGTTCGCGCACATTGCCGGGCCAGTCGTAACTTTCCAGGAGGCGCATCGAGGGATCACTCAAGCTCAGGCCGGTGCGGCCATGGATTTCGCTCAATCGCGCGAGGAAATATTCGGCGAGAGGACGGATATCCGCGTTGCGCTCGCGGAGAGGCGGAACGGGAATCATCAGGACATTCAGGCGGTGATACAAATCTTCGCGGAAACGTCCAGCGGCGACGGCGCGCTGCAAATCGGCGTTGGTGAGCGCAATCAGCCGCGAATCCATGCGCAAAGTTGCAGTGCCGCCAAGGCGTTCGAACGTGCGCTCCTGCAAAACACGCAGCAGCTTGGCTTGAATTCCGGGAGAAAGAGCGGCGACTTCGTCGAGAACGATGGTGCCGCCCTGCGCGAGTTCGAGGCGGCCGGGCTTCTGCGCCACGGCGCCAGTGAACGCGCCGCGCTCGTGGCCGAACAGTTCGGATTCGACAAGCTCGGAAGGAAGGCTCGCGCAATCAATTTTCAGGAAAGGAGCGTCGCGGCGCGAGCCTTGCTCGTGAATCCAGCGCGCGAGCTGGTCTTTGCCGGTGCCGCTCTCGCCGGTGATCAGAAGAGTGGTTCCGGCGTCGGCGACTTTGCTGGCCAAATCGAGAAGACGTTGCGTTGCGGGGCTCGCGCCGATCCAGAGAATGTGCGGCTGTGGCGGAGGAATTTCACGCGCTTGCTTCGTCGCGTCGTTCATGGCTGGGCGGTCTCAGAATCCGGGCCACCGGAGGACGAAAGCGATTCGCCGGAACGCGGATCACTCGGATCTTCACCCGGCGCGGGGACGTCTAATCGAGGCGCAGCGCGCCAAAGACGCTCGAGATCGTAATAGAGGCGGGCGCGCTCGCTGAAAATATGAATGACGAAGCGGCCGTAATCCAGCAGCACCCATTCCGCGCCATGGCGGCCTTCGCGATGCTCGGGACGCACGCCATGCTGCTTGAGGCGTTCCTCGATCGCGTCGCTTACGGCTTCGAGCTGCGGAGTGCTCGAGGCGGAGCAGAGGACGAAATATTGCGAGAACGCGCTGAGCTGGCTGAGATCGAGGACGCTCACGTTCTGCGCCTTTTTATCCTGGGCAGCTTCTATCGCCCAGCGAAGTTCAGGACGAAGTTTTTCCAAGTTCACCGGTAAAGAGCCTGACCACGAATGTATTCTTCTACGCGCGCCGGCACAAGTCCGTGAATTGACTGGTGTTTCTCGAGCCGCTGGCGCACTTCGGTGGAAGAGACGTGGCTGATCACGGTCGAGAGCAGATACAGGCGCGTTTTGCGCAGTTCGATGGCATGGGGATCGTGCGCAGGCGAGCGCGCGAGCTTTTCCGGCGGCACCACAAGCCGCAGCGCGTCCAGGCGGAAGCCCGGGCGGTGCGCGATGATGAAATCACAGGAATCGAGAAGCTGCTCGTAGTGATGCCACGTGGGAATTTCTAGAAACTGATCCGCGCCGAGAATGAAATAGAGATGATCTTCGGGATGCTCCTTGCGGAATCGCCGGACGGTGTCAATCGAGTAGAAAACGTGGGGCGCGGCGCCGGCGGCGGGCGCTTCGGCGAGCGAGGGGATAAAGGCGGCGTGGTCGGCGCAGGCGAGCGCGACCATGGCGTAACGATGCGGAAAGGCCGCAAGGGATTGGCGCGATTTGTGAGGCGGACGAGAGGATGGAACGAAATAAATCGAGTCCAAATGAAATCTTCGCTGTGCGGCCTGGGCCACGGCGATATGGCCGGAATGAATGGGATCGAACGTTCCGCCGAAAATCGCGATGACGCGCGAAGCAGCATGCGCGCGGTGGCTATGGCCGTGCGGGTGTGAGTGCGCGCCGCTGTGCGCGTGGCTCTGCGCGGCGGCGTGCGCGGCATCGTGAGAACGCGCGGGCGTCAATTTTTTTCTCCGGCCGAGCGGGGATTCGCATTAGGATCGATGCGCGGCGGCTCGGCCACGATGGCAACTTGCGGCGCAGCGGAATCGAGTTCCGGCGGCGCGGGCCGCGGCAGGCGGTCGAGCATATCGGCGAGGCCGCGAACAAGATTTTGCACGCCTTCACCGCTCGCCGAAGAAATTGCAAAAAACGGCAAGCCGCGCTTTTCGGCGTAGGCGCGAAGTTTGTCGATGCGCGAGCGATCCACGGTCGCGTCGAGCTTCGTGGCTACAACGACCATCGGCTTTTCGGCGATTTCTTCGCTGAACGAACGCAATTCATTCTCGATGACTTCGAAATCGTTGATGGGGTCGCGGTCGTTCGCGTCGCTCGTATCCACCAAATGCGCCAGCAGGCGAGTGCGCTCGACGTGCTTGAGGAAGCGGATGCCGAGACCTGCGCCTTCGTGCGCGCCTTCGATCAATCCCGGAAGATCGGCGACCACAAATGTGCGTCCTGTGCCGGGCGTCGTGCCGGGATCGGCGGAAACAACTCCAAGATGCGGCTCGAGCGTGGTGAAGGGATACGCCGCGATTTTCGGCCGCGCGGCCGAAATGCGCGAGATGAGCGTGGATTTTCCGGCGTTCGGAAAACCGACGAGTCCAACGTCGGCGAGCAGTTTCAGCTCAAGGCGCAGGCGGCGCTCTTCGCCGGGCTGGCCGTCTTCGTGCTCGCGCGGAGCCTGATGCCACGGCTTGGTGAAATGCGAATTTCCTCGACCGCCATGTCCACCGCGCGCAGCGCGAAATTGCTGGCCCGGCGCGGTGAAATCGAAAAGCTGCTCGCCGGTTTCTTCGTCGAAAACCACCGTGCCGACGGGAACTTTCAAAATCGAGTTGCCGCCCGAACGGCCGTGGCAGTTCGAGCCTTCGCCATGGCGGCCGCGGTCGGCGCGAAACTCGCGATTGTAGCGATAGCGCAGCAGCGTGTTGTCGTGGAGATTGGATTCGAGAATGATGTCGCCGCCGTTGCCGCCGTCGCCGCCCGATGGCCCGCCGCGGGGAACATATTTCTCGCGGCGAAATGCAACGCAGCCGTTGCCGCCATCGCCGCCCTTCACCCAGATTTTGGCTTCGTCAACAAACACGGTGCGCTCGGTGGCGGATTGGAGGAATCAACGAAGGGAAGAATACGACAGCGCCGGGGGAAAGGGAAAGCTGGTTCAGCGCCATGCGTCGTTCGGCAAGAGCCGTCAGTCGGCGGCCGGAACGGCCTGCTCGGCCGGGGCATTCGCAGCGTCCTTGGTGGGCAGAACGCTGATGTAACGCCCGGACTTGCCCTTGTCTTCGAAGAGCACGAAACCGGTAATGAGGGCGAAGAGCGTGTCGTCTTTCGCGCGCGCAACGTTCCGGCCGGGTTTGTAGCGCGTGCCGCGCTGGCGAATCAAGATCGTGCCGCCATTGACCAACTGGCCGCCGAAGCGCTTGACGCCGAGCCTCTGGCCGTGGGAATCGCGCCCGTTTGTAGATGAACCGCCGCCTTTTTTGTGTGCCATGGCTCGCCCTTAATCGAACTGGATGTCGCTGACCTGAACGGAGGTATAACCCTGCCGGTGGCCGCGCGTGATTTTGTATTGGCCGCAGCGCTTGAATTTCAGCACGACGCGCTTCGGGAGGCGTCCGTGGCTGACGATCTTGCCGGTAACCTTGGCTTTGGCGGCCTGTTCGCCGCCGAGAAACTTGTTTTCGTCGGTGCGGACGGCGAGGGCGTCGAAAGAGACCTTGCCGCCGACCTTGCCGTCGAGCAGCTCGACCTGGATGACCTGGCCGGGCGCGACGCGATACTGCTTACCTCCACTGCGAATTACGGCGTACATGCAGCCTCCCAATGACGTTTGGAAACCTCCATTATAAAGGCTCGCGCGCGGCCGCGTCAACGCGTTCCGCAGCAGGCGTGCGGGGCGCGAGCGCTTGGCGAGGTCGGGCGGCTTGCGTGAGACTGTGCTTCATCGGGGTATCAAGACGTGAGGAGAACCGAGTATTCCGGGTCTGTTATGCTTTCGGTAAACGGCGACGATGGTCGCTGCATTATGATATCTTCTCGGTAACTGTTCTGGGTGTATCTGGGAGGTTTCGTATGCGATCCGCTGCGATCCTGCTGCTACTGGCATCTCTGGCCACGCCACTGGTCGCGCAAGACAATTCCGACGAGCCGACAAGCGAAAAGGCGCAAAAAACCTACAAGCAAGCCCTGGACTACGTTCACCAGCGCCAGAAGGAAGCCGCGCTCGACGCGTTCAAAAAAGCTGACAAGCAGGACGACGGGCGCTGCGTGGCATGCCAGAAAAAGATGATCAAGTACGGCATGGAACTGCACGACTGGAAGACCGCCGAACAAGCCGCCGGTGAATTGATCGCCGAAGCGCAGGAGCCGAAGAAAATCGCCTCGGCCCATTACCAGCTGGGCGTGATACTTCGAAGCCGGGCAATCGAAAAGCACAAAGACGAGTTATTCACGCAAGTGCATGACGAGATGTCCAAGGCGCTGGCCGCCGATCCGAACTATCGCAGGGCGATTTTTCTGGATGGGCAGGCGCTCGCACGGATGAAACAGGATGATGCGGCCAAGGCGCAATTTCAGCGGTTTATAGACCTGACGAAAGAAGACACGCCGGACCGCGAGCGCGCGCAGCGGTACCTGGAAGAGCCGGCGTTGGCGCGAGCGAATATGGCGCCGGCGTTTGCCGTTACGACGCTCGACGGCAAGGAGGTCTCGCTCGATGACCTGGAAGGCAAAGTCGTGCTCGTCGATTTTTGGGCCACCTGGTGCGCGCCGTGCCGCGCAGCAATGCCGCACATTCGCGAAATCGCAAAGAAATTTCAGGATCAGCCGCTGGTCATCTTGAGCGTCAGCCTGGACAAGGACGAGGACCAGTGGAAGGAATTCGTCGCCAAGAATGGAATGACCTGGCTGAACTACCGCGACGGGGGATTCACCGGGCCGATCGCAAAGCTCTTTGGCGTGGAGGCAATTCCGCACACGTTCAGCATCGATGCGGATGGAGTGCTGCAGGACGAGCATATCGGCGACGCGTCGATTGAAGGAAAGCTGAAAAAACTGGTGGCACGCGCGCGGCAGGAGCAGGTTGTGCAGAAACCGGCGGAATCGCAGTGAGGATCAGCACTATTTCTCAGCGTGATTGATTTCGACGGCGGCGTGAGTTTCCACTTATTGCGGTACGTATTTTTGCTCAACACAATCAAGCGGTGATCCTTCAGTGCAAATTGATTCGACAAGGGCTGCAACCGCAGCCGGACTTGCACATCTAAGGCGTCATGAGCATACGCAAAGTGAAACTGGGTTCGCAGGGCGCGGTTGTCTCGCGGATGGGCCTCGGCTGCATGGGGATGAGCGAATTTTATGGCGACAGGAACGACGCGGAATCTGCCGCGACGATCCTTCGCGCGCTGGATCTCGGGATCAACTTTCTCGATACCGCCGATGCCTACGGAATCGGCGACAACGAGGAGCTGGTGGGCAAGACGATTCGGCCGCGGCGCGACGAAGTTTTTCTCGCTACGAAATTTGCCAACATTCGAACCAAGGCCGATCCGGGCAAGTGGTCGTTGAGCGGCAAGCCGGAATACGTGCGCTCGGCATGCGACGCTTCGCTCAAGCGCCTCGGCGTCGATCATATCGATCTGTACTACCAGCACCGCGTGGACCCGCAGACTCCGATTGAAGATACGGTCGGGGCGATGGCGGATTTGGTGAAGGCGGGAAAAGTGAAATATCTGGGATTGTCTGAAGCTTCGCCCGCGACGATTCGCCGCGCGCACAAGGTGCATCCGATCACGGCGCTGCAAACGGAGTACTCGCTGTGGACGCGCGAAGTGGAAAAAGAAATTCTGCCGACGGTGCGCGAGCTGGGCATTGGCTTCGTGGCGTACAGCCCGCTGGGCCGCGGATTTCTGACCGGAAAAATCACGAGAGCGGAAGATCTCGATCGCAGCGACACTCGCGTGCAGCGCTTCCCGCGATTCATCGGCGAAGCATTCGACAAGAATATGGCGCTGGTGGAAAGAGTCCGCGCGATCGCCGAACGCCTCGACGCGACGCCCGCGCAACTGGCGCTGGCGTGGGTGTTGGCGCAGGGCGAGGATGTGGTTCCGATTCCGGGAACCAAGAAGCGGAAATATCTGGAAGAGGATGCCGGCGCCGTGGATATTCATCTGACGCCGGCCGAGGTGGCCGAGCTGGAGGCTGCGATTCCGGTGCAAGAGGTCGCGGGCGAGCGTTATGCGGAAGCTGCCATGCGCGCGATCGATCGTTGATTAGAGCGTCGGCGAATCATCTCCCATCAGGGCACGGCGAACGATTTTGATGGGCGGAAAACCCTGGCGCATGAAATCGCCGTGGAATTTCTCGAGTGAGAATGCCGCGCCTTCTTTTTTCTTAAGGTCCTCGCGCAGCTTCATGATCTGCAGCTTGCCCAGCGTGTAGTAGAGGTATGTCGGGTCTGAAGTTCCACGCTTGGTCTCGACTTTTGCGGTCTCGCGGGTCTGATAGCCTTCCTTCACGAAAAAGTCCTCGGCTTGATCCATGCTCATCCGCCCCGTGTGCATTTCGATTCCGACGATGAAGCGCGCGTTGCGCAAAAGCGCGTCCTGAAGCTGGCCGAGGCGAATCAATCTGGATTCGCGTTCGTCCTTGGCGCCGACTCCTGGCTGGCCGTAGCCCTCATCGAGCATCATCTGCTCGCAATAATGCGCCCAGCCTTCCGCGTTCGAGCTGGCGCCGAGCAATTTGCGTACTTTGTCCGGCACGCGATGCATCCAGAGAAACTGCACGTAGTGGCCCGGGTAAGCTTCATGAATCGCCGTGCTGACAATCGTTCCGCGATCGAAACTGCCCATGAGCGATTCGATTTGCTGGGGAGTATCGTGCGGATCGGGCAGCGTCACGTTGAAATACGCTTCGGTGGCGACTTGCTCGTATGGACCGGGCGTATCCATTGACGCGAAAGTTGTGGCGCGCTCGAACGGCGGAGTTTCTTCGAGCGTCGGCCGCACGTCAGAAGGGATTTCGATGATGTGCTTCTGCTTGATGAAGGCGATCAGGCCGTCGAAAGTGTTGCGGAAGTTTTGCATCAATTGATCGGGCGCGGGATGGTCGGCTTGCAACGCTTCAAGTACCTCGCGCGGCGTTTTCCTGGGATCGATTTGCGCGGCTAGCGCTTTCATCGCCTCCTGATTCTGGCGCAAGTTGGCACGGCCGATTTCACGCAGGCGATCGAGTGGAATGTCCACCATTTCTTCGTAGAGCAGCTTCTTGGAATACGTTGCGGCGCCGATGCGGAAGTCGCCGTTCGACCGCGGCAACATGTCGGACTTGAGCCATTCCTGGTAGCTCTTGAGCGCTGCGATTACAGCGGCATTCGTCGAGGCGAATTCAGCTTTCGCCGCGGCGTCCGTGGCATCGGCGAACGCGGACGGGACATCGTGGTCGAAGAAGTCGATCGTTCCGGGAAGCTGCTCGATGGCGATTTCGGTGTAGACGCGCGGCGGATTTTTCAGATTCTGGCGCGCGGCGTCAAAAACGGCAGGCATTTGCTTCTCGCGCGCGGTGAGCGCGCGGAGGCGTTCGTCCGGCGGCGCAAAACGGCGGCTCATTATCGTAAACGCGCTGTCGGCGATGCCGCTGGAATAATTGTCGGGATCTTTCTCCCAATCGCGAATCGTTTCGAGCGAAAGAAGCGACGCGCGGATATTTGAGAGCACGAGCTCTCGATCGGCCGCCTGAGTCGCGTCCAATGTGCCAGGATCTACGGCCTCGAACCGCTTTTCAAAATCGTGCAGTGCGAGAGCTTGCTTGTCCACGCCTGCGCGCGAGTAATCTTCGAGCTGCGTATCATATTGATGGAAGCCGGCGTACGTGCCCGCTGTCGGACTGAATTTGAAATAGACCTCGTCGAAGTACCGGTCAACGAGCGCGTTCCACGCCGCATTTGAATCGCTCGCGCGAGCGTTGGGTTGCGCGGTCATCACCGCGGCCGCCATCGCGCCGCATAGCACGCCTACCATCGCCAGGATTTTCATGAGCAGTCCTTTACGACAAAAGAAGTGCGAATCACCAGGCCGTAGTTCTTTGGACGTTCAATGCCCACAATCGTTTCGAGTGCAACGGCGGCAGATTCTCTCAGAAAACGACAACAATGAACAATCATTGTGATATGAACGGGCGACTCTTCTGGCGGATGCTTGCATTCGTTCCGGCTGGACGCGGAGGAAACCATGCTCGATTCGGCGAAGATGGTCGGCTTTATACCCACGAAGGACTACGCCGCGGCGCGCACATTCTACGAGGGCAAGCTCGGATTCGAATTCGTGAGCCTCGATCAGTTCGCATTGGTGATGAGCGTCGGCGGCCACAGGATTCGCATCGCGAAAATTCCGAATTTCACTCCACTGCAGGGCACGATCCTTGGCTGGGAAGTGGAAGACATTGAAGGCGTCGCGCGCTGGCTGAACGAGCGCGGCGCGACCACCGAAAAGTACCCGTTCGCGCAGGATCGGGAGTACGGAATCTGGACGGCGCCGAGCGGTGACAAGGTCGCGTGGTTCAAAGATCCCGACGGCAACATTCTTTCCATCGCCCAACACAAGTAGCCGCGTTTGGCTCGCGCTCTCCGTCATTCGGCGCGGACGAATCCCATTTCGTCGATCCGCTACGAATGCGGGTGGGCTTTGTCGTACACCTGCATTAATTGTTCGATGCTCGTCTGCGTGTAGCGCTGCGTGGTGGAAAGCGACTTGTGGCCGAGGAGCTCCTGGATCGCGCGGAGGTCGGCGCCATCGGCGAGAAGATGAGTGGCGAAAGCGTGGCGGAAAGAATGCGGGTGCAAATTCCAATTCAAGCCGAAAAGTTTGACGTAGCGCTTGACGATCGTGCGAATCGTGCGCGTGTCGAGCCGCGTCCCGCGCTTGCCGAGAAACACCGCTTCGGGATCGGCCTTGTCCGGCCATTCGAGCCGGATGCAATCACGCACCGGAAAATAGGCTTCGAGCGCCGCGCGTGCCTTCGAGCCAAACGGCACAATTCGTTCCTTCCGCCCTTTTCCGAGCACGCGTACCGTCTGGCTCTGTAGATCGAAATCGGAATGTTTCGCGCCGGTCAATTCGCTCACGCGCAGCCCGGATGCGTACAGCAATTCAAGGATGGCGCGGTCGCGCTTGACCATCAGCAAATCGTCTTCACGCCGCTGGGGAGTCGGGGAGCCGCGGCGCTTCGTGAGTTCCTGCGCTCCCGTCGACGCCACACCGTCGAGCAGCCGGGCCATTTCTTCGGCGGAAAGAATTTCCGGCAGCCTTCTCGGCAGCTTCGGCGAGGAAACCAGGCGCGCGGTATTGCGCGGCACGAATTTCTGCGCCACGGCAAAACGGAAAAACGAGCGCAACGCGGCCAGCTTGCGTGCGATCGAAGTTCTCTCCAGCTTGCGATCGTGCATGTGCGCGACGAACTCGCGAATCACGCGATGGTCGATTTCAGGAAGCGGAAGCGCGTGCGCGCCGGGCGGCGTGACGTAGGCGAGAAATTGTTCGAGATCCGTCCGATACTTGCGAAGTGTTTCCGGAGACGCGTTCCGGACGTAACGCATGTGCTCAAGGAATTTTTCGATGGCGCCTTTGAGTTTCATGCGCTGGACTGGTTCGCCAGAGGCCGCGCGCTAGCCCTTCGCCGGCGCGCCCGCGCCCACGGGCTCCGCGACCGCCACCGGGGCTTCCTCGACGGCCACTTCCCAGTCGCAGCCTTCTTTCAGGCACGAGCGGAAGTTGCCTTGCTTGGTGCGCTTCTCGACGATGAACGGCGCGCCGCACTTCGGGCACGGCTCGTTGATCGGTTCGTGCGGCGTGGTGAAATCGCAATCGGGATAGCGCGAACAACCGTAGAAAATCCGGCCGCGCCCTTTACCGCGCGCCGTCCCGCGGCGAACGAATTCGCCTTCGCCGCATTTCGGGCACTTGATGCCAAGCGTGATCGGCCGCGTGTATTTGCACTTCGGATAACCCGAGCAGCCGATGAATTCGCCGAATCGTCCATGCTTCTTGATGAGATGATTGCCGCAAAGCGTGCATTTTTCATCGAGCGGCTCATCGGGCTGGTGAGCGATCCGCGTGCCCTCGACAAGGCGCCGCGTGGTTTTGCAATCCGGGTAGCCGGTGCATGCGAGGAACATACCGAAGCGGCCCCGCTTGATGGCCATTTCCTTGCCGCAGTTGTCGCAATACTCGATTTTGTTCTCGCCGTTGCCCGAATCGTCCACGAGCTCCGGCGACATATCCTGAATGAAATCGCAATCGGGATAGCGCGAACACCCGAGGAAGAAACCGTGGCGGCTGATGCGCTCGAGCAGTTCACCTTGACCGCACTTTTCGCATTTTTTGCCGGTCGGAATGCCTGCTTTGTAAGAAAGCATTTCGTCGCCGGCGCGATCGAGATCCACGACGAACTTTTGCCAGAATTCCTTGACAGCCTCGCGCCAGGGAAGCTTGCCTTCCTCGATTTCGTCGAGTTCCTCTTCGAGGCGAGCCGTGAAGGTCACATCGAAAATGTCCTCGAAGCTCTTGACGAGCAAGACGCTGACGCGCTCGCCCAGCATCGTCGGCGTGAAGCGGCCCTGATTCTTGCTGACGTACTCGCGCTCGACAATCGTGGAAATAATCGCGGCGTATGTGGAAGGGCGCCCGATGCCTTTCTCTTCGAGCTCTTTCACCAGCGTGGCTTCGGTGTAGCGCGGGGGCGGCTCGGTGAAATGCTGATCGGGGCGGATCTGGTCGAGACGCAGCGGTTGGCCTTCCGTCAAGCGCGGCAGAGCCTTGCCTTCGCCCTCGTCGTCCTTCTCGTCGTCTTCGCGATCCGCGTTCGCCACCGGAATCTGGTAAACACGCAGGTAGCCGTCAAACTTCTGCACCGATCCGCTCGCGCGGAATGTGTAGTCGCCGGCGGAAATGTCGACCGAAGTTTGATCGAAAATCGCGGGCAACATCTGCGATGCCACGAAGCGCTGCCAGATCAACTGGTAAAGTTTGAAAAGATCGGCGTCGAGATACGCGCGAACGTCGTCCGGCGTGCGTGTCACGTCGGTCGGCCGAATTGCTTCATGCGCTTCCTGGGCGTCCTTCTTTGATTTGTAGAAGTTCGGCTTCTCCGGCAGATAGTCGGAGCCAAAGCGCGCGGGGATCAAATCGCGGACCTGAGCGAGCGCGTCGTTTGACACGTGCACGGAGTCCGTGCGCATGTAAGTGATCAGCGCAACCGAGCCTTCGTTGCCGAGTTCTACGCCCTCATACAATCGTTGCGCAAGGGACATCGTTCGCTTGGCGGTGAATCGCAGCCGGTTGTATCCAGCCTGCTGGAGCTTTGAGGTGGTGAAAGGCGGAGGAGGATTTCGCTTCTTCTCCCTCTGCGTTACGCCCGAAACCACCCATTTGGCGCCACGGACGGCCGCGACAATTCTGTCCGCCGCTTCCTGATTCCCAACTTCAATGTCTTCGCCTTTGTACTTGCTGAGCTTGGCTTCGAAAATGGGCGGCTCGCCGCCGTCGAGCATCGCGTGGATCGTCCAGTATTCCCTGGGGATGAATGCCCGAATTTCCTGCTCGCGCTCAACGATCAGTCGCAGCGCAACTGTCTGAACTCGACCGGCCGACAGCCCGCGGCGCACTTTGTCCCAGAGAAGAGGAGAGATCTTGTAACCGACGATGCGGTCCAGAACGCGGCGTGCCTGCTGCGCGTCCACCAGGTTTGAGTCGACCTGGCGCGGGTTATCGAACGCGGCGCGAATCGCCTTGGGCGTAATTTCATTGAAAGTTACGCGAAAGATCTTTTTCGGATCCGTGGGAGGAATTACGATTTCCTCGTCTTTGACTCTTGCCTTCTTGCCGGACTTTGATTTCGGCGCGGGAACTTCCTCAGCAGCCTCAGCCTTGGCATCGGATTTCTTTGCCGTGTCGTCCTCTGCGTAGCGCGACGGCTTCGAAAGCACCAGCGCCAGATGCGCGGAAATGGCCTCTCCTTCGCGATCCGGGTCACCGGCCAGGTAAACACGCTCGGCATGGCTGGCGGCTTTTCTCAGGTCATTGATAACCTTGCCCTTGCCGGCAATGATTTGGAGGGTGGGTTCAAATATCTTCGCGTCATCAAGGCTTATGACGTTTTTCGGCGCCTTGTCGGCGGCCGAGTTTTTGGCGCTCTTGGCCCCCTTGCCTTTTTTTCGACGCTTTGGTTCCTCGCCGGGCAGACGGATGCCAATGGTTTTCTTCGGCAAATCCATCACATGCCCGACGGACGCTTTGACCGTGTAGTCGCGTCCCAGGTATTTGTTGATAGTCTTCGCCTTAGCAGGCGATTCGACGATTACGAGTGAACGTGCCATATCAATGTCGCTTTTCGCTCCTACCTTTAGGATGCCGCCCCCGGGCGACGAGTTCCGCACCCATCGTACCCGTTCGCGGCGCTGAGATTACAAGAGGACTTTCAGGAAGTGCTTACCAGGCAACTGCCTGACCACCCCTTTGAGCTCCAGATCAAAGAGGGCGGCCAGAACCTCCGATGAATTGAGTCCTGAAGCTTCCACCAATTCGTCCACATGTCGCGCTTCATCCACGCCCAGCAGCGCGTAGATTGAGCGTTCCGTCGGCGCAAGTGACTCTTCGACCAACTCAGCGCGTTCCTTAGCGCCTGGCGACTCCACGGGCAGTAATTCGGCCCGAACCGCCGTCGGTAGCTCTTCGATCACGTCCTCCCAACCTGTCACCAGCTTCGCTCCCTGCTTGATCAACTGATTCGGCCCAAAGCTCGTCGGCTGGGTTACGTTGCCGGGAACGCCAAACACCTCCCGGTTGAATTCCATCGCCAAGCGCGCCGTAATCAGAGAACCAGAGTACTGCGCGCCCTCGACACAAACAACCCCCAGGGGCATCCCGGCAATCACTCGGTTCCGAATCGGGAAATTCTGCGCGCCAGGAAAGGTGCCCAGCGGGAACTCGCTGATGATCGCGCCGCGCTTCTCGATCTCTTCGAAAAGTTTCTTATTTTCTTTGGGATAAACGGTGTCTATCCCGCAACCGAGCACGGCAATCGTCGTTCCGGCTGGAGTCGAGAGCGCCCCGCGATGCGCACAGGCGTCAATGCCTCGCGCGAGGCCGCTCACAATAACCAGCCCCCGGGCGGCCAAATCTCGTCCCAATCTCTCGGCTATTTGATTCCCGTAAGGGGTCGGACGACGCGCGCCAACGACCGAAATCGCGTGACGGTCCAGAAGTTCAATGTTTCCGCGAACATACAAGAGCGGCGGGGGATCGTAAATCTCTCGGAGGAGGTGGGGGTAGTGAGGATCGTCCCAACTGACAAGGCCGATTCCTGCAGTTTGAGCCTGCGCTAATTCCCTGGCCGCAGCGCTCATCGGCTGCCGCGAGTGGATGGCCTGGGCGACCGCTGCGGGCAGGCGCTGGGCTTCCAGTGCGGTCAGCGAGGCATTGAAGACGGCATCCGGGCTGCCGAACTCACGCAGAAGTTTGCCGGCGAGGCGCGCGCCAAGGCCCGGCGTCAACGCGAGCGCCACCCAGCCCAAATATTGGTCGGTACCGGTCGGCATCGAGAGGGAAACGCAGCCGAGCCTACGTTCGCGGTTTGGGCAATGTCAATTCCGGGAACTACGCAGAGACGTCGGGTCTCACTTTTCGGGCGTCGCAGCGCGGGCCCCTAACTGGCACGACTGAAGCCAGGCGATAGCCCGAGGCTGGCAGTCGCATGAAGCGGCTGTGCTAAAATTGAAGAGTCCCTGCAAGGAAGAATCTCACTTGGAAAAACTCCGCATTTCGATTGTCGAATACTTGAATACCGCGCCGCTTGTGTGGGGATTCGCGGAAGGACCGCAGTCAGGGCTCTACGATTTGACGTACACGCTGCCCTCGCGATGCGCGGAGGCGCTGCGGCGCAATGAAGCGGACGTCGCGATCATTCCCGCGATCGAATATCAGCGGATCGAAAATCTGGTCATGCTGCCGGGAATGGCAGTGGCGGCGAAGCGCGAAGTGCGCAGCATCCTGGTCGTCTCGAAAAAGCCGATTGAAGTTGCGAAACGCATCGCGCTCGATACGAGTTCGCGCAGTTCCGCCGCGCTTGTCCGCATACTCGCCGCCGAGCACTGGCACATTCAGCCGGAATTTGTGGACGCGCGGCCCGACGCGCCGGAAATGCTCGAAATCGCCGACGCGGCGTTGATCATCGGCGATCCGGCATTGCGCATCGCGGTGAAAATGGATCAGCTCGCGGGAAAAGCGCCGAGCGGGAAACCCTGCTGCCAGGGCGACCCGAGCGAAATGCCCGTGCCGGGCCACGAATCCATTTTCGTGTACGACGTCGCGCACGAATGGCAGGAGATGACCGGCAAGCCGTGCGTGCTGGCGATCTGGGCCGGGCGCCGCGAAGCGATCACGCACGAAGTGGTGGCTGATTTTCTTGCGTCGAAGGAATATGGCGTCGCACGCATCCCTGAAATTGCGGACGCGGCTTCGCTCAAGCTCGATCTGCCTGCGAAGGATCTCGAAAAATATCTCGCCGAAAATATCAATTTCGATCTCGACGCCGAAAATCTCGACGGTCTGAACCTCTACTTCGAAAAAGCCGCGGCGCTGGGCCTGATTCCGCAACGCCGTCCGATCGAATTGCTGGAGCCGCCTGCAAAATCCGCGGCTTATCGAGGCATATAGCGAAGTGGAGCGCCTCGGCACACTCGCCGCCCTGCGCCGCTATCCCGTGAAAAGCATGGCGGGCGAAGATCTCACGGAAGCGCGTGTGACATATGCCGGGCTCGTGGGCGACCGGGTCTACGCATTCATTGACAATCAGAACAAATCGGACTTTCCGTGGATGGGAGCGCGGCAAGCACACGATTTCATCCTGTTCCGGCCGAAATTTTTCGCGCCGCCCCACGCCGCCGATGAACTTTTCACCGCTACGGACTACACGACCAAAGTCACAACGCCCGAGGGCGAGTCGTTCACGATGGGCGATCCGCTATTCACCGAATTTCTCGAAAAGAGAACCGGGCGATCGCTTCGGCTGCGATTTTCCGAGCGCTGCATGACCGACGCGCGCCCCGTTTCGATTTTCGGGACCGACACCGTGCGCGCATTATCGGAGGAGTGCGGCGTGAAAATCGATCCGCGGCAATTCCGCGCGAATTTCTACGTTCAATGGGAAAACAGAACACCGTATTACGAAGACACGCTGATCGGACGCGAAATGCAGATCGGCGAAACGGTCGTAGTGCAGGCCGTGAAGAAGGACGCCCGCTGCATCATGATTACGCTCGACCCTGAAACGGCTGCGTCCTCGCCGAAAGTACTCGAAACGGTTTACCATAGCCATGAGGGATATATCGGAATTTACGGCGCGGTGCTGCGGGAAGGGATCGTGCGAGTCGGCGATCCGATCGATGCGGTCTAGAGATTTGCGAAACGGACCGGCGCGCAGGCAGTAGGCAGATTCTCCGGAGACGTCATGGGAATTTCTCAGCAGGAAGCGCTCGATCTCTTTGCCTCCGACGATCTCGTCGGCATCGGCATGGCCGCGAATGAAGTGCGCCGGAAGAAGACCGATCCGCGCGTGGCGACGTATCAAATCGATCGCAACATCAATTACACAAATTTCTGCACCGAGTATTGCTCGTTCTGCGCCTTCTACCGGCCGATGGGATCGAAAGAAGGCTATGTTCTCGCGTTTGAAGAAATCTGCCGGAAGATCGATGAAATGCTCGAGCTTGGCGGCACGGGCGTGCTGCTGCAGGGCGGATTGAATCCGGACCTGAAGCTCGAATACTACGAGAATCTATTGCGCTCGCTGAAGCAGAAATATCCGCGCGTTCATCTGCACTGTTTTTCGGCGCCCGAAATCATATGCATCGCGGAAATTTCAAGCCTGAGCGTTCGCGACACGATCGCGCGCCTGCGTGACGCCGGTCTGGAATCCATTCCCGGCGGCGGCGCGGAAATCCTCGATGACGAAATTCGCGCGCGCATCTCGCGGTTGAAATGCACGGCCAATGAATGGGAACTCGTTCACCGCGAAGCGCACTCGCTCGGTCTGCGCACCACGGCGACGATGATGTTCGGCTGCGGCGAGGATTATCATCACCGCGTGAATCATTTCGAGCGCGTTCGGCGGCTGCAGGAAGAGACCGGGGGATTCACGGCATTCATTCCGTGGATTTTTGCGCCGGAAAATACATCGCTGGGCAAACGAGTGCCGGAAGCCACCGCGGTCGATTATCTGAAGACGCTCGCGATCAGCCGCCTCTACCTCGACAACATCGATCACATTCAATCGAGTTGGCTGACTCCGGGAATCAAAATATGCCAGGTAGGATTGCAGTTCGGCGCCGACGATGTGGGCAGCATCCTGATTGAAGAAAATGTGGTCTACGCCGCGGGCGTCCGCAACCGCACGAATGAAGCTGAATTGCGCCGCATCATCAGCGACGCAGGCTATATTCCCGCGCAGCGCGACACGCTATACCGCACTTATTTCCTCAAACAGTAGGCGTATCAGCTCGAGCGAGGTAGAGACGCATCCGGATTGATATCGATCCGCGCGAAGCTCCTGTTCATGCGCGAGCACAGTCCGCGAATTTGGGAGGAACGGACACGCTTTCCGCGTGGATTCGATCGGCAACGGAAGGAATTTCGAGCGCGACGCACGCCCCGCCGTTATGCGGATTGGCAATCGCCATCTCTCCGCCACACTCCTTCACGATTCCATAGCAGACGCTCAGCCCCAAGCCCGAGCCTTTTCCAACGGGCTTCGTCGTGTAGAAAGGATCGAAGGCGCGGTTGAGGTCGCTGAAGCCCGGGCCGGTGTCTTCAATGCGAATCGCGACACGACTGTGATGGCGAATGGCAGAGATTCGAATCATGCGCACGGGGCTCAGCTCCACGGCGTCCAGCGCGTTATTCACGAGATTGAGGAGCACTTGCTTTAAATCGTCTTCGCCAATGGCCAAGGCGGGAAGATCGGCATCAAGCCTCAGGTCGACTTCTATCCCCAGCTTGCGAAGGTGGTATTCGCGAAGCTGAATAACGTCGCGAATCGTGCCCGCGAGATTCGCTTCGCGCACATTGGGATTGCTCTGCCGCGCGAAGCGAAGCAGTCCGCTCACGATGCTATGCATGCGGCGCGCTTCCTGGCCGATCTTGCTTACCCGAATGCGCGTGCTTTCCTCATCCATCCGGCCCGCGAGCATGAGTTCGCTGTAGCCGAGGATTCCAGTCAGGGGATTGTTCAGCTCGTGCGCAACGCCACCCACCAACTGGCCGATTGACGCGAGTTTTTCCGAGCGGCGCAAGTGGCGCTGCAACCGCGAATTCTCCATCGTCACGCCCAGGTCCGCCGCGAGCATTTCAAGCTTCGCGACTTCAGAGCTGTCGAGTTCTTCCAGACAGAGCGGCGTCGAAAGCCAGAGGCAACCCAGCCTTCCAGCGACGGAAGCGGCGATTGGAATCAGAACCACGCAACCTTCGGATTCCACATGCGCGGACATCCGGCCGAATTCTGCGAGTTGTCCGGGGTCGAGAACCGCGGCGTTGTTACCGAGCTTCGTGCCGACGGAGTGAAGCTTTTCGAAGCCGTCGGCGTCGAGCGTATTCGTGCGTTCTGCAAACGCCTCGCGGACTTCTTGCGTCATGCCGCTCGCGCCCGCCAGCTCCATGCCGCCTTCTGCGCCCGCAAGAAACAGCGCAGTCTGCCGGAAGCTGGTGGTTCTCGTGATTCCTTCGACGATCTCGCTGCAAAGCGAGGCCGGGTCGCGTCCTTCAATCAGGCTCGAACTGATGTGCGAGAGCCACTGAAGCAAGAGGTTTTCGGAGCGCTCACGTGCCCGTGCCTGCTCGACGAGAAGTGTCTGATCCTCGAGCGCCGTCAGAACCATGCCGATGGCGACGAAAAATTTCGGCACATTCCACAACTCCGGGTTCACGACAAGTTTCGGATAAAAGTGAAAAAGCAACGTAGCGGCCGGAAAGACGGCACCCCAAGCTATGAACCCGCCCGCAACCGCCGAAACTCCCGGGGACCAGCGCTGCGTTCGCCGCCAGAAAAGCGGGCCGCTGAGGCCGAACGCGAGTGTGAGGACGGCGTTGATGGCGAAATCGGCATTGCCGCGCCATTGGTCGTAGATCGCCCATGCGCCGGCCAGAAGCACCACTCCACCGAGAATGCGCGCAAATCCGGAATCCGTCCCTTCATCAAGGAAGGCGAAAACCACGGCCCCGGCCGTAACGACACCAATGCAAACCGCCATCGTGGCGTAGATCGGCCAGCCGAAGGTCGCTGCGGTCGCATGGAACGCGGTGGGAATGGCCAGCAGTCCGAGCAGGGTCGTCCGGCGAAGATGATTCTCCACCGAGCGTGACATCGAAACCACGAATACGACGCCAGCCAGCTCCAAAGAGGCGAGATCGATCGTCTCTACAATTTTCTCGAACGTGCCCGAATGCGTTTCGAAAACTTGAATCAAGAAGTGGACGAAAATCAGCGCCCACGCGTAGTACCAGAGATGCGTCCGCGCGGATGAAGAGTGCTTGCGCAACGCCAGAAATATTCCTACCAGCACAGCCAGAGTCAGGATAGTGGGCAGCTTATCGAGTATTCCGGTCAACGGAGATCCCTTAACGCAACTTTTGCGTGGCGAGAGCAAACGTAACAATTAGAGAGTGACGCAACAATAGACCGGATGTACCAAAGTTTTGTGCGGTTCGAACCAGGGGAATAAACCGAAAAACACGAGGAAATTTACGTTTTTGGCGGCTTGTGAAGATCGAATGAGACTTCGGCGCCTTCCGCCAAGTCGAGCGGCTCGAACGGAACGAGGACACCGTTGAGGTAATGAGCGCGCACGCGAACGGTTCCGGCTTTCGCGCGAGGGGCTGCGGCCACAACCGTAGATTCGATCGCGTGATGTGCGCCGTCTTTTGCCAAGCCCGATGCGAGTGTGGCGCTCTTTCCGGTTTTGTCGAGCGCGTCGTTCGCAAGGCGATCCGCGTCGCGATTCGCTTCGCGCGGCACATGCTGGATCGCAAAGTATTCGAGCGAACGGGCCAGCTTTAATGCGCGCTCGTAGAGGGGACGCAGGTCAGGGCTCTTCACTTTGTAACGGCCCTGCATCTGGCGGACGAGCAATTCGGAATCGCTATTTACGCGAAGCCGCTTGAGTCCTTGAGCGGCCGCGTAATCGAGCGCGGAGATCAGCGCATAGTATTCCGCGACGTTGTTCGTCTCGCGCCCCAGATATTTTCCAATCTGGAATATGGGCTTGCCATCCGGGGCAGATACGATGACAGCGTACGAAGCGGGGCCGGGGTTACCTCGCGAAGCCCCGTCAACGTGCGCGGTGTAGGTGCTGGAAGGAGCTGCGGCTGCATGCGGCTCGCTGAACAGCCGTGCGCTTCCCGGCGGAGGAGTTTTTGATGTGCGCTTCATCGGCCGGAATTCGATCAGTTCTCGCTTGTGGGTGCGGGCGATGCAGCCGCGTCGGGCGGAGCTGGCGCGGCTGTTTGCGGCGGATCGACGTAATACAGAATTCGCGTGCAGGTTTCGCAATGATAAATTTCATCGTTGACCGCGCGGTGCATCTCCTGAAACACCTGCGGCCGGACGCGCATTCCGCACGCGGCGCACATATCGCTGCGCACTTCCGCGAGCGCCGTTCCGCCGTGCTTGCGCGCGATGCGATTGTAGTGGTCGAGTAGATCTTCCGGAATTGCAGCAACGGCGGCGGCACGCTCGGCTTCGAGCGCCGTCCGGTCTTTTTCGGCAGCCGCGCGTTCGGCTTCCACCTTTTCGCGTTCGCCGCGCGACACTGCTTCCACTTCCTTCAGAATTTTTTCAGAGGACTTGATTCGCCGGTCGTATTCCTCGCTCGCGACCATCTCTTCGAGCAGCCGGTCCTCAGCCTTCGCAACCTCTGCTTCAGCCATTTGCGCTTCGTGCTGGAGGGCCTTGAACGCGTCGTTCGTCTTTACCTGATACGCCTGATCCCTGTATTTCTTGGCCTTTTCTTTCCACTGCTCGACGTCCAGCTCGTATTTTTTCCGCTCCTTGATCGCGGTCAGATGCGCGGCTTTGGCTTCGTCGATTTCTCCCCGCGCGGCGGCCACGCGATCGTCAATTTCCACGATGCGCTTCGGAAACTGCACAAGCCGCGCCCGAACGTCCTGAAGATGCACATCAATGGTTTGGAGGTCGAGCAGATGCTTGAGGACGGGTTGCACGAATAACAATTCTAGCACAGCAGTTTATAGCCCAGCCGAGCGGCTCGCTGTGACGTGTGGAATAGCTGTGGATCGGCGGGCGGGCGTATGGCGCACGCGCCTACGGCTCACGCCGAGGGTCGCGCTGGGCTGCATCGCGTTGAAACTCTGCAAGTCTCTGCGCTTCATATAGATACGATCCGAGCCCGATGCGAATCTGGCGCTCCCGTCGAGGGAAGCAGCGAGTCTTTTTCCTCCGTTCGGCCGTATAGCCAATTATGATAGCCGCGCTCGTTGTCGCAGAGGAGGCGCCGGTGGGCGTTGAAGCCGAGGTCAACCAGCTTCGTCGTGGCGACCTCGATGCGCTTTCCGTTCTCGTGGCGCGCTATCAGAACCGGCTCTACCGTTACCTGCTGCGCCTGGTTCGCAACACCGCGGATGCCGACGATCTTTTTCAGCAAACCTGGATTCGCGTGGCCGAGCAGATACGGCGCTACGATCCGAGCCGCAATTTCGATGCATGGCTTTTCACCCTGGCGCGGCACCTGGCCATCGATCATCTTCGGCGGCGGCGGCCGGAGAGCCTGGACGAGCCGCCGGCAGACGATCCGCATGGCGCGACGATGGCGGCGAAGCTTCCCGCGAAAGACGCGCCGCCGCTCGACGGCATTCTCGAGCGCGAGCGCGGCTCGCGACTTGCCGAGTGCGTGGCGAGCCTGCCCGTGTATTATCGCGAGGTTCTTTCGCTGCGATTCGAGGAGGAAATGAAGCTCGAAGATATCGCCGTGGTGCTCGACGCGCCGCTCTCGACTGTGAAGACGCGGCTGCGACGCGGGCTCGATTCGCTGCGCGCGAGCCTGGAATCGAAATATCCCGGGGAGCGCTGGACATGAGCCGGAACTTGAACGCGTGCGATGAAGTTCGGGATTTGCTGTCGCTCGCAGCCGCGGGAGCGCTCGATCCCGAATCCGAGGATCGAGTTGCGCGGCACACGCGGGAGTGCGCAGCGTGCGCGGCCAAACTCGACGACTGGAATCTTCTCGCGCGCGGCTTGCGGCGGCTTCCAACGCCTCAGCCGTCGGCGACGATTGTGGAGCGGGCGCGGGCCCGCGCTGAGTTTGCGCTCGCTGAAGTGGCGGAACGGCGTTGGGACCGTGGCGTCCTTGTTTTTCTTGTCGGCCTGGCCTGGACGATTACGATCATTAGCTGGCCCGTCGTGCGCGTCCTGAGCGGCGGTTTGCAGGCGTGGTTGACGTTGAGCCTTCCGACGAGTTGGTACGCGTTCGCCGGACTCACGGCGTTCGGATGGGTCGCAGGAGGAGTGGCGGCGGCGCTGTTGGCGTGGAATCAGAGACGCGAGAGGAGACTCGCATGAGCAAATTTTCGGACAACCTGGCAGTGATTCCGCGCATAGCGAAAGTGATTGCGTGGATTGTCTCGCTCGGATCCGCGGCGGGGATCGCTTACCTGACTAGTTTTCCGCCAGACGGCAAGCCGGTCCCGCCTGCCGCCAGAGTGTTGCTGCCGCTTCTTATCGGCGCCGTCATGCTCGTGCTCATCCACCTGATCGGATACGTTTATGGCGACGCGAAACGGCGAGGCATGCGCTACGTCATGTGGACGCTGCTCGCAATCTTCGTTCCCGATTCAATCGGCATTATTCTGTACTTCATTCTGCGGGATCCGCTGCCGGTGAATTGTCCGAAATGCGGCGCGAGCGTGCTTTCGAAATTCACGTTTTGCCCGAGTTGCGGAACCTCGGTGAAGCCAACGTGCCCCCAATGCGGCAAAGCGGTCGAAGCAACCTGGAGAAACTGCGGCCTCTGCGGCGCGTCGCTGCCGGGAGTTCCGCAGCGAGCGGCGTGACACATACTCAGCGATCGGCCGCGTCCTCAGTAACCCCGATTACGTGATAGCTCGGAACTCGCTTCAGGGAAGAGCTTGGACTTCCATCGAGGAATCGATCGAATAACTCACGCAGGGCTGATCCGGCGCGGCGGCGCAGTGCGCGAAGACCTGAAAATTTCCTGGCGAAGTCTGGACTTCGTAGGTGTAGCCCGCGCGGCCCGTTTTCTTCATGGTCATGGCGCCGTTTGAGTTCAGCTCATCGAGAGAGGCGTAGTGGCCGTTCTCTGCCTGATAGGCGCGCTCGGCCTGCGCGATTGCGAGCAGATCGTTTTTTACGCCGGCGGCGTCAATGGTTCCCTGCGGCGTCTTTGTGCCTGCGGGCATCGCCTGAGTCAGATAGAGGCGGTAAACCACCAGAGCGAGCGCGGCGACGATCACGAGGGCGACCAGGCTCTTCATTCGCTTCTCCTTAGTTGGCGGCTATTCGGGCTTGAAGTTCGAGACTTGGAGCGTGCTTGCATTTGAAGCCGCGATGATCCGTTCACGCGGTATTTCACACTGACGAAGTCGTAGCCGGATTTACCGCTTGACCGGTCCCGGACGCTTGCGCTCGGCCGGATCCCAGTCGTCCGGAGGAAAATGCATGTTCCAGAAGCGCGGCGAGGCTTCGAGAAACTCGAGCCCAACTTCCGTCTTGCCACGGTCCTTCGGCCCCAGAAAAGTCACCGTGCAGATCAGTTCCTGTTCGTTCGCGTGGTTGAAGAGGCTCACTTGCTGGCCGCGGCTCACCATTTGGGTCATGTGGACCATGCAACCGTGTGCATTGACCGATGCAGTGGTGGTTTCCTCCTTGAAAGTCTGAGTGCCGACCTTGCCATTCACGCGAACGGGCATCGCGATATGAACGCGCTGCGTGCGCCGGCGCTCGGAGGGGGCGTCGGCAATGCTCTTCGTGCCTGTGGCTTCTCGCTGTTGCATAGGATTCTCCTCGACTCAATTAATACCGCGTCGGCTGCGCGTCGCAAGTGGTTTGGCGGCGTGCGTCGCGGATGAGTTATCGCGGGCGCCGGGCTCGATCCACATTGCGGTTTGGCGCGCCGGTGATAGAGTCACGGAACGATTTCGCGCGAAAGTACAAATTTGCGCGAGTTTGTAATCAAGAAGCCCGGCGCCGCGCTTCGCAGGGCTGCAGTTCCAGGCATCGTGTGTTGTGACGCCGCGTTTCCCGAAAATGCTGCCTGAAGAAAATTCCGCCGTTTCCACGCCGCGGCTCGTGGCGCGCATTGGCCTCTTTGATGCCACGATGATCGTCATGGGCGGAATCATCGGCTCGGGCATATTCATCAACTCCTACGTCGTCGCGCGGCAAGTTCACACGCCCGCGTTGATTCTCGGCGCGTGGGCTGTTGGAGGAGTCGTCGCACTCATCGGAGCGTTTGTCTACGCCGAACTGGCCGCGCGCTTGCCCGAGGCGGGAGGCCAGTACGCCTATCTGCGCGAGGCTTACCATCCGTTGCTCGCATTTCTTTACGGCTGGGTATTGCTGCTGGTGATTCAAACGGGCGGAATGGCTGCGGTCGCGGTGACGTTCGCGAAATACCTGCAAGTGCTCGTACGGGTGCCTTTTTCGGACACGTGGATCGCGGCCATCGCTCTGGCCTTGCTCGCGATCATCAACTGTTTCGGAGTGCGGGCAGGAAGCACGGTGCAGAGCGCGTTGATGGTCCTGAAAATTCTCGCAATTGCGGCGCTGGTGATCGCCGGCGCATGGTACGCATCGCCTGCGGCGCACGAAACGCTCACGCGTCCAGTGCTCGACCGCCCGGTCTCACTCGATCTGGTGACGGCCATCGGAGCAGCGCTCACTCCCGTACTCTTCGCCTATGGCGGCTGGCAGACCGCCAATTTCGTCGCCGCCGAAATTCGCGAGCCGGCACGCAATTTGCCTCGGGCGCTGATTCTCGGGGTCGTTGGGGTAATCGCTCTGTATCTTGGCGTCAATTTTGTGTACGTCCGAGTTCTCACACCTGCGGGGCTTGCCGCGACATCGACGCCCGCCACCGATGTAATGCAGCGCGCGTTCGGCGCCACCGGCGAGAGGTTCATCGCCCTCGGAATCACAATCTCGACGCTCGGCTTTCTCAGTCAATGCGTCTTGACCGCGCCGCGCGTTTATTTCGCCATGGCCAAGGACGGCTTGTTCTTCCGCAGCGTCGCCTGGGTGGACCCGCGGCATCACGTTCCCGCCGTCGCGATCCTTCTGCAAGCTGTGGCGGCAATCGTGATCGCCATGACCGGACGTTACGAACAAATCCTGAATTACGTGGTCTCGATGGATTTCATTTTTTTCGGGCTGACGGCGACGTGCCTGTTCACGTTTCGCCGCAGAGACGCGATGGCCCGTCCCGCAGCTGGCGCCGGCGCTGCAGGGGCTCGCCCGGACGGCTCAAGACCGTTTCGCGTTCCGGGCCATCCTTTCACGACGATCGTTTTCATCGCGATTTCGTGGTTCGCGGTGGCGAACACAATCGTCAAATATCCGGGCAATACTCTCGCCGGTATGGGTATTCTCTTGGCCGGCATCCCGATTTATTTCTTCTGGAGGCGGCGCGGACATTCCGCGTAACCAGTCTTGGCACAACGGCGCGAAATTCGTTCGGCGTACATGGAATGGGCGAAGCTTCATTCGCACGCGCGTTTTAATCTGGCCGTCAGTGGAATGCCCGGTCTTCCGCTCTCGAGCCTCGGTGCGACGCCCGCCGATCTCGAAATTTCCACGCCGGGCGGCTACGGCTACGAACCGCTGCAACGAAGGCTCGCGGCGAAATGCGGAGTTGCGCCGGAATGCGTCGTCGCGGCGACAGGCACTTCGATGGCAAATCATCTGGCGCTCGCGGCTCTCCTCGAACCGGGCGACGAAGTGCTGATCGAACATCCGACGTACGAGCTTCTCCTGTCGGTTGCGGAATATCTCGGCGCCAGGATTCTCCGCTTTCCGCGCGCCTTCGAGGCGGGCTTTCAGATCGACCCGCGCGAACTTGAGCGCGCGATCACGCCTCGAACACGCGTCATCGTCATCACGAATCTCCATAATCCGAGCAGTGTGCGTACGCCGGACGAAACGCTTCGCCTTGTGGGCGAAATCGCGCGCAGCCGCGGCGCGACGGTTCTGGTTGACGAGGTTTATCTGGAAGCGTGCTGCGACCCAACCGTCCGGTCCGCTTTTCATCTGGGTTCGAATTTCGTCGTGACGAGTAGCCTCACGAAAGCGTACGGCCTCTCGGGATTGCGTTGCGGATGGATTCTCGCGCAGCCGCTGCTGGCGGAACGAATGTGGCGGCTAAACGATCTCTTCGGCGTGATTCCGGCACACGTCGCCGAACGCTTGAGCGCTTTGGCGTTCGATCATCTGCCCCAGATCACGGCGGAGATGAAAACGCTGCTCGATGCCAATCGCGCGCGAGTGGGCAAATTCCTCGACTCCCGCAAAGACATCATCGCCGTAAGGCCGGAAGCTGGAACGACGATTTTTCCAAATCTCGCTCAGGGCGGCGTGGATGCATTCTGCCAGTTGCTGCGGCAAAAGTACGAAACTTCGGTCGTCCCCGGCCGCTTTTTCGAGATGCCGGACTTCTTCCGGCTGGGCTACTGCGTGGATCCCGATACGCTGGAAAATGGTCTGCGGCGGATTGGCTCCGCGCTCGACGAATTCACTCGCAAAAATTAATCGCAGCGGAAGCGGCGGCCCGAATCGTGCGGCAACAGAATCGTGGGCAACACGGGATATCGGGAAGGGGATGTCTTCAGCTTGCGCGTCGTGCGCGCAGGAGATGCATGAACGCGCGTGCGGCGTGGGAAAGCGTGCGGTCTCGCCGGTAGAGCACGAATAGATGCCGCGGCAGGTGCATCTGCCGGATCTTCAGTTCCACCAGCGTCCCGCGCTCAAGCTCCATCTTCGCGCACATCCGCGGCACAATCGCCACGCCCATATTCATTTCCACGAATCGCTTGATGCTTTCGACGGTGGGTAATTCCACGTCCATACGCAGCGTGGTGTGGTGGCGTGCGAAAAGTTGCATCACGCGCTGCCGGTACGGCGACTCGACGATGTGCGCGACAAAACTTTCTTCGCCCAAATCCTTCACGCTGACCTTCCGCCGCTTCGCCAGCCGGTGTCCCGGCGGAACCACGAAGGTCAAATCGTCCCGCAGAAACTCGACGGCCACAAGGTTCGGATCGAGCGGCCGGTACGTCACCACCCCGAAATCGAGCCGGTAGTTCAGAATCTCCGCGGGAATCTCGCGCGAGAATACGCGGTGAAACCGCACATGAATCTTCGGATAGCGGCGGCGATATTCGGCGAGTGCAGGCAGCAGCGCATGGATCGAGCTTTCATTCGCGCCGATTGAAAGTTCGCCCTGCCGGACTTTCTGTAAGTCTTCCACGCCCCGGCGAATCTCTTCGCGCAGGTTCAGCATTCGTTCGGCATACGCGTGCAGCAGCACGCCGGCTTCGGTCAGTTGCCCGGTGCGCGATCCGCGAACGAAGAGCGGCTGGCCCACCCATTCCTCGAGCTTACGGATGGCGATACTGACGGCGGGCTGTGTCCGGAAGAGCTTCTGAGCGGCGCGGGAAAAGCTGCGCTCATGCGCGACCGTCAGAAACACCTGCAACGCGGCCAAATCCACGATTTACCTCTCCCTTGGTGCGGAAGCGCCTGAATTGCCCCGGAATGCAGCACAATCGTTCTATAAGCCAGGCTAATAGACAAGCAAAAAACTATAAATTTGACGTATTGGGCTGCAGGGGCTTCACTCATACAGGGGAGAAGTATGGACACGGTACGCATATTCGATACCACGCTGCGTGACGGCGAGCAATCGCCCGGCTTCTCGATGAACCGCGAAGAGAAGCTGCGGCTCGCCTTGCAGCTCGAGCGCCTCGGCGTTGACGTCATCGAGGCGGGATTCCCCATCGCGTCCGACGGAGACTTCGAGGCTTCGCGCGAAGTTGCGTGCGAAATCAAGAGCTCGACGGTCGCCGCACTGGCCCGCGCCTACCAGCCGGATATTGACGCCGGCCTGCGCGCCATCGAGCCGGCCGCCAAGCCGCGGCTGCATATCTTTCTCGCCACTTCCGATCTGCACCTCAAGCACAAGCTGCGCCTCTCGCGCGAGGCTGCGCTCGACCAGGTCGGCAGGATGATCCGTTATGCCCGCGAGCGCACCGGCGAAATCGAATTTTCGGCCGAGGACGCCAGCCGCAGCGATCTTGCGTTTCTGGCGCAAGTGTTGGAGATCGCCGCCGAAGCCGGCGCGACGATTCTGAATATTCCCGATACGGTCGGATACAGCACGCCCGAAGAGTACGCCGCGATTTTTCGCCACATCGCCGAACACACGCGGCGCTTTCCCGGCATCGTCCTCAGCGCCCACTGCCACAACGATCTCGGCCTCGCCGTCGCAAATTCGCTCGCTGCGATTGCCGCGGGCGCGCGGCAGGTGGAATGCACGATCAATGGCATTGGCGAGCGCGCGGGCAATGCATCGCTCGAAGAAATCGCGGTCGCGCTTGAAGTTCGCCGCGCCTCCTTCGGCGTCGGCACGAAGATCAATCTGAAAGAAATCTACGCGACCAGCCGCCTGCTTTCCGAAATCACCGGCGTTTCCGTCGCGCCGAATAAAGCCGTGGTCGGCGCCAACGCTTTCGCTCACGAGGCGGGGATCCATCAGGACGGCATTCTGAAAAATCCGCTGACCTATGAAATTATTTCTCCGCAGGCTGTCGGCGTACCCGCGCGGCGCCTCGTTCTTGGAAAGCATTCCGGACGCAACGCGCTCCGAGCGCATCTTCTCGAGCTTGGCTTCATGGCCAGCGAAGATGAATTGCGCCAGTGCTACAGCGCGGCGATGGCGCTCGCCGACGCATCCAAGGAAGTATCGGATCGCGATCTTTTGACCATCGTCCACCGCGTTCGCCGCGGGAACAAGGCAGTCGCGAGTGAACCTGGCGTGGGCTTGACGGCCGGCGACTGAACTTCCCCCGCGCGAATTTGCGGGTAAGATGTTTGCAGGATTTCGATCCGCCGAACGCGAAAGACATATCGCGTCCGGTGCGCCACGCGAGTGAATTCAATGAGCAGGGTAAACAAGAAAATCATCGTCCTGCCGGGCGACGGCATCGGCCCGGAAGTGACGGACGCGGCGACGCGGCTGCTCGCCGATTGCGCGAACGCCTTTGACTATCGCTTCGACTTGCAGGAAATGCCCTTCGGTGGGAACGCGATCGATCGTTTCGGCGAGCCGCTGCCTTCCGAAACCCTCGGGGCCTGCCGCCACGCCGACGCAATTCTTCTTGGCGCCGTCGGCGGGCCGAAGTGGGATAGCCAGCCGATCGGCAAGCGTGCAGAGAGCGGTTTGCTGGCGCTCCGCGGCGGCCTCGAGCTTTACGTCAATTACCGCCCGATCCGCGTGCGCGATTCGCTCGTGGGAATTTCGCCCGTGAGGCCGGAAAAGGTTCGCGGCTGCAATTTCGAAATCATCCGCGAGTTGGCGGGCGACATCTATTTCGGCGCGCACGAACACTACACCGAAAACGGGTGCGAGTCGGCTCGCGATGTAGCGCAGTATTCAGAAATCGAAATCGAGCGGATCGCGCGCTATGCCTTCGAACGCGCGGCTGCGCGCCGCAAGCGGCTGGTCAGCGTGGACAAAGCCAATGTCCTGGCGACGTCCGTTCTCTGGCGTAAAACAGTCACGCGTGTGGCGAAGGATTATCCGGGCGTCACGCTCGAACATATGTATGTCGATAACGCCGCGATGCAAATCGTTCTCAATCCAGCGCAGTTCGATGTCATAGTCACCGCGAATCTTTTTGGCGACATCCTGAGCGACGAAGCCGCCGCGCTCGCCGGCTCGATTGGCTTGATTCCATCCATGAGCCGCGGCCGCTCGCCGAAAGGCGCGCTTTACGAGCCCATCCATGGCTCAGCGCCATCGCTTGCCGGGCGCGATATTGCCAGCCCGCTTGGCTCGATTTTTTGTGTGAGCTTGATGCTGCGTGAGTCGTTCGGACTGCAGCCCGAAGCCGAGTGGATCGAATCAGCGGTTGATCGCGTTTTGGAACAGGGCTATCGCACAGCCGACATCGCCGAGCCCGGGACCGAGCCCGTCGGTTGCTCTAAAATTGTCGAATTGATTCGCGCGGAAATGTCCGATTCGCTCGTTCACGCGGAACGCTACGGTTGGGGCGTCTAGAACGAATCGCCGGGCCTACACCCTCTTCAAAACCAGCGTGGCGGCAATGAAATCGTGCAGCGCCTGCTTCTTCTGCGTAAAGCCGGCCATGATGTAACCGATGGCGAGCGGCACCATGCCGGTGATCATCTTTGCGAAGTATCGCCCGGTCGCGTGGGCGAACGTCAGCCGCTTGCCTTCCATATCCGTCACCATCAATCCGATCGCCTTTTTTCCAAGCGTCGCCTGCCACGTCGAACTTTCCATTAGAGCGTAGTAAAGCCAGGCGCCGCCAAGTATGGCGATAAACAAAAAAAGAATGAACATTATGACGGCCGCCGGAAATACGAAATCTTCCGGAGGGCTGTTTTGCATGTGGGAAAGCGCTGCGCCTGCACCCGTAACAACGACCAGGATGACAATCACGGGCACGAAGCAGATTCCCATGATCACGCCGTCAATCAGGTAAGCGACAAGTCGAAGCCAGAATCCTGCGTACGGCAGGGGCGGAGCCAGAAACATCGCCTGTGCAGCGTAGGCTCCCGCCGGGACCGGCGCTGCAACGGGAGCGCCAGGCGGCGGTGCGACTCCGGGCGTGCCGATGCCGGAAGCGAACCAGGCGCTGCGGCGCGGGCGTGCCGCAATTCGTGCAAAACGCCGATCCGTCCGGCAACGTAGCGCCACAGCGCGAACAGAACATCGCTCACTCCCGGGCGCTTCAAGCGCCCCAAAACGTCACGACATCTGCTTGACGACCAGCGTTCCCGCGATCATGTCGTGCAGCGCCTGCTTTTTCTGCGTGAATCCCGCCATGATGTAGCCTATAAAAAGAGTCATCGCCGAAATAATTCGAGCGAAGTATCTTCCCGTCGCGCGACCAAAGCTGATGCGGCGGCCCGCAAGATCCGTTACTTGAAGCCCGAGCGCTTTCTTTCCCAGCGTCGCTTGCCACGCCGAACTTTCCAGCAGCGCGTAATACAGCCAGTTCACGACGAGCGCGGCCACGGTCAGCCGGCCCATGGACGCGAACAGCGGAATAATGTCGTCAGGATTGCCGGGGCGCATGTGCATGGCCATCCTCATTAAAGACACACCGAACAGGGGAAACAGGACAACACCTGCGACGACCTGCAGCACCACTCGATCGATAATCCATGCGACGAATCGAAGCCAGAAACCGGCGTACGGAGAACTCGGCGCGATCGCAACGGCAACTGCGCCCGGCGTACCGGCGTACACGGGCGCCGGTGCCGGCACGGCTGCCGGCGTCACGCCTCCGGTCGCTTGCCCGCAGTTCGGGCAGAAGACGACACCTTCAGCGACAGTCGAACCGCACTTGGAACAGTACATTCGGCCTCCTCTCCAGCGCCGGGAAAATCGCGGGACTAGACTCGTTGCGGCATCCTACTGAACTCGCTTCCCGCGGGTCAACAACTACCGCCGCGCGCCGCGCAAGAAATCACTCCTGCGGCGGCCTTATTCGGTATTGCTTGGTGATCATGCGGTCGAGCATGCGGTCGGAAAGAAGACGCTTCATCCAGCGCACCGCGTGGCCCGTGCTCGTGACGGGATAGCGTGCGCGCGGAGACGTATCGCGAATCGCGCGAAGAATCACGCGCGCGCAGTCATCCGGCGTGTACTTTGGATTTTCCGTTACCTGCGCCCAGCCGGTGCGGAAGCCCTCATACACCATCCGGTAGGGGCTTTTTTGCGCTCGAGTGACATAAGCGGAAGAAAGTTGGGTCGCGGCGTTTTCAATGTTGGTGGGAATGTATCCGGGTTCGATCAAAATCACTTGGATCCCGAAGGGAATCAGCTCGAAGCGCATCGAATCGCTCAGGCCTTCGAGCGCGTGCTTGCTGCTCGCGTATGCCCCCATCACCGGGCTGCCGAGCAACCCGGCGACGGAGCTCATATTGATGATCCGGCCGCGGCGGCGCTCGCGCATGGCGGGCAGAACGCGCTGCGAAAGACGCACAATGGCAAAATAATTCGTGTCGAACTGTTTGCGCAAATCGGCGAGAGAAATTTCTTCCATCACTGCGCCGATGGCGATGCCGGCATTGTTGATCAGGATCTCCACCGGCCCGGCCTGTTGCTCGATCTCTGCGACGGCGCGATTCACGGACTCGTCGTCCGTCACGTCGAGTTCGAGCGTCGTGAGCGGCAGGTTCCGATCGCTCGCCTCCACGTCGAGCGCCTCGCGGCGATGCGCGCTGCGCCCTCCTGCGAAAACGCGATAACCTTCGCTCGCCAGCAGCAACGAAGTCGCGCGCCCGAGCCCGTCTGTGCCGCCGGTCACGAGAACGGTAGAGCTTTTCGAAGTGTCAACCGCAGTCATCGCAAAACCTCGAACAATTCAGCGTCTCTTTCGGCCGCAATCGTAGGCTGCCATCCACGGCGCGTCAATGAACATCGCCGCGCGTCCGCTCGAATCGGCGCGAATTTCTTGCACTTCAGAAAATCCGTTTCGCCATCTCGCGCGTACTCATGCCGGGTACGGAAATTCAAAACTCTTCGAAGCGAAAGGACTGAAAGATGAGAAAAATTCTGGCAACAGCATTGCTTGCGCTGGTCGCTTTTTCGGGCGCCGTCTCCTATGCGGGAGCCCAAGACAAGACCGTCATGGTGGGTGGCCAGGCGATGTATCCGACCAAGGACATCATCGACAACGCCATGAACTCGGCGGATCACACCACGCTGGTCGCGGCCGTAAAAGCAGCGGGACTCGTAGAAACATTGAAGGGGCCCGGCCCATTCACCGTTTTCGCGCCGACGAATGAAGCCTTCGCGAAATTGCCGCCCGGCACCGTGGACACTCTGATCAAGCCTGAAAATCACGACACGCTTGTAAAAATCCTCACCTATCACGTTGTCGCGGGACGCTATTCCACCGCGGCGCTCAAAAAGGAAATCCACGCAGGGCATGGACAGGCGACGCTCAAGACCGTCAGCGGCGGAACTTTGATCTTCATGATGAACGGCGACGACAACATCATCATCAAGGACGAAAAGGGCAATTGGGCCAATCTGACGATCGGAAACGTGAACCAGTCGAATGGCGTCATCCAGGTGATCGACACGGTTCTGATGCCGAGCTAACTCCAGCTCGCGGTTGCATCATGACGGAAGCCCGCGCAACGCGCTGCGCGGGCTTCTGCTTTATGGCGGCAAGGCGCCGATAACGGTGAAATTACGGTAGACCAGGTCAACAGTTTTACCGCCTTAATTTTCCTGTTTATTCAGATATAAGAAAAATCGGCGGCGCGAAGGAAGATCTTCGCGCCCCGGTTACTTTCAGCCCGTTTTTCTCGCGATCAAACGCCGCCGAATAAACAAATCGTTTTCTTCAGAATATTCTCGGTAAAATCTTCCATGCAGTGTCACTCGCTTCCCTGTACCTGCATCGTAGGGAGGAAGGGAGATTGGCGATGATCAAGAAAGTGAAAAGCGGCTACAAGGTGGTCTCAGAGAAAACGGGAAAGAATCTCGGCGGCCCTTACAAGACAAAGGCCGAAGCTGAAAAGCGCCTCCGCCAAGTGGAGTACTTCAAGCACAACAAAGGCTAGATATTGACCGGCGGTCAGGCGGGCATGCGCCGGCTCCGAGATTCCCACAGTCCCCTCTGAATTCCACAGGGCGCCCACCAAAATTCTCACGAAAACGTGCTTGATTTCTGTAATGGAGCTGTTATACTCACTGATTGTCAGGGGGGTCTGTTTGTGCAGACTATTCTGCTGACACCCTGCAATCGGCCTTGTTTTCAACGAGGTGAGGTTGTTTACGAATAGCGGGTAGAAAGAAATCGAGCTTCGCGCGATTCCGTCCTCCGGCGGTTCAACCCGGAGAGTGGACGGACTCACCCGGCGCTCGACGCCGGGTTTTTTATTGCTCGCGAGTTCGGCTTCAAACCGGGTTCGCGCTCTGCCGGGCGCAGAGAAATCAAGATCAGCAGTTGCGATCCTGATTCAGCTCTTTGACAACTGAAGGAAGAAGGCAATTCACGCCTTCTGTTTCGTCTGCGATTTTGGCAGCGAGGCGGAATGGTGTGAAACCGCAAGTTTGCTCGAGTAGCAAATGTGGAAAGGCGAGCTTGCCCATGCACGCTGCACGGTTTCGCGGAAGACACCGCCTTGCAAGAGCGTTGTCGGGATGCGATTCCGTCTCTCTGTTCTCCAAAGGGACCGAGACGTTTTGGGTAAGTTTTATGGTCAAGCTACTAAGGGCGTACGGTGGATGCCTTGGCGCCAACAGACGATGAAGGACGTGGCAAGCTACGATAAGCCTCGGGGAGCCGCAAGCAGGCCTTGATCCGGGGATGTCCGAATGGGGAAACCCTACCTGATGAACTCAGGTAACGGCCCGCTGAATACATAGGCGGGTGCGAGTCAACCCAGGGAAGTGAACCATCTCAGTACCTGGAGGAAGAGAAATCAAACGAGATTCCGAAAGTAGCGGCGAGCGAAATCGGAACAGCCCAAACCGTCGTGTTTACACGGCGGGGTTGTAGGACCGCGTGAGTAGAGTTACCAATCCGGAGGCTAGGTGAACCCGCTGGAAAGCGGGGCCAAAGAATGTGATAGCCATGTAGCCGAAAGCTTACCGGACTCGAAGCGGTATCCTGAGTACTACGGGACACGTGAAATCCCGTGGGAAGCTGGGGAGACCACTCTCCAAGGCTAAATACTCGTTGGCGACCGATAGTGAACTAGTACCGTGAGGGAAAGGCGAAAAGCACCCCTGCGAGGGGAGTGAAATAGAACCTGAAACCGTATGCTTACAAGCAGTCGGAGGGCTATGGTTCCGCTTCGGCGGAATAAAGGCCTGACGGCGTGCCTCTTGCTTAATGAGCCGGCTAGTTATTCTCACAGGCGAGGTTAAGGGAAACCGAGCCGCAGCGAAAGCGAGTCCGAATAGGGCGTTCAGTCTGTGGGAATAGACGCGAAGCGGGATGATCTACCCTTGGCCAGGTTGAAGGTCGCTTAACCGCGACTGGAGGACCGAACCGTTGTGAGTTGAAAATCGCTCGGATGAGCTGAGGGTAGGGGTGAAAGGCTAATCAAATTCCGTGATAGCTCGTTCTCCCCGAAATGCCTTTAGGGGCAGCCTTGTATGATCTGCCACGGTGGTAGAGCACT